>NZ_CP009454.1:1442535-2885071 GCF_000759475.1 Pantoea rwandensis
GAGCTGCCACCGGAGCGTTTAGCCGGTGTGGTGGTACGCGACGGTGCGGCCAATTCCCATGCGGCCATTCTAACGCGCGCGATGGGCATTCCCACCGTCATGGGTGCGGATATCATCCCTGCACAGCTCAACAAACGCCTGCTGATTGTCGATGGCTACCGCGGCGAGTTGTTAATCGATCCTGAACCCGTGTTGGTGCAGGAGTATCAGCGTTTGATCAGCGAAGAAAACGCGCTGAGCAAAATGGCTGAAGGTGTGGTGGAGCAACCCGGCGAGCTGAAAAGCGGCGAACGGGTGCAGGTGATGCTGAACGCGGGCCTGAGCCCTGAGCATGAACAGAAGCTGGATAACTGGGTGGATGGCATCGGCCTGTACCGCACAGAGATTCCGTTTATGCTGCACAACGGGTTTCCGTCGGAAGAGGAGCAGGTCGCGCAATATCAAGGCATGCTGCAACTGTTCTACGATAAGCCGGTGACGCTGCGTACGCTGGATGTCGGCGCGGATAAACAGCTGCCTTACATGCCGATCAGTGAAGAGAATCCTTGCCTCGGCTGGCGTGGCATTCGTTTGACGCTCGACCAGCCAGAAATCTTCCTGGTGCAGGTGCGCGCCATGCTGCGTGCGAACGTGGCATCAGGCAATCTCAGCATTCTGCTGCCGATGATCAGCCATATCGATGAGATCGACGATGCGCGTCGTCTGATCGATCGTGCCGGTCGTGAAGTGGAAGAGATGCTGGGTTATGTGATCCCGAAGCCGCGTATTGGCGTGATGATCGAAGTGCCTTCCATGCTATTTATGATCCCGCATCTGGCGGATCGTGTGGACTTTATCTCCGTTGGCACCAACGATCTGACGCAGTATTTGCTGGCGGTGGATCGCAACAATACCCGGGTGGCGAATCTCTACGATCCTCTGCATCCGGCGATGCTGCGCGCGCTGCAAAGCATTGCCCATGAAGCCCGCCAGGCCAAACTGGAACTCTGCCTGTGTGGTGAAATGGCGGGTGATCCAATGTGCGTGGCGCTGCTGGTGGGCATGGGTTATCACCATCTCAGCATGAACGGCAAAAACATTCCGCGCGTGAAGTATCTGTTGCGTCACCTCGATCACGAGGAAACGCAAAAGCTCAGTGAAAATGGCGTGGCGGCGCATACCGCTTCTGAAGTGCGCCATCTGGTATCCGCGTTCATGGAGCGACGTGGACTGGGCGGTTTGATTCGCGGCGGTCGTTAACAGCGTTTACATTTCCGCGGCAATTGTGAAATGCGGCTGTGCTATCATGCGCAGCCTTTTATGGTATGACCCCTTAGCCAGACCCGTTTCAGGGCAGAAAAAACGATGGTGAAAGATGACTAACGGCTACATTTCGTTTCCCCAATTCGATCCGGTAATTTTCTCCATCGGACCGATTTCGCTTCACTGGTACGGTTTGATGTATCTGGTGGGCTTTGTATTTGCTATGTGGCTGGCGGTGCGCCGTGCCAACAAACCCGGCAGCGGCTGGAAAAAAGAAGAAGTGGAAAACCTGCTGTATGCGGGCTTCCTCGGCGTGTTCCTTGGTGGCCGTATTGGTTACGTGCTGTTCTATAACTTGCCGCTGTTCCTCGATAATCCACTCTATCTGTTCAAAGTCTGGGATGGCGGTATGTCGTTCCACGGTGGCTTGATCGGGGTGATCGTGGTGATGCTGGTGTTTGCGCGCCGTACCAAACGCACGTTCTTCCAGGTGTCCGATTTCATTGCTCCGCTGATTCCGTTTGGTTTGGGTGCCGGTCGTCTCGGCAACTTCATCAACGGCGAGCTGTGGGGCCGTGTCGATCCCAACTTCAAATTCGCCATGCTGTTCCCGGGGTCGCGCAGTGAAGATATCGCGCTGGCGGCGAACAATCCGCAATATCAGCAGCTGCTGAGCACTTACGGTGTGTTGCCGCGTCATCCTTCGCAGCTGTATGAGCTGTTCCTCGAAGGCATCGTGCTGTTCATCATTCTCAACCTGTTTATTCGCAAGCCGCGCCCGATGGGCAGCGTCTCTGGCCTGTTCCTGATTGGCTATGGCGCTTTCCGCATCATCGTTGAGTTCTTCCGCCAGCCGGATGCCCAACTGGGCCTGTTTGAAGGTGGCATCAGCATGGGGCAGATTCTCTCCATCCCGATGATTCTGGCCGGTGTGATTATGATGATCTGGGCGTTCCGTCGTCGTCCGCAGCAACAAACTCGTGAGGTAAAATGAAACAGTATCTGGATTTAATGCAACATGTGCTGAATGAAGGCGCAGAGAAAGCCGACCGAACCGGTACGGGCACCCTGTCGATTTTCGGCCACCAGATGCGTTTCAATTTGCAGGACGGTTTTCCCCTGGTCACCACCAAGAAAGTGCACCTGCGTTCCATCATTCATGAGCTGCTGTGGTTCCTGAAAGGCGAAACCAACATCAGCTACCTGAAAGATAACAAGGTGACGATTTGGGACGAGTGGGCTGATGAGAATGGCGATTTAGGTCCGGTTTACGGCAAGCAGTGGCGCAGCTGGGGCAGTGCGTCAGGTGAAGAGATCGACCAGATTAGCAAAGTGATTGAGCAGCTGAAGCGCGATCCCGATTCACGCCGCATCATTGTATCGGCATGGAACGTGGGCGAGCTGGACCAGATGGCGCTGGCACCGTGCCATGCGTTCTTCCAGTTCTACGTGGCGAACGGCAAGCTCTCTTGCCAGCTCTATCAGCGCTCCTGCGATATCTTTCTCGGCCTGCCGTTTAATATCGCTAGCTATGCGCTGCTGGTGCATATGGTGGCGCAGCAATGCGATCTGGAAGTGGGTGATTTTGTCTGGACCGGTGGCGATACTCATCTGTACAGCAACCACCTGGAGCAGGCGCAGTTACAGCTAACGCGCGAGCCGCGCCCGCTGCCGAAGCTGGTGATCAAGCGTAAGCCTGCTTCTATCTTCGACTACAACTTCGAAGATTTTGAGATCGAAGGTTACGACCCGTATCCGGCCATTAAAGCGCCAGTCGCGGTGTAAATTTACTCGCATCAACCCTGAAGCCCTGCCACTGTGCGGGGCTTTTTTATCTCTGTTATCTGCCTCCGCCTCACAAAAATTTGTCTCTTCATGTACCGCGCGAAAATAGCCTGCGCAATGCTTTCCATCCTGCTTGATGTTGCCTTGTTACCCGCCGTGAAGATGCGCATCTTTATCGCCATGAACAAACACGCAAACCTCGGTTTCACCTTGCCGGAACTGCTATTGGTGATGGTGATCGCTGGCATACTCAGCCTCGGCGCCCTGCACAGTTGGCAGCGCTGGCAGCAGCATCAGCAGCTGCGCGATAGCGTGCAGCAATTACAGGGTTTTCTGTTACGGCTGCGCGCCCATGCGAACTGGCATAATAGCGATCTCAATTTGTGGTTGATTCCCGGCGAACGTGGCTGCCTCGGCGTGGGGGTAAAACCGCCGGAGGGCTGTGAGCTGCCTTCACGCTGGAGGTTAGCGCCGCCGCACACCGGGGTGCGCTTCAGCGCGATCATCGGTGAGCCGGGTTTCTTTGGGCGGCGTGACGTGGCGCGGCCTGGCAGCATTGAGGTTGAAAGCGCGGTCGGTCGCTGGCGGGTGATTATCTCTGCACGAGCACGCCTTCGCGCCTGTCAGGAGGGAGAAAAAGGGTGCGAATAGCGGAGGCCGGCTTCAGCCTGCTGGAGATGCTGATTGCGCTGGCGGTAGGGGCAATATTAATGGTCAGCGTGGGCCGGTTCTTGCCGCTGCTGCTGGAACAAAATCTGCGCCTGCAGCAGCGTGTGCAGTTGCAACAGGAGCTACAGCAGCTTTCCCATACGCTGCAAAAGGCGTTACAGCGCGCGGGATATTGTCGCGGGCAATGCAGTGGACCGGCGCTCACGCTCGCTGCTGGTGGCAGCTGTGTCCTACTGCGCTGGGATGAAAACAGCAATGGACGCTGGGAAGATGTGGGCAGCAGTGACAGTGACTTTTACGGCTATCGATTGCGCAGTGGGCAACTGGAAATGCAGCGCGCGGTGGATAGCTGCAACGGCAACGGTTGGGAGCGTCTGACCGATCCCGCTTTTCTCACGATTGAGCATTTCAACGTGGTGCGGCAGGGAACCCGGTTAGTTCTCCATCTGACGGGTCGAGCGGGTGCGCAAAGCCTGCAGGTTGAGCACTGGGTTGAAGGACGAAATTTATGAGTCAGTACGGCAACAGTACGTTGGGCATGGTGTTGATGCTGTTACTGCTCGGCAGCCTGACGCTTCATGCCACGCGCACGCAGTTGTCACAGGGCATGGTGCTGGTGGCCGATACACAGCAGTATCATCAAGATTTTGCGCAAGCACAGGCTGCGCTGCAATGGGGGCTGATGCAGAGTTGGCCTGCAGCGTCCGGTTGGCAATGTCAGCAACAGTCCCTACACCAGTGGTTAAGCTGCTTATTATATACGGAGGAGGGTAATGCGCTGTTATCGGGTCAGGATGAAAAGAGTGAACTCCGCCTCTGGCAATGGGTCTCGCCACGCAGCCATCGGCTGCATCCCCAGGCGCACGGCTGGATTGACTACTGTCCATTGTCTAAACCGGAGCACTGCCAGCCGCAGGAAGGATCAGCAGGGCTTTAGCCTGGCTGAAACGTTGGTGGCGATGCTGCTGCTGGCGATGACCATCAGCACGCTGTTGCAATACCATCAAGCGCTGGCCTTAGGGTTTAGTCAACAGTGGCAGCAGCGCCAGGCGTGGCAGGTTGCCGGGCAAGCCTTGCTGGGGCGTGAGGTGGCGGGCTGGCACATCGAGCGTCAGCAGCAGAGTGTGGGCATAGGATGCGTGCTGGAGCGCATCACGGTGACGGGCTCGCAACAGCGCAGCGCCAGCCTGGCTCAGCTCAATTGTCACTAAGGTGACCTCGGCGATAGGCATCGTTAGCGATACAGGGTAGAGTGACCAGGCTGCGCTGTTTTCCCTCTCAAGGAGATTTATGTTCCGGGTTTACCACTCCAATCAGCTTGATCTGTTGAAAAATCTGGCAGGTATTCTGATTGAAAACCAGCCGCTGAACGATGCGTTCGCGGCCGAACAGGTGCTGGTGCAGAGCCCCGGCATGGCGCAGTGGCTGCAGATGGAACTGGCAAACAGTTTTGGTATTGCAGCGAACATCGACTTTCCGCTCCCTGCGACCTTTATCTGGAACATGTTTGTCAAAGTGCTGCCCGGCATTCCAGAGGAGAGCGCTTTCACCAAAGCCAGCATGAGCTGGAAATTGATGCATCGCTTGCCCACCTTGCTGGAGCAGGAGGCGTTTCAGCCGTTGCGTCACTACCTCAATGAAGACGATGACAAGCGCAAGCTGTATCAACTCAGCGCCCGCGTTGCCGATCTGTTTGACCAGTATCTGGTGTATCGTTCTGATTGGCTCAACAGTTGGGAGCGCGGAGAACTCATCGACGGCTTGAGCGATGCCCAGCAGTGGCAGGCCCCGCTGTGGCGCGATCTGGTGGCGTTCACCGAACAATTGGGCCAGCCGATGTGGCACCGTGCCAACCTGTATGCGCGCTTTATCCACGCGCTGGAGCAGGCAACGACGGCACCAGCGGGGTTGCCGCAGCGCGTGTTTATTTGTGGTATCTCTGCGTTGCCGCCCGTGTATTTGCAGGCGCTGGAAGCGCTCGGCCGCCATATCGATATTCATCTGCTGTTTACCAATCCCTGCCGCCACTACTGGGGCGATATTCAGGATTACGCGTTCCTCGCGAAATTGCAGAGCCGCAAGCGTCGCCGCATGCAGTCTGAAGAGGCACAGCCGCTGTTCCGCGATCCCGAAGCAGCACCGACGCTGTTCAACGAACTCGGCGAGCAACAACTCACCAATCCGTTATTGGCCTCCTGGGGCAAACTCGGGCGCGATAACCTGTTCCTGCTCAGTCAGATGGAATCCGCCGCCAACGATATTGATGCCTTTGTTGAGATGCCGCAGGACAGCCTGCTACACAGTCTGCAAGCCGATCTGCTCAACCTGGATGACCACGCCGTGATCGGTTTGCACGCCGATGAACTGGGTAACAGCCACAAAAAACGAGTGCTCGATCCTGACGATCGCACCATCACGCTGCAGGTGTGTCATAGCGCTCAGCGTGAAGTGGAAGTGTTACAGGATCATCTGCTGGCGCTGATGGAGGCCGATCCCGATCTTAAACCGCGCGACATCATCGTGATGGTGGCGGATATCGATAGCTACGCGCCATTCATTCAGGCGGCGTTTGCCAGTGCGCCTGCGGATCGTTATCTGCCGTTTGCCATCTCGGATCGCCGCGCCAGCCAGGCACATCCGGCGATTCTGGCCCTGCTGAGCGTGCTGGCATTACCGGACAGCCGTTTCGCTTCTGAAGAGGTACTGGCGCTGCTGGAAGTCCCTGCGCTGGCGCAGCGCTTTTCGGTGGATGAAAGCGGTCTGCGCCTGCTGCGTCGCTGGGTGATGGAATCCGGTATTCGCTGGGGGCTGGATGATGCCAGCGTCGAAGCATTGGCACTGCCCGCCACCGGCCAACATACCTGGCGCTTTGGTCTGCAGCGCATGCTATTGGGCTATGCACTGGAAAGTCGTAACGGTGACTGGCAGGGCATTCTGCCTTACGACGAATCCAGTGGATTGATTGCCGAACTTGCCGGACATCTGGCCGAATTACTCTCTCGCCTCGAAGCATGGCGCACCCGATTAGCCGGTGAGCGTACGCTGCCAGAATGGCTGCCGCTGTGCCGCGAGCTGATTGACAACTTTTTCAACGGCGATGCTGAAAGTGACGCGGCGTTACTGCTGGTTGAAACCCAGTGGAAACAAATTATCGAACAGGGCATGCAGGCTGACTATCAGCAGCCGATTCCTGTGACCTTATTACGTGACGAGTTGCGCTCGCGCCTCGATCAGCAACGTATTAGCCAGCGCTTCCTTGCCGGGCCGATTAACTTCTGTACCCTGATGCCAATGCGTTCAATTCCATTCAAAGTCGTCTGTTTGCTGGGGATGAACGATGGCGTCTATCCACGCACGTTAGCGCCGCTCGGTTTTGACCTGATGCAGCAGCAGGCACGCAAAGGCGATCGTAGCCGCCGTGATGATGACCGCTACCTGTTCCTGGAAGCCCTGATTTCTGCACAGCATCAGCTCTACATCAGCTATATCGGTCGTGCGATTCAGGACAACACCGAGCGTTATCCCTCCGTGTTGGTGACGGAGTTGGTGGATTATCTAGGTCAGAGTTTTTGTCTGCCAGGCGACGAAGCGTACGAACCCGACGTCAGCGAGCAGCGTGTTCGTGAACATTTACAGAAGCTCCACAGCCGCATGCCCTTTGCAGCGGAGAACTTCCGCCCTGACGCTTACGGCCAGAGCTTCGCGGCAGAATGGTTGCCCGCTGCCACCGGCAGTGGCGTGGCGCAGCCAGACTTTGTGCAACGGTTGCCGCCACTGCCGCTGGAAACGCTCTCGCTGGAGCAATTGCTGCGCTTCTGGCGTCATCCGGTACGGGCCTGGTTCCAGCAGCGGCTGGGCGTGGCTTTCTGGATGGAAGAGAGCGAATTGCCGGACAGCGAGCCGTTTGCCCCGGATAGTCTGGAGCGTTATCAAATCAATGCTCAGCTACTGAATACCCTGGTCAACGGTGAGGATCCCGCGCAGCTTTATGCACGTCATCGTGCAGCAGGCAATCTGCCATATGGTGCTTTTGGGGAACTTTTCTGGCAGAGCCAGACCGAAGAGATGCAGGAAGTGGCCGCCGAAGTGAGTGGACAGCGCCAGCCCGCAGAGAGTTGGGAAATCAATCTGCCGCTGAATGGGGTGCAGTTGACCGGCTGGTTAACCCAGGTACAAGCTGATGGGTTGTTACGCTGGCGTCCGGGTGTGCTGAACATGAACGATGGCCTGCTATTGTGGCTGGAGCATCTGGTGTACTGCGCGTTAGGCGGCAAAGGAGAAAGCCGCATGTACGGGCGCAAACAGAGCCGCTGGCGTTTTAAAGCCATCGACGCTGAACCCGCGCTCTCCCTGTTGAGTGAATACGTGGCGGCTTATCAGGCGGGGATGATGGAACCGCTGATGTTGTTGAACAAATCGGGTGGTGCCTGGCTGGATGCCAGTTTTGATCGAAAATCCGGACAGTTGCTGGATGATGACGCCACGCAGAAAAAGGCATTTAACAAATTGCTGCAAGCCTGGCAGGGTGGTTTTCAGGTGGAGGGCGAAGGCAGCGATCCTTATTTGCAGCGCCTGAGCCGTACGCTGGATGATGAGGCGGTGCAGCTGATTGTTGCCGCCGCTCGCCAGTGGTATTTACCGGTGCGCCTTGCGCATCAAGATGATGAATAGCAATCGGGTAACGCCGCTTTTGCGGGTGTTCTCAAAATCATAAAAGTTGTCTATTGCGCCGCTGGGCACACAGCCAGCGGTAAAGGGTAAAGAAAGGGGTTTAAATGCGGATTTACGCACGCTGGATTGGAGCGCTGCTGCTGAGCATGCTGGCGCTGAATGCCTTTGCTGATAGCGATCGCGGCTGGCAGCCCATCAATGAAACGATTCGAAAAAGCGATCACGATCCGCGCAGTTATCAGGCCATCACGCTGACTAACGGTATGACGGTGTTGCTGGTGTCTGACAAAGAAGCGCCTAAATCACTGGCCGCACTGACGTTGCCTATCGGCTCGCTGGACGATCCCAATCAGCAGCTTGGGCTGGCGCACTATACCGAACATATGGTGTTAATGGGCTCAAAACGTTATCCGCAACCAGATAATCTGGCCGAATTCCTGAAAAAGCACGGCGGCAGTCACAATGCCAGTACCGCGTCTTATCGCACCGCGTTCTATCTGGAAGTGGAGAATGATGCACTGCAACCGGCGGTGGATCGCCTGGCCGATGCTATTGCAGAGCCTTTGCTCGATCCGGTCAACGCTGATAGAGAGCGTCATGCAGTGAATGCAGAACTCACTATGGCGCGTTCGCGCGATGGCCTGCGTATGGCGCAGGTTGGGGCGGAAACCCTGAACCCAGCGCATCCAGCTTCCCGCTACTCAGGCGGCAACCTTGATACGCTGCGCGATAAGCCAGACAGCAATTTGCATCAGGCCTTGACGGATTTTTATCACAGCCACTATTCCGCCAATCTGATGAAAGCGGTGATATACAGCAACAAATCGCTGCCAGAAATGGCCGACATTGCGGTCCAGACTTTTGGACGAGTGGCTAACCATCAGGCCATCGTGCCGAAAATCGAAGTGCCGGTGGTAACCGATGCGCAGAAAGGCATCATCATCCACTACGTGCCCGCCCAACCGCGTAAACAGCTGAAAGTTGAATTCCGCATCGCCAACAACAGCGACCAGTTCCGCAGCAAAACCGATACGTTGATCAGTTACATCCTGGGCAACCGCAGTAAAAACACCCTTAACGACTGGCTGCAAAAGCAGGGGCTGGCCGACGGTGTGAATGCCGGTGCCGATCCGATGACGGACCGCAATAGTGGCGTGTTTGCCATCACGGTCTCCCTGACCGACAAAGGCCTGGCACAGCGTGATGAAGTGGTGGCGGCGATCTTTAGCTACCTCGACATGCTGCGTAGTAAAGGCATCGATAAGGACTATTTCGATGAGGTATCGCATGTGCTGGCGCTGGATTTCCGCTATCCGTCGATCACCCGTGACATGGATTACATTGAATGGTTAGTGGATACCATGCTGCGCGTGCCGGTGGATCATACGCTGGATGCCCCTTATCTCGCGGATAACTTTGATCCTGCGGCGATCAAATCTCGTCTGGATGAGATGACACCGCAAAATGCCCGCATCTGGTATATCAGCCCAAATGAGCCGCACAACAAAGAAGCCTATTTTGTGAATGCGCCTTATCAGGTCGATAAAATCAGTGATGCACAGTTCAGTGACTGGCAGCAGCGCGGCGCGCAGATCCAACTGTCGATGCCGACGCTGAATCCGTACATCCCTTCTGATTTCTCCATTATGCCTGGCGATGGCAAAACGTATACGCATCCGGTGGCGCTGACCGACGGTGACAGCATGCGCATCTACTGGATGCCAAGCCAGTTCTACGCCAGTGAACCAAAGGCAGCCATTACTCTGGCACTGCGCAACAAAGCGGCAATAAGCGACGCGCGTCAGCAGGTATTGTTTGGTCTGAATGATTATCTCTCCAGCGTGGCGCTGGATGAGTTGAACTCGCAAGCGTCAGTGGGGGGGATCAGTTTTTCTACCGGTGAAGATGACGGCATTGTGTTCAGCGCCAGTGGTTTTACCCAGCGTCTGCCGGAGTTACTGAAAAAACTGGTTGAGGGCTATGCCAGCTTCCAGCCGGACGCACAGCAACTTGAACAGGCGAAATCCTGGTATCTGGATCGACTGGAAGCAGCCGAGAAGGGCAAAGCCTTCGAGCAGGCGATTCAGCCGATGCAGATGCTGTCACAGCTGCCGTATACCCAGCGTGAGACGCGCCGCAAGTTGGTGAAAGACCTGACGCTGAAAGACGTGACGGATTACCGTGATGCCTTACTGCGCAACGCCACGCCGGAAATGATGGTGGTGGGCAACCTCTCCGCCGATCGCGTTAAACAGCTGGGCACCGATCTGCAACAGCAGTTGCACAGTGATGGTCACAGTTACTGGCACAGCGATTACGTGGTGATCGATAAAGCCATGAAGGCCAACCTGCAAACCGCAGGAAGCAGCACGGATTCTGCACTGGCAGCCCTCTACGTGCCACTGGGTTACGACGAGTATCAAAGCATGGCCAACAGCACCATGTTGAGCCAGATTGTCCAACCCTGGTTCTATAACCAACTGCGCACCCAGGAACAGCTAGGCTATGCGGTGTTCTCGTATCAGATGCCGATTGGTCGCCAGTGGGGGATTGGCTTCCTGCTGCAAAGCAACAGCAAGCAGCCGGCCTATCTGATGCAGCGTTTTGAGGCGTTTTATCCGCAGGCTGAACAACGCCTGCGCGACATGAAACCGGAAGATTTTTCCCAGTATCAGCAGGCGCTGATCAACGACTTAAAACAGCGCCCGCAAACTCTGGATGAAGAAGCGAATCGCTATAGCCGTGACTTCAACCGGCAGAATTTTGCTTTCGATACGCGTGAAAAAGCCATCGAGCAGATTCAAAAGCTCACGCCGCAGGGCGTGGCAGATTTCTTCCATAAAGCGGTGCTGGAACAGCAGGGCATGGCGATGATTTCGCAGATTGGCGGCAGCCATGATGGCGCCACCAAGGATGATTATGCACCTCTGCCGGGCTTCACGACCTGGGATCAGGTGGAGAAGCTACAGCAATCCCTGCCGGTTAAGAGTGACGCGCAATGAGTCTGATTCAGCCGCCAGAACCGCTCAATCCGCTGACGCTGCCGTTGCGTGGCGAGCGGCTGATTGAGGCGTCTGCCGGAACCGGCAAAACCTTCACTATTGGTCTGCTTTATCTGCGGCTTTTGTTGGGGCTGGGCGGGCAAAATGCCTATGCCCGGCCACTGTCGGTCGAAGAAATTCTGGTCGTGACCTTTACCGAGGCGGCCACTGCAGAGTTGCGCGGACGTATCCGTGCCAACATTCATGAGCTGCGGCTGGCCTGCATTCGCGGTACCAGCCGCAATCCGATGCTGATGCAGTTGCTACAGGAGATGCCGCAACCTGCAGAAGCGGCATCGCTGCTGCTGGCTGCAGAGCGGCAGATGGATGAAGCGGCGATCTTTACCATCCACGGCTTTTGTCAGCGCATGCTCAATCTCAACGCTTTTGAATCCGGCATGCTGTTTGAACAGCAGTTGATTGAAGATGAACAGCAACTGCTGCGTCAGGCCACTGCCGATTTCTGGCGTCGCCACTGTTATCCACTCTCGCTGGATATCGCCCGCGTGATTGTCAGTGAGTGGAGTGGCCCGGAGCAATTGCTGGCGACGTTGCGGCCATGGCTGCAAGGCGAATCACCTCACCTGCGTTTAGCGCCCGCTGACGACGAAACGCTGACGACGCGCCACAAAGAAAACCTGGCGCGCATTAACGCGATGAAAGCCGAGTGGCGCGCGGTGGGTGAAGAGGTGCTGACGCTGGTGGGACAGTCCGACGTGGACAAACGCAGCTACAGCAGTAAAAATCTGCCGGTGTGGGTGAGTAAAATCAGTTTCTGGGCACAGAGTGAAACCCTGGATTACCAGGTACCCGCAGAGCTGGCGCGCTTTGGTCAACGGGTGCTGGAGGAGAAAACCAAAAAAGGCCATCCTCCGCACCATGCCCTGTTTGCGGCCATCGACCTGTTTCTGTCCCAGCCCATTTCACTGCGCGATTTGCTGATTGCGCGCGCGCTGGTGGACATCCGCGCCGCCGTGCGGAAAGAGAAACGCCAACAGGCGCTGCTGGGTTTTGATGATCTTCTGAGTCGGCTGGATGATGCTTTACAGCAGCCAGCAGGAGATATGCTGGCGCAGGCGATTCGTCAGCGTTTCCCGGTGGCGTTAATTGATGAGTTTCAGGATACCGATCCGCAGCAATACCGCATTTTCCGTACGCTCTACGGCAATCAGCCTGACCATGCATTGCTGTTAATTGGCGATCCAAAACAGGCTATTTACGCCTTTCGTGGCGCAGACATCTTTACCTATATTCGCGCGCGTAATGAAGTGAGCGCACATTACACCCTGGACACAAACTGGCGCTCTTCGCCAGCGATGGTGGAGAGCGTCAATCAGCTGTTCACTCGGCTCGGTTCGCCCTTTGTCTTTGATGCCATCCCTTTCTTGCCGGTGCGCTTCGCTGAACCGAATCAGACGCTCTCACTAACCCTTGATCACCAGGAGCAAGCGGCACTGCGTTTTTGGCTGTTGCCGGGAGACGGGTGCAGTGTAGGCGATTATCAGCAGGCGTTAGCACGACAGTGTGCGGCTGATATCAGCCACTGGTTACAGGCAGGGCAGCAACAGCGTGCATTGCTGGGTAAAGCGGCCGCGCAGCGCCCAGTGCAGGCATCGGATATTACGGTGCTGGTGCGAAGCCGCAACGAAGCCAATCTCATCCGTGAAGCACTCAACCAGCTTGGCATCCCCTCGGTCTATTTATCGAATCGCGACAGCGTGTACACCACGCCAGAAGCGCGCGAGTTGCTGTGGTTATTGCAGGCGGTGCTGGCACCCGAACAGGAGCGCATGCTGCGCACGGCGCTCGCCACCTCGCTGTTTGCCTTTGATGCGGCACAGTTGGATGCATTGGATCAAGATGCGCGCGGCTGGGATGAACTGGTAGAGACCTTTGCCCGCTGGCAACTGCTGTGGCAACAGCGTGGCGTATTACCGATGCTGCGCCAGCTGATGCAGGAACGTCAGTTGGCAGAAAATCTGCTTGCCTCAGAAAATGGCGAACGCCGCCTGACCGATTTGCTGCATCTGGGCGAATTGATGCAGGAGGCGGCGGCACAGCTCGATAGCCCGCATGCATTGGTGCGTTATCTGGCGCAGCAGATAGCCAGCCCGGACAGTCAATCGTCCAGCCAGCAGTTGCGTCTGGAAAGCGATCGCCATTTGGTGCAGATCGTCACCATCCATAAATCCAAAGGACTGCAATATCCGCTAGTTTGGCTGCCGTTCGCCGCCGGATTCCGCGAGGCGGATACCGCGCTGTATCACGATCGCGACAACTTTGAAGCGGTGCTGGATCTGCAGGCCGATGATGCAAGCCTGGCGATGGCCGAGCAGGAGCGTTTGGCCGAAGATCTGCGCTTGCTGTACGTGGCACTCACCCGTTCGGTGTATCACTGCAGCGTCGGCGTGGCGCCGCTGTTTCGCGGTACGCGTAAAAAAGAAGGTGAGAGCGATCTGCACAAAAGCGCTCTGGGCCATCTATTACAGCGCGGTGAAGCGGCGACAGCGGAACAACTGGGCGCTTTACTCAATCAGCACAATGTCGCGGGTACCGAGGTGATGTACGTGCAGGATCTGGGGGCCGAACGCTGGCAAGCGCCTGATCCCGCTCATGACAGATTGGCTGCCCGCACCGTTAGCCGCACGCTGGTGGAACCCTGGCGCGTCACCAGCTACTCCGGCTTGCAGCAGCACGGTAGCCAGCGACTACTTGATGTGATGCCGCGTTTCGATCTGGAAGCCGCAGGCGAAGAGCAGCAGGAAGAGATCGCTGAAGCCGCACTGACGCCGCACCATTTTCCACGCGGCGCCGCACCAGGGACTTTCCTGCATGAACTGTTCGAATCACTCGATTTCCCTCAGCCCCCAACGGCGGCATTGCTGGAGCAGCATCTGCAGCAGAATGGGTATCCATTGTACTGGCAACCGATGCTGACTGATTGGATCGCGCGCGTGGTGAGCACGCCGCTCAACGATCAGGGGATACAGCTCGGTCAGGTACAGGCCAGCGATCGACTCGTGGAGATGGGCTTCTACTTGCCGATTGACGGTTTGCTGACCGCGAATGATCTGGATGCGCTGATCCGTCAGGATGCTTTATCGTCCGATGCGCCGCCGCTCGATTTTCGTCAGGTGCAGGGGATGTTGAAAGGCTTCATTGACCTGGTGTTCCGCTGGCAAGGCAAATACTACCTGCTGGATTACAAATCCAACTGGCTGGGCGACAGCCACGAAGCTTATACGCCAGCAGCGATGAGACAGGCGATGATCGACCACCGCTATGATTTGCAATATCAGCTCTACACGCTGGCGCTGCATCGCTATCTGCAACATCGCCTGGCAGATTATGACTATGAGCAGCACTTTGGCGGCGTGTTTTATCTGTTCCTGCGTGGCATGGATGGCACTTCACCGGCCAACGGCGTATTCCACACACGGCCAACTCTGGATTTTGTTTCACAACTGGATAGCCTGTTTCGCGGGCAGGGAGCCACGGCATGAATGGCATTGCAGCGCTATTGCAACAGGCGGTTGAGCTACGTTTACTGCGTTCACTGGATGTTCAGTTCGCACTGTTACTGGCGGATGACACGCAGCCAGCACGCCTCCTTGCGGCTGCCTGTCTCAGTGCGGAAGCGGGTGAGGGGCACGTCTGTTTACCGCTGTCACAGTTGAGCCGTGAAGGGTTATTCAAGGGCCGTCACCCTGAACTGGCGCAGGCCATCTGGCTGGCGGCGGGCGAACCGCAGGACTGGACGCAAATTCTGGCTGGCTGGCCTGCTCTGAGCAACAGCAAAAACGAGCAGGCAGCACCGATTGTACTAACCGAAGGCCGTCTTTATCTGCATCGTCTCTGGCACCACGAAGGGCAGGTGGCGCGTTTCTTTCAGGCGCAGTCTGCTCCGCAGGCATTTCCTGATGGAGAGGTGCGTACTGTACTGGATAACCTGTTTGGTACTGAGCCAGATGACTGGCAAAAAATCGCGGCGGCGGTGGCGCTAACGCAGAAAACAGCGGTGATCTCGGGCGGCCCCGGCACCGGGAAAACCACCACCGTGGCAAAACTGCTGGCGTCCTTGATTCGCCTGAGCCACGGCGCGCTGCGCATTCAGCTGGCCGCCCCGACCGGAAAAGCGGCGGCGCGTTTAACCGAATCGCTCGGTAAAGCGTTGCAAAAACTGCCGGTCAGCGACATTGAGCGCCAACGCTTCCCTGCGGAAGCTACCACGCTGCACCGTTTGCTCGGTGCCCAGCCCGAAACCCAGCGCTTGCGCTATCACGCCGGTAACCTGCTGCATCTGGATGTGCTGGTGGTGGATGAAGCCTCAATGGTTGATTTGGGCATGATGGCCAATCTCATCGCCGCACTGCCACCTCAGGCGCGCGTGATTTTTCTTGGTGACCGCGACCAGTTGGCGTCAGTAGAAGCCGGTGCGGTACTGGGCGATATTTGCCGCTGCGCGGAAGCGGGATACAGCGTCGCGCGTGCCGCCCAGCTGAGTGCGTTAACCGGTTGCCAGGTTGAAGGCCACGATGATGACAGCGCGCCAGCCGTGCGCGACGCCATCTGCTTATTACGCAAGAGCTATCGCTTCGATGCTAACTCGGGCATCGGCAAGCTTGCGGCTGCGGTCAATGCAGGCGAGCCAAAGGCGGTTGAGGCCGCATTTAACGCGGGCTTCAGCGATATATCACGCCAGCCACTCAATGATGGCGAGGCCTATCAGGCAATGCTGAATGATATCGCGGAAGGCTACCGTCCGTTCCTGCGGCTGGTGAGCCAGCGAGCACAGCCCGCAGAGATTCTGCACGCATTTGGGCGATATCAACTGCTGTGCGCACTGCGAGAAGGGCCGTTTGGCGTGCAGGGATTGAATCAGCGTATTGAGCAAAAACTGATGCAGCTGCAGCTGATTCGTCGTCCACAGGGTGGCAGCCGCTGGTATCAGGGGCGCCCGGTGATGGTGACACGCAATGACAGTGCGCTTGGGCTGTTTAACGGCGATATCGGGATGACTTTGTTAGATGACGAAGGGCTACTGAAGGTTTTCTTCCCGTTACCCGATGGCAGCATTAAAGCGGTGCAGCCGAGCCGGTTACCGGCGCATGATACGGCCTGGTCGATGACGGTGCATAAATCGCAGGGGTCGGAGTTCGACCATACAGCACTGGTGATGCCGGCACAGTTTTTACCGGTGCTCACTCGCGAACTGATCTACACCGCCATTACTCGTGCGCGCAAACAGTTAACGCTCTACAGCGATGAAAGCGTGTTTCGCCGTGCGGTGCAGTTACGCACCCAGCGTCGAAGCGGATTGCTGGATCGATTGAGCGGGGAGTCATTCTGAGCCGGGGTTGAGGCCGGTATAGAAACCGACCTCAGCTCAGTGCGGGTGTTTTATTGGATGCGCGTGGATGCGCATCCTAATAACGTTATCAGTCAAATGCGTTGGGCAATTCCAGACCTTCGAGCGCAGTCTGACATTCTCTGCTCTTCTGCCGCATTCACCGCCATTAGCGCAAATCCGCCATCAGCACTTTCGAACGGCGCTGATAGTTATACATCTGCTTCTTACTCTCCGGCAGTGATTCAATATCAACCGGCGTAAAGCCGCGTTCCTGGAACCAGTGAATACTGCGGGTGGTCAGCACAAACAGCTTCTTCAACCCCATCTGACGTGCCTGCAGCGCCACACGCTCCAGCAACAGCTCGCCGCGTGAAGAGCTGCGGTAATCGGGATGCACCGCCACGCAGGCCATTTCACCAATCTGCTCATCCGGGAAAGGATAGAGCGCGGCACAAGCGATGGTCAGATTGTCGCGCTGAATAATGGTGAATTTGTCGATCTCCATTTCCAATTGCTCGCGCGAACGACGCACCAGAATGCCTTGTTGCTCCAGCGGGCGAATCAATTCGAGAATGCCGCCAATATCGTTGATGGTGGCGCGACGAATCTGCTCGGCGGACTCCATCACAATCTGCGTACCAATACCGTCACGCGAGAACAGTTCCTGAATCAATGCGCCATCTTCCTGATAACTGATCAGGTGGCTACGACGTACGCCGCTGCGGCAGGCTTTCACCGCGCCACGCAGGAAACGCACGGTGCCCGACAGGAAATCACCATCGTTTTCCATCTCATCGATGCGCGCCTGCGCTTCGTTGGGGAACAGCTCAGAGATAATGGTGCCTTCGCGGTTGGTGACGCCTTGTTCAGAGCAGAAGCCAATCATTTTCTCGGCTTTTAGCTTGATCGCCAACTGCGTGGCCACTTCTTCGGATGTCAGGTTAAAGCTTTCACCCGTCACCGACACCGCGACTGGGCCGAGCAGCACAATGGCATCATTATCCAGCTGACGATGGATGGCTTCTTCATCAATACGACGAATACGGCCGCTGTGGCAGTAGTCCACGCCATCATCGACGCCCAGCGGCTGGGCAATAATAAAGTTACCGCTCACCACGTTGATGTGCGCGCCTTGCAGTGGGGTGTTATTCAGGCTCATCGACAGTCGCGCGGTAATGTCGAGTTGCAAACGTCCGGCGGCCTGCTTCACCAGTTCCAGTGATTGAGCATCAGTAACGCGCGTATGTTTGTGGTAAATCGGTTCCAGCTGCTGTTGCGCCATGCTGGCATCAATCTGCGGTCTGGCACCATAGACAACCACCAGGCGAATGCCGAGACTATGCAACAAGCCAATGTCGTTAACGATGTTGGAAAAGTTCTCATGCTCGATAGCTTCGCCGCCAAGCATAATGACAAAGGTCTTGTCACGGTGGGCATTTATATAGGGAACGGTATGGCGAAAACCCTGAACCAGTTCAGTACTACGTTCCTTCACGGCAAACCCTCTGTGAATGTTTATTCGTAATTTGTGTATTTTTATGCTCTTTTGCCGGCTATTGCAAGCGCCGGGCCTGACGTTACTTTACGATTTTCCTGATGCAACCCATGCTAACAGCCTGCATTATCTGGTTTTTCTGGCAAAACAACCCACGGCTTGCTAAGCAAAGTTTTCGCCTTCCTCTCGTCAATTGACGATATTTTAGACACTACACGGCAGTTGGAGCGGCATGTCTCAGGCTTTTACACGACGACGATTATTGCAGGGCGCGGGTGCGCTCATGTTATTAAGCGTAACGCGAACCGGGCTGGCGGCCAGTCAGCATATTGTGGCGGTGCGCATCTGGCCTTCGTCAACATACTCCCGCGTGACGCTGGAATCGAATGTTCCCCTCAAATACAAACAGTTCACTTTGAGCAATCCCGATCGCCTGGTGATCGACATCGATAACCTGCATATCAATCCGGTTCTGAAAGGGGTGGATAAGCAAGTGCGCGTTGACGATCCCTATATCAAACATGCGCGAGTTGGCCAGTTTGATGCCAATACGGTGCGCGTGGTGCTGGAACTGAAGCGCAACGTTGCACCGAAGATCTTCACGCTGGCACCGGTTGCGGGCATCAAACATCGCTTAGTGGTCGATCTCTATCCGAGCCAGCCCTCGCCGGAAGAGGATCCGCTACTGGCGTTACTGAACGATTACAACCAGGGCGACCTTGAGCGCGATCAGCCGGCGCAAGCGCCTTTACCGGGCAAAGCGGGGCGCGATCGTCCGATCATCATCATGATCGATCCTGGCCACGGCGGCGAAGATCCCGGCGCGCATGGCAAATACAAAACGCGTGAGAAAGACATTGTGCTGAAGATTGGTCGCTACCTGAAGGCGTTGATCGACAAAGAGCGCAACATGAAAGCGTATATGACGCGTAACGAGGATGTGTTTATCCCGCTACGCGTGCGGGTAGCGAAAGCGCGTAAACAGCGTGCCGATCTGTTTGTCTCGATTCATGCCGATGCCTTTACCAGCCGTGCGGCGCGGGGTTCGTCGGTGTTTGCGCTCTCGACCAGCGGTGCAACGTCTACGGCTGCACGGTTCCTGGCGCAGACCCAGAACGAATCAGATCTGATTGGTGGTGTAAGCATGAGCGGTGACCGCTATCTGGATCACACCATGTTCGACATGGTGCAGCGGCAGACCATTAGCGATAGCCTGAAATTCGGCAAAGAGGTGTTATCGCGTATGGGTCACATCAATCATCTGCATAAACGCACGGTGGATCAGGCGGGGTTTGCGGTGCTCAAAGCCCCGGATATTCCATCGATTCTGGTGGAGACTGCGTTTATCAGCAACGTCGAGGAGGAGCGAAAGCTGCGCACACCGCGTTATCAGCATCAGGTGGCTGAGGCGATTCTGCATGGGATTAAAGCGTATTTTGATAAAGGTGCGGTGCTGGCGCGTCGCTAAGAAGAGGGCGGCCGCTGTGCCGCTTTTTTACGGGAAGCCAAAAACAAAAAAACACCCGTTAAGGTGCTTATCTGTAATTGGTTGCGGGGGCCGGATTCGAACCGACGACCTTCGGGTTATGAGCCCGACGAGCTACCAGGCTGCTCCACCCCGCGTCCGTCTGCCGCGTTAGCGACTTTTCACATTGTATTCTTCTTAAGACAATTGGTTGCGGGGGCCGGATTCGAACCGACGACCTTCGGGTTATGAGCCCGACGAGCTACCAGGCTGCTCCACCCCGCGTCCGTCTGACGCGTTACACGACTTTCAAATTGTCTCTTCACTTAAGAAGAATTGGTTGCGGGGGCCGGATTCGAACCGACGACCTTCGGGTTATGAGCCCGACGAGCTACCAGGCTGCTCCACCCCGCGTCCGTGGATGCGCACTATACTCTCGACGCGCGGCGATGCAACCTCTTTTTGTGTTAAAGCCTTAAATTTACAGCCAGTTGGTGATTAATAGTGCCATTGGGCGATTAATTGTACAGATGTGAGCGCGGTAGCCCGAGGTGGATTTCATTCTCTCTGCCCCTTTGCTATCGTCGCGGTGCAAACAACCGAGAAAAAGAGAAAGTGATGAAAGGACATTGGGCGAAGTATGCACTTACTGGCGCGTTTCTCGCGCTGTTAGCGGGTTGTAGTTCTAAACCGACTGACCGTGGTCAGCAATATATCGATGGCAAGCTGGAGCAACCGCTCGGGCTGGTCAATGAACCGAATGCCAAAGGGCGTCCGGTGAATGGCAGAGATTTTGGTGTGCAGATCCAGCAGATTCAGAGTGCCTCAAGCGGCTTATACAGTCGCAACACCGGCACTTACAGCGCAATCCAGAACTGGTTGCTCTCCGGCGCGGATACCCGTCAGCTGAGCCAGTTTGGCCTTAACGCTTATCAGATGGAAGGCACCGATAACTACGGTAATGTGCAGTTTACCGGCTACTACACGCCAGTGGTGGAAGCACGCTACACGCGTCAGGGAGAGTTCCAGTATCCCATTTACCGCATGCCACCGCGCACACGCGGTCAGAAGTTGCCGAGCCGTGCTTCTATATACAGTGGCGGACTTGATGATCGTTACGTGATTGCCTGGAGCAACTCGCTGATCGACAACTTTATGATGGACGTGCAGGGCAGCGGTTACGTTGACTTCGGTGATGGTCGTCCACTGCGCTTCTTCGGCTACGGCGGCAAAAATGGCTGGGCCTATCACAGCATCGGCAAAGAGCTGATCGATCGCGGTGAAGTGAAGCGTGAAGATATGTCGATGCAGGCGATTCGTCAGTGGGCACAAGAACATACGCCGGAACAAGTGCGTGATGTGCTGGAAACCAACCAATCCTTCGTGTTCTTTAAGCCGGAAGAGTACGTGCCGGTGCGCGGTGCCAGTGCGGTGCCGCTGATTGCCAAAGCCTCGGTGGCATCCGATCGTTCATTGATTCCCGCAGGCACGGCATTGTTAGCGGAAGTACCGCAGTTGAACGAGAAGGGCAAATTTAACGGCAAGTATGAGATGCGCCTGATGGTGGCACTGGATGTGGGTGGGGCGATCAAAGGCCAGCACTTCGACATCTATCAGGGTGTCGGTCCGGACGCTGCGCACCTTGCCGGATTCTACAACCACTATGGACGCGTTTGGGTGCTGAAAGCCGCGCCAGGTGCAGGACAGCCGCTGTTCAGCAATCCGCAAAATGGCAATAATGGTTCACTGATTATCGGGGCGAATTGATATTCTTCCCTGCGGCAAATCAGCGGGAGTATTCAGCTGATTTGCCATGGGTCGACAGTCTTCGCGATCCAATGCGTCCATCACTGTTTCTGTAGGGTGCGCATTCATGCGCACCGCATCAAAAGGTTTGATATGAAAGTAGTCAGCGATGCCTGGCGGCAACGTTTTGGCGGTACGGCACGTCTGTATGGGGAAGAGGCGCTGCAGCGTTTTGCCGACGCCCATTTTTGTGTGATTGGTATAGGCGGTGTCGGTTCGTGGTCTGCCGAAGCGTTAGCGCGCACCGGGATTGGTAAAATCACGCTGATCGATATGGACGACGTCTGCATTACCAACACCAATCGCCAGATCCACGCTCTGCAAGGCAAAGTAGGACAAGCGAAAACCGAGGTGATGGCGGAGCGTATTCGCGCCATAAATCCTGAGTGCGAAGTGATCTGCATTGATGATTTCATCACGCCGGATAACACCGCTGAGTTACTGTCAGCGGGTTTCGATTACGTGATTGATGCGATTGACAGCGTGCGCCCGAAAGCGGCGTTGATTGCCTGGTGCCGCCGTAACAAGATTCCGTTGATCACCACTGGCGGTGCGGGCGGGCAAATCGATCCCACGCAGATTCAGGTCAGCGATTTAGCCAAAACCATTCAGGACCCGCTGGCGGCGAAACTGCGTGAGCGTCTGAAAAGTGATTTTGGCGTCACCAAGAACAGCAAAGGCAAGCTAGGGATTGATTGCGTATTTTCCACTGAGGCGCTGGTCTATCCGCAGCTGGATGGCAGCGTCTGTAGTTCGAAAAGTACCGCTGATGGTCCCAAACGCATGGACTGTGCGGCGGGCTTCGGTGCGGCCACTATGGTGACCGCCACTTTTGGTTTTATCGCAGTCTCGCACGCGTTGAAAAAATTCCTTGCACGCGCGGCGCGTCAGGCGGCTTGATGTGTCCGCGCGTGGCGCTGCACTGCATCTGCTAACGCCTGTAAACCACTGCTGCGCGAGGCGCTAAGCTGCGCATGCAGGCCTAAGGTATCAAACAACGCCAGCGGATCTTGTGCTAACAGATCCGCTGGCGTTTTGCCTTCCACCGCCGTCAGCAGCACTGCCAGCAAACCGCGTACGATGCGGCCTTCACTGTCACCGTAAAAGTGCAGCGTGCCGTTCGGCAGCCGTTGGCTGCTCAACCAGACACGATTTTCGCAACCGCTCAGCTCAATAGCTGCCGTCTTCACCTCATCTTCCAGAACGGGCAACTGGCGGCTGAGCTGGATCAACTGGCGATAGCGATCTTCCCACTGATGAAAATGGGTAAACTTTTCGGTCAGGCTGGCTTCAGTAATCACATCGCCAAAAGGATGTGGGCCGATCAGGGTAGTCATAACGTTATTCACTCAACAGGTCTACGGCATGATGCATGGCGCGCACCAGCGCATCCACATCCTGCAAATTATTATAGGGCGCGAATGACACGCGCAAGGTGCCGCTGACACCCAGTGCCGCCATTAATGGCTGGGCACAATGCTGTCCGGCGCGCAGGGCGATGTCTTGTTCTGCCAGCAGCGTAACAATATCGCTGTGATGAATCTCCGCGATATCAAACGCCAGCAGACTGGCATTACCACAACGAAAACTGCGAAAGCCGGGAATCTCGCTTAATTGCTCTTCGGCGAGGCTGGCCAGTTGCTGGCTCCACATCTCTGCTTTTTCAGCGTGGTGATGCGACAGCCATTCCAGCGCCGCGCTCAGGCCCACCACACCAGCCACATTGGGTGTGCCCGCTTCGAACCGCCATGGCACCGCCTGCGGTGTAAAGCCATCGAAGTCGACGTGCGTCAGCATTTTGCCGCCGCCTTGCCACGCATCCATCTCGTCCAGCAACTCGGCTTTGCCATATAGCGCGCCGATGCCCATTGGGCCATACAGCTTATGCGCGGAGAAGGCATAAAAGTCGATGTCCAGCGCCTGAACGTTGGGGGGAGCATGCACCACGCCCTGTGCGCCATCTACCATCACTTTGGCGCCAACATGATGCGCCAGGGTAATTGCCTGTGCCAGATCCGGGCAGCCACCGGTGACATTCGACATTTGCCCAATCGCCAGCAGCTTAGTGCGTGCATTAAGTAGATCAGGCAGCAAGCGGATATCGGGTAGACGATCTGCACCAATCGGCCATTTCACCACCTTCGCGCCAGCAGCTTGCGCCACCATTAACCACGGCACCAGATTGGCGTGATGCTCCGCCTCGCTCACCACAATCTCATCACCGGGTTGTAAGCGCGGTGCCAGCCAGCTGTTGGCTACCAGATTGATAGCCTCCGTGGTGCCACGCGTCCAGACAATCTGGCGGTCTTCACCCGCCTGCAGCCATTTGGCCACCCGGCCGCGCGCTTGTTCATACTTCTCCGTCAGGTCGCGTGCTGATTTGAACTGGCTGCGATGCACGGTACCTGCGCTCAAGCTATAGAACTGCGACGTGGCGTCGATCACCGCCTGAGGCTTCAGGGCAGTGGCTGCGCTATCAAGATAAACGCCCGCATCGCTTAATGCAGGAAACTGCGCACGGAAGGCGGTTGGGGAGAAGATGGTCATACGAAACCCACTGTGTTCAATTTTAGGACCAGGCTGAAACCCGGCCGATTCGCTGGCAAAGCTGGAAAAGCGCGTTATGCTAATTATTGCAAGGTTTGAACCGCAACCCGCATAACGAATCGACCTTAACTAGTCGATTTCACTTTTTGCTGCCTCTGGTCAGCGCTTGCGGGTGGTTTAATGCAATCAATCTGCAAGGAGATAGAAGATGAAAAAACTCGCCGCAGTGCTGGCCGTGTGTACCATGGCCTTTACCCTGGCTGCTTGTTCCAGCAATTATGTCATGCATACCAATGATGGTCGCACCATTGTAGCGGACGGGAAACCGAAAGTTGACGATGAAACCGGTATGATCAGTTATAAAGATGCCAATGGCAACGAGCAGCAGATCAATCGTACAGATGTGAAAGAGATGGTTGAGATGGGTCAGTAAGCAGCAAGCCAAAAAATTTCCCGGAGAAATTTTTACGTCGCTTCAGTGACGGCCCTAATGGGGGTACACAGGGATGTGTAGGACAAAAAAAAGCACCGCAATTTGCGGTGCTACATAAAATCACTTGGACAGACAGGGTAAATCTACAGGAATTAAAAGTTTGATCTGCAATCGTCAGATCAAAATGCAAACACAACATCACGACCACAAGCCAAAAGCTCTCCAAAAGTCTGCGATCTCTCGCACGTTTCCAGAAATCTTTTCGTTCCGGCTCAGGAAGTGCGGCAACTATAGGTATTTGCTGGAGCTTCCTCAACGGACAAATTATAATGTCTCGGATTAAAATAACTAATACGTAACGACCTTGTATAAGTCGGACTGTTACCTTGTGAATCCGCTGATGGAAAACCATGTCTAAACGCCTTCCACCGCTTAATGCTTTACGCGTCTTCGATGCTGCAGCCCGCCATTTAAGCTTTACAAAAGCCGCTGAAGAGCTGTTTGTCACCCAGGCAGCTGTTAGCCACCAGATTAAATCTCTGGAAGATTTCCTCGGTCTTAAGCTATTTCGACGGAGGAATCGTTCGCTTTTGCTGACAGAAGAAGGTCAAAGCTACTATCTGGATATTAAAGAGATCTTCTCGGCTATCAACGATGCGACGCGTAAACTTCAGGCGCGCAGCGCGAAGGGTGCCTTAACCGTCAGTCTGTTGCCCAGCTTTGCCATTCAATGGCTGGTGCCACGTCTTTCCAGCTTTAATATGGCTTATCCGGGCATCGATGTGCGTATTCAGGCGGTGGACCGCGATGAAGAGAAACTGGCCGATGATGTTGATGTGGCGATTTTCTATGGTCGCGGTAACTGGCCGGGCCTGCGCGTTGAGAAACTGTATGCCGAATATTTGCTGCCGGTCTGCTCGCCCATGTTTCTGACTGGCGACCATCCGCTTAAAACGCCCGCCGATCTGGCGCACTTTACGCTGCTGCATGATGCTTCGCGCCGCGACTGGCAATCCTATATCCGTCAGCTAGGATTGCAGCACATTAATGTGCAGCAGGGGCCGCTCTTTAGCCATAGCGCGATGGTGCTTCAGGCGGCGATTCACGGCCAGGGCGTGGCGCTGGCGAATAATGTGATGGCGCAGAGTGAAATTGAAGCTGGACGGCTGGTCTGTCCATTTAATGACGTGTTAGTCAGTAAAAACGCTTTTTATCTGGTTTGTCATGACAGCCAGGCAGAACTGGGTAAAATAGCCGCCTTTCGTCAGTGGATCCTGGAAAAAGCCGCAGCTGAACAAGAAAAATTCCGCTTTCGCTACGATCACTAACGCGTTGAGTGCTGCACAGTGATGTGCAGTTTCATCCTGAGGAACAATGAATGTCCAGTCGTGCCATGTTTGTGTTTGCCGCCATCAGCGGATTTCTGCTGGTGGCCTTTGGTGCTTTTGGGGCACACGTGCTGAGCAAATCGCTCGGCCCGGCGGAAATGGCGTGGATCCATACCGGTCTTGAATATCAGGCCTATCACACATTGGCGGTGATCGGTCTGGGTGCAGCCATGCTGCGCCGCGCCAATATCTGGTTTTACTGGAGCAGCGCCGCGCTGGCGCTCGGCACCGTGTTATTCAGTGGCAGCCTTTATTGCTTAGCGCTGTCACACTTGAAGTTTTGGGTTTTTGTTACGCCAGTGGGAGGATTGTTTTTCCTGATTGGCTGGTTCTTGATGTTGATTGGCGCATTGCGTCTTAAACGAAAGGCGGATCGCCATGAATAAAGTTTTACTCTATTGCCGTCCTGGCTTTGAGAAAGAGTGTGCGGCGGAGATCAGTGCCAAAGCCGCTGAGCGCGAAGTATACGGTTTTGCCCGCGTTAAAGATGATTCCGGCTACGTGCTCTATGAGTGCTATCAGCAGGAAGATGCGGAAAAGCTGATTCAAACACTGCCGTTTGCCGAGCTGATTTTCGCCCGTCAGATGCTGGTGGTAGGCGAACTGCTGCGCGATTTACCGCCAGAAAATCGTATTACCCCGATTGTCGGCATGTTAACGGGTGTGGTGGAGAAGGGCGGTGAGCTGCGCGTTGAAGTGCCGGATACTAATGAAGCGAAAGAACTGACCAAGTTTTGCCGTAAGTTAACCGTGCCGCTGCGCGCCAGCCTGCGTGAGAGTAAAATCCTGCTCAACTACGAATCGCCAAAACGCCCAGTGATACATGTGTTCTTTATTGCTCCGGGTACCTGCTATGTCGGTTATTCGCTGCCAGAGAACAACTCCCCGTTCTATATGGGGATACCGCGCCTCAAGTTCCCGTCGGATGCCCCAAGCCGTTCAACGCTGAAACTGGAGGAAGCGTTTCATGTCTTCATCCCGGCCGATGAGTGGGATGAGCGTTTGGGCAGCGGCATGTATGCCGTGGATCTGGGTGCTTGCCCTGGCGGCTGGACTTATCAACTGGTCAAACGCAGCATGTGGGTGTACGCCGTAGATAACGGTCCGATGGCCCCCAGCCTTATGGATACCGGGCAAGTCACGCACTGCCGTGAAGATGGTTTCAAATACCGCCCATCGCGCAATAACATCAGCTGGCTGGTGTGTGACATGGTGGAAAAACCCGTTCGCGTCGCCAGTTTGATGACGGAGTGGCTGGTCAATGGCTGGTGCCGTGAAGCAATCTTCAACCTCAAATTGCCAATGAAAAAGCGTTATGAAGAGGTCACGCAAAATCTGGCTATGATGGATGCGGCGTTGAAAGAGAAGGGAGTGAATGCCCAGATTCAGGCGCGCCAGCTGTACCACGACCGTGAAGAGATTACTGTGCATGTGCGCCGGCTTTGGGCAGCGGTTGGCGGCCGTCGCGACGAACGCTAATCCTGCTTCATACTTTGCACTACAGCCGCGTTGGCTGCGCTTGCTCGCCCCGGTCACATACTGATGTATGCTCCCGGGGACTCTCGCACTTGCCGCCTTGCTGCAGCACAAATTTTTTCGCAGGATGCATTTTGCATTTCCCGTCATACTTCGCGCCACAGGTGCGTTGGCTACGTTTATACGCCCCAGTCACATACTGATGTATGGTCCCGGGGACTCACGCACTTGCCGATCCTGCTTCATACTTTGCACTACAGCGGCGTTGACTGCGCTTGTTCGCCCCAGTCACATACTGATGTATGGTCCCGGGGACTCACGCACTTGCCGATCCTGCTTCATACTTTGCACTACAGCGGCGTTGGCTGCGTTTGTTCGCCCCGGTCACATACTGGCGTATGCTCCCGGGGACTCACGCGCTTGCCGCCTTGCTGTAGCACAAATTATTTCGCAGGATCTCTAGGGGTATCATCATAAAGGCGCAATTTTTTGCACCTATCACCTATCGAGAGATTGGTGAGTTTAACAAGCTGGGGGGCTGCACCCGGCATTCACGCCTTATACCGCAACGTATTTAAATTCCCCTGCAAGACCAAATCGTGTTTAAGCGTTGAGACCTGGCGGCAAATCTCAGCTATCTGCTGATGATCGCGCAATTTTTTCTGCCACTTTTCAGGAACCTGGTCGAATTGCTGATAAATAGCTTCAAGGGTGCCGAACTGCGTGAGTAAATCGCGGGCGCTTTTAGAGCCAATGCCGGTGACGCCGGGAATTTTGCTACTGCTGATGCCGCACAATCCCCAGTAATCAGGTAATTGTGCAGGCGTGACGCCAAACTCGTGCTCGATGAAAGGCACGTCCAGCCAGCGTTTTTGGAAATAATCACGGATGCGGATATTCGGCGCTAAAAGCTGGCAATAACCTTTGTCGGTGGAGACGATAGTTGCCTGATGTCCGGCATCGGCCATTTTCACCGCCAGCGTGGCGGCGAGATCGTCGGCTTCATCGAGATCGGCGACCCAGCAACGCACGCCGACAGCCTCAAAGGCCTGCTGGATAACGGGCATCTCCATCTGCAAATCATCCGGCATCGGTGGGCGGCCCGCTTTGTAATCGGGTAGCAGCTGATGTCGCCAGCCAGGGTGACGATCGTGGCTATCAAATACCGCGACGACGTGCGTCGGTTGCGTGTGGCCTAATAGCTGATTCAGCGCTGCGATGCAGGCTTCGCGGCAGGGCGTGCCTTGTACGGCATGCAAACGGCGGATCAGGTTCAGCGCATCAATAATCAGAAGATGAAACGACATAGTGATAGTGGCAGCCCGCAGGCTGCCTTCCTGATGGGTTATTTAATGATTTCGTAGCAGGGGATGTAGGCGCTGCCTGGCAACTTCATACGCTGCTGAGCGACGAAGCCCTGCAGCAGTTCATCCATGCGATGCATAATGTCGGCGTCGCCGTGCAGTTTGTAAGGCCCCTTCTCGCGGATTTCGCGAATGCCGACCTCCTTAACGTTGCCGGCAACAATACCAGAGAAAGCGCGACGCAAATCTGCAGCCAGTTTTTCCGCTGGCTGGTTCGGGAACAGTTTCAGGTTAGCCATGTTTTCGTGCGTCGGTACAAACGGTACCTGCAACTCTGGCGCGATGCGAATCGACCAGTTAAAACTGTAGGCATCGCCAGTTTCGCGACGATACTCTTTGACCTGCGGCATGGCCTTCTTCATCAGACGTGCCACTTCAGCAGCATCATCAATGATGATCTTATAGTGCTTACGCGCGGTTTCACCCAGCGTATTAACGATGAAATCATCCAGCACCCGGAAGTAGTCGGCGCTCTCTTTCGGGCCGGTGAGAATCAGCGGCAGGACCTGGTCGCTGTTGTGTGGATTCATCAGGATCCCCAACAGATACAGCAACTCTTCTGCGGTGCCGACACCACCCGGGAAGATCACGATGCCATGCGCAATACGCACAAACGCCTCAAGACGCTTTTCGATATCCGGCATGATGATCAGTTCATTCACCAGCGGATTTGGTGGCTCAGCCGCGATAATTGACGGTTCGGTCAGGCCAATGAAACGACTGTCGTGGTAGCGTTGCTGTGCATGACCCACTGCGGCACCTTTCATCGGCGCTTCCATCACGCCAGGCCCACAGCCGGTGCAGATGTTGAGTTCACGCAGGCCCATTTGTGTGCCAACATTGCGGCAATACTGATACTCCACTGCGTTAATCGAGTGACCACCCCAGCACACCACGGTATTGGGATATTCACCAATGTGCAGCGCGCGCGCGTTACGCAGAATTGAAAACACCTGATTCGTGATGTGAGCGGAATCGTCAGCGTTTTTATGATCGCTGCGCTCAAGTTGGCCATTCACAAACAGAATATCGCGTAGCACGGCAAACAGGTTGGCCTGCAATGAGCGGATAATACGGCCATCAACAAAGGCTTCTTCCGGCGGATTAATCAGTTCGAGTTTGACGCCGCGCTCACGGCGCAGCACGTTGATGTCGAAATTTTCAAAACGCGAGAGCAGTTCCTGACTACTGTCGGTCTGGCTGCCGGAGTTGAGCACCGCGAGTGAGCAGTTGCGAAAAAGCTGGTAAAGGTCGCTGCTGGCCGTTTGCTTCAGCATGTCGACTTCCAACTGGGAGAGCAGATCCATTGAGCCAAGCGGGCTGATATGTGTAATCAAGAGAACTCCTTTACACGCAAATGCGTGACGGGTGACGCTGCGCTTAACTTGCTGAACGCAGTGACGAAAATCCTTCGGAACGCAGGTTTAGACCTTAGCGCCTTTGACAGAGTAACGTTGTCCGCAGTGAATGCTCAAGTGGAACCGCGCATCCGTGCTGCGGCCTGCGAGGCGTCTCGCAATCTGTTACTGGCGTACCAGGCGGGAAAACCCAGGAGAGAAGGGAACGTTGCTGCGCCACGGATTAATATCCAGTCCACCGCGGCGCGTATAACGTGCATAAACGGTCAGGGATTCTGGTTGGCAAAAGCGCTGAATGTCGTTGAAAATGCGCTCAACGCACTGTTCATGGAACTCATTGTGCTGACGGAATGAGATCAGGTAACGCAGCAGGGCTTCACGATCGATACGTGGGCCTTTGTAGCGAATCATTACGGAACCCCAATCAGGCTGATGGGTGATCAAACAGTTGGATTTCAGCAAATGGCTCACCAGCGTTTCTTCCACCACTTCACTGCCCGCGGCCTGCGCTAAATAATCGGCGTTAAAAGCATAGTCGTGAATCTCGATATCCTGCTCGTCGATGACATCGCCATTGAAATGGCCGATTGGCTGGCCTTCCACTTCGCCCAGACGGAACAGTGCCACGCTGACTTCGCCATTGGCGCAGGCGCGCAGATCGCGCTCGAGTGTCTGGCGCACCTCGCCCCAGTCCGCGAAACGCGTCTGGTTAAAGCTGTTAAGATAGAGCTTAAAGCTCTTGGACTCGATCAGGTTTTCGCTTTCAGCGCGCAGCACCACTTCGCCCACCGCCACCTGCGGCACGCCCTTGCTGTTGAGCCAGGAGAGTTCGTACAGCGTCCAGATATCTGCGCCCTGGAACGGCAGATTATCCGGGTAGAGCCCCAGCGGTTCGCGATTCAGGCTGCGCGGCACCGATTGCAGCAGCGTGTTATCGTAACGATCAACATAAGCCGTGGGCTTACCTAACGTCAGGCCGCTTAACGCCTGATCGCGGTTTTCAGAAGACATATCGGTTACCACTAAATTCCATCAAAGTGGCTAAGTGTAACCGATCACAAGCGAGAAGAAGAATGATGCAACAAACCGCAGACGCCCTGCGTGAGTTTACCGCCCATTATGTGCAACATTGGCAGCAGCAGGCTGGACATCTGCCGGCAAGCACGGATCTACTGGGGGTGCCATCCCCCTGTATTGTCAGCACACTGGATGATCGTGTGTTGTGGCAACCACAACCGTTCACCTTGCCAGCCACGCTGGAAGCGGTTGAGCGTGCACTGGATATCCAGTTGCAATCGGAAATCAGTGCTTTTTACACGTCGCAGTTTGCCGGGGATATGACCGCAACCTTTCAGCAGCAGCAGATTACCTTGTTACAGGTGTGGAGCGAATCAGACTTTACCCGCTTGCAGGAGAATCTGATTGGACATCTGATCATGAAGCGCCGCTTAAAACAGAGTCCAACATTATTCATTGCGACGACTGAATCGGAGCAGGATGTGATTGCTCTGTGTAACCTTTCCGGTGAAGTGATTCTGGAACAGCCTGGTAGTAAAAAGCGTCAGGTACTGGCTGCGAGCATTAAGATATTTCTTAATGATTTACAACCGGTTAGTGCCTGAGTGACAGACTTCGCTGGCGAGGCTTGTAAGAGATCTCTCACATTAGGTGTGAGAGATCGCTAGATCATTTTGCAGCCATCCGGAAAACAAGGATGTAAAAATATTGTGAATCATAAGCTTATGGCATCACTCCTAAAATTAGTAGTGTGAGAAATCTATTAACGCGTCTTACTAACTTGTTATTACGATGGTTTCTGACAGAATAGTCACCACTGGCAGGATGCTGGGGATGAAGAGACGTTCAGGAGAATGTCAGCCAGGAGGCGGGAACGTAACGGAGTTTACGGCACATGGAAGGCTTCTGGATGAAGCAGGACACTCAGGATTGAGTCAGGGACACCTCCAGGACGGAGAATGAGAGCCACGCGGATTGTGGTGGGCCAGGATGCTAAGGATAACTGTCACGATGACAGGCAATGGAAAGCAGAGGACGAGTTGTCATGGATGAGCAGGGAGCACAGCGGTGGCGGGAATGCTGCGAACGAAACCGGGAGCACTGTAATCACAGTGCTCCCTTTTTTTATGCCTTTTTTGCACGTTGAACGACTAATGGTATGCTTGCCGCCCAATTTTTCTCTGGAGGTGGCGTATGTCGTCGCACATGATTATTCAACAGCTGCAGCAGATCGAAGCGGTGATGCGCGAACACGGCCACTGGCAGACGCAATCCCCTGAGCCGGCAGCCTTCGCCAGTACCGAGCCTTTTTGCCTCAATACCATGGAGCCGCTGGAGTGGCTGCAGTGGGTACTCATCCCACGTTTCCATGCGTTAATCGAAGCCGGTGCGCCGCTTCCGCAAAATTTCTCTGTAACGCCTTACTATGAAGTGGCGTTACCTGCCACCACACCCGGCCATGCGGTCCTGTTGCTGACATTAGGCCAGTTCGATGCGCTTTTTCAGGACCCGACCTCTTAATGCTGGAAATCCTTTATCAAGATGAATGGCTGGTCGCCGTCAACAAACCGTCCGGCTGGCTGGTGCATCGTAGTTGGCTCGATCGCGACGAAAAAGTGGTGGTGATGCAAACGGTACGCGATCAAATTGGTCAGCACGTATTTACCGTGCATCGCCTCGATCGCCCCACCTCTGGCGTGCTGTTAATGGCGCTCTCCAGCGAAGTGGCGCATTTACTGTCACAGCAGTTCGAGCAGCATAAAATGCAGAAGACCTACCACGCGGTGGTGCGAGGTTGGCTGGATGGCAGCGCGACACTCGACTACCCGTTGGTTGAAGAGCTGGATAAGATTGCCGATAAGTTCGCGACTCAGGAACGTACCGCGCAGCCTGCCGTCACTGATTATCGCTCACTGGCGCAAGTAGAAATGCCGGTGGCGATCAGCCGTTACGACAGCGCGCGTTATACCCTGGTGGAGATGTCGCCGCATACCGGCCGTAAACATCAGCTTCGCCGCCATATGGTGCATCTGCGCCACCCGATTATTGGTGATAGCGCCCATGGTGATTTGCGGCAGAATCGGGGTGCAGCAGAGCACTTTGGTATGAATCGATTGATGCTGCATGCCAGTGCGCTGAGCCTGACGCATCCGGTCACCCGAGAACCTCTGGTGATCCGCGCCGGGCTCGATCGCGTCTGGCAAGGCATGCTGCAACAGTTTGGCTGGCAGCATCAGATCCCTGAGGTTCCCAGGGTTGAGTTTGCCGACGAGGCAGTCCAGGATAAGCCAACAGAATAAAGGAGCGGCAAGATGGCAAAGATTGGCATTTTTACAGGTACGGTTTACGGCAATGCATTGCTGGTGGCGGAAGAAGCGCAGCCGGTACTGGAAGAGCAGGGCCACGAAGTTAAAGTTTTTGAGGATGCCTCACTGGCGGATTGGCAGGCTTACAGCCAGGAGGTCATTCTGATTGTCACCTCCACCACTGGACAGGGCGACTTCCCGGACAATATTGCCCGCTTGTATGTGCAGGTACGCGATGAAGTGGGGTATCAGCCAGCGTTGCGCTACGGCGTGATTGCGCTGGGTGACAGCAGCTATGAAAACTTCTGCGGCGCGGGCAAAACTTTTGATGCCACCTTGCAGGAACAAAGCGCCAAACGCATCGGTGATGTGTTGCTGGTGGATGCCACTGAAGATCCAGAACCTGAGTCAGTGACCACGCCGTGGGTCGAGAGCTGGGGTAAACTGCTGTAATTCTGCCTTCGCTTTGGTTCTTGCAAGCGACCATAGGCAATCTAAAGAGCCTGAAAATGAGGTGATGATTTTTCAGGCCCCTCAGAGTGTTCCCCTCTCCGATGTTGGAAGAGGGGCAGATGACCCTCAGGTCACCGGTGCCGGATTAAACACCGCCAGCTGATTGCGAATGCCCCAGCGATCGGACCAGGTTTGTTTGCGACCACTGGCGATATCCAGAATCAACTCAAACAACCGCCAGCCCACCTGCTCAATACTCTCCTCGCCGGTAGCAATAGTGCCCGCATTGATATCCATCAGATCGTGCCAGCGCTCAGCCAGGGCATTGCGCGTCGCCATTTTAATCACCGGAATCGCAGCCAAACCGTAGGGTGTGCCGCGTCCAGTAGTAAACACCTGCAAGGTAATACCTGACGCCATCTGCTGGGTGCCGCAGACAAAATCACTGGCTGGTGTCGCCGCGTAGATTAAACCGCGTTGAGTCGGGCGCTGTCCGGGTGACAGCACTTCTACAATCGGACTGCGTCCTGATTTGGCAATCGATCCCAGCGCTTTCTCCACCACGTTCGCCAGGCCGCCTTTCTTATTACCCGGCGAGGGATTGGCGCTGCGGTCGGTTTGGCCCTGGCTGAGATAATCGTCATACCACGCCATCTCTTCCAGCAGACGTTTACCCACATTTTCATCGACCACGCGCGGCGTCAGCAGATGTATTGCATCACGCACCTCGGTGACCTCAGAAAACATCACGGTGGCACCGCAGCGCACCAGCAAATCCGAGGCAAAACCGACTGCCGGATTGGCCGTCACGCCGGAAAACGCATCGCTGCCGCCGCACTGCGTGCCAATCACCAGTTCTGATGCCGGGCAGATTTCGCGCTGGCGCTGATTAAGCTTCTTCAAATGGCGTTCGGCGACCTGCAGAATTTCATCGACCATCGCGCCGAAACCGACATGCCGTTCATCCTGCAAACGCACAATGTCATGATCATCCAGCGAGATGGCCTGCACATCCGGCGTGCCGGTCAGCAGACGCTCCGGCTGTAATTTCTCGCAGCCGAGACTGACAATCATCACTTCCCCCCCAAAATTGGGGTTCAGCGCGAGGTTATGGATAGTGCGGATCGGCACCACCGCAGCGGGCGCATTAATCGCTACACCACAGCCATAAAGATGATTGAGTGCCACTACGCCATCCACGTTGGGATAGCGTGGCAGCAGATCGCGCTCGATCATTTGCACCACGTAATCCACTACGCCAGCCACACAGTGCACGCTGGTGGTGATACCGAGCAGATTGCGCGTTCCGACGCTGCCATCGGCGTTGCGATAACCCTCAAAGGTGTAACCTTCGAGCGGTGGCAGAGCGGGGGGCACATTGTTCGCCAGTGGCAAACTGTTGAGCGGAGGCGCTTCGGGTAGCGCCACCAGAGATTCTTCAATCCAGCTCCCTTGCGCAATCGGGCGCAAGGCGGTGCCAATCACTTCGCCGTAGCGCAGGATGACGCCGTTTTCAGGAATATCCACCAGCGCCACTTTATGTCCCTGCGGGACATGTTCCGTCAGCTGCAGGCCATCTTCAAAGCGGGTGCCAGCCGGCAATCCCTGATTGTTGACCACGATCGCCACGTTGTCGGCATCGTGTACTTTTATATAAAGCGGTTTCTCTGTTAGCGGTCGGTTCATTGCTCACCTTCCAGTGCGTCGCGCTGTGCATGGCAGCGCGTTGTAAATGCTTCTATCACGTCATCATTTTTTGCCAGCCTCAGTATATGCAGGGGTATTGGCCAGCGCATTGTGCAACTGACTGGCTTTTGGTGGTTTTAATCGCGGAGTTTGGTTCGTTTATCCAAATACAAGTGAACGGACTCACAAAGCGCAGTTTAGCTGGCTGCTTCTTAATCAATTCATGGGTGAAAAATCAGGTTCCGTGAGCTACGCCGCAGGGATATGTGCAATTGCCATAAAAACAGCATGAATCAATGCTCATCATCATGCTTTCTTCCAATGCCTCGTGGTGGGGCTGTTCCTATACTGATTCTCGTTCTTCAACGTTTGGTTATTCGTCACGACGCATCATCGTTTTGCCATAACAACAATCGCCGTGTTTAACCCGACATCATTCTGATACCCAACGCGATGTGTATGCAGTCAGAGTGGATGTAGCGTTCGCTATATTTCAGGAGTGCATCATGAATAGTTTCAGCCAGACAGCGGAAGCGGTGCAAAAACGCACCAACGCCCGTTACTGGATTGTGGTGATGTTATTTATCGTCACTTCATTCAACTACGGTGACCGTGCGACCATTTCGATTGCCGGTTCCGCGATGTCTAAAGATATCGGCCTCGATTCGGTCGGTCTGGGATATATCTTCTCCGCCTTCTCATGGGCGTATGTCATCGGTCAGATTCCTGGCGGCTGGCTGCTCGACCGCTTTGGATCTAAACGCGTTTACTTTTGGAGTATTTTCCTCTGGTCGCTGTTTACTCTGCTGCAGGGGTTCGTAGACCTGTTCAGTGGTTTCGGCATCGTGATCTCACTGTTCCTGCTGCGCTTTCTGGTTGGCCTGGCGGAGGCACCTTCCTTCCCGGGTAACAGCCGCATTGTGGCAGCCTGGTTCCCGGCACAAGAGCGCGGTACCGCCGTCGCAATTTTCAACTCGGCACAGTATTTCGCTACGGTGATTTTCGCCCCGATCATGGGCTGGCTGGTGGCGGAAGTGGGCTGGGCGCACGTGTTCTGGTTTATGGGCGGTCTGGGCATCATCCTCAGCTTCGTCTGGCTGAAGTTCATGCACGATCCGAACAACCATCCGGGCGTGAATAAGGCTGAGCTGGAGTATATGGAACAGGGCGGCGCGCTGATCAATATGGATGCCAAAAAAGCCGACCGCAAAGTGAGCTGGGATGAGAAGTGGTATCAAATCAAACAGCTGCTCTCGACTCGCATGATGTGGGGTATCTATCTCGGACAATATTGCGTTAACGCACTGACCTACTTCTTCATTACCTGGTTCCCGGTGTATCTGGTACAAGCGCGCGGCATGTCGATTCTGAAAGCAGGCATGATCGCCTCGATTCCCGCTATCTGTGGCTTCCTCGGTGGTGTGTTAGGTGGCGTGATTTCCGATTACCTGATGCGCAAAACCGGTTCGCTGAATATTGCGCGTAAGACGCCAATTGTGGTCGGCATGCTGCTCTCCATCAGCATGGTGATGTGTAACTACACCGAAACCGAATGGGTGGTGGTGCTGTTTATGGCATTGGCGTTCTTCGGCAAGGGCATCGGTGCGCTGGGCTGGGCGGTGATGGCAGATACCGCACCGAAAGAGATCAGTGGATTGAGCGGTGGCTTGTTCAACATGTTCGGCAACTTCTCCGGCATCGTCACGCCCATTGCTATCGGCTACATCATCGCCGCTTCCGGTTCTTTCGAAGGTGCGCTGATTTATGTCGGCATCCACGCCTTTGTTGCTGCGTTTAGCTTCCTGTTCATTACGGGTGATATCAAACGTATTGAACTGAAACACCGAGCATAAGGACGAACTATGAATACGCAAAGTAGCCCGGTGATCACCGATATGCAGGTGATTCCGGTTGCCGGTTACGACAGCATGTTGCTGAACATTGGTGGAGCGCACAGCGCCTGCTTCACCCGCAACATCGTGGTATTGACCGACAGTGATGGTCATACCGGCGTCGGTGAAGCGCCGGGTGGCGAAACCATTTACCAAACCCTGGTAGAGGCGATTCCACAGGTCAAAGGCCAGCAGGTGGCGCGCATGAACCGCCTGGTGCAGCAGGTGCACAAAGGCAATCAGTCGGCGGATTTCGATACCTTCGGCAAAGGGGCCTGGACCTTCGAACTGCGCGTCAACGCGGTGGCGGCGCTGGAAGCCGCACTGCTGGATTTACTGGGCCAATGTCTGGGCGTGCCGGTGGCAGAACTGCTCGGGCCGGGACAGCAGCGCGATGAGGTCACGGTACTCGGTTATCTGTTCTATCTCGGCGATCGTCGCAAAACCGATTTACCGTACCTGACCGGCGAAGGTGCCAGCCATGACTGGTATCACCTGCGCCATCAGGAAGCCTTAACGCCGGAAGCGGTGGTGCGTTTAGCCGAAGCGGCGCAGGACAAATATGGATTCAAAGATTTCAAACTGAAGGGCGGCGTATTGCCGGGTGAGCAGGAGATTGAATCCGCGGCCGCACTGAAAAAACGCTTCCCGGATGCACGCATCACTGTCGATCCCAATGGTGCCTGGACGCTGGATGAAGCGATTGGCTTGTGCAAAGGCATGGGTGATGTGCTGACCTACGCCGAAGATCCGTGCGGTGCCGAACAGGGTTATTCCGGCCGTGAAGTGATGGCGGAGTTCCGACGCGCCACTGGATTGCCGGTCGCCACCAATATGATCGCCACCAACTGGCGCGAGATGAATCACGCGGTGATGCTCAATTCGGTGGATATCCCGCTGGCCGATCCGCACTTCTGGACGCTGAGCGGTGCGGTGCGCGTGGCGCAACTGTGCGACGACTGGGGCTTAACCTGGGGTTGCCACTCCAACAACCACTTCGACATTTCGCTGGCGATGTTTACCCACGTTGGCGCTGCCGCACCGGGCAAACCGACAGCTATCGATACCCACTGGATTTGGCAGGAAGGCGATCAGCGCCTCACTAAAGAGCCGCTGCAAATCCGCAACGGCAAAATCGCGGTGCCGGATAAGCCCGGCCTCGGCGTTGAGCTGGATTGGGATCGTCTGCATCAGGCCAATGCCCTCTATAAATCACTGCCAGCGGGCGCACGTAATGACGCCACCGCGATGCAGTATCTGGTTCCCGGTTGGTCATTCGACCGCAAGCGCCCGGCCTTCGGTCGCCGTCATGCATAAGGAGCAGGAAATGAGTCAGACCCCGAAAATTACATCGTTGCAAGTCATTCCGGTGGCCGGTCACGACAGCATGTTGCTCAATCTGAGCGGCGCACACTCGCCGTTCTTCACCCGCAACATCGTCATCATCAAAGATAACTCAGGCCATGCCGGCGTCGGGGAGATTCCGGGCGGCGAAAAGATTCGTCAGACGCTGGAAGATGCTGCGGCGCTGGTGGTGCAAAAAACCGTAGGCGAGTACAAGAACATCCTCAATCTGGTACGCAGCACCTTTGCGGATCGCGATTCGAGTGGCCGTGGTAACCAGACGTTTGACCTGCGTACCACCATCCATGTGGTGACCGGCATTGAAGCGGCGTTGCTGGATCTGCTGGGTCAGCATCTGGGCGTCAACGTTGCGTCACTGCTGGGAGATGGGCAGCAACGCGATCGCGTGGAGATGCTGGGTTACCTGTTCTACGTCGGCGATCGTAAGAAAACCTCGCTGCCTTATCAGAGCCAGGAAGATGAGAAATGCGACTGGTATCGTCTGCGTCATGAAGAGGCATTGACGCCAGATACCGTAGTGCGTCTTGCCGAAGCCGCCTATGAAAAATATGGCTTCAACGATTTCAAACTCAAAGGCGGCGTGCTGCGCGGTGGCGAAGAAGCCGAAGCCGTCACTGCTCTGGCGAAACGCTTCCCGCAGGCGCGTGTGACGCTCGACCCTAACGGTGCCTGGTCGCTGAATGAGGCGATTCTGCTCGGTAAACAACTTAAAGGCGTGCTGGCGTATGCGGAGGATCCGTGTGGCGCTGAGCAGGGCTATTCCGGGCGTGAAGTGATGGCGGAATTCCGTCGCGCGACTGGCTTGCCAACGGCCACCAACATGATTGCCACCGACTGGCGTCAAATGGGCCACACGCTGTCGCTGCAATCGGTGGATATCCCGCTGGCCGACCCGCATTTCTGGACCATGCAAGGTTCGGTGCGCGTGGCGCAGATGTGCCACGACTTCGGCCTGACCTGGGGTTCGCACTCCAACAACCATTTCGATATTTCGCTGGCGATGTTCACCCACGTAGCCGCTGCTGCGCCAGGCGCCATTACCGCCATCGATACCCACTGGATTTGGCAGGAGGGCAACCAGCGCCTGACCAAAGAGCCGTTCCAAATCAAAGGCGGCATGGTACAGGTGCCGCAGAAACCCGGTCTCGGCGTCGAGCTGGATATGGATCAGGTGATGCAGGCCAACGCGCTGTATCAGAAACACGGTTTGGGCGCGCGTGATGATGCGCAAGCGATGCAGTACCTCGTGCCGAACTGGACTTTCGATAACAAGCGTCCGTGCCTGGTGCGCTAATGTTTCCGGCGCTCCGTGCGGGCGCCTGTTGTAACCGACTGGAGTAATCACAATGAGCAATGCCTGGCCGAACACTTTTCGTCGCCGTTTACTGGCAGGGGAAACCCTGATTGGTAGCTGGTGCGCGCTTGCTAGCCCGATTTCCACCGAAGTTCTGGGCCTGGCGGGCTTTGACTGGCTGGTGCTGGATGGCGAGCACGCGCCAAACGACATCACCACCTTTATCCCGCAGTTGATGGCGCTGAAGGGCAGCCACAGTGCGCCGGTAGTGCGTCCGCCGTGCAATGAGCCGATTATCATCAAACGCCTGCTGGATATTGGTTTCTATAACTTCCTGGTGCCGTTTGTGGAGACCGAAGAAGAGGCGATTCGCGCCGTAGCGTCAACGCGCTATCCGCCAGCGGGCATTCGCGGCGTGTCGGTTTCGCATCGCAGCAACATGTACGGCACGCTGCCGGATTACAACGCCACCATCAATGACAACATCACCGTGTTGGTGCAAATCGAAACTCAGCAGGCCGTGGATAACATCGACGCGATCGCTGCCGTTGACGGCGTGGATGGCATTTTTGTCGGCCCGGGTGACTTGTCTGCCGCACTCGGCTATCTCGGCCAGCCTGCGCATCCTGAAGTGTTGAAAGTGATTAAACACATTTTTGAACGTGCCAAAGCAGCAGGTAAACCCAGCGGCATTCTGGCGCCGGTGGAAGCTGACGCACGTCGTTATCTGGAATGGGGTGCCACCTTCGTTGCTGTGGGCAGCGATCTGGGTGTTTTCCGCAACGCCACGCAGGCGCTGTGCGACAAATTTAAGAAATAACTGACGAAGGGGAAAGGCAATGAAAATTGGATTTATCGGCCTCGGTATTATGGGCAAACCGATGAGTAAAAACCTGGTGAAAGCCGGTTATTCGCTGGTGGTGCGTGACCACAACGTTAGCAACGAAGCTGAACTGGTGGAACTGGGCGCCACCGTGGCGAAAACGCCAAAAGAGGTCGCCGAACAGGTTGATGTGGTGATCACCATGGTGCCGAACTCACCGCAGGTGAAAGAGGTTTGCCTCGGCGCCAACGGGATTATCGAAGGCGCGAAGCCTGGCCTGATTGTGATCGACATGAGTTCGATTGCGCCACTGGCCAGCCGTGAAGTGCACGATGCGCTGGCAGAAAAAGGCATCAAGATGCTGGATGCGCCGGTCAGTGGTGGCGAGCCGAAAGCGATTGAGGGCACGCTGTCCGTGATGGTCGGTGGCGATAAAGCGGTATTCGACCAATGCTACGACATCATGAAAGCCATGGCGGGTTCCGTGGTGCACACCGGTGATATCGGTGCAGGCAACGTGACCAAGCTGGCGAACCAGGTGATTGTGGCGCTGAACATCGCGGCGATGTCCGAAGCGCTGTCGCTGGCAACCAAAGCCGGTGTAAACCCAGAACTGGTCTATCAGGCGATTCGTGGTGGGCTGGCAGGCAGCACGGTACTTGATGCCAAAGCGCCAATGGTGCTGGATCGTAACTTCAAGCCGGGCTTCCGCATCGATCTGCACATCAAGGATTTGGCGAATGCGCTGGACACTTCACACGGCATTGGCGCGCATCTGCCGCTGACGGCTGCGGTGATGGAAATGATGCAGGCACTGAAAGTCGACGGTAAGGGCACTTCTGACCATAGTGCGCTGGCTTGCTATTATGAAAAATTAGCTCAGGTCGAGATCACCCGGTAGTTTGCCTGTCCGGTGTCTGCGGATGCCGGACTGCTCACTGCTTTAGCAGGACGGAATTCCGTCACCCATCGCGCTCGGATTGCCTATGAAAATTGTCATCGCACCGGATTCATATAAAGAGAGTTTGTCTGCCCTGGAAGTGGCTGCGGCGATTGAAGCGGGATTTAGCGAGATTTTTCCCGACGCCGAATACGTGAAAATACCGGTCGCCGACGGTGGTGAAGGCACGGTAGAAGCCATGGTGGCGGCGACGCAAGGAAGTATTGTCAGATTAACCGTGACCGGACCGCTCGGCGCGCCGGTTGAGGCTTTTTACGGATTATCCGGTGATGAACGCAGCGCATTTATCGAAATGGCGGCAGCCAGCGGTCTGGAACTGGTGCCGGCCGCGCAGCGTGACCCGCTGATCACCAACTCTTATGGCACCGGCGAGCTGATCAAAAATGCGCTCGATCGCGGTGTTGACCACATCATTATTGGCATTGGCGGCAGCGCCACTAACGATGGGGGATCCGGCATGATGCAGGCGCTGGGCGCTCGCTTGCTGGATCAGCAGGGCAATGAGATTGCCTTTGGTGGCGGCGCACTGCCGCAGCTGGCGCGGATTGAAATCGATCAGCTGGATCAACGTATTCAGCAGTGCCGCATAGAAGTGGCCTGCGATGTCACTAATCCTTTGACCGGTGAAGAGGGTGCCTCGGCGATCTTTGGTCCACAAAAAGGAGCCACGCCGGAACTGGTGCAGCAACTGGATAACGCGCTGGCGCATTACGCTGAGATTATCCATCGCGATTTAGACATCAATGTGCTGCACATTGCGGGCGGCGGTGCGGCGGGGGGCATGGGCGCGGCACTGCATGCGTTTTGCCAGGCCGAGCTGCGTCGCGGTATTGAGATCGTCACGGAAGCCCTTGGGTTAGCGGATCAGGTGCAAGATGCCGATCTGGTGATTACCGGCGAAGGGCGCATTGATAGCCAGACGATTAACGGCAAAGTGCCGATTGGTGTGGCGAAGGTGGCGAAGCAGTTTAACAAGCCGGTAATTGGCATTGCGGGCAGTTTAACCGCAGATGTTGGCGTGGTGCACCAGCACGGGCTGGATGCGGTTTTCAGTGTGCTGTTCAGCATTGGCTCGCTGGAGGATGCATTAGCCAATGCGGCGCAAAATGTGCGACTGACCGCGCGCAATGTGGCGGCAACGATCAAGGTGGGGCAGGCCTTATAGATGCGGCTGATCGCGCGCAATGTCGTGGCAGTGAACAATGTGGGGCTGGCCTTACAGGCGCGCCCCTCTCATCCTAACCCTCTCCCGTTATCGGGTGAGGGGGACTGTTGGTTGCGATGATGGAGGCGACGAGTCATTCTTTAACCTGGCTCGATTAACTCTCTTTTGTGAGTGGCAGAGGGCATGAAACGTTCCCTTATCCCACGCCCAACACTTTCCTGGCCTCACGCGCCACGTTCGCCATCTCATCACTCAATTCCAACAATTCCGGCTCCAGCGCTTCGATATCACTCTCCTGATGCAGACTCTTCTCCAGCTGCTGACACAGCTGTTTCAGTCTGGGCACGCCGCTGTAGCTGGCGCTGCCGTGCAGTTTGTGGATGATCTCGCGCAGGCCATTAACATCATTACTGGCCATGGAACTCTCCACGCGCGCCTCCACTTCCGGCAGGAAATCCAGCAGCATCTGCAGCAGATCGCGCGCCAGATCTGGTTTATTGGCGGCCTGACGCAGTGCCAGCGCCCAGTCGAGCGACGGCGCAACATCTGGCAGCGGTGTGGGTGCCGCCGTGGGGTTCGGGGCATAACGCTGCAGCAGCTGGCTCAGTTTGCCTTCGTCAATCGGCTTCGCCAGATAATCATTCATCCCGGCACCAATCAGCTGCTGGCGCTCGCCATCCAGTGCATGTGCAGTGACCGCGACAATCGGGGTATTCGCATGTAGCGGCAGGCTGCGAATGATTTCACTGGCGCGAATGCCGTCAATATCCGGCATCTGGATATCCATTAAAATCACATCCAGCTTGTGTAACCGCGCCTGGCGGATGGCCTGTTCCGCGTTGTCGCACAGAATGATGTGCTGAACCTGCTCCTCCAGCAGCGCACCAATTAATTTCAGATTGGCAGGATTGTCATCCACCGCCATCACCGTCAGCGGCTGGCGGGTACTGTGCGGTAAGGCATCGTTGTGCAAACTGTGTAAATCCAGCAGCATCGGCAACAAGCGCGTCAGTGAGACGGGTTTGGCGATGCAGCCGGCGATGCCACGTGCGCGCAAATCGTCGGCGAACAGCATCATCTCGCTGGGCAGCGCCAGCAGTACCGAATCGGCATGCGCGCGCAGCCGCTGAATTAACGCATCCGGCAGCGTGGCGGGGTGAGGATCGTTCACCGGCAATCCCATCAACAACAGCGGGAAGCGGGTATCCGGCAGCGCTTCCAGTGAAGTGAAATGCTGAACCTGCAGCGGCGTGATGCTGAGCATCTCCTGTACCGCTTTCGCCACCGCGGCATGGGGTTCGATATAGGCTAACGGGATGGCGCGCAGATCTTCCAGCATGCGCGGGATGGGCGGCGCGTTGGGATTGAGATCGAGATGAACGTGCACCCAGAAAGTGGATCCCTGGTTCTGACGGCTGTGGAATGCAATCTCTCCGCCCATCTCCGACACCAGTTTTTGCGTGATCACCAGACCCAAACCGGTGCCGCCGTGGCGGCGGGAAATACTCGCATCGGCCTGACGGAACGCCTGGAACAGCTGTGACTGTTGCTGCTCAGAAATGCCAATGCCGGTGTCGTGTACCTGAATTTCCAGTTCAACGCGCGTGGTGCTCAGGCTACGCAGCTCAACACGCAAATCGATGTGCCCCTGCTCAGTAAACTTAATGGCATTACCAATCAGGTTAATCATGATCTGCTGTAAACGCAGCGGGTCGCCAATCACATTATCCGGCACCTGTTTTTCCAGACAAACGGTGATCTCCAGCCCTTTGTCATGTGCTGAAGGTGCCAGCAGCACCAGGGTTTCATCCAGCGTGGCGCGGAGCGGGAAGGGGATCGATTCCAGCACCAGCTTGCCGGCTTCGAGTTTCGAGAAATCCAGCACATCGTTGATGATGCTCAGCAGGTTATTGGCCGAGCGCTCAATAGTGCTCATATAATCGCGCTGGTTGGTGCTCAGTCCGGTTTTCAGCATCTGACGGGTAAAGCCAATCACTCCGTTGAGCGGTGTTCGTAATTCATGCGACATATTGGCGAGGAATTCGGATTTGATACGCGCCGCTTCCTGCGCGCGCTTCTTCGCTAAATCCAGCTCGACGTTTTGAATCTCCAGCTGTTCCAGGGTTTCACGCAGATCGTAGGTGGCCTGATCGATATTCTGCTGCATCTCTTCGTGATAGGCAGTGAGCGACATCGCCATGGCATTGATGCCGTTTTTCAGAATGCTCAGTTCGCCCAGCATGTAGCCATCAACGCGGCTGTCGAGTTGGCCGCGACGGATGCGGTCCACGGTGGAAACCATGTTCCGAATCGGCCCGGTGACGTCGCGCATCAGACGATAGGCAAACAGCATGGCGATGCACAAACAAAACAGTAAGAGCAAAGTGGCCACAAACACCTCTTTGTACTGCTCCAGCCGCACCGATTGCAGATCGAGTTCAATGGCCACATACCCCAACGGATTCCCCGCGGGTTTGGCATCTTCACCGGGCAGTTCGTCTACGGAATAGCGTTCGGAGATAATCGGGGTTCGCAGCACCATCAAATTGCCGTGGCGCTCCACCGATACACCATCTTCCAGCGTCGAGATGTCTTCTTTTTGCAATAACGCGAGGTTTTGGTTGTTGTTCGAGGTGACGTAGATGTGATTGTTGTTGTCGAAAATGGTAATGGCACGGACAATATCGGAATGACGACGATGCAGCAGGCTGACCAGCTCGCGAATCGCATCACGATTGTGCCAGGTCATGCCGTATTCGCTGGAGACAGCCAGCGGTTCAATAATGTTCGATCCGGCATCGCGCACCTGATGTTGTAATTCGTTATAACGATGCACCACGAAGAAGGTACTGAGCAGCAGACCAATCATTAACGTTGGCGCCAGTATCAAAATCATCATTCGCGCCCGCAGGCTATATTTGGTCATAATTGTGGCCTGGCAACTCCTGGCATTGATATCCCTGTGCACAATCCGCTTGCGATGGCACACCCCATTAATTTAGAGAATTCACAACACTATGGCGCAATTTTACTCCGCAAAACAGCGTGTGGCGACAAAGCAGCGTATTACCGTCACTATCGAAGACCTTGACCCCTTTGGACAAGGTGTTGCGCGCCATAATGGCAAAGCGATGTTTGTCAGCGGCGCACTGCCGGGTGAACAGGCCGAAGTCATGGTCGTGGAAGATAAACGTCAGTTCTCGCGGGCCAAAGCCAAAAAGATTACTCAGCCGAGCGCACAGCGGGAAAAACCGCGCTGCGTGCACTTTGGTGTCTGCGGTGGCTGCCAGCAACAGCATGCCGCGATCGCGTTACAGGAGGAGAGTAAAGCACGTGCGCTGAGCCGAATGCTGAGTCGGGATGCGCCTTTGCCGGTGCAGGTAAATGAGATCATCCGTGGCAACACCTGGGGCTACCGCCGCCGCGCTCGCCTGGGACTGCAATGGCAGCCTAAACAGCAACGTTTGCTGATGGGTTTCCGCCAGGCAGCAACCAATGATTTAGTGGCGCTAAGCCAATGCCCCATTTTGGTGCCCGAGCTTGAGGCGTTACTCCAGCCATTGCACCACTGCCTCAGCACCCTGCAGGCCGCACGGCGACTGGGCCATGTCGAGTTAGTGCTGGCGGACAATGGCCCGGTGATGGTGCTGCGTCATCTTGATGCATTGTCCGCGGGCGATCGTGCAAAACTGGAACGCTTTTCGCATGAGCATCAGCTGATGCTCTATCTGGCCGACGGCGGCGACACTTTGCAGCCGCTGGGGGATTATGCACCGTTCTACCAATCGTTTGATTTGAAACTGACTTTCAGCCCGCAGGATTTCATTCAGGTGAATGATGGCGTGAATCAGCAGATGGTGGCAAAAGCCATTGAATGGCTCGATTTACAGCCCGAAGATCGGGTGCTGGATCTGTTTTGCGGTATGGGTAATTTCACTTTGCCTGTAGGAAAGTTCGTACAAAATGCTGTGGGTGTGGAGGGTGTTGCAGCTTTAGTCCATCAGGCAGCGTATAATGCTGAGTTGAATAATCTTAAAAATGTCCGCTTTTTCCAGCACAACCTGGAAGAAGACGTTGCCCACCAGCCGTGGGCAGCGCAGGGATTTAACAAGGTGTTACTGGATCCAGCACGTGCTGGGGCCGCGGGTGTGATGTCGCATATCGTTAAACTTGCGCCACAACGCGTGGTCTATGTTTCCTGTAACCCAACAACACTTGCGCGCGACAGTCAGGCATTACTGTCGGCGGGCTACCATTTGGAAAGGGTCGCGATGCTGGATATGTTCCCTCATACCAGTCATCTCGAGTCCATGGTGCTGTTTAGCAAAGCATAAACGGCGTTTTCGTCGTTATGGCAGGAGAGGATATGGTTGCGGTTAGAAGTGCGCATTTGAATACGGAAGGGGAATTTGCCCTCGACCAGTGGATCGCCAGTTTAAATATCAATAATCCGCAATCCTGTCAGCGATTGGCGGATACCTGGCGCTACTGTGAAACCGAAACGCACAACCATCCAGATCAGGCTCTGCTGCTGTGGCGCGGTATTGAGATGGTGGAAATACTCACCATGCTCAGTATGGACAACGATAGCCTGCGTGCGGCCTTACTGTTCCCGCTGGCCAACGCGGATGTGGTCAGTGAAGAAGAGCTGGAAAAGTCGTTCGGCAAAGGCATTGTCTCGCTGGTACACGGCGTGCGCGATATGGACGCGATCCGCCAGCTGAAAGCCATCCACAATGATTCGATGGCCTCCGAGCAGGTGGATAACGTGCGCCGCATGCTGCTGGCGATGGTGGAAGATTTCCGCTGCGTGGTCATCAAGCTGGCCGAGCGTATCGCCCACCTGCGTGAAATGAAGGATGCACCTGAAGACGAACGTGTGCTCGCTGCCAAAGAGAGCACCAACATCTATGCGCCGTTAGCCAATCGTCTGGGTATCGGTCAGCTCAAATGGGAGCTGGAAGATTACTGCTTCCGCTATCTGCACCCCGATGAGTACAAACGCATCGCCAAACTGCTGCATGAGCGCCGTATTGACCGCGAAGGTTACATTGATAACTTCGTGAGTAACTTACGTGCAGAGATGCAGAAGGAGGGCGTGCGTGCTGAAGTCTATGGCCGCCCGAAACATATCTACAGCATCTGGCGCAAGATGCAGAAGAAGTCGCTGGCGTTTGATGAGCTGTTCGATGTGCGCGCGGTGCGCATCGTGGCGGAACGTTTGCAGGATTGCTATGGCGCCCTGGGCACCGTGCACACGCTGTATCGCCATCTTCCCAGCGAGTTCGACGACTACGTTGCCAATCCAAAACCCAACGGTTATCAATCCATTCACACGGTGGTGCTCGGTCCGCAGGGCAAGACGGTAGAGATCCAGATTCGTACTCGCCAGATGCATGAAGATGCGGAGTTGGGCGTGGCCGCGCACTGGAAGTACAAAGAAGGCCCGACTTCCAGCAACGCGCGCGGTGCGGCAGGGCACGAAGAACGCATTGCGTGGCTGCGTAAGCTGATTACCTGGCAGGAAGAGATGGCGGATTCCGGCGAGATGCTGGAAGAGGTGCGCAGCCAGGTCTTTGACGATCGGGTGTACGTGTTTACCCCGAAAGGCGATGTGGTCGATCTGCCATCCGGTTCAACACCGCTGGACTTCGCTTATCATATTCACAGTGATATCGGCCATCGCTGCATTGGTGCCAAGATCAGCGGCCGTATCGTGCCGTTCACCTATCAGTTGCAGATGGGCGATCAGATTGAGGTCATTACCCAGAAGCAGCCTAACCCGAGCCGCGACTGGCTGAACCCGAACCTCGGCTATATCACCACCAGCCGTGGCCGTTCGAAGATTCACGCCTGGTTCCGCAAACAGGATCGCGACAAGAACATTCTGGCCGGCCGCCAGATTCTTGAAAGCGAGTTGAGCCAGCTGGATATCAGTTTCCGCGATGCAGAAAAAATTCTGCTGCCGCGTTATAACGTCAGCTCGCAGGATGAGCTACTGGCGATGATTGGCGGCGGCGATATTCGCCTCAATCAGATGGTCAACTTCCTGCAGGCCAAGCTCAACAAGCCGAGTGCGGAAGAGGAAGATCGTGAAGCGCTGCGCCAGCTGACGCAAAAATCACATCAGCCTTCCTCTGCGCGCAGAGAGAGTGGGCGCGTGGTGGTGGAAGGTGTGGGCAATCTGCTGCACCACATTGCGCGCTGCTGCCAGCCGATTCCGGGTGACGATATTGTGGGCTTTATCACTCAGGGGCGCGGAATTTCCATTCACCGTGCCGACTGTGACCAGCTCAGCGAACTGATCTCCCATGCGCCTGAGCGTATTGTCGATGCGGTGTGGGGCGAAGATTACTCGAGCGGCTATTCGCTGGTGGTACGCGTCACCGCCAACGATCGCAGCGGGTTATTGCGCGATATCACCACCATTCTGGCGAATGAGAAGGTTAACGTGCTGGGTGTTTCCAGCCGCAGCGACACCAAAAAGCAGCTGGCAACCATTGATATGGATATCGAAATCTACAACCAGCAGGTGCTGGGTCGCGTGCTGGCGCGTCTTAACCAGGTGCCGGATATCATCGACGCACGCCGTCTGAACTGATGTGGCCAGGCCGCCATGAAAGGGCTGCCTGGCATTTACTGTACGCCCGAAATGGCACGTCTTCGTTGTTTTGGGTGCAGGGTATGGCCATCAATGACGTGTCGACCTGATTTCGGTGCGCCTCAGGGTCGCCATTTTGGCGACCTTTTCCATTTTTAACCCCTAAGGATTTCCCCATGACCGCCCTGAATCGTCTGCTCACCATCATGCAAACCTTGCGCGACCCGGAACGTGGCTGCCCGTGGGATCGTCAGCAGACCTTCGCCTCCATCGCCCCTTACACGCTGGAAGAGACCTACGAAGTGATCGACGCGATTCAGCGCGAGGACTTTGATGACCTGCGCGGTGAACTGGGCGACCTGCTGTTTCAGGTGGTGTTTTATGCGCAGATGGCCGATGAGCAGCACCGTTTCAATTTCGATGACATCTGCAACGCCATCAGCGACAAGCTGGAGCGCCGTCATCCGCATATTTTTGGTGATGTGCAGGCTGAAACCACACAGGAAGTGCTGAAAAACTGGGAAGCGATCAAACACAGCGAGCGCGCAGAGAAGTCACAGCATTCTGTGCTGGATGACATTCCAAAAGCCCTGCCTGCACTGATGCGTGCTCACAAAATCCAGAAGCGCTGTAGCACGGTGGGATTCGACTGGAACAACCTGGGGCCAGTGCTCGATAAAGTGCATGAAGAAATCGATGAAGTGATGCACGAAGCGCAGCAGGCGGTGGTCGACAATGACAAGCTGGAAGAGGAGATTGGCGATTTGCTGTTTGCCACCGTCAACCTTTCTCGTCATTTGGGCAGCAAGGCCGAAATCGCCTTACAAAAAGCCAATGATAAATTTGAGCGTCGCTTCCGTCAGGTTGAATCCATCATCAGCGGGCAGGGACTGGCGATGCAGGATGCGACCCTGGATCAAATGGAAGCCGCCTGGCAGCAGGTGAAATGCAGTGAGAACAAAGACTAAGCGGTTATTCTTTAAATCGTCGATTATTCCTGCATTGCGCATAAATTGTCCGCTTGAGCTTACTCGATTCAGCCAAGCGGCAACTTTGTGACGCACATCAACATTTCACCCTCGCCTATTCGCTATGTTATCGGCTGCAATGCGGGGGGGTGATGTGATTCATCAATTGTGGCTGAGGACGACTTCGGGTATACTATTTTCCCGTCTTGGTTATTCCACCGTCTTTAAACCTAAACTCTCAGGTTCAGCATGACAACGAATTATATTTTTGTGACCGGCGGGGTCGTATCCTCTCTGGGCAAAGGCATTGCCGCAGCCTCCCTCGCAGCCATCCTTGAAGCACGTGGTCTGAATGTGACCATCATGAAACTCGATCCGTACATTAACGTCGATCCGGGTACCATGAGCCCAACGCAGCACGGTGAAGTGTTTGTTACCGATGATGGGGCCGAAACCGATCTGGACTTGGGTCACTACGAGCGCTTCATCCGTACCAAAATGTCGCGCCGCAACAACTTTACGACCGGTCGTATCTACTCAGAAGTGCTGCGCAAAGAGCGTCGCGGTGACTATCTGGGTGCCACGATTCAGGTCATCCCACACATCACCAACGCCATCAAAGAACGCATTATTGAAGGCGGCGAAGGTCATGATGTCGTGCTGGTGGAAATCGGCGGTACCGTAGGCGATATCGAATCCCTGCCGTTCCTCGAAGCGATTCGCCAGATGGCCGTTGATGTGGGCCGTGAACACACCATGTATATGCACCTGACTTTGGTGCCGTATATGGCCGCTGCAGGCGAAGTGAAAACCAAGCCAACCCAGCATTCAGTGAAAGAGCTGCTGTCGATCGGTATCCAGCCTGATGTGCTGATCTGCCGTTCTGACCGTGCTGTGCCGGCCAACGAACGTGCGAAGATAGCCCTGTTCTGTAACGTGCCCGAGAAAGCGGTTATTTCCCTGAAAGATGTGGATTCCATCTACAAGATTCCTGGCCTGTTGAAATCACAGGGTCTGGATGACTATATCTGTAAGCGTTTCAATCTGAGCGCTCCGGAAGCGAACCTGGCCGAATGGGAACAGGTTATCTATGAAGAAGCCAATCCGGGCGGCGAAGTGACCATCGGTATGGTCGGCAAGTATGTCGAGCTGCCTGATGCTTACAAATCAGTGATTGAAGCACTGAAGCACGGTGGCCTGAAAAATCGTGTGACCGTGAACATTAAGTTGATCGACTCGCAGGATGTAGAATCACGCGGTGTCGAAATTCTGAAAGATCTGGATGCTATCCTGATCCCGGGTGGCTTCGGCTACCGTGGTGTGGAAGGCAAAATGCTCACTGCGCAATACGCGCGTGAGAACAACATCCCTTACCTCGGTATCTGCCTGGGTATGCAGGTTGCGCTGATGGAATTCGCACGCAACGTGGCCGGGATGGCAGACGCCAACTCAACGGAATTTGTGCCAGACTGTAAGTACCCAGTGGTCGCGCTGATCACTGAATGGCGTGATGAAGAAGGCAACGTTGAGCAACGTACTGAGCAGAGCGATCTGGGCGGCACCATGCGTCTGGGTAGCCAGCAGTGCCAGTTGACGCCGGAAAGTAAAGTGCGCCAGCTATACGGTTCTGACGTGATTACTGAACGTCACCGTCATCGTTATGAAGTGAACAATCTGCTGTTGAAGCCGATTGAAGCGGCGGGTCTGCATATTGCGGGCCGTTCCGGCGACGACCAGCTGGTGGAGATCATCGAACTCCCGAACCATCCGTGGTTTGTAGCTTGTCAGTTCCACCCGGAATTCACGTCGACCCCGCGTGATGGTCATCCGCTGTTCGCTGGCTTTGTTAAAGCCGCGCAGGAGCACCAGAAGCGGTTAGCGAAGTAAGAGTTTAACGAACAGCGCGCGAACTTTTCGCGCGTTGTTTGTCTTAGGATTGACTAACTTGTACTGAGGAAAATCGAATGTCCAAAATCGTAAAAGTCATCGGTCGCGAAATCATCGACTCCCGTGGCAACCCGACTGTAGAAGCAGAAGTGCATCTGGAAGGCGGTTTCGTTGGTCTGGCTGCTGCGCCATCAGGTGCTTCAACCGGTTCTCGCGAAGCACTGGAGCTGCGTGACGGTGACAAATCTCGTTTCCTGGGCAAAGGCGTGACCAAAGCGGTTGCCGCTGTTAACGGTCCTATCGCTGCTGCGGTAACCGGTAAAGATGCCAAAGACCAGGCGAACATCGATAAGATCATGATCGAGCTGGACGGTACTGAGAACAAATCCAACTTCGGCGCTAACGCCATTCTGGCGGTTTCGCTGGCTGCAGCTAAAGCGGCTGCGGCTTCTAAAGGCCTGCCACTGTACGCGCACATCGCTGAACTGAACGGCACCCCAGGCAAATTCTCTATGCCACTGCCTATGATGAACATCATCAACGGTGGTGAGCACGCGGATAACAACGTTGATATCCAGGAATTCATGATTCAGCCTGTTGGCGCGAAAAACGTGAAAGAAGCCATCCGTATGGGTTCTGAAGTTTTCCACAACCTGGCAAAAGTGCTGAAAGCTAAAGGCATGAGCACTGCGGTCGGTGACGAAGGTGGCTACGCGCCTAACCTGGGTTCTAACGCCGAAGCGCTGGCTGTTATCGCTGAAGCGGTAAAAGCAGCAGGCTACGAGTTGGGCAAAGACATCACCCTGGCGATGGACTGTGCAGCGTCTGAATTCTACAAAGACGGCAAATATGTGCTGGCTGGCGAAGGCAACAAAGCTTTCACCTCTGAAGAGTTCACTCACTTCCTGGAAGACCTGACCAAACAGTACCCAATCGTGTCTATCGAAGACGGTTTGGACGAGTCTGACTGGGCGGGCTTCGCTTACCAGACCAAAGTACTGGGCGACAAAATTCAGCTGGTAGGTGACGACCTGTTCGTGACCAACACCAAAATTCTGAAAGAAGGTATCGATAAAGGCATCGCTAACTCCATCCTGATCAAATTCAACCAGATCGGTTCTCTGACCGAAACGCTGGCTGCAATCAAGATGGCAAAAGATGCAGGTTACACCGCGGTGATTTCACACCGTTCAGGTGAAACTGAAGATGCGACCATCGCTGACCTGGCGGTCGGTACTGCAGCAGGCCAGATCAAAACCGGTTCTATGAGCCGTTCTGACCGTGTTGCTAAGTACAACCAACTGATTCGTATCGAAGAAGCGCTGGGCGACAAAGCCCCGTTCAACGGTCTGAAAGAAGTTAAAGGCCAGTAAGGGTCTGTTGATGTGGCTGGATTGGCCGCATCATCGCTGATAAAGCCCCGCCTCGTGCGGGGCTTTTGCTTTTTTGGCACGAAGCAGCTGTGAACCGGCGGTGAAAATCTGCCATAATCTGCGCCTCGAATTTTAGACGTGAGTAAAAAATGTTCTACCCGATTAACGAAATGTTCCAGACCCTGCAGGGCGAAGGATTTTACACCGGTGTTCCGGCGCTGTTCATCCGTTTACAGGGATGTCCGGTGGGCTGTAGCTGGTGTGATACCAAGCATACGTGGGAAAAACTGGCCGATCGGGAGACCTCGCTGGGCGATATTCTGGTGAAAACCGTGGAGAGTGATGCCTGGGGCAGTGCCGATGCGGCGATGCTGATTGAGACTATTCAACGTCAGGGCTGGACTGCACGCCATGTGGTGATCACCGGTGGCGAACCGGCTATTTTTGATTTGCGCCCGTTGACCGAGGCGTTGGAAGCAGCCGGTTTCGAGTGCCAGATTGAGACCAGTGGTACGCATGAAGTGCACTGTTCTGACAGCACCTGGGTGACGGTTTCACCGAAGGTGAATATGCGCGGTGGTTACGATGTGCTGCCACAGGCGTTGCAGCGTGCCGATGAAATTAAACATCCGGTGGCGCGTGAGCGTGATGTGGAAGCTTTAGATGGGCTGCTGGCAGGCTTGCACGATGACAAGAAGCGCATCGTGGCGCTACAACCGATCAGTCGTGGCGATGCCGCCACCAAACTGTGCATTGAGACCTGCATTGCGCGTAACTGGCGTCTTTCGATGCAGACACATAAGTATTTGAATATCGCCTGATGAATTCGGTGCGCTTCAATGCGCACCCGGCGAAATTTGCACCGATTCTGCAAGGTCGCCATTTGTGGCGACCTTGTTCAAGCCCATACCGGTGCAGCCGAACGTATTACTGCTTCGCTTTATACGCGTCGAACGCCTGTTTGATCTCAGCTTTGGCTTTCGCCGCATCCTCAAAGCCATTCAGCTCAACTTTTTTACGACCATCTGGCAACTGCTTATACACGCGGAAGAACGCCTGCAGACGCTCCTGCTCCATCTTCGGCAGGTCTTTCATCTCTTTGATGTCGTCATAGGTTGGGTCGATTTTGCTGGTTGGCACCGCAACAATCTTGTCGTCCACTTCGCCACCATCAATCATTTTCAGCACGCCAATCGGGCGCAGTTTGATCAGTGTGCCCGGTTGCAGTGGCGCGCGGGTGTAGAAGATCACGTCCAGCGGATCGCCATCACCGCCCAGCGACTGAGTCAATGAACCGTAGTTCGCCGGATAGGCAACCGGCATCGACTGGAAACGGTCAGCAACGATGAAACCGGTTTTCGCATCGGTTTCATATTTGATCATCCCGCCTGCAGGAATCTCAGTCACGGCATAGAACTCATCCGGGACTTTCTCTGGTTGCGGGAAATCCAGTACGTTTTGCGCCTGAACGGCAGCAGAGGCTGAAACAAGCAAAGCAATGACAGAAAGGCGTTTAACGAAGTTCATTGTTGATTCTCTTGATCTTTAATGAAGGAGACAACAACGTAGTGGGGGGAGATGACAGCGAGATGAAGTGAACGTAAAGAAGCGTATAGCAGGAAAGTCAGGCTGCACAGCGGCAGCCCGTTAACCGTGATTAACCTTTATAAGTACACCCAGCGGTACAGGTTTCTTTGATCATCACTGCACTCAGTTCTGGCAGGATCGGCTTCATCTGATCCCAAATCCATTTCGCCAGTACTTCACTGGTCGGATTTTCCAGGCCTGGAATATCATTCAGATAGTGATGATCGAGACGATCATAAATCGGCATAAACGCCGCTTTTAGTTCGGCAAAATCCATTACCCAACCGGTATGCGCATCCACTTCACCGGTGATTTCTAATCGCACCAGGAACGAATGGCCATGCAGACGCCCACATTTATGCCCTTCAGGCACATGCGGCAGGCGGTGGGCAGATTCGAACTGGAACTCTTTAAACAGCGTGGTAGACATAATGGCTCTCAGACTTAAAAACCGCCGAATTCTACCTGAATCACAGATTTTTCGCACCCGCTTACGATGAAAAGGGCATTTTGCGCACGCCCATGCCGCAACAAGTTGATTAACGTATTGAATAACCGCATCTTTATTTACCACTTTTGCCGATTAACATTACCCGAAAAACCACTTAGTCATTTTGGTTATTAATTATGTCGAAGGCGTATTTAATCGTTAATATACAGCCCGGTAACCTACCCACTCTTCCGCCATATATCGGTCCGGACTTCAGACACTGGAATTTTTAACGCGATGACGACTCAGGCACCAGGTTCAATGCTTCCGCTTAATCCGGAGCAACTCGCGCGCTTACAGGCAGCGACCACGGATTTTAACACCACTCAGATGGCCTGGCTTTCCGGCTACTTCTGGGGCATGGTCAACCAGACGCCGGGCGCCGTTGCCGCACCCGCGCCGGTGCAGGCCGAGGTGCCAACCATCACGCTGATCTCCGCATCGCAGACCGGTAACGCACGTCGCCTGGCTGAACAGCTGCGTGATGACCTGTTGGCCGCTAAGCTGAGCGTTAATCTGGTGAACGCCGGGGACTACAAGTTTAAGCAAATCGGTCAGGAGAAATTACTGGTTGTTGTCACTTCCACTCAAGGTGAAGGTGAGCCACCAGAAGAAGCCGTGGCGTTGCACAAATTCCTGCTGTCGAAAAAAGCGCCGAAATTTGCTGCTGGCGCCGCGTTTGCGGTGTTCGGCCTCGGCGATACCTCTTACGAATTCTTTAGCAAAGCCGGTAAAGATTTTGATGAGCGCCTGGCGGAACTGGGTGCAGAACGCCTGCTGGATCGTGTTGATGCCGATGTGGAATACAAAGAGCAAGCTGCGGCCTGGCGTCAACAGCTGACCGAGATTCTGAAAGCGCGCGTGCCAGGTGAGCCTTCAGTGGTGGCGGCCGTGACGGCTTCCGGTGCTGTGAATGACATTCACAGCAGCCCTTACACCAAAGAAGCGCCGCTGACCGCCAGTTTTGCCGCTAACCAAAAAATTACCGGTCGCGATTCGGATAAAGATGTTCGCCATATCGAAATCGATCTGGGCGATTCTGGTCTGCGCTATCAGCCGGGCGATGCGCTGGGCGTGTGGTTTGAGAATGACGCCGAACTGGTGCAGGAACTGCTGCAACTGGTGTGGCTGAAAGGCGACGAGCCGGTTGAGGTTAACGGTGAAAACCTGCCGCTGGCTGAAGCGCTGCAAAAGCATTATGAGTTGACGGTGAACACGCCGCAGATCGTTGAACAGTATGCTGCGCTGTCACGCAATGATGCGCTGCTGGCGCTGTCGGGTGATAAACCGAAATTACAGAGCTATGCGCAGAGCTTCCCGATTGTCGATATGGTGCGTCAGGCACCGACTGAACTCAATGCAGAACAGCTCACTGGTCTGTTGCGTCCTCTCACACCGCGCCTCTATTCGATTGCTTCATCGCAAGCGGAAACGGATACCGAAGTACATATTACTGTCGGTGCGGTGCGTTACGAGATTGATGGTCGTCAGCGCGGCGGCGGTGCTTCAACCTGGCTGGCAGATCGAATCGAAGAAGAGGGCGATATCCGCGTGTTCATCGAACACAACGACAACTTCCGCTTGCCGGCGAATCCGGAAACCCCGGTGATCATGGTCGGCCCTGGCACGGGCATCGCGCCGTTCCGTTCCTTTATGCAGCAGCGTGATAACGACGGCGCAGGCGGCAAAAACTGGCTGTTCTTTGGTAATCCGCACTTCACCGATGATTTCCTCTATCAGGTGGAATGGCAGAAGTACGTCAAAGACGGTTTGCTGACCCACATTGATTTAGCGTGGTCACGTGACCAGGCTGAGAAAATATACGTACAAGATAAAATCCGCGCCAAAGGGGCGGAAGTGTGGCGCTGGATTGAAGAAGGCGCGCACCTTTACGTCTGCGGCGACGCTAATCGCATGGCGAAAGACGTTGAGCAGGCATTACTGGATGTGGTGGTCGAACACGGCGGCATGGATCGTGAAACGGCTGACGAATTTTTAAGTGAGCTGCGCATTGAGCGCCGTTATCAGCGAGACGTTTACTAATGAGCGAAAAACATCCTGGACCGCTGGTCGTTGAAGGCAAGCTGACCGACGCAGAGCGTCTGAAAAAACAGAGTAACTACCTGCGCGGCACCATTCTCGAGGATCTCGATGATGGCCTGACCGGCGGCTTCAGTGGCGATAACTTCCTGTTGATCCGTTTCCACGGCATGTACCAGCAGGACGACCGCGATATTCGTGCGGAGCGTGCGGCGCAGAAACTTGAGCCGCGCCACGCGATGATGCTGCGTTGCCGCCTGCCGGGCGGGATTATCACGCCAACGCAATGGCTGGCGATTGATAAGTTCGCCACCGATAAAACCATTTATGGCAGCATCCGTCTGACTAACCGTCAGACCTTCCAGTTTCACGGCATTCTGAAAAAGAACGTGAAGCCAACGCACCAGATGCTGCACGAAGTTGGCCTCGATGCATTGGCAACGGCGAATGACGTCAACCGTAACGTGCTCTGTACCTCGAATCCGGTCGAGTCGGAACTGCACCAGGAAGCCTACGAGTGGGCGAAAAAGCTCTCTGAGCACCTGCTGCCGCAAACCCGCGCATACGCTGAGATTTGGTGGGATAAAGAAAAAGTTGCCACGACGGATAAAGAGCCGATTCTGGGCGAAACCTATCTGCCGCGTAAGTTCAAAACGACCGTGGTGGTGCCACCGCATAACGATGTCGATCTGCATGCGAATGACCTGAACTTCATCGCCATTGCTGAGAACGGCAAGCTGATTGGCTTTAACCTCTTGGTTGGCGGTGGGTTGTCGATCGATCACGGTAATAAAGCGACTTATGCGCGTACTGCGAGTGAGTTTGGCTTCCTGCCGGTAGAGAAGATCCTTGATGTGGCGGCTGCGGTAGTGACCACGCAGCGCGACTGGGGTAACCGTACCGATCGTAAAAATGCCAAAACCAAGTACACGTTGGAACGTGTCGGTGTCGAAACCTTCAAAGCGGAAGTTGAAAAGCGTGCTGGCCTGACGTTTGAACCGATTCGTCCTTACGCGTTTACCACGCGTGGCGACCGCGTTGGCTGGGTGAAAGGCATTGATAAGAAATGGCACCTGACGCTGTTTATTGAAAACGGTCGTCTGCTGGATTATCCAGGCCGTCCGCTGAAACGCGGCATCGCCGAAATTGCCAAAATTCACCAAGGCGATTTCCGCCTGACTGCTAACCAGAATCTGATTGTGGCCGGTGTGCCGGAGAAGCAAAAAGCGCAGATCGAAGCTATTGCCCGTGAACACGGTTTGATGGAAGCGGTGACGCCACAGCGTGAAAACTCAATGGCTTGTGTGGCTTTCCCAACCTGCCCATTAGCGATGGCCGAAGCCGAACGCTTCCTGCCTTCGTTTGTGACCAAGGTGGAAGAGATCATGCATAAGCATGGCGTCGGTGAAGAGCACATAGTGCTACGCGTTACCGGTTGCCCGAACGGCTGTGGCCGGGCTTTGCTGGCTGAGTTAGGTCTGGTGGGCAAAGCACCTGGCCGCTACAACTTACACATTGGCGGCAATCGCATGGGTACACGCATTCCACGCATGTACCGCGAGAACATCAACGAAGGCGAAATTCTGGCCAGCATCGACGAATTAGTGGCGCGCTGGGCAACCGAGCGTCAGGCCGATGAAGGCTTCGGTGACTTCGTGATTCGCGCTGGCATCATCAAAGCCGTGGTGGATCCCGCCCGTGATTTTTGGGACTCGGAGGCAGTATGACGGTACTTGATCTCGCAGCACTGAATAGTGGCAGCAAAGTCGATCGCATCATGGCATTGGCCGAAAGCAACGTGCAGCTGGAGAAACTCTCCGCTGAGCAGCGCGTGAGCTGGGCGCTGGAGAATATGCCGGGCGCGTTTGTGCTGTCCTCCAGCTTTGGTATTCAGGCGGCGGTTCTGCTGCATATGGTGACGCAGCAGAAACCGGATACGCCGGTGATCCTGACCGATACCGGCTATCTGTTCCCGGAAACTTACCGCTTTATTGATGAGTTGACTGAGAAGCTCAATCTCAATCTGCAAATCTTCCGTGCTGAGACTTCTCCAGCATGGCAGGAAGCGCGCTACGGCAAACTGTGGGAGCAGGGCGTCGAGGGGATTGAGCAGTACAACCAGATCAACAAGGTCGAACCGATGAATCGCGCGCTGGAAACGCTGGGTGCGCAGACCTGGTTTGCGGGTCTGCGCCGTGACCAGTCAGGCAGCCGCGCCAGTTTGCCGGTACTGGCGGTGCAGCGCGGTGTGTTCAAGATTCTGCCGATCATTGACTGGGATAACCGTCAGGTGCACCAGTACCTGAAACAACATGGCCTCAAGTATCATCCGCTGTGGGATGAAGGCTATTTGTCAGTGGGCGATACGCACACCACTAAGAAGTGGGAACCGGGCATGGCAGAAGAAGAAACTCGCTTCTTTGGCCTGAAGCGCGAGTGCGGATTGCACGAAGGTTGATGCATCAATAAAAGGGTAGCGGCGTGATTTATCGCGCCTCCCTGCAGCGCCTCTAACGCTGACAGGTACACGCTAAATCGTGCCGCTACTATGTCGTCCTTAAATCCCTTTTAACCCTTCAAACGCCTCCGCTGCACGCGTCACGTTTACTTTGGTCACGTCATAATGCGCCACCGCGACAAAAGGATCTTCCGCGAGGATAGTATCCAAACGGGCGCGATCCATCTCCTTCACCAGCACCATGCCGCCGGTGCGCGGATCTTTACGGCCTGCTGCAATAAAGTCACCGCTGTCAAAGTAACGATCCAGCCACTCAATGTGTGGCGCCAGCAGTGCATCGGCTTCTTCTGCCGGACGGAAATAGTTGAGATACACCACGTACATAGCAAATCCTTAAGTTGTTGGGTTAGCCAGCTCGGTGACCAGCGGCAGTAAGATCTTTACGCTATCACGCGTGCGTTGCGTAATCCGGCCCGGTAGCCAGCGATCCAGATAATTGAGGTTATCACGGTCGGTTTGGTGGCGTACGTTGCCCTCCGGGAAGTGGCTGCTGTGCGCCCGCTGCTGCTGTCCGTCTTTATTACCCAGCGCCCAGTTGGCGGCGGTGACATCCAGCAGCGGCATGCCGGCTTTATCAAAGGGATTCACGCCCGGATAGTCGCGTGCCGTCAGCGTGTGGCTGGCGGCGGAAATACCGTAGCGATGTGCGAGTTGCACGGCGCGCGCGCTGGTCTGCTTGCGTACCGCTGAGGGCGTATTGGCACCACTGTTAAAATAGAGGTGATCGCCGACGATCAGGCTGTTGAGATCAATCACCAGCAGCGTGTTCTTTTTCTCCTGCGCGCTCATGCGCGACAGGTAGTCATCCATCCCGTGCAGCCCGGCTTCACCAGCGCTAAGCGCGACAAAGCGCACGCCGTAGTGCAGTGGCGTTTTACTCAGCTGTTGCGCCAGTTCCAGCATCACACCCAGACCGGATGCATTGTCGTCCACACCTTGTAAACGCAGGCCGCCCAGATTGCTATCCGCCTCATGGCGGCTGAGTGGCGTCCAGGTGTCGAGATGCGTGACGATCAGGATTTCTTGCGGCACCGCACCGCTGCGCGCGGCGATCACCGACGTGGCGGAGACTTTACGTGCGCGGGTTTCGCCCTTGCGCTCTAACCAGTTGTAGCTGGTATTGAACTGGCGGGTATTACTCTTATAGCCAAGCTCGGTGAATTGCTGCTGCAAATAGTCGGCCGTCATCAGCTCAGCAGGGCTGCCGCTCATACGGCCAGGGAAGTAGGTGGCGATGTGGCGCAGCTGCTGTTCGGCAAAATGCCCTGGCGCGTAGCTTGCAGCATGGGCAAAGAGAGGCAAACCGCCCGCGATCAGTGCAGCCAGCACGGTGCGGCGGAGAGTGGCAAACATAGTAATTGTCCTTTTATGTCATCCCGTGATGCTAAAAAAATTCCGGGTTAGTATGAAACTGTGACCGCGATTGCACAATTTGAATTGCTCCGAAACACCAGCAATATCATCTGTTAAGCACAAATTGTTATCAGCAATCCTGGGGCGTTATTCCATTCGGTAACTACTAATGCCAATTCGTAATTTCATCTGCCAGAAGGTGGGAAAGTATAGTCGCGTTAACTTATTGTAAAACTAACAAGGTTAACGTGGATTATCTGCCTCTCTTTGCCGATCTCAAAAACCGTCCAGTGCTGGTTGTTGGCGGTGGTGAAATCGCGGCGCGTAAAATCGAACTGCTGCGACGTGCCGGTGCGCGTGTGCTGATAGCAGCGCGCGACCTCGGCCATGAGTTGCAGGCGCTGCTGGAAATCGATGCCATTGAGTGGATTGCACATCACTTCGATCCAGTTCAGCTGGATGGCGTCTTCTTAGTCATCGCTGCCACTGATGATAACGCGCTCAATGCGCAGGTTTTTGACGCCGCCAATGCCCGCCACAAGCTGGTCAACGTCGTCGACGATCAGCCCAAGTGCAGTTTTATCTTCCCTTCAATTGTCGATCGCTCCCCGTTGGTGGTGGCGATCTCCTCTAGCGGTACCGCGCCGGTGTTGGCTCGTTTACTGCGTGAAAAAATTGAGTCGTTGTTACCTGCCAATCTCGGTCAGATGGCTGAAGTGGCGGGGCAGTGGCGTGACAAGGTTAAACAGCGCTATCACAGCATGTCGGAACGTCGTCGTTTTTGGGAGCGGGCATTTAACGGTTTGTTCGCCAGCCAGATGTCAGCCGGTAACGTCAATGAAGCCCGCCGCACGCTGGATCGCGAGTTAGAGAACAGCAGCGACAATCAGGGTGAAATCACGCTGGTGGGTGCCGGTCCAGGTGACAGCGGTTTACTGACGTTACGTGGCCTGCAGGTGATGCAACTGGCGGATGTGGTGCTGTATGACCATCTGGTGAGCGACGAAGTGTTGGAACTGGTGCGCCGTGATGCCGACCGCATCTGCGTTGGTAAACGCGCTGGAGCACACTCCGTATCTCAGGAAGAGACCAATGCGATGCTGGTCGAGCTGGCGCAGCAGGGCAAACGTGTGGTGCGTCTGAAAGGTGGCGATCCCTTTATCTTTGGTCGCGGCGGCGAAGAGTTGCAGGCGGCGAAGGCAGCGGGCATTCCGTTCCAGGTGGTGCCGGGCATTACCGCAGCGGCGGGTGCCACCGCCTATGCCGGAATTCCGTTAACCCATCGCGATCACGCGCAGAGCGTGCTGTTTGTCACCGGCCACTTACGCAGTGATAGCGAAGGCATCGACTGGCCAACTCTGGCGCGTGCGCGTCAGACCTTAGCGATTTATATGGGCACGTTGAAAGCGGCAGAAATCGCGGCGGGCCTTATCGAACATGGACGCGCGGCTTCCACGCCAGTGGCAGTAATTGGCTGTGGCACGCGACAGGATCAGCAAGTGCTGACCGGAACATTAGATCAACTTGAGGCGCTGGCAGTGGCCGCGCCCACGCCAGCACTCATCGTGATTGGCGAAGTGGTGAATTTACACGGGCAATTAGCCTGGTTCCAACATTCGGCACAGCAGGGGGCTCGCGAGTCCGCCGTTGTCAATTTGGCTTGAGGAAAAATTATGGACCAAAATCGTCTTACTCATCTGCGCCAACTGGAAGCAGAGAGTATCCATATCATCCGCGAGGTGGCGGCCGAGTTCAGCAATCCGGTGATGATGTACTCCATCGGTAAAGACTCCTCGGTGATGCTGCATCTGGCGCGTAAGGCCTTCTATCCTGGCACGCTGCCATTTCCGCTGCTGCACGTTGATACCGGCTGGAAATTCCGTGAAATGTACGAGTTTCGCGATCGCACCGTGAAAAACATGGGCGCGGAACTGCTGGTTCACCGTAACCCGGAAGGCGTGGCGATGGGCATCAACCCGTTCGTCCACGGTAGCGCCAAGCACACCGACATCATGAAAACCGAAGGCCTGAAGCAGGCGCTGAATAAGTACGGTTTTGATGCTGCCTTTGGTGGTGCACGTCGTGACGAAGAGAAGTCACGTGCCAAAGAGCGTATCTACTCGTTCCGCGACCGTTTCCATCGTTGGGATCCGAAAAATCAGCGTCCAGAGCTGTGGCATAACTACAACGGCCAGATCAACAAAGGCGAGAGCATTCGCGTGTTCCCACTCTCCAACTGGACTGAGCTGGATATCTGGCAGTACATCTTCCTGGAAAACATCGAAATCGTGCCGTTGTACCTTGCGGCGCCGCGTCCGGTGTTGGAGCGCGATGGCATGCTGATGATGATTGATGACGATCGCATTGATCTGCAGCCTGGCGAAGTGATCAAACAGCGTATGGTGCGTTTCCGTACCCTCGGCTGCTGGCCGCTGACCGGTGCTGTCGAATCCGAAGCGCAAACGCTGCCGGAAATTATTGAAGAGATGCTGGTCTCCACCACCAGTGAACGCCAGGGACGCGTGATTGACCGCGACCAGGCCGGTTCGATGGAAATGAAGAAACGTCAGGGTTATTTCTAAGGAGACGCAGATGAATACCGTAATTGCACAACAGATTGCCGATCAGGGCGGAGTCGAAGCCTGGCTGACCGCGCAACAACACAAAAGCCTGCTGCGTTTCCTGACCTGCGGTAGCGTCGACGACGGCAAAAGTACGCTGATTGGTCGCCTGCTGCACGATACCCGTCAGATTTATGAAGATCAGCTCTCTTCGCTGCACAACGACAGCAAGCGTCACGGCACCCAGGGCGAGAAACTCGATCTGGCGCTGCTGGTGGATGGCCTGCAGGCTGAGCGTGAGCAGGGCATCACCATCGACGTGGCGTATCGCTACTTCTCCACCGAGAAACGCAAATTCATCATCGCGGATACGCCGGGACATGAGCAGTACACCCGTAACATGGCGACCGGCGCATCCACTTGTGATCTGGCGATTCTGCTGATCGATGCGCGCAAAGGCGTGCTGGATCAGACTCGTCGTCACAGCTTTATCTCGACGCTGCTGGGTATCAAGCATTTGGTCGTCGCCATCAACAAGATGGATTTGGTGGATTACAAGCAAGAGACTTTTGAACAGATCAAACAGTCTTACCTCGATTTTGCTGGTCAGCTGCCGGAAGATCTCGATATTCGCTTTGTGCCGATGTCTGCGCTGGAAGGCGATAACGTGGCGACGCCAAGTGTGACCATGCCATGGTACAGCGGCCCGACGCTGCTCGACGTGCTGGAAACCGTGGAACTGAACCGCGTGGTGGATCATCAGCCGATGCGCTTCCCGGTGCAGTATGTGAACCGTCCAAACCTCGATTTCCGTGGTTATGCCGGTACGCTGGCATCAGGCACGGTGCAGGTGGGACAGCGCGTGAAAGTGCTGCCATCCGGCGTTGAGTCAACGATTTCGCGCATTGTGACCTTTGATGGTGATTTGCAGGAGGCGGCAGCGGGTGAAGCCATTACGCTGGTGCTGAAAGATGAGATCGACATCAGCCGTGGCGATCTGCTGGTCGATGCCGCTGCTGAGTTGCAAGCGGTGCAATCTGCCACGGTTGATGTGGTATGGATGGCAGAACAGCCGCTACAGCCGGGTCAAAGCTATGAAGTGAAAATTGCCGGTAAAAAAGCGCGCGGCCGCGTGGAAAAGATCATTCACCAGATGGAGATCAACACGCTGGAAAAACGTGCGGTGGAAAGCCTGCCGCTGAACGGTATCGGCCTGGTCGAAATCACGTTTGATGAGCCGATGGTACTGGATGCGTATCGCCAGAACCCGGTCACGGGCGGCATGATCTTTATCGATCGCCTGAGCAATGTCACGGTCGGTGCGGGGATGATCAATCAACCGCTGACTGATGTGCGTGGGCAAGCCGGTCAATACAGTGAATTTGAGCTTGAGTTGAATGCACTGGTGCGTCGTCATTTCCCACACTGGAATGCGCGCGACCTGCTGGGTGGCAAGTAATGGCCCAACACGACGAAAACGTGGTGTGGCATGACCATCCGGTCACCCGAGAAGAGCGGGAACAGCAGCACGGCCATCAAGGCGTGGTGCTGTGGTTTACCGGGTTATCAGGCTCGGGAAAATCCACGGTGGCCGGTGCGCTGGAGCAGGCGCTGCATCGTGCTGGCGTCAGCACCTATCTGCTGGATGGCGATAACGTGCGTCACGGCCTGTGCCGTGACCTCGGCTTCAGTGATGACGATCGTAAAGAGAACATCCGGCGCGTAGGAGAAGTGGCGAAACTGATGGTGGATGCCGGTTTAGTGGTATTAACCGCCTTTATTTCGCCGCATCGCGCGGAGCGTCAGATGGTGCGTGACTTGCTTGGTACCGGGCAGTTTATCGAGGTGTTTGTCGATACGCCGCTGGCCGTGTGTGAAGCGCGCGATCCCAAAGGTTTGTACAAAAAAGCCCGAGCCGGTGAGCTGCGTAATTTTACCGGTATCGACAGTGTTTATGAGGCGCCAGACGCGCCGGAAATCCATCTTGATGGCGAACAATTGGTTACAAAACTGAGTGCCCAATTGTTAGACCTCCTGCGTCACCGCGATATCATCAGATCCTGAACCGACAGCGGCAAATCTCATCAGGTTTGCCGCGTTTAAGCGTCAACAGGATCTCTATGCAGAACGTTACCCCCATGCTGGCACGTAAAGATGAACGCACCCCGGATGAGTCTCGCTCATCATTACCGGGCGGCGTGATTGGCTTTCTCTCGTACTGGTGCGCGCTGGCGATTCCGTTCATGCTCTACGGCTCCAATACGCTGTTCTTCTTTCTCTACACCTGGCCTTTCTTCCTCGCGCTGTTACCGGTTTCGGTGCTGATTGGCATCGTGCTGAGCTTAATGATTCGTGGGCGCTTGGTCTGGAGTGGGGTGATCACCGCGATTGTTGTTGTCTGCCTGTTTTGGCTGCTGTTCTCATTTCTCTCGGGTTGGTAGTCCGATCCTGATGTGCAAACGCATCGGCAGGTTACAAAACTTTACCTGCCGTCCCGCTTTTAGCCTTGCCGTTTTTTGTACAGACAATCGTCTGCTGCTGGCATTTTCACTGTCACTGTGGAGTCCTGTGCGAAGTTATGGGATGATTGGGCCGTTTTTCAGGGGGCGGGGATGGGAAAACTGACGTTACTGTTGCTCGTGCTGCTGGGATGGCTCCAATATTCCTTGTGGCTGGGTAAGAACGGTATTCATGACTATACGCGCGTCAATGAAGACGTCGCGTCGCAACAGGCGAATAACGCCAAACTCAAAGCACGTAACGATCAGTTGTTTGCCGAAATTGATGACCTCAATGGCGGTTCAGAAGCAATTGAGGAACGTGCACGTAATGAACTGGGTATGATTAAGCCCGGTGAGACTTTCTATCGTCTGGTGCCAGACCAGAATAAACGTAACGCGCAACAAGCTGCGCAAAATCAACAACGATAAACCATGAACAAGCTCTCTTCCCTTGCGGATGTGATTGCCGTGGTGCCTGCCGCAGGCGTGGGCAGCCGTATGCAGGCTGCCTGCCCAAAACAGTATCTGACCATTGGTCAATTTACCCTTCTTGAACACAGCGTTGCGCGCTTGCTGGCTCATCCAGCCGTTAAACAAGTGATCGTGCCCATCAGTCCTGATGATGGCTGGTTTGATTCGCTACCACTGGCGCAGGATTCACGCGTACTGCGTGTGACCGGTGGCGACACGCGTGCGGAGTCGGTGCTGGCAGGTTTGCAGGCAATTAAACATAGCGAATGGGTACTGGTGCACGATGCCGCGCGGCCATGCTTACACCCTGATGACCTGGCACGCCTGCTGGCGGTTCGTGAGCACAGCAAAGTCGGGGCGATTCTGGCGGCACCGGTGCGTGACACCATGAAGCGTGCTGAACCCGGTAAAGCGGCGATTGCGCATACCGTTGAACGCGAAGATCTCTGGCACGCACTCACGCCACAATTTTTCCCGCATCAGCTGCTGACGGCGTGTTTAACGCGTGCACTTCATGAAGGCGCTACTATTACCGATGAAGCGTCGGCGCTGGAATATTGCGGCTATCATCCAGAGCTCGTCAGCGGACGCAGCGACAACATTAAGGTGACGCGGCCAGAAGACCTGGCGCTGGCGGCCTTCTATCTAACCCAGATTCAGTTAAAGGAGAGCGCATGATGCGTATCGGTCACGGTTTTGACGTTCACGCTTTTGGCGGCGAAGGTCCGTTAGTGATTGGTGGGGTGCGTATTCCCTTCGAACACGGTTTTGTTGCCCATTCAGATGGCGATGTGGCCCTGCATGCACTAACGGATGCGCTGCTCGGCGCGGTGGCGATGGGCGATATCGGCAAGCTATTCCCGGACACCGATCCCGCCTTCAAGGGGGCGGACAGCCGTGGCTTGCTGCGTGAAGCCTGGCGTCGCATCCAGCAGAAAGGTTATCGCATTGGTAACGTCGATGTGACCATCATCGCGCAAGCGCCGAAAATGCTGCCGCATGTGCCGCAGATGCGCGTCAACATCGCCGAAGATCTGGGCTGCCATATGGATGATGTCAACGTCAAAGCGACCACGACCGAGAAGCTCGGCTTTACCGGCCGTGGCGAAGGCATTGCCTGTGAAGCCGTGGCGCTGCTGGTGAAGGCCGATTAAGTATGAGTGAACTGCTTTACCTGCACGGCGTTCCAAGCGCCACCGGCGTGATCAAGGCCAATCCCGAAGATTTCTTGGTGATTGAAGACCTCGGCTATCCCTATGATGGCGAAGGCGAGCAGGTGCTAGTGCGCATCCGCAAGATCGGTTGCAATACGCGCTTTGTCGCTGAAGCAATCGCGAAATTCCTCGGTGTGCATCAACGTGATATGAGCTATGCCGGGATGAAAGACCGCCATGCGGTGACCGAGCAGACGCTGTGTTTCCGCGTGCCGGGTAACGCGATGCCGAATTTGGCCGGTTTCCAGCTGGAAGGTGTGGAAATTCTGCAGGTGATCCGCCATAAGCGCAAATTGCGCACTGGCGCGCTAGCAGGTAATGCGTTCCGCTTGGTTGTGCGTCAGATTTCGGATCGCGCTGAAGTGGAAGCGCGCTTGCAGCATATCCAGCAAAGCGGCGTGCCTAACTACTTTGGTGAACAACGCTTTGGCCGCGGCGGCAATAACCTGACGCAGGCAAAATTGTGGGCAGAAGATAAGTTCCGCCCGCGCGATCGCAGCATGAAAGGTATTTTGCTGTCCGCTGCGCGCAGCCAGCTATTTAATCAGGTCACCAGTGCGCGTTTGCAGCGTGATGGCGTGTTGGATCAAGTGCAGGAGGGCGATGCGCTGCAGCTGGCCGGACGCGGCAGCTGGTTTGTGGCGCAGGCAGAAGAGTTGGCGGAATTGCAGCAGCGTGTGAATCATCATGAACTGCGCATCACCGCGCCGCTCGCCGGGCGAGGTGAGCTGGGCCCCCAGGGAGACGCGCTGGCCTTTGAGCAGGCTAATCTCGCACCTGCTGCGGATTTGCTGGCGCTGCTGGAGCGTGAACGCGTTGACGCGGCACGCCGCGCCATGCTGGTGGTGCCGAAAGATCTGCGCTGGAACTGGTGGGATGACGTGACGCTGGAGATGCAGTTTTGGCTGCCAGCCGGGAGTTTTGCCACCAGCGTGGTGCGCGAACTGCTGAGTAACGGTGCCGCTGCGCCTATCAGCGAGGAATAACCCCACTTTAACCGGCCTTAACGCCGGGTAAATCTTTACTCCGGCTGCGTAATGTTGCGGCAAACGCCGGAAGTTCCGTGATTTACGCCTACCACTTCCCGCGCCTCACCGCTAGAATGCAAACATCTTCGTCTCGCCAGATCTTCTTTATCCGGCACCCTAATAGCGGATGCCAGGCGAGTTGAGGGCCAGTTGAATGAACAAAGGTCAGGAACAGATGCGGATATTGCTCAGCAACGACGATGGAATTCATGCCCCCGGCATTCAGACGCTGGCTCGCGCACTGCGTGAGTTTGCGGAGGTGCAGGTTGTCGCGCCCGATCGCAATCGAAGTGGCGCATCAAATTCCCTGACGTTAGAAACCCCGCTGCGTACTTTTACCCATGAGAATGGTGACATCGCCGTACAGATGGGTACGCCGACGGATTGTGTGTTTCTCGGGGTTAACAAACTGATGCAGCCACGTCCGGACATTGTGGTTTCAGGGATCAACGCCGGCCCCAATCTGGGTGATGACGTGATTTACTCTGGCACCGTGGCCGCCGCAATGGAAGGGCGCCATCTCGGACTGCCCGCGCTGGCGGTTTCACTCAATGGCCATCAACACTATGCCACCGCAGCGGCGGTGACCTGCACACTGCTGCGGGCGCTGTCCCGTGCACCGCTGCGCACCGGGCGTATCCTGAATATCAACGTGCCTGATCTACCGCTATCGGAAATCAAAGGTTTTCGTGTGACACGCTGTGGCAGCCGTCATCCTGCCGATCAGGTGATTTGCACGGAAGATCCGCGCGGCCATACGCTGTACTGGATTGGTCCACCGGGGGATCAACTGGATGCGGGCCCCGATACCGATTTCGCGGCGGTGGATGCAGGTTATGTGTCGCTAACGGCACTGCATGTCGATCTCACTGCACATGCGGCACAAGAAGTATTACGCGACTGGTTAATCGAGGCTGAGGTAAATCTGGCATGGTGAACCGCCGCATCGAAACGCTGTTAGAGCAGCTGCGTGCCCAGGGAATTCACGATGAGCACCTGCTTAAAGCCATCGCCGATGTCCCGCGTGAACGCTTTATCGATGAGGCGTTTGAACATAAAGCCTGGGAAAACGTTGCGCTGCCGATTGGCAGTGGGCAGACGATTTCACAGCCCTACATGGTGGCGCGGATGACCGCGTTACTTGAACTGAACCCGGAATCTCGCGTGCTGGAAATTGGCACTGGTTCGGGGTATCAGACCGCTATTCTGGCCCATCTTGTTAATCACGTTTATTCCGTGGAACGCATCAAAGGGTTGCAGTGGCAGGCCAAGCGCCGCCTGAAACAACTCGACCTGCACAATATTTCGACGCGCCATGGAGACGGCTGGCAAGGCTGGGCAGCGCGTGGCCCGTTTGATGCCATCATTGTCACCGCCGCACCCCCTGAAATTCCGACTGCGCTGATAGCGCAATTAGGTGAGGGTGGCAAAATGGTGCTGCCAGTAGGCGAAGATCAGCAGGTCTTAAAGCGTTTACATCGCCAGGGTGATGAATTAATTGAAGAAATCATCGAACCCGTCCGCTTTGTGCCGTTAGTTCAGGGCGATCTAGCCTGAGCCATTGCTACGTAAATCTTCACAACTGTTACATGGCATGGCGCAGTTGATATTGTTACTATCCTTGTTAATCAATGTGAAAGACCGTATTTCGCCTGTTGCGCAGTGAATAATGCGGTCACATCCACGACACAGTTACATCCAGGTTTGCCATAACGGGGGATCAATGAGCACGGGAAGCACAGTATTTCAATTACGCCGTTTGGCGGCACTTTCACTGGTAGGTTTTTGGCTGGCGGGCTGTAGCTCAGGCGACAACACGCAGGCTCCGATAAGCCAGATTGGCGGCGGCGGGGACAGCGGTATGATGTCCTCAGGCGGCGGCATGACGTCTGCACCCAGCAGCGGTGGCATGCTCTCATCGCAGAACAGTACCGTACCCGCCATGCCACACGGCGGAATGTTAAGCGGCGGTACACCATCGGCTGCACCCTCCGGTGGAATGGTTAGTGGCAATAATAATGTTGTCACGCAAAATGGTCGTATCGTGTACAACCGTAATTATGGGAATATTCCTAAAGGTAGTTACGGTGGTGAGACCTATACCGTCAAACGTGGCGATACCCTGTTTTATATTGCCTGGATTACCGGCAATGACTTCCGCGATCTGGCGCAACGCAACAATGTCGCGGCCCCGTATGGCCTGGAAGCCGGGCAAGTGCTGCAGGTTGGCAACGGTAATGGCCAGACCATCACCGGTGGCAATGCGATAACCGCAGCGGACGCCACGCAGGGCGGGGTGCCGGTTGCATCCAACCAGACGCAAATTAAATCTGCCCCTGTTGCACAGCAACCTGTTATTACGTATTCTGATGATTCGGGTTCGACAGGCGGTAAAATGCTGCCGTCGAAAGGAGCAAATAATGTGGCAACGACCACAGCTCCGGTTACCGCACCGCCTACAGTCAGCAGCACGACTAACAGCACAACCCCAGTGGGAAGCTGGCGTTGGCCGACTGATGGGAAGATCATCGATAACTTCTCCGCTGCGGAAGGCGGAAACAAAGGGATCGATATCGCCGGTTCGCGTGGACAACCTGTTGTCGCCACTGCTTCAGGAAGGGTGGTATACGCAGGCAACGCGCTCCGTGGGTACGGTAATTTAATCATCATCAAACACAATGATGATTATCTGAGTGCTTACGCCCATAACGATTCCATGCTGGTCCGGGAACAACAGGAAGTTAAGGCGGGGCAAAAAATCGCTACCATGGGTAGTACCGGAACCAGTTCGGTTAGATTACATTTTGAAATTCGTTACAAGGGGAAATCCGTAAACCCGTTGCGTTATTTACCGCAGCGATAATCCGGCAGAACCTTAGGTGTTCTGCCCTTGGATCACGGGTAGGAGCCGCTTATGAACCAGAATACGCTGAAAGTTAACGAGTTACATGAAGATGCGGAATTCGAGGAGAACGGAGCTGAGGTTTTTGATGAGAAGGCTCTCGTTGAGAACGAACCTGGTGATAACGAAGTAGCTGAAGAAGAGCTGTTGTCACAGGGTGCGACGCAACGCGTTTTGGATGCGACGCAGCTTTACCTTGGTGAGATCGGTTACTCTCCACTACTGACGGCGGAAGAAGAAGTGTTCTTCGCTCGTCGTGCACTACGTGGTGACATTCCTTCTCGCCGCCGCATGATTGAAAGTAATTTACGCCTGGTGGTGAAAATTGCCCGTCGTTATAGCAATCGTGGTCTCGCACTGCTGGATCTGATTGAAGAGGGTAATCTCGGCCTGATTCGTGCCGTGGAGAAGTTTGACCCAGAACGTGGGTTCCGTTTCTCAACATACGCCACCTGGTGGATACGTCAGACTATTGAACGGGCGATCATGAATCAAACCCGTACTATTCGTCTGCCGATCCACATCGTTAAAGAGTTGAATGTTTATCTGCGTACCGCGCGAGAACTTTCGCACAAGCTTGACCATGAGCCGAGTGCTGAAGAGATTGCCGAGCAGTTAGACAAGCCGGTTGATGATGTAAGCCGTATGCTGCGTCTCAACGAGCGTATTACCTCGGTTGACACACCGCTGGGTGGAGATTCCGAAAAAGCGCTGCTGGATATCCTGGCCGATGAAAAAGACAACGGCCCGGAAGACACCACGCAGGACGATGATATGAAACAAAGCATCGTTAAGTGGTTGTTTGAATTGAATGCCAAGCAGCGTGAAGTGCTAGCGCGTCGTTTCGGCCTGTTAGGCTATGAAGCGGCAACGTTGGAAGATGTGGGCCGTGAGATCGGGTTGACCCGTGAGCGCGTCCGTCAGATTCAGGTTGAAGGTCTGCGTCGTCTGCGTGAAATCCTGCAGACTCAGGGCCTCAACATTGAAGCACTGTTTCGCGAATAAGCTGTAACCGGCAATAAAAAACGGTGACCCCTGGGTCACCGTTTTTTTATGTGCGTTATCAGGCCGTTACGCTAATGAGCGGCGTCATTACCCGCCGATCATCAGAAGCGAACTAAACCAACGTTTTAAGGCGGTAAATCCACTCCAGCGCCTGTTTTGGCGTGAGGCTGTCCGGGTCCAATGCTTCCAGCGCGTCTACGGCTGGCGATGTTTCTGCCACCAGCAGCTGCATTTGCGACCCTTCTACAGTGGATGCCGCTGAACTGCCGGAGAGCGCTTCCAGCTCTTTCAGCTTGTTGCGCGCACGTTTGATCACGTCTTTCGGCACGCCCGCTAACGCAGCAACGGCTAAACCATAACTTTTGCTGGCTGCGCCATCTTGTACGCTGTGCATAAATGCAATGGTATCGCCATGCTCCATGGCATCAAGATGCACATTCACTACGCCTTCCATTTTTTCCGGCAGGGTCGTCAGTTCGAAGTAGTGGGTGGCAAACAGCGTCATTGCTTTGATGCGGTTTGCCAGACTCTCCGCACAAGCCCATGCCAGCGACAGCCCATCGTAGGTCGATGTGCCGCGACCGATTTCATCCATCAACACCAGGCTGTTCTCAGTGGCGTTGTGCAGGATGTTGGCCGTTTCCGTCATCTCAACCATAAAGGTTGACCGTCCAGACGCCAGGTCATCAGCCGCACCGACGCGAGTAAAGATGCGATCGATGGGACCCATTATGGTTTCTTCGGCTGGCACATAGCTGCCAATCCACGCCATCAGCGCAATCAATGCAGTCTGACGCATGTAAGTACTTTTACCGCCCATATTGGGGCCGGTGATGATCAGCATGCGTCGTTGATTTGACAACGATAGCGGGTTAGCAATAAACGGCTCTTTCAGGACCTGTTCCACGACCGGATGGCGGCCTGCGGTGATGCGAATGCCCGCTTTTTCCTGCAACACCGGGCGGCAGTAATTCAGTGTCCAGGCACGCTCTGCCAGGTTAGCCAGCACATCCAGTTCAGCCAGTGCCGCCGCACTGATCTGCAGTGCTTCAAGGTGTGGCAGAAGACGGTCGAGCAACGCCTCGTACAGTCCTTTTTCCAGCGCCAGCGCTTTCCCTTTCGAGGTCAGTACTTTGTCTTCGTACTCTTTCAATTCAGGAATGATGTAGCGCTCGGCGTTCTTCAGCGTCTGGCGGCGTACATAGTGAATCGGCACCAGGTGACTTTGGCCGCGGCTGACCTGAATGTAGTAACCATGAATTGCGTTAAAACCTACCTTTAAAGTATCCAGCCCTAGCTTCTCTCGTTCGCGAATTTCCAGGCGGTCGAGATAATCAGTGGCACCGTCTGCCAGCGCACGCCATTCATCTAATTCAGCGTTATAACCGGGCGCAATCACACCACCGTCACGCACCAGCACGGGAGGGGATTCAATGACGGCTTGTTCCAGCAGCTCGCGCAATTCAGTAAACTCACCCATCTGCGAACGCAAATTGACCAGTTGAATCGCCTCGACATCTTCCAGCTGCTGGTTTAATTCCGGCAGTTGCTGGAATGCATGTCGCATGCGAGCTAAATCACGCGGGCGCGCGGTGCGCAGTGCCAGACGCGCCAGGATGCGTTCCAAATCGCCCACCTGGCGCAGTACCGGCTGCAGTGCTTCACTCAGGGATTGCAGTTCGGCAATCGATTCCTGGCGACGACTGATGGTGGTGACGTCGCGCAGTGGCATATGCAGCCAGCGCTTCAGCATACGGCTGCCCATCGGAGTCACGGTTTTATCCAACACTGCTGCCAGGGTATTTTCGGTACCGCCGGCCAGATTTTGCGTGATTTCCAGGTTGCGGCGAGTGGCTGCATCCATGATTACGCTGTCCTGCTGGCGCTCCATACTTAACGAGCGAATATGTGGCAGGGAGGTGCGTTGGGTATCCTTGACATATTGAAGCAGACAACCTGCAGCGCGTAGCGCCAGATGAGCCTGTTCAACACCAAAGCCGCTGAGATCACGCGTGCCAAATTGCAGGTTTAATTGCTGGCGTGCGGTGTCGATTTCATATTCCCATAGCGGACGACGGCGCAGACCACGGCGCTGATCGATCAGCGCCATGGCCTGGAAATCTTCGGGATAGAGCAGTTCGGCAGGATTAGTGCGCTGGAGTTCTGCCGCCATGGTCTCCTGATCGACCGGTTCGCTCAGGCGAAAACGCCCCGAACTGATATCGAGGGTGGCATAGCCAAACCCGCGCTGGCTCTGGAAGATTGCCGCCAGTAAGTTGTCCTGACGCTCCTGCAGCAGCGCTTCATCACTGATGGTGCCGGGCGTCACAATGCGCACGACTTTACGCTCAACCGGTCCTTTGCTCAGTGCCGGGTCGCCAATCTGCTCACAGATCGCCACGGATTCACCGAGCTGGACCAGTTTTGCCAGATAACCTTCAACAGCATGATAGGGCACGCCCGCCATCGGGATGGGTTCACCCGCTGACGCGCCGCGTTTCGTGAGTGAAATCTCCAGCAGTTGTGATGCTCGCCTGGCGTCGTCGTAGAACAGCTCGTAAAAATCGCCCATGCGATAAAACAGCAGGATTTCGGGATGGTCAGCCTTCAGGCGCAGGTATTGCTGCATCATCGGAGTATGGGTGGAAAAGTCCTTGTCTACAGACTCTTTCATATTGAATTTACTCATTTTTATGGTTTTAGAAGTACTCAAGTGGCCCCATGTGAAACCATGATAAACTCATCTAAATCCGAAAATTTGTATGCCAGATGTATTCTAGATACTATCCAGAATACAACATGTCACTTTGGTATACATGAGGCGAAAATCGTGAAGATGATTCTGAGTCAATCCATAGTAATCAACAAGTTGTCTATAGAGACAAAACCCGAGTTTGATTCAGATGGACGAATTATGTATGTGCCTAATGTATCTGGTAAGCCGTATCTTATCACTGACAGCCACCGTGATTCACCCGTTGGCTTTGGTGTAAAGATCAGTGCCACAAAGAAGACCTATATCATTCAACGAAGGGTTTCAGGTGAGAGGAGAAGCCCTTCAGAGGGAAAGTCACCTTCGCAGGTCATCAGAGCAACAATAGGTAATGTATCGGATTTCGCTTCGATTGATCAGGCTCGTGAGGTTGCGAGAACCTATGCACAATCGATGAAATCCACTAAAAGAAATCCAAATGCAGTTAAGCGAGAGGCTGATATCGCTGAACTGACCCTAAGTGAGATTTTTGCCCAATACCGAAAGCATCTTCTTGGACGAAGCAAACCAGCAAAACCAAATTCAATCCGGGTGCTGGATAAAGCGGAACAAAAGCTCCAAGAATGGGAAAGGTATCGTGTTCGTGACCTTACTGGAAACATCATTTTGAAGAAGTTTGATGAGATGGCTTCAAAGACCAGGACAACAGCCGAGCAAACATTCCGATGGGCCAATGTGGCTGTACAACATGCTATTGATGTTGAAGCAATGGATGCTCAGAGTCAGCAACGATTACCCGTTCTCACCTATAACCCCTTTACAGTCCTCAGGGTGCAAAAGAAATACCGTAGTCGCTCTGAACTGGAAGAAAGCTATCAGTCAAAAGGTGTGAGAAATCCGCTTTCCTCAAAAGATACCTTGGGGAAGTTTCTTGATGCCCTATACAACAAAAGAAGCTTCAACCGCCTTGGTTGCGATTATCTCCTGCTAACGGTCCTGCTTGGAGCAAGAAAGGAAGAGACGGCTTCGCTCTGCTGGAGAGATGAGCTATCTGTAGAAGAAGCAAAGTCTACGAGCTATGTCGATTTGGCTAATAGGAAAATATTCTTCTTTGATACCAAGAACAGGACTAACCATGAACTTCCCATCTGTGATGCAGCAAAATGCTTGTTGGAGAACAGAAGGGATATCGTTTTTGAGAAGGAATTAAAAGCGAGTAGAAGGAAATGGGTCTTTCCAGCACGTTCTCCACGAAGCCAAGCTGGTCACTACAGCGACAGTAAAAGTCTAAGGGAATATCTTTGTGAAGAGGCAGGAATCGTTAAACTTGGAACTCATGACCTAAGAAGGACATTCGGTCGTATCGCAGAAGAGCTTGTTTCCTATGCAGTAGTGAAGAAGCTTTTAAACCACCGCAATACTACCGATCCAACAGAAAGGTATGCGGAACCAGACAATAATCGTGTATATGAAGCACTTCAACGGATTGAGTTACACATATTGATGACGGCTCCTCGATTATATAATAGTTTATTGGCATCAGCTAAATACCCTCCAATACCTGAAAATGTCGGGAAGGATGCATGAGCACTATCGAAACTTTGAGAGCAATGTCAGAAGTGTGGAGTTTGTTTAGTGACATGCCAGATGATGCCACTGTAGGAGTGGATTTAGCGGCACTTTACTTAGGAGTAAGTGTTAAAACACTTGCTCGTTACCGTCAGAATGGTGATGGTCCGCCCTATGTTCAGTATCAATCCTCAGATAGCAAAGCACGAAATCAACGAGTAAATTATCTGCTTGGTGATCTGAGGAGTTGGCGAAATGGTCATAGAGTTAATAACACTATGCAGGCGGCTCAGGTTAGAAGGTTAACCTTTTCTACTTTATCTGACTTAACAAAACCACAGCCATTCTGGATTTTCAAATCACAGATAGTGATAGGTCATGCTTTATGTATTGAAGACTACATTTTCAAAAGTTTTCTTATCAGCAACGACTATCAGGTCATTTGGATATGTGTTAACGATGTATTATTAGAAAAATGGTCTTTTTCCACGGAAAGAAAGAAATGGCATTCTGTTTTGGTTTATGTTTTGAACCGAAGAATATTAAACTCAGTAGCTCAACAAGAAAAAAATGAATTGTATGAGGCTCTCATGAATACTAATAAAATTCCATAACTCGATATAAAACTTGTTTTTTTAATTTAATATATTATGTGAGTCTTCATAACTTGTATAATAAATTGTAGCTAAAACAGGCAGCGAACCCAGTTGCCTGTTTTAAAATCATTTACTATCAATAAGTTGTGATAATACTATCGAAAGTGAGTATACAAATAGTACAACCAGCAATGCTAACAGCCCAAAGAATAAAACAATATTATCTTGAATTGCACTTATTATCTGCCCAGTTTTCCCATAATAAGTCTGACCTAACGATATGTTGGCAACCTGATCAGTAGTTCCAATCTTTATGTCATTGACATCAAATTTATCATTCTTCGTCCAAACCCATATTAAATACTTACCTCCTTGTCTTATTGAGGGGATTTTTAGGCTTGATACAAGGGAGTCTTCATTTGAGTAGTTATCATTATCATCTTTTGTGCTTAATAGCACTTTTTCAGGATAGTCTACATAGACATCTTTAGCAACCACACCTCCAGTATTAGTAATATCAATAAAATATTGCTTCTTATATTCAAAGATGCTTTTTTCGAATGGGGGTGAAAACTGGCTTGACATTAAACCAATTACTTTCTGAGTTAATCTATCTTTTTCAAGAGGGGTTCCAGTAATTACAATCTCATCAATTAAATCATGAATTTTATCATAATTAATTGAATTGTAGAATTTCACGGTTTTTTCAAAGTATTGTGTAGGGATGTTAAAAGCATTTTCATCAATCTCAACATTTAAATTAGGTGACGGTTTATTTAGGTCACGAACGAAACCTCCAAATGTTGCAAGTCCTGACAGAATTGCCACAATAAAACCTATTTTGGGAAGCATAGTGCGGAAGCTCATATAACCTCAAATTGATGAAAGTAAAAAATAATAATACTAAAATTATAACCATCCTGTAAACTATTTTATTAATATGTTGTTAATTTTATCTGGATAGATATTGACAATAATATCAAAAGAGTTACAACGACTAATATGTTTTAATTGGAAAAAGAAAATGCAAGATTTAGAGGGGTTTCTAATAAGTATATTGCAAAATACTTTACAGAATTATTAGTGATATCAGATATATCAAGGGGGAGAGAAATGAAAAGTCAGTATAAGGTAAATAGAAAGATCCTTCTATCTACCTTATATATAAATGCAATAATAATTTTAGATCTACTTGATATTACTGATTTTATTAAGTAAAAGACAATAATTTCTTTGCAAGATACTTATAGGTCATTTTCTATTTAGGTTATACATATACCTATTTTGCAAGATTTTTAAAAAAGATTGGAACTAAAATAATGTAAATAAAATAAGGAGAGATATGGATAGAATAGTAACTAATACAATAAAAATGGATACAGGAGAGAGGTGTTGTCTCATAACTGATAAAGTTTCAAAAATGCCACTTTATTATCCATGTTTATATATTTCATCAGAATTAAGAAAGAGGAACGAATCAATTTCAACTATTGAGCTACATTCAGCGAGTATAGCTTTGTTTTATCGATTTTTGAATTTTAAGAAAATTGACTTAGAAGAAAGGATCAAAACAGCAGAGTTTCTTCGTCTTCAAGAGATTGATGCATTGAAAGAATTCATAACTAAGAGAATGAAAAAAGAGAAGGTTGTAAACCTTGACAGCGGGTGCAGGGTTAGTAGCAATACGCAATACTTCAGATTAACAGCCATTACAAAATATCTTGAATGGCTATGTGACTTCTTCACGGTAAGTTATAAAAGAGATCATATACTTATTGATAAATTCATTGCGAAAATGAAAAGTCATAGACCTAAAATTAGATTAAGAAATCAAAATTTAATAAATGATAAAAACCTCAGTAATAATCAACTAAATATTTTGTTTGATGTTTTAAAAATAGGTTCAGAAATAAATCCATTTAAAGCTGATGTGCAAAGGCGAAATAGGCTAATGATATTAATTCTTTATCATTTAGGATTAAGGGCAGGAGAATTACTAAACATCAAGGTTACAGATATTGATATAGGCTCTCAGACAATTTCAATTAACAGGAGAGCTGATGATCCTAATGACTCAAGGATAAAACAACCGCTTGTTAAAACCTTAGAAAGGAAGCTGTCTATATCAAATGATCTATGCAATGAAATTTGTGATTATATAAAAATTGAAAGACGTAAGCATAGAATGAAAAAAGATAATGGGTATTTATTTATCTGCCATAAAAAAGGAAATACTTTCGGTGAACCCTTATCTATTCAAGCATATCATAAAATTATTAATGCTTTAAAGAATTCTTGCCCAGAACTTTCCAGAATGACAGGGCATAAGTTAAGGCATACCTGGAACTATGAGTTTTCTTCAAAGATGGATCAAATGGAAAATCCGCCTAACCAATATGAGCAAGAACAAATGAGGTCTTTACTGATGGGTTGGAAAGAGGGTTCGGGAACTGCTTCAACTTATAACAGAAGATTCATCGAAAAGAAAGCCGGAGAGATAGCTTTAAATATGCAAAAAGAGATTATCAACAGAGGAGGTGTTTGATGTTAAGAGTAAATATTAATGGTGACGATAATGAGAGCACTTATGAAGCTAAAACGAAAGGTTATTACTTTTCCCTAAGTGATGAGACATGGAGGCTAAGCCGAAATGCGACAGTTAATATTAAATCGGTAAAAGATGCCATAAACAAAGAATTGTTGGGAGGATATTTAAAAACACTAAAGCACTTAGCTTGTGAATTAAGTCCTGCTTCAGTTAAATTAATAAATAATAATTTTAGAAGGTTTATTGTAAATGTGAAGCCTGAGAGAATTGATGAATTTTCCCTTGTGAGGTTTAGAGGATCTGATGGTAAGAACAATAATATTATGTCATCGGTAAGGATACTCATAAAAAAATGGTATGAATTGGGCTATTCTGGAATAGATGAAGGTGCATATGTTTTTTTGTGCAAACTAATAATCCCTGATAACAAAAAAGGAGAAGTTGTAAGAAGAAGAGATCAAGTTAAAGGCCCATTTACCGATATCGAATTACAATCTTTTCTTGAAGCTTGCTATAGAGCATATGACAAGGAAAAAATAGATATTACTCAATTAGCAATGACTTTGCTGATAAGCGCAACTGGAAGAAGGCCACTACAGATTTCGCAGATGAAGGTATCGGATATAAGAAGGTTAAAAGTAAATGAGAATAACTATTCTTATGTCATTAGTATCCCGAGGATAAAGCAAGGCTTGGGGTTCAGGGAAGTTTGCAGAAGTTATCAAGTGACAAAAGACCTGTATGATTTACTCTGTAAACAGTGTGATTTAAGTGTCAAAGAAATCTCTAGTGCATTGGGCAGAGAACTGAATGATAGAGAAGTAGGAAGTACACCTCTTTTTATATCAATGCTAAAATTAAGAATGTTCAAAAAAAATAACGAACTTAGCAAGGTTTTTGTGTCTGATAAAGCTCACGAATATTCTGTGAAGATTAATAAAACACTTAGGTTTATCGCTGAAACAGAAAATGTTTTCTCTGAGAGAACTAATGAAAGATTAAATGTAAGCTCCCGAAGGTTTCGTTACACCGTTGGCACAAGAGCTGCGAGAGAATGTGCCAGCGAATTGGTCATTGCAGAACTGTTAGACCACTCTACAACTCAATATACAGGGATATATGTGGAATTTAATGCTGATCATGTTGCAAGAATTGACCAGGCAGTGGGGAATCATATGCAGAAGTATTCCAGTTTTTTCCAAGGTGAAATCCAGGTGGATAATTTAGTAAAGAAAAACGAATTGGCAGTAAGAAACTTAGCAGGTGAAGTAACTGGAGCATGTGATGGTTGTAAATCTTGTCAGGCGAATGTTCCTGTTCCTTGTTATACCTGCCACCACTTTCGTCCATTTGTTGATGCACCACATATGGAATTACGAAATCATTTATTGAAACAAAGAGAAAGAGTTATGACTAATACTCAAGATACAACTATCAGTAAAACCTTAGACAGAACAATAATGGCTGTAGAAGAAGTAGTAAAAAAATGTGAGACTTTAAAATTACAAAGGAGTAAAAGACATGAATGAAAGTAAAATAGTTGATTTTAGGAGTAAAACGGAAATCTTAGCAGAGAAAAACCTTAAAGAATTTATCCTAAATTGCAAAGGCCAGTTGAGTGGAAATCTACTTGATAATGATTGGGATAGTAATCATTGGAGGAAAATATTTAAATTTTCTAAATTTAAGATTAAGAATGTAAAATTGAAATCGTTCAGTAAAGCGGAAGATCTTGATCCCAGTTACCTTGAGTTTTGCAAGTCATATGTGGCTTATGTTTTTTGCTCTAATTCGAGAGGATTTGATAGATTAACTTTTCCTATTGTGCTTAGAGTGATCGAAAAAAATCTTTTAGAATACACTGATTCTGGTGATATAAAATTACTAAATCCAGTCATTCTCGATGAGTGCTTATCTGACATTAATGATAACTACACTAAAGCAGTGGCATACAAATGTGGTAAATTCATGGAGAAATTAATCACCTTCCTGAACGAGAAAGAACTTCTTAATTGTGGCTTAATCAAATGGAGTAGTTACATTAGACCGCCTGAGTCAAGATTGTCGATTTCTGATAATGCAGACAAAGCCAGATTAGCTAAACTGCCTAACGAAAAGGCTTTACAAGCAATTGGAGAGATCTTCTCAATGCAGGACCATGATCTTCATGAAAGAGACCTTTTTGTTACTTCTGTGTTCGCTCTGCTTATGTGTGCACCAAGCCGTATAACTGAAATATTATCTTTACGAGCTGACTGCGAAGTGATCGAAAAGAATAGGGAAGGAAAGGAATGCTACGGCTTGAGATTTTATTCATTGAAAGGTTTCGGAGCAAATATAAAGTGGATACCTGAAATCATGGTTCCTACGGCTAAACTTGCCATCAAAAGGCTATTGAAATTATCTGAAAAGCCAAGGGAAAGAAGTAAGGTTCTTGAGCATAAGATGAAAGATAAATCAGCAAGAATAATTTGGTTCGATAAGGAAAAGGATGTTCGATTCAGTAATGCGCTTTGTGCCCTCTTCGTTAACCAGCTCAGTATGAAACTACAAACTGGTAGTGAACTGTTTAAAATATCAAATGTCTTTTTCTCAAAGGAATTAGGTAGTTCAAAAATCAATAAACATAAGAATATTTTCGAAAGGCATGGATACTATGATGAACATAATAATGCTTTGTTTCTGAGGACTCATCAAGCCAGACATCTACTTAACACCATCGCTCAAAGAGGAGGTCTCGGAGAGCTGGACATAGCAAAATGGTCGGGTAGGGTGTCTGTTACCCAGAATAGAGTTTACAACCACATCACAGAAGCTGAGATGATTGAAAAGGTCAAAGCTCTGGGGATTAATCAAAATAACATAATCCCCTGCGATAGTGATGTGATTGAGAACTTCGAAATCTCCACTCTTCATGACTTAAAAATTAAATTAGAGCACGGTGCTGTCCATATAACAGAATATGGATATTGTGTGCATGACTACATTTTAGCTCCCTGTAGCAAATACTTTGATTGTATCAACTGTAGTGAGCAAGTTTGTGTCAAAGGGGAAAAGCAGAATCTTGATAGGCTCAAGTCCTTACTTGATACGACAGAAGGCCTCGTTGTTAAGGCTAATAAGGCTATTCGTGAGGACGAACTCGGAGCTGATAAGTGGTATCAGCATCAAACCAAGACACTTGAAAGACTGAAAGGGATTATTGCATTGATGGAAAATCCCGAATTACCTGATGGTTCGCTTATAAGAACACATTGTGACGATTTTTCACATCTGTCTCGTATTTTAGAAATAAACAAAGATTGCAATGCTGTATTAAATAACAAGGAGAAAAATAATGGCCAAATATCTAACTAACAAAGATCTACAAACAATTATAAATTGTATAGCAGGTTGGCAGAGTTCAAAACAGGGTAAGTTTACCTGGGAAAATCTTTGTGATTCTGTTGCCGAGCTTCTTGTTAAGAGACCAACAAGACAGTCCCTCAGTCAGCATAAAGAGATAGCGAGAGCTTTTGAACTTCAAAAGAAAAACATAAAATCTGGAGCATCTGAAGTTAAAAGACCTGCAAACCTGAACATTGCTTCACAGCAGATAAAAAATTTGCAGTTGAAAAATGAGTCCCTTAAAGAAGAAGTCAGGGTTTTGAAACAGCAGTTTGTAATATGGCAATATAATGCTCACAAATATGGAATTAAAGAACATCAACTCAATGCACCCTTAATTCCAATTGATAGAGAAAAAACTTATAAAGAATAATGATGTTTTTTTCGGTAAAATTTGATTTTCTATCAGGATGCGTTATAAATATTATGTCAAGGATGACGAATTAGCAAGGATGCTTATTATGAATGGATTACAAAGGTATTTGCCTGACCAAAGGTTTTTGATTTTACTCAACAGATTTATTATTAGGTATGATGAATCAGGCTGTAATAAGGAAAAGATTGTCAAAGATGCTTATTTATTTTGTGTGGGATACTTCCTGAAATATCAATCTGAATATGAAAATCAGCATTTGGCTGGTCCAAGTAATATTTTGGCTGTTTTGACTTCCTCTTTACTCAGCCCTAATTACCTTACAATACCCTCAACAATAAATCTTGAACGGGTTATTTATTTCTACAAGTTCATTGTTGAATATATCATTTGGAATGAATATGAAGCTGAGAAAACCTTCAGAAGCCAAAAGAAAAATTTCGAGTATAGACCCGAATTTAGGCATCAAGGGAGAAAGCTGAAGAAATAACACTAATTTTGTTTTTTTCTGCTTGAAAAATAAAGTATAATTCTTGAGCCACATGATCTGTTCACTTCAACTAAATGGTGAGTGTTCTGCAAACAGATCATGTGGCATAGGCCCTTTCAGTCATGTTATATTTATTGTATAAGAATTTAGCTCGGGATTTTTGAAATGAACGATTACGAACAAAAGCTTCTTGAGAATGGTTTTTCTACAAAAGATATTGGCAAACTCAAAAGTATAATTAAGAGAGACGAGTCTCAGACGGACTCGCTTAAGAGCCTTGTTTTAGATTTAAGTAAGCGATTCTGGGGAGGGATTATTTGCATTGCCATCATTGCTTCTGTCTTTGCATACGGCCTTTACAAGGGGCACGATGAGAGCTTAGTATCCTATGGTATCGTTCTTATCATAGGATTGTTAATTGTTTACTTCGTCACACCACTGAATCTTGCCTGGAAAGCTCACTGTTTTATTAGAAAGAACAGAAATTAGTTACCTTCTTTTTTGTCATTCATTTGTTGAAGATTTAGCCCTATTCCTGCCCCTTTGACCGCTGCTCCGGCTCCTTTGAGGGCGAGAGCAGGCTTACTCATCACCTGTACTTTGCGATAGTAATCAGTTGGAAGAAATTTGAATAACCGCCACGATTCTGGCTTTAGGGTCAGCTTAAAAATCCCATAGTAAGAAGTGGTCAGGTCAACAACTTGATATGCAAGTAAACCAAGACGAGAGTCAAAGCCAAAGAACTCCGCAGTATCTTCGTATGCCTCTTTTACTGGATTTGACGGATTAGGTATACCCCTTAGTTTATCAATGCTTTCAATCGTAGAGCCTGCCCCGTTTGCGACCAAGGCTGACCCCGCCAACATACCTACTACGTTTCCTGTCGCTAATGAACCTGCAACAATCCCGACACCAGCGACAATCTGAAGTGTCCCTAGCACGACTCCTATAGCATCTATCACATAACCAATAATTTTTTCGTTATCATGATAAAACTTAACTGATGCTGAAATGGTGGCTTGTCCTGAACGAAGCATCCTGTCTTGCAGGGTGAGGTTATGAGATTCTTGCTTCAAATTTTGTATGCATTCCTGACATTGCTCATCACTGGTAGAAGAACGAATGGTAGTAAGTTGGAGATTCGCAAAGTCCCTCACTTCATCATGAAAACGCATCCTGAGCATTCCATCTTTCAGGTGAATGAGTGAGAGATTGTTAGCCAGGCTTACTAGTTGATTTGCCTGAAGATTACCCATCGTGAGGAAGTAATCCGAAAATCTGTTCTTATTCCAGTAGTTGTCCATAACATTATCTTTATGTAAACATAGCTTTCAGTTAAGAGTGCTAATCAGATCCTAAAATAACTGGAGTTGGAAAGGAAGACAAATGAGTATTGATCTTTTTCTCAAAATTGAAGGCATTACAGGCGAATCTCAAGACTCAAACCACAAGGGATGGATTAATGTCGATTCCTTCACTTGGGGAGCAATTCAACCTGGTAACATGAGTGTTGGCGGAGGTGGTGGTGCAGGTAAAGTGCATTATCGTGATCTCACAGTTCAAACCCATATCGACAAGGCTACTCCAGCAGTAATGAAGTATGTCTCAAATGGCAATCACATCAGCAAGGTGGAACTCTCCGCTTGCAAGGCAGGTGGTAGTCAAACCGAGTATTGCAGGATCACATTGGAGGATGTGCTTGCTACTAATGTCCTTTTCAATGGAGCGATTAACTCAGAAATCCTGAGTATGTCATATCAATTTCAGGCATCTAAGGTCAAAATTCAGTATTGGGAACAGACTTCATCGGGCGGGAAAGGTGCTGAATCTCAATCGGGTTGGGACATTAAGGGCAATAAAGAAGCTTAATAAAACTTTAAGTTAATGGGACTCAACTTAGGAAACTTTCATATGAAATGTAACATAACAAATTGGATTTGTTTTGGAGCTTTTTTTTTGGTGTTTTTCTCAATCAGGTTCATTTCTCTTAGCCATGATCTTCATGTTTCTGGGTTTGTTTTCTTAGCAGCATTCGTTTATGGGCTTTATACATATATTGTAGTGTTGGATAAAGTTAATAGTCTCAAAGATGATAATAAAATTGTTAAAGCTTTACATGCAGGCAAACTCATATCGAATCTAAAAAAAGGGAATGAAATTGGTTTTTTAGGACGAAATGTTTTCTTTTTTACTGGTTTTACTATCGGTATGTTGTTGATTAGATATACTTAAAGTCTTAATTTTCTTTATGTAATATCTTCGATTTAATAAAGCGGTTAGAATACCAATGCTAACCGCTAAAAACCATACTTCAAAAAATGACATATACATAGTTACCTCCTAATTATAATTTAATATACAAATAGCAGTAGTATATATATTGTCAATGTTTATAAAAATATTTTTTATTTTTTACTTGAGATGTTGATTTTTATTTCATGCTGAATAACCTTAACGTATCGAACTAAACAGAGCAGGTTTTTGTAAAAAATTCATCTATGCTTCATCTTGTAAATAGTTTCCTTCACTGTATTATAAAAATGCTCAAACCTTAACATGCTTATTTGAAGTCGATTCTGTCCCGTTCACCACTTTTTCGAAAATATGCATCCATCTCTTTAATTGTAGTTCTGTATCTCTAATACCTTCCTGCGAGTTAAAGTCACCTTTTTGAGGAAAGAACATTACTCTCCACTCAGGATACTGAACATCATCTAAAGCGATATAAAAACCTGATTCTCTGAAGTCGTGTGTGCGGTCGAGTTCTCTATCCAAGCCTGTTCTTTGTCGTGTAGTTGAAAGGTTGTATCGCCATTCTTTTACAGCAGAGAAGGGGTAGGTCTTTTGTTTATTCTCTTCCTTGAGATGGATCAGTTCTCGGTGCTGGTCGAGTTTCATTGAAGTTGGACCAAATTCATGACTCCACATCCCGTCTTGCTCGCCAAAATGATCCTTGGTGCTGGCATTCCACTTCTTGATGCGGAATTTTTTATAAGCAAACATCAAGAGCATGATGCTGGCGAAAATCCAAATGACAGCAAGTTCCACTAAACCTTTCATGCCTAAAAAATAGAAAATGACAATTGGGAGGGCAATTGCCATCCACACTCTTTTCATCATCAAGAAGTTTGGTTGCTTGACTTCGGTCATTACTGTCATAGGTTCATCCGGTATTGTTTCGTTGAATGCACAGCACACTTATCCTTCAGCTTATTTTGCTGATAAATCAGTGAGCTATATCGCTTTGATTGAAGTTACATTACGACTCAAAATGACTGTCTAGCAAATCATTTGTACCGATCGATCAGATCTTATTGATAGTCCAAGGCTATCATGATTCAAAAATTGATCTGTAAAAACGATCGATCGATATTTCCTATCAATATGATTAATAATGAGAATGGTATGCCAATTTGTCTTAAGTGTTGGCTTTAACCATCTGATAACTAGAGGGTTTAAACCAGATTAAATAGAGGGTTTTTTGTTGCCAATGTCGATTTTAGTATGGTCAGTAAGCGGATCTGTTTCGCCACTGTTTTGGTTGTGAGAAACGAAGTGGAAGGGCTTCATTTTGATTGATGGTTTAAGAAGGTTCAAACCAGTTGCTTTTAAGGCTTGGATAATTTGCTTCAGATAGGGAACCCAAAGTAGCCAACGAACCTTGTCGTTTTGTTCTGTATCCATCTCCTCCGTATATGGGATAGCAGGGGGATGGGTTGTAGGCTGGTAGTGGATGTTCACCAAGCTTTCCATTGCTTCTAATTCCTCATCTGGCAACCCTGCATCATCAATCACATGAGGCTCGACAGTAGCGGTGAGAGTAACCTTCTGGCTCAGAATCGACCAAGAATAGGCTTTACCCAACTGAGATGCTTTGAAGGCGATTCCTGCATACTCAAATGAGAAACCATTCATTTTACCCGTGGAAGCAATGTTCGCTTTGGCTGTAATGTTCAGCTTACCGAGTTCATAGACAAATTCGTCAATGGTGATGGTGCCATAGAAACTGAGCACCGCCTCAATTGCTTCCTGGATGATTTTCTTTGGAGCTTTTATGCCTGACCTTGCTTCCATCATTTCTTCATTCCTGCCAGTTTTCCTGACTTTAGGTGGGGAAGAAGGAGATGGGCCTTTGGTTCGTGTGAGCAAATGATCCCGCTCAAGCTCTTGAATGATTCTGGTGCTGATGAGGTTCTCATTTCTGCCAAGGTAGAGCTGGCCATCGGGTATACGGATGCGAGATGCAATTATATGTATGTGCTGGCCGGCCTCGTCGTCATGTAGGACATAGCAACGAAGATGGGTATCATCGAATCCCATTCGCCTCATATAGTCGTCAGCAATGAGTTTCCATTGCTCATTAGTGAGTAAATCTCCCATAGGCAGGCGAAGGGAATTGTGCCATACCGGTTTCTGCACATCTGGGCGGAGCTTCTGTGTTTGCATGAACTCAGCAGTCACCTCATCCACGGAGGAACCGATCATATTACCGCCTATTATTACTGGCACTGTTTTGTGATGAGGAGCTGGAGCAAGTGCATAAGAGATGACACCTTTGAAGCACTTACCCCTGCGGATTTTTTGCATTCCTTTCACGAGCTGAAAATCACTTATCGAGTGAGAGCAGGGCATCTCTCACATGAGATAGCTTCAGCCTGAGAGTATCGACCTCATTACTCAAAGGCTGAGCATTCGATCCGCGACGAATAAGAAATGAAGTGAGGTCATTCAACTTTTGCAGGGAAGCCGTCAGTTGATGCCAGGCTTCTTTGTTCACCTCTGGAACTAAGGGAGGCAACTGCTTTAGAGCTGAAGATCTCAGCCAACAGCTCCTGCTTAGCTGTCCTCTGGACTGGTTTACTTTACTCAGCTCAACTTCATTTAATCTGACAGTTACTGAGTATCTGCGAAGACGGTTGGGAGGTAATTTCTTTGCGACAGGATTATTGGTAAACGAAGAAGGAAACTCATCATCGAAAATAATATTTATTTTTTCCATATCAACTCCTTTTGATATTTAGGTTTAATAGCAAGTCCGTATGCTATATGTAAAAAATACCATAAAGATCAATAGTGTCAATGGGTTGGCATTTGATTGTGGGGTGGCTTTGTTCTTTCTTTTTCAACCGAAGGGCAGAAAAAGCAAGGCAACTGAGCATCGCTCAGTTAGCCCTTGCTAAAAGAATAATTTAATTGTAAGTTATAAGAAAAATTAGAGGTTGGATATGGGGATTGATGTTGTAAAAGGTGTTGTTACATTTAACCCTGCTCATGAAGGAGCAGTTTCAACATCAATAGTATCCAATCCGAAGTTTAAAAAAATATATATGAAAGGCTATGGGGATGGTGTTTTTGTTTATTCCATTTTTGCTCGGATGAGAACAAAACATAAAGGTGATGGTAATCCATTAATCTATGCTTTAAAAAAAATGAAGGGATTCACCATTTCTTTTAAAGAAATCATCAAGTTTAAGGCTAATTCAAAGAAGATCCTTGCGAAAATTTCTAGTCATAAAAATTTCGCTTGTGATATTATTTTAGTAATGCCCTCATCATCGAATGTAGCGGGAATTTTCGCTAGGTTTGTAGGGTTCGTTTTGAAAAAGGAAGTTGTTTATGATTATTTTGAAAAATGCACTATCGATGAAGTTTTAATGAGTTTTAATTTTAATGTTGTAACCAAGAAAGATGAAGAAGATGTCACTGGTGTGCTTTATACCTTGCATAAAATGGATGGAACAAAGATCTTTGATTTAAAGGAGATTAATACATCCATAAGACATTACTTTCAGCCTCTTAAAATAAATAAAAAGAGTGTAGGCAGATATGTCTTTGATGATAAAGATATACTCTTTATTGATGATGTTTTATCATCTGGAACAACATTATTAAATGCCCATAAATTAATATCAAGTTTGCCAAAGAAGATTATAGCAATAACTTTTCTTAGTGACTTGTATAACTATTGACATTTTACTCGAAGTAAAGTACTATATTGAAAGCTACAAGACCATATATCGGCCCTATGGTCTATAAAGATGAGGCAACCTTTGAGTTGCGGGTTCGCGCAGGCGCCATTCCGGGCCGTCACATAAGGTGGGAATACGGTAAAATAATCCAGGAAGCGACTGGATAGAAGAAATTTTTGAGGAGGCTTGGCCTCCTCTTTTTCTTTGGAAATAAATACACCCCCTCCCGCTGCATAATATCTCTTCTTTCTTTCAAAGTCGTATTATTAATATCTTCCTATTAGGTCTTATCTTCAGCATAAATCTTGTTGTGAAATATCCGTAATAAAAAGAATCAGGAAATACTTATTTCAATATCAATCTTTTAAAGTCAAATAATTAACTATCATACATTTCTGTTTTTGAGGAAGGTTAAAATTTTTCTTAATATATTCTAAAAGTCTTTCGAACTCACATAATCATTCAGTGATGAACCTCACTCATCGGAGTGGTTTCTTTGTTAAAGAGCATTTCCGGGGGCATGTCATAAATTAAAATGAAAAAAAATACATATAGAACAGGAAGCTAGCTAGAAGATTTGAATGCTTTAAGGGATACCAAAAATTACCTATTTTTGTATCTACGATAAAAAGTGTTTTATGGGGCTTGATTTTAAAACGACGCGAATGTCTTCAATTATTTTGAATTTATCTATAGTGCTCATGGAAGAATCTATATTAAATAACGACTAACAATTGAAAGCTAATTTAGGTTTTATCCCATCATTTAATCTACACCCTTGACACCATGACTGGACGATGAATCTACCATCACCCATATTTCTCATACCAAAATCATCATATTTGTAGAAAACATGTGTGCCTTCATTGCTGGAGCATGAAGGGCAACTTTTGAACACCTCGCCATCTTTCTCGATGATCACGGATTCATGTAGTGGCTGCTGACATGTGGAACATACATCTTCCGCTGGTATCTCAGACATTAGGTTGATCCTCCATCAGTATATTTAAATCAATGACTTAGAATATGGGGCTTATAGCCCAAAATTTAATCAAATCATAAATTCATGTAATCATATTCGCATGTGTCATAAAACTTTTCAAAACAAATTTACATTCTGATCCGCGATGATTATCATTGAGGAATAAGAATATTCTGTAACCCACAAAAGTAAAGTTGTTGAAAAACATTAAGTTATATAGAGTTTCCGTTTTTTTTATATTTTTTCGCGATTCATCGCCTTCTTTGAAAGGTAATTTTAATTTTTTAATTTCTGCTTTGATACTTTCTGGATGGTAATGTTATGAAAAAAAACATATCAAAAACAATGTATTCAGAATGGGTGCTTCGAAACAGCCTCTATTGGATGAGTGCTGTTACCCGCTGGAAGCTTGATGAAAACGATCAGAACTGGCTCGTTTCATTCGAACTATGGAATGACGAGGTTGAGTTCGAGTTCGAACGACTGCTGAATGATTACAAGCTCAGGGAGAAGGTTCAGGCACATACCGGCCAGGTCAGGTCTTCTATCATCGACAATGTTCTGAGGAGCATCGATTCGAGACTTGCCGAATGACTACGATGCCATTCAACTTTGATCGCCTGAGCAATGGCAAAGTCTTCATCAGCAACCTTGCTGGCTTTCACAGCTTCGTCAATGACGAAGAGCTACATCTTCTTGCCGATAACAAATTCCCTCTAGAACAAACAACCTCCCGGCTACTTGAAAGCAGATTGTTCATTGCAGACGATGCGAATCAGGCAGTCTCAAAAGCCTCACTGAGTTCGGCCTTTGCCAAGCGACTGATGAACGAACTGGCCGTCAGACCAATCTTCATGATTGTGCCGACTCTCAGGTGCGATCACACATGCAAGTATTGTCAGGTCAGTAGAGCATCGGTTACCGCTGACGGCTATGACCTGAACCCTGAACTAATACCGCAAATCGTCAGCACCATCAAAAAGCTGGGCACTCCACCTTACAAGATTGAAGTGCAGGGAGGAGAACCGCTTCTCAGGTTCGATCTCGTTCAGGCAATTTATGAGGAATGCGAGAGTTCATTAGGTAGTGATGCTTTCGAAATGGTTATTGCTACCAGTCTCTCAATATTGGATGAGAGCATCCTCTCATGGGTTAAAAAGCGAAATATCACCTTCTCCGTCTCTCTTGATGGTAATGAAGCCATCCACAATAAAAACCGTATCCTTACCGACTCTCAGGCTCACAACAAAGCCGTCACAGGCATTAGAAAAATCACAGAAGAGCTGGGAGCAAACCGTGTAGCTACGGTAACTACAGTAACTAAGGAGCTGACAAAAGATCCAGCTTCCATAGTGGATGCTCATCTGGCCCTTGGCCTCACTGACATGTTTATCCGGCCTGTGAGTCCCTATGGGTTTGCTCAGAAGCAGAGCTTCACTTTTTCAATGTCGGAATATTTCGATTTTTATAAAGAGCTGATGAAGGAAGTGTTGCTTCAGAATCAGAAAGGCATACCTGTCGTTGAGCATTCGGCTTCAATCCATCTAAAGCGAATTTTCAATCCGGGCTTCAGTGGTTATGCAGATCTGAAATCACCAAGCGGAGTCGTGCTGAACTGCATCCTGTTTAACTATGACGGCAAGGTCTACGGCAGCGACGAAAGCCGTATGCTCCAAAAAGTAAATCCCGAAGCAGATTTCAGTGCAGGAGAGTTTGCTTCACTCTCATTCAGTAGCAACAAATACTACCGTTCCGCCCTCTCATCATCATTCAACTTTGCCATGCCAGGTTGTAACACCTGCGCATATCAGCCTTTCTGTGGAGCAGATCCTTGTCAGAACATCAGTGTTCATGGCGAGCCTGTTGGTGACAAGAGTCGTTCAACCTTCTGCCAGTATCACAAAGGGATGTTCCGCTTCCTGCTGAATGAAATCTCTCAGGATGGACCAATGGCTGAGATGCTCAAAAGGTGGGCTTATGTCTGAGGTGCTGAGAAACGATATTTTCCGGTTTTCATCGGACTTGCCAGTTCAGCAAGGCTTCTATCGCCTATGCAAAACCAAGCCTGAAAATCCTCAATTCTATTTGCCAAATTTGCTTGTCACTACAACACAACTCGATTCCAGACTGCCTGCATATTTTTCAAATTCGATTGTGAGCCACGAACTTTTCGATTCCATAGAAGATGGTGACATTGGGATCGTCAACAACGGCAACATGCTCCGGGTGATACTGTCCCGTAGAGCAAACCACAACACTGTTATGGTCACCGAAAGGTGTAATAACAGTTGCCTGTTTTGTTCTCAGCCTCCTAAAGCAGGAAATGATGACTGGCTTCTAAACCAGTCAGCTCTCGCTATCGCTTCTTTCTCACTGCATGGAGTAGTAGGAGTGAGCGGGGGAGAGCCTTTGCTCTATGGCGGAGACTTCCTGCATTTTCTGGACTTCATCATCGAAAATTCACCTGAAACAGCACTGCATGTTTTAACCAATGGACGGAAGTTTGCGGATGTCAGCTTTACCCAGCAGATAAAAGAACGAAGCGAAAAGATCAAAATCACTTTTGGCATTCCTCTTTATTCTTCAAGAGCAACAGTTCATGACTATCTGGTAGGAAGCGAAGGAGCATTTGATGAGACGGTTAGAGGACTGATCAATGCCGGTAACTCAGGTATCAACATCGAATTGCGAGTCATCCCTACTCAAGCTAACTATACAGAGCTTGATGATATCGTAGAGTTTGCTGGCCGTGTGTTCTCTAACATTAACCAGATCTCCCTTATGGGGCTGGAATCGATTGGATGGGCCCGTAAGAACTGGTCATCGATCTTCATTGAGCACGACAACTATAGCGAACAAATCCTTTCGGCTGTAGACACTGCACACAGGTCAGGTATCCCTCTTACCATCTTCAATTATCCTCTATGCCACCTTCCTGAAAGGGCATGGGATTTTGCAACTCAGTCGATCTCTGACTGGAAAAATTACTATCCCAAAGAATGTGATGAATGCACTCAGAAGTCTTCCTGTGCTGGTTATTTCAGTTCATCAAAAGGCCGTTTTCATCAACCTCCGAGACCAATAATATGAAAAAGTTTAATTTCGCTGCTCTACTTCCGGGATTTTTGGCACTTAACAATTCAGTCTGGGCAAGTGATTCATCTACTGGTGCCAGTGACTTACCTGGTATGACCCTGAATGAGCATGATTTGGTGATAGCCCCTCTCAATACCGAAGTGCCGTTCTACATTGCCGGACACAGAAGTCACAGTTCTCACCGTAGCCACAGCTCACACCGTTCTTCATCAGGTGGAGGTTACTATGGTGGAAGCACACCTTATTATCCCAAGACATACAGCACACCAAGCACCTCAGAATCATCCAGTTCAGGAACTCGTTCGTCGTCGTCTTCCTCCTCCTCTGTCCGTTCACTTCGCTCTAATGACACAGATAGCACAACCACAACAAACTCAGCAGGAACCACAGGTGCTAATCGAGCAAGTAGTAGGCTGACTTCTGATACAGAAAAACGTAAGCGGTTGATCATGAGGGTGCAGTTCGCCTTACTCGATAAAGGTTTTTACAGCGGTAATATTGACGGGAGCATGGGACCTGCAACACGAACTGCCATCAGGAATTATAGAGTTGCAAATGGACTACCTACACCGGTAAGGGAAACCTTGGATACACAGTTGTTAAACTCATTAAGTATTTTAGCTCGTTAAAAGGAAGCAATTAGTGTTGGAATCGAGAAGATCCTCAATTATATTTTGGAGGTTGTTATGGCTTTAATAAATAAATCAGATTTAAAATATACGTATAGTTGGACTGCTATAGGTGATGACGATCCTAAAAGAACAGGTAAGCCTGATAGCACATTGCTCAACAGGAACGAAGGATATGAAGTTCTTCCGTTCTTAAATAGGTTTGCAGAAAAGCATTCTTTTAAAAGTAAGGAATCAGCACTCAAGGCTGAGAAGATGATAAAAGAATACTTGCCTGGTGATATCAGAAGCCACAAGAATGTCACTTCGTGGCTGGAGGATAACTGGAGTAAATATTGACGATCATATACAAATGGCTCATTTATGAGCCATTTTAAATGTTTTTTGTGTCTTGTAGAATAAAAGGAATATATCAATGGCACAGTTAGTGATTAAAAATGTAAAAAGCTATTCTAAAGAGCGAAGCATTAATATAGATTTGAGCAAAAAAATAAATCTTATATATGGTCAAAATGGAAGCGGTAAATCTACCATATCAGGATATTTTTATAGCCCATCCAATTCATCATACAGGGAGTGTTCTTTTAGTCAAAAAGATGATTATCAGTATGTCGTATATAACAATCAGTTTGTAGAAGACTCGTTTTATCATAAGTCTGAACAACCTGGTGTTTTTACATTGAGTCAAACAAATAAAGAAGTTATGGAGGATATTAAACAGTCAGATAAAAAAATGGCTAGTTTAAAAGTTAGTCTGACACGGCTTGAAAATGGGATAAAAGAAAAAGATGAAATGCTTACAAAGCTTGAGAATAGCTGTAAAGATGCTGTATGGAAAAAAACAGCACATATCAGAGCAACCGAGCTTACTGAGTTAATGACTGGGAGTTTAAGAAAAGATAGCCTATATAATAAAATATGCACACAAGTTAGAAAAGATGAAGCTAGTTCAGATGATGTTTTAAATGAATATAAAAAATTAAAAAATAATAAAAGTTCTTCTTTCAATTCAATCAACCTCCCATCAATGCCTATCTTGAATAAACTACAGGAAGAATTGCTTCTAACACCATTAATCCCATCGTCTAATAGTTACCTTTCAAATGTTATTAATGAGTTAGGGAATGCAGATTGGGTCAAGTTGGGATTAGGATATGTTAATGACACGAAGTGTCCATTCTGCCAAGGAGATACAATCAATAATGATTTTTTAAAAGCCATAAAAGATGTCTTTGACGAAACATATGAACTAAGATTAGAAGATCTTAGATCTTTTCATAATGATTACTCCAAAGCTTGTGACGAATTTACAAGAGAATTAGAGCATTCTCTAAATGGCTCGGGTTACATTTCTGATGACGATAGTATCTGGAGTCTCAACACACAGATCGGGCAAGCACTTGAACTAAATAAAAACGCTATCAAAGAAAAGATTGAAAAACCTTCGGCTGTAATATCAGTCACTGATTTATCAATAAATCACGATGAATTGAAAACAAAAATTAAAAGTTTGAATGGTGAAATAAAAGAAATTAATGACAGGTTGAATATTTATGAAGCGAGCATTTCCAATGTTACTAATAAGCTTTGGATGGTATTGAGAAATTTATGCGGTGATGTGATTGATAATAATAACAGTAATATGGATGAGTTGAAAAAGGAAAGGAATACAATAATAAAAAGGAAGGAGATTCTTGAAGATGAAATACAGCAGGAAAAAAATAATCTTTCACAGCTCAGAAAACAAGTTTCTAACATGGACGAAACTATAGATAAAATAAATGCATCTCTCAGAAATCTTGGGCTAAATAGTTTAGAGATAAAAAAAGCACATGAAAGAAATTTTTTTCAAATACACAGAGGGAACGATAATGTTGAAGTTTACAAATCATTAAGTGAAGGTGAAAAAACGATAATCACCTTCTTGTATTTTTTGGAGTGTTGCGAAGGTCAACTCGAAGAAGGAGAGGTTAAAGATAAGTTAATTGTAATTGATGATCCTATATCAAGTCTATCTCATGACTATATTTATGAAATATCTTCATTGATACATTATCGAATCATTGAAGGTATGGCACCAGAAGCTAAAGTTCTGATACTTACCCATAACTTGTTCTTTTTCCAAGAGCTTTTAAAACTAGCACCTCCTAAAATAAAAACCTTCGATAAGCAATATAATTTATTGAGAGTAGTAAAGAATGAATTTAGCGATGTTATTTCCATGTCTAAAGGTGATATCAAAAATGAGTATGAATCCTATTGGATGGTATTAAAAAATGTGAAAGATGGTATTGTGAATCCGGTTGTTCTTCCAAATGTAATGCGAAATATTCTTGAATATTATTTTTCATTTTCATGTAAGTTGGAAAGCCTTAAAGTAGTATTAGAAAAACTTGCAGAGTCGGAAAGTGATATTACCTATAAGTCCTTCTGTCGCTATATGCATAGAGGGTCACACTCAGATTCTTCGAATATAAATAATTTAGGTAGGGGGGCAACTGAAAAATATTTTGAAATCTTCAAAGATGTCTTTGATAAAACGGATGATCTTCCACATTATAATCGAATGTTTGGATGTGAAATTGATAAGGAAATGACAGAATAAGAAGGGTTACCACTGAGGCATCTCTGAATCGAATCAACGACGTGGCAGGGAGCGAGTGTGCTGGCACACCGTTTCCCACTGCCCGTTTCGGAAACGATCATACTGGCGAACCAGCACAACTTTTTCAAAAGTCATGGCATTAACTCCATCTTTTCTCAGTTTGCAACTGATAGCCTTCACACCCCATGTGCAAAGCAAGCATACTATGGGATTTGGCAGGAAAGAGTGCCTCAGTGGTAAATTAATATTTTAGTTAAACGAGATATTAATGCAAGCATTTTTTATTCTAAAACTGATTAAAGTAAAATTCACAAAGATTCACTAAGTAAGTTTATCTATGTCTGAGATCTTTGTTAGTTCATTCAGGTAATCGTTCTTATTCCTTAAAAGCCAATGAAACACTTTTGGATTTTCCAGCAGTTTCTTGATATGAGAAATGATAATTGTCAGTTTTAAGCTATTGGATCCGTAGGTTTCTTTAATTTTTTGAGTATCAAAATGGACTTGAGCCATTTCTTTTTCAAGTCTTTCTATCGCTTTTCTATTTGCAAGTCTGGAGTCTGATTTATTTTTAGGTTGCTGGATTAAACACTCCGGGGAAGAGCTATGATATAGAGAATCTGAAAAAAGTGTTGAAAAATTTTCAAATTTAACCATCAAGTTCGCACATTCTATTTGTCTCAATGGAACCATTTTCTTTAAAGTCCTAAAGGTATTTATAGGAATATCTCTATCATTAAACAACTCAATCACTTCCGGGCATATACCTTTTAAAACAGATAGATTAGATTTTAGAGCCTCAACACTTATATTCAATGCGGTGCAAAGCATTTCAGCAGGAACTCCTACTCTTACAGCTTCTTTTAGCATTCTTTGTGTTTGAATAATTGTTATCCGGTTAACTTTTTTATTAGGTGTGTAGGTGTCGTATGTCGTCGAAATAAGACAATTTACATTATCTTCTCCTAAGTCTTTAAGAGCCTCAATCCGAAGATGACCATCTAGAACTTTCACAGAGTTATCCTTTTGATCAATGAAAACAAGTATTGGTTCTATTAACCCAATGGCTAAAATAGTACTTTTTATTTGTGCGTATTTTTTACTGATTTGAAAATTTGTAGGAAGCTTTTTTGTGTAAGTCAGATCAGCGATTTTGAAGCTTACTGATTTGTCATTGAAGCAATATTTGATCATTTCACACCTCAATTAGCAGCGTTTTTAACTATGACTTTCACAACATCTTGTAAACTCTCTTCACTTACTATTTTAGAAAAATTCTCATTGCTGGTAAGTTCTTTGAATATTTGACTTGCAACGAGTAGCTTTATCTCTACATATTCAGCTTTATACTTGATTTTTTTATGTTGGGAAATGTTGTCCTGATAAAGTTGTTGCAACTCATCAGTGGTCATTTTTCTCTTCTTCTTGGCGACCCCAAAATTATTATTTATAAAACCCTTTAGTCCTTCATCCCGCGAGTCGAGAATTTCTCGAATTTTACCAACATCTTTATGCTTTATCAGACCTTCATCAAAAGCTTTTATCAATAGTTCCTGACCACCCTCGAAGTCCACTCTTGCAATCTCTACAGCAAAAGATATAGGTATGCATCCTGATTCAACCGCTGATAAAAGTTTGTTCTCACCTTTGTTAATAAGCATGGTTAAACTTGTAATCCAGTGCAAAGATAGCCCGGTAGAGTTCGATATCTCTTTATTAGTTAATCCTTGCTCAGTCATTTCTTTTATTCGTTGGAATTGTTCTCCCGCTCTTGGGATTACTCGGGCCATATTTTCGACTAAACTCATTATGTAAGCTTGGTTTTCGTCTATATCCAATATAAATGCGGGAACTAATTCCTCTCCCAGGGCTGTCAATGATTCAAGTCTGCCTTGACCGCAAATAAGTGCGAAATCGTATTTTTTATCAACAATTCTTCTAATGGTTATTGGTTTCCTAAGCCCACTTGAATCTATGCTTTCTGTTATTTCTGCATGTCGAAATTTGTTCCTTGACCGAGGAATTACTACCTTAATAGAAGATATTTTGACCATGTGAACATTTTGATCTTGCATTTATATTACATCCTTATCATCAGTTGATAGCATATTAAAGAATGGCTTGATATCATCGAAACGATACATTTCGAATAATAGGGTATTGTTGTCTTTAATTTTCAACTCATGTTCCAGAAATTCTATTGACGGTAAGATGTAATAATCAACAGGCTCAGTATTGAGACTATTCATTCTTGCAATGATGCTAATTTCTGGATTTAAACTCCTGTCCAATCGCACTACCCATCTATGTTTGTTTAAACCTGTTTTTTTACATCGTGAAAGCACAATAGAGAAGCTTAAGGCTTTATTAACTGAAATTAGTTTATTTTCAAGTATCTTTACTTCACTGCTTGTAATTTCATTTTTTATTTTGTTTACAATATCACTGTGCTTTTTTCTTAGGAAAGAGTTTATTTCTAAGTATCGATAATCTCGCTCAGGAGTATAGTCGATTAATTTATAGGCATTGAGAAGACCTCCAAAGCGGTTTGCAATTACACTGCTTGATGGACTACTATTCTCTTCATCTATAATAAATCCTGATATTTTTCCATGCTTGGAAAGAATTTTCCTCAAACAATCCAGGATCTTCTCATCGCTCATTTTTATAGAACGGTTATCGATAATTTCTTTGGCTAATCTGAATTTTTCTTCTGAAATAATAGGCTTAAAAAAAGATTTATATTCAACCCAATCTTCTTCAGGGTTTTTAATCCTTTTTGTCTTTAATTTTTGTGAGGTCCGGTTGTATAAGTATCTGCCAGTATATCTGCTATTGATAAGAACTGAGTGAATTCTGCCTCGTGTCCATTCTGTTTTGTCGCTGAATCTATACCCCTCCTGATTGAGTCTTGAGGCTATAAGATACTCATTTAATCCATCAAAAATGAACATATTAAAGATCTTTTTTATTAGCTCGATTTCTTTCTTGGTTCCAGGAACGAGGACTATTCTGTCTGTTTGAAGGCTCTTTCTTTCACCATGAGCGAGTAGCATCTTCGGTTTGTTATTATTATCAAGTAACCTTCTTTTTAGCCCATATCCCGGTGTGCCACCTTGGTAATAGCCTCTCTTAACAAGATTCACATGTCCTGCAAAAACTTTTATTGAAAGATTTTTACTAAATGCACCCGCTGCATACATAAGTGAAGAAAGTATGAATGTTTCAGTTTCACTGTTTTCTGGTAGATTTTCGGCACAATAAATAACATCCACATTGTTCATTTTTAATAGATATTTATAATAAATGCCTTCTTGAGGATCCTTGAAACGACCGAAGCGACTGACATCGTATACAAGGACGGCATCGATATTTATTTCTTTCGTAAGAACATCGTTAACGAGTTTGTTAAAATCATGCCTTCCACTTGTGGATACGCCGCTTTTACCTGCATCATCATAAGTATGTAAGATTTCCATATTATGCTCATCAGCATATTTTTTAATGAATTGAGCTTGGTTATCTAACGAAAACTCCTGAAGATTAGTAGACATTCGTAGATACTGGGCAACCCTAACCTTATGTATCTTAGTTGTTTTATCAATCATTTTAGTGCCTTGATGAAACTACTTAAGAAAAGAATTGGTTAAAAATTGATCAATTTTCAATCGCTTGCAACCTTTTTTTTGTTTCTGCAAGGCTGATTTGGAGAGTTGCAACCAGCATTTCCTCTGAAAGAACAAACGATGAGAGGTTTGAGGGAGTTGAAGATAGAGGAAAGTTAGATTGTCTCTTTGTGATGGGAGTTACCCTGAACTTTTAAGTTATGTCTTAGAAATTTTTCTTAATAAAGTATTTTATATGTAGCCTATAAAAAATATTTTTATTTTATTTTCATATAAAACAGCCTGTTAATTTATATTTATAGGTACTGCTGCATCATGGGCGTGTGGCCAGTAAAGTCCATTTGCGCTGCTCCTTTCATCTCGTTTTCGCTCAAAATTCACTCGTTCAATCATGGCTGCCCGATATGAGCAGGCCAGTATGGTGCGTTATCTCACAGACGGATAACCAAGGCGCAGATATTAGCATTTTGCCCTGCGCGCATCATCCGCCCGCAATGGATTCTGGCTGCCGACCTTAACAAATTGCGATAAGCAGTAAAAAGTAAAATCGGGGGATAAAGGTAAAGTGTGGAGCTGTCCCGCAAATTTTCGCTGCAACCCACTGAAACCAGGGAAAAGCGGCGTAAATTTAAGATATTGCTCTGTATCCCGCTTTGATGAACGATTACCATGTTGGCTTCCGGTTTCATCTGGCTTATGGATATCTAATGCGTTTTAAGGTTGCTTTTCTTCCACTTATCGCCTTGCTTGCTGCCTGCAGCAGTAAGCCTGCAACCCAGCAGCAAACCGCCGTTGTGCCTGCACCAAAAGGTGGTTTCTTACTGGAGCCTTCACACGCCGTTCAGCCGATGTTTGGTGATTTCGCGGGGAATCCGGCGGCTGAGCAGTTTATTGATCAAATGGTGGCAAAACACGGTTTTAACCGTGATCAACTGCATGCGGTGATCGGCCAGGCGAAGCGTCTCGATTACGTGCTGCGTCTGATGGACCAACAAGCGCCAAGCTACACGCCGCCGACGGGGCCGAACGGTGCCTGGATCCGCTATCGCAATAAATTCATCACGCCAGATAATGTACAAAATGGCGTGGCATTCTGGGATCAATATCAGGACGCTCTGCAACGCGCTCAGCAGGTTTATGGCGTGCCGCCGGAGATCATCGTCGGAATCATTGGCGTGGAAACACGTTGGGGTCGGGTGATGGGCAAAACGCGTCTGCTGGATGCGCTGGCCACCTTATCCTTTAGCTATCCTCGTCGCGCGGCCTACTTCAGCAGCGAACTGGAAACCTTCCTGCTGATGGCGCGCACTGAACAGGATGATCCGCTGGATCTGCGCGGTTCCTTTGCGGGTGCAATGGGGTACGGCCAGTTTATGCCGTCTTCCTATAAAGAGTATGCGGTCGACTTCAATGGTGATGGCCACATTAACTTGTGGGATCCTGTGGATGCGATTGGCAGCGTAGCAAATTACTTTAAAGAGCACGGCTGGCGGGCAGGGCAGAATGTTGCCGTACCGGCAAGCGGGCAGGCTCCTGCGCTGGAAAATGGCTTTAAAACGCTTTATCCGGTGAATACGCTGATGGCGAGCGGCCTGACGCCACAAGGATCGCTGGACGGTAATGACCAGGCGAGTCTGCTGCGCCTTGATCTTGGCACCAGTTATCAATATTGGTATGGCCTGCCTAACTTCTATGTCATCACGCGTTATAACCACAGCACACACTATGCCATGGCGGTATGGCAGTTGGGTCAGGCAGTGGCGAAAGCGCGTCAGGGCAACATGCTTTAATGCTGTCCTTATAAAGAGTGAGGGTATAAGATGGCGCCCCTTTTGCGGTGCCATCTTCACCGCCTTTCGACTTCTGAGGAGTGCTCATGACAACATTACCTGCTTGCCCTGTGTGTCAGGCTGATTATACCTGGCAGGATGGTGAGAACCTGAACTGCCCATCTTGTGGCCATATCTGGTCACCGAGTGCTGATGCAGCATCGGAGGGTTTGGTGGTGCGGGATGCCAATGGCAATCTGCTGGCCGATGGTGACAGCGTTACCGTGGTCAAGGATCTCAAGGTGAAAGGCAGTTCTTCAACCCTGAAGATTGGCACCAAAGTGAAAAGCATTCGTCTGGTTGAAGGCGACCACAACATTGATTGCAAAATCGATGGTTTTGGCCCGATGAAACTCAAATCTGAGTTTGTGAAAAAGAACTGAGTACAGGACGGCTGTCCGGCCGTCCCTTATTGTGATCACATCAGCAAACGATCCAGCTCTGCGCACTGCTCAACCGTGAGTTCGCCGCCATAATTACGCGAATGGCTGCTCATAGAATCATATTTGCGCGCCACTGCGGTTTTGATAGTCGTGACAAAGTCATCGCCGATGGTGTAAATCGCCATTAGCTTACCAATACGCTGTTGAATCTGTGCCAACTGCGTTAACTCTCCCGCTCGCCATGCGTGCATCGCCTCGGCAAACAACTCCGGTACGATGTTGTTTAATCCGGAAATCACCCCGGCACCGCCTGCCAGCAAATTGGGCAGAAGATATTCGTCATACCCTGAAAGCACGGTGAAATCAGGGCGAACCTTTTTGGTTTCTTCAATCAGGGCTCGATTGTGTGAAAGACAATCCATGGTGTCCTTAATGCCGATAAATTGCGGCAGTTCAGCGGCTAATTCTGCCACCAATGCCGGCGTTAAATCGCAGCCGGTGCGCGCCGGAAAGTTGTAGGCAAACCACTTCCCACCTAACTGTTTATCCAGTGCTTTAAAGTAGCTCAACAGCTGTTTCTGCGTTTGCCCATAGTAGTAAGGCGGCAAAACCATCACGGCGTCATAACCATTTTCCCAGGCGGCTTCAGCGAGCTGCAACATGTCGGGAACACAGGTACTTGAGATATTCGCGACCATGGTCAGTGGCGAAAGCTGACGAGCTTCGCGAATCAGCATCAGCCGTTCCTGTTGGGTCAGCGAAGCAAACTCCCCGATACTGCCCATCAACAACAGCGTATCAATCCCCGAGGCGTTCAGGCGCGCAAAGTGGCGGCCCAGCGCATCAATATCGAGCTTATTATGTTGATCGAAAGGGGTAACTGAAGGACACCAGACGCCGGTTAATTCAGGTTGTGCAGCCATAACGCGATCCTTAATCATTAAAAATGAAACGTTGTTTTAACTTAGTGCTCGTGACTGACATTAACCAGTGACAAAGGGTAAAAAGGTGAGACATCGCACTTTTCTCTTCGCTTAGCGATTGAGAAAACAGGTAGTGTGATGCTCTTCAGCCAGACAGGAGCGTTGCCATGCAAGACTGGAATCCACAGCTGTATCGTCAATTTGAATCGGAACGCACGCGCCCTGCGCGTGAACTATTAGAACGTATTCCACTAACCGACGTGCATTTCGCAACTGACCTCGGATGCGGTCCCGGCAACAGTACTGAGCTGCTGGCGCAAGCGTGGCCAGACGCGGTGATTACAGGCATCGATAGCTCTGCAGCCATGCTGGAACAAGCGCATGAGCGGTTACCTGCCTGCACTTTTCTGCAGGCGGATATTCGTACCTGGCAGGCTAACCAGCCACAGCAGGTCATCTATGCGAATGCTTCGCTGCAGTGGCTAACCGATCATCACACGCTGCTGCCGCATTTGGTTGAACAGCTGGATATCGGTGGCGCTCTGGCGATACAGATGCCGGACAATCTTGATGAAGCCTCTCACAGCTTGATGCGTAAAGTGGCGGCCAGTGAACGCTGGCAGGCACATATCTCGCCACAGGCCGCCGATCGCAAACGCCTGCTAAGCACGGAACAATATTATGATTTGCTGAGTGATGCAGGCTGTCAGGTGGATATCTGGCGTACCACGTACTATCACCCGATGGCCGATGCGCAGGCCATCATTACCTGGCTCCGTGCCACGGGCTTGCGTCCCTTCCTCGCCGGATTGACTGAACAGCAACAGGCCGATTTTCTGCATGACTATCATCAGGCATTAATGCCGGCTTATCCCCCACGCAGCAATGGTCAGGTTTTGCTGGCTTTCCCGCGTTTATTTATGGTGGCAGTGAGAACGCATTAGTATCGTGGAAGCGCGCACGCAAAATGGTGTGACAGAGGTTGAAAAGGGCGCTCTGTTGCTCCATTTATGTCTAACGCGCAGCGCCAAAACAGGAGAAGGCGATGAACGACCAACAGTTGCAGCAGCTCAGCCAGCGTATTGGTGAACAGCTGAAGAAACGCAAGGCAACGGTGACCGCTGCGGAATCCTGCACCGGTGGCTGGATTGCCAAAGTGTTTACCGATGTCAGTGGCAGCTCTGCCTGGTTTGAGCGGGGTTTCGTGACCTACAGCAACGAAGCCAAACAGCAGATGGTGGGCGTGCAGGCAGCGACTTTGGCGCTGTATGGCGCGGTCAGTGAGCAAACTGTGCGTGAGATGGCTCAAGGTGCCTGCAATGCCGCCGCCGCTGAGTTTGGCATTGCTGTGAGCGGGATTGCGGGGCCAGATGGCGGTTCAGCAGAAAAGCCAGTGGGTACCGTGTGGTTTGCCATTGCCGGACCTGGCGATCGTGTTCTGGCGCAGCGGCAGATCTTTGCCGGAGACCGTGACGCGGTGCGTCGGCAATCCGTCAGCTGGGCGCTGCAAACACTGCTTGATGAATTTCTGACAAATTAAACTTGATACTGTATGGTCATACAGTATAATTACCGGCAACAGAACGAGCAGGCACACAATGATGTCGGCTTACCCAGCATGATTAGGAGTGGAAATGGCGATTGACGAGAACAAACAGAAAGCTTTAGCTGCCGCGCTGGGCCAGATTGAGAAACAATTTGGCAAAGGCTCGATCATGCGCCTGGGTGAAGACCGCTCAATGGACGTAGAAACCATCTCAACCGGTTCACTGTCACTGGATATCGCGTTGGGGGCTGGTGGCTTGCCGATGGGGCGTATCGTTGAGATCTACGGACCAGAATCTTCCGGTAAAACCACGTTGACGCTGCAGGTGATTGCCGCTGCACAGCGTAAAGGTAAAACCTGTGCCTTTATTGATGCTGAACATGCGCTTGATCCGGTGTATGCCAAAAAACTCGGCGTTGATATCGACAATCTGCTGTGTTCGCAGCCGGACACCGGTGAGCAAGCGCTGGAGATTTGTGATGCGTTAGCACGCTCCGGTGCCGTTGATGTGATCATCGTTGACTCCGTTGCGGCACTGACGCCGAAAGCAGAAATCGAAGGTGAAATCGGTGATTCGCACATGGGTCTGGCCGCACGTATGATGAGCCAGGCGATGCGTAAGTTAGCGGGTAACCTGAAGCAGTCCAACACGCTGCTGATCTTCATCAACCAGATTCGTATGAAAATTGGTGTGATGTTCGGTAACCCAGAAACCACCACCGGTGGTAACGCACTGAAATTCTATGCTTCTGTTCGTCTTGATATCCGCCGTATCGGTGCGATTAAAGAGGGCGATGAAGTGGTCGGTAGCGAAACCCGCGTAAAAGTGGTGAAGAACAAAATCGCTGCGCCATTTAAGCAGGCTGAATTCCAGATTATGTACGGTGAAGGCATCAACACCTTTGGCGAGCTGGTGGATCTCGGCGTGAAACACAAACTGGTTGAGAAAGCCGGTGCGTGGTACAGCTACAACGGCGAAAAGATTGGTCAAGGTAAAGCGAACTCGACCAACTTCCTGAAAGAGAACCCAGCGATTGCTAACGAGATCGATAAGAAGTTACGCGATCTGCTGCTGACGGGTGCAACGGCTGGAGCGGGTGCAGCAGAAATTTCTGCTGATGACTACGAAGAAGCTAGCGAAACCAACGAAGATTTCTAAGATTTACCCCCACGGGAGCAGCGATGCTCCCGTTTGCTTTTCCCCGTCAACACTTCCCCTGATCGTTTTCTTGCTTTACCCTGCGCAACAGTCAGAACAAGGTCAAATTCATGTCATCATCACCTTCAACGGCTTCGGTGCCGACATTTTCCCGTTTGCTGGATCGTGCCATGCGTGTCTTATCGCAGCGAGACCACAGTCGTGACGAATTGAAGCGCAAGCTGCAACTCTCTTCTCAGCGTGCAGCTTATCTGAAGCAAGAAGAAAATGTGCCGATACCGGATGAGCTGCTGGAAAAGGTGCTCGACTGGTGCCAGGAGAGTGGCTGGCTCAACGATCAGCGCTTCACCGAACGCTTTATCCAAAGTCGCGCACGTAAAGGTTACGGCTCACAGCGCGTGCGCATGGAATTACAGCAGAAGGGCATCAGCCGCGATGAGATCAATCAGGCGATGATGGATACTGAAGTGGACTGGAGCCAATGCGCGGCCGATTTGGCTAAGCGTAAGTTTGGTGATCCTCTGCCGCAAACCTGGGCTGAGAAAAGCAAGGTACAGCGCTTTTTAATGGCTAAAGGCTTTATGATGGAAGATATTCAGGCAGTTTTCAGAAATATTGACGACTGAAAGGCGATGGGATTTTACTTCCCACTGAAGAAAATTTATCTTATTCCCACTTTTTGTTCCTCAATCAGCGGTAAACCTGCAGATGTGGTTTGCCCGCGAAAGGGAACGTTCGTTAGCGTGATTCCAGGAATTATATGAGCAAGAGCACTGCTGAGATCCGTCAAGCGTTTCTCGACTTTTTTCATAGCAAGGGACATCAGGTTGTAGCCAGCAGCTCCCTCGTACCGAACAACGACCCAACGTTGCTGTTTACCAATGCGGGAATGGTGCAGTTTAAAGACGTTTTCCTCGGTCAGGATAAACGCGATTATGCACGCGCAACTACGTCTCAACGTTGTGTGCGCGCCGGTGGTAAGCACAACGATCTTGAGAACGTGGGTTACACCGCTCGTCACCACACCTTCTTTGAAATGCTGGGTAACTTCAGCTTTGGCGACTACTTCAAGAAAGAAGCGATTGCTTATGCCTGGGAACTGCTGACGGGTGAGCAGTGGTTCAAGCTGCCGAAAGAGCGTCTGTGGGTCACCGTTTATGAAACCGATGATGAAGCCTTCGAAATCTGGGCTAACGATGTCGGCGTGCCGCGAGAACGTATTATTCGCATCGGCGATAACAAAGGCAGCGCTTACGCGTCTGACAACTTCTGGCAGATGGGTGATACCGGCCCTTGTGGTCCGTGCACCGAAATTTTCTACGATCACGGCGACCATATCTGGGGTGGCCCGCCGGGTAGCCCGGAAGAAGATGGCGATCGCTATATTGAGATCTGGAACATCGTTTTCATGCAGTTCAACCGTCAGGCTGACGGCACCATGGAACCTCTACCGAAGCCGTCTGTTGACACCGGTATGGGTCTGGAGCGTATCGCCGCGGTACTGCAGCATGTTAACTCCAACTATGAAATCGATCTGTTTGCCAAACTGATCAAGGCTGTTGCTCAGGTCACAGGTGCAACCGATCTCAACAATAAATCGTTGCGCGTGATCGCTGACCACATCCGTTCCTGTGCATTCCTGATCGCTGATGGCGTCATCCCGTCGAATGAAAACCGTGGCTACGTGCTGCGCCGTATCATTCGTCGTGCAGTGCGTCATGGCAATATGTTGGGAGCTAAAGAAGCCTTCTTCTACAAACTGGTTGCGCCATTGATCGACGTCATGGGTGATGCCGGTGAAGATCTGAAACGCCAGCAGAAGCATGTTGAAAACACGCTGAAAAATGAAGAAGAGCAATTTGCCAAAACGCTGGAACGCGGCCTGGCATTGCTGGATGAAGAGTTGGCCAATCTGCAAGGTGATACGCTGGATGGCGGGACGGTCTTCCGTCTGTATGACACCTTCGGTTTCCCGGCCGATTTGACGGCTGACGTCTGCCGCGAGCGCAATCTGAAGATTGATGAAGCGGGCTTCGAAACAGCCATGGAACAGCAGCGCCAGCGTGCGCGTGAGGCCAGTGGTTTTGGCGCGGACTACAATAGCGTGATTCGCTTTGATGCTGCCACTGACTTCAAAGGTTATGACCAGCTGCAGGCTGAAGGCACCGTGCAGGCGCTGTTCGTTGGCGGTCAGCAAGTTGAGCAGATCGCGGCTGGCCAGGAAGCGGTAGTGATTCTGGATCAAACACCATTCTATGGCGAGTCAGGTGGCCAGGTGGGCGATACCGGCGTGATGACTGGGCAGAATGCTGAATTCGGCGTCCAGGATACACAGAAGTATGGCAAAGCCTTTGGTCATATCGGTAAGCTCAACCGCGGTGAGCTGCGTGTGGGTGACCGCCTCAATGCACAAGTGGATGAAGAGCGCCGTGCGCGTATTATTCTCAACCACTCCGCAACACATCTGATGCATGAAGCGTTACGTGAAGTATTGGGCGATCATGTAGGTCAGAAAGGCTCACTCAACAACGATAAATACCTGCGCTTCGACTTCTCTCATACCGAAGCGATGAAGCCAGAGCAGATTCGCACTGTTGAAGATATCGTTAATACCCAGATTCGTCGCAATTTACTCATCCAGACTGAAGTGATGGATCTGGATGAAGCCAAAGCGCGCGGCGCAACGGCGTTGTTCGGTGAGAAGTATGAACAGCGTGTGCGTGTGGTCAGCATGGGTGAATACTCCGTTGAGCTGTGCGGCGGTACGCACGCAGCGCGCACCGGCGACATTGGCCTGTTCCGCATTCAGTCTGAATCCGGCACGGCGGCAGGTGTGCGTCGTATTGAAGCGTTGACGGGTGAAGGCGCAATGGCTCAGCTGCATGCGCAGAGCGATCAGATAACTGAAATTGCGCAGGTGGTTAAAGCCAACAGCAGTAATCTGAATGAGAAAGTACGCGGTCTGGTTGATCACGTTCGCGCGCTGGAAAAAGAACTGCAGCAACTGCGCGATCAGCAAGCGGCTCAAGAGAGTGCCTCGCTGAGCAGTAAAGCAGTGGACCTGAAGGGTACCAAACTGCTGGTCAGCGAGCTTAACAACGTTGAGCCGAAGATGCTGCGCACCATGATGGATGACCTGAAGAATCAGCTCGGCTCGGCCATCATTGTGCTGGCAACTGTTGCTGAAGGTAAGGTTTCCCTGATTGCTGGGGTGACTAAAGACCTGACTGACCGCGTCAAAGCGGGTGAGCTGGTCGGCGAACTGGCCGCTCAGGTTGGCGGTAAAGGCGGCGGTCGTCCTGATATGGCTCAGGCGGGTGGTACAAACCCTGAGGCACTGGCTGGCGCACTGGCTGGCGTGTTGGAGTGGGTGAGTAACCGACTGTAACGAATTAAAATTCAGCATCGTGAGTAGCGCCAGAACCCCCGTGTTCTGGCGCTTTTTAACGCGGTGTGCACCCGATAATGACAAAGTCCGGTTGATGTAGTGTATTTCGGCTAAACTAACTATCAGCAGAATGTATTGGCGTGGCGATGCACAATGGTGTATTTGTCATAGACATTGTTCAGCGTTATATGATGGATATGGCCGGGAGACCGAACAGGCCCGACTCTTTTAATCTTTCAAGGAGCAAAGAATGCTTATTCTAACTCGTCGAGTTGGTGAAACCCTCATGATTGGCGATGAGGTGACTGTAACGGTGCTGGGTGTTAAAGGTAACCAGGTCCGTATTGGCGTCAATGCGCCTAAAGAAGTTTCGGTGCATCGCGAAGAAATCTATCAGCGTATCCAGGCCGAAAAAACTCAGCAAACGAGTTACTAACGGATTCAGCGCCTCGCATCCTGCGAGGCGCTACCGCTTTTATCCCCCCATCTTCATTTTTTCCGCCCTTAACCTCATTTTCTTTCTTCCCATTTTGTTAACTGCAACGTGCTTTCGCTGTTGATTAATCACTCTTTTTGTCGGCAAAACATCCTAATTGCGCGTCATTTGTGCAAACAGAACGATATCCAGAAAAAGTCGGGAAAAATTGTTTGACTTATAAGTGCGGGAAAGTAATATGTGCGCCACGCAGTGCCGATGAGCAGAAACAAGTTCAGAAGCACAGTTCGGAAGAACGCGTAAGGTGAGGTGGCCGAGAGGCTGAAGGCGCTCCCCTGCTAAGGGAGTATGCGGTCAAAAGCTGCATCCGGGGTTCGAATCCCCGCCTCACCGCCATTTCCGATGCATCCATAGCTCAGCTGGATAGAGTACTCGGCTACGAACCGAGCGGTCGGAGGTTCGAATCCTCCTGGATGCACCATTCGGAAAACTGAAGTAAGAGTGAACGAGCAGTTCCTTTCATGGTGAGTTGTCAGCACCCTGCGTTGTACAAGAATTAACTCGATGCATCCATAGCTCAGCTGGATAGAGTACTCGGCTACGAACCGAGCGGTCGGAGGTTCGAATCCTCCTGGATGCACCATTCTTCGTATCATTCCCAGGTTGATTGCAGTAAGTCCATCGTAAGAAAATCTCTCAATGCATCCATAGCTCAGCTGGATAGAGTACTCGGCTACGAACCGAGCGGTCGGAGGTTCGAATCCTCCTGGATGCACCATTCTGTTTTCTTCATGCTATTTTCAAACTGTTTCATCCGTAACATCAGTTATACCCCAATGCATCCATAGCTCAGCTGGATAGAGTACTCGGCTACGAACCGAGCGGTCGGAGGTTCGAATCCTCCTGGATGCACCATCTCCTGTTCGAAACAATCAACGTCCGCTTTCTGAATTTACTTCCCATTTTTCTTCATCACACAAAAACCACTTATATAACCGCCATTTATCCCCGGTATGGCTACCTGACCTTTTTCCGAAAACAAAAATAGCTAATGCTTTCAAAGCATTTGCTGTTAAGCACACCTGGCGACAACCTAAGCGCATTACGCTAAAGTAATGGCTCATTTTGTGGTGCTCGATGGAGTGACAATGTACGACCAATATGACGCCCTGATTTTCGATATGGACGGCACCATCCTGGATACTGAGCCGACACATCGAAAAGCCTGGCAGCAGGTGCTGAGCCGTTACGGTTTCACCATGGATGAGAAAAAAATGGTGAGTTTTAATGGCGCACCCACCTGGCAGCTGGCGCAGTACATTCTTGAGCAGAACAATGCTGAGCATGATCCTCATTTGCTGGCCGCGGAGAAAACCGAAGCGCTCAAGGCGATGTTGCTGGATGATGTACGCCCTTTACCGTTAATGGACGTGGTGAAAGCGTATCACGGTCGTCGTCCCATGGCGGTGGGTACCGGCAGTGAACATAGCCTGGCAAAGGCTCTGCTTGAAGCCTTGGGTGTCTATCATCTGTTTGATGCCGTTGTCGGCGCGGATGATGTGCAGCGCTATAAACCCCAACCTGATACTTTTTTACGCTGCGCCGAGTTAATAGGCGTGGCACCTGAACGCTGTGTGGTATTTGAAGATGCTGACTTTGGTGTTCAGGCGGCGCGAGCCGCGGGCATGGATGTGGTTGATGTCCGTTTACTGTGAATGAAATTCTGACCTATGGATCGTTATTCGGTAGTAGCTTTCTGAGTGCCACTCTCCTTCCAGGAAGTTCAGAGGCTGTGCTGATTGCTTTACTGATCGCCCAAAAGGGTTCGATCTATGGATTGTTATTGGCCGCATCAGTGGGAAACACGCTGGGTGGCCTGACCAACATTATTCTTGGTCGCCTCATGCCGCCAAAAGGGCAGGGGCGATGGCATGACACAGCAATGACGTGGTTACATCGATTGGGTCCTGCAGCGCTGCTTTTAAGCTGGCTGCCGGTAGTGGGCGACCTGCTTTGCGTGCTTGCAGGCTGGTTGCGCTTTGCCTGGCTGCCCACGGTGCTGTTCCTCGCCATCGGTAAAACGCTGCGTTATATCGTTATCGCGACCGCCACATTACAAACAATGCAATGGTGGCATTGATTCGCACAGATTCGAGGCTACGGTTAACATTATGCTGAACAAAAATAAATTATTCGCACAGCGGGAGGTTAATGTGATCCCGGACGTATCAAAAGCGCTTTCCTGGTTGGAAGCGCATCCCGACGCGTTGAAGGGTATCGGCCGTGGCATTGAACGCGAGACTTTGCGCGTTAATCCAAATGGTCACCTGGCAACCACCGGACATCCTGAATCCCTGGGTTCAGCGCTGAAGCACAGTTGGATTACCACTGATTTTGCCGAAACGCTGCTGGAGTTCATTACGCCTGTCGATCAAAGCATTGATCGGTCACTGGCTTTCCTGCGTGATATTCACCGCCACACTGCGCGAGAGTTAGGTCAGGAACGTATGTGGCCGTTCAGTATGCCGGGTTATGTTGAAGATGTTGATAGCATCGAGCTGGCGCAATATGGCAGCTCTAATGTCGGTAAGATGAAAACCCTCTATCGGCAGGGACTGAAAAATCGCTACAGCGCACTGATGCAGATTATCTCAGGTGTGCATTATAACTTCTCGCTGCCACTGTCGTTCTGGCAGGAGTGGGCGGATGTAAAAGATGCGGAAAGCGGCAAAGAGACCATTTCTGCCGGATATCTGCGTTTGATCCGCAACTATTATCGTTTTGGTTGGGTGATCCCTTATCTGTTCGGTGCATCTCCAGCGATCTGTTCATCGTTCCTGCAGGGACGTGAAAGCAAATTACCCTTTGAAACGGACGGCAAAGGCACCTTGTGGCTGCCGTATGCTACTTCGCTGCGCCTCAGTGATTTAGGCTACACCAACAAGTCGCAAAGTGGTTTGGGCATCACTTTTAACTCGCTCGACGGTTACGTTGCTGCGCTGAAAGCGGCGATCAAGACGCCGTCAGAAGAGTATGCGGCCATGGGCACCAAAGATGCAGACGGCAACTGGCTGCAACTGAACACCAACGTGTTGCAGATTGAAAACGAACTGTATGCACCTATTCGTCCAAAACGTGTGACTCGTTCGGGCGAAGCGCCTTCTGATGCATTATTACGCGGTGGTATCGAGTACATCGAAGTGCGTTCTCTGGATATCAACCCGTTCTCTGCCATTGGCGTGGACGCTAATCAGGCGCGTTTCCTCGACCTGTTCCTGATTTGGTGTACCCTGGCGGATGCTCCTGAGATGAGTTCTGACGAGCTGTTATGCAGCCGTAAAAACTGGAACCGCGTGGTTATGGAAGGACGTAAGCCGGGCCAGGTGATTGGTGTAGGTTGTAGCGATACAGAACATCCGCTGGTTGATGTGGGTAAAGCCCTGTTTGCCGATCTTCGTCGTGTTGCCGAGGTGCTCGACAGCAATTATGGCAGCACGCAATATCAACAGGTTTGTGATCAACTGGTGGCATCGTTTGATGATCCTGAGCTAACCTATTCAGCGCGTATTCTGCATGCCATCAAAGAAAATGGCTTAACCGGCGCAGGTGTGGCACTGGCTGAACAGTATCGTCATCTGCTGTGTGAAGAGCCGTTAGAGATTTTGACCGAAGATGACTTTAGTCGTCAGGCGTTGGAATCGGTGCAGGCGCAGGAAAAGCTGGAACAGAGTGATACGCTGGATTTCGAAAGTTATCTGGCAGGTCGCGAAGGCTAAAAAGAAAATGGCCACATCATTGTGGCCAAAATTAACATCTCTGTTGTCAGGGATGATGATAACAAATGCGCGTCTTTCATATATTCAGACGTTGGGCGAACGGAAAAGTTTCATCGTTTTAAAAAAAATCTCAAAACAGGAGGTGACGTATGCCACTACTGGATAGTTTTACTGTTGATCACACCATCATGGGTGCACCCGCTGTGCGCGTTGCAAAAACCATGAACACTCCGCATGGCGATACCATCACCGTTTTTGACCTACGTTTCTGCCGTCCGAATATCGATATTCTGACTGAGCGCGGCATCCATACGCTGGAGCACCTGTTCGCTGGCTTTATGCGTAATCACCTCAATGGTGATGGCGTGGAAATCGTTGATATCTCGCCAATGGGCTGCCGCACCGGCTTCTACATGAGCCTGATTGGTGAACCAGACGAGCAGCGCGTAGCGAAAGCGTGGAAAGGGGCGATGGAAGATGTTCTGAAAGTGAAAGAACAGAGCCAGATCCCGGAACTGAATGAATACCAGTGTGGTAGCTACAAGCTACACTCACTCGACGAAGCGCAGCAGATTGCGCGTAACGTGTTGGCGCATGAGATTGGCGTGAACCGTAACGAAGATCTGAAACTGCCGGCTGAGAAGCTGAAAGAGCTGCACATCTAGTGCCTGTCTGAGCAGAAATGAAAACGCCGCGATGTTCGCGGCGTTTTTTTTGGCTTCAGGAACCGATGGAGGATTTCAGCGGATGATGCGGGGTAATGCGCACCTGCTTCACCATGTTGTCTTGCACGTCGAGAATATCCACATCGTACTTACCGATTTTCACGCATGTATCGACCAACGGAATCTCTTCCAGCGCTTCCAGCAGCATGCCATTGATGGTGCGTGCTTCGTCTTCGGGTAACGTCCAGTTGAAGGCTTTATTGATTTCACGCACGTTGGCGCTGCCTTCAATCAGCACTGAGCCATCATTCTGCGGCATTACTTCTTCCGCCAGCGAGGGAGACATAGACGTCGTAAAGTCGCCCACAATCTCTTCCAGAATGTCTTCAATGGTCACCAGTCCTTTGATGTCACCATATTCATCGACCACTAAGCCGACTTTCTTCTTATTACGCTGGAATTTCACCAGCTGAACATTCAGCGGTGTACCTTCCGGCACATAATAAATTTCATCAGCGGCGCGCAGCAGGCGATCTTTGTTGAACTCTTTCTTCTCGGTCATCATGCGCCAGGCTTCACGCACGCGCAGCATGCCAACAGAATCATCCAGCGAATCGCGGAACAGCACGATCCGGCCATGCGGCGAGTTACTCAGTTGGCGGACAATCGATTTCCAGTCGTCGTTGACGTTAATGCCGACAATTTCATTGCGTGGCACCATGATGTCATCAACGCTGACCTTTTCCAGATCCAGCACCGACAGCAGCATGTCCTGATTACGACGTGACATCAGTGAGCGTGACTCATAGACAATGGTACGCAGTTCTTCCTTACTCAGGGCTGAACTAATGGAGCCTTCCGTTTTGATACCAACCATGCGCATCAGAATGCGGGTAATGGTGTTGAGCAGCCAGACCAAAGGCAACATCACATACTGCAGCGGCGCTAGCAGCACACTGCTGGGATAGGCAACTTTTTCGGGGTAAAGCGCCGCAATGGTTTTCGGCAGCACTTCAGCAAACACCAGCACCACAAAAGTCAGGATCCCGGTGGCAATTGCCACACCCGCATCGCCGTAAAGACGCATACCGACAATGGTACCCAATGCGGAAGCCAGGATATTCACGAGGTTGTTGCCTATCAGCACCAGGCTGATTAAGCGATCAGGACGACGTAAAAGTTTTTCGACACGACGAGCCGCGCGATTACCGCTTTTGGCTTTGTGGCGCAATTTATAACGATTGAGCGTCATCATGCCGGTCTCTGAACCGGAGAAGTACGCAGAGACCAGCACCATGATGACCAGCGTAACGATCAGCGTGGTGGTTGAAACATGTTCCAACGCAAAAATTCCTTTAGTGAGAAGTAAGCAGGTGCTGAAGCACGCGACTGCCGAAGTAGGCCATGGTCAGCAGCAGTGCACCGCCGCAGTTAAACCAGACGACGCGACGTCCGCGCCAGCCCTCGTGATAGTGTCCCCAGAGCAGAACGATATAAACAAACCAGGCAAGAATGGACAGTACCGCTTTATCGACATTCTCCGCGCTAAACAGGTTATGCATGAAGAACAGCCCGGTGCACAGCACCAGCGTCAACAGCACTACACCAATTTGCGTGATATGAAACATCTTACGCTCAATACTCAGCAGCGGCGGCATATCCTGGGTGAAAGCCAGTTTCTTATTTTTTAACTGGTAATCAATCCATGCCAGCTGCAGCGCATACAGTGCTGCGATAATCAGCGTGGCGTAGGCAAACAGCGACAGGCCAATATGGATCATCATGCCCGGCGTGGTTTCGAGATGGGTAATAAAGGCATTCGGCACAAAGGTGGCGAAGGCGAGGTTAATCAAGGCAAAGCCGTAGACAATCGGCAGCAGTAACCAACCGCGATTGCGCGATGCGACGATGGTCATGATCGCGCATATCAGCAGACTCACCAGCGAACCGATGTTTAGCAGACTGAGGTTTTGTCCGTTATCGACGGCAAAAATGCGTTGTTGCAGTGCAACCGCATGGGCGATCAACGCGACGCAAGCAGAAAGCACGGCAAAACGACGCCAGCCACCGTTGCGTTTCAGCAGGCTGGGGATAATCAATGCAAGACTGAGGGAGTAGGCGAACAGCGCCACGATCGCGAAAACGAACATAGATCCTTTCAGGTGTCGGTCAGATAAGGAAAAAACCAGTATAGCGCCAGCTGCATCAGGCTCCAAACGATCTGAAGGTCAATTGCAGAGATCGCTGTGGCTTCGTGCTATAATCCGCCGCATTGTGCCGCCCAGGCGGCCTCGCTACGGTCCTAAGTGAGAGAGCATGTTTGATAATTTAACCGATCGTTTGTCGCAATCCCTGCGCAACATCAGCGGCCGCGGAAGGCTGACCGAAGACAACATTAAAGACACCTTGCGTGAAGTGCGCATGGCATTGCTGGAAGCGGACGTTGCGCTGCCGGTCGTGCGCGAGTTCATCAACCGCGTGAAAGAAGCGGCGGTAGGGCAGGATGTAAACAAAAGCCTGACGCCTGGCCAGGAATTTATCAAAATTGTTCGCAACGAGCTGGTTGCGGCAATGGGTGCAGAAAATAATGCGCTCAATCTGAACGCACAGCCGCCGGCTGTGGTGTTGATGGCGGGCCTGCAGGGTGCGGGTAAAACCACGAGCGTGGCGAAGCTGGGTAAGTTCCTGCGCGAGAAACATAAGAAGAAAGTGCTGGTGGTTTCTGCCGACGTTTATCGCCCGGCGGCGATTAAACAGTTGGAAACACTGGCGCAGCAGGTTGGCGTGGACTTCTGTCCTTCCGATCTGAGCCAAAAGCCTGTCGACATCGTTAAGAACGCCCTGAAAGAAGCGAAGCTGCAATTCTACGACGTGCTGCTGGTGGATACCGCCGGTCGTCTGCACGTTGATGAAGCGATGATGGACGAGATCAAACAGGTGCACGCCGCGATCAATCCGGTGGAAACCTTGTTTGTGGTCGATGCCATGACCGGTCAGGATGCGGCAAACACGGCAAAAGCCTTCAATGAAGCGCTGCCTCTGACGGGTGTGATTCTGACGAAAGTGGATGGTGATGCGCGCGGTGGTGCAGCGCTTTCAATTCGTCATATCACCGGCAAGCCGATTAAATTCATGGGTATGGGTGAGAAGACGGAAGCACTGGAAGCGTTTTATCCAGACCGTATCGCCTCACGCATCCTCGGCATGGGCGACGTACTGTCGCTGATCGAAGATATCGAGAGCAAAGTTGACCGCGAACAGGCGGAGAAGCTGGCGAAGAAACTCAAAACCGGTGATGGTTTTGATCTCAATGACTTCCTCGACCAGCTGAAGCAGATGCGCAACATGGGCGGCATGGCCAGCCTGATGGGTAAGCTGCCGGGCATGGGTCAGTTGCCAGACAACGTGAAGTCGCAGATGGATGACAAAGTGCTGGTGCGTATGGAGGCGATCATCAATTCGATGACCACCAAAGAGCGTCAGAAACCGGAAATCATCAAGGGCTCACGCAAGCGCCGTATTGCCACCGGTTCAGGTATGCAGGTGCAGGACGTTAACCGTTTATTGAAACAGTTCGACGACATGCAGCGCATGATGAAGAAAATGAAGAAGGGTGGCATGGCCAAAATGATGCGTGGCATGAAAGGTATGATGCCGCCCGGATTCCCCGGTCGCTAAGGCGAGCGGCACACAGCCAGAAAATTAACACGCTCAGGTTGCTTTTTTCGCCAAAATGAGTAAAATTTTCGGGCTTTTTATATTGCGCTCGGGTTCCATCCCTCGATGGAGCCCGAGCGCTTTATTAACTAATGAGGATGTTATGGTTACAATTCGTTTGGCACGTCACGGCGCGAAAAAGCGTCCGTTCTATCAGGTCGTCGTTACTGACAGCCGCAATGCGCGTAATGGTCGTTTCATCGAGCGCGTAGGTTTCTTCAACCCGATCGCTTCTGGTCAGGCTGAAGGTCTGCGTCTGGATCTGGACCGTATTGAGCACTGGGTTGGCCAGGGCGCAACGCTTTCTGATCGCGTTAACGCGCTGATCAAAGAAGCAAAAAAAGCAGCTTAATCTGTCACGGTGGTTAGCATGAGCATTAAACCTGCCGCACAGCCTCTCGTTAACCCAATTGTATTGGGGAAAATGGGGGCCGCTTACGGCATTCGAGGTTGGCTCAAAGTGTTTTCCTCCACTGAAGACGCTGAAAGCATCTTCGACTACCAACCTTGGTTCATCCAGCGCGCCGGTAAATGGCAGCAGGTCGAACTGGAAGGTTGGAAGCACCACAATCAGGACCTGATCATCAAAGTCAAAGGCATTGACGATCGGGACGCTGCGGCACAGTTAACCAATTGCGAAATTACGGTTGATTCTGCTCAGCTGCCAGCGCTGGAAGAGGGTGATTACTACTGGAAAGACCTTATGGGTTGCAAAGTGGTAAACCTCGACGGTTACGAAATGGGCAAAGTCATTGATTTGATGGAAACCGGTTCGAACGACGTTCTCGTCGTTAAGGCAAACCTGAAAGATGCATTCGGTGCTCAAGAGCGGTTAATCCCGTTTCTTGATGAACAGGTTATCAAGAAAGTCGATCTCTCTACTGGCACGATTGAAGTAGATTGGGATCCTGGTTTTTGATCTCCGGACAATCCGGTAACGTAACGGCGAACGCGATGTGGATTGGTGTTATTAGCCTGTTTCCAGAGATGTTTCGCGCTATTACCGAGTACGGGGTAACTGGCCGGGCAGTAAAAAATGGCCTGCTCAACATTCAAAGCTGGAGTCCTCGTGACTTCGCGCACGACCGGCACCGTACCGTGGATGAACGTCCTTACGGCGGCGGACCGGGAATGTTGATGATGGTGCAACCCTTACGGGATGCTATCCACGCAGCGAAAGCGGCGGCGGGAGAAGGTGCCAGGGTGATTTATCTTTCACCTCAGGGTCGCAAACTGGACCAACAGGGCGTTTGCGAACTGGCGACCAACCAGAAGTTGATTCTGGTGTGTGGTCGTTATGAAGGGATTGATGAGCGCGTGATTCACACTGAGATTGATGAAGAATGGTCAATCGGTGATTACGTACTCAGTGGTGGTGAGCTACCAGCCATGACGTTGATTGATTCAGTCGCCCGGTTTATCCCCGGCGTATTGGGCAAGCAGGCGTCAGCCGATGAGGATTCGTTCTCGGATGGTTTACTGGATTGCCCGCACTACACCCGACCTGAAGTGTTAGAAGGGATGGAGGTTCCGCCAGTCTTACTGTCGGGCAACCATGCCGATATTCGCCGCTGGCGCCTGAAACAGTCGCTAGGCCGTACCTGGCTAAGAAGACCTGAACTTCTGGAAAACCTGGCTCTGACTGAAGAGCAAGCACGGTTGCTAAATGAGTTCCAACGGGAACATCAGCAGCAACAAAACCATCAGGTGGAAGAGTAATCTTCCCTGACTATCAGTTTACCCAGGATATAGAGATTTAATTATGAGCAACATTATCAAGCAACTTGAACAAGAGCAGATGAAGCAGGACGTACCTTCATTCCGTCCGGGTGATTCCGTGGAAGTGAAAGTATGGGTCGTTGAAGGTTCTAAGAAACGTCTGCAGGCATTCGAGGGCGTGGTTATCGCTATTCGTAACCGCGGTCTGCACTCTGCATTCACTGTTCGTAAGATTTCAAACGGCGAAGGCGTTGAGCGTGTCTTCCAGACTCACTCTCCGGTAATTGACAGCATTTCTGTCAAACGTCGTGGTGCTGTACGTAAAGCCAAACTGTACTACCTGCGTGAGCGTACCGGTAAGTCAGCTCGTATCAAAGAGCGTCTGGGCGCGTAAGCGACATCCCAAAGTTAATAGCAAACAAGGGGTTGGCCTAAGGGCCAGCCCCTTTTTTTTATGGCCGCTTAAGATGGTAAATCGCGCTATTCACTGGACCGCTATCAAGAATGATTAAACCATAGCGGTAATCGATAAACTCAAACCCACTGCGCAATGCCACGGCACGGCTGGCATGATTCTCCTCAGCAGCGATAATCTCCAGTAAGGGGATATGCGCGTGCTCGAAGCCAAAGTCCACCAATTGAGCCACTGCATGTGTTGCGACACCTTGCCTTTGCGCATCGCTGCGAACCCAATAGCCTAATGCACTAAATTCCCCAGGCCGCTGTGCGAATCTGATGCCTGCGCCGCCGAGTAACCGATCATTGCTATCGACAATGGCGAACTCTTCCGCTTCACCGTTTCTGCGCTGCAGATGGGTGAAATTAATCCAGCTAGCAGCTTCCTCTTCCCGATAATCGTGATGCGCCCACACCATCCATGGCAGCAGGCTGTTGAGAGACTGATTGACCGCCGCAGTAAAGGCGCCAGCATCTTGTATAACGAAAGGACGTAGGGTGATGTTGAAAGTGGGCATCCTAAGATCCTGGGAAAACGATGAATAACAAAATGTTAATGGAAAAAGAGGGTGTTGGTATTTTTTCAATAAAAGCACAGTGTAAAATATAGTTTACATAAACTGCTTTGCGTTATATGGATGTTATTTAATTAACTACATGTATTTAATGTGTTTATTGTTTTGTTTTCATGGTATTCATCAATAGTGGTAATAAAAGTGTACATTCATGGATTGCAAGATGTACATGTTGTGGTACAGTAAGCGCCATCCTCAGTGAGGATCCCAAACCGCATAAACGAGTAAAAAGGATCGCCATCATGCAGAAAGACGCGCTGAACAATGTCCATATCGCCGACGAACAGATTTTAATTACCCCGCAAGAGCTGAAAGCGAAATTCCCGCTCACTGCGGCGCAAGAAGCGCAGATTGCCGCTTCTCGCCAGACTATTGCCGATATTATTGCTGGCCGCGATCCGCGCCTGCTGGTGGTCTGTGGTCCTTGTTCAATCCACGATACCGAAGCGGCACTTGAATACGCTCGTCAGCTGCAAACTCTCTCTGCACAGTTAAAGGATCAGCTGTACATCGTTATGCGCGTTTATTTTGAAAAACCCCGTACCACCGTTGGCTGGAAGGGGCTGATCAACGATCCTTACATGAACAACTCATTTGATATGGAAGCCGGGCTGCACATTGCGCGTCAGCTGCTGGTGAACCTGGTGGAAATGGGCCTGCCGCTGGCAACTGAAGCGCTGGATCCTAACAGCCCCCAATACCTCGGCGATCTGTTTAGCTGGTCTGCGATCGGTGCCCGTACTACTGAGTCGCAAACACACCGCGAGATGGCTTCTGGTTTATCAATGCCTGTCGGCTTCAAAAACGGCACTGATGGCAGCCTGGGCACGGCGATCAACGCCATGCGCGCCGCCGCGATGCCGCACCGTTTTGTCGGCATCAATCAGGCGGGACAGGTTTGCCTGTTACAGACCCAAGGCAACCCGGATGGCCACGTGATCCTGCGTGGTGGGAAAGCGCCTAACTACGGCCCTGAAGATGTTGCGCAGTGTGAAAAAGAGATGCTGAAAGCGGGACTGCGTCCAGCCTTAATGATAGATTGCAGCCATGGTAATTCTAATAAAGACTACCGCCGTCAGCCTGGTGTAGCCGAATCGGCTATTGCGCAGATTAAAGATGGAAATCGTTCCATTATTGGCCTGATGCTGGAAAGCAATATTCACGAAGGCAATCAGTCTTCTGAGCAGCCACGTAGCGAAATGAAGTACGGTGTTTCCGTCACGGATGCCTGCATCAACTGGGAAACCACGGAAACCTTGCTGCGTGAAATCCATCAGGATCTGCAGGGAGTGCTGTCGGCACGTCTGTCACACGAGGAATAAAGAGTCATGGTGGCTGAACTGACCGCGCTACGCGATCAAATTGATGAAGTCGATAAAGCCCTGCTTGGGCTATTAGCCAAACGCCTTGAGCTGGTAGCTGAAGTAGGTGAGGTCAAAAGCCGTTATGGTTTGCCGATTTATGTGCCAGAACGTGAAGCCAGCATGCTGGCTTCACGTCGTCAGGAAGCTGAAGTGCTCGGCGTTTCGCCGGATCTGATTGAGGATGTCTTACGTCGCCTGATGCGTGAGTCTTATGCGCATGAAAACGACAAAGGCTTCAAAACACTCTGTCCGACGCTGCGCCCGGTGGTGATTGTTGGTGGGCGTGGCCAGATGGGGCGCTTGTTTGAAAAGATGCTCAATCTGTCAGGTTACCAGGTCCGTATTCTGGACAAGGGCGATTGGGATCGTTCTGAAGAGCTACTCAAAGATGCGGGCATGGTCATCATCAGTGTGCCAATCCATCTGACTGAGCAGATCATCGCCGAATTACCAACACTGCCGGAAGACTGCATTCTGGTTGATCTTGCATCGGTGAAGAATCGCCCATTGCAGGCGATGCTGGCGGCGCATACCGGCCCTGTGCTCGGTTTGCATCCCATGTTTGGCCCGGATAGCGGTAGCCTGGCGAAGCAGGTGGTGGTGTGGTGTGATGGCCGTCAGCCGGAGGCCTACCAGTGGTTCCTTGAGCAGATTCAGGTTTGGGGCGCGCGCTTACATCGCATTAGCGCGGTCGAGCATGACCAGAACATGGCCTTTATCCAGGCGCTGCGTCACTTTGCCACTTTTGCCTATGGTTTGCATTTAGCGGAAGAGAACGTCAACCTGGATCAACTGTTGGCGCTGTCCTCACCGATTTATCGCCTGGAACTGGCGATGGTTGGTCGACTGTTTGCTCAGGATCCACAGCTTTACGCAGACATCATCATGTCTTCGGAGAGTAATCTGGCGCTGATTAAGCGTTATTACCAGCGCTTTGGTGATGCAATCAAATTGCTGGAGCAGGGTGATAAACAGGCGTTCATCAAGAGTTTTGAAGGTGTCGCGCATTGGTTTGGCGATTACGCTCAACGCTTTCTGGTAGAGAGCCGAAGCATGTTGCGTTCGGCTAACGATAGCCGGCAATAAAAGAGAAGGCATCCGCAAGGATGCCTTTTTCATTTACAGTCGCGGTTCCACCGGAACAACATTTTCACCCGGATAGCAGCCGAGTACTTTCAGAGAGCGCGTCAAATCACGCAGCTCTTTCAACGCCAGCTGCATGTTCTCCGATTGCAGATTGCCCTGCACATCAATGTAAAACATCTCTTCCCATGGGTTGCCGTTAATTGGGCGGTTTTCTAGTTTACTCATGATCAGATTATGATTACGCAGCACCAGCAGAGCCTCAACCAGTGCACCAGCTTGCTGACCGGTAGCCATAATCAATGTGGTTTTGGCTGGTACCTGGCCAGAAACTTCAATCGGCTTACGTGCCAGCACAATGAAGCGGGTATGGTTTTGTTGCTGGTTAGCTAAATTCCGTTCTAACACCTGCAGACCATACAGCTCACCGCCCGCTTCACTGCCCAGAGCCGCCACTTTTGGTGAATTCATCGCCGCGACCTTTTCCATTGCCGCTGCGGTGCTTTCGGTATATTCGATTTTCCATTGTGGGAAACGATTGATGAACTGGCTGCACTGCTGGAATGGCTGAGGATGGCTATAAACCGTTTCTATTTGCTGTAAGTCGGTATTGCCGTTGACCAGCACACAGTGTTCGATAGGGATGGTCAGCTCGCCAACGATGGAGAGCGTCGTCTGCTGCAACAGGTCATAGACGTCGTTAATCGAGCCTGAGCTGGTATTTTCGATCGGCATCACGGCGTAATCTGCCTGACCACTCTCCACCTGATGGATGATGTCGTGGAATTTCAGACAGCCCATCTCAACCATTGAATCAAAATGACGTGTGGCGTATTTACGTGCTGCGAGGTGAGAGTACGAACCTTTAGGACCCAGAAATGCAATGCGTGGTGCGTGCGCGTGCGGATGGTTTAAGTTTTTCTGCAGCAGCGCTTGCTGAGTCAGCACCGAATCTTCAATCACCAGTTGGAACAGGCGGGTAATGTAGTGTGCATCAAGCTGATGCTTTTTACCGAGTGAGATCAGATTTTCCAGCAGAGCGCGTTCACGCTCAACATCGCGAATAGGGCGATGGGTCGCGAGCTTTGCTTGCGCCACTTCAACCGCCAGCGAACGGCGTTCAGATAACAGCGTTAAAAGCTTTTCATCAACGGCGCTGATCTTATCGCGTAATGCCAGCAGTGGATTTTCGGGATTCATAGGGCTCACCTGTAAAATGTCCAATAAAAAAGCCTCCCGTTTGGGAGGCTTTGTTGTTCGTCTTCGCATTCATTTTCACATGACGAATCGCCTCCCAATCAGGGGAAGGTAAAAAAGAATGCGAAGAAGAACGGTAGATGTTTCATGTGTGATTCCAGCAATAAAGTGGATTGAGAGTAACCGCAGTGATTTAAAGCTGTCAATAAAAAACGCGCCCGCAGGCGCGTTACTGGAAAAGGTCTATTTATCCCGCAGGTGTGAAATCTTTCATACTGCTGGTTGCGCGGCGCGCTTCAGGTTTGTGCTGCGCCTTATTAAGTTGTCGCTCCAGCTTGGCAATCAGATCGTTGATAGCCGTGTACATATCTTCGTGTTTCGCGCTGGCAACCAGCGTGCCGTTAGGTGTGTTAATGGTGGCATCAGCCACGAATTCTTTCGGCTCTTTCGATAACACGATGTGCGGATTTATCAGGTGAGTTTGCCACTTTTCCAGCTTGGCGAGACGGTCTTCGACATGGTTGCGGATAGCCGCAGTGATTTCCATTTGTTTGCTGGTAATGTTCAGAATCATAGTTAAACCTCTCTGTCATTTCCGTCTGGGTAGGACCAGCATACCGCGTAAATCAGGAAAAAGTGTGATTCGGATCACATTGAAATGTCACTTTTTGTCAATGCCAATGAATTGTGAGAAAGGCTCATAAAATCGCCGAAAATGCTTGAAGGGCAGGGATGAAAAGAGCAAGATTGATGAGTTAACCGCAGCGTAGAATCAGCAATATGGCTGAATTTTCGGCAAAAAAAAGCAGCCATTAAGGCTGCTTTTTTAATGGTGGCAAAATCAGGACTGATTATTGGTCGCGATGATCTTCGCCACTTTGTCCGCTTCTGCCGTCAGCTGCAGCTGGCGGTAGGCATTTTCCATCAGCGGCAGCGCTTTGTGTGTCGCTTCAGTATCAGGGAAATCTTTCATCATCCCTTCAACACGGTTAACAACGGCGACATAGGCCCCGCGCTTGGTATAGAATTGCGCCACCGAGAGTTCATACTTCGCCAGACGCTCTTTCAGGTAGGCTAAACGTTTCTGCGCATCCTCAGCATACTGGCTGTTCGGATAGCTGCGCAGTAACTGGGAGAAGTCACGGAAAGCATCACGAGCGTGCGTCGGATCACGATCTGAACGATCGATACCGAAGAAGCCCTGCAGTGCAGAGTCATCCAACGCCATATCCGTCAGGCCTTTCATATAGATGACGTAATCGATGTTTGGATGAGTCGGATTCAGGCGCATAAAGCGAGCGATAGCGGCTTGCGCCAGTGGCAGATCGGCATTTTTGTAATACGCGTAGATTAAATCCAGCTGTACTTGCTGCGAATAAGGGCCAAACGGGTAGCGGTTATCCAGTGCTTCCAGTTGCTTAATCGCCGCTTTAAAGTTACCGTCCTGCAGCTTTTGCTGGGCTGTAGCGTAAATTTCAGATGGCGGGCTGTCCGGAACGGGATCCGATGAGCCGGAACAACCCACCAGAGCCAGGCTCAGGCTCAATGTGGCAGCAGCCACCAGATGTTTCATACGCGTCATGACGAAATGATTATCCTCAAAGTGTTGTAGCGGAAGCTGTCCGTATAGCTCCCGGTTATGACCTGGTACGATAGCACATTATATTAAACGGCATCGCCGTGAAAACCCAACGTTAACGAAGAAGCTGTATATGGCACAACAAGTTCAACTCACCGCAACGGTGTCCGAAGCACAGCTTGGACAACGCTTAGATCAGACTTTGGCGGAATTGTTCCCTGATTATTCACGTTCCCGCATAAAAGAATGGATCCTTGAGCGTCGCGTCAGCGTCAACGGCACTATCATCGATAAACCGAAAGAGAAAGTTTTCGGCGGTGAGCAGGTGTCTATCGATGCTGAAATCGAAGAAGCGCAGCGCTGGGAAGCGCAAAACATTCCCCTGAACATCGTTTATGAAGACGATGATATTCTGGTCATCAACAAACCGCGTGGCCTGGTGGTGCATCCTGGGGCAGGTAATCCGGATGGTACGGTCCTGAATGCGCTGCTTTACCATTACCCACCGATTGCCGACGTCCCGCGTGCCGGGATCGTCCATCGTCTTGATAAAGACACAACCGGTTTGATGGTGGTGGCGAAGACCGTTCCCGCTCAGACGCACCTGGTGGAAACGCTGCAGCTGCGCGAGATTACCCGTGAATATGAAGCGGTTGCGATTGGCACCATGACGGCAGGCGGCACGGTTAATGAGCCGATGGCGCGTCACTCCACCAAACGCACGCACATGGCGGTACACCCTATGGGTAAACCCGCAACCACGCATTATCGCATTATGGAGCATTTCCGTGCTCATACGCGTCTGCGTCTGCGTCTGGAAACGGGTCGTACTCACCAGATTCGTGTGCACATGGCGCATATCAACCATCCATTAGTGGGTGATCCGCTTTACGGCGGCCGTCCGCGTCCGCCTAAAGGTGCATCCGATGCGTTCATTGCTGCGCTGCGCGGTTTTGACCGTCAGGCTCTGCACGCCACCATGCTGCGTCTTTACCATCCCATCACCGGTATTGAGATGGAATGGCATGCGCCGTTGCCGCAAGACATGGTCGACCTGATTGACGCGTTGAAAGCCGATACTCATGAGTTCCGTGATCAAATGGATTGGCTATGAGTGAGTGGATCATTCCTGACTGGCCTGCACCGCAGCGCGTTCAGGCATGTTCCACCTTGCGACATGGCGGTGTGAGCGCTGCGCCCTGGGATTCGCTGAATCTTGGGGCGCACGTTGGCGATGCTGAAACGCATGTCTTGCAAAATCGTCAGCATTTGAAAGATACGCTGCTGCCCGCCATGCCGCAGTGGCTTAATCAGGTGCATGGCCAGGACGTTGTACGTTTGCCTGCGGACGAGTTATTACCCAATGCTGATGCGGCCATCACCCGCGAATCCGGCGTCGTTTGCGCCATCATGACGGCAGATTGCTTGCCGGTGTTGTTTTGCAGTGATGATGGCAGTGAAGTGGCCGCTGCTCACGCTGGCTGGCGTGGTCTGTGTAACGGCGTGCTGGAACAGACGCTGCAGCAGTTTCGCTCACCAGCCCGTGAGATCCACGTCTGGCTTGGACCCGCCATCGGCCCTCAGGCATTTGAAGTTGGTGCAGAGGTGCGAGAAGCCTTTTTGGCGCACGATGTACAAGCCGATGCGGCTTTTCGCCCGGTTGGTGACAAATATTTTGCGAATATCTGGCAGTTAGCGCGTCAGCGGCTTCAGGCCGCGGGAGTGCATTCTATCAGTGGTTCACAGCGTTGCACTTTCACCGAAGCCAATGATTTTTTCTCCTACCGACGAGATGGAATCACCGGGCGTATGGCAACTTTGATTTGGCTGAGATAATCTTACGCCGCAAGACGATCCAGTAGCGTATTTTTTGTTCGCAACACAGGTCATTAACCTTGAAATATTTGAGGGATGACCTCATTTAATCTCCAGTAGCATTTTGACCTGTATTGGAGGAATCATGCGTCTGGATCGTCTTACTAATAAATTCCAGTTGGCCCTTGCCGATGCTCAGTCCCTTGCCCTGGGACACGACAATCAATTCATTGAACCCCTTCATTTGATGAGCGCGTTGCTCAATCAGGAAGGCGGATCGGTGCGTCCGTTGCTTAGCGCAGCAGGTGCCGATGTGGCTGGTCTGCGTACCAGCATCGAACAAGCTATCAACCGACTGCCGCAGGTAGAAGGTACGGATGGCGACGTACAGCCTTCAGCCGATCTCATTCGGGCTCTTAATCTGTGCGACAAACTCGCGCAAAAGCGCGGCGACAACTTTATATCATCTGAATTATTTGTTCTGGCGGCCCTCGACTCTCGTGGTTCGCTGGCGGACCTATTGAAGTCTGCCGGTGCAACCACCGAAAAACTCACCAAGGCCATCGAGCAATTGCGGGGAGGAGAGAACGTGAACGATCAAGGGGCTGAAGATCAGCGTCAGGCTTTAAAAAAATACACCATCGATCTGACTGAGCGCGCCGAACTGGGCAAGTTAGATCCGGTAATTGGTCGTGATGAAGAGATTCGTCGCACCATTCAGGTTTTGCAGCGCCGTACTAAAAACAACCCGGTATTAATTGGGGAGCCCGGCGTGGGTAAAACCGCGATTGCCGAAGGGTTAGCGCAGCGCATTATCAATGGTGAAGTGCCCGAAGGCCTGAAAGGCCGTCGCGTGTTAGCACTGGACATGGGAGCGCTGGTGGCGGGCGCTAAATATCGCGGCGAATTCGAAGAGCGCCTGAAAGGTGTGCTGAGCGATCTGGCAAAACAGGAAGGCAACGTTATTCTGTTTATCGACGAACTGCACACCATGGTCGGTGCGGGTAAAGCCGATGGTGCGATGGATGCCGGTAACATGCTGAAACCTGCATTAGCGCGCGGTGAGTTGCACTGCGTTGGTGCCACCACGCTGAATGAGTATCGTCAGTTCATTGAAAAAGATGCCGCACTGGAGCGTCGTTTCCAGAAAGTCTTTGTGGCTGAGCCGAGTGTAGAAGACACCATTGCTATTCTGCGAGGCCTGAAAGAGCGCTATGAACTGCACCACCATGTGCAGATTACGGATCCGGCAATTGTGGCTGCAGCAACGCTGTCGCACCGCTATATCTCCGATCGCCAGTTGCCAGATAAGGCCATTGACTTGATCGATGAGGCAGCATCAAGCATTCGTTTGCAGATGGATTCGAAACCGGAATCGTTGGATCGTCTGGAGCGCCGCATCATCCAGTTAAAGCTGGAACAGCAGGCGCTGAAGAAAGAGTCGGACGATGCCAGTATCAAACGTCTGGAGATGCTGGAAACGGAACTCGATCAGAAAGAGCGTGAATACGCTGAACTGGAAGAAGAGTGGAAAGCGGAAAAAGCCTCTCTGACGGGTACGCAGAACATTAAGGCGGAACTGGAGCAGGCTCGTCTGGCGATGGAGCAGGCGCGACGTACTGGTGACCTGGGGCAAATGTCTGAACTGCAATACGGCAAAATTCCAGAGCTGGAAAAGCAGCTCGCTATTGCCACGCAGTCAGAAGGTAAAACCATGAAACTGTTACGTAACCGCGTAACAGATGTGGAAATTGCCGACGTGCTAGCGCGCTGGACCGGCATTCCAGTGGCACGAATGATGGAAGGCGAGCGTGAGAAATTGCTGCGAATGGAGCAAGAGCTGCATGCGCGCGTGATTGGCCAGAACGAAGCTGTTGATGCAGTATCGAATGCGATTCGTCGTAGTCGTGCGGGTCTGTCCGATCCTAATCGTCCCATTGGCTCGTTCCTGTTCCTCGGACCAACCGGTGTTGGTAAAACCGAACTGAGTAAAGCGCTGGCTAACTTCTTGTTCGACAGCGACGATGCCATGGTGCGTATTGATATGTCCGAGTTTATGGAAAAACACTCGGTGTCACGTTTAGTGGGTGCTCCTCCGGGCTATGTCGGTTATGAAGAGGGTGGTTATCTGACAGAAGCTGTTCGTCGTCGCCCTTATTCTGTGATTCTGCTGGATGAAGTCGAAAAGGCTCACCCGGATGTCTTCAACATCTTGTTGCAGGTATTGGATGATGGGCGTTTGACCGATGGCCAGGGACGCACGGTCGATTTCCGTAATACCGTGGTCATTATGACCTCTAACATTGGGTCTGATCTGATCCAGGAACGTTTCGGTGCGTTGGACTATCCGGAAATGAAAGATATGGTGATGACGGTGGTAGGTTCGCATTTCCGCCCTGAGTTCATTAACCGTATTGATGAGGTGGTGGTGTTCCATCCATTGGGAGAACAGCACATTGCCTCCATCGCGCAGATTCAGCTGCAGCGGTTGTATCAGCGTCTCGAGGAGCGTGGTTATCAATTGCATATCTCTGATGCTGCGCTGAAACTGCTTGGCGAAAATGGTTACGATCCCGTTTATGGTGCGCGCCCATTAAAACGCGCTATCCAACAGCAGATCGAAAACCCGTTGGCGCAGAAGATTCTTTCTGGTGCTTTTATCCCGGGTAAAACCATTGAGATGGATGTAAAAGACGACATTATTGTGGCGCATCAGTAATGCGATGTGACTTTAACGGGCCTGCGGGCCCGTTTTTTTATGGTGTTTCACAAGATTTAGGTCGATTTTGCAACGTTTGGGTTAAAGAGTGAGCGGTCGTGCAAAAACTTTAAATTAACGCTTGTCAGTCCATCAGAAATCCCTATACTGCGCCACCACTGAGACGGCAAAGCGGCAACGCAGACGGCTCAGCAGGGAGTGAAGAAATTCATCCCGCCGGAGAAAAACGCTGAAAAAAACGTTTGACTCTGAAGGAGGAAAGCGTAATATACGCCACCTCGCAACAGCAGCTTAAGGCGCTGATTGCACCGCTCTTTAACAATTTATCAGACAATCTGTGTGGGCACTCGCAGGATTGATATCAGCGTCTCCGGACGTAAAAAATATCAAGTCTCACGAGTGAACACATAATGAAATTCATTATGACGTTTTACAGATGAGCATCGCTGCACTTGTTGCAGCAAATCAAACTTTAAATTGAAGAGTTTGATCATGGCTCAGATTGAACGCTGGCGGCAGGCCTAACACATGCAAGTCGAACGGTAGCACAGAGAGCTTGCTCTTGGGTGACGAGTGGCGGACGGGTGAGTAATGTCTGGGAAACTGCCCGATGGAGGGGGATAACTACTGGAAACGGTAGCTAATACCGCATAACGTCTTCGGACCAAAGTGGGGGACCTTCGGGCCTCACACCATCGGATGTGCCCAGATGGGATTAGCTAGTAGGTGGGGTAATGGCTCACCTAGGCGACGATCCCTAGCTGGTCTGAGAGGATGACCAGCCACACTGGAACTGAGACACGGTCCAGACTCCTACGGGAGGCAGCAGTGGGGAATATTGCACAATGGGCGCAAGCCTGATGCAGCCATGCCGCGTGTATGAAGAAGGCCTTCGGGTTGTAAAGTACTTTCAGCGGGGAGGAAGGCGTTAAGGTTAATAACCTTGGCGATTGACGTTACCCGCAGAAGAAGCACCGGCTAACTCCGTGCCAGCAGCCGCGGTAATACGGAGGGTGCAAGCGTTAATCGGAATTACTGGGCGTAAAGCGCACGCAGGCGGTCTGTCAAGTCGGATGTGAAATCCCCGGGCTTAACCTGGGAACTGCATTCGAAACTGGCAGGCTAGAGTCTTGTAGAGGGGGGTAGAATTCCAGGTGTAGCGGTGAAATGCGTAGAGATCTGGAGGAATACCGGTGGCGAAGGCGGCCCCCTGGACAAAGACTGACGCTCAGGTGCGAAAGCGTGGGGAGCAAACAGGATTAGATACCCTGGTAGTCCACGCCGTAAACGATGTCGACTTGGAGGTTGTGCCCTTGAGGCGTGGCTTCCGGAGCTAACGCGTTAAGTCGACCGCCTGGGGAGTACGGCCGCAAGGTTAAAACTCAAATGAATTGACGGGGGCCCGCACAAGCGGTGGAGCATGTGGTTTAATTCGATGCAACGCGAAGAACCTTACCTACTCTTGACATCCAGCGAATTCGGTAGAGATACCTTAGTGCCTTCGGGAACGCTGAGACAGGTGCTGCATGGCTGTCGTCAGCTCGTGTTGTGAAATGTTGGGTTAAGTCCCGCAACGAGCGCAACCCTTATCCTTTGTTGCCAGCGGTTCGGCCGGGAACTCAAAGGAGACTGCCAGTGATAAACTGGAGGAAGGTGGGGATGACGTCAAGTCATCATGGCCCTTACGAGTAGGGCTACACACGTGCTACAATGGCGCATACAAAGAGAAGCGACCTCGCGAGAGCAAGCGGACCTCATAAAGTGCGTCGTAGTCCGGATTGGAGTCTGCAACTCGACTCCATGAAGTCGGAATCGCTAGTAATCGTAGATCAGAATGCTACGGTGAATACGTTCCCGGGCCTTGTACACACCGCCCGTCACACCATGGGAGTGGGTTGCAAAAGAAGTAGGTAGCTTAACCTTCGGGAGGGCGCTTACCACTTTGTGATTCATGACTGGGGTGAAGTCGTAACAAGGTAACCGTAGGGGAACCTGCGGTTGGATCACCTCCTTACCTGAAGATACCTTCCCGCGCAGTGCTCACACAGATTGTCTGATAGAAAAGTAACGAGCAGAAAAAACCTCTACAGGCTTGTAGCTCAGGTGGTTAGAGCGCACCCCTGATAAGGGTGAGGTCGGTGGTTCAAGTCCACTCAGGCCTACCAAATTTCTTCTCATGCTGCGTTAAAGCGCCGCTCGTATAGCTCACTATACGTCGCGACCCTTTTACTTGCCTGAAAAGAAATTACCGTTTGAAAAAGCGGAACTCCTGGTGAGTGGTAGTAGTGGTCTCTGCAGTAACTGTATGGGGCTATAGCTCAGCTGGGAGAGCGCCTGCCTTGCACGCAGGAGGTCAGCGGTTCGATCCCGCTTAGCTCCACCATTACAGTGACTCAAAACAATACTTCAGAGCGTACCGGCAACGGTGTGCTGCGAAGTATTATGCTCTTTAACAATCCGGAACAAGCTGAAAATTGAAACGACACGTCGCGTTCATTCTCCGTAATAAGAATGAATAAACGATGTGTTCGAGTCTCTCAAATGCTTGCAGTCTGCATGCGTTGTAAAACGCCTGTGGGTTGTGAGGTTAAGCGACTAAGCGTACACGGTGGATGCCCTGGCAGTCAGAGGCGATGAAGGACGTGCTAATCTGCGTAAAGCGTCGGTAAGGTGATATGAACCGCTACAGCCGACGATGTCCGAATGGGGAAACCCGGTGCACTCTGTGCATCATCGCAACATGAATACATAGTGTTGCGAGGCGAACCTGGGGAACTGAAACATCTAAGTACCCAGAGGAAAAGAAATCAACCGAGATTCCCCCAGTAGCGGCGAGCGAACGGGGAGCAGCCCAGAACCTGAATCAGTTTGTGCATTAGTGGAAGCGTCTGGAAAGTCGCAGGGTACAGGGTGATACTCCCGTACACAAAAATGCACTTACTGTGAGTTCGAAGAGTAGGGCGGGACACGTGGTATCCTGTCTGAATATGGGGGGACCATCCTCCAAGGCTAAATACTCCTGACTGACCGATAGTGAACCAGTACCGTGAGGGAAAGGCGAAAAGAACCCCGGCGAGGGGAGTGAAACAGAACCTGAAACCGTGTACGTACAAGCAGTGGGAGCCTGATTTGTCAGGTGACTGCGTACCTTTTGTATAATGGGTCAGCGACTTATATTCTGTAGCAAGGTTAACCGTATAGGGGAGCCGCAGGGAAACCGAGTCTTAACTGGGCGTTAAGTTGCAGGGTATAGACCCGAAACCCGGTGATCTAGCCATGGGCAGGTTGAAGGTTGGGTAACACTAACTGGAGGACCGAACCGACTAATGTTGAAAAATTAGCGGATGACTTGTGGCTGGGGGTGAAAGGCCAATCAAACCGGGAGATAGCTGGTTCTCCCCGAAAGCTATTTAGGTAGCGCCTCGTGAACTCATCTCCGGGGGTAGAGCACTGTTTCGGCTAGGGGGCCATCCCGGCTTACCAACCCGATGCAAACTGCGAATACCGGAGAATGTTATCACGGGAGACACACGGCGGGTGCTAACGTCCGTCGTGAAGAGGGAAACAACCCAGACCGCCAGCTAAGGTCCCAAAGTCATGGTTAAGTGGGAAACGATGTGGGAAGGCACAGACAGCCAGGATGTTGGCTTAGAAGCAGCCATCATTTAAAGAAAGCGTAATAGCTCACTGGTCGAGTCGGCCTGCGCGGAAGATGTAACGGGGCTAAACCATGCACCGAAGCTGCGGCAGCGACACTATGTGTTGTTGGGTAGGGGAGCGTTCTGTAAGCCGTTGAAGGTGAACTGTGAGGTTTGCTGGAGGTATCAGAAGTGCGAATGCTGACATAAGTAACGATAAAGCGGGTGAAAAGCCCGCTCGCCGGAAGACCAAGGGTTCCTGTTCAACGTTAATCGGAGCAGGGTGAGTCGACCCCTAAGGCGAGGCTGAAAAGCGTAGTCGATGGGAAGCAGGTTAATATTCCTGCACTTGGTGTTACTGCGAAGGGGGGACGGAGAAGGCTAGGTTATCCGGGCGACGGTTGTCCCGGTTTAAGCATGTAGGCGGAGAGTTTAGGTAAATCCGGACTCTTTTTAACGCTGAGGTGTGATGACGAGTCACTACGGTGGTGAAGTAACTGATGCCCTGCTTCCAGGAAAAGCCTCTAAGCTCCAGGTAACACGAAATCGTACCCCAAACCGACACAGGTGGTCAGGTAGAGAATACCAAGGCGCTTGAGAGAACTCGGGTGAAGGAACTAGGCAAAATGGTGCCGTAACTTCGGGAGAAGGCACGCTGGCGCGTAGGTGAAGGGACTTGCTCCCCGAGCTGAAGCCAGTCGAAGATACCAGCTGGCTGCAACTGTTTATTAAAAACACAGCACTGTGCAAACACGAAAGTGGACGTATACGGTGTGACGCCTGCCCGGTGCCGGAAGGTTAATTGATGGGGTTATCCGCAAGGAGAAGCTCTTGATCGAAGCCCCGGTAAACGGCGGCCGTAACTATAACGGTCCTAAGGTAGCGAAATTCCTTGTCGGGTAAGTTCCGACCTGCACGAATGGCGTAATGATGGCCAGGCTGTCTCCACCCGAGACTCAGTGAAATTGAAATCGCTGTGAAGATGCAGTGTACCCGCGGCAAGACGGAAAGACCCCGTGAACCTTTACTATAGCTTGACACTGAACATTGAGCCTTGATGTGTAGGATAGGTGGGAGGCTTTGAAGCGTGGACGCCAGTCTGCGTGGAGCCAACCTTGAAATACCACCCTTTAATGTTTGATGTTCTAACGTAGGCCCGTGATCCGGGCTGCGGACAGTGTCTGGTGGGTAGTTTGACTGGGGCGGTCTCCTCCCAAAGAGTAACGGAGGAGCACGAAGGTTGGCTAATCCTGGTCGGACATCAGGAGGTTAGTGCAATGGCATAAGCCAGCTTGACTGCGAGAGTGACGGCTCGAGCAGGTGCGAAAGCAGGTCATAGTGATCCGGTGGTTCTGAATGGAAGGGCCATCGCTCAACGGATAAAAGGTACTCCGGGGATAACAGGCTGATACCGCCCAAGAGTTCATATCGACGGCGGTGTTTGGCACCTCGATGTCGGCTCATCACATCCTGGGGCTGAAGTAGGTCCCAAGGGTACGGCTGTTCGCCGTTTAAAGTGGTACGCGAGCTGGGTTTAGAACGTCGTGAGACAGTTCGGTCCCTATCTGCCGTGGGCGCTGGAGAATTGAGGGGGGTTGCTCCTAGTACGAGAGGACCGGAGTGAACGCACCACTGGTGTTCGGGTTGTCATGCCAATGGCATTGCCCGGTAGCTAAGTGCGGAAAAGATAAGTGCTGAAAGCATCTAAGCACGAAACTTGCCCCGAGATGAGTTCTCCCTGACTCCCAGAGAGTCCTGAAGGGACGTTGAAGACGACGACGTTGATAGGCCGGATGTGTAAGTGCAGCGATGCATTGAGCTAACCGGTACTAATGACCCGTGAGGCTTAACCTTACAACGCCAGAGGCGTTTTTGAGAGACGCAACAGATTTTCAGCTTTGTTCGAACGGATTGGTTCGCGTGGTGACTTTTGTCACGGCGTGAATAACAGAATTTGCCTGGCGGCTTTAGCGCGGTGGTCCCACCTGACCCCATGCCGAACTCAGAAGTGAAACGCCGTAGCGCCGATGGTAGTGTGGGGTCTCCCCATGCGAGAGTAGGGAACTGCCAGGCATCAAACAAGTGAAGAAACCCTGAACGCAAGTTCAGGGTTTTTTTCCGTCTGTAGCCAGGGGATAGTCCAGGTTTTTCTTACGTCTGTAGCCAGGAGATTTTACGTCTGAAATTCAGCCAGTCCTGCAAACACCTCCCCGCTTAGGGGCCTTTTTCAGCCAGTTTTCGATAAAACCAGCAACCTTAACCGGCTGATTATTTCGATAAAATCAGCAACCTTAACCGGCTGATTAATATCAGGAAGAGGCCGGTCGATCGTTGATTTCTCATTGCTGGCCAGCGCAATCACATATTCATCCAGTAAATCAGCTAATTCACCTTTGACACCACGCCGCCACAGCGCGATTTTGGCTACAGACTCACCTTCAAAGCCTTCAACCAGTACTGAAACATCGCCCTGATTTCACCCCAAAATCCCTCACTAATCACAAATTAGCACCTTCAACGTCATCCAATTCCCGAAACCGCCCAACACGTGCTTTACTGAATCCTTTGGCATTAATTTATCGCAAGGAAATGAGGTAAGACATGACCGACTCACTACAACAAAAAGTGGCACCATCTGAATCAACGATAAACAGCAAACAGCGCATCTGGGCGATTGTGGGCGCATCATCAGGCAATCTGGTCGAATGGTTCGACTTTTACGTTTACTCCTTTTTCTCACTCTATTTCGCGCATGTATTCTTCCCCGCAGGTGATACCACCACGCAGTTACTGCAAACCGCAGGCGTATTCGCCGCTGGATTTTTGATGCGTCCGATTGGTGGCTGGTTATTTGGCTATATAGCCGATCGCCATGGACGTAAAAACTCAATGCTGATTTCTGTCTGCATGATGTGTTTAGGATCCCTGGTGATCGCTTGCCTGCCAGGATACGGCGAAATTGGCGTGGCGGCACCAGTGATCCTGCTGCTGGCGCGTATGTTTCAAGGGTTGTCAGTGGGCGGAGAGTATGGCACCAGCGCCACTTATATGAGTGAAGTCGCTTTAGAAGGGCGTAAAGGTTTTTATGCTTCATTCCAGTACGTGACACTGATTGGCGGCCAGCTGTTAGCCGTGCTCACCGTAGTGGTGCTGCAACAGATCCTCAGCGACGAAGCGTTGCGCAACTGGGGCTGGCGCATCCCCTTCTTCCTCGGTGCCGTGCTGGCCGTTGTCGCACTGTGGCTGCGTCGCTCACTGAATGAAACCTCCGAGAAAAAGAATCGTGAACATAAAGATGCGGGCAGCGTTATGGGTTTGCTGCGCAATCACTCACGCGCGTTTCTGATGGTATTGGGCTTTACTGCCGGCGGTTCACTGAGCTTCTATACCTTCACCACCTATATGCAAAAGTATCTGGTCAATACGGCGGGGATGGATGCACGCAGCGCCAGTGGATTGATGACAGCCGCATTATTCGTCTTCATGCTGATTCAGCCGATCGTCGGGGCGCTGTCAGATAAGATCGGTCGTCGATCTTCGATGATGATCTTTGGTGCGGGGGCAGCGATCTGTACCGTACCGATCCTGATGATGCTGCAAAATGTGCAGAGCAGTTGGGCTGCATTTGCGCTGATTATGCTGGCGCTGATTATCACCAGTTTCTATACCGCTATCAGCGGCATTCTAAAAGCGGAAATGTTCCCACCAGAAGTGCGCGCGCTTGGCGTTGGCTTATCTTATGCGGTGGCTAATGCGATCTTTGGTGGTTCGGCCGAGTATGTCGCTTTACTGCTGAAGAAAGAGGGGATTGAAACCAGTTTCTTCTGGTATGTGTCGGCGATGGGGGCATTGGCCTTCGTTATTTCCCTGATGCTCCATCGCAAAGGGAAGGGCATTACACTGTGATTATTGACTTAAATTCCACAAGGCAACGCCAGTGGCCGCTCCCGCCACGTCATAGCTAAGATCTTTCCAACTCCAGCCGCTCCCCGAAGAGCGGCTGTCATATAACTCTTTTCCTACGCCAAAACTCAGCGAGAACAAAAAGCCAAAACGTAAATTTTGTCCACGGCTTTGATGCTGGTGTTGGGAGATTTCGCTGCCGGCAGCGGCTAGCACGGCAGAAGAGAAGAAGTGTTCGGCTTTGTCTTTACCGGTCCAGTTATCTTGTGCCACATGCGCACATCCACTACAAAGTAAAACTACGCAGAGGATGAGCGCACGCATCGGCTAGAGTAAGCGACTGATAAGACGGTCAATACGGATACGGCGTAGACGACGGATTAGCTTACGTACTTTCGCCGGATAGTCAGAAATACTCTCTAATTCGCGGAAGTGCTGAACCGTCGTGGTATGTTCACGAATCAACGCCAGCTCTTTCTCGCGCTGTTCTGCCAGCTCATTCTTAGGATCGTGGATCAGCACCGCATTTTCCAAATCCAGTCGCCAGGCGCGCGGATTAAGGTTATTGCCGGTAATCATCATCCACTCGTCATCCACCCAAATACCTTTCAGGTGATAACTGTTTTCGCCATCTTTCCACAGACGCACGGTCAACTGGCCGTTATTGACGTAATACTGCAAACGGCTCAGAAAGCGTCGCAGGTTGATCTCATACAAATAGGGCAGTGCGCCGATGATTTTAAACGGCTGCTCAGGCGGGATGTAGAAATCATTGGCAGTTTTATCGCCCACGATGATCTCCACCTCTTTACCCTGACGCAGCAGATGAATCAGATTACGCACCAGGATCGCAGGCAGGTTGAAGTAAGGCGTGCACAGCGTAAGTTTACGCTCGGCGCACGGCATCAAATGGAAGATGGTTTTATTGAGCAGACTGCGTTTGCCAAGGCCCACCAGCGGCGTGACCGCCAGTGACTCATTGTCAGCATTCCCCGCGAACTGGTAATTAAAACTGCGCAAATCCTGGCGGAACTGGCGTGTTTCGTTCTTAATTTCAGGGCTGGATGGACGCTCAGTCTGGTCAAGGCGATTAACCGCATCGGACTGCTTGAGATTTTCGCAAATCCACGCGTACATGGTGTCCGCCAATTGTGGATTACGGATTAACTGATAGCGATCATAGCGATATTTATCATGCTGATGCAGATAAACATCATTCAGGCTGGCGCCGCTGTACAGCAAGGTGTCATCAATGATGAAGCCTTTCAAATGCAGTACGCCAAGTGCTTCACGCGTGTTAACGGGAATGCCATACACTGGAATAGCGATATCGGGATGCTGTGCTGCCATCTCGCAGTACCAGTCCGCGTTGGTCAGTCCACGAGCGGCGCCAATTCGGCCACGCTGCGCGCGATGCCAATCCACCAGAATACTGATATCCAGCTCCGGACGTGCCTGACGCGCAGCATAGAGCGCCTGCATGATGCCACGCCCGCCGTCGTCGTTCTCGAGATAGAGCGCGGCGATACAGATGCGTTTTTCAGCCGCAGCGATTTTCGTCAGCAGGGTCTCACGGAACTCGGCAGGCGAGTAAAGCGTGGTCACATCCGACACGGATTGTGACAGTTTAGGCAGCTGTGCGAGGTGTTGTTGGTGTTTATTACGTTTAAATTTAGACAACATCACAGTGCACTTCTTCTCTGTTCATTGCATGGCCTTTTGCCATCAAATCATGATCCTAACGGTAAATAATAACACCAACCGGCCTGATAAGGAGGATTTTTACCTTTCTGTACAGGATATCATCACGCCTCACCGAGCGGTAAATTCAGGCTGACAATGCCATCATCCAATTGAATATTAACACGAAAATTCAGTTTTCGTGCCAGCGTAATCATGCCGGTGTTGTGTGGCATGGTGATACCGTTCAATTGTTGCAGACCATGATCGCGCGTATAGCGGATCATCTTTTCCAGCAGTCGTCTGCCCATCCCGAGTCCTTTCAGATCGGAGCGCACCAGCACCGAAAACTCCGCATCAATGTTATCGGCATCCGAGATCGCACGCGTCACACCAACAATCTCGTCATTCCCGTCGTGCTGTCGTACAGCAACAATGGCCATCTCTCGGTCATAGTCGATTTGGGTCATGTTGGCGAGATCCTCATGCGTGAACTCATTGATCTCACTGAAATAACGATAATAGAGATCTTCCTTCGTTACCTGAGCGATAAACGCGCGCAGTTGCGGTTCATCTTCCGGCAGGATCGGGCGGAACAGGCAATGTTGTCCATCTTTCAACTGCACCTGCTCTTCAAGGTGGTGTGGATAAGGGCGAATCGCCAGGCGTGCTTCGTTATGACCGGTAAATGGCGCGAGCTGCAGTGTGACATCCAGCAAGGTGAATTCATTCACGGAGGCCAGCAGCGGATGGATATCCAGCCGCTGGATCTCCGGGCAATCCACCACCAGGTTAGAAACCTGCACCAGAAGCTGGCTCAATCCCGCAATATCCAGTGGACGCAACGCACTGCGACTGCGCACTTTGCCGCTCTTCATCGCCTGAATCACCAGGTAACGCGCTAGCGTCATATTCAACGGGGGTAATGCCACTGCAGCCTGCTTATCCGGTTGCCACTCCACTCCGCCTTCACCCAGCATGATAATCGGACCAAACAACGGATCTTGTTCCACCACCACGCGTAATTCTTGTGCGCCGGCACGGTTTGCCATGCTTTGCACCAGTAAGCCATCGATACGCGCTTGTGGATGTGTATTGCGCACACGATCAAAAATCGCCTCAGCGGCCAGCTCAACTTCCGCAGCGCTGCGCAGATAAAGCATTACCCCCTGAACTTCAGACTTGTGTGGTATATCCGGTGAACGCAGCTTGAGTGCCACGGGGTAGCCAATCTGGTCGGCAATGCTGGCCGCTTCGCGACTGTCACTCGCAATCCAGGTCGGCAGCGTTGCTAATCCATAGGCTTGTAGCACCGGCTGGACTTCGTGGGTATCCAGAGTGTTAATATCCTGATCCAGCGCTTGTTGAATCAACTGGTGCGCCTGCGCGCTGTTTTGCGTCAGGCCGATCGGCAAGGCGGGTGTTTCACGCAGTTGTTTTTGGTTACGGCGATACTCTACCTGATGCATAAATGCGGTTACGGTACCTTCCGGTGTGCGCCAGGTGGGGATTCCGGCCTGAGTGAAAGCACGACGAGCGGCTTGTGACGAGTATTCGCCACACCAGTTAGTGAGCAGTGTTACCTGCTTGCCGCGAGGATGTTTAGCCACGGCCGCGATAATTTGTTCGGCCGTTTCACTGGCGGGAGACACGGCGCTCGGGGCATGGATAATCATTAATGCATCGAGTTCATGGCTATCCAGTAGTTGTTCTATGCAGGCAACATAGCGCGCTGGTGTGGCATCGTCCTTGAGATCCAGCGGATTACCGCGCCCAACGCCTTCCGGTAACAACGTGGCCAGGGCTTGTAAGGTCTCATTACTCAGCGTAGCCAGCTTTCCATTACGCGCGTACAGCTCATCCAGTGCTAAGGCTGCGGGGGCTGCGCCGTTGCTGATGATCATCAAACGATCACCGCGCAAGGGGCGCATATGGCTCAACGATTCCACCGCTGAAAACAGTTCATGCGTATCCTGTACGCGCAGCAAACCGGCACGCTGAATCGCGGCATCCCATGCGGCATCCAGCCCGCTAAGTGTGCCAATCATCGCTTGTGCCTGATGGCTGCGACCGCTTTTGATCACCAGAATCGGTTTATTGCGTGAGGCGCTACGAGAGGCCGAAACAAAACGGCGCGCATCACTGAGATGCTCTAAATAGAGCAAAATAGCGCTGGTTTTGCCGTCACGCGCCAGGAAATCCAGCAAATCATCAACATCAATATCCAGACTGTCGCCCAAAGCGATAAACCAGGAGAAGCCGAGATTGCGCTGCTGAGCCCAATCAAGAATGGTGTTGGAGACCGCCGCGGATTGAGAAATAAAGGCAATGCGTCCTTTTGCGATCGGCACCGGCGAGAAGCTGGCGTTCAATCCTTGCCAGGGGGCCAGCAATCCCAGACTGTTCGGGCCGAGCAGGCGAATTTGCCACTGGCTGGCACAGGCTTTCAATTCTTCCAACTGACTGGCGGGTGCGGAGAGAATGATGCAGGCTTTGCAGCCTTTTTCTCCCAACTGCTGCAGCAGTTCCAGATTGCGTTTGGCATGAGTACAGATAATGGCGAGATCGGGCGCGAACGGCAGGCTGGCAATATCCGGCCAGGCCAGCACACCGCTCACGGCTTTATACTTCGGCGTGACCGGTAGCACCGGACCGCTAAATCCGCCTGCCAGCAAATTACGCATCATAAAGTAGCCGGCGCGCCCCGGTGTAACTGACGCACCAATCACCGCGATTGATTTAGGTCGTAACAGTGCTTCCAGTCCGCGTTGGCTCATCATCCGCTCCCGACATCAAGATTGGCATGATTGTAAACGCTTTTTACTCTGCTTGCCGACTCGCCGATCGCAGGCTGAGGATCTCTTTAAGGTTCCAGCGCTTTAAATGGCCGATGTACTGCATATTCTGCTCGCTATGCCATGCTGAGATATCTCCATCACGCAGATGCATGAGATCAGCCGGACTGACCCAGCTCGCTTGTCCCTGAAGTAGCTCGACGCCTGCATGGCGATATCCTGCGATGACGAATTCTGAGCAGAAGAAGCGATTGGCTTGAGGATCGTCAACGTCGGCGAGTTGCACGCGCGCTAATGCAGTGAGACAGGCACTGCGTAGATTTTCATGCATCAGCGGCAGCTCGCAGACGCGGCGCGAAACCATAAACGGCATGAACATCACGATACCTTTGAAATTGTATTTTTTGCCTTGTTGCTGGTGGGCAAATTCGCGCAACAGCGAGCTTTGGTCTTGAGTGAGGCTGGGCACGCGTAGCACCAACAAGTTATTACTCTCCTCAATGGCCTGTTGCAGCGGAATGATTTTGACACCACTGCCCACGGCTTCCGCCACTAGTCGATCACCCAGATAGATTGCAGCATGGCTGACACCGCTGAAGCTGATCAGGCGAATGCCCCAGGATTGAGGCGAGGTGGCGGAGGAGAGCAGCAAATCACCGGGCTGCAATTCAGCAACGCTAATGATGCCACCTGGGCGTGTGCTAACGGATTGTAACTGCAGTGGGTAAGGGCGGTCAGTTTGCGGGGCCGTGCTGCAGCCCGCTATCAGCAGCACAACAAGCCACCAGACTTTCATAGCGCATCATCCTTATGTTGGGAGCCAACTCCATGGCGATGTGCGACTATAAATCAAACGGACAAGTTAAAAAATCAGGCGATCCCTACAGCACGCTTTCCTGATAGTGCACCGGATGATGCGGCTTGCCTGCCAGATAAGCGTGACGGAAATGCTCAAAATGCTGCTGTAACGCGCTTGCTGCCTCAACATCTCCCGCCTGTTCCAGCAGCGCGGCGGCCACTTCAGCGGTACAGTGCTGGCCCTCGCCGTGCGCTTCCCGCAGCGTGTAGCGCGACGGTGTGGAAACGTTGAGTGACATCACCGGGAACGCATCCAGCCAGGGGCTTTTGCGGAACATCTTGCGGGCTTCGGTCCAGGTGCCATCCAGCATAATAAATAGCGGTGGTTTGCCGGTGAGCGGAGGTGTGGTGAGCACTTCCCTGCCTGCATCGGCATACGAGCCCGGAAACACCACCAGTGGCTGATACTCGTCAGTTTTCACTGCGGCGAGCATCGCGTCATCAGGTTCGGTGCGTGACCAGCCAAACGCCAGCGTATCAGGCAGGATATCGGCGATCAGGCGTCCGGTATTACTGGGTTTCATTGGCTCGGTATCGAACATCACCAGACAAAAACGGCTGCGTGCTTGCTGCGGCTGCAGGGTGGCACACAGGCAATTTTTTTGTGGCAGCAGGCAACGCTGGCAGCGCAACACGCGATTGCCACGGGCAAGAAACGGGCGCGTAGCGCGTGCTAAACGTTGCGCACGTAAGCGCAGAACGGCATTTTCAGACATAGAATCGCAGGCAGGAAAAAACGCCAGTTTAATAGAAGGCTAATGGCAAGGCCAGCACAGGGGCTGGCCTGAGGTGCTTAAAGTGATTCGTCGAGCCACTCATTAAACGGCGCTTTGGGCATTGCTCCGTTTAACATGTCGACCATCTCACCCTTTTTGAACACCATAATGGTCGGGATACTGCGGATGCGGAAGCGTGAGCTAAGTGCCGGTTCGGCTTCCGTGTTCACTTTCACAAAGCGCACTTTACCGCGGCGTTCGTCAGCGACATCCTTAAAAACAGGCGCGAAGTTCACGCACGGTCCGCACCACGGTGCCCAGAAGTCGATCACCACGGGCAGATCGTCCTGCAAATATTTATCCAGCGTGGCTGCGGTAGCATTCACGACTTCACCATTGAAAAGCTCGTCGCCACAGCGACCACACTTGGCGCCATCGGCAATACGTTCCTCGGGAACGCGGTTAGTTGCCTGACAGGAGGCACATACAGTATTCATCGTCACCTCAAACCGGACCTGTAAATGTTATGATTGCCGAACATTATGAAAAGGTTGAGTGCTATGCTCAATCTGGATTACCCAATAGGTTCAATAGTTGATAGCTAAGCTCCAGCACATCAGGTAATCTTCGCGCTCTCAATGCAGGAGGAACAAATGAACGACGAATTTAAAGGCAAAAGCGGCAAGGTAAAAGTGATGTATGTACGTGATGAGGATGCAGGCCAAAAGCCCAATCCCCGTACCGGCAAAGGCGGCCGTCCTGCTGCGCGCCAGGAAGATAATCGTCGTTCTGGTCCTCGTACTGCACGTAATAATGAAGAAGGTGGCCGCAGCAGTGCAGGTGGTCGCGGAACGCCAGCGCGTGATGCACGCAACAGCGAGCGCGGTCGCAGCTTTGGCCGTCGTGACGATCGTGGCGATGACAACCGCAGCTTCGGTGATTCACCGTGGCGCACCGTTTCACGCCCACCGGTAGCGGACGATAGCCAGATTGATGAGGCCGCGAGCAACAAGCCGGTCATCGACCCCGAGCAGATTCGCCGTCAGCGTCAGGAAGAGACGCGCGTTTACGGTGAAAATGCCTGCCAGGCGCTGTTTGCCAGCCGTCCAGAGAGTATCGTGCGTGCCTGGTTTATCCAGAGCGTGACGCCACGCTTCCGCGAAACGCTGCGCTGGTTAGCGGCCAATCGTAAAGCCTACCACGTGGTGGATGATGCCGAGCTGACTAAGGCTTCAGGCACCGAACACCACGGCGGCGTGTGCTTCATCATCAAGAAGCGTATGGGCATGGAAGTCTCTGAGTGGCTGAAAAAAGCGGATACTAAGGATTGCGTGCTGGCGCTGGAAGATGTTAGCAACCCGCACAACCTCGGTGGCATCATGCGTAGCTGCGCGCACTTCGGCGTGAAAGGTTTGCTGGTTAACGATGCTTCACTGCTGGAGTCTGGCGCCGCTGTGCGCACGGCCGAGGGCGGTGCTGAGCATGTGCAGGCCATCAGTGGTGAAAGTTTTGCCAGCGGTCTGGAAGCTTTCCGCAAAGCGGGTTACACCATTGTGACGACTTCAAGCCATGAAGGCACGCCGCTGGCGAAAGCTGAGCTGCCAGCCAAAATGGTTCTGGTACTGGGCCAGGAGCGTGAAGGTCTGTCCGACAGCGCCTTCCAGCAGGGTGATATCAGCCTGTCGATTGGCGGTACCGGCAACGTCGAGAGTCTTAACGTCTCCGTTGCGACTGGCATTCTGCTTGCCGAATGGTGGCGCCAGAACGCATAAATGAAAACGGGCCGAAAGGCCCGTTTTTGTTTCTATCCTTTAGTGCGCACCACCGCCACCGCCCGCACCAAATGGCGGACGTGCAAACCACACCAGAACCAGCAAGATCAAAAATACTCCCGCTGATGCCCAGAAGATCTCATTCGCTGAGATAATCAGGCCCTGATTGGTAATTTGCTGTGCAATGTAGGCTGAAGCTTGCTGCTGCGTCATGCCCAAGCTTTGCAGTTGGTCATACATCTGCTGCGAATTCGGATTGAAGGGATTCACCGATTCCGACAGGTAGCTGTGGTGCATCGATTCACGATCCGTCCACATGGTGGTGGTGATCGACGTACCGATTGAACCGGCCAGCGTACGCACAAAGTTCGACAGGCTCGATGCTGCTGCCATACGCTCTGGCGGCAAGCCTGACAGCGTAATGGTGGTCAGTGGCATAAAGAAGCAGGCCACGGCAAAGCCCTGAATAAACTGCGGCCATGCCGACGCACCAAAATCCATCCCCGGCTCAAACGTATACGCGCGCCAGTAGAAACAGACGGCGTACATGATAAAGCTGAAGGTCACCAGCCGCCGCATGTCCAGCTTGTGGGCAAAGCGACCAATGATCGGCGACAGGATGACCGGAATGATGCCGACCGGCGCTGACGCCAAACCTGCCCAGGTGGCGGTGTAGCCGTATACCTCCTGCAGCAACTGGGGCAGCAACACGATCGAGCCGAAGTAAAGCATGTAAGCCAGACTGATCGACAAACAGCCGATGGTGAAGTTGCGCTTTTTAAACAGCGACAAATCGACAATCGGATGGTCGTCCGTTAGCTCCCACACCAACAGCACCGCCAGCGCCACCACGGCGACTACCGTGAGTACAATGATCTCCGTGGAGCCAAACCAGTCGAGTTCTTTACCCCGGTCGAGCATCACCTGCAGCGAACCAATCCCCACCACCAACAGCACCAGGCCGACGATATCAATCGGTCGGATTTCGGTTTTGGTTTCGCGTCCTCGCAGGGTTTGCAGAGTCAGCGCGACGACGACTACACCAATCGGAACGTTGATAAAGAAGATCCAACCCCAGTGGTAGTTATCACTGATCCAGCCGCCTAAAATCGGGCCGCAGATCGGGGCCACGATCACCGTCATCGCCCACAGCGAGAGCGCCACGCTGCGCTTGGCTGGCGGGTAGTTGTTCAGTAGCAAACTTTGCGACAGTGGAATCAACGGACCGGCGACCACACCCTGGATGATACGGAAGAAGATCAGCATCTCCAGACTCTCTGACATGCCGCAGGCCCATGAGGCCAGCACAAACAGAATGGTCGACCAGGTAAATAGCTTCACTTCACCGATACGTTTGGCTAACCAACCGGTAATCGGTATCGAGATGGCGTTTGCCACCCCGAATGAGGTAATCACCCAGGTGCCCTGTGAGTTCGAGGCACCAAGGTTACCGGCGATCGTCGGGATCGCCACGTTAGCAATGGTGGAGTCGAGAACCTGCATAAACGTCGCCAGGGATAAGGCGATGGTCATCAGGACTAACGGCGCACCTTCAAGCGGTTTTTGTGCCATCACAGCCTCCCGCGGAATTAATCGGCGTTGGCACGAACGATATCAGTAATCAGCTTGTTAACCGGCGCGAGGTCGATTGCCAATGCGTTACTTTCATACGCCGCTTGTGGACGCACGCTACTGGCCAGTGTGGCACCGTCTTTGTTTTGGGTATCCACTTTGACTAAGGTGGAGAGACCAATACGCAGTGGATGTTCAGCCACCTGTTGCGGGTCCAGCTCAATACGCACCGGTAAACGCTGAACCACTTTGATCCAGTTACCTGTCGCATTCTGTGCCGGCAGCAGAGAGAAGGCGCTACCCGTGCCCATATCCAGGCCGACAACTTTACCGTGATACTCCACGTCATCACCGTAAATATCACTGACCACGGTCGCAGGCTGACCGATGCGCACGCCGGAAAGCTGCGTTTCTTTGAAGTTGGCATCAATCCACAAATTAGTGGCAGGCACTACCGCCAGCAGCGGCGTGCTGGTGGAGATCTGCGAACCGACCTGAACACTACGACGTGAAATATAGCCATCCATTGGACTACGGATATCGGTACGCTGCAGCGCCAGCCAGGCATCACGCAATTCAGCCGCGCTTTGTTTGACGGCGGGTTGCTGTTCCAGATCGGTATTCAGGATCATCGCCTGATTCGCGTTGTACTGCTGCACGGCGACATCAAGTTGCGCTTTCGCCGTGGCCACGGCATCACGTGAGTGTTGCAGTTCTTCACGACCAATCAGGTTTGACGCACCCAGCGGCTCACGACGTTTCAGATCGGCTTCAGCCTGATCCAGAGCGGTCTGTTGCAGCTTGATGGTGGCCTGATACTGCTTGCCGTTGATCATCAATTGATGCGTCTGGCGGACGCTGGTGGCCAGTGCAGTCTGCGCTTTTTCAAACGCCTGCTCCGCATCGGTTTTATCCAGCGACACCAGAATGTCGCCTTTTTTCACGAAGTCAGTGTCATCGAACCAGACTTTATTCACGCTGCCGGAAACCTGTGCCATCACCTGCACCTGGTTACCTGCCACATAGGCGTCATCGGTTTCCTGGAAATGGCGCAGCACCAAATACCAGTAAGCCAGATACGCCACCCCAATCAATACAAACACGATAGCCAGCAGGATCAGCACACCTTTGCGCTTCTTCTTTTTATTCGCTGGCTGTTGCGGGCTTTGCGCTTCCGCGGTCGCACTCATGTTGTTCTCCACGTTTTCCATTTAGCCGGGCTGTGTTGATCCTTCAACACGGTTTCCCGAGTCGAAAAAGCCAGCGTATGAGACGCTGGCCGGATAAAAGGGGATTAAAATAGCGATTTCGGAAGGTGATTGTGTCGCACTTCTTGCTATTAGCGCGACAGGGAAGCGATAACCTGGTCTTCATCCATTTTATCAAGACGGTTAAGCAGCTTACGCGTAATCGCTTCCAGCTGATCCTGCTCGGATGTTGAGAGCGAAGACCACAGGTACTGCAGGCTCTGATGCTGTGGCGGCAGCAGCTGACGTAAGAATTCGTTACCTTTTTCTGTCAGGTGCAGATGCAGGCAGCGACGGTCATTATCGCTCTCGCGGCGCTCAATCCAGCCACGTTTTTCCAGCTCATCAGCAATACGTGTTGCATTAGTACGTGAGGAACCCAGCGCAGAACTCAGTTCAGAAGGCTGGATGCTCTGGTTTTCTTGCGCATCAAGTGTGATCAGCGCCATGAATAAGGTCTCATTAATTCCCTGCGCCTTCAACATCTTGTTGCGGTTATCCAGCAGTTTTCCCTGCATATGCATGCACAGACGAGTCAGGATGATTTCCTGCAACGGAAAATCTTTATGGCGGTTAGCACGGATGTTCAGCATCTGTTCAATGGGAGTAAACGAACTTTCCATTTTAAAAAAAACCTCTTAGTTGCAACTGGTATAGTAAGGATGGTGACAGATTAAGCGTAGTCATATTTTCCGCCAGTGATTGTTCGCACGATCACATTGTCAACATCTGGCGTTCCAGGTCGTTCCATAACCTTGGGCAGTTCGCCCTGACAATTTGCCACGCTGGATGGTTAGATTGTCATCAATTCGCATCATGAAATATTTTTAAGAAAAAATAATTTCGAGAGAAAAAATAACTCTGGTGAATAACTGTGCTGCTAACCATAACAAACTCAATCATCAATGAATAGTCTCACTCACGTGATTGGGTGGGTCTTTACGCTTTCTAAACACTTTCGCTGCGGATATTACATCACCAAATCAATGGGTTAATTAACTAAATTGTAACATTTACGGTATCAATACCGTACCAGTTAAAATGATGAATTGCATTCGTTGAGAGGATCTAACCTCAGATAGTGCAGAGATGCGTCTCGGCTTAGCCATATTCACAGCGGAAGAAAAACGAAGATAATCATTTGTGGTTAATAGTAACCCAAAAAATTATTTCAATGGTGTGTTAATTGACAGGACGTACCAGTGCGCTATAACGCACTAAATGTGCGGGGATGGTGGAGAAGAGCGACCAAAAGGCCGCTCTATAAGGGAAAGAGGATTACTTCGCCGCAGCCTGTGCGTCAGAAACCCACTTATCAAACTCGGCCTGATGGCCTTTGATCCAGCCGTCTACGTGGCTGTTAATGTCGGCTTCAGACGCGTGGCCCGCATGCATCGCCGCATTCTCCGCATTGATATCAGCCAGCGGCAGCTTCATTTCCGCAAACAGTTTTGCCGCCGCCGGGTTTTTCTCAGCCCAGGCTTTGTTAGCCACGATATGCATGGTGTTGACCGGGAAGCCATAGTTCATGCCGTTAGGCAGTTTGGTATCCACTTTGCTCTGCGCGCCCGGCATGGATGAGAACGGCACCTGCAGCCACACTACATCTTTGCCCGGTTTTAGCACATCACTTACCCAGTAAGGCGTCCAGGTATAATAAAGAATCGGTTTACCCTGTTTGAAGCGGGTAATGGTGTCGGCAATCATCGCCGAGTAGTTGCCCTGGTTGTGCTCAACGGTGTTGCTCAGTTTGAAGGCATCAATCTGGTGGTTAATCACCGCTTCACAGCCCCAGCCTGGTGTACAGCCGGTGAGGTCGGCTTTGCCATCTCCGTTGGTATCAAACAGCTTGGCGATCTTAGGATCTTTTAGCTGTTCAAGATTGGTGATGTGATACTGATCCGCTGTTTTCTTGTCGATCAAATAGCCTTGTGCCGCGCCGGTCACGTAAGTGCCCTCACGGTAGAATTTCTGATCGCCACCGGCAGCGGCGTACATGTCATCATGCAGTGGTTTCCAGTTGGTGGCGATAAAGGTGGCATCACCCGCCGCGATGGTGGTGTAAGCCACGTTGTAATCCACTTCGCTAGGCTTATCGACGGTGTAGCCCAGTTTTTCCAGCGCACGGCTCACCAGCAGCGTCTGGAAAGTCTCTTCGGAAATATTGCTCTGAGCGGGTTTAACCGTAATGCCTTTACCGGGCAGGTCGGCGGCGGACACGTGGGTTGCGGCAAACGTCGTCAGGACGGCGGCGAATAGAGCTGTCTTGCGCATAGTCATTCCTTATTTTACGTGTAGCGTCGGAGACGGACGGCCACGGCGGGCCGTCCAAAGAAATCAGACTTTTTTACTGAAGGGGCGTAATAGCAAGCCAACGGGGCCGGTGTTATACCAGTGGCGACTACCACGGCTGCGGCTGTCACGGCCAACAGATTGTGTCAGGCGGTCAAGAATAATCGCGAGGATAACGATACCGACACCGCCAACACTGGCGAGGCCCATATCCAGGCGACCAATACCGCGCAGGACCATCTGACCAAGACCGCCAACAGCGATCATCGAGGCGATCACCACCATCGACAGTGCCAGCATCAGTGTCTGGTTGACACCCGCCATGATGGTTGGCATCGCCAGCGGCAACTGCACTTTAAACAGCATCTGGCGGGGGCTGGCACCAAAGGACTCGCTGGCTTCAATAAGATCAGCGGGCACCTGTTTAATGCCAAGAATGGTCAGACGGACAATCGGCGGCAACGCAAAGATAATGGTCACCACCACACCAGGCACGTTACCGATACCGAACAGCATCACAATTGGCACCAGGTATACAAAGGCGGGTGTGGTCTGCATCGCATCCAGTAATGGTCGCACAATTCTCGCCGCACGCTCACTGCGCGCCAGCCAGATACCGAGCGGTAATCCAATGATGATGCAGAACAGTAGGGCGGTCAGCACCAGCGCCAGCGTCACCATCGCTTGCGACCAGGCGCCGATCATGCCGATCAGCACCAGTGAAATCAGCGTGGCAATACCCATCGCCGGGCTGGCAATCTGCCAGGCGATCAGCGCAAACAACGCAATCGCAACGGGTGCAGGCAACCCCATCAACAGATTCTGGAAGGCACTGAGGATATAATCCACTGGCACACGAATGCCCTGGAACACCGGGCGGAAATGGTTCACTACCCAATCGATGCCTTCCGTCACCCAACGATCCAGCGGGATCATGGTGTTGTGGAAGGGGTCCATAATATTGAAATGTTCAGGTTTCGGCGCCGGCGCGCTGCTTAGCCAGTCGCTGCTACTGGCCGCCGAGGAGGCCGCATCATGACCTGCACTGGAGGCGGCATCATGGCCTGCACTGGAGGTGGCATCCGAGCCGGTGCTGGAGGCATTGCCCCAGGCATCAGTAGAACCTGAACTGGCACTGCTATCCGCCGGGGCAGCACTCCCGCCCCAGGGATCGCTACTGCTGGCCGCCGCACTCGAATCTGTTGTAGCAGGTTGCGGCGTGGTCTGGCTGGCGCTGTCCCACGGATTGCTGGTTTGTTCACTCATGACTGGGCTCCTTCACGATCTAAAGCGCGCAATAGCATGCTTTTGGAAATAATACCGACGTACTGATTCTCCTCGCCTACCACCGGCACCGCGCAGGGCGCTTGGGCAACGTGGGAAAGCAAATCGTTCAGTGAGGTATCCGCAGGAACCGCTAACGGCGTCTCAAGCAGGGCGCTATCCAGACCTTCACCCGCGGCCAGTGCTGCTTTAAGTGAATCGGTTGAAACCACGCCGACAAATTTCTGTTTCTCCAGCACATAGCCAAATTCGCGGTCCTCATCCTGCAGCAGTTTGATGGCGGATCGCGGGCCAAAACCGGCCGCTTTACGAATCAGTGCGCCAGCGCTACGACGGGCGATATCCTTAGCGCTAAACACATGGCTGATATCGACACCCCGGAAGAAGGTGCGCACATAATCGTTCGCGGGATTATTCAGAATCTCATCCGGCGTGCCGACCTGAACGACTTCGCCGCCCTGCATGATGGCGATGCGATCGCCAATACGCATCGCTTCGTCGAGATCGTGAGAGATAAACACGATGGTACGCTGATGTTTCGCCTGCAGTTTCACCAACTCATCCTGCATTTCAGTGCGGATAAGCGGATCGAGGGCGGAGAAGGCTTCATCCATCAATAATATATCGGGATTGATTGCCAGCGCGCGGGCTAATCCGACGCGTTGACGCATACCACCAGAGAGTTCATCCGGGTAGGCGTGGGCATAATTATCCAGTCCCACCTGACGCAATGCTTCCAGCGCTTTTTCCTGACGTTCCTGTAACGCCACGCCCGCTAATTCCATGCCGAAGGCGGTATTATTGAGAACCGTCATATGGGGCATTAATGCGAAGGATTGGAATACCATGCTGATCTTATTTCTGCGCACTTCACGCAGTTCAGCATCCGATATTTTCGCAATATTGACACCGTCAATGATCACCTGGCCGCGAGTGGGCTCGATCAGACGATTGAGAAGGCGAACCATGGTGGATTTCCCTGAACCGGAGAGCCCCATGATGACGAAGATCTCGCCTTCTTCAATGGCCAGACTGGCATCTTTTACGCCGACTGAGAGACCGGTTTTCGCCAGAATCGTCTCTTTGCTTTCGCCTTTCTCAATCAGCTTAAATGCCTTTTCGGGGTGATCCCCAAATACCTTATATAAATTCTTTACTTCGAGTTTAATTGCCATGCAGTAATTAATTTCCCGGTTAAATGTTTAGCTATTTCTTGTAATGATCTCGATTAAATTTAAGCGCCCTATAACCTAGCATAGTGAGAATATCTGACAACCCTTGGTGCGGATATTTGGTTGAGCGAGCGTGCGCAGATTGGCGATAATTCCAGTGTTCACAAGGGATGAGGGTGAATCATTTTTTTCTGAATTTTTTGTGAATTTAACCCGCTTTCATGGCAAATGCTCAGTGAAACACGAATAAATTGCGCTTATGTAGACGATATAATGGACGAATGAATGGCGCTAAAATGACAAAATAATGAAGCTGAGAAAGGGAAATAACGGGGGAATATTTGTCAGTCTGAAGAGGAAATATGAAAGCGATGAAAGGGCGCGCTGTGGCGCGCCCTGTGCTGCAGGCCTGAGGCTAGAAATTCCAGTCCTCGTCTTCGGTTTCCACGGCTTTTCCCATCACGTAGGAAGAACCTGAACCGGAGAAGAAATCGTGGTTTTCATCGGCATTCGGTGACAAAGCGGAAAGAATCGCCGGATTCACCGTGGTCAGCTCTGATGGGAACAACGCCTCATATCCCAGATTCATCAATGCCTTGTTGGCGTTATAGTGCAGGAAGGTTTTTACCTCTTCCGCCCAACCGACATCCGCATACAGCGCTTCGGTATACTCCACTTCGTTTTCATACAGCGCCAGCAGCAAATCGATGGCAAATTGCTGCAGCTCTTCACGGCGTGCATCGTCGACTTTTTCCAGTGCCTTCTGGTACTTATAGCCGATGTAATATCCGTGTACCGCTTCATCGCGAATAATCAAACGAATCAAGTCAGCGGTGTTGGTCAATTTGCCACGGCTTGACCAGTACATCGGCAGCCAGAAACCGGAGTAGAACAGGAACGATTCCAGGAACACGCTGGCGATTTTCTTCTTCAGCGGGTCCTCGGCACGATAGTGCTCCAGCACAATCTTCGCCTTGTTCTGCAACGCTTCGTTCTCTTCACTCCAGCGATACGCGGCATCGACATCGGCGGTGTTGCACAGGGTGGAGAAAATCGAACTATAGGAACGCGCATGCACTGCTTCCATAAAGCTGATATTCGACAGCACCGCTTCCTCATGCGGCGTGATGGCGTCTTCCATCAGGCCCGGCGCGCCGATCACGTTTTGGATGGTGTCGAGCAACGTTAACCCGGTAAACACACGGATAGTCAGCTGCTGTTGCTGGTGGTCCAGTGACTGCCATGCAGGCAGATCGTTGGACAACGGCACTTTTTCCGGCAGCCAGAAGTTGCTGGTCAGACGGTTCCACACTTCGAGATCTTTTTCGTCTTGGATACGGTTCCAGTTAATCGCTTGAATTTGTTTAAGTTGCATAGTTTTCATCACAATGAGCAGGAGACGCAGCCCTGCACCTCAGTGCCTTGTAGCGCCATCTGGCGCAGACGAATGTAATAGAGCGTTTTGATGCCTTTCTTCCACGCATAAATTTGCGCTTTGTTGATATCACGCGTGGTGACGTCATCGCGGAAGAACAGTGTCAAAGACAAGCCCTGATCGACGTGTTGTGTGGCTTCGGCGTAGGTATCAATAATCGCTTCCGGGCCAATCTGATACGCATCCTGATAGAGATCCAGGTTGTCATTAGTCATAAACGGCGCCGGATAGTACACGCGGCCGGTTTTGCCCTCTTTGCGGATCTCAATGCGCGACACAATCGGATGAATACTCGAGGTGGCGTGATTGATGTACGAAATTGAACCGGTAGGCGGAACCGCCTGTAAGTTCTGGTTGTACAGGCCATGCTGCATCACTGATTCGCGCAATGCCTGCCAGTCGGCCTGCGTCGGCAGTGCAATGCCTGCATCGGCGAAGATCTGTGCCACGCGCGCGGTGCGCGGCTGCCAGGGGCGATCCACATATTTATCGAAGTAGTGACCGTTGGCGTATTGCGACTGGTCAAAGCCATCAAAGCGCTGTTTACGCTCTTGTGCCAGCAGGTTAGAGGTGCGCACCGCGTGATAGGTCACGCAGTAGAAGTAAAGATTGGTGAAATCCAGCGCCTCTTCCGAGCCATAAGCCATGCCTTCACGCGCCAGATAACCATGCAGGTTCATCTGACCCAGGCCCACCGCGTGTGAACGGCGATTGCCTTCCGCCACCGACGGCACCGAGTTGATTTCGCTCATCTCAGAAACCGCTGTTAAGGCGCGTACCGCCGTTTCCACGGTTTGTGCCAGATTGCGGGAATCCATGGCATGCGCGATGTTCAGCGAGCCGAGGTTACAGGAGATATCCTTGCCCACGCGGCGGTAGTTGAGATCGTCATGGAATTCGCTGGCGCTGTTAACCTGCAAAATCTCCGAGCACAGGTTGCTCATATTGATGCGACCGGCAATCGGGTTATGACGGTTCACGCTGTCTTCGTACATGATGTACGGATAGCCTGACTCAAACTGGATTTCGGCCAGCGTCTGGAAGAAATCACGCGGCTTGATGTAAGTCTTACGGATGCGATCGTCCGCCAGCATCTCTTCGTATAGCTCGCTGATGCTGATATCACCAAATGCCTTGCCATAAATACGCTCAACGTCGTACGGCGAGAACAGCGCCATATCGCGATTCTCTTTCGCCAGCTGGAAGGTGATATCGGGGATCACCACGCCCAGTGACAGCGTTTTGATACGGATCTTCTCGTCAGCGTTTTCTCGCTTAGTATCGAGGAAGCGGAAAATATCCGGATGGTGCGCGTTCAGCCACACTGCGCCCGCGCCCTGACGTGCGCCGAGCTGATTCGCATAAGAGAACGCATCTTCCAGCATCTTCATCACCGGAATCACACCAGACGACTGGTTTTCGATACGTTTAATAGGCGCACCGGATTCACGCAGGTTGGAGAGCAGGAATGCCACGCCGCCGCCACGTTTGGAGAGTTGCAGCGCCGAATTCACCGCACGGCCAATCGATTCCATGTTGTCTTCGATGCGCAGCAGGAAGCAGGACACCAATTCACCACGCTGCTGTTTACCGCAGTTGAGGAAGGTTGGGGTGGCTGGCTGGAAGCGGCCACTGAGCATTTCTGCCAGCAATTCACGTGACAGCGATTCATTACCGCGTGCCAGCGTCAGCGCCACCATGCAGGCGCGCTGCTCGAAAGTTTCGAGATAACGTTTACCGTCGAAGGTTTTCAGCGTGTAGCTGGTGTAAAACTTCCACGCCCCCAGGAAGGTGTGAAAACGGAAACCCCAGGCATCGGCTTCATCGTGCAACTGGCACAGGAAATTGAAGTCGTACTGATTCAGTACCGTGGCTTCATAGTAGCCTTCCGCCACCAGATAGCGCAGACGATCGCCCGCCGAAGCGAACTGTACGGTATTCGGCTCTACGTGCTGCAGGAAGAACTGGCGCGTGGCCTCATGATCTTTTTCAAACTGAATGCGGCCATCGGCGTCATACAGGTTCAGCATCGCATTGAGCGCGTGATAGTCCAGCTGCGTGCTGTTCAGGGTGTCTGTCGTTGCCAAAATTGGGTTACTCCCGCTTTTACATTAGCGATATCGTCGGGGGTTCCCATCAGCTCAAAGCGGTAGAGATAAGGAACCTGACATTTCTGCGCAATAATGTCGCCCGCCAGGCAGTAGCCTTCACCGAAGTTGCGGTTACCGGCAGCAATCACCCCGCGAATACCGCGTCGGTTGGCGTCATCATTAAGGAATTGAATCACTTGTCTGGGCACCGCACCTCGCGCGCTGCCGCCGCCGTAGCTCGGCACCACTAAGATATAGGGCTGGTCGATATTGAGGCACTGCTTGCCATCCACCGGAATGCGGCGAGCAGGCAGTCCCAGACGAGTGATAAATCGGTGCGTGTTTTCCGACTGGCTAGAGAAGTAGACCAGTGGGAACATCGCCTTATCCCCCGACTGCAGCGAGCTGGCGCAGGCTGGCGATTTTGTCAGGGCGGAAGCCGCTCCAGTGGTCATCATGGGTCATGACAACGGGCACCTGGCGATAGCCGAGGGATTTGAGGTTATCAATGGCTTCCGGTTGGGTATCGAGGTTGATCAGCTGATAGTCGATACCTTTGCGGTCCATGGCATTTTTTGTCGCGTTGCACTGGACACAGTTGTTTTTAGTGTAAATAATAATGCGCATGATTCGTATTTCCCTTTGATTGCGGTCTGGATGCGAGATACGAAGCAAAATCCTATTTGCAGCGAACTTCGTCCTTGACGACATCTGGTAGCGAGTTGATGGGTTGAATACTAGATGTAGTGCTCGTGGTGGTCAAGCCCACCAGATATAGGGTTTTGTTATTTTGATCTTCGGATAATCGCTAACACCAGAGATCATGCGCCTTCCAGGCCCGAAATTTTTTTGTAAAGGCGCAGGGCGTGAAATTTAGGTCGAATTTTGTGCGTATTCATTCACTACAGGCATAAAAAAGCCCCGCAATCGCGAGGCTCTCTTTAAACGCCAGTGGCGGTTAACGGCGTGACATCAACAGTGCCCCAAGCACCAGACCCACAGCTGCACCGACACCTACGCCATGCCAGGGTTTATCGTGCACATAGGCATCAACCTGATAGCTGGCGTCACGCGCTGCCTGAGAAACACGGCTGTTACCGTTATTCAGTTTTGCGCGAGTCTGTTTTAACAGCGACTGCGCTTTGCTGCGCGCGCTGTCCACTTCATCTTTGGCTTCGCTGCCGTAAGATTTAAGTAATGCTTCGAGCGAATCTGCCAGCTCATTCACATCCTGATTAATATCAATGTCATCGTTTTTGCTTACGCGATTAAACATTTTTTCGCTCCCTTTGATTTAACAAGTAATACTTAGTGTAGACGAAACGTGACTAAACGCAGGCGTATGCCAGGCTTTAGGGAAATTCCGAATGTCCTGTATGTCGGGCTGTTGTAAGGTTGCGGGGCTGTGAGAAGAGAGGAGCAAGCATGTATTTACGTCCGGATGAGGTAGCGCGCGTACTGGAAAAGGCAGGGTTCGAAATGGACGCCCTGACGCCGAAAATCTACGGTTATCGTCGTGGTGAAAGCTATGTCTACGTCAATCGCGAAGCGCGCATGGGCCGCACCGCATTGATTATTCACCCTACGCTGAAAGAGAAAAGTCAGCACTTTGCTGAACCCGCTTCAGAGATGAAAACCTGCGATCACTACACGCAGTTTCCACTTTATCTGATGGGTGAATCCCAGGAACATTACGGTATTCCGCACGGTTTTAGCTCGCGTATTGCGCTTGAGCGCTATCTGCAAGGCGTATTTGGCGCCTGATGTTGTGCCCCGTTGACGCGGGGCCACCCCCCTATATTTAAAACCCTTACCCTTTGCCACGTTGCAAATTGCTACGCTGGCGCGTATAACCCTGTGTCCATATAGATGTTCAGACGTCCATACGGATAAAAATAATGCAAACGCAGGATACTTCTTCGCAGGAAAACTTTAAGCGCACCATGAAAGTGCGGCATCTGGTGATGCTGTCACTCGGCGGCGTGATTGGTACCGGACTCTTCTTTAACACCGGCTATATCATCTCGACCACCGGCGCAGCGGGCACGCTGCTGGCGTATCTGATCGGGGCGCTGGTGGTGTGGCTGGTGATGGTGTGCCTGGGTGAATTGGCCGTGGCGATGCCGGAAACCGGCGCGTTTCATGTCTACGCCGCGCGCTATCTCAGCCCGGCAACCGGCTACACCGTGGCATGGCTCTATTGGCTAACGTGGACGGTGGCGCTTGGCTCCAGCCTGACCGCCGCCGGTTTCTGCATGCAGTATTGGTTCCCCGCCACGCCCGTGTGGTTATGGTGTCTGGTGTTCTGCATCGCCATCTATCTGCTGAATATCGTCTCCACGCGTTTCTTCGCGGAAGGGGAGTTCTGGTTCTCCATCATCAAAGTGGTCACCATCATTGCCTTTATCATTCTTGGCGCAGGCGCGATGTTTGGCTTTATCCCGATGAAGGATGGCAGTGCCGCACCGGGATTAAGTAACCTGACGGCTTCAGGCTGGTTACCGCACGGCACCTTGCCCATTTTGATGACCATGGTGGCAGTGAACTTTGCCTTTTCCGGCACAGAGTTGATAGGTATCGCCGCCGGTGAAACCGAGCAGCCGCAGAAAGCCCTGCCGCTGGCAATTCGCACCACCGTAGCACGATTGATTATCTTCTTTATTGGTACAGTATTTGTGCTGGCGGCGTTGATCCCGATGGATCAAGCCGGCATCGTCAAAAGCCCGTTTGTGCTGGTGTTCGAGAAGATCGGCATTCCTTATGCGGCTGATATCTTCAATTTCGTGATCCTGACGGCGATCCTTTCCGCCGCCAACTCGGGGCTGTATGCATCGGGCAGGATGCTGTGGTCACTGGCGAATGAGAACACGTTGCCGCGCTGTTTCGCCCAGGTGAACCGCCGTGGGATTCCGGTGCTGGCGATCACCGTCAGTATGATCGGTGGCCTGCTGGCGCTGTTTTCCAGTGTGATCGCGCCGGATACCGTGTTTGTGGCGCTGTCAGCCATTTCAGGTTTTGCGGTGGTGGCGGTGTGGCTGAGTATTTGTGCCTCGCACTATGTGTTCCGTCGTCGCCATCTGGCCGCAGGCGGTTCGCTGCAACAACTCGCCTATCGCGCGCCACTCTATCCTTTAACGCCGATTCTCGGTTTCCTGCTGTGCATGCTGGCGTGTGTGGGGCTGGCCTTCGATCCTTCACAGCGTATTGCGCTGTGGTGTGGCATTCCATTTGTGCTGTTCTGCTATGCCGCATACCATGTCACGCATCGACGTAACCTGAAGGCCGGGGAGGCCAATGATGTCGCGTAATCCTGTCGCAGAAGCGTTAACTCAACACGACACACTGATTCTGGATGGTGCGCTGGCCACCGAACTGGAGGCGCGCGGCTGCAATCTCGCCGATGCGTTGTGGTCTGCCAAAGTGCTGATGGAAAATCCTGAGCTGATTTATCAGGTGCATTACGACTATTTTGCTGCTGGAGCCAATGTGGCGATCACCGCCAGCTATCAGGCCACACCGCAAGGCTTTGCGGCGCGTGGACTGGATGAGGCGCAGGCGCTGGAATTGATTACGCAAAGTGTGAAGCTGGCACAGCGTGCGCGTGATGATTATCGTGCGGCATCAGGCAGTGAAGCCGCTTTGCTGGTGGCCGGCTCCGTTGGGCCTTATGGGGCTTATCTTGCGAATGGTGCTGAGTATCGCGGTGATTACGCCCTGCCAGAAGCGGAGATGAAAGATTTCCATCGCCCACGCGTCAAGGCGCTGTTGGACGCGGGCGTGGATTTGCTGGCGTGTGAAACCTTGCCGTCGTTTGCTGAAGCGCAGGCGCTGGTGAGTTTGCTGGCAGAGTTTCCGGACAGCAGCGCATGGTTCTCCTTCACGCTGCGTGATGCGCAATACATTAGCGACGGCACGACGCTCAGCCAAGTCGCCGATCTGGTGAATAACGCACCGCAGGTGGTGGCGATGGGCATCAACTGTGTGGCGCTGGAGAGCGTGACGCCGGCGCTGCAAGCCCTGCAGGCACTGTGTGCCAGGCCTCTGCTGGTCTATCCCAACTCAGGCGAACAGTACGATGCCAGCAGCAAAACCTGGCACTCGGCACCGTCGGGCTGCACGCTGCACGATAAATTCCCTGAGTGGCAGCAAGCGGGCGCGCGGCTGATTGGTGGCTGTTGCCGCACCACGCCACAGGATATCGCGGCGATTGCCGCCTGTTGTCAACCGCAATAAAGACCAGAAAAGCAGCACTGATAGCGCGATTGAGGCGAGTGAAAAGCGGGATAGGGCAGTTTAGACTGTCCTATCTGATTCTATTGCGGACCTGCCATGAACCTGCGACATCTTCTTCCTGCCACTGCATTGCTGCTGAGCGGCTGTGCCACCATTGTCGGCACGGAAACGCAGCCGGTAAAAATCGATTCTGTCCCGCAAGGTGCCCGTTTCACCGTACAGGATGAGACGGGCCGCGCGGTGGCGCAGGGCTACACGCCACAAACCGTCGAGCTGGCAAAATCCACCGGCAATTACTTTGGTAAGAAGCATTATCAGGTGATGCTGGAGAGTCCGGGCTATGTACCGGTGACGCTGCCGATCGAGGCCAGTGCCAACTTGTGGTATCTGTTAGGCAACATCCCGTTACTGGGCTTCCCCGGCTGGCTGCTGGTGGATCCGTTCTATGGCGGCATGTACGACCTGAAACCCGAACATCCTCAGCCGCGTCTCAACGTGGTGGGGGCGCGCGGCGGTTAAGGTCGGAGGGCGGCAGAAATGGCGTCATGCCGCTCACTTAAGACGGCGAGTGGCTCTTTAACCCCATGCGCATGGGGTTAAAGACCGCACAAGTCTTATTGCGCTGTCGGCTTCACCATCGCATGACCGGATTTATGCTGTGCCAGATACTGCTGCTGGAAAATGCACATCCGAATGGTATTGCGATATTCACCATTGATGAAAAATTCGTGCTTCAGCACGCCTTCCACTTCAAATCCCAGCTTGGTGTAGATGTGAATCGCTTTCTCATTCTCCTGATCAACGATCAGGTAGAGTTTGTAGAGATTCAGCACCGAAAAACCGTAATCCATCGCTAACTTTGCTGCCTGGCTGGCTAAACCTTTGCCTTGATGTCCCGGATCGATAATGATCTGAAACTCAGCCCGGCGATGCACATGGTTGATCTCAACCAGCTCCACCAATCCCGCTTTTTGCCCGTCATGTTCGACAACAAAGCGGCGCTCGGTTTGATCGTGAATGTGCTTGTCATAAAGATCCGACAGCTCCACAAAGGCTTCGTACGGCTCCTCAAACCAATAACGCATCACGCTGGCGTTGTTATCTAACTGATGCACAAAGTGCAGATCTTCTCGCTCAAGCGGACGCAATTTCACCGTCATACGGTGTTCCTTCTGTTGAAAAACTGGCGTGAGTATAACGCCATCCGCCAAAGGTTGCTTTCGCACCAGTGTGATCTCCAGCAGAGGATTTCTGCACCGATTCAGTGCGCTATCTCCACCTCATTTCCCCATCACAATGGGTTTTCACAATCTGGCACAGCCATTGCTTGGCTTGTATAGATAAGACTATACAACCGTTGTTTTTCATCACCTTTATCAGGAGTGAAAGATGGGCAAGCCAGTGAAACACGTTGTTCATGCATTAACCGCCGCAGTCCTGTGCGCCAGTGCTTTAGCCGCACAGGCAGCCGACACCAAAGTCGCTATCGGTATTTCCGGCTGGACCGGATTTGCCCCACTGACGCTGGCTGATAAAGCCGGGATCTTTAAAAAGCACGGCCTTGATGTCGATGTGAAGATGATTCCGCAGAGTAGCCGACATCTGGCGGTGGCTTCCGGCACCATTCAGTGCGCAGCCACTACGGTGGAAACCTACATCTCCTGGAACGCTGCAGGTGTGCCGATCAAGCAGATCGTTCAGCTGGACAAATCTTATGGTGCTGATGGCCTCGCCGCCCGCAGTGACATCACCAGCATCAAAGATCTCAAAGGCAAAACCATCGCGGTGGATGCGCCCGGCACCTCACCGTATTTCCTGCTCGCGTGGATGCTGGATAAAAACGGCATGACGATGAAAGACGTGCGTCTGGCGACCATGGCTCCTCAGGCGGCGGCCCAATCTTTTGCGGCGGGTCAAAACGATGCGGCGGTGACCTATGAACCTTATCTCTCGGTGATCCGCAATCAGCCTAAAGCCGGCAAGATCCTCGCCACCACGCTGGATTACCCGATGGTGATGGATACGCTGGGTTGCACGCCTACCTTCCTGAAAGCACACCCTGATGCCGCAAAAGCGCTGGTGGCCAGCTATTACGATGCGCTAGAGATGATCAAACAGCAGCCGGACAAGTCTAACGAAATCATGGGTGCAGCAGTGAAATCCACGGGCAAAGAGTTTGCGGAATCAGCCAGTTATTTGCGTTGGCAGGGGCCGGAAGAGAACAAGAAATTCTTCAATGGCGAAATTGAAACCTTCAGTGATGAAGCAGGCAAACTGCTGCTGCGTGCGGGCGTAATCAAGAAAATGCCGGATGTGAAGAGTTTGTACGACGCCAGCTTCGTACAGTAAAGCAGGAGAAAGGAGATGGAGATGAGTAAAAGCCAACCCGTCACTCCGCCAGCCGCGCTGCCGGATGCGCCACAGCGCTGGCACAATCCGTTAATGGTGCCGTTGAAAGCGATTTCGCTGCGGTTACGTATTGCGCTCGGCGTGGCGTTCTTTGTGCTGTTTATCGCCGTGTGGACGCTGGTCACGCTGGGCGGCATGGTGTCGCCCACTTTCCTCGCCGATCCGTTGACCATGCTGCAACAAGGCGTGCTGTTGTTCACCGAGTACAACTTCTCGCTGGATATTGGCATGACGGTGATGCGGGTACTGTCGGGCTTCCTGCTGGCGGCCGTGATAGGTGTGCCGCTGGGCATCATGATGGGCGCCTACAAAACCTGGGAAGCCTTTCTCGAACCCTTCGTCTCCTTTTGCCGGTATTTACCGGCTTCGGCTTTCGTACCCTTGCTGATTCTGTGGGCCGGTATCGGTGAAACCCAGAAGATCCTGGTGATCTTTATCGGCTCCTTCTTCCAGATCGTATTGATGGTGGCGGTAACGGTGAGCGGTGCCCGTCGCGATTTGGTGGAGGCGGCGTACACGTTAGGATGCAGCAACCGCTCGATCGTGCGTCGTGTGCTGATCCCCGGCGCAGCACCGGGCATTGCCGAATTGTTACGTCTGGTGCTTGGCTGGGCGTGGACATACGTCATCGTCGCCGAACTGATCGGATCGGAAAGCGGCATCGGCCATATGATCGTCGATAGCCAGGCGTTACTGAATACCGGGCAGATCATTTTCGGCATCATCGTTATCGGCTGTATTGGCTTGATCTCTGATTATCTGTTCAAAGTGCTTAACCGGCGCTTGTTTGCATGGAGCACTCTGTAATGAAACACAGCAAACTCAACGTGCGCGGTGTCGAGCGCATTTTTACCGGTCCCAAAGGCGAGCAGACTCAGGCGCTACAGCCGATTCATTATCAGGTGGAAGAGAATGATTTCATCACTATTCTCGGCCCCTCGGGCTGTGGGAAATCCACACTGCTGCGCATCATCGCCGGACTGGATACACCCACGCGTGGAGAAATCTGGCTGGACGGTAAAAGCGTGGAAGGACCGGGTGCCGATCGTGGCATGGTGTTCCAGAGCTACACACTGTTCCCGTGGCTGACGGTGGAAGAGAACATTCGCTTTGGCTTGCAGGAGCGCGGCATCAGCCCAGCCCAGCAGAAAGAGCGCAGCGATTATTACATTCAGCAGGTGGGATTACGTGGTTTTGCTCAACACTATCCGCGCCAGCTCTCAGGCGGCATGCAGCAACGCACCGCGATTGCCCGTGCACTGGCCAACGATCCCAAAGTGCTGCTGATGGATGAGCCTTTTGGCGCGCTGGATAATCAGACGCGCGTGATGATGCAGGAGCTGTTGCTGTCAGTGTGGGAGCAGTCGCGCAAGACCGTGCTGTTTGTCACCCATGACATTGATGAAGCGATTTTTATGGCCAACAAGGTGGCGATTTTCAGCGCCCGGCCGGGCCGCATCAAGCAGGAGGTGGCGGTGAATTTCAATCAAGGGCGCGATTACACCATCAAAACCTCACCGGAATTTATGGCGTTAAAGGCCGAAGTGACCGAGTCGATTCGCAGTGAAACCCTGCAGGCGATGGCGCATTAAAAAGTTCAGAGTGGTGAAATTCACGGAGTACGGGCCAGTCGCCTCCCTGCGGCTGGCTCCTGGCCCAACTTAAAAGCCTCAGCGCTGCGGATAGCCCTCGCAGCAGCAGAGGCGTTCTGGCCTCCACTATCGTGCCCTTTTTAACAGCCTGCACTGAAGCTTCAGTGCAGGCTGATGCCGTTCAGTGGCAGGCAATCCGCTACGATTTAGCTTAACGTCTTACCCGACAATCCGTCCTAGTGCCATATGCGCTGCACGATCGCACATATGATCGATCACATCAGGATCGTGACTCACCAGCACCATAGTCAATCCGTCATTCTGCTTTAAATCATTCAGCAGGTTGAGGATTTCCGCCTGCACCGACATATCCAGTGCCGAGGTTGGCTCATCCAGTAACAGGATCTTCGGCTCCAGCAGCAGGGCGCGCACAATGGCTACGCGCTGACGCTGGCCGCCAGAGAGCTGATGGGGGTAACGATCCGCCAGTGCCGGGTCCAGCCCAACATGGCGGAAACCGTCGTTGATGCGATCGTCGATATTATCGCGCTTCAGCATCTTCAACGGTTCGGCCAGCGTGCGGCGCAGACGATGGCGCGGATGCAGTGAGGCATAGGGATCCTGAAACACCATCTGCACATCACGACGCAGCGGGCCGGTAAAGGCTTTACCTGGCTGCACATTGGTGCCGGCCAATTGCATGCTGCCGCTCCAGAACGGGTTCAAACCGGCCATCACCCACAGCAGCGATGACTTGCCGCAGCCCGATGGCCCGACCAGGCCAAAACACTCGCCCGCGGCCACCTGCAAAGAGACGTCATGCACCACGGTGCGCAGCTCATAGCCCTGCTTGTGCGACACGCTCAGATTGTTTAACTCAATCATGGTCTGCCTCCAGCGCAGCGCGATCCAGCACCGGTAAACGCTCGCCGTGCGTCGCTTTACTCGGACGGCACGCCCACAGCGTGCGCGTGTAAGGGTGAGTCGCATTAGAGAGTTGGGCCGCAGGCAGCGTATCCAGCAGGCGACCTTTGTACATCACCATCACGCGATCGCAGTGCTCTGACACTTGCTGCAGATCGTGGCTGATCAGCAGCAAGCCCATATTACGCTGCTCTACCAAACGACGAATCAGCGCCAGCACCTGATCGCGCATTGCATGATCGAGCGCCGAGGTCGGTTCATCGGCAATTAGCAGTTCAGGATCGGTGATCAATGCAATCGCTAGCATCACGCGCTGCCCCATACCGCCCGAAAGCTGATGGGGATAGCGTTTCATTAGCTGGCGCGGATCGGGCAGACCCACCGCATCCAGCATCTCGCACACTTTCTCTTTGCGCTCAGCACGGCTCAGTTTGCGGTGCAGCACCAGTGGCTCTTCGACCTGCCAGCCAATGGTACGTGTTGGATTAAGGGCGTATTTGGGGTCCTGCATCACCATTGCGACTTTACCGCCGCGTAGGGCGATCCAGTCACGTTCGCGCAGGCTGAGCGCATCGGCACCCACCACCTGTAAGCGTTCGGCCTGCAACTGCAATGAAGGAGAGAGCAGCCCCATCAGCGAGCGGGCGGTCAGTGATTTGCCCGAACCCGACTCACCCACCAGCGCCACGCGTTCACGGCCAATCTTGAAGGCGATGTTATCCACTAACAGCGTACCTTCACTGCGGATGGACAGCCCCTGGGCATCAATTAACAGATCATTTGGCATGACGGGTATCCAGTCGGTCGCGCAGGCCATCGCCTGTCAGGTTAAACGCCAGGCTGGCGAACAGAATCGCGCCACCCGGTGCGGCGGCCACCCACCATTGATCGAAGATCACTTTACTGCCTTCCGCTACCATCGAACCCCATTCGGCTGTTGGCGGTTGCACGCCCATGCCAAGGAAGCCGAGGCCCGCAGCGGAGAGAATGATGCCGCCGAGACTCAGCGCCGCGCGCACCACGGCGGTTGGCAAACACAGCGGTAAAATGTGCCCGAACATCAAACGCAAACCGGTAATCCCCTGCATGCGTGCGGCAGCCAGATAATCACTGCGGCGCAGTGCCAGGGTTTCCGCACGTGCCTGACGGGCAAACGGCGGCCAGCTGGTTAATGCCAGCGCCAGCGCACCGTTCATCAATCCCGGACCGAGCATCGCCACCAGCGCCAAAGCAATCACCAGATTCGGCAGCGACAGGAAGATATCCGTGATGCGCATCAGCACGCGCTCGGTCCAGCCGCCAACGTAGCCAGCGGTAATGCCGACCAGCAGACCAACCGGTATGGTTAGCACCAGAATCAGCGACACCAGTAGCAGCGTAGGACGCGCACCGTAGATCACGCGTGACAATAAATCGCGGCCAAAGCCATCGGTACCGAACCAATGCAGCGCAGAAGGGGCTTGTAAGCGTTGGGCGATCACCTGGGCGTTAGGATCAAACGGTGCCAGCAGTGGGGCGAACAGTGCCATTGCCACCACGATCACCACCAGCGTCAGGCCGATGGTCAGTGAAGTCACGCGCGCACGGCGGCGGCGCGGACGAACTGTCTCCAGTTCAGAGAGTTGTTGAGTCATCGGGTTCTCGGATCGGTTAACCAGGTGAGGGCATCGGCCACGGCGTTGAGCAGAATAAAGCAGCTGCCTATCAGCAGGGTCGAGCCGAGAATCGCTGGTGTATCAGAGGAAAATAGCGCGTTGGTCATATAACGTCCGACACCTGGCCAGGCGAAGACCGTTTCCGTTAACACCGAGCCTTCCAGCAGGGTGGCGTAGGAGAGGGCGATGACCGTGATCAGCGTCCCCAGCACGTTGGGGAAGATATGACGCAGCAGGATGCGAGTCCGCCCTGCGCCTTTGGCGCGCGCCAGAATCACATACTCTTTGCTGCTCTCTTCTAACAGCGCGGCACGCAATAAGCGTGTAATACCGGCCATCGCTAACAGGCCAAGAATCACCACCGGCAGCCACAGGTGAGCAATCGCATTGCGGAACATCTCCGGGTCGCCTGACAGCCAGCTATCAATCAGCACAAAGCCGGTTTTCGGCTCCAGCGTGTAGATCCAGATATCATCCAACTGTCCCGGCCCGGCAGACCAGTGCAGCACGGCGTAAAACAGCAGCAGACCGAGCAGGCCCAGCCAGAATACCGGAACGGAATAGCCGAGCAGCGAGATAAAGCGCGCCACGTTATCGATCACGCTGCCCGGCTTCCACGCGGCCAGCAAGGCTAATGTGATGCCAAACACGGCAGCAAAGATCATTGCGCAGGTGGCGAGTTCAATGGTGGCGGGGAAGGTGCGCATCAAATCCGCACTGACGGGCTGATTGGTCAGATGCGAGAGTCCTAAATTACCCTGCGCCAGATGGCTGATATAACGCCAGAACTGGACTAAGACGGGCTGGTCGAGTCCGAGGTCGTGGCGCACCTGAGCGTAAGTTGCCTCGCTGGCATGGTCACCGGCGATTTGCTGCACCGGATCAACCGGTGACAGGTGCGACAACATGAAAGTGAACGCTAACAAACCGATCAGCGTCACCAGCAGCGATAACAGGCTGGTGACCAGACGGCTAAAACGTTGCCAGAGTGGCCGGGCGAACCCGGCCTGTGAAGCAGACACTGCCATTACTTAGAAACCTGCGAGTAATACACCATGTCTGGGTTAATCCCCTGTACATAGCCTTTCAGGTTATCGCGCAGCGCAATCAGGTTGCGGGCCTGCAAGCCGATCACGTATGGCGAGTTCTTCAGTACTTCACGCTGCATCGCCTGGTACAGTTCAACACGCTTGTTACTGTCCGCTTCGGCGGTGGCGGCCAGCGTCTGTTTGCTCAGCTCTGGAATATGCCAGTCTGAACGGTAAGCAATGGTTTTACTGCCATCTTCAGGGTTATAAGCAAAGGAGGCGGCGTTGGTATTCGGATCGAAGTAGTCCGCGCCCCAGGCGTTCAGCGTGGCTTCGTACTGATGCGCTTTCACGCGGGTAGAGACTTCAGAACTCAGACCCGGCTGCACTTCTACCTTCACGCCACCTTTAGCAAAGCTGCCCTGCAAGGCTTGCGCGATGTCGAGATACGGCGGTTGGTTGCTGGTGGAGAGTTTAAAGCTGACGTTGTTCAGGCCGGCTTTCTTCAGAATCGCTTTGGCTTTTTCCGGATCGTAGCTGTACGGCGTGTCATTCAACGCGCCGAGGAAACCTTTTGGCAGGAAGGTCTGGTGCACTTCGAACTGGCCTTTCAGCAGGTCGTTGGCAATACCTTTATAGTCGAACAGGTAACGAGCGGCTTCCCACAGGGCTGGATTCTTCAGCACCGGATTTTCACCCACGTTGAACTGGATGTAGTAGAGCGAGGCCATCGGAATCGCTTCGGTCTTCACGCCTGCTTTGCCTTTTAGCGCTGCGATTTGGTCAGCACCGAGGTTACGTGCGATATCCACATCGCCCTGCTCCAGCAGCAGACGACGGGCAGCTGGCTCCGGCACGTTCTTGATCAGAATGTTTTTCAGCTTCGGAGCGCCAGCCGGTGACGTTGGGTTGGCGGTCAGCAGCACCACCTCATGCAGCACCACTTTACGGATCTGATACGGGCCGCTACCGGCTGAGTTAGTGCCTAACCATGCATGGCCGAAGTCACCATTTTTGGCATTCGCCTGCGCGGTTTTCTCATCCACAATCGAAGAGACCGGCGCAGACAGCAGGCTCAGCACATAGGCCGGGCTGACGTTGGCGCTCCAGCTGATCTGTACGTGGTTGTCATCGACTTTCTTCAGGAAGGTATCGACGTTGTCTTTATTCCAGCCGAGCTGCGTCAGAATAAAGGAAGGATCGAGATTCAGTTTCACCACACGGCCCAGAGAGAAGATCACATCTTCCGGACGCAGCGGGTTGCCGCTAGCGAATTGCGAGCCTTTACGCAGTTCAAAAGTCAGACTGCGATTGTCACTGCCTGGCGTCCATGAGGTTGCCAGCGTTGGCTTCAAATCGGTGGGATTGGTCGGGTCTGACTGGACCAGACGTTGATAGATGTTAGTAAACGCTTGCACCGTGGTGAGTTCAAAGCCCTGCGCCGGATCAAAGCTATCAGCATCATCAGTCGACTGCGCAATCACCAGCGTATCTTTTGGTGTTGCGGCCTGAGAGGAGAAGGCGGCTACCAGCGATAACGCCAGCAGTGAGGGAATGATTTTTTTCATGTTGTTTCCTTGCCTTAAAAAAGTAATGCGAGTTTACGAGAGCGCCGTAATGAAGAATAGTCAATTTATGGCTATGCATATGCTTTACGGTTCTAAGCGCGGCGGATTGGTTATAAGCCTGTTAAATATACTATTATTGTTATCGTGCCGCGCAGTGCTACAGACTCGCTAATTTTTGTCCTTTCATCAACCAAATCACAACGGAATTTAAACTCGTTGCTGAACGGAAATAATTAACTTTACTTCGAAGTCTTCAGGAATATAATGGCGCCAACTTCAAACAGGAGAATTCAGTTGGACAGTCACCCTTTTAGATGGCAACACAAGGCAAGCTGACGCGCGAATTCTTTTGTCGCTGCTTGCCAACACGGCGGGCAGCAATCCTCTCTCCTTTCTGATGATTGTTCCCTTTTAAACGATAGTAGCGGATAGATATCCGTGGGGATTTCATCATGCACATGATTTTAAACGCACTTTTTCCTCCGCCTCGATGCGCGCGCTGATCTTCAGCGTGCAGAATTAACCGCTGTTATGGCGCGTTTCAGCACGTCCATAGTCAGGCTAACTGGCAAATCTGGACTGACTGAAGATCGCTCTCTGCGGCATCATTGACATCGTCATCGCTATTTCTCGTTATTTTAACGAGCGAATTTCTTCGTCTTTTATTTACGGGAGGTAATATGGAAATTCCCGATAGGTTATTTTTAATCATCTAACGCATCGTCGTTAATTTAATTTATCCCCGTTAATGTGCTCCCCGCACAGGGACTGTTATTGCCGTAATAAATAGAGGAATGTCATCATGACTGACATGAAACTCAACCAGGAAAAAAAATCCTGGAGCAACGCACGCCCGCAGCGTCAGAAAACGCCGCGCTATCTGATTGAAGATGAAGCCGGTTTCACCGCCGATGAAACCCTGGTTCGCCTGCGCAGTGATGCGCTGGGCCTGAGCGAACGCGAAGCCGAAGCGCGTCTGGAAGTCTATGGCCGTAATCAGGTGGCGCATGATAAAGCGCCGCACGCGCTGATTCAGCTGATCCAGGCATTCAATAACCCGTTCATCTACGTATTAATGGCGCTGGCAGCGGTGAGTTTTTTCACTGACTACCTGCTGCCATTACGTAAAGGCGAGGAGACCGACCTGACCGGTGTCATCATCATTGTGACGATGGTAACGCTCAGCGGTTTGCTGCGCTTCTGGCAGGAGTTCCGCACCAATAAAGCCGCGCAGGCGTTGAAATCCATGGTGCGCACCACTGCCACCGTGCTGCGTCGGGAATCTGCCCAACAGCCCCCGGCTAAACAGGAAGTGGATATTGCCACTTTAGTCCCCGGAGACATTATCTATCTGTCTGCTGGCGATCTGGTGCCTGCCGACGTCCGTTTGCTGGATTCGCGTGACCTGTTTATCAGCCAGGCGATCCTGACCGGTGAATCACTGCCCGTTGAGAAATATGACGTTACGGGCCACGTCACCAGCAAAGGCGCGGGAGCGAGCGATCACGGGGCTTCACTGCTGGAACTCGGCAGCGTGTGTCTGATGGGCACCAATGTCTCCAGCGGTAGCGCCAAAGCCGTGGTAGTAGCAACCGGCGGCGAAACCTACTTTGGCAGCCTGGCGAAATCGATTGTCGGTAATCGCTCGCAAACTGCTTTTGATCGTGGCGTGAACAGCGTCAGCTGGCTGCTGATTCGCTTTATGCTGGTGATGGTACCGGTCGTGCTGTTGATCAACGGGTTAACCAAAGGTGACTGGCTGGATGCCTCGCTGTTTGCGCTGGCAGTGGCGGTGGGTCTGACCCCGGAAATGCTGCCGATGATTGTCAGTTCCAACCTGGCAAAAGGTGCGATTGCCATGTCGCGCCGCAAAGTGATTGTTAAACGGCTGAACGCGATTCAAAACCTCGGCGCGATGGACATCCTGTGTACCGATAAAACCGGCACGCTGACCCAGGACAACATCATTCTTGAGCATCATCTGGATTGCGCTGGAGTGGAAAATTCGCGCGTACTGATGCTGAGCTGGCTCAACAGCCACTATCAGAGCAGCACGCCGAATCTGATGGATCGCGCCATTCTGCGCTACGGCAAAGATCGTGTGACGGCGGACATGGGTGACTATTACGCCAAAGTGGATGAGCTGCCGTTTGATTTTGTGCGTCGCCGTGTATCGGTTGTGGTTCGCGATCGCCGGCTCAATCAACAGATGCTGATCTGCAAAGGTGCCGTAGAAGAGATGCTGAGCATCGCTACGGCTGAGCGTGAAGGAAAACTGATTCAGCCGCTCGACGAAAAACGCCGCGCTGAATTGTTAGCACTGGCCCATCAATACAACGAGCAAGGATTCCGTGTATTGCTGGTGGCGAGTCGTGTACTGGAGGAGCCGGGCTTGCAGCAGGCGCTGAGCGTCGCAGATGAGCAAGGGTTAACCGTGGAAGGGCTGCTGACCTTCCTCGATCCGCCTAAAGAGAGTGCCGCCAAAGCCATTACCGCGCTGCGTGACAATGGCGTGAGCGTCAAAGTGCTGACCGGCGATAACCCGGTGGTCACTGCACGGATTTGCCAGCAGGTGGGCATTGATAGCGGCGAGATCGTGACAGGCGATCAGATTGCGATGATGAGTGACGAACAATTGGCGGAGGCGGCAGCACACAGCGCGGTGTTCGCCAAACTGACACCGCTGCAGAAATCTCGCATCTTGCGTGCATTGCAGCAGCAAGGACACACCGTCGGTTTCCTCGGCGATGGGATTAATGATGCGCCAGCTCTGCGTGATGCCGATGTCGGGATTTCAGTGGATAGCGCAGCGGACATCGCCAAAGAGTCTTCTGACATCATCCTGCTGGAAAAGGATCTGATGGTGCTGGAAGAGGGGGTGATGAAAGGGCGTGAGACCTTCGGCAACATCATCAAGTATTTGAACATGACGGCCAGTTCCAACTTCGGCAATGTGTTCTCTGTGCTGGTAGCGAGCGCCTTTATTCCGTTCCTGCCGATGCTGGCGATTCATCTGCTGATTCAGAACCTGATGTATGACCTGTCTCAGCTGGCATTGCCATGGGACAAAATGGATCGTGAGTTCCTGCGCAAACCGCGCAAATGGGACGCGCGCAATATCAAACGCTTTATGCTGTGGATTGGGCCAACATCATCAATCTTTGATATCACGACGTTTGCTGTGATGTGGTACGTATTTGCCGCGAATACGCCGGAAATGCAGTCACTGTTCCAGTCCGGTTGGTTTGTAGAAGGATTGCTGTCACAGACGCTGGTGGTGCATATGCTGCGCACCCAGAAAATTCCTTTCATCCAGAGCCGCGCCGCGTTACCGGTACTGCTGACCACGGCATGTGTGATGATTGCAGGCATCCTGCTGCCATTCTCCCCATTGGGGCACATGGTGGGATTGACGCCGTTGCCGTGGGCTTATTTCCCATGGCTGGTTGCGACGTTGTTAGGTTACTGCGTGGTCGCGCAGGGCATGAAAATGCTCTACATCAAACGCTTCGGCCAGTGGTTCTGACCCCATGGAGGCGCTATGCGGAATCGGAATCTTAATAAAGTGGTGTGCCATCTGCTGATCATGATGGTGGTCATCGTCGTGCTAACGTTGCTGTTTCGTTAGTCAACCAGGGGCAGGTTATCCTGCCCTTTTCGTCTTTAAACTGCGGGAAGGGACAAATGAGCTATTCAAAACGTGCGTTAATTATCGGTGCTTCAAAGGGGATTGGATTAGCCGTCGTGCAGCAACTGCTTGCTGACGGTTGGGACGTCACCGCCACCTATCGCAGCACTGCCGTTTCGTATCAGCATGAAAAGCTGCGTTGGCTACCATTGGATATTACCGTTGCCACTCAGCGTGAACAGCTACTCTCGCAACTCAAGGGTGAGCAGTTTGATCGGGCGCTGATCAATGCGGGTATTCTCGGCCCAGATTCGATGGAGTTGATTGCCACCAGTGATGAAGAGTTAATGCAACTGTTTATGACCAACAGTGTTGCACCGGTGCGTATGGCTGAAGGCCTGTTACCCTTGCTGTCGGAAAAACAGGGCGTGCTTGGCATCACGACATCGCGTCTCGGCAGCCTGACGGAAAATGCCGAAGCGATTCGACCCTATTACTCTGCCAGTAAAGTCGCGTTGAATATGCTCAGCCGCGCTCTGGTTCAGCAGATGTCTACGCGGGGCACAACTTTGCTCTCATTGCATCCGGGCTGGGTCAAAACCGATATGGGCGGGGATGATGCGGATATTACGGCGGTCGAAAGTGCTCAAGGGTTAGTGGCGCAACTGGATCGCTTTGTCGGGCAGGGCGGGCACCACTATGTCGATTACAGCGGCAAGCAGTTAGCCTGGTGATAGTAAGCGCCTGCTGACCGCTGCCAGCAGGCGACTTCTTTACTCGTCGGGTTGGTAGTACTGCACACCAATCTCGATACGTTCACGCCCACTGGCTACGCGATGTCGGTTGCTGTCGCGCAGCGAGTAGATGCAGCCGCAATACTCCTGCTGATAGAAACGCTCGCGCTTGCTGATCTCGATCATGCGTGATGATCCACCGCCTTTACGCCAGTTAAACTCCCAATACAGCATGTCGGGATAGTGCGCTGCCGCACGCACGCCGCAGTCATTAATCTGCTTCATATCCTTCCAGCGCGAAATGCCCAGGGAACTGGTGATCACCGGGAAGCCATGTTCATGGGCATACAGCGCAGTGCGTTCAAAGCGCATGTCGAAACACATGGTGCAACGGATGCCTCGCTCCGGTTCCCACTCCATGCCGCGAGCTCGATCAAACCAGTTATCTTTATCGTAATCGGCATCCACGAAAGGCACACCGAACTGCTCAGCAAAGCGGATATTCTCCTCTTTACGCAGTTCGTACTCTTTCAGCGGATGAATATTTGGGTTGTAAAAGAAGATGGTGTAATCGATACCGGAAGCCAGCATCGCTTCCATCACCTCACCCGAGCAAGGGGCGCAGCAGGAGTGCAACAGCACTTTGTTGTGACCGTTGGGTAAAGGCAAGGGCTGGCGTTTGAAGGTGTCAGACATAAGTGAAAATGGTTAATGAGTGTTGGGCGAAGTGTAAGTCGATATCGAGCCGGACGCAAAGCGGCAAAAACGAAAAAGGCCGCAATCGCGGCCTTTCGGGACTTTGTCAGAAGAAGTTATTCGGTCACTTTCTTCTTCAGATCGCTGGCACCTTCTTTGGTTTTATTCCAGCCTTTAGTCGCACCTTCTTTGGTAGCATCCCACCCTTTTTCAGTGCCTTCTTTGGTTTTGTTCCAGCCTTTCTGTGCGCCTTCGCTCACTTTGCTGCTGGTGCTGTCGCTCTTACCTTCAACAGCATGCTTGGCTTTCAGCTTCTGCTCTTCGCCCTGATGCTGCGCCTGATGCAGCTTCTCTTTGGCGGTGTTTGCGCCCGCTTGTGCGTTCGCGACGGTGTCGTCAGTTGCATGTGTGGTAGCGGCAAACGCCGAAGAAGCCAGCAGCAGGGCAGATACAGCAATAATTGTCTTTTTCATGAATATTCCCTCATCAATCGCTCTGTGAGTTATGAGCGTAGTTAACAATGGCACGCTCTGCCAGAATTGGCTCCAGGAATAACCTTAATTGAATCATCGGGTTTGGAGGATGGGGAAATTGTGTACTTCAGTTCATGTCACCTTACGCATGCCTAAAAGCTGTTCTGGGTGCTAAATGTTGTGACTCACCCCAGATAAAGAGACGCAACACTTTACCTACGAGAGTTAAATGGGAGATTTTAGGTCCATATTAAGTTAAGAAAAATTCTCAAGGAGATGAGGTAAAAGTGAAGACTGTTGAAATCCTGCAATACCGATTGAAAGCGGGTACTGGTGAGTCCTTCCATTAAATCATGTGTAATACCAGCGTTCCCCTTCACAACCGGCAGGGCATTCGTATTATCGCTTTTGGTTGTTCTCGCCATGATGCCGATAGTTACTTTCTGATGCGCGCTTTTGAAAATGAAGAACAGTTGAAATCTGTGCTTGAGGATTTTTACGCCAGCGAAGCATGGCGAAGCATGGCGAATGGGGCCACGAGAGGAGATCATTGAGCGGATTGAGGTTAGTCTTAAATCTGTGCTTTTGCTTTCGGAAAGTGCGATAGCTGAGATAAGAAAAAGCTTCGAATCGGTATAAGGGAATTGCCGCTCATATTGAGTTGCAGTACAGCTTAAACGATTGTTGCAGGTTTACACTCAGTGATTAGCCAGCCGCATGCTGGCTTTATCACTCTTCATCCCGTTCTTTAGCGGCACGCTGGCGGTCGTAATACTCATCTTCAGCAGAGATAATTTCGTCCAGCAATGAATCCATATCCACAGCATGAACTTCTTCTACAAACAGACCGGTTAAAACGGTTTCAGGCGTCAACTTGCCGTCTTCGAACAGCTGCCAGATCTCTTTGGCATAGCGCGTTTCCAGAATCTGTGGCGCAAACTGACCGTAATAGGCGGTGATGTTGTTCACATCGCGCTCAAACATCGATTCGGCGTGGTTATTGGCCGCGGCATCCACTGCTTGAGGCAGATCGATGATCACAGGACCGTGCTCATCCTGGAGTACGTTAAATTCCGATAGATCGCCATGCACAATCCCGGCACATAACATACGTACGATATTGCGAATCATCGTCGCAAAATCAGTCAGTGCTTCCTGTTCCGATAAAATCACGTCACTGAGACGGGGTGCCACGGCGCCTTCAGCATCCGTAACCAGTTCCATCAGCAGCACGCCGTCGAGACACATATAAGGCTCAGGTACGCGAACGCCAGCTTTGGCAAGACGGAAAAGCGCGTCGACTTCTGCGGTATGCCAGACTTCCTCTTGCTGCTTGCGGCCGAATTTGGAGCCTTTCTGCATCGCACGCGTACTGCGGGAGTTGCGAACTTTACGCCCTTCCTGATACTGCACGGCTTGTTTAAAGCTGCGTTGCGAAGCCTCTTTGTACACTTTGGCGCATTGGACTTTGTCACCGCACATCACAGTGTAAACGTCAGCTTCTTTGCCGCTTTTCAGACGCTGCAGCACGTTGTCGATCAGGCCATCATCGACCAACGGTTGGATTCGGTTTGGAATTTTCATGCGGCTTTATACCTTATTTATTAGGCTTTCCGCATCAAGAACATGGTGAGTTGCATGGGAAAAACCAAACAAGCATCGATAGTTGCAGAAGCCAGTTACATCATCCCATAAAACCACTGGCACAAAAAAGCCCGTAAGGCTTTCACCTTACGGGCTTTTAGGACTTCATCGGATGACTCTGGTGTCACCGATGGAGAATTTTGGTGGGCTGGCGGAGTCTGAATAAGTTTCGCAAGCTCATGAAATTAAGTGTTTTTCGCCAATTCAACTTTGTTCCGTGTACCTAAACGTGTACCAATTATTGGATCTCATACCCCGGAACGGCTTCGTTAGGATACCGAGTGCTTGGCGCTAAATCCAAAATAAAATGATTTAAGGGAAAAGTGTTCACACTGTTCACTTTTGTTTTTTATTCATCAAATTCATTTGGTTAGGTGGTGAAGGGTTTGAGGCAGGATGTACACGAGTGTGCATTAAAATGATAATTTTCACCTGAATTATTGGCAATCAGGCTAAACCTGTTTAAATCGATTATATTCAGTGTTCATGTTGGCTGCTAAAAGGCTTCAATGTTCCTTTAAGCAATCTCGCAGCGGTATTATGGTTTTTTATAAGCGGCCAATAAATCAGAATTGCTTTGCAACCTAAAATAGATTGCATGCAAAATGTTCGATGGATGAATGAGCGGTATAAATTCCGCTCATTATTAACAACCAAGTTTTAGTCTGTAAAATAGATGAGGTTCTGTTCGTAAGTTAAATCATCTTATTATTACGAAGTTCATTAAGGATTGAAAGATATCCATCACACATAAAATCAATAGCCACTTCAATATCGAGGACAGGAAAGTTACATTGTTTTCCAAAAACGGATTCAAATATAGTTCCAAGGCTACGCCCATGAGTATCAAAACTAGTGATTCTGTAAAGTGGATATAAATAAGCTAAGCTATTGTTTTGAGGATTCTTCAATTTTCCCAGCAAGCTTTTTACGTCAGGAAGTGTACTCGGTTTAGACGATTGCGGGTTTACGGTTTCTAACTGATTGCCGTATTTTTGCATGAAATTACTCCAAGCAGGATCTTGAAGATCATTGATTAACTTTCGGTACTGCTCCGAAAAAGTATTTTTCTGCTCTTCATATCGAATAGCCATCTGTGACAAATCATCGAAGATATAGAGGTTGATAAAGAAAGGTTCTAACAATGAGCGAGATAAAACGTGTGTTAAGTATCTTTCATCAACAGTACAGCTTGTTGATAGATTGATGTTGATATTGAACATAGTACCAGTCAAAGAATAGAAGCGAAGGAGTTCTTGAATGAAGAAACCAGTCGCATCCGTTTTTTGAGTTAATGTTTTAATGTAAGTAATTTCAGATTTAAATGTGTTAAAACTTGCGCCCATGATTTTTCCTTAAAGTGCTATTTATGTTTTATAAATAATCGGTTTACAAGTGGATTAGAGAGTTGAATTGGCCTTATCTCAATCATCACTTAAAAACTTTAACCTAACATATCAGAAAGTTGATGAAGAAATGATGATATTACAGCTTGTATGATGAGGGAATAAATAATTGCTAAGAACCGAAATGCCTCTCTTTACTGGTATTAGGTCTGACTACTGTGAGTAATCATATCAGTTTTATGCGACATCAAATATAAAAACCGGTCTGAGCCGGTTTTTATATAGTGGGAATTACCGATTACACACTGGCAACCAATCTGCCTCGCTGTCCTCATGTAACGTCAGGTTGGTTTGTATGCCGTTATTCGTCCGACGTTTGAGCAGCGCTCGCTCATACTCTTTAAGCGTCTGCGGCACCGCTTGGCCGAAAGCCGTCAGACTGAGCGGGTGTTGATGCCCTCGCGATTCCATAAACGACAAGTACGCATGATAGAGATAGCGCTTCGGGTTAATCGGGCGAATATTGGCGTTACCGATAAACAGCCCGTTCGGCGTGCTCAACGGCATCAGGTAGCCACAGAAATCAACCAGTGGATCGGCCTGACGTTTTATCTCCAACGCTTCGCCGGATGTTTGCTGCGCCTGTAACAGCTCGCGCGCTTCGTCAGGTGACGCGAAGCGCTGCATCAGATGACGAACAATGACGGCCAGCTCGTTGCTAATTTTATCCAGTAGCTGCGGATCGCGCTCTTTTGCCGGTATCACCTCCGGGAAGGTTAGGATTACCCGGCGACGCGACACGCCGCCGCTGCGATCGCTGAAACGCATTGGATTATTGTTCACCGCCAGAATCACCGCCGGGATTTGAGTTGAGTACGGATCGCGATACTTGGGATCGATAGCGACAGCATCGCCGCCGGTGATTGCCTTAATGCCGGCGCCGTCACCGCTCCATTTCTCCTGATCGGGCAGAATAATCAGCGAGAATCCGACCACGCTGGCGCGTTCCCGCGATGATTCCAGTGTGTCGATGGTGGCTGACGTGGTGTTATCGCGGCCAGCGAGCAGAGTGGCGATCGACGCTAAAACGCTTTTTCCGCTTCCACCTGGACCAGTTACCTCCAGGAACATCTGCCAGTCGTAGCGGTTTGCCAGCACCATAAATAACGCCGCGAGGATGCGCTCCTGCTTGTCGTGATTGTGTCCGGCAGCCCGCGTTAACCAGCGGTAAAAGTGAGGCGCGTGGTCTGCGAGATTTTCGCCAGGACGCGGCGCGGAGTAGTTCACGCTGTTGACCGTGCGCAGCCAGTTCTCGCGGCGGTGCGGGCTGAATGTGCCGTTAGTCGTATCAAATACCCCATTACGAAAACCAATCAGGCGGCGCGCCGGTTCGCCCATCTGCGGCACCATCAGCTTTAGCGTATCGAGTACGCTACCAATCCCGGCTGCTGAAAACGGTGCGCGCACCTTCTGAAACAGCGCTGCGATTTCGCGGCGCAGCATCTGCACCGGCATCACCTGCCACGCGCCGTTCTCGTAACGGCAAATTTCCTCCCCGACGGGTGGAACGGCCAGTGCCTGCCCGTAGTGATCGACCAGCAGCTCCGCCTTTTCGCTGGCGCTCATAGCTTTGAGGTCTGCCTCGCTTACTGACTCAAACGGGCTTGGTTTATGAGGCTGAGTGAAGGAGGCGAGAAGAGCCTGCGTCGTGATGTCGCCCTGAGCCTGCCAGACGTCGTTCCAGTCGCCGGTTTTTGGCGGTAAAGCAGCCTTGCCTTTGCACGCCTTCGCGGCTTCATCTGCCTTTAGTTGACCAGTGCCGTTTTCATCGCGATCGGCGGCAATCAGCATCAGCGCATCTGGATTGGCTTTACGCAGCTGTGCAGCAAGTGACGGCAGATTATTCGCGCTGAGCGCAATATAAACCGGCTGCCCTGTTAGGCGCTGTACCGTCAGGCCGGTTGCGTAACCTTCTGTGAGCCACAGCGTTTTGCTGTCAGGTTCGCCCGCAAAGTGATAAGCGCCTTTCACCTGTCCGCCGGGCAGGGTGCGCTTGTCGCCATCGGCGCTGATAAGCTGGACGTTAACGGCGTTGCCGGTTTCGTCGGTCAGCGGCACAAGCAGATCGCCAGTCGCAAAGCTGATACCACCACAGCGCAGACCGGCAGCCAGCGTCAGTGCCTGCGTGCCGTGCAGCCCTTTTGACAGTAAGTAGGCGTTGTCCGTGCGTCTGACGGCAGCGGCGATCAGTTTCTGCGCCCGTGCGGCGGCATCGGATTGCGCTCCGGCATTTGTTTCTGTTTTCACCGGCACAACTTTTGATGCCGGTGGCAGAGCGCCGAGCATATCGGCGATTTTTAGTGCTGCCTCTTTAGCGCTGACGTCGAGCGCCTTTTCTACCAGATTCAGGCCGTCACCGGCTCCGCACTGATTACAGTGCCACGTCCCGCGCCCATCCTGATTATCAAAACGAAAACGATCTTTACCGCCGCACACCGGGCATGCGCCGTGTCTGCCGCTGGCATGAATGCTTATGCCAAGCGCGGGCAGCAGTTGCGGCCAGAATCCGGCGGCCGCTTTTACCGTGTCAGAGACAATGTGTTTCATCTGCTCGATCTCCCTTAATGCAACGTGGCGCGGCGGGTTGCGGCAAGCTGGCTACAGAACAGCTCATCCATCATGGTTGCGCCAAGGCGAGTCAGGCGCGGTGGCGCGGTCAACAAATCAGGCTCAACCATATCGCCGAGAATCGTGCAGGCCATTTCCATTCCGGCTTCCGCCCCGTGGCGGCGCACATAAAACCCTTCCAGCTCAAGCGCGATGGTCATCTGTAGCTCGTCGAGCGTTGCTGTAACGGTAATGCCCAGCGTTTTGCAGGCATTGAGATAACCCTGTGCCAGCGCACGGCGGTAAACGGCGGTGCGGACTTCAACGGGTAAGCAGGAATTATTAGCGGTCATCATGGCGAGCCTCCGTGGCAAGAATCAGGGAATCACAGGTTTCAACAACTTTACCGAGCTGATCGGTCAGAAGGGCAACGACAGAGGCCAACGCGGCGCTGTCCGGTACGCAACTTGGGGCGCTGAGGCAATTAACCGAATCGAACATGTCGAGTACGGTCACGCCAACCGAGTGAGCGTGCAGCAGGCGCAAATAGTCGGCATGAAGAATTGAATAGGTGCTGCGGCTGTTGGTGAGTTCAGCAAGCGTATTCATGCTGCCACCGCCTGTACCGGCACTCGGCCAGCAAAACACAGGACATAGTCGCGAATGAAGTTAGCGCGGGCAGTGCGCTCGTCTTTTGCAGCAAAGCGCAGCATGCAGGGACGGGCAGCGCGATCGGTGCGGCGCACAGCGGCAAAAATAAAGGTGAATTCAGGGTGAGGGGCATTAAGAACCATAGTCATGATGACTATCTCCAATAAGTAGCTATCACAGCTACCACCAGAGTTCCTACGCTCAAGGGTGGTAGCCCAGACGGGGGTAGGAATACCGGCCTTATTGGAAACCGGCCAGCCCGAAGGCTGCCCCGCCTGAGCCACCATTATTTTGACGGCACAACGGCATAAGAACCGCTGCGCTAAAAAATGGCGCACTAAGGCAACGACGTAAAAAAACACGCATGGCGCGTGTTGTGTCGCCAATAAGTAACTCGGGTTCCTACGCCCGGCTGCCGATTTTGCGGCAGCGCGAAAACTGTATAACGACCGCTCGCCAGAGAAAAGGCTTTTTTCGTTCATTACAGCGTTTTCCTTAGCAATCGGTTAGGACTTGATCGGACTGCTGCGGATTTGATCGGAGTTTGCTGTTAGTTCTGTTTCTACCTCGTTTAGCAGAGTCGGCTTTATTACCAAGTACCGAAATATGGCCGTGCATTCCACTGTTAAAGGCCGGTAATGCTGCAGGCTTATTACTGACCGCGCTTATGAGGCTTTCGGCGATGTAGGCCGCTTCATCTTTGGTTAGAGGGAATGAGTTAATGCCAAAGTTTAAGGTGATCATGCAGCACCTCCGGCGCGTTGTGCGATGCGCGACTGCATCCAGCCATCAATTTCAGATGCCAGCCAGGCAACGTTTTTACCACCGAGGGAAATCTGCGACGGAAACTGCTCACGGCTGATTAGGTCATAAATAGTTGAGCGGGACAGGCCGCAGGTGTTGATCACTTCCGGCAGGCGCATAAAGCGATCGCGTGGATAAGAAACCTCGCCAGCAAAAGGCATCATTGGGGTTGAAGCGGATGAAACTGCGTGCATGGTGTTACCTCATAATGAGTCCGGCCGGTGCTGCCCGGTTCCGGGTGTGTCTTTGGGTAACTCCCTATTTTGAGAATATTTTACCTAATGTAAACAACCCCTTGCACGGTGGTGCTTGGCTGAGATATGAACAATAAATCTTCAGTTGGTTAATATAGGTATATATAGGTTTATGTAGGTATTTGGGCGTTTGCCGTGTGAGGTTTGATAACCAAAATCAATTGATTATCTCTAATCAACAAGAAAAAACTGTAGATTGGCTTGCCAGAAAAAGGCTGATTTTTTTTAGAGCAGTGAAGACTAGTGAACACTGAGTGAAGACTTAATCTATAACTGTTCACTGCTTTACTTACTGTATTTACTATCTTTTTTATCTTAGTGAACAGTAGTGAATAGTTATATAAGAACTAAAAGTCGTTAAAGCATAAGTTAGGCAAGATTTCGGGTTTGTTTGCTGAGCGACAGGCAGAAAGCAATGAAATGATTCGTCCGTTGGTACACGACAGAATGTGCTCATCCTTTACAGACGATGCGAGACAATGATGAGCACTACAGAAAATAAACCTGCGTCACTGATTCGATTTGAAAAAGCGCGCGCCGAGCACACGGCAAAAATGACGACGTATAACACTGTCGCTGCTGACATCACCCGTTGCGAAAAAGAACGTCAGGAAGCTATTGAGGCGGGTAAAGAAGCTGAGAGCAACTGGCGTACTAATTTCCGAAAACTGCGCGGTAATCTCACTGAGGAACTTCGATCCGAACATTCGCAACGCATCGCCAGCCGCGAGTTGGCCGATGAATTTGCGGGATTGCTGAAAGAACTGCAATTGGATAAGCAGTCTGCCATGTTGAGCTGCTGCACCAGTGGTAAAGAGTACGTAGATTCACACAGCACTGCCTTCACTGAATTTGCGGATACACACTGGCAATCGGCGATGCGTAACGTAAGCCCTTCGTTGCTATGGGCGATCAAACTGCGCATCCAGCGTGAAAAAATTTCCTCAACCTTTGTCGGAGACGATCGCGACACTATTCGCGACATCGCCGCGCTTGTAGGGGAAGCTTTAACGCGGGCAGCGGCTGAATTACCTGAAAGTATTCTTCATGAAGCTCCATTACTGGAGTCCATCGGTGTTAGCCGTCCGGCGCTAACTGGCGTTGATATGGAACTGTATAGTTCACCTTCAAGCCGCAAAAGACTTTGTGCATCAATTCGTGAACAGCGTGCAAAACTGCAAGAGGGCAATCAGCCATGATGCATTGCCCTTACTGCAAAAGCCCGGCGCATGCAAAATCCAGCCGCTACATGTCCGAACAGGTAAAAGAGCGCTATCACCAATGCACTAATCTGGATTGCTCCTGCACTTTCAAGACGAATGAGAGCATTACTAGAGTCATCACCGCGCCACCGCCGGAACCCGTTGAGGAAGTCGTGCCGGTGCCGATTAAGGAACGGCAGACGTTAGGCCGATACGGCTCAGCATTTCGTAATACTCATTAGCCTTACAGCCGCTGCCCCGACAGCGGTTTTTTTGTATCTGCAGTTCGCCGTTTGAAAGCCTTTTTTCTGGCAAGCCGGTTTGTAAAGAGCCATGCATGCATAGAGTGCATGGATTCGCATGCAAAATAATGCGTTAGTGGGATAGGTTCAAGCCATACAGGGCGCGGCTTAGATGGCTTTATGCACCTGCATGAAAAGCGATGCATAAAGCGGGCAGGCGTGGCGGGGATAGCATTGCGCGCGATGAGGTTTTCAAGGTTTGAAACACCTTTACTAAGGTTCACTACAAATATGTGTATTTGAACTGCTATTGAAAAATTCTAAACATAAGTGTAATTAATCCTAATCAATACAAGGGAGATGGGAATGGAAGAAGAAAGCGATTTAGATCGGCTAAACACTGAGTGGGTCACTGTAAATGCAATCCGAGGCATGGTGAAGCTAGCCACTAATAGTGATATGGCTAAATCAACATATTCGAATATTTTGGACTTGGGGGGAGTTCTTTATCCGGAGTTGTTAGGGCCAGAAACAAGCATCTTAAGAAGAGAGTTTGAAAGTGATCTATGTAAGGAATATAGACAGAAATCACAGCTTTTGTCCCTTAGAAGAAACATTGAAGTTCCAGCAATAGATATTGTTAATACTGATATAGAAGAATTAAGAGGGTTACTTAGTCTAGCAACTAATAGTAGTAGGGTAGATCAATTAAAAAAACGGTTAATCCAACTCAATAATGTGAAAGATGAGTTAATTATAAAGCCCCACACTGAGACGCAGCTTATTTTTAGAGATGCCTATAATGTGGACCGAGGAATAAAAAGTTTAGCTAGCAGTCAAGCAGCAAAAGACTTCCGCTTAACGGATGATAAAGCATTAAGATTGCGCGTTCTGCATCCAGAGCGACCAGAGCACATTACAGGGGCCGATATTATATATGAAAGGCATGATATAAAAAATGAAAGAATAAGCATAGTTGCTGTTCAATATAAAATATGGGAGAACAGGAAATTACCTTTTACGGATGAACGAATGCTATCCCAAATTGATAAAATGAAAAAATTCCTTTGCGATAAAGATGCCTGCTGTGCAGGAGGTGGAGACCAACGCTACAGATTCCCTTTTTGTTCAGCATTCATTCGGCCAACCGATAAACTGCAAAAAGCAGACCAAAAGCTTATATCTTATGGTGAACATCTCCCGATATGTAGCATTCAGGACTGTTTAACATTAGGGCCAAAAGGTGGTGTTTTACTCGAATATGATTCATTTAAAGATGTTTCGTTGTCGAGTGAAATGTTTGAAGTTCTTTTTAATAGAGGAAAGATAGGCTCAAGATCGTTTAGCTATAATGAGATTGAATTAATGTATGAGCAGGTGAAAGTTACCGACTATGGAGATCGTGTAATAATTTACGCGCAAGAAATAAATAATTGAAAAGGAGTTGTTATGAAACTTAATTCTCTAATTGTTAAGAACTTTAAGGGTATATCCTCAGAGACGAAAATATTAATTGATAATGTTGTAATCTTAATAGGTAGAAATAATTGCTGTAAGTCCACTATTTTAGATGCTTATGAAGCTTATCATTCAATTGGATCGGCAAGAAGTATTGATGATTTTCATAATCGTGATGAGAGTATCCCTATCGAAATTACAGGCGTTTTTGTCGATATTACTCAGGATGATATCGATACGATTGGTAGAGAATGGCATATTGCGAATGATCCTGATTTTGGAGAATGTGCAAAATTCAAAATTGTATGGAATAAAGCAGATGAATCAGGGAAAAAGTTTAGTTTTAGTAATAAAATTAACGATTGGAAGGAAGGGGGAGCCGGAGGGTGGAATACAATGCTGGCAAGTAGGCTACCAACTCCAATCAGAATAAATCCAAACGACTCACCTTCAACACTTGAACAGATTGTAAAAGACCTAATAGCATCAAACGCTCTAAAAAAAATAAAAGCCGATAAGTCTAAAGTCTCAAAGATATTAGGTGAAATACAGGCTTTAGCAAAAGAAATAGAAGTTGAGCTCGACGATAGTATTAAAGAAATAAGTCAAGGTATTGAAGATAATGTTGAGCTAATGTTTAATGGTTTAAAAGTTAGGTTTGAAACTGGGGTGGGTAAATTTGAACCTGAAAAAGCTATAAAAGAAGGAAGCCGATTTTATTTTGAGACTAATGGAAATGGCTCACCTTTAACGCATCAAGGCTCAGGCGTTCAGCGCGCGTTTTTATGGGCGTCCATTAAAACGTTAAGTTCGCGTGGTATGCTAAAAAAAGGCAAGACTGCAATTTCATCTGAAAAGCCTAAAATACTTTTAATTGATGAGCCCGAAATGAATATGCATCCATCTGTAATAAGATCGGTTAGTGAAGCTATTTATTCACTGTCAGAACTGCCAGAGTGGCAAATTTTATGCACTACACACTCGCCTATTTTTATCGATCTCACAAACCCGCACACCACACTTATTCGGGTCAGTAATGAAAATAATAAACTTGGTTATTTTCAAACTGATAAGGTTAGTTTTAGTGAGGTTGAAAAGGATAATATAAAAACCTTGGTGAAATGCTGCCCTACCGTTAATGAGTTCTTCTTTTACGAGAATGCGTTTCTTGTCGAAGGAGATACTGAATTTTTAGCTTATCAGCATTTGATTTCAGCTGAAAAATTGAATCACAAGTATTGTGTTATTAATTGTAGAGGTAAGGCAAACATACCAACTTTTATTAAAATATTTAATCAGTTTGAAGGTCGGGCAATAGCGGTACATGACTTAGATGAAAAATTTAATGATGGTGGTAAAAAGAACGCAATGTGGTCAATAAATTATAGTATACGTAAAGCCGCAGATGATACAAGTATGAGAGTTAAAACCTTAGTTCATTACCCTGACTTTGAGGGGTTTTATTTTGGCGAAAAACCAACAAAGGATAAGCCATATAATCTTTTCAAACACATTACTAATAAGGACTATGATGTTGATGTAAAGTATGATTTATTCAGGAATTCTTTAAAAAGAATTGAAGATGGTACCCATTCAGGGCTTTATGATTCCGAAATGGACTTTAAAAAAAGATGGGATGATATTTAATCTCCCACCACGTAAATATTAGGGGGTTAAGGTTTGTTATATACTTTATTCCCCCACCACTCCATGAGTTCTTTTCTTTGATCTAAATATGTTGAGCGGTTATAAGCTCTGCGAACTTCATTTTTATCACTATGGGCTAATGCTGCTTCAATAACATCAGGGTTGAAACCCGCCTCATTTAATGCGGTACTTGCAATCGACCGTAAGCCATGAGCAACAAGTTTTCCGCCGTAACCAATGCGCTTTAAGGCCGCATTTGCAGTTTGGCTATTCATTGGTTGCTTAGGATCGTTTCTGCTTGGAAAAACGTACTGTCGGTTAGCACTTATAGGACGCATAACCTCAAGAATCTCCAGAGCTTGTTTCGACAATGGAACGACATGTTCTCGCTTGGCCTTCATGCGATCAGCTGGAATAACCCAAAGTTTCATATCGAAGTCGATTTCCGCCCATTGTGTGCCGGAGGCTTCTGCTGGTCTTACTAAGGTAAGAAGCTGCCACTCGATTAAACAGCGAGTGGCGACTGAGAGATTGGACATCACTAATGAGCGCATCAGCTTGGGCAGTTCTTCCGGGCGTAATGTTGGCATGTTTTGTTTTTTTGGCTTTTCGAAAGCCATCCCGACACCAGAAGCTGGGTTTGCATCAATCAAACCGGTGTTAACCGCATAAATCATGATCTCGTTGATGCGCTGCACTAAGCGGCGAACTGTCTCAAGCGCCCCGCGAGCTTTAATCGGCTCCAGTGCTTCAACGATCGTTCTGGCTTTGAGTGTTTGAACAGGAATCTCACCAATAGAAGGGAATATGTCTTTCTCCAGCGATCGCCAAATATCCTTGGCGTAATCCTCAGTGACGCTTTTGCTTTTAAGCAGGAACCACCTCCCGGCCACAACCGAAAAAATGCTATCCAGCTCGATTTGGCGTTGCTCAGAAACTTCCTCTTGCTGCTTCTGCGGGTCGATCCCTTGTGCAAGCAGCGTCAAATATTGGTCACGCATTTGGCGTGCGACAGCGAGCGTTAGGGCAGGGTATGAACCAAGGCTGAGGTTTGTACGACTGCCGCTTTCTGGCCGCTGGTAGCGAAAACGCCACAGTTTTTTACCGGATGTTTTTACGAGCATGAAAAGCCCGTCGCCATCGTGCAGCGTGAAGTCCTTTTCTTGAGGCTTAGCTTTGAGGATTTCGTTGTTGGTGAGGGGGCGTGTCATCCGCGCCATGACTGGTTTCCGTCCATAATTGGTACACGTTTTTAGGTACACATTATAGCGTGTACCTAAACGTGTACCAATTATCTCTGGATTCAGGCGGATCGTCTCGGAAGATTACAGACACAAAAAAGCCCGCAGGGCTTGTGCCGTGCGGGCTTCTAGGACTTCTACGGATGACTCTGGAATCATCTTCGAAGGATTTTGGTGGAGCTGGCGGGAGTTGAACCCGCGTCCGAAATTACTACACCGTCGGTACTACATGCTTAGTCAGTCTTTACATTCGCCGGCCAGCTGCGGACAGACACGCCACTGACAAACTAGCCTGATTAGATTTAGTGCTTCAACCCCAGGCAAGGCATCCACACGATCTCTTTTGGGTTTGACCTCTCTTGATCCCCGTCTTAAGAGCGGAAGCTAGGGAGAGAGGGCTCTTGGCAGGTTATTAAGCTGCTAAAGCGTAGTTTTCGTCGTTTGCGACTATTTTTTTGCGGCTTTTAACGAGGCAAACCGCCCCTCGACATGCACCTAAGGCTTCACAATCCCGTCGAGTCCAGAATCAGCCCCAAGAACTTCTTATACTACAGAAAAGTGACGGTTGAATCCAGTGCTTAACGCTTTGAATTCTTCATAATACGTGCTTTATCCATCTGCCATTCGCGATCTTTCACATCGTTACGCTTGTCGTGTTCTTTCTTACCGCGCGCCACGCCGATCTTCAGCTTGGCCCAGGCGTTTTTCCAGTACATCGACAGTGCAACCACGGTGAAACCTTCGCGGTTCACACGACCGTAAAGCGAATCGAGTTCGCGCTGCTTCAGTAAAAGCTTGCGACTACGCGTGGGATCACACACCACGTGTGTAGAGGCAACGGCCAGCGGCTGGAAGGTGGAACCGAACAGATAGGCTTCGCCATCGCGCAGCAAAATGTAGCTGTCGCTGATGTTGGCTTTACCGGCGCGGAGTGATTTAACTTCCCATCCCTGTAGCGACATCCCTGCCTCGAACTCTTCTTCAATGAAGTATTCGTGGCGAGCGCGTTTGTTGAGGGCAATAGTGGCTGAACCGGGTTTGTGAGCTTTTTTCTTTGTCATAGTGCGGCGTAGTCTACATCACTCAGTCTGTGGGCGCATCCCCCTGTCCTGGGGGCGGTAAAAAACACTCTATTTTAGCACAGCTGGCAAACCCGTGAATTTTGTTTGGTGTCCGAAAATGGTATTATTCAACGGTTTTGTGATGAACAGGAACCATTATGGCCCAGATTAGCCGTTCGGCGTTGGTCCCCTATAGCGCTGAGCAGATGTACCAACTCGTGAATGATGTGGACGCTTATCCTCAGTTTCTTCCGGGCTGCACCGGCAGCCGTGTATTGGATAATAGCGGAAATCAGATGACGGCAGCGGTAGATGTCTCTAAAGCAGGCATCAGTAAAACCTTTACTACCCGCAACACGTTGATCAGCAATCAGAGCATTTTAATGCAGCTGGTTGATGGCCCTTTTCGTAAGCTGACCGGTGGGTGGCACTTCACGTCTTTAGGTGATGATGCCTGCAAAGTTGAGCTGAGCCTCGACTTCGAATTCACCAATATGTTGGTGGAGATGGCGTTCGGTCGTATTTTCAAAGAACTGGCCAACAGTATGGTGCAAGCGTTCAGTCAGCGCGCGAAAGAGGTTTACCGTGCCTGATATCACCGTTGAGGTAGTTTATGCGCTGCCCAACAAGCAGTACCTGCGTTCGGTAACGCTGGAAGAGGGCGCGACCGTCGAGCAGGCGATTAAAGCCTCGGGCTTGTTATCACTGCGCAAAGACATCGATCTGGCAAGCAATAAGGTGGGCATTTTTAGCCGGCCGGTAAAGCTAGGTGATGGCGTTCAGGATGGTGACCGCGTGGAGATTTATCGTCCACTGATTGCGGATCCCAAAGAGATGCGTCGCCAGCGAGCAGAACGTTCGGCGAGCAATAAGTAGCGGAATTACAGACACAAAAAAAGGCGCTTAAGCGCCTTTTTTGTTGCCGTTCACTTAGCCTTCACTGCCAGTGAGTTTCGGTTTGTTATCAATGTTGGTCAGCGTACCGTTGCTGTCAAAGGTCAGCGTCAGGGTTTGCTGCTTCACGCCTTCATGGCCCGGTTCCTGACGGAACACGTAATACCAGACATTGCTGCCAAACGGATCGTGCATCATCGGTGTGCCGAGAGTGTAGGCAACCTGCTGCTGCGTCATGCCGGTGTGAATCTTCGAAACATCGTTGGCGACCAGGTAATTGCCCTGATTGATATCCGGACGATATACAACGCGCTCAAGGGTGGAACATCCGGCGGTCATCATCAACATTACCACTGCCGCGGCAGTCAGCGTTTTACAGCGCATCTATACATTCCTTTTCTGGGGCCAAACGCCTTTTGTCAGGCTGTTTTGTTGCCATCAAATTCTGAACTCTGCTTACGGCAGGCTTTATTATGGCGATATAACTGCCGATGATAATAAACCTTTGTCCTATTGGAAACCTCTACAGAGCAAGCATATGACCACCGGGCCAGAAAAAAGTGCGAAATCAGGCTGCTAAAAGTTCTTTTGCATTGGCCAGCGTATTGCGCGTGACTTCGCTACCGCCTAACAAACGAGCCAGTTCCTGCAGGCGGGCTCGTTTATCCAGCGGCTGCATATGGGTTTCGGTCATCTCGCCATCGGTCTCTTTGCTGACGTAGAAGTGCTGATGTCCGCAACCGGCAACCTGTGGCAAGTGCGTCACACACATCACCTGCGTGGATTCACCAAGTTGACGCAGCATCTGACCGACGACCGCTGCGGTTGGGCCGCTGATACCGACATCCACTTCATCAAAGATCATGGCCGGCGTTTCCATTTTCTGAGCGGTAATCACCTGAATCGCCAGCGCAATACGCGAAAGCTCACCACCCGAGGCCACTTTGCCCAGCGGTTGTAACGGCTGGCCAGGGTTGGTGGTCACACGGAAATCAATTCGTGTGGCGCCATCCGCCGTGAGTTGATCGGCTTTGAACTCCAGCTCAATGGCAAACTGACCGTGCGGCATCGACAGGGTACGCATGCTTTGGGTGATCAGCTGGCTGAGTTCATGCGCAGCCTGCTGACGCAGTTGATGCAGTTTTTCCGCGCAGGCGACGGCCGCCAGATGGTGTGAACCGACTTCGTTTTGCAACGTTTCTTGATCGCTCTCTTGTTGTGAGAGCTGTTCTGCTTCGTCCAGCAACTGCTGATACAGCACCGGCAACGTCTCTGGCGACACATGATGTTTACGAGAGAGGGCAATCTGGCGTGACAGACGTTGTTCCAGTTCATGCAGACGGTTGGGATCGAGATCCAGACGTTCGCAATAGTGGCGCAACTCATCGCTGGCTTCGCTCAGTTGAATCGCTGCCTCTTCCAGCAAATTGAACACGCCGCTCACTTTGTCATCCAGCGACACGAGTTCGCCCAGCATATTGCGCGCGCTATACAGCAAGCTTTGCAGGTTGGTGTCATCGCTATCGGCGAGAATTTGCAGTGCCTGCTGACTGGTAGAGAGCAGTTGTCCGCTGTTGGCGAGGCGTTTGTACTCTTCATCAATCTGCTCAAATTCGCCCGGCTGCGGGGCAAATTCATTAAGTTCTTTCAGCTGATATTGCAGCAGTTCACGGCGTGCTTCACGCTCCTGCGACAGCTGTTGATGCTGAGCCAGCGCACGACAGCTTTGATGCCAGCGCTGGTAGTGCTGACGCATCTCATCAAGCAGGTCATCATGGGCCGCGTAAGCATCCAGCAGATGTTTTTGGTGATCCGGCTTAAGCAGCAGCTGGTGGGCATGCTGGCCGTGGATTTGAATCAGCAGCTGACCCAGCTCACGCAGTTGTGACAGCGGCACCGAAGTGCCATTGATGAAGCCACGGGAACGGCCATCGGCGCTGATCACGCGGCGCAGCAGGCATTCGTTGCCCTCATCGAGCTGATTGTCCACCAGCCAGCGCTGGGCGGAGGGTGAAGCTTTGAGCTGGAAACGCGCGCAGATATCGGCACGACTGGCACCCTGACGCACCATATCTGCTTCAGAGCGGCCGCCCAGGCACAGGCCCAGCGCATCAATTGCGATGGATTTACCTGCGCCGGTTTCCCCCGTGATCGCTGTCATCCCACGATGAAAGTCGATCTCCAGTTCACGAACGATAGCAAAGTTACTGATGGTCAGTTGTGCCAGCATGAAATCACCTGTATGTAAAAACAGATATGGTTTTTCATACAGTATAAACTGGTTTTTTATACAGTAAAGTGGCTGGCGGTGATTTTCAGAACAATTTTTTTGACCAGCCGAGTTTCGAGCTTAAGGTATTAAAATAATTGTAATTTTTAGGATGGATTAGGTTGAGATGATGCGCGCTGCGGCGAATCAACACATCTTCCCCTTCCTGGATAGGCAGCGCAATCTGGCTATCGCAGCTGATTTCCAGATCGCTGCGCAACGATGAAAAACGCAGACGAATGGTGCTGCTGCTGTTGATTACCAGCGGACGTGCGGAAAGCGTGTGCGGGAACATGGGCACAATGGCGATGGCATCCAGCGATGGCGTCAGTATCGGGCCACCCGCAGAGAGGGAATAGGCGGTTGAGCCGGTAGGCGTGGAGATGATTAACCCATCCGAACGCTGGGAAAAGGCAAAAACCTCATCGATATACACTTCAAATTCAATCATGTGGGCGACTTTGCCCGGGTGCAGTACCACTTCATTGATGGCGCTTCCAATCCTTGGCGAGCACGCTTCTTTGCACACCTGCGCCTCCAGCAGGAAACGGCTTTCAACAAAGTATTCGCCCTGCAGCACATCATCCAGCTGTTGCTGTGCGTTATCGGGATCGAGATCGGTGAGAAAACCGAGATTACCGCGGTTAATCCCAATCACTTTGATGTCATAACGTGCCAGCACGCGTGCGGCGCCCAGCATATTGCCGTCACCGCCCACTACCACGGCTAAATCGGCACGTTGGCCGATTTCCGCCAGGCTGCCGGTTTCCACATCTTTCAAGTTCAGTTCGCGCGCAATCTGCTGCTCGACGATCACCTCATAGCCTTTTGCTGTCAGCCAGCGCCAGAGCATTTCATGGGTGGTTAACGCAGTAGGATGGCGCGGATGGCCGACAATCCCAATGCAGTTAAAGTGTTTGTTCATTTAGCGCGTGTTCCTCATAAGCCAAAACGGCCAGGCAATGTGATGGGTTCACTTGAAACCGTCAAACTGATCCCCATAATAAGCCAACCAGCGAGATGAATGTGCAAAACGCGGAGAAATTCATGAGTAGTAAAGAACAGAACACCCCTAACGAGCAAGTCTCAGACGAAATTCAACAGGATCAGCAGCACGTGGACGCAGAGACGGCAACTGAGGTGGATCCGCGTGATGAGCGTATCGCGCAACTGGAAGCGGAATTAGCCCAGTCGCAAGGCGGCGTGCGTGAAGCACAGCTGCGCGCTCAGGCGGAGATTGAAAACATCCGTCGCCGTACCGAAATGGATGTGGAAAAAGCGCACAAGTTTGCGCTGGAAAAATTTGCCAACGAACTGCTGCCGGTGATTGATAGCCTCGAGCGCGCGCTGGAAGTGGCTGATAAAGAGAACACCGAACTGGCTTCGATGATTGAAGGCATCGAACTGACGCTGAAATCCCTGCTGGGTGCCGTGCGTAAGTATGGTGTTGAAGTGGTCGGTGAAACCAACGTGCCATTCAACCCGGATGTGCATCAGGCGATGTCGATGATTGAATCAGAAGACATGGCACCGAACCATGTACTGATGGTAATGCAGCGTGGTTATACCCTCAATGGTCGCCTGTTGCGTCCAGCGATGGTGGCAGTAACCAAAGCCAAAGGCTAATTACCCTGCTGAATACAAAAACGGCCGCTGATTGCGGCCGTTTTTATTTTTAAGGCAGAACGGGCATCCAGTCGATAGGCGTCTGGCCGGACTGGCTTAACAGCGCGTTCGCCTGCGAGAAGTGCTTACTGCCAAAAAAGCCGCGATGGGCCGAAAGCGGCGAGGGGTGCGGCGCTTTTAAAACATGGTGACGTTGCGTATCGATAATGCTGCCTTTCTTCTGCGCATGCGAACCCCACAGCAAGAAAATCACGCCTTCCCGATGTTGATTGATCGCGCTAATCACATTGTCCGTAAAGGTTTCCCAGCCGAACCGCGCGTGGGAATGCGCTTTACTGGCTTCTACCGTTAGCACCGTGTTCAGCAGCATCACACCTTGTGTGGCCCAGCTTTCGAGGAAGCCGTGCTGTGGGCGCGTAAAGCCCGCAATATCCTTCTCCAGTTCTTTATACATATTTAGCAGCGAAGGAGGAGTGGGCACGCCGGGAAGCACAGAGAACGCCAGACCGTGCGCCTGATTAGGGCCGTGATAAGGATCCTGACCCAGAATCACCACTTTAATGTCGCCCAGCTCAGTCAGACGGAAGGCATTGAACACGTCTTTTTGCGGTGGATAAACGGTCACTCCAGCTGCGCGTTCGTTGGCTACCGCTTTTAAGGTTTCGACGAAGTAAGGTTTTTCTTTCTCTTCAGCCAGCACGTCGTGCCAGGTCAGCTTCTCAGCCATCTTTAACTCCCTGCAAAAATTTGCGCCTAGCTTAACGTGTCGCACGCGGCAGCAGAAGGGTAAAAATAATTTGAAAAATTGCAGAGAAAGTTTTTGAGCGGAATGGTTTTAAATCAATTTGTTAGCGATGAGGTGAGTTTTGCCTGGCAGCATAATTGATACAGGTCAAAACGGCCCCAAAGCCCCGGTGATATATCAATGTGTCAGATCAATGGATTCACCGCGTGATATCAAATATCGCGCACTAAAGCCCTGGAGGTCACTATGATTACCGGTATTCAAATTACTCAGGCCAATAACCCACAATTGCTGAACTCATTCTGGTTGCTGGATGATGAGAAAGCGGAAGCCCGTTGCCTGTGCGCAAAAGGCGATTTCACGGAAGATCAGATCGTTGCTATTAGCGATCTGGGCGACATTGCTTACCGTGAAATCCCGCTGGAGCAGAAACCCGAGGTGCGTATTGAGGGTGGCCAGCACCTGAACGTCAACGTGCTGCGTCGCGAAACCTTAGAAGATGCGGTAAAGCATCCGGAAAAATATCCGCAGCTGACCATTCGAGTGTCTGGTTATGCGGTGCGCTTTAATGCGCTTACGCCCGAACAGCAGCGCGATGTGATTACCCGTACTTTCACTGAAAGTCTGTAATTGATCGGCTGACGAAAAGTCACACAGCAATCCAGGCCGCGCCGATACCTTTCGGTGCGGCTTTTTTGTTTTTATCGATCCTGAAAGGGACTGCTGGATGGGCGATTGACAGAAAAAATATAACCGAAGCGCTATTTTGGCAGGCTAAAAGATAAAAAAAACGCCTCATCAGAGGCGCTTTGTTGAATGCGTGCTGATTTATTCTGCACCGCTCTCTGGTGTGCTGCTGCCGCTTGCCTGACGACGTTTACCGACATTTTTGGTGTCGCGATGACGTTGCTTAACACGCGGTTTTTCAGCCTCTTTCTCTTTGCGCTCTTTACGCTTAGCAAGGGCTTTTTTCGACGGTTTACCCGTGACTTTAGCACTCGGTGCACGTGATTCCGGACGCAACTCTTCGATGATGCGCGCTTTAATCGGCTCGTTGATATAACGGGTAATTTTACCCAGCAGCACATGGTCATGTGCCTCAACCAACGAAATCGCCGTGCCTTTACGTCCAGCACGTGCCGTACGACCAATGCGGTGCAAGTAGATATCGGCAGTGAGTGGCAGGTCATAGTTGATGACGTGAGTGACGTCATCAATGTCGATTCCGCGTGCCGCAACATCGGTCGCAATCATTACGTTGACGCGATTTTCGTTGATACGCTTAATCGCTTCATTGCGGTTTACCTGCACCATCTCACCTTCAAGATAGCTGGTACGAATACCGGCTTCGTGCAGCCAGGTCACCAGTTCATGCAGACGTTCGCGTTTACGCACAAACACAACCACGCGCTTGGCCTCAGGCTGTTTTAACAGATGCACCAACAGCTTGGTTTTGTGCTCAAGGTTGTCAGCACGATAAAACCATTGTTGAATCTTTTTACGTTCGCTTTTGCTGGGATCGGCTTCGATTGATACCGGATCGTTCAGCAGGCGCTCGGCGAAGTCTTTGATATTTTCGCCTTCCAGCGTGGCGGAGAACAGCAGCGTCTGTTTGCGCCAGCGGGTTTCTGCTGCGATGGTTTCAATATCCTGCGCGAAGCCCATGTCGACCATGCGGTCGGCTTCATCCAGAATCAGAGTTTCAACCGCGCGGCAGTCAAAGTTTTCTTCTTTGATGTACTGCAGCAAGCGACCGGTGGTGGCCACCACGATGTCCTGGTTTTCGCTGAATACTTCGGCGTGGTTCATATAAGCCACACCACCGGTGATGGTGGCGATATCCAGGTGCGTGTGTTTAGCCAACTCACGTGCGTGATCGGCAACCTGCATCGCCAGTTCGCGGGTTGGCGTGAGGATCAGAATACGTGGCGGGCCCGATTTTTTGCGTGGGAAGTCGAGCAGATGCTGTAAAGCGGGCAGCAGAAAAGCAGCGGTTTTCCCCGTTCCGGTTGGCGCCGAACCCAGAACGTCACGGCCTTCCAGCGCGGCAGGAATGGTCTCAGCCTGAATGGCAGTGGGGCGCGTGAAGCCTTTTTCCTGCAGCGCTTGCAGCAGGCTTTCGTCAAGTTCGAGTTCGGAGAATGTGGTTACGGTCATGGTCTACCTCAGTTTGGGGCGCTGATTATAGACAGAACAGACATAATCTTCATCTGTTTGTGTGCAGCAGGTGAAGGTGAATTCCCCTCACGACCACGTTACACTCCCCGCAGTAGATAATTCAACGGTAGTGAAGTATGTCTCAGGACCAGCCGCAGACGCGGGCAATGTTAAGAAAAGATGGTTTTACCTTTAAGCAATTTTTCGTGGCGCATGACCGCTGTGCGATGAAAGTCGGCACCGATGGCGTGTTACTGGGTGCCTGGGCGCCGGTGGCCGGCGCGCGACGAATTCTGGATATTGGCTGCGGCAGCGGATTGATTGCGCTGATGCTGGCACAGCGTACGCCACAACAGGTGATGCTGGATGCGGTCGAGTTGGATGCCAGTGCGGCCAACCAGGCTGAAGAAAATGTGCAGGCTTCTCCCTGGGCCGATCGCATCACGGTGCATCAACAAAACATCGTCAGCTGGAGCGAGCAAGCGGAAAAACGTTATTCCCTGATTGTCAGTAACCCGCCTTTTTTTTCACCGGGAACCGCGTCAGCCAGCGCGGAGCGTGATAACGCGCGCAGTACCACCACGCTGGACCATCCCACATTATTACGCTGTGCTGCTCAGTTAATTGAAGAAGAAGGTCTCTTTTGCGTGGTGCTGCCCGAGGATGCCGGAGAGAATCTCATTCAGCTGGCGCTGGCCGAAGGCTGGCATCTGCGGTATCGCTACGATGTGGCGGCTTATGCACAACGTCCGCCGAATCGTCTGGTGTTAGGTTTCTCGCCAACAGCAGGCGAAACGTTGCTGGAGCGTCTCGCCATTCGTGATGAGGATAAGAGCTACTCGGCTGACTGGCTGAGCCTGGTGAGTGATTTTTATCTGTTCCGATAATGCTCTGGCTGGAGCTGAGTCGGTAAAGCCTCAGAGAGTTGATCGGGATAATCAGGCGTATAGTGCAGGCCACGGCTCTCTTTGCGTTCCAGCGCACAGCGCACCATCAACTCCGCCACCTGCACCAGGTTGCGTAACTCCAGCAGGTTGTTGGATAGACGGAAATGCGCGTAGTACTCATCAATTTCCTGCTGCAGTAAATTAATCCTGCGCAGTGCGCGCTCAAGCCTTTTGGTGGTGCGCACAATTCCCATGTAATCCCACATGAACAGGCGCAGTTCATGCCAATTGTGCTGAATAACGACGCGTTCGTCCGCGTCATCGACCCGGCTTTCATCCCAGGCCGGCAGTTGCTCGACGGCGGCAACATCCGGCAAGCGGCGAATCATGTCCTCCGCCGCAGACCAGCCATACACCAGACACTCCAGCAAAGAATTCGATGCCATACGATTGGCACCGTGCAGGCCGGTATAGCTCACCTCGCCAATGGCATACAGCCCATCGACATCGGTACGGCCCTGCTGATCCACCATCACGCCGCCGCAGGTGTAGTGCGCGGCAGGAACAATGGGAATGGGCTGTTTGGTCAGATCCAGTCCGAAGGTCAGCAGTTTCTCGTAGATCATCGGGAAGTGCGCGCGGACAAAACTCTCTGGCTGGTGGCTGATATCCAGATACATGCAATCGACACCCAAACGCTTCATTTCATGATCGATAGCGCGCGCTACGATATCGCGCGGGGCCAGTTCAGCGCGCTCGTCAAAATCAGGCATAAAACGAGTACCATCCGGGCGCAGCAACCATGCGCCTTCGCCGCGTAACGCTTCCGTGAGCAAAAAGTTCTGTGCCTGAGGATGGAATAAACAGGTGGGGTGGAACTGATTGAATTCCAGATTGGCGACACGGCACCCAGCACGCCATGCCATCGCAATACCATCACCAGAGGCCACATCCGGGTTGGTGGTGTACTGATATACTTTTGCTGCACCGCCAGTGGCCAATACCACCGCGCGAGCACGGCAGGTTTCCATCTGTTCGCGATTGCGGTTCCAGATCCACGCACCCACTACCCGACGCTTACCGGGCAGCCCCAGTTTATCGGAAAGAATTAAATCAACGGCGTTAGTGCGTTCAATAATGCGGATGTTGGGATGGCTCAGCGCCTGGCTCACCAGCGTGGTTTCAACCGCGCGGCCAGTGGCATCGGCGCTGTGCAGAATTCGACGATGGCTGTGCCCACCTTCGCGCGTCAGATGGTAACGCGCTTCGCCGTCACTCTGCGGTTCCTTGTCGAAGGCCACGCCGTTATCAATCAACCACTGCACGCAATGGCGCGCATTGCTGGCAATAAAACTAACGGTTTCACGTTCACACAAGCCAGCACCGGCGATCAAGGTGTCTTCGACGTGAGATTCAATGCTGTCTGTTTCATCAAACACCGCGGCGATACCGCCCTGGGCATACAGCGTCGAACCTTCGTTCACCTGTGCTTTGCTTAACACGGTCACCTGGTAATAGGGTGCCAGTCGCAGCGCCAGAGACAGGCCTGCAGCACCGCTACCCACAATTAACACATCACATTGGTAATCAGGATTCGACGTCATGGTGTTTAATTTACTAAACAAAAGGTTTCCCGAGCATAAGCCTGGAAGCCGGGCCTGTGAAGTATTTTGAACAAATTACGCGGTAAAATTATCCAGAGCAGCGACATAATCACGCGATTTCAGTAAGTTATGTCCGAAAATAGGCACATCGTGTTTTTTATACCAAACACTCTGAAAATTCAGGTAATAAAGATGAAAATTAGGGCGTCATAGGGTACTCTCCCAGCGATTATCGGTGCCGCAAATGACGCCAACGGCGTAGCAAGTCGCTACACTGAAAGACAATCAACAACAATGATGTCGTGGTTCCGATACGGAAAATATCTGGTCGTGGTGAACTTCAGGCCAACATATGACTCTAAGCGCATGCTTGCTCAGAACAATGAGATGTGCTGGCAGTTCACTTACGCATAAAAAGAGATTTGGGGAGACATTACCTCGGATGAGCGAGCAGTTAACGGATCAGGTTCTCGTTGAGCGGGTTCAGAAGGGAGATCAAAAGTCATTTAATTTACTGGTTATTCGATACCAGCATAAAGTGGCGAGCCTGGTTTCACGTTATGTCCCTTCAGGCGATGTGCCTGATGTGGTTCAGGAATCCTTTATTAAAGCGTATCGCGCACTGGAATCTTTCCGTGGCGATAGCGCCTTTTATACATGGCTGTACCGCATTGCGGTGAATACAGCAAAAAACTATTTAGTGGCTCAGGGGCGTCGTCCGCCATCCAGCGATGTGGATGCGATCGATGCAGAAAATTTCGAAAGTGCGGGTGCATTAAAAGAAATTTCGAACCCTGAGAACTTAATGTTGTCAGAGGAACTGAAACAAATTGTTTTTCGGACCATTGAGGCGCTTCCCGAAGATCTGCGTATGGCCATCACCCTCAGGGAGTTGGATGGTTTAAGTTACGAAGAGATTGCCGCCATCATGGATTGCCCGGTGGGTACCGTTCGTTCGCGTATCTTCCGTGCCCGAGAGGCCATTGATAATAAAGTTCAACCGCTTATCCAACGTCAGTGATAACGGCTACTGGAAGGGTACCAAAGCATGCAGAAAGAAAAACTTTCCGCTTTAATGGATGGTGAAACTCTCGATAACGAGCTGTTGGCGTCGTTGTCGAAGGATGCAGATCTTCAAAAAAGCTGGGAGAGCTACCATCTAATCCGCGACACCTTACGAGGTGATGTCGGTGAAGTGCTGCATTTTGATATCTCCGCACGCGTTGCAGCGGCCATTGAAAATGAGCCATTGCGCAAAGTGACTCCGCTGATTCCTGAAGCGCAGCCTGAGCCATCACGCTGGGAGAAAATGCCGTTCTGGCGCCGTGGCGGCACCTGGACTGCACAACTGGCGCAGATTGGTGTGGCTGCCTGTGTCTCGCTGGCAGTGATTGTAGGTGTTCAGCACTACAATACTCAGCCTGGCAGCAGCGCAACGGAAACCTCAGATTCTCCAGCGTTTAATACGCTGCCGATGATGGGTAAAGCTTCTCCTGTTAGTCTTGGCGTCCCTTCTGACGCGTTTGACACCAATAGCTCTAACCAGCAGGTGCAGGAACAGCGTCGTCGTGTGAATGCCATGCTGCAGGACTATGAACTGCAACGCCGTCTGCATGCTGATCAGGTCCAGTTCGATCAAAAGAATGATCCACAGCAGGCGCAAGCTAACGTTCCCGGAAATCAGTCGTTAGGAACTCAACAGCAGTAATGAAGCAACTTTGGTGTGCCGTTAGCCTGCTGGCAGGCAGCCTGCTTTGGTCCTCCACCGCCCCGGCGCAGACATCTGCTTCCGGGGCGTTGTTACAGCAGATGGAGCAGGCAAGCCAGAACCTCAACTACGAATTCGCCTACATCAATGTCTCTCGTCTTGGCATTGAATCTCTGCGTTATCGTCATGCAGTTATCGATAATCGTATCTTTGCCCAACTGTTGCAGATGGATGGGCCGCGTCGTGAAGTGATTCAGCGTGGCAATGACATCAGCTACTTCGAGCCAGGGCTTGATCCCTTCTCGCTACCGGGCAATCACATTATTGATGCGCTGCCTGCATTGATGTTTGCTGATTTCTCCCGCCTTGGTGATGCCTACGATTTTATTCCGGTAGGACGTTCGCGTATGGCCGATCAAATGTGCGAAGTGGTGCGCATCGTGTCGCGTGATGGCACGCGTTACAGCTATGTCGTGTGGCTGGATGTTGATACTAAATTGCCGCTACGCATCGATTTGCTGGATCGCGATGGTGAAACGCTGGAGCAGTTCCGTGTCATCAGCTTTGCGGTGGATGAAGGCGTGCGTAATCTGATGCAGGGGCTGGAAAAAGCCAATCTGCCGCCAACGCTGTCATTACCGGCGGGCGATAAAGTGCAGCTCAGCTGGCAGCCAGGCTGGTTGCCTGCGGGTATGACACTGATTTCGCAGAGTCGCCGCGATATGCCAGCCATGAATAAAACCGTAGAATCTCGTCTGTACAGCGATGGCTTATTCAGCTTTGCTATCAACATTACGCCTGCCGATAAAAGCAGTGTGCCGCAGTCATTGCGCACTGGGCGTCGTACGGTGCAGACAGAAGTGCGCGATAATCGTGAAATCACCGTGGTGGGCGAATTACCGCCTGCAACGGCCAAACGTATCGCGGACAGCATAGATTCAGGTGCACAAAAATGATGAGAGAATGGGCCACCGTGGTGGCGTGGGAAAAAGGCATTGCCACGCTGCACTCGGAAGCGAAAACCTCCTGTAACAGCTGTTCAGCCCGCAAAGGCTGCGGCAGCCACGCGCTCAATCAACTTGGGCCGAAAAATGCTCATGTCATGACCATTGCCAGCCCGGAGCCTTTACAGCCCGGACAGCGCATTGAATTGGGTATCCGTGAAAGCAGTCTGCTGGGTTCAGCGCTGCTGGTTTACATGACGCCGCTGTTTGGCCTGTTTTTAGTCGCAGGTCTGTTTCAGATGCTGTTCCACAGTGATCTGGCGGCGGCCTGCGGTGCGCTGTTAGGCGGCATTGGTGGCTTTATTGTGGCTAAAGGGGTTTCCAGCGTGTTCGGTCATCGGGAAGCCTTTCAGCCGATCATCCTCAGCGTTGCGTTACCGCCCGATGCCATACGCGTAGAAAATGAAGGTTGATCCCTGCCAGGGCCGCGCAACGCGCGGCTTTTTCATTTAGGCTTACCCGCTGAAATCTGTTGCGATTCCCCACAGTTCCATTCTTTAACGCGCGGCGTTAACAGTGTAATATGCGTCGTCATTAATGAGGCTGACAGGATTCCGGGTAAAGCTCACTTTCCTGAATGTGTCTGTGCTCAAGTTTTCCACTGATTTTTTACGTGAAGATATTCATATAAATGAAGCACATACGAAATTTCTCCATCATCGCACACATCGACCACGGCAAATCAACGCTCTCTGACCGCTTGATTCAGATTTGTGGTGGCCTCAGCGATCGTGAGATGGCGGCGCAGGTTCTGGATTCTATGGATCTGGAGCGCGAGCGCGGCATTACCATCAAAGCGCAAAGCGTAACGCTCGATTACAAAGCGCTGAACGGTGAAACTTACCAGCTCAATTTTATCGATACTCCCGGCCACGTTGACTTCTCCTATGAAGTTTCCCGCTCGTTAGCGGCTTGTGAAGGGGCATTGCTGGTGGTCGATGCAGGTCAGGGCGTTGAAGCACAGACGCTGGCGAACTGCTACACCGCAATGGAAATGGATCTGGAAGTGGTACCGGTTTTGAACAAAATCGACTTGCCTGCGGCCGATCCTGAGCGCGTGGCGGAAGAGATTGAAGATATCGTTGGTATTGATGCGGCTGATGCCGTGCGCTGCTCGGCAAAAACCGGCGTTGGCGTTCCGGATGTGCTTGAGCGTCTGGTGCGTGATATCCCACCACCGGAAGGTGATCCGGAAGGCCCACTGCAGGCGCTGATCATCGACTCATGGTTCGATAACTACCTGGGCGTTGTGTCACTGATTCGTATCAAGAACGGTACGCTGCGCAAAGGCGACAAAGTGAAGGTGATGAGCACCGGTCAGACCTATAACGCTGATCGCTTAGGCATCTTTACACCGAAACAGGTTGACCGTAATGAACTCAATTGCGGTGAAGTGGGCTGGTTGGTGTGTGCAATCAAAGACATCCTCGGCGCGCCAGTAGGCGATACCTTAACGCTGCAGCGTAATCCTGCTGACAAAGTGTTGCCAGGCTTTAAAAAAGTGAAGCCACAGGTTTATGCCGGTCTGTTCCCGATCAGCTCTGATGACTATGAAGCATTCCGTGATGCGCTGGGCAAATTGAGCCTGAACGATGCCTCACTGTTCTACGAACCAGAGAGTTCAACGGCGCTGGGCTTTGGCTTCCGCATCGGCTTCCTTGGCCTGCTGCACATGGAGATCATTCAGGAACGTCTGGAGCGTGAATACGATCTCGACCTGATCACCACTGCGCCGACGGTTGTCTATGAAGTGCTGACGACCGATGGTCAAACTGTCTATGTCGATAGCCCATCCAAGCTGCCGCCGCTGAACAATATTGAAGAACTGCGCGAACCGATCGCCGAGTGTCACATGCTGCTGCCGCAGGAGTTCCTCGGCAACGTGATCACCCTGTGTATTGAGAAACGCGGTGTGCAGACCAACATGGTTTACCACGGTAAACAGGTTGCGCTGACCTATGAAATCCCGATGGCAGAAGTGGTACTCGACTTCTTCGACCGTCTGAAATCAACGTCTCGCGGCTATGCATCGCTGGACTATAACTTTAAACGTTTCCAGGCCTCTGACATGGTGCGTGTCGACGTGATGATTAACTCAGAACGTGTAGATGCGCTGGCGCTGATTACCCACCGTGATAACTCTCAGTATCGTGGCCGCGACCTCGTGGAGAAGATGAAAGATCTGATCCCACGTCAGCAGTTCGATATTGCGATTCAGGCGGCAATCGGCAACCACATTATCGCTCGCTCAACGGTCAAGCAGCTGCGTAAAAACGTTCTGGCGAAATGCTATGGCGGTGACGTGAGCCGTAAGAAGAAACTGTTGCAGAAGCAGAAAGACGGTAAGAAGCGAATGAAGCAGGTCGGCAACGTTGAGCTGCCGCAGGAAGCATTCCTTGCCATTCTGCATGTCGGTAAAGACAGCAAATAAGGAACTTTAATGGCTAATATGTTCGCCCTGATTCTGGTGATCGCCACGCTAATAACCGGTGTTATCTGGTGTATCGATCGCTTTAAATGGGCTCCGGCGCGTCGTGCTAAGCAGGCAGCTGCACAAGCGCAGGCAGGTAACGCATTGGACGGCAAAACGCTGGCCAAAGTGGCGGCTCAGCCAGGCTGGGTAGAAACGGCGGCATCGGTGTTCCCGGTGCTGGCGGTGGTACTGATCGTTCGCTCATTTATTTTTGAGCCGTTCCAGATCCCATCAGGTTCCATGATGCCGACGTTGCTGATTGGTGATTTTATTCTGGTGGAGAAGTTTGCTTACGGAATCAAAGATCCGATTACTCAAACCACGCTGATCCCAACGGGTCATCCGCAGCGCGGTGATGTGGCGGTGTTTAAATACCCGAAAGATCCGAGCGTCGATTACATTAAACGTGTTATCGGTCTGCCGGGCGACAAAGTGGTGTTTGATCCTTACAGCAAAACGCTGACGGTTAACCCGGGTTGTGGCACAGGCAAATGCGATACTGCGTTGCCGATCACCTATACCAACGTGGAGCCAAGCCGCTTCATTCAAACCTTCAGCGGCTTTGATGGCAATGAAGCCGGCAACGGCTTCTTTGAAGCACCACAGGGCGAAACCATGAAGGGCGGCCTGCGTCTGGGAACACGTAAAGAGACGCTGGGCACGGTGACGCACGATATCCTGTTAGTAAACGAAGCGCAGAGCCAGGCAAGCATGTATTATCAGCAGCCGGGTCAGCCGCAATCCACGTGGATCGTGCCGGAAGGGCAATATTTCATGATGGGTGATAACCGCGATAACAGCGCCGACAGCCGCTACTGGGGCTTTGTGCCTGAGAAGAATCTGGTCGGTAAAGCGGTGGCTATCTGGATGAGCTTTGAGAAACAAGAAGGACAGTGGCCTACGGGCGTGCGCTTAAGTCGCATCGGCGGAATCCACTAAGCATTATGCCCACTGCGGTGGGCAACACGGTTGGCCTCTTTCGGGGGGCCACTGCACACGAAACAGAACGTGTTGGAAGCTCAGCCCTGTTTCGTATGCAGAGTTACAGACGCACAGAATAACTGGAATCGCATGAACCCCATCCTTATTAACAAGCTGCAGCGCAAACTGGGCTACACTTTTACTCATCCGGAACTACTGCAGCAAGCATTGACTCACCGCAGTGCCAGCAGCAAGCACAATGAACGTCTTGAGTTTCTTGGCGATTCTATTCTCAGCTATGTGATAGCCAATGCGCTTTATCATCGCTTCCCACGTGTGGATGAAGGTGACATGAGCCGCATGCGCGCTACGCTGGTGCGGGGCAATACCCTGGCAGAGATGGCGCGTGAGTTTGAACTCGGCGAATGTTTACGTCTCGGACCGGGCGAGTTGAAGAGTGGCGGTTTCCGTCGCGAATCGATTCTTGCTGATACGGTTGAAGCGCTGATTGGCGGTATCTTCCTCGACAGCAACATTCAAACCGTTGAGAAACTGATCCTCGATTGGTACCAAAATCGCCTTGATGAGATCAGCCCGGGTGATAAGCAAAAAGATCCAAAAACGCGTCTGCAGGAGTTTCTGCAAGGGCGTCACCTGCCGCTGCCTTCTTATCTGGTGGTGCAAGTGCGTGGTGAAGCCCACGATCAGGAATTCACCATTCACTGTCAGGTGAGTGGCATGGCAGACCCGGTGGTGGGTGTAGGTTCCAGCCGCCGTAAAGCAGAGCAAGCTGCCGCTGAGCAGGCATTAATTAAGCTTGGTCTCGAATAAAATACATAGTCATATCGCAGCGTCGACAGCGACGCTGCCCAAGTCAGGACTCGAATGAGCGAAATCGAAACACACAGCGGCTTTATCGCGATTGTCGGCCGACCTAACGTCGGCAAATCCACCTTACTGAACCAGTTATTGGGGCAGAAAGTGTCGATCACCTCGCGTAAACCGCAAACCACGCGTCACCGCATCATGGGCATTCACACCGAAGGCGCTTATCAGGCGATCTACGTGGATACCCCAGGGCTGCACATGGAAGAGAAGCGGGCGATTAACCGCCTGATGAACCGTGCTGCCAGCAGCTCAATTGGTGATGTGGAGCTGGTGATTTTTGTTGTTGAAGGCACCCGCTGGACGCCGGACGATGAAATGGTCTTGAACAAGCTGCGCGACGGCAAAGTGCCGGTGGTGCTGGCCGTTAACAAGGTCGACAATATTCAGGATAAAACTATTCTGCTGCCGCATCTGCAGTTCCTGAGCCAGCAGATGAACTTCCTTGAGATCGTGCCGATCTCGGCGGAAAGCGGTAAAAACGTCGATGCGATTGCCGCTATCGCGCGTAAATGCCTGCCGAAATCTGACCATCACTTCCCGGAAGATTACATCACCGATCGCTCACAGCGCTTTATGGCGTCTGAGATCATCCGTGAAAAACTGATGCGCTTCCTCGGTGCCGAACTGCCTTACTCAGTGACCGTGGAAATCGAACAATTCGTCTCTAACGATCGTGGTGGCTATGACATCAACGGTCTGATCCTCGTCGAGCGCGAAGGGCAGAAGAAGATGGTGATTGGCAACAAAGGCGCCAAGATTAAAACCATCGGTATTGAAGCGCGTAAAGACATGGAAGAGATGTTTGAAGCTAAAGTGCATCTCGAACTGTGGGTTAAAGTGAAATCGGGTTGGGCGGATGACGAACGTGCACTGCGCAGCCTGGGCTATACAGACGAATAATTGATGGAAGGCTGGCAACGCGCCTTTGTGCTGCATAGTCGCCCTTACAGCGAAACCAGCCTCCTGCTCGATCTGTTCAGCGAAAGCGAAGGGCGCGTCCGCGTCCTCGCCAAAGGCGCACGCTCGCGCCGTTCCCAACTCAAAGGTGCACTCCAACCCTTCACGCCGCTGTTGGTGCGTTGGGGCGGGCGTGGCGAAGTCAAAACGCTGCGCAGCGCCGAAGCGGTGTCGCTGGCATTACCGCTCAGTGGCATCACGCTCTATTGCGGGCTGTACGTTAACGAACTGCTGTCCCGCGTGCTTGAGCAGGAAATTCCTTTCTCCGATCTTTTCTTTGATTATCTCCATTGCATCCAGATGCTGGCCGCAGGCAGCGGCACGCCTGAACCGGCGCTGCGTCGCTTTGAACTGGCGCTGCTGGGCCATCTGGGTTACGGCGTGGATTTCCTGCACTGTGCGGGCAGTGGTGAAGAGATCGATGACGGCATGACGTACAGCTACCGTGAAGAGAAGGGCTTTATCGCCAGCCTGGTGGTGAACCAACGCAGTTTCACCGGTCGCCAGCTGCGTGCGCTGTGGGCACGTGAGTTTCCTGATGCCGACAGCCTGCGTGCTGCCAAGCGGTTCACGCGTATGGCGCTTAAGCCTTATCTGGGCGGAAAACCGCTGAAGAGCCAGGAATTGTTTCGCCAGTTTGTGCCAAAAAAGAAGCCCGATGTGGCAAACGACTAGCGCTGGTCGTACCGCCTGATATGCTCAGCACGGTACACTGCAAACACACTGAACCTATTTAAGGATTGTCATGGCTGAGTTGCTGTTAGGGGTCAACATTGACCATATCGCCACCGTACGTAACGCACGTGGCACGAATTATCCCGATCCAGTCCAGGCTGCGTTTGTTTCTGAACAGGCGGGCGCAGATGGCATCACTGTGCACCTGCGTGAAGATCGTCGTCATATCACCGATCGCGATGTGCGTATTCTGCGCGACACCATCCAGACGCGCATGAATCTGGAGATGGCGGTGACCGATGAGATGATCGACATTGCCTGCGACATCAAGCCGCACTTCGTGTGTCTGGTGCCAGAAAAGCGCCAGGAAGTGACCACCGAAGGCGGATTAGATGTGGCGGGTCAGCAGGACAAAATCAACGCAGCGGTTCGCCTGCTGAGCGAAGCGGGTATCCTGGTGTCGCTGTTTATCGATGCCGATCATCGCCAGATTGAAGCGGCCGTTGCCAGCGGCGCACCTTACATTGAGATCCACACCGGCGCCTACGCGGAAGCACCGGAAGGGCTGGAGCGTGAAGCCGAGCTGTCTCGCATTCGCAAAGCGGCCACGTTTGCAGCCAGCCTGGGCTTGAAGGTTAATGCCGGTCACGGTCTGACGTATCACAATGTGCAACCGATCGCGGAACTGCCGGAGATGCACGAGCTTAACATTGGTCACGCTATCATTGGCCGTGCGCTGTTCAGTGGCCTGGCGGATGCGGTGTCAGAGATGAAGCAGTTGATGCGGGAAGCGCGTCGCTAATGGCGATTCTTGGACTCGGCAGTGACATCGTTGAAATTGAACGTATTGCCGGTGTGATTGAGCGATCCGGCGATCGTCTGGCGCGTCGCGTCTTAAGCGAAGCCGAGTGGCAACAGTATCAGGCGCACCAGCAGCCGGTGCGTTTTCTTGCCAAACGTTTTGCGGTGAAAGAAGCGGCGGCCAAAGCCTTTGGTACCGGAATTCGCGGTGGCCTGGCCTTTAATCAATTCGAAGTGTACAACGATGCGCTTGGCAAACCGGGCTTACGCTTTTTCGAACAGGCAAAAGTGATTGCCAGCCAGTTGGGCGTGAAACATGTGCATGTTACCCTGGCCGATGAGCGCCACTACGCCTGCGCAACGGTGATCATCGAAGACTAAGGGTGCAACACGACAAATTTCTCCCACAGCGCCTCGCGGGTTTCCGGGTGCTGTGGGTCAGAAATAATGGTGTTATCAATCGGGCAGACGCTTTGGCAGGTCGGCACATCATAATGACCTACGCACTCGGTGCAGCGGTCGACATCAATCTCATAGATCATCTCACCTAAGCTGATAGCCTGGTTCGGGCATTCAGGTTCGCACATATCGCAATTGATGCATTTCGCCGTAATGAGTAAAGCCATGATCGCCGTTAGCCTGAGAAAGAAGGCGCGCACCTTATCATAAAATCGGCTTCTGCAGGCGCAGGGTTTGTTGTGCTGGATCAAACAAAGCGGGAATTAAGCTCACTGAAGCAGAATTCGCTATAAGTCAGCCAGGCATCAGGAAAACTCTGAGTTATCATTTTGTGCTGAAATTATCAGTGTGAACGCTTGTCGTAAGTACTATGAAAAAAATTAACGCGTTGAAAGACATGTTTTTAAAGCAGCAATGTATTCATTGCGGTGTTGCGCGAGGTTGGCTGGCGCGTTGGATGTCAGATGATGCCTCTTTATGCGATGACTGCCTGCATAACCTGCAGCATGCGAGCCGCCAGGCCTGCCGTCACGATCCCACCACGCAAAGCAAAAAGGCCGAATAGCGGCCTTTTTCATCTCACACCAATTTTTTTACCAACTCTTCACTATGCCGTATGTGGCTGGAAGCGCGCTCTGGATCGTTTTGTACCAACGCCATAAACAGCAGGTCGGTCAGCGCCAGTTGTGCACTGGTGGATGAGATTGCGGCACTGCGCGTACTTTGCTCCTCGGCAACGGTGTACAGGCAAATTGTCGCGCACTGTTGCAGTGAGTTGGGAGTAAAGCCGGTAAACGCCAGCACGTCGACTCCCAACTGCGCGGCTTCCTGCGCCGCAAGGTTAATTTCACGCCGCTCACCGGTATAGGAAATCGCCAGCAGCACATCTCCCGGTGCCATCGCCTGCACGCTCGCCAGTAAAGCATGCATATCCTGCTCAGCGACCGCGTTGATGCCAATCTTCATCAGCTTCCATGAGAAATCTTTCGCCACTAACCCCGACGCACCGATGCCCACTAACAAAATGCGGTTGGCGTTTTTCAGCAATTGCAGGGTTTGCAGCAGTTTCTCTTCGCTGTTGATATCCAGCGTGGCGCGGATAGCGGAAATTTTCTCAGTCAGTAATTTTTCGCCGACCACTTTGAGGGGATCGTCGCTGAGAATATGATTGTGCACGGTGATGGCGTCACGATCCGCCAGCGACTCACTCAGTGCCAGTTTCAGCGCAGGAAATCCCTTATAGCCCAATTTTTGGGCAAACTTCACCACGCTCGACTGGCTGACGCCTGATTCCTCAGCCAGTTTTTGTGAACTCAGATGCCGTGCCCGATCCGGCTGCGACAGCAAAAAATCCGCCAGCCGACGCTCATTTAGCGCCAGTCGAGGGTAGAGCTGGCGAATTCGCAGCAATGAACTCATGTTCGATCCTTAATCCATCTAATCCCGCTTGAGCTTAGTCTCTTTTCGCACCGTCAGGTTTTAATGACAGCACGCCGACACAAAGAATAAACTATTCAGCTGGCATTGTGGTCATTGGAATTAAAAATGACTGCTTTCGCTCCCGCCGTTGAAGCTGGCTACACTGTAGGGCAAGCCGTAGAAAGGAAAGATAAGGAGTGGAGTTTGACAAAGGGTACGCAACGCCGCGTGGTGTTTTTCGATCTCGATGGCACGCTGCATCAGCAGGACATGTTTGGCACCTTTATGCGTTATCTGCTGCGACGTCAGCCGATCAACCTGTTGCTGGTGGTGCCGCTGTTGCCGGTGATTGGTCTGGGAATGCTGTTTAAAGGGCGCGCTGCGCGCTGGCCAATGAGCTTGCTGCTGTGGGCCATTACCTTCGGCCACAGTGAGCTGCGCCTGCGTCAGCGTGAGGCCGCGTTCGCGACATGGTTCCGCCAGCGCGTCACCGCTTTTCCGGTGGTGCAACAACGTCTGACGGATTATCTCAGCAGCGATGATGCGGATGTGTGGCTGATCACCGGTTCGCCACAATCACTGGTGGAGCAGGTCTATTTCGATTCGGCCTTTCTGCCGCGCGTTCAACTGATTGCCAGCCAGATGCAACCCGGTTTAGGGGGGCGCGTATTAGCCATGCGTTGCCTCGGGCATGAGAAGGTTGCTCAACTCGAAGAGAAGATTGGTACACCATTGCAACTCTACAGCGGTTACAGCGACAGTAAACAGGATAACCCGCTGCTGTTCTTCTGCCAGCATCGCTGGCGGGTAACATCACGCGGTGAGCTGCAACAGCTGGAGTGAATCATGCGGCGATTCCGTCTATAATGCGCCGCCTTTAAATCCGCAGGAGCTGCCCGGTGAACCCACAAACTGATGAATATTGGATGCGCCATGCGCTGGGGCTGGCGCGTCGCGCGTGGGAACAGGGCGAAGTGCCGGTGGGCGCGGTATTAGTGCAGGGCGATAAAGTGATCGGTGAAGGCTGGAATCGGCCGATTGGTCAGTGCGATCCGACCGCGCATGCCGAGATCATGGCGCTGCGCCAGGGCGGTAAAATTCTCGAAAACTATCGCCTGCTCGACACCACGTTGTATGTGACGCTGGAGCCGTGCGTGATGTGCGCCGGTGCGATGGTGCACAGCCGCATTACGCGGCTCGTCTATGGCGCAAAGGATGAGAAAACGGGCGCAGCGGGCTCGCTCATGGACGTGATTGGTCATCCAGGCATGAATCATCAGATTCAGATTGATTGCGGTGTACTGGCGGACGAGTGCGCCGGGATGTTAAGTGATTTCTTCCGCATGCGCCGCGAGCAAAAGAAAGCGCTGCGGCAGGCGCAGCGCGAAGGTTAGTTCATCGCAATCTTAGGTTCGACCGCCGGGTAACCGGCGCCCAGTTCGGCTTCCAGCGCCGACTGCTGAGCGATGCGCTTCTCCTGTTCCTGCAGATATCCCACCAGACTGATCTGATACTTACGGATGTTCTCTACATAGTTGTAGGCTTCATGGCCGCGCGCGTAGCCGTAGGAGGTTTGCGCGTAATAACGCTTCTGGCTCAGCATCGGCAGACGCTGTTTGACATCGGCCCAGCTATCAGGATTACCGCCTTGTTTGGCCGTCAGCTTGCGGGCATCCAGCATGTGCGCATAGCCCATGTTATATGCCGCTAATGCAAACCAGATGCGCTCATCATCAGGAATGGTGTCCGGCACCTTCTCCATCATACGTTGCAGGTATTCGCTGCCGCCACGGATGCTCTGCTCAGGATCAAGGCGATCGTTGACGTCGAGGCTGTCAGCGGTGTTACGCGTCAACATCATCATGCCGCGCACGCCGGTCGGCGAGGTCGCCTGCGGATTCCAGTGCGACTCCTGATAAGAGATGGCTGCCAGCAGACGCCAGTCCATGCTCGCCGCGTATTTCTCAAACAACGGTTTGATATCCGGCAACGTGTTATCAATCGCGCGCAGGAAGGTGCGGGTATCCACGTAATCAAAAGTGCCAACGTGACCGAGATACTTCTCTTCGAGGCGCGCCATTGTGCCCTCTTCGCCCATCTGGCTATAGAAGTCGAGCATTGCCGCATTCAGACTGTCATCATCATTGCGTGGCAGATACCAGGTAACCGGTTCTTCATCGGTGATGTCAAATGCGACGGCCAGCTGCGGATGGATGCGCTGCAATAAGCCGATGGTGACCGAATCGCCCACGGTGTAATCCAGCTTGCCGTCGGCGACGGCTTCCAGCAGCGCTTTCTGTCCCTGATCGGTAGAGATCGCCCAATCGAGATCGGGATAGCTGTCAGCTTTGGCGGAACGTAAAGTTGACAGATATGCCGAACCGGACTGCACAATCAGGCGGCCTTTCAAATCGCCGAGCGTCTTCGGCCGTGGCTTATCAATGCGGTACACCAACTGCTGCGAAACAGAGTAGTAGCTCGGTCCACTTTGATAGTGGGCAAGGCGTTCACCGTTGTAGATCAGCCCAGCTGCGAGCAAATCCGCCTTACCATCATCCAGATCGTCAAACAGATCGCCGAGGTTCGGACGCACCGTAACCTCGAGTTTGACGCCAAGATAATCGGCGAAGCGTTTCGCCAGCTCGTAATCCATACCGGCTGGTGCATTATTGATGGTGTAGTAAGTCAGCGGGGAGTTGACGGTACTGATGCGCAGCACTCCACGTGATTTAATCTGCGATAACGCGTCTTTTCCGCCCCCGTACCAGGGGATGGAAGGCCACAGTGCCAGCGCAAGCAGCACGGTGATCAGACCGATCAGCAGATAGTTTATTTTCAGGCGTTTCAAATAGTTGTCTCGTAATGGCTCACAGGCCTCTGTCTTTTAAAAGGCAGTATTTATGTTGTTTTCACTCCCAGAGCGATGGGCATTTTGCGCAACAAAGCGCAGCAGGGCAACTTATATAGCAAGAATTGTGCAAAATTCAGCCAAATGCTGAGTGCCAGATTTTATGCGCAAACGGTTTCGTAACCCGTGCTGTTTCTCTATAATACCGCCCGTTTTCCCCTGTTGCGCCCAATGAAGCGTCGCCCGGCGCTTCGAAGACGAGAGATCTTTGATGATGGAAATTCTGCGTGGTTCGCCCGCTCTGTCGGCATTTCGTGTAAACAAACTGCTGACCCGCTTTCAGGACGCTCACCTGCCAGTGAGTGATATTTACGCCGAGTACGTCCATTTTGCCGATGTCAGTGCACCGCTCAGTGCGGATGAACATGCCCGCCTGCAACGTCTGCTGAAATACGGTCCTTCTCTCGCCGAGCACGCGCCACAAGGGCGTCTGTTACTGGTGACGCCGCGTCCCGGCACCATTTCTCCGTGGTCATCAAAAGCCACCGATATCGCGCACAACTGCGATCTGCCCCAGGTTATCCGCCTCGAACGCGGCATGGCCTTCTATGTGCAGGCACCGCAGCTGACGGAAGCGCAATGGCAACAGCTGGCTAGCCTGCTACATGACCGCATGATGGAGACCGTGTTCGGTGACCTGAATGAAGCACAGCAGCTGTTCGCGCATCATGAACCACAGCCGCTGAAAAGCGTTGATGTGCTGGGTGCCGGTCGCATTGCACTGGAACAGGCCAACACCACGCTGGGCCTGGCGCTGGCCGATGACGAAATCGACTATTTGCTGAATGCCTTCACCAAACTGGGCCGTAATCCGAACGACATCGAGCTCTATATGTTTGCTCAGGCAAACTCCGAGCACTGCCGTCATAAAATCTTCAACGCCGACTGGATTATCGACGGTGAAAAACAGCCGAAGTCGCTGTTTAAAATGATTAAAAACACCTTTGAGCATAATCCTGAGCACGTGCTGTCTGCTTATAAAGACAACGCCGCGGTGATGGAAGGTTCAAAAGTGGGCCGCTTCTACGCCGATGCGCAGAAGGGCGAATACACCTTCCATCAGGAAGAGGCGCATATCCTGATGAAGGTGGAAACCCATAACCACCCCACCGCGATTTCGCCGTGGCCAGGTGCTGCGACCGGTTCCGGCGGTGAAATCCGTGATGAAGGCGCAACGGGACGTGGCGCGAAGCCAAAAGCGGGCCTGGTCGGTTTCTCCGTCTCTAACCTGCGTATTCCTGGTTTTGAACAGCCGTGGGAAGAAGATTTTGGTAAGCCGGAGCGTATTGTTACCGCGCTGGATATCATGACTGAAGGCCCACTGGGCGGCGCAGCGTTCAACAACGAATTTGGCCGTCCTGCACTGAACGGTTACTTCCGTACTTATGAAGAGCGCGTGAACAGCCATAATGGCTCAGAACTGCGTGGCTACCATAAGCCGATCATGCTGGCGGGCGGTATTGGTAACATCCGAGCTGACCACGTGCAGAAGGGTGAGATCGTCGTTGGCGCGAAACTGATCGTGCTCGGCGGGCCTGCGATGAACATTGGGCTCGGCGGCGGAGCAGCCTCTTCAATGGCGTCTGGTCAGTCTGATGCGGATCTGGATTTTGCATCAGTCCAGCGCGACAACCCAGAAATGGAGCGTCGCTGCCAGGAAGTGATCGATCGTTGCTGGCAGCTGGGCGAAGCCAACCCGATTCTGTTCATCCACGATGTGGGTGCAGGCGGTCTGTCGAACGCCATGCCAGAGCTGGTGAGCGATGGCGGCCGTGGTGGTAACTTCAACCTGCGCGACATTCTCAACGATGAGCCAGGCATGAGCCCGCTGGAAGTGTGGTGTAACGAATCCCAGGAACGTTATGTGCTGGCAGTGGCACCGGCTCAGCTGGCGTTGTTTGACGAGCTGTGTAAGCGTGAGCGTGCGCCATATGCGGTGATCGGTGAAGCCACCGAAGAGCTGCACCTGAACCTGGCGGATAGCCACTTCGATAACAACCCTATCGACATGCCGTTGGACGTGCTGTTGGGCAAAACGCCGAAGATGACGCGTGATGTTGCCACTCAGCAGGCCAAAGGCGATGCGCTGGTGCGTGACGGAATTACCGTGGCTGACGCCGTTAATCGCGTACTGCATCTGCCAACTGTGGCAGAGAAAACCTTCCTGATTACCATCGGTGACCGTTCGGTAACTGGTATGGTGGCGCGTGACCAGATGGTCGGCCCATGGCAGATCCCGGTAGCGAACTGTGCAGTGACCACCGCCAGCCTGGATAGCTATCACGGCGAAGCCTTCTCACTGGGCGAACGCGCTCCAGTCGCCTTGCTGGACTTCGCTGCATCTGGCCGTTTAGCGGTCGGTGAAGCGCTGACCAACCTGGCGGCCACTGCGATTGGTTCACTGCAGCGTGTGAAGCTGTCTGCGAACTGGATGGCGGCAGCGGGTCACCCGGGTGAAGATGCCGGTTTATATGCGGCAGTGAAAGCGGTCGGTGAAGAACTTTGTCCGGCGCTGGGCATCACGATTCCAGTGGGCAAAGACTCAATGTCGATGAAAACCCGCTGGCAGCAGGGTACCGAAGAGCGTGAGATGACCTCGCCGCTGTCGCTGGTGATCACCGCCTTTGCGCGTGTAGAAGACGTGCGCCGCACCGTAACGCCTCAACTGCAAGCTGCCCATGATAACCTGCTGATGCTGATTGATCTGGGCAACGGCGCAAACACCCTGGGTGCTACTGCACTGTCACAGGTTTACCGTCAGTTAGGCGATAAGCCAGCCGACGTGCGTGATGCATCGCAGCTGGCAGGCTTCTTCAACGCCATTCAGGCGCTGGTGGCCGAGCAGAAGCTGCTGGCTTACCATGACCGTTCTGATGGCGGCCTTCTGGTCACGCTGGCTGAAATGGCCTTCACCGGTCACTGCGGTATCGAAGCCGATATCGCCGCGCTGGGTAACGATGCGCTGGCAGCACTGTTCACCGAAGAGTTGGGTGCAGTGATCCAGATTAATGCCGCTGATCGTGCAGCCGTTGAGAAAGTGTTTGCCGACCATGGTCTGAGCAGCAATGTGCATGTGATCGGTCAGGCACTGCCGGGCGATCGCTTTGTCATCCGTTCTGGCGACAGCGCGGTGTACAGCGAAAGCCGTACCACGCTGCGTACCTGGTGGGCAGAAACCACCTGGCAGATGCAGCGTCTGCGTGACAACCCTGCCTGTGCCGATCAGGAGCACGAAGCGAAGAAAGACGACAACGATCCTGGCCTGAACGTCCATCTGACCTTCAAGCCAGAAGAAGATGTTGCGGCGCCGATGATCGCCACAGGTGCGCGTCCTCGTGTTGCCGTGCTGCGTGAGCAGGGCGTGAACTCCCACGTTGAGATGGCGGCTGCCTTCCACCGCGCTGGTTTCACCGCAGTCGATGTGCACATGAGCGATCTGCTGGCGGGCCGCCGCGGCCTGGAAGAGTTCCAGGCGCTGGTCGCGTGCGGTGGCTTCTCTTACGGTGACGTATTGGGGGCAGGTGAAGGTTGGGCGAAATCGATTCTGTTCAACGGCCGTGTGCGTGATGAGTTCGAAAACTTCTTCCACCGTCCACAGACGCTGGCGCTGGGCGTATGTAACGGCTGCCAGATGATGTCGAATCTGCGTGAGCTGATTCCGGGCAGCGAACTGTGGCCACGCTTTGTACGTAACCAGTCAGAGCGGTTTGAAGCACGTTTCAGCCTGGTCGAAGTGGCTGCGAGTCCATCGTTGCTGCTGGACGGCATGGCCGGTTCTCATATGCCAATTGCCGTGTCGCACGGTGAAGGTTTCGTGGAAGTGCGTGACGGTGCACATCTGGCCCAGCTGGAAAGCAAAGGTCTGGTGGCGCTGCGCTTCGTAGACAACTTCGGTAAAGTGACCGAAAATTACCCAGCCAACCCGAACGGCTCGCCGAACGGTATCACTGCGGTAACCAACGAAAGCGGTCGCGTCACTATTATGATGCCGCACCCAGAGCGCGTGTTCCGCACCGTGAGCAACTCCTGGCACCCAGCAGAGTGGGGCGAAGACAGCCCGTGGATGCGTATCTTCCGCAACGCACGCAAGCAGCTGGGCTAATTTAGCCAGCAGCATCAGAGGCCGCCGCAAGGCGGCCTTTCTTTTGCCCGTCAGGCCTCACTCACTCACTCACTCACTCACTCACTCACTCACTCACTCACTCACTCACTCACTCCATTACGCCATGACTGACTATGGCTGGCTTGCAAAACTGTCTGAAATTGGCGACAAACACGAAAGTGAGCTGTCGCTAAATGGTGACATTTAACTTATTGATTTATATTGACTCAATTTTTCATCCTTTAACTCGTTGCTGATCAGCGACACTTTCGTCAGACCAGCCGGTCCGCTTTTTCATAAAATAGTGCGTCACACCTCGCATTACTCTGATAATCAATGCTATTTCATTTCTGGCACGATAGTTGCTATACTCACAGCGTTGCTCATTCTCCTGTCTATGATTGCCCCGCACTGCGGTTGAGCTCATAAAATTCGAATGACGCACCAAACGGAGCCTGCCGTCCACCCAACCGATAATCGCTTGCTTTGCAACGTTATCAAGCATCGGACGCAACGTTGAGTTAGGCTCCACCTATTTTGCAAGCGATGCTGAGGCGTCGCTCTCACGGCAGCCCAAAAGGGCTGCCGTTTTCCTTTCTGTACTTTCTTCCCTATTAATACTTCGTTAGCATGCCAGCAGCTCACATTGAAGGATGCGCGGTAGTGAAGAGATGGCGTCTGTTTCCCCGATCCCTGCGGCAGTTAGTCTTGATGGCTTTTTTGCTGGTCCTGCTACCATTGCTGGTGCTGGCGTGGCAAGCCTGGGAAAGTTTGTCTGCGCTCAGTAATCAGGCTGCAGATACCAATCGCAATACCTTTACCGACGTACGCCGCAGCGAAGCGATGGCGCGTACTGCGCTCGAACTGGAACGCAGTTATCGTCAATATTGCGTATTGGGTGATGCCACCTTGCAAAAGCTTTATCAAACGCAGTGGACGCGTTATGGCCAGATGCTCACCAGCCATGCGGATAGCCTGCCAGAGCTTCCATCATTCAAAGCGCTGCAGGAAACTTTGCCGCAGCTCGCCAGTGTGCAGTGTGACAACGGTAACCCAGTGGCAAAAGCCACCACGGCCCTCGAACATTTTTCTGATGCCAATGCGCAAATGGTGCAGGAGACGCGTGAAGTGGTGTTTTCGCGTGGCTTGCAGCTCCAGCGCGAAATCGCCGACCGTGGTCAGTTCTTCGGCTGGCAGGCGCTGATTCTGTTTCTGATTAGTCTGGCGCTGGTGTTGCTGTTTACCGGCATGATTATCGGCCCGGTAAAACGCGTAGAACGGATGATTAACCGACTTGGGCAAGGCAAAGCGCTCGGCGACAGCGTGAGTTTTCGCGGCCCTCGTGAAATCCGTTCACTCGGTCAGCGCATCGTGTGGCTGAGCGAGCGCTTAAGCTGGCTGGAAGAGCAGCGACATGAGTTTCTGCGTCATCTCTCACATGAACTGAAAACCCCGCTTGCCAGCTTACGAGAGGGCACGGAATTATTGGCCGATCAGGTGGCTGGGCCGCTGAATGCGGAACAGCAGGAAGTGGTGGCGATCCTTGACACCAGCAGCCGCCATTTGCAGCGTCTCATCGAACAACTTTTGGATTACAACCGCAAACTGGCGGATGGCCCCATGGCGCTGGAGCCGGTCGCAATCAATGACATCGTTGATGCGGTCGTTAAAATCCATTCATTGCCCGCCGGTGCGCGTCAGATCACCACCCATGTTGATCTTCAGGTGGCGCACTGTCTGGCAGAGGCAACATTGCTGCAAAGGGTCATCGATAACCTCTATTCGAATGCCGTGAACTACGGCAGCGAATCCGGTAACATCTGGCTGCAGAGCCAACAGAAAGGCAACCAGGTGTGGATTGAGGTGGCGAACACCGGCACACCCATTCCGGCTGAAGAGCAGGCGATGATTTTTGAGCCCTTTTTTCAGGGCAGCCAGCAGCGCAAAGGGCCGGTTAAAGGCAGCGGGCTGGGGTTAAGCATCGCCAAAGATTGCCTGCGCAGGATGCAAGGTGATTTGCAATTGGTAACGCGCAAGGATGCGGATGTCTGTTTTCGAATCATTTTGACGACCAGCGCCGGGAATGCCTGATTAATGAAACACACCCTGATTAAACTTTTTAGCTGCGCGTTGGTGGCATTTGGCTTGAGTGCCTGCCAGACACCGTCCACGGGCAGCGCGTTACACGATGGCACCAATCTTCCTGAGCCAGAAGTGCGGTTGCCTGATTATCTGGCCACCGATTGTCAAAATGTGTGGAAGATTGAAACGCCAGCAGCAATGAGCAACCCCCTTTACTGGCAGCGTGCTATCGACTGTGGTGAGCGTTTATCCCCAGCGGAAGCGCGGGCTGAGGCACGACGCTGGCCAGTACAAGGCTGGTCGCGTGCTTTTAAACAAGGCATTCTGCTGGCAAATGGCAATGTGACGCCCTTTGAGCGCCGCCAGTTCGTCGATACGCTAGACGGTTACAGCGCTTCCTATCCAGCCTCCGTGCGCCCGTTATTGATGTTGTGGCGTAGCAATCAGGCGGCGCAGTTGGCGTTAAGCGGTGAACGCAGCCGCTATGCTGCACTCCAGCAAAGCCACGATACTGAGCTGGATAGCCTGCGCCAGCAGCAAACCAAACTGCGTCAATCACTGGACGAGACTCAGCGTAAGCTTGAGCGCTTAACTGACATCGAACGTCAGTTGTCGTCCCGTAAACCGGCGGACAGCAGCGATACATCGCACGGTGCCAGTGATGCACAAAGTGAGGATCAGTGACCATGAAACAGTCTGCACGTTTACTGCTGGTGGATGACGATCCCGGCCTGCTTAAACTGCTTGGCATGCGCTTAAGCAGTGAAGGCTATCAGGTGACCACCGCCGCGAGTGGCCCGGATGCGCTGCGCCAGTTGCAGAAAGAGAAAGTTGATTTGGTGATCAGCGACCTGCGTATGGATGAAATGGACGGGCTGGCGTTATTTGGCGAAATCCAGAAACGCCATGCGGGTTTACCGGTGATCATTCTTACGGCGCACGGCTCGATTCCCGAAGCGGTTTCCGCTACGCAGCAGGGGGTGTTCAGTTTCCTGACGAAGCCAGTGGATCGTGACGCGCTGTACAAAGCCATTGATGAAGCGCTGGCACAGCGCGCGCCAGTCAGCGATGACACCTGGCGTGAGGCCGTGGTAACGCGCAATCCATTGATGCTGCGTTTGCTGGATCAGGCGCACATGGTGGCGCAATCCGACGTTAGCGTGTTGATTAACGGCCAGAGCGGTACTGGCAAAGAGGTGCTGGCTCAGGCGATTCACGCCGCCAGCCCGCGTGCAAACAAGCCGTTTATTGCCATTAACTGTGGGGCGCTACCGGAGCAACTGCTGGAGTCAGAGCTATTTGGTCATGCCAAAGGGGCTTTCACCGGAGCCGTGAGTGCGCGTGAAGGGCTGTTTCAGGCGGCGGAGAGTGGCACGCTGTTTCTTGATGAAATTGGTGATATGCCACAGGCGTTGCAGGTCAAACTACTGCGCGTCTTGCAGGAGCGAAAAGTGCGTCCGCTTGGCAGTAATCGGGATGTCGATATCAACGTGCGCATCATCTCGGCCACGCATCGCGATCTGCCTAAAGCGATGGAGAAAAAGAGTTTCCGCGAGGATCTCTACTATCGCCTCAATGTGGTGAATCTGAAGATTCCGGCGCTGCATGAACGTGCAGAAGATATTCCGCTGCTGGCGAACCATCTGTTGCGCCAGTCGGCCGAACGCCATAAACCCTTTGTGCGCAGCTTCTCTGTGGATGCGATGAAACGTTTAGTGGGGGCCAGCTGGCCTGGCAACGTGCGGCAGCTGGTCAACGTGATTGAGCAGTGTGTCGCGCTGAGCACATCACCCGTGATCAGTGATGCGCTGGTTGAGCAGGCGTTAGCAGGTGAAAATACGGCGCTGCCGACTTTTGTTGAGGCACGTAATCAATTTGAGCTCAACTATCTGCGCAAATTGCTGCAAATGACCAAAGGAAATGTCACCAACGCTGCGCGTCTGGCTGGACGTAACCGTACAGAATTCTATAAGCTGCTGTCACGCCATGAGCTGGACGCCAGTGAATTTAAAGAGTAGCTTGCTGCGGCATATTGATTCATCCATTGACTACCCCAAATAATTTGAGTTGCAGTCAGACGGCAAACGAAAGCATCCCGATGAGCTTACTTCTTCAAGCGATTTGGGGAAAAGAGAGCCGCCAACCCCTCTGCAACTTGAAGCAGGACGGGTATATACTACTTGTTATCCGTCCATCATGGAGGGAGTGAAAAAAGGATCTGTCATGAAAAAGATCGATGCAATTATTAAACCATTCAAACTCGATGATGTGCGCGAAGCGTTGGCTGAAGTGGGCATCACCGGGATGACGGTCAGTGAAGTGAAGGGTTTTGGTCGCCAGAAAGGCCACACTGAGCTGTATCGTGGCGCGGAGTACATGGTCGATTTTCTGCCAAAAGTGAAAATCGAAATGGTGGTCGGTGATGACATCGTCGACACCTGCGTTGAAGCCATTATGAATACCGCGCAGACCGGCAAAATCGGCGACGGCAAAATCTTTGTGTTCGACGTGGCGCGCGTGGTGCGTATCCGTACCGGTGAAGAGGACGAAGAGGCGATCTAAGCCCCTTCGTTAGCCTGTTAAAAAGCCTGCATGATGCAGGCTTTTTTTGTTTACAGCACTTTGTGCGGGCCAAAAACTTCATAATGGATACGATCGGCACTGATACCGGCATCGACCAGCTGCCGCGCGACAAACTGCATAAATGGCAGGGGGCCACAGAGCCAGAACTGGCGGTCGGCCTGATTCAATTGGCTGGAGATGCCTGCGAGATCCATTAATCCCTGCGCATCAAAACGGCCACTGTCCACGCTTTCCGGCTCGCGATACCAGATATGGCTGGCGAAATGTGGCAGGCGAGCACCTATGGCTTGAACTTCATCCGCAAAAGCATGCTGTGTACCGCATTCGGCCGCATGCAACCAGTTAACCGCGCCTGCATACTGTTGCTCGGCCAGGCTGGCTAACATCGCCAGCATTGGGGTTTGGCCGACACCGGCAGAAATCAGCGTGACCGGCGCGGTTCCTGTCGTTTGCAGATAGAAATCACCTGCTGGAGCCGCACATTGCACAATATCACCGACCTTGGCATGGGTGTGCAGCCAACCGGAAACGCTGCCGTGTTCCTCGCGCTTCACGGCGATACGATAGGATTTGCCGTTAGGTAGATGGGTGAGTGAATACTGGCGATGCTGGATATTTTCGCTTCCTTCAGGTCGCAGACTAACGGCCAGATATTGTCCGGGCAGAAAATCAGCGACGGGCTGACCATCGTTAGGTACCAGCTCAAAACTTTTAATCACGGAGCTTTCAGTATTGATGGTGCGAATACGGAAGTCACGCGCGCCACGCCAGCCGCCGACTTTCTCTTCTGAGGCGCAATAAATCGCTTCTTCACGCTGGATAAACACATCCGCCAGCACGCCGTAAGCTTTGCCCCATGCCTGCAAGACGTCATCGCCGGGATTGAGCAACTCTTCGATGGTGGCCAGCAACGTTTCACCGACTACCGCATATTGCGCGGGCTGAATATTCAGGCTGGTGTGCTTCTGCGCAATCTTCTCTACCGCCGGCAGCAGCACTGCCAGATTCTCCAGGTTACTGCCGTAGGCGACAATGGCATTAAACAGCGCCTCACGCTGATTGCCGCTGCGCTGATTATTCATGTTGAAAACGTTCTTCAGTTCCGGGTGTTGCGTTAACAAACGCTGATAGAAGTGGCCAGTGAGTTGCGGGCCAAGCTGAGCAATAGCGGGCAGGGAAGACTTAACGGTAGCGATAGTTTGTGCATCTAGCATGGTGAAGGCCTCGCAGTGATTTTAAACATGTATTTTAAATGCATCTTATGATCGTTCATCTTGCCTGTAAATCCCCCGCTTTGTTTGCGGGTTAAGTGCCGAAGCTGGAAGCTGGCCCACAAACCTGAAAAATATTCCCCTTCAGCGTGAGCAAATATCGTGATTTACAAGCTTGCAAAAATGCGTAAAAAACCCGTTCCAGCGCCGTGCCAATCGTTTGCGTAAAAAGAGGGGATTGGCGCTACCGTCACCTGACAAAACCGTTTACACTGTTGGCCTTCGCCCCTTGCCGGGGCCTAAACTGCCGTTAAAAAAGTTAGCTAGTCAGGAGATGCCGGATGTTAAAGCGTGATATGAACATTGCCGATTATGATGCCGAGTTGTGGCAGGCTATGGAGCAAGAGAAGGTGCGTCAGGAAGAGCACATCGAACTGATTGCTTCTGAAAACTACACCAGCCCACGCGTTATGCAGGCGCAAGGTTCACAGCTCACCAACAAATATGCTGAAGGGTATCCGGGCAAACGCTACTACGGCGGATGTGAATACGTTGATATCGTTGAGCAGCTGGCGATCAATCGCGCGAAAGCGCTGTTTGGCGCAGACTTTGCCAACGTACAGCCGCACTCTGGCTCACAGGCTAACTTCGCGGTTTACACTGCGCTGTTGCAGCCGGGCGACACCATCCTCGGTATGAACCTGGCGCACGGTGGTCACCTGACGCACGGTTCACCAGTGAACCTGTCAGGCAAGCTGTATAACGTCATCCCTTACGGCATCGACGAAACCGGCAAAATCAACTACGACGAACTGGCTGAGCTGGCTAAAACGCATAAGCCAAAAATGATCGTCGGTGGTTTCTCTGCATACTCTGGCGTGTGCGACTGGGCAAAAATGCGCGAAATCGCAGATAGCGTGGGCGCTTACCTGTTCGTTGACATGGCTCACGTTGCCGGTCTGATCGCCGCTGATGTGTACCCGAACCCGGTTCCACATGCGCACATCGTGACCTCAACCACCCACAAGACCCTGGCGGGTCCACGTGGTGGCCTGATTCTGGCGAAAAACGGTGACGAAGACCTGTACAAAAAACTGAACTCTGCGGTATTCCCGGGTGGTCAGGGCGGCCCGCTGATGCACGTGATCGCGGGTAAAGCGGTGGCGTTCAAAGAAGCAATGGAGCCAGAGTTCAAATCTTACCAGCAGCAAGTGGCTAAAAACGCCAAAGCAATGGTTGAGGTTCTGTTGGAGCGTGGCTACAACATCGTTTCAGGCGGGACTTATAACCACCTGTTCCTGATCGATCTGGTGAGCAAAAACCTGACTGGTAAAGAAGCTGATGCCGCGCTGGGCCGTGCTAACATCACTGTGAACAAAAACAGCGTACCTAACGATCCGAAGAGTCCATTTGTGACCTCCGGTGTGCGTATTGGTACTCCAGCGGTTACTCGTCGTGGCTTCAAAGAAGCAGATGTGCGCGAGCTGGCTGGCTGGATCGCTGACGTGCTGGACAACATCAACGACGAAGCGACCATTGAGCGCACCAAGCAGAAGGTACTGGATATCTGTGCGCGTCTGCCTGTGTATGCCTGATTTGGCACCATGTTGATGTGATTAAAAAGGATGGCGCTGGCCATCCTTTTTTATGCACGCGACCCGTGCTGAATAGAGTTGACACACCGCACACACCGCATACACCGCACATGAAGCATTCGCGCAGACCTTGTTATTACGGTGCCTGAGGTATGATTTCCGATGCGAAGCCTGTCGCAGAAAAGACGATTCTCCGACCTTTCATTTCACTTTTGTTCAAGCCTCTGACAAAGTAGCGGCCCAATGGGCTGCGGGCGCAGCTGACATGCCTGTGGGAGGCAAAATGACCATCGGATCGGCCAGATGGCTGGGACTCAGCTACTTCACCTACTTCTTCTGTTACGGCATCTACTTACCTTTCTGGAGCGTCTGGCTCAAAGGCATAGGCCTGGATGCTGAAAAAATCGGCTTACTGCTCGGTTGCGGCATGGTGGCGCGATTTGTCGGTAGCCTGCTAATCGCCTCGCAGGTTAAAAATCCCTCTCAGCTGATTCTGGCGTTGCGGCTGCTGGCATTGATGACGTGCCTGTTTGCGTTAGGTTTCTGGTTTGGCGGCCAATGGTTATGGCTGTTACTGGTCATGGTGGGCTTCAACCTGTTTTTCTCGCCGTTGGTGCCGCTCAGCGATGCGCTGGCAGCGACCTGGACGCAGCAAATTGGCCTGGCTTATGGCCCGGTGCGGCTATGGGGTTCGCTGGCGTTTGTGATTAGCTCTGCGCTGACGGGGATGCTGGTGAGTGCCTGGTCATCACAGGCGATTCTGGCACTGCTGAGTGTGGGCTTGCTGGCAATGCTTAGCGGCATGATGTTAGTTCCTAAAACCCGGCCACAAGGTGATGCGCGGCAGGGGGCAAGCGGCGGTTGGGCGGCGTGGCGCGGTATGCTACGAGAGAACGCGGTCTGGCGTTTTATGTTATGCGTGACGCTAATGCAGGGGGCACATGCAGCTTATTACAGCTTCAGTGCCATCTGGTGGCAGGAAGCAGGCTATTCCGCATCGGTGATTGGCTATCTATGGTCGTTGGGCGTGGTGGCGGAAATCGTCATATTTGCGCTGAGCAATCGTCTGTTTCGCCGTTGGAGTGCCCGTGACCTGTTGCTACTTTCATGCTGTTGCGCGTTAGTGCGCTGGGTGATGCTGGGATCCAGCACCGCGCTGCCGCTGTTAATTGCTGCTCAGATTTTGCATTGTGGCAGCTTCACCGTATGTCACCTGGCGGCAATGCGCTTTATAGCCGCACGTCAGGGCGCCGAAGTGATTCGGTTGCAATCGCTTTATTCTGCACTGGCGATGGGGGGCGGGATTGCAGTGATGACAATGATCAGCGGCGTGCTGTTTACCCATTTACAGGGACATCTGTTCTGGGTGATGGCACTGGTGGCGCTTCCTGCATTGTTCCTGCGTCCGCGCGCCGCTTAAGCTTCCAGCAGTTGACGAATGCGCTGCTGCTGATGATAGCTTAGCGGCAGCTCGGCATGGATCAGTGGGGGGGAGAACAGCGGTAACGATGTGGCGTAAGGTGTGATCACCAGCGCTACGTCACGCGGTGCACCTTCTCGCTGAAAGTGCAGCATATCCTGATAAGTGATGTTGATGGGCAGCAGCGTTATCTCGCGGATTTGCTGCTCCAGTAATTGTTCCATTGCCGCATCCGCGCCGGTCAACAGCAGTACCTGCTTCTCCTGCAGTGCGCTATCCTGCATCAGCCAGGCCCCGAACAACACTGCCACCAGACTGACTTCTTCCGCGCTGAATTCCGTGCCGAAATCAGTGCTGAAGTGGTAGAGCGCGCGTTCGGTGGTGCGCAGTAAACGTGGATAAAGACGCGCCACGTCCAATGCCACACTGTTATCGATCCCAATGGCAAAGTGACTGCGATCCAGCGCTTGCGCCAGATGCGTGAATAATTGCAATTTCAGCTCGTGCTGATTTTTGACGCGAGTCTGCGCCAGCTGTTCAAAACGGGCGATTAACGCTTCTACGGCCAGCATGAGCTGCTGCGCCTGGTGGTCTTCAAGCTGATTCCCATCCGGCGCATGAATCAAACTGAAAAGCAGCGTCCAGAAGTCGGTTTCGCTAACGTCCGGCGCTAAATGGCAGCGTTTCTGCCAGTGGTGAATCACATCATCTGCGGCAACACGCTCGATTTTTGCTGCCAGCCATGCCCGCTGTTTTTCATTAAACAGTGCATTTTGCCGTTGGCACAGCCCGTATTTCATAAAGATTTGCAGGAACAGGCGATCGCGCGGCGTGAAATCGCGGCTCAGTCGCAGGCTACAATGTTGAATTAACGCCTGCAGATTGGTTTCATCCCACAGCGCCTTTTCGATATTGAGGACTTTAAGGCGCTGACGCAGCACGGGAGCAAAATGTTCGCAGACGAAATCCTGCGACAGGCGCAGCGCGCGTCGCAGCCAATGGAGCAGGCAGAGCCGCCTGTCCAGTTCCGTCCCATGTATGCGGAAGCTGCCATCCACCATCTGGTGTAACTCCAGTTGATGGAAGCGCTGTATCTCATCACCGACATCCGCGATATCCTGTCGGGCAACGGCAGGATCAACACCATTTAACTGGCAGAGCTTTTCAAGCGTTAGCGCGGGAGCAGGCAGAAACAGTAGCAATAGCAGATGACAACGACGCTGGGCACGGCTGAAGAGTGGTGCAGATGAAGGTGCAGAACTCATCAATAGTATTATCCGCGGGTCATTTTTGAGCTAAGAATAGCTAACTCCACGCGGTAACCCTGCACTTTGTCGTGACTTTTGCTCAGAGCTTTTAGGCGGGTCACAGTTTTTCTGGACCAGTATAATCTTCACTTGAGAATTGTTACTTTATAACACATGAAAATTGCGCTTATTACTTTTACGCTGTTGTTCAGCGCAGCGGCCTGGTCACATCCGCACAGCTTTATCGATATGAAAACCGAGTTCGTTAGCGACAAAGATCATCTGACGGGGATGAAAATGGTGTGGACAATGGATGAAATCACCTCGGCCGATCTGCTCTACGATGCAGGCAAGGCGAAACCGGGCGATGTGGTATGGAAAAAGCTGGCGGCTCAGGTGATGGCGAACGTATTGGGCCAGCACTATTTCTCTGAAGTCTGGCAGGATAAAACGCGGGTGAAGTTCCTGAATTTACCTAAGGAGTACAATTTGTCGCGCAATGGCAATAAAGCGGTGCTGGAATTCATCGTCCCATTTGGTGAACCCCAGTCGTTGAGCGCAAAACAGTATCGCATTCAGACCTTTGACCCAAGCTACTTTGTTGATATGTATTACGATAACCCACAGGCATTAACCATGGACGACAGCGTCAAAGCACACTGCCAGATTGACCTGCATACCCCTAAACCGGATGACTCGCTCAAGCAATACGCGCTGTCGCTGGATAAAGCCGATGCGCCGCCAGAAGACATGGATCTTGGTCAGCAATTCGCGCAAACGGTAACCCTGACATGTCATTGATTTCACTGCCTTCTCGATCACGCCGTTTGTGGCCGCTGTGGTTGCTGGCCGTAGTGATGCTGGCTGCCGGATTTACCTTGTGGCAGCACTGGTCGCAAATTTTGCTGCAAAGCGTGTTGTGGCAGAAAATCCTGAATCGAGAGATGACCCAACTCCTGCAGCAAGTCGCTGAACAGCCTCAGCAGGCGGGCGTGACCTTGATGCTCTTCAGTCTGGCTTATGGCGTGCTGCACGCATTGGGCCCAGGGCACGGCAAAGTGGTCATCAGCACCTTTCTGGCAACGCATCCCGCGAAGCTGAAAACCAGCATGAAACTGACGTTATTGGCCGCACTCTTACAAGGTGGTGTGGCGATTGGTTTGGTAACAGTGATGCTGGTGGTATTGCAAACCTCATCGCGGCAGATGCATCTCGGCAGTTACTGGCTGGAGAAGGGTAGCTACCTGCTGGTAATGGCATTGGGCGTCTGGGTCGGTTGGCGCGCTTTGCGCGCTCTTTACCAGGGAATGCGCCCTGCGCCGCAAAAAATGCAGATCCGCGCCATTCGCCCGCATCATCAGCATGATGAACATTGCGGTTGCGGTCACGCCCATTTACCCAGTGCGGAACAGATGGAGCAGGCTGTGAGTGGCAAAACTCAGGCGCTGGTGGTGCTATCCATGGGCATGCGTCCCTGTTCTGGTGCCATCATGATGCTGCTGTTTGCCAAGGTGATTGGCGTTTATGCGTGGGGCGTGGCTTCTGCCATTGCGATGGCCATCGGTACCGCCGTGACCGTCTCTGCATTGGGGTTGTTAGTTCAGCGGTCGCGTCGCCTGGCCGAGAGGTTGGGCGCGGCAAACGGCGATTCGCAACGGGCGAAAGTCGTTATGTCTGCACTGGCGTTAACGGGCGGGGTAGTGCTGATGTTAGCGGGGTGGTTACTGTGGCAAAGTGCACAGCCGATGATGAGTAGCGGGTTGCGTCCGTTTTAACGACAAAAAAAAGGCGGATGTGATATCCGCCTTTTTTGTGCTTAGCGCTTCAGCGCTTCGCTCAGTTCTTCACGCATGGTCGCCAGCATGGCTTTCACAACGCGTGGGTTACCTGCAACGATGTTACCTGACATCATGTAACCGTGGTTGCCGGTGAAATCTGTCACCAGGCCGCCCGCTTCGCGCACCAGCAGTTCTCCTGCGGCGAAATCCCATGGCTTCAGGCCGATCTCGAAGAAACCGTCCACTCGGCCAGCGGCCACGTAAGCCAGATCCAGCGCAGCAGAACCGGTGCGACGGAAATCTGCACACTGGGTAAACAGTTTGCCGACGATGTTGATGTAAGGGGTAGCGTGCTGCTTCAGCTTGAACGGGAAGCCGGTCGCGAGGATGGTGCCATCCAGATCGCGCGCGGTGCTGCCACGCAGACGGTAGCCGTTCAGCTGTGCGCCCTGGCCGCGTACAGCGGTGAACAGTTCGTTACGCATTGGATCGTAAACCACAGCCACTTCGGTGCGGCCTTTGATGCGCACTGCGATTGAAACTGAGAAGTGGGGTAAACGTTTAATGAAGTTGGTGGTGCCATCCAGCGGATCGATTACCCATTGAATGTCCTGATCGTCACCCGCCAGTTCACCGCTTTCTTCGGTGATAATGGAGTGCTGCGGGTAGGATTTGCGAATCACTTCGACAATCAGACGTTCTGCGTCGCGGTCAACATTGGTAACGAAGTCGTTGCTGCCTTTCTGGCTGGCTTCGACAGCGTCCGGGGTTTCATAATTCTTGGCAATTAAATTTCCGGCCTTGCGCGCTGCGCGCACGGCGATGTTGAGCATCGGATGCATCGGTATCTCTCGCTGGATGTTAAAGAACGGGTGAAAACGGCGCGGAGTATATCAGGGTGTTCAGCAAATGTCCTGCTTTTATGCTAGGCTACGCGCCATCATTTTCTCACCGCTCACTATTATGCTGCAAAATATCCGAATCGTACTGGTAGAAACCTCGCACACTGGCAACATGGGCTCTGTCGCTCGCGCCATGAAAACCATGGGCTTAACCAATCTTTATCTGGTCAATCCGCTGGTCAAACCTGACTCGCAGGCCATCTCTCTTGCCGCCGGCGCCAGCGATGTGATTGGCGATGCAAAAATCGTGGACACGCTGGACGAAGCGATTGCGGGCTGTAGCCTGGTTGTCGGCACCAGCGCACGTTCCCGTTCGCTGCCCTGGCCGATGCTGGATTCACGTGAATGCGGTATCAAAAGCGTGGAAGAGGGCCAGCAGGCACCAGTGGCTTTAGTCTTTGGTCGTGAACGCGTGGGCCTGACCAACGAAGAGTTGCAGAAGTGCCACTATCACGTCGCCATTCAAGCGAATCCGGAATACAGCTCGCTGAACCTGGCGATGGCAGTGCAGATCATCGCTTATGAAGTGCGTATGGCATGGCTGGAGGCGCAGGAACAGGCCAATCCTCAGCCGCAAGAAGAAGAGTCACCGTATCCGTTAGTGGACGATCTGGAGCGCTTCTATCAACACATCGAGAAGATGATGCTGGACAGCGGCTTTATCCGCGAAGGCACCCCGAGCCAGGTGATGAGTAAACTGCGTCGTCTTTATACTCGCGCGCGCCCGGAACGTGATGAACTTAATATCCTGCGCGGTATGCTGGCTTCGTTCCAAAAGCCTAAAGGTGATAAGGGTAATAGTTGAGTAAAACAGTTGGTTAAATAGTTGAGTAAATTACTTGGTTAAATAGTTGACCGTTTTACTCAGGAATGGCAGACTGGCGTCAATTCATCAGATAGCCCGCCGATACCCGGACGGACGCTTACGAGGTTGTATGCTATGAGACTGACATCCAAAGGACGTTATGCCGTAACCGCTATGCTGGACGTTGCACTGCACTCAAACGAGGGCCCGGTGCCGCTGGCTGATATTTCTGAGCGTCAGGGCATTTCGCTCTCCTATCTGGAGCAGTTATTCTCACGTCTGCGTAAGCACGGTTTAGTGGCCAGCGTTCGTGGTCCGGGCGGTGGTTATCTGTTAGGTAAAGATGCCGGCGCGATTGCGGTTGGCGCGGTGATCACGGCGGTTGACGAATCTGTTGATGCCACCAAATGCCAGGGCAAAGAAGGCTGCCAGGGCGGTGAGCGCTGCCTGACTCACGTCCTGTGGCGTGATCTGAGTGAGCGCATCAGCGAATTCCTCAACAACATTACGCTGGCTGAATTGGTGAACAACCAGGAAATTCTGGATGTGGCTGACCGTCAGAACATGACCGACAACCGTCGCTTCCAGCAGCACCGTATGCAGGAAACCATTAACGTTAATCTGCGTGCTTAATCCCGTCTAAGCCCCAACCCTTGATAATTCGAGGTGCAGGAAAGCGGCAAGCGAATGAATCCCCAGGCGCTTACATCAGTAAGTGACTGGGGGGAATTAGCGCAGCCAACGCACCTGCGGCTTGAGCATGACGGGTTCACACAGCCGGGGCTGAATCGTGCTATAAAGACGTATGATTTTTTATACGGAGTTTTAGCGCAATGAAATTACCGATTTACCTGGATTACGCAGCGACAACGCCTGCCGATCCGCGTGTCGCCACCAAAATGATGCAGTTCCTCACTTTGGATGGCACCTTCGGTAACCCCGCTTCCCGTTCTCACCGTTTTGGCTGGCAGGCTGAAGAAGCCGTTGATGTGGCGCGCAATCAGATTGCTGAGCTGGTCAACGCCGATCCGCGTGAAATCGTTTTTACTTCCGGTGCCACTGAAGCTGACAACCTCGCCATCAAAGGTGCGGCTCAATTCCATCAGGCACGCGGCAAACACGTCATTACCAGTCAAACTGAGCACAAAGCGGTGCTGGATAGCTGTCAGCAACTGGAGCGTGAAGGTTTCGACGTCACTTATCTGCAACCCGGCAGTGATGGCATTATTACGCCTGCAATGCTGGAAGCTGCGCTGCGCGACGATACCGTGCTGGTTTCCCTGATGCATGTGAACAACGAAACCGGCGTGATTCAGGATATTGCTGCGCTCGGCGCCTTGTGCCGAGCGCGTGACATTCTGTTCCATGTTGACGCCACCCAGAGTGTTGGAAAGCTGCCAATTGATGTCGCCGTACTGCCGGTGGATCTGATGTCGTTTTCAGCGCATAAGCTGTACGGCCCAAAAGGCATTGGTGCGCTGTGGGTGCGTCGTAAACCGAAACTGCAGATCGATGCGCAGATGCATGGTGGTGGACACGAGCGCGGGATGCGTTCCGGTACGTTACCGGTGCATCAGATTGTTGGCATGGGCGAAGCGTACCGTATCGCACGTGAAGAGATGAGCAGTGAAATGGCTCGTCTGTCGGCTATGCGCGAACGTCTGTGGCGCGGTATCAGCCGCTTAGAGAATGTGAAGATTAACGGTTCGCTTGAGCAGGGCGCACCGAATATTTTGAACCTCAGTTTTGCTCAGGTTGAGGGTGAATCCTTGATCATGGCGCTGAAAGATCTGGCGCTGTCATCGGGTTCTGCCTGTACCTCGGCCAGTCTCGAACCCTCTTATGTATTGCGCGCCATGGGTGTTGAGCAGGAACTGGCACACAGTTCACTGCGCTTCTCGCTGGGGCGTTTCACCACCGAAGAGGAAATTGACTACGCCATTGAGCTGGTCAATAAAGCGGTCAGCCGTTTACGGGCATTCACGCCCGCCACGTCCCGCTAATTCATGCACTCCCTTGCGCCGGTTCTGGCGCAAGGTGACACCTAACGCAAACGGAGCTACGCGATGACAACACAACCGATGACGATTACGCTCAGCTCCCAGGCCGCCGATGCGCGCTGGGGTGAAAAAGCACTGCTGAGCAGCACTGAAAGTGGCATGACCCTTCACCTGACTGGCGCCGATGCGCTGATGAGCATCCAGCGCGCAGGGCGCAAGCTGGACGGTCAGGGGATCCGCCACGTCGCACTGAGCGGCGAAGAGTGGGATTTGGAAAAATGCTGGGCATTCTGGCAAGGCTATCGCAGCCCGAAAGGCAAACGCCAGGTAGAGTGGCCAGCATTAAGCGAAAACGATCAGACAGAATTTGATCGTCGTCTTAAAATCGTTGACTGGGTACGTGACACCATCAACCTGCCTGCGGAAGACCTCAGCCCGGAACAACTGGCGCACAGCGCGATCGATTTGATCAGCGAAGTGGGCGGTGACGCAGTGAGCTATCGCATCACCAAAGGCGAAGATCTGCGCGAGCAGGGTTATGCGGGTATTCACACCGTGGGCCGTGGTTCAACCCGCGCACCTGTGCTGCTGGCGCTCGACTTCAACCCAAGCGGCGATGAAAATGCGCCGGTATACGCTTGCCTGGTCGGCAAAGGCATTACCTTTGATACCGGTGGTTACAGCCTGAAGCAGAGCGCGTTTATGGATTCGATGAAATCCGACATGGGCGGTGCAGCGACGGTGACTGGCGCGCTGGCGTTGGCGATTTCACGTGGCCTGACCAAACGTGTGAAGCTGTTCCTGTGCTGTGCAGACAACATGGTGAGCGGTAACGCGTTCCGTCTCGGTGACATCATTCGCTATCGCAACGGCAAGACCGTTGAAGTGATGAACACTGATGCGGAAGGACGTCTGGTGCTGGCCGATGGCCTGATTGATGCCAGCGAGCAAAATCCTGAGTTACTGATCGATGCAGCAACTCTGACGGGTGCAGCGAAAACGGCGCTGGGCAACGATTATCACGCCCTGTTTACCTTTGACGATGTCCTGGCGGAATCACTGCTGGGTAGTGCAACCGGTGAAAATGAAGCCTTCTGGCGCCTGCCACTGGCTGAATTCCACCGCAGCCATCTGCCTTCAAACTTTGCCGATTTGAACAACATCGCGAGTCCGGCACATGCAGCCGGTGCCAGCAGTGCGGCGGCGTTCCTTTCTCACTTTGTGAGCAAGTATCAGCAGGGCTGGCTGCACATTGACTGTTCTGCGACTTACCGTAAAAGCGCGGTGGATCAATGGTCAGCCGGTGCAACCGGTCTGGGTGTGCGTACCATCGCCAATCTGTTACTGAAATAAAGCCGCTGCGCATGAGTGCGCCACGCTGCGTCAATATTATCCAGGGTCGCCATTCGTGGCGACCACACAGCGCTAAAGCGGCAAAACTCGTGCATGAGCTTGCCGTTTTTTTGGAACTTGATAAATGAGCAATCGTCTTGAAGAGGTGCTGAAGCTGGCCGCCACCGAGCCTGCGCACCGTCCGGAATTCTTTCAACTGCTGCTGGAATCTGACATTTGGGTGCCAGGTGAAAGTCCTGCAGAGCAGTTCGATGCCACCTCACCTGTGGAATTACAGCATTGGGAAAAAGAGGGCGGCGGCAGTGTTATCCCGTTCTTCACCTCAGAAGAAGCAATGGGGGAAGCGATTAAAGAAGAGCAGCCTTACCTGCGCCTGCCCGCGCGCACGCTGTTCGAAATGACCCTGGGTGAGAGCCTATTCCTCAATCCTAAGCTGCCCGCCGGGAAAGAGTTTTCACCGGGTGAGATTGCCCATTTGATCGGTGAAGAGGGCAGTGCGCTGAGTCAGCAAACGGTACTGGAAGGGGGCTATGCGCTGCTTCTGTCGGAAGTGGCTGAACCACCCGCACAGATGATTGATTCACTGACGCAGCTGTTTGCCAAGTATAAACAGGTACGTCGTGCTTATATTGCCAGCATTCGTGAGAGCGCCACGGAAGAACCCAATTTGCTGATCGGTATCGAAGCGGATAGCAATATCGAGGAGATCATTCAGGCGGCAGGCAGCGTGGCAACCGATACGCTGGCAGATGATGCACCGGTTGATATCTGTGAAGTGGTGAGTGAGGAGAAAGGTGTCAGCCACTTCTTTACCGCGCACATCACGCCTTTTTATGAACGTCGTTGGGGGAGTTTCCTGCGCGACTTCAAAGGCAGTCAGCGGATTATTTAAACATCGCTTGTAGCGGTGCGATATCTTGCGAATCTGTCAGCCAAAATGCGGCTGCAGAAACGCGCGAAAATCGCGCCGCTCCTCTTGATTGCCATGCTCAAAAGTTTGCTCTGCTAGCTCCTCTTGATTGCCATGCTCAAAAGTTTGCTCTGCTAGCTCCTCTTGATTGCCATGCTCAAAAGTTTGCTCTGCTAGCTATCCTTGATTGCCATGCTCAGAAGTTTGCTCTGCTAGCTCCTTTTGATTGCCGTGCTCAAAAGTTTGTTTTGCTAGTTGCCCTTCCTTGCTCTGCTTAGCAGCCCAATCGTCTGGCTAAACATTACTTCTCAATCGGTAAATCGTCACGGCTGCCCCATTCGCCCCATGAGCCGTCATACAGCGTGACGTCACGCACGCCCAGCGACGTTAGCGCCAGAATCACTACCACCGCCGTCACACCCGAACCACAGCTGGCGACAATGGGCTGATCCAGTTTAATACCTGCTTTTTCAAACAAATCGCGCAGTTCAGCCGCTGGTTTCAGTTCGCCGCTTACCACCAGATTGTTCCACGGCATATTCAGGCTATTCGGGATATGTCCGCGCAGTAGACCGGGGCGAGGCTCATCCACTTCCGCATTGAAGCGATTGGCGGCACGGGCATCAACGATTTGTGCGCCGCCTTCATGGCTGATCAACAGCACATCGGTCAGGCGCTTCACCAAACCCTGGTCGTAATGGGCTTCAAATTCGCCTTCCGGCAGATCAACCGGGCCCGAAGCGTTTTCAAAACCTGCCGCTTTCCAGCCCTGCAAACCGCCCGCCAGAATCGACACATTGACGCAGCCAAAGGCGCGCAGCATCCACCATGCACGGGGCGCGGAGAACAGATTGCCCTCGTCATACACCACCAGATGTTTATCCTGATTGACCCCCAGTTCGCGCATCGCCACGGCAAAAGCTTCCGGGCGCGGCATCATATGTGGATATGCGCTGGTGTGATCGGACAAGCCTTCGATATTGAAGAACGGCGCATCCGGTAAATGCCCTGCCAGATATTCCGCCTGAATATCGCGAACCGCTTCCTGACCTGGCGGCAACATGCGCGCATCTAAAACCTGCAACGTTTCATCGGTGTAATGCTCTTTTAACCAATCGGCAGAGACAAACAGGGGAGCTGTCATCGCAACAACCTCTTCTCAATCATCAGAAAACGGAAAGACCCAGTGTCCGGGAATGTGAACGCTATCTCAAGGGTATCGTTGCTAAAGTGAGTAGGTTGATGTGAAATTGCGCAGCACACTACTTTTAACCTTTTGGGGCTGGTGAGGGACTTACCATGGTAAAACGTGTTGATCGACTGCTGCTCAGCGTGCTGTTCGGCGGGATACTTTTAGGCGGCACATTGCTGCCGGTGCAGGCGGTTGATGCGCCAGCGGTACAACGCGCGCCACAAGCGCTTTCCGTTATTGATCTCTCAGAGTTGCAACTGGATGGCGCTGCGGCGTTAGTGTTGACCTTCAACACCGCTATCGATAACAAGCAGGACTTCAACGCGCTAATCCACATCAGCGATGAAAAAAGCGGCAAAGTGGATGGCGGTTGGGAGCTGGCGCAAAACGGCAAGGCGCTGCGCTTCCGTCATCCTGAACCTGCGCGCAAGCTGACCATCTCAATTGATTCAGACCTGAAAGCCGCCGATGGTCGCACCTTAGGCAGCCCTTTCAGCCAGACACTTACCACCCGCGATATCCAGCCGATGGTGGGCTTCGCCAGCCGTGGATCGCTGCTGCCGCTGCGCCTGACGCAGGGATTGCCGGTGCTGGCGCTTAATGTGAACAACATTGATGTTGATTTTTTCCGGGTAAAAAGTGCCGCCCTGGCCGATTTTCTCGCCCAGTGGAATTACGGCAATAATCTGTCGTACTGGGAATCACGCGACCTGCTAAAAAATGCCGATCTGGTCTACAGCGGACGTTTTGATCTCAATCCGGGCCGCAACACGCGTGAGAAGATGCAGTTGCCGCTCGGCGACGTTGATGCGCTTAAACAGCCTGGTGTTTATCTGGCGGTGATGAAACAGGCCGGCACTTATAACTACACTCAACCGGCAACCCTGTTCACGCTCAGTGACATTGGTTTATCACTGCACAGCTTTCCGGATCAACTGGAACTCTTTACGCAAAGTCTCGCCAATGGCGCACCGCTGGAAGATGTTAACGTGCGACTGCTGGACGAGAAAGGCCAGCAGCTGGCGAGTGGCGCCAGTGACAGCAATGGCCATCTGCGCCTGCCAGCTAACGCCAAAGGCAAACTGTTGCTGGTAACGCAGAAAGGGCAAACCTCGCTGATCGATCTCAATCGCCCGGCGCTGGATCTGGCCGAATTCCCGATTGATGGTCCGCAGGGTTACGATAAACAGTTCTTCCTGTTCGGTCCGCGCGATCTCTATCGCCCTGGTGAAACGGTCATCGTTAATGCGCTGCTGCGTGATGCCAATGGCAAGCCGTTGCCGTCACAACCGGTCAAAGCCGAAGTGGTGCAACCCAATGGTGAAGTCACCCAGACCTTCGTATGGCAGCCAGAAAATGGGGTATACCAGCAGCGCTTTGCTCTTCCGGCTTCAGCCATGACCGGTGAATGGACGCTGCGCATCAACAGCGGTGATAACCAGCCGCGCAGCTGGTCGTTCCACGTAGAAGATTTTCTGCCTGAACGCATGGCGCTGGCGCTAAGCAACAGCGCGCAGCCCGTGAAACCTGATGCAGCAGTGACCTTTGATGTTGAGGGTCGTTATCTGTATGGCGCACCGGCCGCCGGCAATGAGTTGCAAGGTCAGCTGTTCCTGCGCCCGGCGCGTGAAGCCGTGGCAGCGCTGCCCGGCTATCAATTTGGCGATATCACTGAAGAACTAAAACGCAGTCTCGATGACGTTGATGACAAGCTGGATGAGAGCGGCAAACTGCAGTTAAACGTGGAAAGCAGCTGGGCAGAAAGTCACTCGCCGCTCAACCTCATCCTGCAAGCCAGCCTGCTGGAAACGGGGGGCCGTCCGGTGACACGCCGCGCGACCCAATCGATCTGGCCCGCGCCCGCGCTGCCGGGGATTCGTCCGCTGTTCAATAGCGAATCGGTGTATGACTATCGCACCGATCGTTATCGTGACGAACCCACCGTACCGGAGAACGGTCTCGCGGAGTTCGATGTGGTGTATGCCAACCCGCAAGGTGAGAAGCTGGCTGCACAGGATCTGGATGTGCGTCTGATTCACGAACGTCGTGACTATTACTGGAGCTTCTCGGACAGCGAAGGTTGGCAGTCACGCTATGACCAAAAGGATCTGCAGGAAGATGAGCAGCGGATCAACATTGCGGCTGGGGGCAGCCAGAAAATCAGCTTCCCGGTGGAGTGGGGTACTTATCGTCTGGAAGTGCATGCGGGTGAGAATATCATTAGCAGCGTGCGCTTTAATGCAGGTTACTGGTGGCAGGACAACACTGATGGCACCGGTGCGTTACGTCCCGATCAGGTCAAACTGAAAATTGATAAAAGCGCCTACCAACCGGGTGATACCGCAAAAGTGCAGGTGGAATCACCGGCTGCCGGTAAAGGCTATCTGATGGTGGAGTCCAGCAGCGGCACGCTGTGGTGGCAGCCGCTCGACGTTCCTGCCGGTGGCACGACCATTGATGTTCCGATTAATGAGAGCTGGAAGCGTCACGATCTCTATCTCAGCGCCATCGTGGTGCGTGACGGCGATAAAGCCAACGGCACCACGCCGAAAAGGGCGGTGGGGCTGCTGCATTTGCCGATGGCGACCGAAGCGCGACGTCTCAATCTGGCGATGGATGCGCCTGAAAAAATCCGCCCTGAGCAGACGATAAAAGTGAAGGTGAAAGCCAGCCGTGAAGGCGGTGAGTTGCCTAAGCAGGTTCAGGTCTTGCTGTCAGCGGTCGACAGTGGCGTGTTGAGCATCACTGATTACCCAACGCCGGATCCGTGGGACGCCTTCTTTGGCCGTAAGCGTTACAACGCCGATCAATATGATGTGTATGGTCAGTTGATCGAAGGCGGCGGCAAGCTGGCGGCACTACGTTTCGGTGGTGATGGCGACGATGCCGATGCATTGTCGCGCGGCGGTAAAAAGCCGGTCACCGATGTGCAGATCGTTGCACAACAACTGCAGCCAGTCACGCTGGATGCCAATGGTGAAGGCACGATCGAACTCCCCATTCCGGCCTTTAATGGCGAGTTACGCTTGATGGCGCAAGTGTGGAGTGCAGACAGCTTCGGCTCAGCAGAACGCAAAATGGTGGTGGCCGCGCCGCTCATCAGTGAACTGGCGACGCCGCGCTTTATGGCCAGCGGTGACCAGTCGACGCTGGCGCTGGATCTCACCAACCTGACCGATCAGCCGCAGACGTTAAAAGTCGATGTAACCACACAGGGGCTGATCGCCCTGAACGGCACTGTCACTTCCAGCGTGCAACTGGCGAAGGGCGCGCGCACGACCTTACCAATCCCGGTTAAAGCGCAGGGTGCCTTTGGTGAGGGGGCAGTGCAGGTCAAGGTCTCAGGTATGAGTCTGCCGGGTGAGACGCTGGCGTCGAGCGAGCGTAAATGGACTATCGGCGTGCGTCCGGCTTATCCCGCCCAAACCCTGAGTTTCGACAACGTGATGCAAACTGGCCAAAGCTGGCAGGTGGTGGCAAGTGCCTTTAACGGCCTGCAAAAGGATACGCTGGCGGGACAGTTGTCGCTGAGTAATCGTCCACCTCTGAATATCGCCAGCTTTATCAGCCAGCTGTATGCCTATCCTTATGGCTGTCTGGAGCAGACCGCCAGTGGCATCTGGCCATCGGTGTTCACCAACAAAGCGCAGCTGGATGCGCTGGGTATCAAAACCAGCAACGATGAGGCTCGCCGGGCATCGATTGCCACGGGTATTGCGCGCCTGGCGGGTATGCAGCGCGGCAATGGCAGCTTTGGTTTGTGGAGTAAAGAGAGTCAGGAAGAGTTCTGGCTGACAGCTTACGTCACCGATTTCCTGCTGCGTGCTAACGAAGCCGGTTACAGCGTGCCGGAAGGGGTAATCGGCCGTGCCGATGAGCGCTTGCTACGTTATCTGCAGGATCCGGCGCAAATCGAAACCAGCTGGAGCAGCGATGCCGATGGATTGCGCTTCAGTGTGCAGGCTTATGCGGGTCTGGTTTTGGCACGTCAGCAGCAGGCGCCGCTCGGTGCGTTGCGTGCGCTGTATGAAAAGCGTGAGCAGGCGAAGTCTGGCCTGGCGCTGGTGCAGTTGGGAGTGGCGCTGAAGCTCATGGGCGATCAGCAGCGTGCGCAGTCAGCGCTGGCGCAGGGCATCGGGCTTGAGCGCAAACCCAACAACTGGTTAGGCGATTACGGCAGCCCGGTGCGTGACCGTGCGCTGATTCTCGCACTCCTCACAGAAAATCAGTTGCTGCCCGATATGCAGGGGCTGCTGTTGATTGATTTGGCAAAAGCGGTACATGGGCAGCGCTGGTTCTCCACCCAGGAAAACAATGCGCTGTTCCTCGCTGCACGTACCTTGCAGCAGCACAAAGGTGAACAATGGCAGGCCACGCTTCAGGGAAGAGGCGAGCCGCTGAGCAGCAATCAGACGCTCAATATGGGCATCAGCGAAGATCAGCTGCGACAGGGCTTGCTGGTGAAGAGCGACAATGCCTCACCGCTGTACGGCATGCTCAATGTCGTGGGCTATCCGCAAACGGCACCGTCGCCGATCAGCAACGTGCTGAAGATCACCCGTGAGTATTTCACCCTGGACGGTAAGCCTGCCGACCTCACCAACCTGAAAAGTGGTGAATTGCTGGTGGTGCGATTGAAAGTGGCGGCCAGCGAGCGGGTCAGTGATGCGCTGGTGGTGGATCTGCTGCCTGCAGGGCTGGAACTGGAAAACCAGAACCTGAGCGACAGCAGCGCCAGCCTGGGCGACAGTGCTGATGCGCTGAAGGAGAGCATGATGGATATGCAGCAGGCCAACATCAAACACATCGAGTTCCGCGATGATCGCTTTGTCGCCGCACTGGCGCTGGATGGCTACACGCCGGGCACGCTACTGTATCTGGCGCGAGCCGTGACGCCGGGAAGCTATCGCCTGCCGCCACCGCAGGTTGAGTCGATGTATGTGCCAGAGTGGCGCGCGATTGGCACCACGCCGGAAAAATTAAATGTGCGCTAAGCGGTAATGAAAAAAGGTTACGCACGGAAGCGGTGGCGCTGGCTGCCGCTTTTTTTACTGCTGATGCTCGTCGGTATAGGGCTACTGGATCGACTCGATCCCCTGCCGCTGCAGGAAGTGCAACCTGCACGCGTGGTGGTCGCTGAGGATGGCACGCCGCTATGGCGTTTTGCCGACAAGCAAGGCATCTGGCGCTATCCGGTGACGCTTGAAGAGGTTTCGCCCGAGTATATTCAGGCGCTGCTGACTTACGAAGACCGCTGGTTCTGGCACCATCCCGGTATCAATCCGATAGCGATTGTGCGCGCCATCGGGCAAAACCTGCTGCATCACGGCATCGTCTCAGGTGGCAGTACGCTGACCATGCAGGTAGCGCGGTTAATCGATCCACAACCGCGTACGCTGCGTGGCAAGGTGGTGCAGGCCTGGCGAGCGCTACAGCTGGAGTGGCACTTATCCAAGCGCGACATTCTCACACTCTATCTCAATCGTGCGCCGTTTGGCGGCACGGTGGAAGGCATTGGCGCAGCAAGCTGGATGTGGCTGGGTAAGCCGCCGTCTCAGCTCACCAAAGGTGAAGCCGCGTTGCTCGCCGTGCTGCCACAGGCACCGAGCCGTCTGCGCCCGGACCGCTGGCCGCAACGTGCGGAAGCGGCACGCAATAAAGTGCTGGATCGACTGGCAGAGTATCAGGTGTGGTCAGCGCAGGATGTAGCGGAGATCAAACAGGAAGCGGTGTGGCTACCGCCGCGTCAGGTTCCGCAAATGGCACCGTTGCTGGCGCGTCGCCTGTTGTCGCTCTCACCCGACAACAAAATTCGTTCGACTATTGATGTGTCGCTGCAGCGCGAGCTGGAAAGTCTGGCGTCATCGCTAAAAAACCAGCTGCCACCGCGCACCTCGCTGGCGTTGCTGGTGGTGGATCACCGCAGCATGAAAGTGCGCGGCTATGTTGGCTCAGTGTCCTTCAATGACGACAGTCGCTTTGGGCATGTCGATATGATCTCCAGCGTGCGATCCCCCGGATCGGTGTTGAAACCTTTTGTTTACGGCATGGCGCTGGATGAGGGGCTGATCCACGGTGAATCACTGCTGCAGGATGTGCCACGCCGTTTTGGTGATTATCGTCCCGGTAATTTTGACGCCGGTTTTCACGGCCCGGTAAGTGCCAGCGAGGCGCTGGAGCGTTCACTGAATTTACCTGCAGTCCAACTTCTGGACGCGCTTGGCCCGAAAACGGTGGCGGCGCGTCTGCGTAACGTTGGATTGAATCTGCGCTTTCCGGCAGGGGCCGAACCCAATCTTTCACTGGTGCTCGGCGGCACGGGTGCGCGGCTGGATGAGATTGTCGCGGCATATAGCGCTTTTGCCCGTCAGGGGAGTACCGCGCAGTTGCGCTGGCTGCCCAATCAGCCATTGCTAGAGCGGCCACTGCTTTCGCCGGGCGCAGCCTGGATTGTGCGGCGCATTCTGGCTGGAGAAGCTCAGCCATCGGGCGCCGTTCCGGATATTGCACCGCTGGCCTGGAAAACCGGCACCAGTTATGGCTACCGCGATGCGTGGACGATTGGCATTACGCCCCGCTATTTAATCGGCGTGTGGGTTGGCAGACCGGATGCCACACCGGTTGCCGGTCAGTTTGGTTTTGCCTCTGCGGTACCGGTGATGAACCAGGTCAATAATCTGCTGGCGGGGCATATGTCAGTGCGCGGTGCGCCGCGCGATCCGCGGCCGGATTCAGTCAGCGCCATGAGCATTTGCTGGCCCGGAGGCCAACCCTTGCCAGTGGGTGACGATAACTGTCGCCAGCGTCGCCAGAGCTGGATACTGAACCGAACTGTGCCACCCACACTGCTGGCACCCGGTCAGGAAGGTGTGAATGGTTTACGTCAACGTTATTGGGTCAACCTTCAGGGCTTACGTGTGGCGGCAGATTGCCCCGGCGCACAGAGCCAGGAGAGTCTGATGTGGCCACTGCCGCTGGAACCCTGGCTGCCGCTGTCTGAGCGCCGCGAGCAGCGCCTGCCGCCGGTCGATTCTCGCTGCCCACCCTTAAATCAGGGCAGCGCGCCACCGCTCTTAATCACCGGCGTGATTCAGGGGCAACGCGTGCAGCCGTTGCCGGGCAAAGTGGTCTTGGTGCTGCCGGTTGCCGTACAGGGCGGAAGGGGATCGCAGCGCTGGTGGTTTTTGAACGGGCAGCCGGTCGAACAGCAAGCGGGGCAAAACAGTGCGGCGCTGGTCCTCAGTGAACCGGGCCAGTATCAACTGGTGGTCATGGATGAAGCGGGTCAACTGGCATCCGTCTCATTTATTCGGGGTTAAATAGCCGCGTATGCCAGATTCTGCGCGTGTTCGCCCCGACAAAAATCAATTATTTTCGATAATTCCACCAATCGGCAATAGGCAACGCCCGATGATGTCCCTATAATCGGCGCGTTTTCTTACCGGGAGCGAGTTCCCGGCTTCTTCAGGATGCTAACTAGAGGTCATCATGGCAATCGAACGTACTTTCTCAATCGTTAAACCAAACGCCGTCGCTAAGAACGTGATTGGTGCTATCTACAACCGTTTTGAAAGCGCAGGCTTCAAAATCGTTGGCGCGAAAATGCTGCACCTGACCAAAGAGCAGGCTGAAGGTTTCTACGCTGAGCACAAAGGCCGTCCATTCTTCGATGGTCTGGTTGAGTTCATGACTTCTGGTCCCGTTGTTGTTTCTGTTCTGGAAGGCGAAAATGCCGTTCAGCGTCACCGTGACCTGATGGGTGCAACCAACCCAGACAACGCGCTGGCCGGTACTCTGCGTGCTGACTACGCTGACAGCTTCACCGAGAACGCGACCCACGGCTCTGACTCAGCTGAATCTGCTGCACGCGAAATCGCTTACTTCTTCGCTGAAAACGAAGTTTGCCCACGCACTCGCTAAGTGCGTTGCTGCCGATGCGGATAAACGTCTTTACACCTTTTCAACATCGGTAAAGTCGTTCCCCTGGCATCACGCAGCAGATGTAGTACAATAATGCGCCCTTGTTGAGCCTGTCTCAGCGAGGGCGCTGTTTTTTTCCTATTCTTAACCAGAGCCGTAACGTGTAACAACGAGGCCAGAGAACATTATGTCCGAACAGATTGTGACGCCGTCGTCCGCTTCCCCCGTGGTTGTTTCCCCAAAAAACGAAAAAATTAACCTGCTGGATCTTAACCGTCAGCAGATGCGCGAATTCTTTTTAGAGATGGGTGAAAAGCCGTTCCGAGCCGATCAGGTCATGAAGTGGATGTACCACTACTGCTGCGATGATTTCGAGCAGATGACTGATATCAACAAAGTGCTGCGTGGCAAATTGATGCAACGCGCTGAAATCCGTGCGCCGGAAGTGGCGGAAGAGATGCGTTCCAGCGATGGCACCATCAAATGGGCGATTCGCGTGGGCGATCAGCTGGTCGAAACCGTGTATATCCCGGAAGCTGACCGTGCAACACTGTGCGTCTCCTCACAGGTAGGCTGTGCGCTGGAGTGCAAATTCTGTTCGACTGCGCAGCAGGGCTTCAACCGTAACCTGCGCGTTTCCGAAATCATTGGTCAGGTATGGCGCGCGGCGAAAATTATCGGCGCGGCGAAAATTACCGGCCAGCGTCCGATCACCAACGTGGTGATGATGGGCATGGGCGAGCCATTGCTCAACCTCAACAACGTGGTGCCAGCGATGGACATCATGCTGGACGACTTCGGTTTTGGTTTGTCTAAACGTCGCGTGACGCTGTCAACCTCGGGTGTCGTGCCGGCGCTGGATAAGTTGGGTGATATGATCGACGTGGCGCTGGCGATTTCACTGCATGCGCCGAACGATGCCATCCGTGACGAAATTGTGCCGATCAACAAAAAGTACAACATCGAAACTTTCCTCGGTGCGGTTAAACGTTACATCGGCAAGTCAAACGCCAATCAGGGCCGCGTGACCATTGAGTATGTGATGCTGGATCACATCAATGACAGCACCGACAATGCGCACGAGCTGGCTGCACTGCTGAAAGAGACGCCGTGCAAAATTAACCTGATTCCATGGAACCCGTTCCCAGGCGCGCCTTATGGCCGTAGCTCAAATAGCCGTATCGATCGCTTCTCCAAAGTGCTGATGGATTACGGTTTTACCACCATTGTGCGTAAAACGCGTGGCGATGATATTGATGCGGCTTGTGGTCAGTTAGCGGGTGATGTTATCGACCGTACCAAGCGCACCTTGCGTAAGAAGATGGCCGGTGAAGCCATTTCTGTGAAGGCGCTCTGAAACACAGTGCCTGGTGATACCCACCAGGCGTAAGCCATGCCAGTCTCTCCGCTCGATGTCAGAGGGAGAGACTGAAATGCACAAAGGATTATCGGCAGTAGTGTTGGCGGGCTTTGTTGTAACCGGTTGTGTCAACCCGCCGGTTCAGCAAGGTGCTGCGGATATCAGGCTACAGCTAGGGTTGCACTACCTGGCAGTGAAAGATTTTGCTGCAGCACAGCGTAATTTATTACGTGCTGAGCGGGCAGCACCGCGAGATTATCGTGTGCCGTTGGCGCTTGCACGGCTGGCACAGGCGCAGCAGAATAGCGCGCAGACCCAGTGGCACTACCAACGCGCCCAGCAGTTAGCGCCAGCGAATGGCTACATCGCTAACAATTACGGTGCGTTTCTTTGCGGTTTAAGGCAGTATGGCGAAGCGCATCAACAGTTTAAGCTGGCGATGGCTGCACAGGAAATCGAAGCTCGTCAGGATGCATTTCTGTTTTCGGGCTATTGTTACCTGCAGGCTGGAGAGAGTGCCTCAGCGCGCGAGTCTTTGAGCAACGCGCTGATTGCCGCACCGGAGCAGGGCAGTCAACTGCTTTTGGAAGTGGAAAGGCGGCTTGAACAGCAGGATCGCATGGCGGTTCCGCTGCTATTAGAAGTGTACCACCAGCGTTTGCCCGCAACGGCAGAGAGCCAGTGGTTACAAATACGTTTCGCCGCGCAACAGGGAAACGCTGCTGACGTTACACGTTATGGCGACCGGTTGGCGCGAAGTTTTCCACAATCGATACAGTACCAGCGTTATTTAGCTAATGAATACTGAAGCCACTCAAGAGAATTCTGCAGTACATTCCACAGGTGAACGCCTGCGTCTGGCCCGTGAGCAGATGGGGCTGACTCAGCAAAATGTCGCTGAACGCCTGTGCCTGAAACTTTCTACCGTACGAGACATTGAAGAGGATAAGTCGCCAGCTGATTTAGCTTCGACGTTCTTGCGCGGTTACATTCGTTCTTATGCTCGTCTGGTGCATGTGCCGGAAGATGACCTGTTGCCGATGATGGCGAAGCAGGCTCCCGTGCGCGCGGCCAAAATTGAGCCAATGCAGAGCTTCTCGTTAGGTAAGCGCCGTAAAAAGCGTGATGGCTGGTTGATGATTTTCACCTGGTTGGTGATTTTTGTCGTCATCGGTCTGACCGGCGCGTGGTGGTGGCAAAATCATAAAGCCTCGCAGGCCGATCTGGTCTCAATGGCTGACCAGAATGGCAGCAGCAGCGATAACAGTCAGTCTATTCCGCTGGGTGAAAACAGCACTGACAGCGCGACTGACAGTGATACCAATGCCGCCGGTACGCCGGTGGATAACGGTGCCGGTGCGGTTGCGACACCGAGTACCAGCAACAACGCGGCTTCGGCAGCCAACACCACTGCGCCTGCGACCAGCAGCGATAACGCCGTGGTTTCACCGAGCCAGGCACCGATCGATAACGCACCGCCAGCGGCCACCTCTCCGGCACCTGCCAACAGTGTTCCGGCCGGCCAAATGCCGACCAGCAACGCGGCGGTCAGTCAGCCTGCGGGCGACCCAAATGCGGTTGTGATGAATTTCAAAGCCGATTGCTGGCTGGAAGTCACCGACGCCACTGGCAAGAAGCTGTTCAGCGGATTGCAACGTAGCGGCGGTAAGCTCAGCTTGTCCGGAACGGCTCCGTATCGTCTGAAAATTGGCGCACCGAGTGCGGTTGACGTGCAATATCAGAATCAGCCCGTTGATTTAAGTCGTTTTATCCGTAATAACCAGGTTGCCCGTCTGACGCTGGGTGCGCAATAACGCGCAGCGCGCTTTCCGGGTAATTGTGGAGAGAGAATATGCATAACGAAGCACCCATTATCCGTCGCAAATCAACACGGATTTACGTCGGCAAGGTGCCGGTTGGTGATGGTGCGCCCATTGCCGTTCAGTCAATGACCAACACCCGCACCACGGATGTGGACGCCACGGTTAACCAGATTCGCCAGCTTGAGCGTGTCGGTGTCGATATCGTGCGCGTCTCTGTTCCAACCATGGATGCGGCGGAAGCGTTCAAACTGATTAAGCAACAGGTCAATGTGCCGCTGGTGGCGGACATTCATTTTGACTATCGTATCGCACTGAAAGTCGCCGAATATGGCGTCGATTGCCTGCGCATCAACCCCGGCAATATCGGTAACAATGAGCGTATCCGCCAGGTAGTGGATTGTGCCCGCCATTACAACATTCCTATTCGTATCGGCGTGAATGCCGGTTCACTGGAAAAAGATCTGCAGGAAAAATACGGTGAGCCAACGCCACAGGCGCTGCTCGAATCCGCGATGCGCCATGTTGATCACCTTGATCGCCTCAACTTTGATCAGTTCAAAGTGAGTGTAAAAGCCTCTGACGTATTCCTTGCCGTTGAATCCTATCGTCTGCTGGCAAAAGCTATCGATCAGCCACTGCATCTCGGTATTACCGAAGCGGGTGGCGCGCGCGCCGGTTCAGTAAAATCAGCGATCGGCCTGGGCTTGCTGCTGGCGGAAGGGATCGGCGATACGCTGCGCATCTCTTTGGCGGCGGATCCGGTGGAAGAAGTCAAGGTCGGTTACGACATTCTGAAATCGCTGCGCATTCGCTCTCGCGGCATTAACTTTATTGCCTGCCCAACCTGTTCACGTCAGGAATTTGATGTGATCGGCACGGTGAATGCGCTGGAAGAACGTCTCGAAGACATCATCACGCCAATGGATATCTCGATTATTGGTTGTGTGGTGAACGGTCCTGGCGAAGCCACGGTTTCGACCATGGGCGTGACCGGCGGCAGCCGCAAAAGTGGTTTCTATGAAGACGGCGTGCGCCAGCGCGATCGCCTCGATAACGACAACATGATCGACCAGCTGGAAGCACGTATTCGTGCCAAGGCCAGCATGCTGGATGAAAGCCGCCGCATTAACGTGCAGCAGCTGGAAAAATAAAGGACGGTGCGCGCCCGCCGCGCGCCAGTTTGTGATTGAACCTGTGCGGTTTCATCCTCATAAGGTATGATGCCGGACAGGTTTTTTTGTATTAAGAGATTCTAACGTGGCGAAGAATATTCAAGCGATCCGTGGGATGAACGACTACCTGCCGGCGGACACCGCGATTTGGCAGCGTATTGAGGGCACCCTGAAGCAGGTGCTGGCCAGTTATGGCTTTAGTGAAATCCGTTTGCCGATTGTAGAGCAGACCCCGCTGTTTAAACGCGCTATCGGTGAAGTCACCGATGTGGTTGAAAAAGAGATGTACACCTTTGACGACCGCAACGGTGAAAGTCTGACCCTGCGTCCGGAAGGCACGGCAGGCTGTGTGCGCGCCGGTATTGAGCATGGTCTGCTGTACAATCAGGAACAGCGTCTGTGGTACATCGGTCCGATGTTCCGCTATGAGCGTCCGCAGAAAGGCCGTTACCGCCAGTTCCATCAGATTGGTGCGGAAGTGTTTGGTCTGCAAGGCCCGGACATCGATGCTGAACTGATTATGATGACCGCGCGCTGGTGGAAAGCGTTAGGTATCGCTGAACACGTGAGTCTCGAACTCAACTCTATTGGTTCACTGGAAGCACGCGCAAACTACCGCGATGCGCTGGTGGCCTTCCTTGAGCAGCATAAAGACAAACTGGATGAAGATTGCAAACGTCGTATGTATAGCAATCCGTTGCGTGTACTCGACAGCAAAAATCCTGACATCCAGCTGTTGCTGAACGATGCGCCGACACTGAATGAATATCTCGATGAAGACTCACGCGCGCACTTCGACGGGCTGTGCAGCCTGCTGAATGACGCGGGTATTGCTTACACCGTGAACCAGCGTCTGGTGCGTGGCCTCGATTACTACAACCGCACCGTGTTTGAGTGGGTGACCAACAGCTTAGGTTCACAGGGCACCGTCTGTGCCGGTGGACGCTACGATGGTCTGGTTGAACAGCTGGGTGGTCGCGCTACGCCAGCGGTCGGTTTTGCCATGGGTCTTGAGCGTTTGGTATTGCTGGTTCAAGCGGTTAATCCAGAATTTGAACCGACGCGCATTGTTGATGTCTATGTTATCGCTTCGGGGCAGGGCGTTCAGTCCGCCGCGATGCAACTGGCGGAAAAACTGCGTGATGCAGATCCGGCGCTGAAGCTGATGACCAACTTCGGTGGTGGTAACTTCAAGAAGCAGTTTGGCCGTGCAGACAAGTGGGGCGCACGCATTGCGCTGGTGCTGGGCGAAGACGAAGTGAAAGCGGGCCAGGTGGTGATTAAAAACCTGAGCACTGGCGATCAACAAACCGTTGCCCAAAGCGAAGCCGCTGCGACATTGCGCACGCTGCTGCAGTAAACGCAGCACTGCAACAGCCATTTAAAGGAGAGGGATTGCGTGGAAGTTTACAGCAACGAAAACGAACAGGTTGACGCACTGCGTCAGTTCTTTGCGAATAACGGCAAAGCGCTGGCTGTGGGTGTGATCATCGGCATTGCTGCACTGGGTGGCTGGCGTTTCTGGACCAGTCATCAGGATGGTGCGGATAAAGCTGCGTCGGCACAGTATCAACAACTGACCACCGCGATGCAGGCGGACAAGCCGCAAACGCTGGAAGCGGTTGCCGCCTTTGCCAATGAAAATAACAACACTTATGGCGCACTGGCTTCGCTCGATTTAGCGAAACAGTACGTTGAAGCGAATCAGTTAGATAAAGCCATTACGCTGCTTCAGAGCGGGCTGAAAGATACCAAAGATGCCAACCTGCAGGCGGTGATTAACCTGCGTCTGGCGCGCATTCAACTGCAGCAAAATCAGGCCGATGCCGCACTTTCAACCCTTAACAATGTTAAGGGTGATGGCTGGACAGCCATTATTGCGGACATTCGTGGCGAAGCACTGCTGAGCAAAGGCGACAAGCAGGGCGCACGTGATGCCTGGAGCAAAGGTGCTGAATCGCAGGCCTCTCCTGCGTTGAAGCAAATTCTGCAGATGAAGATGAATAACTTAAGTTAAGCCAGTCAAGAGAGCGCACATGGAATTACGTAAATACCTGCTGCCAGGGCTGATTTCAGTCACTCTGCTCAGCGGTTGCTCGCTGTTCAGCGGCGAAGAAGATGTAGTAAAAATGGCTCCGCTGCCGAAAGTGGAAAACCAGTTTACGCCACAGACTGCCTGGAGCACCTCTGTGGGTGATGGCGTTGGCGATTTCTATTCCAATCTGCATCCGGCCTGGCAGGACGGCACCGTCTATGCGGCCGACCGCTTTGGCGTAGTAAAAGCCCTGGATGCCAGCAACGGTAAAGAGAAATGGAAAGTCGATCTCTCTGAGAAAACCGGCTTCTTCTCGAAAAACATCTCAGCTCTTCTCTCTGGCGGCATCACCGCTACCAGCGATCGCATCTATATCGGCAGCGAGCGCGGCCAGGTCTTTGCACTGAACAATAGCGATGGCAGCATCGCCTGGCAGACGAAAGTCGCCGGTGAAGCGTTGTCGCGTCCAGTCGTGAGCGATGGCCTGGTGCTGATCCACACCAGCAACGGTATGTTGCAGGGGCTGGACCAGAGCACTGGCGCGATCAAGTGGAGCGTGAACCTCGATATGCCTGCGCTGTCACTGCGCGGTGAATCTGCGCCGACCGTGGCATTCGGTGGTGCGATTGTCGGTGGTGACAATGGCCGCGTGAGCGCAGTGATCATGAACCAGGGGCAGTTGATTTGGCAGCAGCGTATTTCGCAGCCAAGCGGCGCAACAGAGATTGATCGTCTGAGCGATGTGGATACGACGCCAGTTGTGGTTAACGGTGTGATCTACGCGCTGGCTTACAACGGCAATCTGACCGCGCTGGAACTGCGTTCAGGCCAGATTCTGTGGAAACGCGAAATCGGCGGCGTGAAAGACATGGTGGTTGATGCGGGTCGTATTTACCTGGTCGATCAGGATGACCGTGTGATTGCCCTCAATGCCGACGGTGGCGTGGCCATCTGGCGTCAGAGCGATCTGCTGCATCGCAACCTGACTTCACCAGCGCTGTTTAACGGTTATCTGGTGGTCGGCGATAGCGAAGGCTATGTGCACTGGATCAACACCCTGGACGGGCGCTTTGTTGCGCAGCAGAAACTGGACAGCGATGGCTTCCAGACTGACCCGGTGGTTGCGGGTGACAAGCTGCTGATCCAGGCGAAGGGCGGCGAAGTTTACGCCATCACTCGTTAAGATTGGGCTTTGCAGGAACCGGCTTCCTGCTCGCTAATACGGCTCCTGATTCGTCAGGGGCCGTTTCGTTTTTAGTCAGGCATGGTATTCTTAGCGCCTTCAGCCTGACGCCTTCTGGCAAATGTCGTTATAATCACGCCATTCGGGCGATTTATTTTTAAAACTGAGGCAAGTGTTATGGTACCTGTGGTCGCGCTGGTTGGGCGTCCCAATGTGGGAAAATCTACGCTATTTAACCGCTTAACGCGCACTCGTGATGCGCTGGTAGCGGATTTTCCTGGACTGACTCGCGATCGCAAATATGGTCGCGCCGAAGTGGAAGGGCGCGAATTCATTGTTATTGATACCGGCGGTATTGATGGCACCGAGGAAGGCGTCGAAAACCGCATGGCAGAACAATCGCTGCTGGCGATTGAAGAAGCGGATGTGGTGCTGTTCCTGGTGGATGCGCGTGCGGGTGTGATGCCGGCCGATCAACAGATCGCCAATCACCTGCGTTCGCGCGAAAAAGCCACCTTCCTGGTGGCGAACAAAACTGACGGTCTCGATCCTGATGCCGCCGTGCTGGATTTCTATGCGCTGGGCTTGGGTGACATTCATCCGATTGCGGCTTCGCACGGTCGCGGTGTGAACAACCTGCTTGAAGCTGCGTTGCTGCCATGGATGGAAGAAGCCGTTCCAGAAGTGGAGTTGACGGAAGAAGAAGAAAACGCCGCTTATTGGGCCGCGTTAGAAGAAGAAGAGGACGAGAAGGCGCTGGCGGAAGAGGAAGAAGAAAACTTCGACCCGACCACATTGCCGATCAAACTGGCTATCGTTGGCCGTCCTAACGTCGGCAAGTCAACGCTGACTAACCGCATCCTGGGTGAAGACCGCGTCGTGGTCTTCGACATGCCGGGCACCACGCGTGACAGCATCTACATTCCAATGGAACGTGACGAGCGCGAGTATGTGTTGATTGATACCGCTGGTGTGCGTAAACGCGGAAAAATCACCGAAACCGTAGAGAAATTCTCTGTCATCAAAACGCTGCAGGCCATTGAAGATGCCAACGTGGTGATGCTGGTGATTGATGCACGTGAAGGCATTTCCGATCAGGATCTCTCATTGCTCGGCTTTATCCTGAACAGCGGTCGTTCATTGGTGATCGTGGTCAACAAGTGGGATGGCATGACGCAGGAAGCGCGTGATGAAGTGAAAGAGATGCTGGACTTCCGTCTTGGCTTTATCGATTTCGCGCGCATTCACTTTATCTCGGCGCTGCACGGCAGTGGCGTAGGTAACCTGTTCGAATCCGTGACCGAAGCTTACGACTGTTCGACCAAACGTGTCGGCACCGCTATGCTGACGCGCATCATGACTATGGCTTCTGACGACCATCAGCCGCCGCTGGTGCGTGGTCGCCGCGTGAAGCTGAAGTATGCCCATGCTGGTGGTTACAACCCACCGATCGTGGTGATTCACGGTAATCAGGTGAAGGATCTGCCCGATTCCTACAAACGTTACCTGATGAACTACTTCCGTCGTTCACTCAACGTAATGGGTACACCGATTCGCATTCAGTTTAAAGAAGGCGACAACCCGTACGCGGGCAAACGTAACCTGCTGACACCGACGCAGCAGCGCAAACGCCAGCGACTGATGTCGCATCTGAAGAAGAACAAGCGTTAATCTGATGAGGGCCCTGATGGGGCCCTTTTTTTTGCCCCCACCGCACGATTCCAGCGATATATCCCACTCTGACTTCTTCTTAACATCAAAAATTACACTTTGATTCAGCCTCATATTTATTAATAACTTATGACTGGTTTTGTAGCAAAAATGCTATTGCCCAGTAACTCCTTCGTTATGGATGTTCACTTTCTAATGAACCAGGTGGTACAATCCTGCCGCCTTGTAGCGAGAATCGCTCTCACCTGCGATGTGTCCTTGCTCACAAGCGCCGAATTACGGGCATTGCACCCGTACCAATAGATATAAAATAAAGCGTAACGGATTGGTTCCTGTCCCCCATCGTTGGCAGGAGCATTGTTACCGGCTACAGCCTGTTAGCCGGCACCAGCGCGTTATTTTTTCAGGAGAGTTTTTGTTATGGCAGAAAATTCCGCTCGTCCCTCCAAAGGGTTGAGTATCTGGTCTGTATTGTTCGGGCTGGTCCTGCTGGCTGTCGGTCTGTTCTTCGCGATCGGCGGTGGCAAGTTGGTCGCTCTGGGCGGCAGCTGGTACTTCCTCATTTCCGGTATTGTGATGTTGCTGTCGGCGATTCAGTTCTTCCGCCGCAAATCATCCGCCGTGACCCTGTTTATTCTGGTCTTCGTTGGCACCCTGATTTGGGCGCTGTTCGATGCGGGCTTCCATTTCTGGCAGTTGGTTTCACGCCTGATGGTACCTGCGGGCCTGATGCTGCTGGCCTTCCTGACCTGGCCAGCGCTGCGTAAACGCGAAGGCAAAAACCCTCTGGCCAAAGTTTCTTATGTGCTCTCAGCGGTCATCGCTGTCGGCATGGTGGTCACTTTCGTGCAGATGTTCCAGCCGCACCCAACCGTCGCGTTCGACGGCAAACAGCTGCCGCTGATTCCTGTCGACAAGTCTAAGCCACAGCAAGACTGGAGCAGCTACGGCCGTACGCCTGAAGGTGACCGTTTTGCGGCGATCGACCAGATCACCCGTGACAACGTCAAAGATCTCCAGGTTGCCTGGACCTTCCACACTGGCGATACCCCAATCAGCCCAACCGGTAACGGCGCGGAAGATCAGGAAACCCCGCTGCAGGTGGGCAACACCCTGTACCTTTGCACCCCACACAACAACGTGATTGCGGTGGCAGCGGATACCGGTAAGCAGATCTGGAAGCGTGAAATCAACGCACAGGCTGAAGTGTGGAACCGCTGCCGTGGTCTGGCGTATTTCGATGCGACCAAACCGGTACAGCAGCCAAGCCAGCCGGGCTCAACACCGGTTCCTGCGCCAGTGCTGGCGGCAGGTGATACCTGTCAGCGTCGTATTCTGATGAACACCATCGATGCGCGTTTGATCGCTATCAATGCAGACAACGGTGAGTTCTGTGAAAACTTCGGCGACCACGGTGTGGTTGACCTGAAAAAAGGTCTGGGTAAAGCGCCCGATCCGCAGTATCAGTTGACGTCTGCACCACAGCTGGCCGGTACCACCGTGGTGGTTGGCGGTCGTGTGGCAGATAACGTCCAGACCGATATGCCTGGTGGCGTTCTGCGCGGCTTTGACGTCATTACTGGTCAGATGCGTTGGGCGTTTGACCCAGGCAATGATGACCCGAATGCCATCCTTATGCCGGGCAAAGACTACACCCGTAGTACCCCGAACTCATGGGCACCGATGTCATACGATCCGGCAATGAACACCGTGTTCCTGCCGATGGGTAGCTCGTCGGTGGATCTGTGGGGTGCGAATCGTACCAAACTGGATCACACCTACGGCGCATCAATTCTGGCGCTGGACGCGACTACCGGTAAGCAAAAATGGGTTTATCAGACCGTACATAACGATCTGTGGGACTTCGACCTGCCAATGCAGCCGAGCCTGGTCGACTTCCCAATGAAGGATGGCACCACTAAGCCTGCCGTCGTTATCGGTGCAAAAACCGGTATGATTTGGGTGTTGGACCGTCTGACCGGCAAGCCTTTGACGAAAGTTGAAGAGCAGCCAATGCCGCAGGGTCACATCCCGAACGAGCAGTACACCAAAACACAGCCGCACTCAGTGGAAATGCCAAACATTGGCAATCAGAAACTGACCGAGTCTGACATGTGGGGTGCAACGCCGTTCGATCAGCTGGTGTGCCGTATTGCCTTCAAAGGCATGCGTTACGATGGCCTGTTCACCGTTCCGGATACTGACAAGTCACTCAGCTTCCCAGGTTCACTGGGTGGTATGAACTGGGGCAGCATCTCGTTTGACCCGAACAACCAGTACATGTTCGTCAACGACATGCGTCTGGGCCTGTGGGTGCAGATGATTCCTCAGGACACCAGCAAAGATGCAGCCAGCAATGGCGGTGAAGCGATCAACACGGGTATGGGCGCCGTTCCGCTGAAAGGCACCCCTTACGCTGTTAACAAAAACCGCTTCATGTCTCCGCTGGGCATTCCGTGCCAGGCGCCGCCGTTCGGTACCTTGTCAGCCATCGACATGAAAACCCGTCAGATCGTATGGCAGGTGCCAGTCGGTACCGTGCAGGATACCGGTCCATTCGGTATTAAGATGCGTGCACAAATGCCAATCGGCATGCCAACGCTGGGTGGCACCTTAGCAACTCAGGGTGGCCTGGTGTTCATCGCCGGTACGCAGGATTACTATCTGCGCGCTTTCGATAGCTCAACCGGTAAAGAAGTGTGGAAAGCACGCCTGCCAGTCGGCAGTCAGGGCGGCCCAATCAGCTATGTTTCGCCGAAGAATGGCAAACAGTACATCCTGATCTCCGCAGGTGGCGCTCGTCAGTCACCAGACCGTGGTGATTACGTGATTGCTTACGCGCTGCCAGACAGCAAGTAAGCCTCAGTAAGAAGAAAGGCCGACATCATGATGTCGGCCTTTTTTTATTAACCTTCCGTGGCGTACTTCACTCCTTAAGGTACCTTATTCACTGCTGCTTGGAGGGGCGACGGCTTTTTTGACCTCCTTTTCTTCCAGCTTCCCTGGCTCTTTCAGGATCGTTTCTGAAATTACCCCCACTGACTTTGCCGCCAGCACTGCCGGCTTCCCTGGCGCGCTCCGGGTCCTCTGCAAAGTTCCCGGCACCACCTCGTTGCTTTTTTTGTGTCATAGCAGAGACCTCATCTAAGGGTGTTTTCTTCGACGTGGACTAGCTAGCCACATTAATGATTATAGTCAGTAAGTTACAGGTTGCCTTTGGAGATCTCCGAGTTCTTCACTGGCCGTCGCGCCAAAGCGCCTCTAATTCAGGCGAGGCTGCGGTTTCAGGAATCAAAATCACGATGGAACCCGCTTCATGATGGGTGGCATAGGTGATTTGAATACGAAAATAACGCTGATCTCCGCGTCCCAGATTCGCCGCCTGATCTTCCGGTTCACCCAGCGGTAATGCCTGCTCCAGCACGTTACACACCCGCTGTTTTTGCGGTTCTGGCAGCTGTGCCAGAGCAAAGCGGCGCTCGCCTCGCAGGTTGGGGATAAAAGCAATGCCGCCTTCACGCGCCAGTTCGATAATGGCGTCATCAGTCAGTTTAATATTCACGTTACGCCTACCTGTTGCCAGGCGGATTGAATTGCTTCCGCCACCGAGCGGTTAAATCGCTTGCCACCATGTTCAATGGTGAAACGGGCAAAGGTACTGAAGTCGGCATCCTGCGGCAGCGTCTTGTCGCAGAGAGTGTCATACCAGGCATGACCCGCCAGCTCCCAGGCAAAGCCGCCTAATGCTTTAGCGGCAAGGTAAAACGCACGGTTAGGAATGCCAGAATTGAGATGGACACCCCCGTTGTCATCACGCGTCTCTATGTAATGATCCATATCCGCCGGTTGCGGGTCTTTGCCGAGTTTCGGATCATCGTAAGCCGTGCCTGGTGCGGACATCGAGCGCAGCCCACGACCTTTAATGCCGGCGGCTAACAAGCCCTCACCAATCAACCAGTCAGCCTGATCGGCCGTTTGCTGCAGGTGGAACTGCTTCACCAACGAGCCAAACACATCAGACATCGATTCATTCAATGCACCGGACTGCTGGAAGTAAACCAGTCCCGCTTCGTTTTCCGTCACGCCATGGGTGAGTTCATGCGCCACCACATCCAGCGCAATGGTGAAGCGATTAAAGATCTCGCCATCGCCGTCACCAAACACCATCTGCTGACCGTTCCAGAAGGCGTTCTGATACTCCTTGCCGTAATGCACGGTGCCATCCAGCTTCAGGCCTTTGTTATCCAGTGAATTGCGCTTGAAGATTTGCCAGTAGAAATCGTAGGTGATGCCGAGATAATTCCAGGCCTCTTCAGCCGCAACGTCGCCATTGCCCGGCTGGCCTTCATCGCGGATCAAGGTGCCGGGCAGATTTTGCATATTTTCAGCATCATAGATGGCACGCAGCACGGTGCCGGGCTGTGAGGTGGCCGCGCTGGCCGCTTTATGGTTGTGTTCAGCCATCAGTTGCTGAACATGGGTTAGGGTGCGGCGAGCAGACTCCTGCGGCGCACCCGAACAATGGTCAATAATATTGCGAAGAATATACGGAGGAATAACGCTGTAGGTCATATTAACTCCTGGCCGTGAGGGAACATGCCAGAAGTATAGTTTTTCAGCTAGGAGCGTGCTTTACGGGGGCGTGATTTCTGCGGTTCAAGTGCGGTCACCTGGCTTTCCACCCAGCCGTCATCGAGGCGGGTGCGCAGTAAATCACCTTTATGCAATTGCTGGGTTTTCTTCACCAGTTGGCCTTGCGTATCCGTGGTCACGCTAAACCCGCGAGCCAGTGTGGCGAGCGGACTGACGCCCTCCAGTTGCGCGGCCAGATTACCAAAGCGCTGACGATTGTGATTCAGCTGCTTCTCCATGCCCTGTTGCAGGCGATACTGCCATTGCTGCATCTGCTGCTGTGCACGCAGAATACGCCCCTGCGGCTGCTGAATATTGAGGCGCTGTAACACGCGATCCTGCTGGCGATTAGCCACACGCAGACGTTGATCCATTGCCTCGCCGAGGCGACGTTGCAACTGGAACAGGGTGGTTTGCTGGCGTGCCAGACGCAACTGTGGATGTTGCTGCTGCAAACGATGTTGTATGCGGGTAAAACGGCGTTGCTGCTCTGCAATGTAGAAATCCATTGCCATTTCCATACGCTGCTGCTGTGACTGCAAACGGCGCAGCAGTTCGATCTGATTGCGGCTCACGACTTCTGCCGCCGCAGATGGGGTAGGGGCGCGCAGATCGGCGACAAAGTCGGCGATGGTGACGTCCGTTTCATGGCCGACGGCACTGACGATCGGCAGGCGACTGGCAAAAATAGCACGCGCCACGCGCTCATCGTTAAAACTCCACAAATCCTCCAGCGAGCCGCCGCCACGGCCGACAATCAGCACGTCACACTCATCACGCTGGTTCGCCAGTTCAATGGCACGTACGATGGCTGCGGGTGCATCGACACCTTGCACTGGCGTGGGATAGATAATCACGGGCAGCGACGGATCGCGGCGATGCAGCACGCGCAGCACGTCATGCAGCGCCGCGCCGGTCGCGGAGGTGATGACGCCAACCTGACGTGCCGGATCGGGCAGCGGCTGTTTGAACTGCTGATCGAACAACCCTTCTGCTGCCAAACGCGCTTTTAGCTGTTCGAACTGCTGCTGCAACAAGCCTTCACCCGCTGGATGCATGCTTTCGATAATCAGTTGATAGTCGCCACGCGGTTCATACAGCGTAATGCTGGCGCGCACCAAAACCTGCTGACCATGCTGGGGACGGAAGGTGACGCGGCGGTTGCTGTTGCGGAACATCGCGCAGCGAACTTGTGCGCCATCATCCTTCAAGGTGAAGTACCAGTGACCGGAAGAGGGCTGGCTAAAATTTGAGATTTCAGCACTGAGCCACACCAGGCCCATCTCATTTTCCAGCAGTTGGCGCACCGTGGTATTCAGGCGGCTGACAGTAAAAATATTGGCGGTTGGCGGTAGCGACATGTGATGTAGATCAAATTTTAAATCAGAGGGTTAATCAACCGATACTACATTGCTCACCCGAAGGATCAAGACTTTTTCCTAAAAAACACTGGAGGCAATCGATTTCGGCCTGTATAATGCCGCGGCAATATTTTATCTGTTTTAATCGCCCCCAGGTGGAGATATTGCAATGCTAAGAATCACTAAACAAGCCCTCACTTTTGACGACGTTCTGCTCGTTCCAGCTCACTCCACTGTCTTACCGAACACCGCTGATCTCAGCACCCAACTGACGAAAAACATCCGTCTGAACATCCCTATGCTGTCTGCTGCCATGGACACCGTGACCGAAGCCGGTCTGGCAATTGCACTGGCGCAGGAAGGTGGTCTGGGCTTTATCCACAAAAACATGTCGATTGAGCGCCAGGCGGATGAAGTTCGCAAAGTGAAAAAACACGAAAGTGGCGTAGTGACCGATCCGCAAACTGTGCTGCCAACCACCACGCTGGCGGCAGTGCAAGAGCTGACCGAGCGCAACGGCTTTGCGGGATATCCGGTTGTGAACACAGACAACGAACTGGTCGGTATCATCACCGGTCGTGACGTGCGCTTTGTGACTGACCTGAGCCTGCCAGTTTCCGCAGTGATGACACCGAAAGAGCGTCTGGTCACTGTTAAAGAGGGTGAAGCGCGCGACATCGTTCTGCAGAAAATGCACGAAAAACGTGTTGAGAAAGCGCTGGTTGTTGATGACAGCTTCCACCTGCTGGGCATGATTACCGTTAAAGATTTCCAGAAAGCAGAACGTAAACCTAACGCCTGTAAAGATGCGGAAGGCCGTCTGCGTGTTGGTGCTGCGGTTGGAGCGGGCGCGGGTAACGAAGAGCGTGTTGACGCGCTGGTTGCTGCGGGCGTTGACGTTCTGCTGATCGACTCTTCTCACGGTCACTCTGAAGGCGTTCTGCAACGTATCCGTGAAACCCGTGCGAAGTATCCAGACCTGGACATCATCGGTGGCAACGTGGCGACCGGTGCAGGTGCATTGGCACTGGCCGAAGCGGGCGTGAGCGCGGTGAAAGTGGGTATCGGCCCTGGCTCAATCTGCACCACGCGTATCGTGACTGGCGTAGGTGTACCACAGATCACCGCCGTTTCTGATGCGGTTGCTGCGCTGGAAGGTACCGGTATCCCGGTTGTGGCTGATGGTGGTATTCGTTTCTCAGGTGACATCGCCAAAGCGATCGCCGCAGGCGCGGCCGCGGTGATGGTCGGTTCTATGCTGGCGGGTACTGAAGAATCTCCAGGCGAAATCGAGCTGTATCAGGGCCGTTCGTTCAAATCTTACCGTGGTATGGGTTCACTGGGCGCGATGTCTAAAGGCTCATCTGACCGTTACTTCCAGACCGATAACGCCGCCGACAAACTGGTACCAGAAGGTATCGAAGGTCGCGTAGCGTACAAAGGCCGTCTGAAAGAGATCGTGCACCAGCAAATGGGCGGTCTGCGCTCTTGCATGGGCCTGACCGGTTGCCCAACCATCAACGATCTGCGTACTAAAGCTGAGTTCGTGCGCATCAGTGGCGCAGGTATCAACGAAAGCCACGTGCATGATGTGACCATCACCAAAGAGTCACCGAACTACCGCATGGGTTCATAATCCCGTAAGATTCAACGCCCGGCACCTGCCGGGCGCTTTTATTATTAAGTCCATCCCAATGGAAACGCCTCAATGACGACTGAAAATATTCATAAACATCGCATTTTGATCCTCGATTTTGGTTCTCAGTATACGCAGCTGGTCGCGCGCCGCGTGCGTGAGCTGGGCGTCTACTGCGAACTCTGGGCGTGGGATGTCACCGAAGAGCAGATTCGTAGCTTCAATCCAAACGGCATCATCCTGTCAGGTGGCCCGGAAAGCACCACTGAGCTGAACAGCCCACGTGCACCAGAATACGTGTTCAATGCTGGCGTACCGGTGCTGGGCGTGTGCTACGGCATGCAGACCATGGCAATGCAGTTGGGCGGCAAGGTTGAAGGCTCCAACGAGCGTGAGTTTGGATATGCGCAGGTTGAAGTGCTGACGCAGAGCGCACTGGTGCGTGACATCGAAGATGCCATCAGCGCTGCCGGCAAACCGTTGCTGGACGTGTGGATGAGCCACGGTGACAAAGTGACCGCCATCCCAGCAGGTTTTGAAACGGTTGCCAGCACCGAAACCTGTCCGTTCGCCATCATGGCTAACGAAGAGAAGAAATTCTACGGCGTGCAGTTCCACCCAGAAGTGACGCATACCCGTCAGGGCCTGCGCATGCTGGAGCGCTTCATCCGCGACATCTGCGGCTGTGAAGCACTGTGGACCCCAGCTAAGATCATCGAAGATGCGGTAGAGCGTATTCGTGAGCAGGTCGGTCAGGATAAAGTGATCCTGGGCCTGTCAGGTGGCGTGGATTCCTCTGTTACCGCGATGCTGCTGCACCGTGCCATCGGCGATCGTCTGACCTGTGTGTTCGTGGACAACGGCCTGCTGCGTCTGAATGAAGCTGAGCAGGTCATGGACATGTTTGGCGACCACTTTGGTCTGAACATCGTTCACGTTGCCGCTGAGAATCGTTTCCTTGACGCACTGGCGGGCGAGAACGATCCAGAAGCCAAGCGTAAGATTATCGGCCGCGTGTTCGTTGAAGTGTTCGACGAAGAAGCGCTGAAGTTGACTGACGTGAAATGGCTGGCACAGGGCACCATCTATCCAGACGTGATCGAGTCTGCTGCTTCTGCTACCGGCAAGGCGCACGTGATCAAATCGCATCACAACGTGGGCGGTCTGCCGAAAGAGATGAAGATGGGCCTGGTTGAGCCGCTGAAAGAGCTGTTCAAAGACGAAGTGCGTAAGATCGGTCTGGAACTGGGTCTGCCATACGCCATGCTGTATCGCCATCCGTTCCCAGGTCCAGGTTTGGGCGTGCGTGTCCTCGGCGAAGTGAAGAAAGAGTACTGCGACCTGCTGCGTCGTGCGGATGCAATCTTCATCGAAGAACTGCATAAAGCTGACCTGTACAACAAAGTTAGCCAGGCCTTCACCGTGTTCCTGCCAGTGCGCTCTGTTGGCGTAATGGGCGACGGTCGTAAATATGATTGGGTTGTTTCACTGCGTGCAGTAGAAACCATCGACTTCATGACCGCGCACTGGGCGCACCTGCCGTACGATTTCCTCGGCCGTGTCTCCAACCGCATCATCAACGAAGTAAACGGCATTTCTCGCGTGGTTTACGATATCTCAGGTAAGCCACCGGCCACGATTGAGTGGGAGTGACCTCCGCGTCAGGAATTGTTTAGCTAAAAATACCCAAAAGCCCGCTTAGTTGCGGGCTTTTGCGGTTTTGACTTAAGATTATTTGGCAATTTTTGCATCACATAGTCTAAGTAGTACATCTACTTAATTCTCAACTGAATACGAACCTTAAACCAATTAAAGTCAATAAGATTAAGCATGCTTTTCCATGATCTCTCTTAACTCTCTCAAAGAATATGGGGGGACTCGAGTATGCGCAATTCGATGACATGTAGGACACAACGATATTAGATCTTCTATTTTTGTTTTTCTTTTCCCTAAATTGATTGGATTTAAATGATGACAGTCGATAATATACTTGTTATTTACAAAGTATTGGTTGTTACATGACTGACAAGTGTAATTATCATTTTTTTTCCTCGCGTCAGCTAATTTTCTATCTCTAATACTCGTCATTCGGTTAAAGTCTTTTTTATATCCTTCTTCGGCTTCAATAGAGTCGGGATCTAGATATTTAGGCTTTTTCTGCCCTTCGTTTTCCAAATAAATCCGCTCGAAACCACCATTATTTTTTCCTACGAAAGAGGTCCATGTTGTATTTGTTTTTAGAGCAAGCTTTAGGTTTTTAATGAAAATTCGATAGCGGGGATATCTTTTTCCTTGCCGCTCGGTATATTCTTCAGCGTTTTTACCGACAAACTCACCAATGTAGACGTAATTATCGGTGCTAGTTTGATGAAAAACGATTACATAATCATCGACCCTATAATTTGATACAACCCAACAACCAGTAGATGATATCCCCTCATTATCAATGAAGAAGTTATGTCCTTTTGTTTTCACTGCAACTGCTGTAGAACCTTTAGGTAAAATATCTAAATATGAATCCATTGCAACTCCATATGAATACACTAAACAGCGATTTATTGTAGGCGCTGACTTTAAGTTCGCTAGAGATGTAGGTTTGTTTATATTACTTAATGCTTTTGTAAATGATTTTCAAAACGGCTTTGGATATATTTAATGACATATTCTATAACTCTTAAATCACAACTAGGATTATAACCCTCTTGACCTACTTCCCGGTGATGGAGCGTCACTTCGCTGGTAATGGTGGGCAAGAAATGAGTCGCATTGATATAGATTACAACCTGTTTTCTTAACTAAAATGAATCGTTATAAGCGCCACTATTAGGGCAATGATAGCAACAAGTAGTGATACTCCGGTCAGCAGCATCGTTGCTGTGTTAATCATCCGCTGATAGTAAAAATTCCGCATGTTATCAATGTATTTTTCGACAGCGTCACCGTCCTTTAAACCATGAGGGTGAAGGGCGTGATAGCCTTCGAACACTTTGCGTTCAATTGCATTGTGCATAGCCATGTTCCATTCATGCGTATAGTTCACAAATACATTGACGATTTTCTGTTTGATCTTCATGGGCCCCCTGAGTTACAAATCAGTCATTCTTTAGCTTATCACTGTGAAATGATTCTGTTCCGACTCCCATTGATTCAGTCATTAATGGATATGAGGGAATCTTATTTTCTTCCAGCAATGATTTTTAATATTGCATTTCTCTGTTAATGCTAAAAATATCTTCTTGTAGGTCTGCACAACGTTCTTCAGCTTTCTTTCTGGCAGAAACTTCTTGCATAAGAGAGTTCTTGATATCTTCATAATCAACGACTAATTTCGCGCTCATTTCTAAATCTTTCTGAGCTTTAGAATACTGGCTTCTTAAATCTGAAAGCTTAGATAATGCTACATCTCTTTCTTGCGTCATTTCGCCCGTTCTATTGGTTGAAAGGGTGATCTCTTCCTTCATCGATTGAACTTCTTTTTCTGCTCCTACTTTGTAACGTTCATAGGCAACATCCTTCTTAGCTCTAAATCTTTCCACTGAAATATCAGCTGTAAGCATTTTCTTTTTTCTTATTGCCAACAAAGAAGAAGTTCGACTAAGTGATTTTGACTGAAAGAAAGTGATTTTCTCGGTACACCAGGGAAGTATAAAAGTTAGAATGACAGATGCTATGAAAGGTGGAACATGCATCAATGGATAAGCTGAGTTTATAAACCTGACTCTTTCCTGCATGTGAAGGTCGCTGAATAACAGAATGGCAACAGCTTCCCAGTTAAATGCCAACCAAGCAAAAATAAATACACCATAAAACGGGTTGCTTATTCTTTCCTTAGAAGTTTTTTTGAGAGATGCCAGCAACTCTTTGATGAAATCGATCATGGTATAAGAAGATTGGTAATGGGTGATTCGATAATAACCAAGAATGTAAACTAAGAAAAGTCTTAGTTCGGAATAAATACACGCAAGGAGCGGGTAACCAGAATCAATACTCAGGGAATTGCACCTCCTCGGGCACAGTGAAAATTGAGTGAAACACTGAGCCGCCTTAAGGCTACACAGCAATGGATGGAACGGTCCAATGGCACGTCGTTGATGAAACTTACCGTCTCTAAAGCGTCTGAAAACACCCGGCAAATGCTATCATCGATATGGCGTAGTGCCGGGTGCCTCCCGGTGCTCTGGCTGGCTGATAAACTCTAGAGCGGTAGCTTAGACTTGTAGCTCCAACTGATCGACTAATTGTTGGTGCCAGTTCTCCGCGAGCGCACAGCACTCACGCAGGATCAGCGCAGCATTGAACTAACCCGCTAGGCTAATATTCTTCAGATAAAAATAGATGCTGATGAGGAGACACTTAAAGCTGATGCTGCCCGCGCTGCTGTTCAGCGTTAGGAATACGGGCAACGATCGCCAGACTTCAGCAGCGAAACCGTAATTGTCACAAGCGGAAAGACAGGGGCCAACTCCGGATAATTGCACGGCGAATTGTACCAATAAATTTGCGCAGCGGAGGAATATTATGTAGTCGAAGCTGACCGACGCGGGCGTGTTACCATTACGTGTGAGAAAGCATACGATGCAGTCCGCAATTCACGTACTGATCCCATCATAAATAAGCTCAATAAATAATTACTTCCCACTGATAACGGTACGGCAGACAGTATCGAATGATGATAAAACTACTCGCAGCATACTTTTCATTAAATTAGGTTGGTAGTAAATGATTGAGTAGAAATGATTTCCGCTAATTGAATTGCCGATCAAGCCCGCTTAAATGCGGGCTTTTTCTTTAGATGTGTGGAATCAGTCTAACGCCAGCTGCACGGGTAATCTCTGTAAGGGTAGTGAGCGTTGGATTTCCTTTTTCAGAGAGTGTCTTGTACAACTGCTGGCGCGACAATCCGGACTTGCGAGATATTTCGCTAATGCCACCTCGGGCTTCAACAACCCGGCGGAGGGCAATCAGAAAGGCAGCAATCCCGCCTTCTTCGTAGATATCTTCCAGCGCTGTTTGCAGGTAGATTTCAGCGTAATCAGGGTTTGCTCGCAGCTCTCCTACCATCGCATCGTCGTGGCTGACTACGGTTTTCTTTGGTACAGATTGATTGATGATAGTCATGCTGTTACCTCGGTGTGTTGCATAGCGTCCTCGCAAGCATTCAATCCAGCAAAAATTGTCTTTTATAAGTGACATTGACGCAAGGCAAGGGTCAAATAAGAGTGCGCAACTGCGAGATGCATTCCAATCTCTTGTGTGTAACCAACATCAGTTTTCACAACGATTTGCCCTATCGCATAGTTAGTGAATACAAACTCACCTAAACCAATGCATGATGGCGGGTGAATGATTACTCATCAGGATGCCGTCGATGCTGCCATTGAAAGCCTTTCTACTCTCTTTCCTCTGTATTGTGTTGCTCTCGCTGGCAGCCAGCCTGGCGCAGGCCACGCGCACCGGTGAGTTGACCAGCGAGCGCGGTGGTTGGGCGACGGCGCGACGGGATTCGGCCGGGTTAGCGCCGGACCCACACCAATATGCCAATCTGGCAATTGTGCAGGTCTACGCCGCGCCCACTTATGGCTGGAAGGGCGCTGTCGCGGTACATCCGTGGATCATTTTTAAGCGTGCAGGGGAGACGCAGTACAACCGCTACGAAGTGATCAGCTGGGGCAGCGGGGATAAGGTGCGTCGTAACGCAAACCTGCCGGATGGATACTGGTACGGTGCGAAACCGCGTTTACTGGTGGAGCATCGTGGTAGGGAAGCCGAAGCGATGATTTCGCAGATCGAAGCGGCGATAAAATCCTACCCATGGCCAACGACCTATCATGCCTGGCCGGGACCGAACAGTAACACCTTTATGGCGCATATTGGCCGTGAAGTGCCTGCGTTGAAGCTGGATTTGCCTGCCAATGCTTTGGGCAAAGATTATCGCTCTCTGCTTCATCCAATTGGATTACCACCGTCGGGGCGCGGGTTACAGGTGTCCTTGCTGGGTGTGTTAGGCGTCACCCTGGGGGCGGAAGAAGGGCTGGAAGTGAATATGCTGGGATTGAATCTGGGGCTGGACTTCACGCCATTAAAACTGCGCTTGCCGTTTATTGGCGGGATTGGTCAAGATAATCTGCAAAAGGACAATCCGTGATTGTCTGCGTTCACGTCATGCAATAAATTGCCTAATGACACTCACTTAAGCCAGTGAGTGCTATTTAACCTGGTACGCATGAATGCGCACTCTACGAAAACCGCACTAAACAATGTAAGGGCGTCATTTACCGCACCGAGCAATGTAGGGCGACATTCATGGCGATCAAAACCAGGCATTACACAATAAATTACACCGCTATGGCAGGGTGCACTGACCAGTAGCGGCGCTATTTATCGCGTAACGGAAGCATCAGCACACGCCGAAATCGCCCTCTTCATGATACAAATTCACGCTATCTGCTCTGACCTCGATCTCACGTTTGATGGGATCGTCAATACGCGCGCACCATAGCAACTCACCTTCCACCCGTGTGACCTGCATCTTTGGGCCACCGGTCTTCGACTGCACAAAATCATCAACTTTAAACATACTGTTTCTCCCTCAGGTCAGTGATAGCGCTAAGTGTATATGCGCTTGAACTCAGGCGCGCTCGATTTTGTGCGCTGTTTTCCAACAACAATATAAGTAGGGATTCTCAAGACACTTCTTGTTTTTCTCGCCTTAAATACTGCTGACATAGCCTCTGAATATTCGTGATGGTTGTCAGTTGACAACCATAAAATCAAAGTATAATGTGGCATGCAATGTCAGAACGGAAGCGACACCCGCACAAAGAGATTGAGAGTGTTTTACGTTATGCGGAAGTTCAGGGATGGAAAATTGTGCAAGGTGGGCATCATGCGTGGGGCAAAATGTATTGTCCGGAGAATTCGGCAGAGTGTCGATGCGGTGATTTCTGTATTACCTGTATCTGGAGCACGCCTAAGAGCCCTGAAAATCACGCCAGGATGTTAAAGCGAGTGGTGGATAACTGCTCAAGAGTGAAACGATAAGGATGAAAAAATGGAATTTGAATTCACGTTGCGTTTTCAGTTGAGTGAGGCCGTTTCTGATGACGAAGCCCTGGAACGACTCGGCGCTGCCGATTGCACTGATGCGCTGGTGGGCAACGGCGTAGCAGGCAAATTTAGTCTGATGTACTGCCGGGAAGCGGAGAGTGCGCAGCAAGCGATTCGCGATGCCTTAGCTGAAGTCACTCAGGCTTTACCCGATGCTGAACTGATTGAAGCGGCCCCCGATCTGGTGGGCCTCACGGATATTGCTGAGTTGATTGGCGTGTCGCGCCAGAATATGCGTAAGTTAATGCTCACTCACAGCCCGCAGTTTCCACGTCCAATTCATGATGGTAAAACCGCGCTGTGGCACCTTGTCGATGTGGTCGAGTGGTTAAATCAACGCGGCTCATCCCGCGTAACACCAGGCATCAGCGAACTGGCACGCGCAACGTTACAACTCAATTTGCAGCAAGCGCTGCAACGTTACGCGCACTGTCTTTGATTTAATGGTGCAGCAAAAACACCGTTGCCAATCCAAGGAAAATAAAGAAACCGCCGGTGTCGGTGATGGCGGTGATCAGCACGCTGGAGCCTACCGCCGGGTCGCGTTTCATCTTGGTCATGATCAACGGAATCAGCACGCCCATTAGTGCCGCCAGCAGCAGGTTAAGCACCATTGCCAGCATCATCACGCCACCGAGTTGCAGGTTGTCATACATCAACCAGGTGATGCTGCCCATGATTCCGCCCCAGAACAGCCCGTTGATCAGGGCAACGCCGAGTTCGCGCACCACCAGGAAGGAGAAGTTACCGGGTTCCACCTGATGCAGCGCCAGGGCGCGCACAATCATGGTGATGGTCTGGTTGCCGGTGTTACCACCAATTCCGGCCACGATGGGCATCAGTGCCGCCAACGCCACCAGTTGGGATATCGTCTCTTCAAACAGGCCAATCACACGGGAAGCGATAAATGCAGTACACAGATTGATGGCGAGCCACGCCCAGCGCTTGCCAACCGCTTTGCGCACGGGCGCGAACACATCTTCGCCCTGACTGATACCCCCCATCTTACGGATGTTGCTTTCGTTCTCTTCATTGACCAGATCGATCACGTCTTCTACGGTAATACGCCCAATCAGCTTGCCTTTAGCATCAATAACGGCGGCGGAGATCAGGTTATAACGTTCAAAGGCACTGGCCGCTTCTTCGGCTTTGTCATCAAGCTGAAAGGTGGTCGGGCGCGCATTCATCACATCAGAAACCAGCGTTTTAGGCTTGTTGAGCAAAATGTCGGTAAGCGATAACTCACCCAGCAGTTGGTTCTGTTCGTCGGTAATAAAGATTTTATCGGTGCCATCCGGCATGCTTTTGCGCTTACGCAGGAAACGCTGCACGGTAGCGAGGGTAACGTCAGAGCGGACGGTCAGAATGTTGAAATCCATCACCTGGCCCACGCGGTCGCGATCAAGCTCGATCACTTCCAGCAGGCGTGCACGCAGGTTTGGCTCTAGCGTGGTGAGCAAACGTCCGGTTAAGTCACGCGGCAGATAGCGTGCCAGATATACCTGATCGTCGATGTCCAGCGGCTCAATAGCGTGCAGAATCTCGCGATCAGTCATACCTTCCGTCAGGCTGGCCCAGACGGTTTCTGAAGCTTCGACCAGCACGCGGCCGCGCTGCTCGGAGGGCACAAGGCGCCATAATGCCAGACGTTCTTGTTCAGGGAGCGCTTCGAGGATATCCGCTAAGTCAGCAGCATGCAGCTGCTGCAGCTCTTCTTCCAGCTGATGGCGCCAGTCGGTGATCTCCCGCAGCTCGGCGGCATTGAGATCGATAGATTTATCCAGCAGCACATCAACGAGATCGTCCTCGCTAAGGAGCAGATGCAAGATGCGCTGGCGGATTTCAGTTAATTGTTGTGCATACGGAGCAGACATAACGCGTCCCTTGTGTCTGTAAAGTCAGGTCAAAGTGTAGCGCGTTGCGGGTAATCAGGGCGTATTTAGCAGCATTGTCACAAACGGGCAATGTGAAGCGGCAAGCAACGATGACCCGCAAGTTCCTTAGCGCGAATCGCTGGTGCTCAGTGTGGTGACCGGCTCAGGTGCGGCTTTTTTTTGCTGATGATGCTCAATGGCACCGGGGATGATGAAAATCAGACGGCCAACCAAAATAAAGAAACTGATCAGCAAAATAATGCGAGTCATGGTACCGGTTTTGGGACGTCTTCGTGCTGGGATGGCGCTGTTCACGCGGGGTGGTTCCTGTAAATGCCCGGCTGGGCGATGGCAACATTTAGTCACAGTTAGATCGCCAGGTCAATCGCTGTGCGAAAAATGAGCAGTAACGGTTAAAGTTGCGTTGATCAAAATCAGATTAGGCCGCATCTCGCGGCCTGGTCATCAATAGCTGGCTTTTTGCGCCAGTAGCGTAGCGAAACGGTATTTGATGCGATCGCCGTTTTCATCCTGGCGATGCAGTTCACCGATATCCTCGTTGTACTTCACGATGTGCCAGTTGCGGTAGTAATGGCTCAACTCGCCGGATTTGAAGGTGAACGGGAAATTCTGCGAGTTGGGATAATCATCCGTGCTCATCGCCGCCACAATCAGGTTGTAGCCATATTTCACCGTACTGGCTTGCATATCGGCGATCAGCTGTGGGATGGATTCCGGTTGCAGGAACATCATCACCACCGTGGAGAGCACGAACTGATAGCCGCCATTGAAACGCACCTGGTTGAGATCGCACAGCTCAGTGCGAATGTTCTCCAGATTCTCTTCCTGAATAATGCTATTCAGACGCTCAAGGCTCACGGGATTGCTGTCCCAGGCCGTCACATCAAAGCCGTGCTGATTCAGGAACAGGCTGTTACGGCCCTGGCCGCAACCGAGATCTAACGCTTTGCCCACTTCCAGTTTTGGCAGTGCAGCCAGCACTTCGGAGTGGGTCGGCGTCAGACCATATTTTTCCGCGAAATAGTTATCGGGGCGTATTGTCATAGTGATACAGCGGGCCAGCAGCCCGCATTACTCCTCTTCCAGCGTCAGTTTCCAGCCGGTAACATCATTCCAGTAAGCTTGCTCGCGCTCCAGATCCAGCTGCACCAGCGTATTCTGGCTCAGATAGCCACGCGGGAAAGTCAGCGTCCAGGTGCTGTCATCGGCCTTGAGCTTGAGCGAGTCCGGCTTGGTTGTTGCCTGGCGCTGATTATTCAGCAGCGTGCCCAGACGCAACAGGAACACCATCGGCAGGAACTGTTTCTTTTTGAACAAGGTGAAACGGGGCATTTCATCCTGCTTCACCGCTTTACGGTGATAGCGTACCAGCATGGCCAACAACATCTGTTGATCCTGGTTAAAACCAGGCATGTTGGAGTTCTGCAGGATGTAAGCTGAATGGCGCTGCATGCCGCTGTGATTGATGGTCAATCCGACTTCATGCAGCAGTGCAGCCCACTTCAGCAGCGCGGAAAGCTGTGGATTTGCCAGCTTAGGATTTTGATCCAGCCACTGCAGATACAGCTGCTCGGTGGTTTCCAGCACACGACGCGCCTGATCGCTATCGATGGCGTAATGGTTTGCCAGACTTTGTGCGGTGCGGCTGCGAATATCCTGATGACGGAAACGGCCTTCCATCTCATACAGCACACCTTCACGCAGTGCGCCATCAGACAGGCGCAGTTCACGAATTGCCAGCGCATCAAATACGCCACACAGAATCGCTAAGCCCGGCACAAACACCGCTTTCCGCTCTTCTGACAAGCCCGGCAGGCTCAACGCATTAAACGACTTGTGCTTCAGCACCTCAGAGACCAGCATCTCCAGCGTTTCCGGCGTGATCAGCTTCTCTTTTTCACCCATTGCCAGCAGCACTTCGCAGGCCGCTTTGATCGAGCCTGAAGCGCCGAGCGCATACTGCCAGCCGTGCAGACGATATTGCCAAGCCATGGTTTCCAGCTTCTGCGCTGCGGACAAACGCGCGCGACGGAAGTGTTCAGGCGAAATTTCCCCTTTCGGGAAATAGAGATTGGCAAAGCTGACACAACCCATGCGGCGGCTTTCCACCAGCTGCGGTTCAAAATCCTCACCGATCACCAGCTCGGTTGAACCGCCGCCGATATCGATCACCAGCTTGCGGCCTTTCTCCGGCTGCGTATGCTCCACGCCCATGAAAATCAAACGTGCTTCTTCGTTGCCAGAGATGACTTCAATCGGATAAGGGATCACCTCCGCCGCACGCTGCAGGAACTCTTCAGCATTGGTGGCGATACGCAGCGTGTGGGTACCGACAATGGTGACGTTTGCCGGGCTGAACCCCTGTAAGCGCTCCGCAAACAGCGCCAGGCAGCTCAGGCCACGCTCCATCGCCTCATCGCTCAGGCGATTTTTTGCATCTAACCCATCGGCCAGATGCACGCGCTGTTTCAATCGCCCCAACACTTGCAGGGCGCCATCGACCACACGGGCAATGACCATGTGAAAGCTGTTTGAGCCCAGATCGATGGCAGCAAATTCCTGCGGTTTCGGCGTACTTTTATGGGAAATTGGCATAGGCGTTATTCGGGTTGTTCCAGTTTCTTGATGTAATCGTAAATCGCCAGCTGCGAGCGCACCTTCTTGCGATTGCCGCGCGGAACATAACGGTTACTCAGTTCTTTGTCCACGATGCGCGCTTTTACGGTATCACTCAACAGAATGGCAATGATATCCAGAATGCGCTGCTTCACGCGGGGATCGAGAATCGCCACGGCCACCTCAATGCGGTGATCGATATTACGCGTCATCCAGTCTGCGGAAGAGAGATAAACCTTTTTCTCGCCGCCGCTCTCAAAAATATAGACGCGGTCGTGCTCAAGATAACGGTCAACGATGCTGGTAATGCGAATATTTTCACTGATGCCCGGTAAATCAGGGATCAGAGAACACATGCCGCGCACCAGCAAATTGATCTTCACGCCCGCAGATGACGCGGCATAAAGGCGATCCACCAGGCCGTTATCGACGAGGTTATTGATTTTCAGCGTAATGCCGGCCGGTTTTTTCTGCTGAGCATTAGCGATCTCGGCATCGATCAACTTATACAGCATGTCGCGCGAGTTTTGCGGCGACACCAGTAAGTGCTCGAACGTCACCGGGCGATACGGGTTTTCAATAAAGTTAAACACGCGACGCACTTCATTGGTGATACGCGCATCGGCAGTCAGCAATGAATAGTCAGTATAAATGCGTGCGGTTTTTTCGTTGAAGTTGCCGGTACCGATATGCGCATAACGCACGATTTCATCGCCTTCACGACGTGAAATCAGGAACAGCTTGGCGTGAATTTTCAAGCCTGGCGCAGAGAAGATCACGTGCACGCCCGCTTCGGTCAGGCGTTTCGCCCAGCGAATGTTGGCTTCTTCATCAAAGCGCGCCTGCAGCTCAACTACCACCGTGACTTTTTTACCGTTGTAGGCGGCGTGGATCATCGCATCCATGATGCGTGAGTTTTTGGCCACGCGATAAATGTTGATCTTAATCGCCAGCACGCTTGGGTCGAATGACGCCTGGCGCAGCAGCTCCAGCACGTGCTCAAAGGTGTGATAAGGATAGTAGAGCAGCACATCACGATTACGGATGGCATCGAAACCGTTGCGGAAGCCATCAAAGCCGATGTGGCGAATTTGCGGCAGCGGACGGTTTTCCAGGTTGGCTTTGCCGACGTTCGGGAAGCCGATAAAGTCTTTAAAGTTGTGGTAACGACCGCCCGGCACAATCGAATCGTAGTTCGAAATCGACAGCTTATGGCGCAGCATTTCCACCATCGCATCCGGCATATCACGCTGATACACAAAGCGCACCGGTTCTGCGTTGAGACGCTGCTTCAGGCTGGAGGACATCAATTCCAGCAGGCTCGATTCCATCTCAGTAACCAGATCGTACTCAGCATCGCGCGTCATCTTCATTGAATAAGCATTCAGCGCATCGTAATCGAAGAAGCCTTTGAAGATTTCATCCAGGCAATAGCGCAGGATGTTATCCAGCAGAATCATCGGCTTGCGACGACGCGGTGATTCAGCCGGTAAGTTGACGAAACGGGGAACTTTGTCGGACGGGATTTCCAGCAGCGCATAACGAATATCGTCGCCGCGAATGATCTCGACCGCCAGATAGGTGTAGTCGTCTTTGAGGAATTCAATCAGATCGGTGTCGTGGTTAATCAGAATCGGCGTGACGTGCTGGCGTAATTGATGTTTGAAGTAATAGCGCAGCCACTCTTGCTGATTCGGCGACAGCTGGCGTTCGTTAATCAGGAAGATCTGATTACGGGCCATTTCCAGCAGCAGGTCGTTGTACAGCGCATCGAATTCCTGATCCGATTTCTGCACCCGCAGCTGAATTTTTTTCAAGATATGACGAAGGGTCGTCGGCGTGCCCTGTTCCTCACCAATCAGAATGCGACGTTTCAGATCGGCGAAGCGCACTTTGTAGAACTCTTCGAGATTGTTGGAATAGATTCCCAGGAAGCGCATGCGCTCAATCAGCGGGTTAGTCTTGTCCGCCGCTTCCTGTAATACGCGTTCGTTGAAGCTTAACCAGCTTATTTCTTTTTCTATATACAGCTTTTCCTGACCCATTCTGACTCCGTGAGGCTGTTGCTGGACGGATTGTCCGGCGGGAAAATCGCAAAAATGCGCCTCCGCTCAGTGTCCGTCACCATTATGGCGAGAGTATGGCAAGCTTGTCCAACGTCAAAGGTTGTCTTATCAATCAGCTACGGGCAACATAGCGACGTGTTTTCACCTGTAACCAGGCCTGCATGAGCATAAATCGTATCCCTGTCCATTTCAGCGACCGCCGTCGCCGCGCTGTCGATCAGTTGGTTCGTCGCGTGGTGACAAGCTGCGGCGTGGGCATTTTACTGCTGATGCTGCTGCTTTTCTTCTGGCTGATTTGGGTGGTGTTACCCCTTTTCAGCGCGCCGGGTATGCAAGCCACCACTAATATTCAACTTTGGGATAAAGCGCCGGTGCTGGCGATGGGCAGCGATGGGCAGCTTGGCTGGCGCATCAGCCGCAATGAGGCGCGCTTTATTCCGCTCGATGGACAGCCCGCCGTTGAGGCACTGGCGCTGCAACAGCATCCTGATGCGGCGGTCAACAGCAGCAATAGCAGTAGCGTATTACTCAATATGCAGGGCGCGCTGCTGCTGATGCAACCGCTGATCCACGAAAATCATGGTCAGTGGTTCTTTCCGTTTGGCGATCGTCCGCTGCGTCTGGCGCAGGGCGCAGTGACCACCATGGCGCTGACCTCGCTGAGCGATCACCAGTGGCGGATTGCCGCCCAAACGCCTGCGGGCATCAGTGTAATGACGCTGGAGAACCAGCAAACCGTCAATCAGATTTTGCTTCCACAGCAGCAAACCGAGCATCTGCTGTTATCCCCCGATGGCACATTGCTGTACGCCAGTGAAGGGCGCTTGCTGCATGTGTGGCAAATCACACCAGAAGGCGCACAACTGCGTGAAACGCAGACCCTCAACCAGCGTCCGCAAAGCCTGCATATCCTCACCGGCGGCCGCACGCTGCTGATTCAGGATGCACAGGGGGTGAAACAATGGTTTGCTATTGCGAGCGATAAAGGGCCACGGCTGCAGGAAATACATACCTTTGAGCACAGCCAGGATGCGGTGAAGATCGTACCTGAGGCGCAACGACGTGTGTTTGCCACCTTTAATGCGGCGGGGGAAATCAAACTGTTCGCCAGTAAGCAGCAAGGGCCAATTTTGACGCGGCAGTTAGCTCCCGGTATTCAGGCGCTGGCATTTTCACCCCGCGGTGATGCGCTGATTGTGGAGCGGGAAGGGCAGTGGCAACAGTTTGCGCTGGATAATCCCTGGCCCGATTTCACCTGGCGCAATCTGTGGCAAAAAATTTGGTACGAAAACTATCCGCAGCCGGATTGGGTATGGCAATCCACTGCGGCTGGCGACAGCTATCAGGCCAAATTCAGTCTGATACCGATGGTGCTGGGCACACTCAAAGCCGCCTCGCTGGCGCTGCTGTTTGCCACGCCGCTGGCTCTGGCGGCGGCAATGTACACCGCATGGTTTATGTCGCCGGGGTTACGCCGCTGGGTGAAGCCGGGCATTGAGATGATGGGTGCGTTGCCGAGCGTGGTGATTGGATTGATTGCCGGGGTTTGGTTGGCACCCCATGTGAGTACTGCGCTGGTTGGCGTGCTGCTGTTGCCGCTGGTGCTGGCGGTCACTTTATTGCTGTGCGGCGTGCTCAGTCCGCACTTGCCCTTGCGTTGGCGCCGTCCCGGTTTTGAAGTGATTCTACTGCTGCCGGTATTGCTGGCCGTGACCCTGTTAACGCTGTGGTTGCCCACGCAGCTGTGGCCGGATATCGGCGAGCGGCTGGCGCACTATGAGCAACGTAACTTATTGGTCGCAGCGCTGGCGATGGGCTTTGCGCTGGTTCCGCTGATTTTCACGTTGTCTGAAGATGCCCTATTCAGCGTGCCAGGCGCACTGGGACAAGGTTCACTGGCGCTGGGCGCCACGCCTTGGCAAACCCTAACGCGTGTGGTGCTGCCAGGCGCATCGGCGGGGATTTTTGCTGCCCTGATGATCGGTTTTGGCCGCGCAGTAGGGGAAACCATGATTGTGCTGATGGCCACCGGTAACACGCCGGTCAGTGAAGGCGGCTTATTTGCCGGATTACGTGCACTTTCGGCCAACATCGCCATTGAGATGCCTGAAGCGGCAGCGGGCAGTGCGCATTACCGAATTCTTTTCCTGAGTGCGCTGTTGTTACTGATATTCACTTTAGTGATCAACACCGTCGCGGAGTTGATTCGTCAGCGTCTGCGCCAGCGCTACAGCCAGCATGAGGGACAGGGATGAAAGCGATGCGTCAAAACGATCGCTGGCGCTGGCTAACAGCCGGTGCGGTGGCCGTGTGTTTACTGGCGTTTACCTTGCTGATTGGCCTGCTGGCATGGCAGGGCATGCGCGCCTTCTGGCCACAACCGGTGGATCAATACCTGTTCCAGCCGCCGGAAGGCTCGGCGGTGATGGTGCTGGGCGAAACGCTGCACAAACAGCCGCAGGGCGAGCAGTGGCGCTATGTGGTGAAAACCGGCAATCGCGATTTTGCCGCACCGGATTTCCGTGTGCTGTATAGCCAGGGCGCGGCGAAAACGCGCCGTCCAGCAGACGCGATGGTGTTACAGCGCCGCAGCGGCGGCAATGCTTACGGCTGGCTGATTGAGTTGCGGGAAGACAACGAAGTGCTGACCGCACGCGATCGTGATGCGCTATTGCAGCAGCGGTTGGTGCAGGTGCATGAGCAGTTACGTCAGGCCAGCCATATTCGTCGTGTGCAAATGGCACGCCTTAATGCACAGCTGGAAAGCCTGCAGCAGCAAGCTGATGAGCAACGTCAGCGCGGCACGTTCACCCTGCAGGATCAATCGGAATTCGATGCCAACAGCGTGGCGCTGCAGCGGCGCTTTAGCGCACTAGCGCAACAGCTGACCCATTTGCAACATGAGAGCGAACGCGACACCTTGGTGCTGCGCGATGTGCAGGGGCAGGATCACATTATTCCGCTGGCGCAGGTGGTGGATGCCTGGTATCCAAATGCGATGTCGTTTGGGCAGAAGTTGCAGCACTTCTTCAGTCAAATCTGGCAGTTTGTCAGCGATTCACCCACATCAGGCGGCGGCGAGAGCGGGGCGTTCCCGGCGATTTTTGGCACGGTGCTGATGGTGTTGCTCATGTCGATCATTGTGATGCCATTGGGCGTGGTCGCAGCGGTGTGGCTGCACGAATATGCCGGACGTAATGCCTTAACCCGTCTGGTGCGCATTGCGGTGGTGAATCTCGCCGGCGTGCCATCCATTGTGTATGGCGTGTTTGGTCTGGGCTTCTTTGTCTGGTTGATCGGCGGCACTATCGACCAGCTGTTTTTCTCACGCGCACTACCGAATCCGACGTATGGCACACCGGGCCTGCTGTGGGCGGCACTGACGCTGGCGCTACTGACATTACCCGTGGTGATTGTCGCCACCGAAGAGGGGCTGTCACGCATCCCGGATAATCTGCGCCAGGGCTCGCTGGCGCTGGGTGCCACACAAGCGGAAACGCTGTGGCGCGTGGTGTTACCGCTGGCGGTACCGGCGATGCTCACCGGCCTGATTCTGGCCGTGGCGCGTGCGGCAGGGGAAACCGCCCCGCTGATGCTGGTGGGTGTGGTGAAAATGGCCCCGGAGCTACCGGTGGATGCGGTGTTCCCGTATCTGCACCTCGACCGCAAATTTATGCACCTCGGTTTTCAGATTTACGATTTGGCCTTCCAGAGCCCGAATATCGACGCTGACCGACCGCTGGTTTACGCCACCGCCTTGCTGCTGGTGGTGATTATCCTGTCGCTCAATCTGCTGGCGATGGCGCTGCGGCATCGGCTGCGCGAGCGTTACCGCCTCATGACGCACTAGAAAGGTTTTTAGATGACGCCCGATTACGACATCGCGTTAACCGTTAACCAGCTGTCGCTGTGGTACGGCGAACGCCAGGCGCTGAACAATATCGATCTGCACATCCCCAAAAACCGCATCACAGCGCTGATTGGCCCGTCCGGTTGTGGCAAGTCGACGCTGCTGCGCTGCTTTAATCGCATGAATGATGTGATTGATCGTTGCCGCATAGAGGGCGAAATTCTGTTGGATCAGCATGCAGTGATGCAGGCCAATCAGGATCTGCCCGCGCTGCGCCGTCGCATTGGCATGGTGTTTCAGCGGCCGAATCCGTTCCCAAAATCGATCTATGAGAACGTGGTGTACGGTTTGCGGCTGCAAGGGGTGCGCGATCGTCGCGTGCTGAATGAAGCTTGTGAACGTGCGCTGCGTGCGGCGGCACTGTGGAGTGAAGTGAAGGATCAGCTGGCGCAGAATGCGTTGACGCTCTCCAGCGGTCAGCAGCAGCGTCTGGTGATTGCGCGCGCCATTGCCATTGAGCCGGAAGTATTGCTGCTGGATGAGCCAACATCGGCACTCGATCCGATATCCACGCTAGTGATCGAAGAGTTAATGACCACGTTAAAGCAGCATTTCACGCTGGTGCTGGTGACGCACAACATGCAGCAGGCGGCACGTGTGTCAGATTACACGGCGTTCATGCATAACGGGCAACTGGTGGAGTTTGATGAAACCGATCGTATCTTCACCTCGCCAAAAGCGCGTAAAACCGAAGATTACATTACGGGTAGATTTGGTTAAGGGATAAGCCACTTGCTCTACGTTTTCAGGGCGTAGAAAGGCAGCAGGTTTTAGCAGCCCCAGGCGCTGACATCAGCCAGTGACTGGGGTGAATTAAGCGGGGCAACGTGTCTGCAAGCGGCTGAATAAGGTGGATATCAGTCGTGTGCGTAACCCTGCGGTGGCAGCGGTTGCCCATCCAGCCAGGCTTTTCCATCACGCATCTGCAAGCGTCCATCGACGAACCAGCTTATCACCAGCGGATAAATCGCATGCTCCTGATGCTGCACGCGTGAGGTGATCTCTTCTTCATCATCTTCAGCAAATACCGGCACGCGCGCCTGCAAAATCACCGGTCCGCCATCCAGTTCGTCAGTAACAAAGTGCACCGACGTACCGTGTTCTTCATCACCATTCTCTAGCGCCTGACGATGGGTATGCAGTCCGGGATATTTCGGCAGCAGCGACGGATGGATGTTCACCAACCGGTCGTGATAATGCGCGACAAACGCCTGACTGAGAATGCGCATGTAACCGGCCAGCACTACCAGGTCGGGTGCATAGGCATCGATTTCCTGCATCAGTTGGCGGTCAAATGCATCGCGGTCGGCAAAGTCACTGGCGGCGAGGCTATGACCCGGTACGCTGGCTTCCTGCGCACGCGTCAAACCCAACGCTGAGGCTTTATTACTGAAAACGGCAGCGACGCTGCCGTTGATACGCCCGCTTGCGCAGGCGTCGAGGATGGACTGAAGATTGCTTCCGTTACCGGAGATCAGTACAACCAGTTTTTTCATGGATTAATAACCACTCGCTCTTCTGAGTCAGAGGCTTTAATCACGCCGATTTTCCACGCCTGTTCGCCAGCGTCGGTCATCAGCTGTACCGTTTTATCGGCATCGGCCGGGCTCAGCGCGATGATCATGCCCACGCCGCAGTTAAAGGTACGATACATTTCATGACGGCTGACGTTGCCTGCCTGCTGCAACCAGCTGAACACGGACGGCCACTGCCAGCTCTTCTCGTCAATCACTGCCTGAGTATTGTCTGGCAGCACGCGTGGGATGTTTTCCCAGAAGCCGCCACCGGTCAGGTGAGAAATCGCGTGCACATCCACCTGTTCGATCAGGCTGAGGATGTTTTTCACGTAGATGCGAGTCGGTGCCAGCAGGTGATCGGCCAGTGGTTTGCCCTCCAGCTGTTTGGTTTCTGGATCAGTCTGGCTGACTTCCAGAATCTTACGCACCAGCGAATAACCGTTCGAATGCGGGCCGCTTGAGCCCAGTGCGATCAGCACGTCGCCGTCCTGCACTTTCGATCCGTCAATGATTTCTGATTTTTCCACCACGCCGACGCAGAAACCGGCCACGTCGTAGTCTTCACCGTGGTACATGCCTGGCATCTCAGCGGTTTCACCGCCGACCAGCGCACAACCTGACTGCAGGCAACCTTCGGCGATGCCGGTGATCACCGCAGAAGCGGTATCCACATCCAGTTTTCCGGTCGCGTAGTAGTCGAGGAAGAACAGCGGCTCAGCGCCTTGCACAATCAGGTCGTTCACACACATCGCAACCAGATCGATACCGATGCTGTCATGACGTTTGAGATCCATCGCCAGACGCAGCTTGGTGCCGACGCCATCGGTTCCGGAGACCAGCACAGGCTCGCGGTATTTCTGCGGCAGCGCACAGAGCGCGCCAAAGCCACCCAGTCCACCCATGACTTCCGGGCGACGAGTTTTCTTTACTACGCCTTTAATACGGTCAACCAGATCGTTACCAGCATCGATATCAACACCGGCGTCTTTGTAGCTGAGAGAGGTTTTGTCGGTCACTGCGGAATCCCCACGCGAATTGCGGTTGGTGGCAAAAATTAAGCGCGCTAATTCTACCAGTGCAGGCAAACGTTTGCGAGTCCCATCTCATGCCGCTTTGCACAGCGCTGATTTTTCGCCAATCCTTATGATCACGCGGATCGCGCTAAGCCATTGACCAATGACAAGTGGCGCAGCGGCAAAAAGGCGGTATAATCCGGCGATTTTTTTTTAGCTCAACTCAATTCCGGGAGAACAATCATGAAGATCGTGGAAGTCAAACACCCGCTGGTCAAACATAAACTGGGCCTGATGCGTGAGCATGATATCAGCACCAAACGCTTCCGCGAGCTGGCCTCAGAAGTCGGCAGCCTGCTGACTTATGAAGCCACCGCCGATCTGGCCACCGAGCGCGTCACCATCGAAGGCTGGAACGGCCCGGTTGATGTCGATCAAATCAAAGGCAAAAAAATCACCGTGGTGCCGATCCTGCGTGCCGGCCTCGGCATGATGGAAGGCGTTCTGGAACACGTGCCAAGCGCGCGCATCAGTGTAGTTGGTGTTTATCGTGACGAAGAGACGCTGGAGCCGGTTCCTTATTTCCAGAAGCTGGTGTCAAACATCGAAGAGCGTCTGGCGCTGGTGGTTGACCCGATGCTGGCGACCGGTGGTTCGATGATCGCAACCATCGACCTGCTGAAAAAAGCGGGCTGCAACAGCATTAAAGTGTTGGTGCTGGTGGCGGCGCCAGAAGGGATTGCGGCGCTGGAAAAAGCGCATCCAGACGTTGAGCTTTATACCGCGTCAATCGATCAGGGATTGAACGAGAAGGGCTATATCATTCCGGGTCTCGGCGACGCCGGCGATAAGATCTTCGGAACGAAATAAATAAAGCATACAGCCGGCCAGAGAGTCGGCTTTTTTTTGGCAAAAAAATAAAACACAACTCAAGGGGATATCAATGACTCGTCGCGCGATTGGGGTTGACGAACGTCCACCGCTGCTGCAAACCATTCCACTCAGCCTGCAACACCTGTTCGCCATGTTTGGTGCTACAGTGCTGGTGCCAATTCTGTTCCATATCAACCCGGCCACCGTGCTGCTGTTCAACGGCGTCGGTACGTTGCTGTATCTGTTTATCTGTAAAGGCAAAATCCCGGCGTATTTGGGGTCGAGCTTTGCGTTTATTTCACCGGTGCTGCTGCTGTTGCCACTGGGTTATGAAGTGGCGCTCGGCGGCTTTATTCTCTGTGGTTTCCTGTTCTGCGTGGTGGCGTTGATTGTCAAAAAAGCCGGCACCGGCTGGCTTGACGTGATGTTCCCTCCCGCCGCAATGGGCGCGATTGTTGCGGTGATCGGTTTGGAACTGGCGGGCGTGGCGGCCAATATGGCCGGTCTGCTGCCAGCCGATGGCACGTCACCTGACAGTAAAACCATCATCATTTCCATGGTGACGCTGGCGGTCACGGTGTTTGGTTCCGTGCTGTTCCGCGGCTTCCTCGCCATCATCCCGATTCTGATTGGTGTGCTGGCAGGCTACGCGCTCTCATCCTTTATGGGCATTGTGAACTGGCAATCGGTCGCCGATGCGCCGTGGTTTGCACTGCCAACCTTCTACACGCCGCGCTTCGAATGGGCCGCGATGTTGACCATCCTGCCTGCGGCGCTCGTGGTGATCGCTGAGCACGTTGGCCACTTAGTCGTTACCGCCAATATCGTGAAAAAAGATCTGATCCGCGATCCCGGCCTGCACCGCTCGATGTTTGCTAACGGCTTGTCCACCATGATCTCCGGTTTCTTCGGTTCCACGCCAAACACCACTTACGGTGAGAACATCGGCGTGATGGCGATTACCCGCGTATACAGCACCTGGGTGATTGGCGGGGCGGCGATCTTCGCGATTCTGCTCTCTTGCGTCGGTAAACTGGCGGCCGCGATTCAGGCGATCCCGGTACCGGTAATGGGGGGTGTTTCTCTGTTGTTGTACGGGGTGATCGGGGCTTCCGGTATTCGCGTATTGATTGAATCTAAAGTGGATTACAACAAAGCACAGAATCTGATCCTGACCTCGGTGATCCTGATCATCGGCGTCAGCGGCGCGAAAGTGCATATCGGCGCTGCAGAACTGAAAGGCATGGCGCTGGCCACTATCGTTGGCGTCGCGTTGGCACTGATTTTCCGCGTAATCAATCTGTTACGGCCCGAGGAAGTGGTACTGGATGCCGAAGAAAAGCGCGAAAGTTAATGCGCTTTGCCGGGCAGGGAAGCCTGGTTCATCTCTTGCAAGGATCGTGATAAACTTGCGCCGTTTTCTGCCTGCTCATCCGTTGAGGTACTTCTGAACACGCCGGCACAGCTTTCACTGCCACTCTATTTACCCGATGATGAAACCTTTGCCAGTTTCTGGCCGGGGGAAAATCCGTCTTTGCTGGCGGCGCTGCAAGGCGCACTTTCTCAGCAGCACGGCAGCTATCTCTATTTCTGGTCACGCGAAGGCGGCGGCCGCAGCCACCTGTTACACGCGGCCTGCGCAGAGATGTCGGCGCGTGGTGAAGCGGTAGGCTATGTTCCGCTGGATAAGCGCACCTGGTTCGTGCCGGAAGTGTTGGATGGCATGGAGAATCTGGCGCTGGTGTGTATCGATAATATCGAATGCATTGCCGGTGATGCGGAGTGGGAGATGGCGATTTTCGATCTCTACAATCGCATTCTTGAAATCGGCAAAACGCGTTTGTTGATCACTGGCGATCGTCCTCCGCGTCAGCTCAATCTTGCACTGCCCGATCTTGCATCACGTCTCGACTGGGGCCAGATTTATCGCTTACAACCGCTTTCTGATGAAGACAAACTCCAGGCGATGCAGTTGCGTGCGGGGTTGCGTGGTTTTGAGTTACCGGAAGATGTCGGGCGCTTCCTGCTGAAACGCCTCGACCGCGAAATGCGCACGCTGTTTGATACGCTTGATCGATTGGATCGCGCCTCTATCAGCGCGCAACGCAAGCTCACCATTCCCTTTGTGAAAGAAGCGCTGGGGCTTTAAATAATCTCCAGCACCGCTTCAGGTGGACGACCAATACGCGCCTGGTCACCGTTGATCACGATGGGGCGTTCAATCAGTTTGGGATTGTCCACCATCGCCTGGAGCAACTGCTCTTCACTCAACTGCACGTCGGCCAAATTCAGCTCTTTATAAAGGTCTTCTTTACGGCGCATCAGGTCGCGCGCACTGCTCATGCCTAGCTGCCGCAGCAGTTTTTTCAGCGTCTGCATGTCAGGCGGTGTCTCAAGATACAGCACCACATCAGGTTCAATGCCTTTATCCTGCAGCAGCGCCAGGGTTTCGCGGCTCTTGCTGCAACGCGGGTTGTGATAAATGCTCACCATTATTTTTATCCTTTCTGATACTGACGGAACCGCTTCTGCAGTTCGCGGAACTGATCGATGCGTGCATCGTAACGTGCCTGTTTCAGGCTGCCGAGTGGCACCTGGGCGCTGGCACTGCTCAGGGTGGTGATCGCCTGATCGAGCTGGCCATTGAGTGCTAATCCTTCCGCTCGTGCCGACAACTCCTCATCCCGTAATCCCTGTGCTGCCGAGGCTTGTGCCAGCAAATCCCAGGCATTGACGTCATCAGGGTGGGCAAAGGTATAACGATTGAGGATGCGCGTGGCGTTAGCGGGCTGTTTCGCCTCGACATAAGCGTTAGCGAGGTTGAGCTGTAGCACCGGATTGGTGCTGCTACCTTTGGCACTGGTTAGCATGTTGATCGCCTGCTGAGGCTGGTTCAGACCGATGTCGATATCCGTCATGATATCCAGCAACCAGACGTTATCCGGCTGTTTCGCCAGCATCGGGGTGATGATTTTTTTTGCACTGTCGAAGCTTTTCGCCTGCAGGAACTGCACTGCTTTGCCATATTGCGATGCCATCTGCTCGCGCGAATTGCCTTTAGCGTATTCATTCAACAGATCATCGGTCAGCTGATTACGGCCTGTGGCATACATACCCAACGAGCGCACCTTCGCCATATAGAAGCCTTCAGATGACTGAACCACCACCGGGCGCATCTGGTTGGCACGGTTACGCGCATCGGCTAAACGGCTATCCGGTAAGGGGTGAGTGAGCAAAATTTCCGGGGGTTTAGAAGAGAAGCGGCTTTGATCGGCGAGCTTTTGCAGGAAACTCGGCATCGCCTGCGGATCGAAACCGGCGCGTTGCAGCACCTGAATGCCGATGCGGTCAGCTTCCTGCTCGTTGGCTTGAGTGAAGCTGATCATGCCCTGCTGCGTGCCCGCCAACGTACCGGTCAATGCTGCCATCCCGGCTTGTGGGCTGGCTATGGCGAGCAGAATCGACCCCAATGCACCCACCCAGGTGAGCGGCGCATTACGCTTCTGCTCTTCCATCGCACGTGCCAGATGACGTTGGGTGACGTGGGAAATTTCGTGCGCCATCACCGACGCCAGTTGGCTTTCGTTATCGGTGTAGCGGAACAATGATGAATGCAGCACGACGTTGCCGCCGAAAAAGGCGAAAGCGTTAAGTTCGTCATTCTGAATGAGAAAGAAGTGAAACGGCGTGCGCACCGAATTGGCATGCGCCACCAGGCGCTGCCCTAACTCATTGATGTATTGATTTAATAGCGGATCGTTAATCAGCGGCGCACTGGCGCGCAGTTGGCGCACGTAGAAGTCGCCAATTTGTAATTCCTGATTAATGGATAGCGTCGAACCCGCTGTGGTTCCCATATCGGGCAGATTATCACTCACGTCCGCGCGCACGGAGAGCGCGGGCGTCAGCAGCAGCGTAGGAATAAGGGCCGCCAGCACTGATTTTTTCAACCGGTTAAACATGCCTTGATCCTGTAAAAGTCACCTGCAATTGGACAGGTAAGTCGTTCAAATGTTCTGCGCGTTCTTTCCTTTGACGCAGCGCTTCTATCTTAACCAGCGCGTGGTAACAAGCAAATGAAGAAGCGACACAGACTTAAAGTGAAAAAATGGCTACAGCGGGCGCTGATTGCAGCAAAAAATTGAATAGTCCGCCACGACCAGGTTAGCGCTTTTACAGGTTCAGAAGTTAAAGTTACGTAAAGTTGCTCAAAATAATTGAATCTGGCATGAACTTTTCCAGGTTTACTCTGAAAAACAAACGTCAAAACAGTGAACTGGCCTGTTTTATCCATCAGTGATTTTAATGGTGATTTTTTATAGAGTCGCCGAAATTTTAGTTAAGTATGGTCATATTTTCAGCGCCACTGGCTTGATAAAACCTAAACAGCTGGCAGTCGATTCAAGCCAGTTATTTTTTTAGGCATCTCTTCGTCTCAATCGAAAGCATTATTCAATTAGCCTGACTAATTATTATTTCTGCAATGAAAACCCCGGACAGGCCAAAACTGCAGGACTTTTGCCCTGCTCACGCTGTGATATAGATAAGGCACTTTATTCAAACGGACTGTGAATTAGCGCAGTGCATGCCGGAGAGTTTTTATGCGTTCTGTTGTCTCTTACGCCCTGATTGCGATCGTGGGTGGGTTTGTTGGTGCCACCGTCAGCAAAAGTGATGATATTTATCAGCGAGTGGTGAGCCATTTTTCTGCCGAGCCAACCGATCCGGACGGGTTCTGGAGCACGCCTGCTATCGATGGTTACGGCAAAATCCATTACGAATCTGATGCCGCCTTTAAACCGGTCGTCGGGCTGAGCAACAAAGTGGTGTTTCAAATCACCAAAAGCGAAGGGGACATGAAGCGGCCTAATCTTGGGCTGGAGCGCGTCGCCCGCGTCGTCAACCTCTACATCGCTTCAGGCGTGCCGGCCGATCAGTTGCACTTTGTGGTCTCTGTGACCGGTGATGCCACGCCTGCCATGCTGGATAACGCGCATTTCCAGCAATTCTACAAAGCTGACAACCCCAACCTGGCGCTGATCGGGGAGCTCAACAAATTAGGCGTCAAAGTATCGGTATGCGATCAGTCAGTGGCGTTCCATCACTTCCCGAAAGACTGGATTGATCAATCGGTTATTCATGCGTTGTCCAGTCCGACCACCGTGTCGACGCTGGAAAATCAGGGTTATGCCTTCCTGCAAATGTAATTGGGCTTAGGGTCTTCTATCGAGGAGAAGTGAAATGCGTCCAGCGTCCTATATTGTCATCGCCGCACTGGCGGGTTTCGTGGGCGGTAATGTGTTACAGCTTCCAGAGCTGGTGGATAAGGTCAGCAGCAAGTTTGCTGACAACAAAAGCGAGCCAGCGGACTTCTGGAGCACGCCAGCCATCGCGGGCTACGGCAAAATCCATTTTGTGAATACGCCGGATTACAACCCCGCGAATACGCCAGGCCTGAGCAATAAGATCGTTTTTCAGATCAACCGCACGGAAGGGGATGTGCGCCAGCCTAACCTCGGACTGGAACGCGTGGCGCGTGTCACCAACCTTTATTACGCTGCCGGGGTGCCGCTCAATCAGCTGAATTTTGTGGTGTCAATCAACAGCGATGCCGTGCCTGCCGCGCTGAATAACGATCAATTCCGCAAAGCTTACGGCACAGATAACCCGAACCTGAAATTGATCGATGAGTTGAAGCAGGCGGGTGTGAAGGTGACAATCTGCGATCAGTCGGTGGCCTTCCATCAACTACAGCGGGACTGGATCGACACCCGCGTGACGCACACCCTCTCCAGCGGTACCACGGTTGCCTCGTTGCAAAACGAAGGTTACGCCTTCCTGATGTTGTAATTCCTGCCTGACAGCAGTTCGCGCTGCTGTCATTTTTTCGTCATCTCTCCGCGATGTTGCTGTCACAGTTCGCCGCTACTTTAAGCGCCAATGAGATCGATCTCATTGCTCATTCACGAGGCGAACATGTCCGATTTAATCAGTGTGGCAAAGCTGGCTGGCGTATCTCGCGCTACCGCCGCACGCGCATTTTCTGATCCCCATCTGTTGCGGCCTGACACGCTGGAAAAGGTGTTGGCGGCATCAGAGCAACTCGGATTTCGCCCCAATCACATTGCACGTCAACTGCGCACGCAAAGCTCCACCACGCTGGGTGTGCTGCTGCCTTCGCTGCTTAACCCGATTTTCTCACGCCAGTTACAGGCGATGGAGCGTCAGGCGCGTGCGGCCGGATACGGTTTGCTGGTGGCGACCAGTGATTACCAGCCAGAGCGTGAAGCGGCGATTGTCGAACATATGCTGCGCCAGCGTGTGGCGGGATTGGTGTTGACCGTGGCCGATGCGGATAACAGCGCGGTCCTGACTACGCTGCATGAAGCCAGCATGCCGTTTGTATTGGCGCACAACGTCCCTCAGCAAAGTCACTGGCCCGCCATTTGCGTCGACAACCGCCAGGCGATGCGTGAAGCCACAGAACATTTGCTGTCACTCGGGCATCGCCATATCGGTATGGTCGCCGGGCCGATGCTGCAATCGGATCGTGCGCGCCTGCGTTATCAGGGCTATGGCGACGCTATGCACAGTGCCGGGCTGTCTGCGCTGCCGGTGATTGAGATGACCAGCCATACCCATTCTGATTTCGCGCTGCTGCAACCGCAGTTGCAGGGCGCAGCACCGCTGACGGCGGTGATATGTACCAATGATTTGCTCGCCATCAGCCTGATTGGTGCGGCGGCGCGTGCCGGTGTACGCATCCCGCAGCAACTTTCGGTGATGGGCTTCGACGGCATCGATATTGGCGAGCAGATTGCGCCGTCACTGGCGAGCGTCACTCAGCCAGCCGACATGCTCGGTGCCTGTGCCATCGATATGTTGTTACAACAAGCCAGTCGCGGCACCCGCGTGCTGGCCCATCGGTTGCGGAGCGGTGAGAGTATCGCCGCGCCAGCCACCGCTTTTTGATACCAACACCAGGGAACCACCATGAAATTCCAACGAAAAATGAAAATTTTTGCAGGAGCGATCGCGCTGACCGCCGGTTCGCTGTTCAGTATGATGACGCAGGCCGCCGAAACCGCGATCTGCTACAACTGTCCGCCCGAGTGGGCTGACTGGGGCACACAGCTCAAAGCCATTGCCAAAGATACCGGCATCACCGTGCCACAAGACAACAAAAACTCCGGCCAGGCGCTGGCGCAAATGGTGGCGGAGAAAGGCAATCCGGTGGCAGATGTGGTGTATTACGGCGTCAGTTTCGGCATCCAGGCCGACAGCGCGGGCGTCATCACCGGCTATAAGCCCGCACACTGGGATGACATCCCAGCCGGAATGAAAGATCCGAACGGTAAATGGGTCGCGCTGCACTCGGGCACCATGGGCTTTATGGTCAACGTGGATGCGCTCGGCGGCGCGCCAGTGCCACAATCCTGGGATGACCTGCTGAAACCAGAGTACAAAGGGATGATTGGCTACCTCGACCCGGCCAGCGCCTTTGTCGGCTATGTGGCGGCGGTGGCCGTTAACCAGGCGAAAGGCGGCAACATGCAGGACTTCACGCCAGCGCTGAACTGGTTCAAGAAGTTGCAGGCCAACCAGCCAATCGTACCGAAGCAAACTGCCTACGCGCGCCTGCTCTCTGGCGAAATCCCGATTCTGCTCGACTACGACTTCAATGCTTATCGCGCCAAATATAAAGATCACGCCAACGTCGCGTTTGTGATCCCGAAAGAGGGCACGGTGACGGTTCCTTATGTCATCAGCCTGGTGAAGAATGCGCCACACGAAGCCAACGGCAAGAAAGTGATCGATTATGTGCTGTCGGACAAAGGTCAGGCGATATGGGCCAATGCCTTCCTGCGACCAGTGCGTACTTCAGCGATGTCACCCGAAGCGAAAAAATTCTTCCTGCCGGATAGCGACTACGCCCGCGCCCAAACCGTCGACTATCAGCAGATGGCCGATGCGCAGAAAGCCTTCTCTGCTAAGTACCTGAGCGAGATCCACTGATCATGTCGATTCCCGACACCCTGGCGGCTTCACGCCGCCAGGCTCGCACTTTGCCGGGCAGCCGCTGGCTGTGGCTGACGCTGCCCGCACTGCTGTTTTTCTGTGCCTTCTGGCTGCTGCCGTTTGCCCGTCTGCTGCAAATCGGTATGCAGAACGATCGCACCACACAGCACAGTGGCTACTGGACGGTGATCAGTCAGCCTAATTACCTGTTCAGTCTGTTGAATACCGTGTTGTTGTCATTGGCTGTCACGCTCGTGACGCTGGTGATTGCCGCTGTTGTCGGCTGTTTTCTGGCGCGTCAACGCTTTGCGGGGCGCGGCACTTTGCTCGCCTTATTGACCTTCCCGCTGGCCTTTCCCGGCGTCGTGGTCGGTTTTCTGGTGGTGATGCTGGCTGGCCGTCAGGGCTTGCTGGCGCAAATTAGCATGAGCCTGGTGCACGAGCGCTGGACGCTGGCTTACTCACTGACCGGCCTGTTTATTGGCTATCTCTATTTCTCGCTGCCGCGCGCCATCGTCACGCTTGTCGCGGCCAGTGAAAAACTTGACCGTTCGCTGGAAGAGGCGGCACGTTCACTCGGTGCCAGCCAGTGGCGCATTACCTGGGATGTGATTGTGCCGGGTTTGCAGCCAGCGTTGCTCTCGACCGGCGCACTCTGTTTCGCCACCAGTATGGGCGCGTTTGGCACCGCTTTCACCCTTGGCACCGATTTGGCGGTGTTACCGCTGACCATTTATGGCGAATTTACTAACTACGCTAACTTCGCTACGGCGGCGGCGCTGTCAGTGGTGATGGGCGCGGTCGCCTGGCTGGCGCTCATGCTGGCGCGCCGTCTGGCACACAAGGGGGCAGCATGAATCGTCGCGGATTGTTTAGCCTGCAGCTGCTGGTCACCACGCTCACCGCGCTGTTTATGATCGTGCCGGTGGTGCTGTCGATGCTGGCAGGTGTCACCAATAACTACTTTATCGGCCTGCGCAGCGGTTTGACCCTGAAATGGGTTGAGCAAGTGTGGGAAATGTATGCCGACACCTTTTGGCTGTCGTTGCTGATAGCGCTGTTCTGCTTGCTGGTCACTCTGGTGATTGGCGTGCCAGCCGCGTGGGGTTTATTGAAAGCGCCCGGCCGCTGGGCAGCACGTATTGAAGAGTGCCTGATGTTGCCCGTGGCGCTGCCCGGCTTAGCCACTGCGCTCGGCATCATTCTGCTTTACGGCCAGTTTTCCGGCCTGCGTGACAGTTGGGTGTTTATTCTGATTGGTCATGTGCTGTTTACGCTGCCGTTTATGATGCGCCCGGTACTGGCGGTGATGCAGGCGGTGGATATGCCACGACTGGAAGAGGCCTCTGCCAGTCTCGGTGCCAGCCTGTGGCAGCGCTTCTTTACCGTGGTGGTGCCCAACTGCCGCAACGGCATTCTGGCCGGTGCCTTTATGGTGATCACCCTGTCGGTAGGGGAGTTCAACATTACCTGGATGCTGCATACGCCGCTGACCAAAACCCTGCCGGTCGGCCTTGCGGACAGTTACGCCTCGATGCGACTGGAAGTGGGTTCCGCTTATACGCTGATTTTCATTCTGATGATCTTGCCGCTGCTGCTGATGCTGAATGCGGTGAATCACTGGCTTAACCGCGCGGTATCGCGCCAAAACAAGGAGGCGGCATGAATCCTGCGGCCGTTACCGTGACGCTGCGCGGTTGTTCACGTCACTTCAATCACCAGCTGGCACTGCATCCACTCGATCTGACCGTGAATCCCGGGGAAACCCTGGTGTTGCTCGGGCCTTCTGGCTGCGGAAAAACCACCACCTTGCGCATTATCAGCGGGCTTGAGCGCTGCGATGCGGGCGGCGAGGTGTGGTTCGATGATCGTAACGTCACCGCGTTGCCGATTGAGAAACGCAACGTTGGCATGGTGTTCCAGAACTATGCGCTGTTTCCCAATCTTAACGTTGCCGAGAACGTGGCTTACGGCTTGAAAGTGCAGGGCGTGGCACGTGCCGAGCGTGAAGCGCGCGTGCAGGAGATGCTGGAGCTGGTGGATCTCAGCGCCTTGTCGCAGCGCAGCATTGATAAGCTTTCCGGCGGACAGAAACAGCGTGTGGCGCTGGCGCGTGCACTGGCAGCCAGACCCAAAGTACTGCTGTTTGATGAGCCGCTGGCTGCGCTGGATGCACGTTTGCGCGATCGCCTGCGCCTGGAAATCGGCACCTTGTTGAAGAAGCTGGCGATCACCGCCGTGTACGTCACGCACGATCAGCAAGAAGCCATGGCGCTCGGCGATCGCATCGCGGTGATGGAGCAGGGGCGTCTGGTGCAGATCGATACGCCACAAAATATCTATCAGCATCCTGCTTCGAAGTTTGTCGCGGATTTTGTCGGGGCGATTAACTGCATCGATGTGGATAAGCGCGGCAATCCTCAGCGCTTCTGTCGTCCGGAAGATGTGCTACTCGCCAATGATAATCGCTACGCACGCCAGGGCTTTATCCTTGCCAGCACCTTTTTAGGCGCGTCGCAGCGGCTGATGATCGACATCGGCCTTGCAATGCCGATTCAGGTCGATCGCCATGCGCGTGAAGCCTGGCATGCCGGGCAACCGGTGAGCTGGACGCTGGCGCAAGACGCCGCCCTGCAATTTTCTGCATCCTGAGGAAGAAATTCGTGTCTGAAGCATTGACGCTGATCGCGCAAATTAGCGATTTACACATCAAGGCGAACGGTCGCCTGTCTTACAAAAAAGTCGACACCCAGGCGGCGCTGTTGCGGGTCATCGACACCCTGAATCGTTTGACGCCGCGCCCGGATATTGTGGTGATCACCGGCGATCTGGTGGATTTTGGCACCGCAGAAGAGTATCAAACGCTGCGGACGGCGCTGTGTCGTCTGCAACTGCCGTACATGCTGATGGCGGGCAACCACGACGATCGCCAGCAGTTACGCGCGGCGTTCCCGGATCACCACTATCTGCAACGTGGCGAAACCCTGAACTGGCAGGCGCAGGTGAAAGGGGTGCAGTTGCTGGCACTGGATTCCAGCGTGCCGCAACAGCCGTGGGGTTACGTGGATGAAGCGCAGTTGGCCTGGCTGAAAGAGCAGTTGGAGCGCGAACCACAATTACCCACGCTGGTGATGCTGCACCATCCACCCTTGATCTCCGGCATTGGTCATATGGACAAGCAGCCGCTGCGCAATCCCGACGCGCTGGCGGCGATTATCTGCCAGCATCCGCAGGTTGAACGTGTGCTGAGCGGCCATCTGCATCGTTCGGTGCAGGCGCGCTTTGCCGGTACGTTAGCCTGCGTTGCGCCGGGCGTGTCGCATCAGGTGGCCTTTGATTTGTCTGAAAATGGTCCGGCGAATTTCGTGCTGGAGCCGCCGGGTTTCCTGCTACATCGCTGGCATCCACAGCAAGGTATGACGACGCACCAGTGCGCTATCGGCGATTATCCAGGCCCGTGGCCGTTCTATGATGCGAATGGTCTGATCGATTAGCGCCAACGTTTGCTGAATAATTACGCGTGTCTGACAGGATGGTTCGTGCTCAATTTGGTTTGCAGGTGTACAATTGGCGGTTCCCTCACCAGGGGTAGCTCGTCCAACTATAACTATATTGTCAGGCACGCGAATAATGAATTTTCACACCAGGGCGGTTGCGTCATGCTGATGCGCATCCGGCCAAAAACTGACCTGCGTACGCTGATTGCGTTGCTGGCAATCACCAGCATCGTCATTACGCTCGCCAATACCTTGTACGCTACCTGGCGCGTGCAGCGTATGGTGCTGATCGAAAGCACCCTTGAGGCCAACCGCGCCTATGCCACTAAACTCGCCGCGACGACAGAAGTCTTTTTCCAGCTGGCGCAGTCGCAGTTGCATTACAGCGCGACCCAGTTAGGCAAGGATTTTGATAATCCGGAGCTGGCGCAGCAGGAAGTGAACCGTCTGCGTGAGCAAACCAATAGCTTTAACTCCGTTGCCGTGGTCGACACCAATGGGATAGTCAAAGCGATTTCGCCTGAGTCACTGATGCTTAAAGGTATGCAGCTCACCAGCCAGGCTTCACGGGAGGCGCTGGCACAGCGTCAACCGATGGTGAGTAAGCCGACAATTTCAGCGGCCAACAATCTGATTGTGTTTGTCTCCTGGCCGATCTGGAGCAACGAAGGGCGCTATCTCGGCTATGTGGGCGGCACCATCTATCTGAAGAAGAAAAGTATTCTTAATGCCTTACTCGGTGAGCAATTCTACCGGGATGGCACGCGCGTCTATGTACTGGATCGCAACAATCAGGTGCTTTATCACCAGAACAGTCAGCTGATAGGCAAAATTGCACCGGAGATCGTCAGCGAACGTCAACGCAATGAGAGCACCAATGGCGAGGTGCAGGTCAAAGAAGAGGACACGGCGAAACTGGCGGGTTACGCCATCGTGCCAACCACCGGCTGGATGGTGGTGGCACTTAAGCCAACGGACGTCACCCTGCAACCGCTCTCTGGTTTGCTGCTGAAAGTGTTGAAAAACTCTGTGCCGTTTGCGCTGCTGACCCTAATAATGGCGGTGATCTTCGCCCGTCTGATTGCCTTGCCGCTGTGGCAACTGGCGCGTAAAGCCAGTCAGATGGACACCCAGGGCGTATCGGGTGAAATTGGCGGCATTCATGCCTGGTACTTCGAAGCGGCTCAGGTGAAGCGCGCCTTGCTCACCGGGATCGGACTGGTACAGGACAAAATCGGTCGGCTGAAATCGGAAGTACAAACCGATCCGATGACCAGTTTGCTTAACCGCCGGGGCCTGAGTGCGGTGCTGGATTACTTCGAAACCATGCGTCAGCCCTTTGCGGTGCTGGCGCTGGATATCGACCATTTCAAGCGGGTGAATGACAACTTCGGCCATGATGTCGGTGACGAAGTGATCAAACAGGTGGCGCGAACCCTGCGTAACAGTGCGCGCCAGACCGACGTGGTGTGCCGTAACGGCGGCGAGGAGTTTCTGATGCTGCTGCCAGCCACCTCGACGGAAGAAGCGCGGGTGATTGCCGAGCGCGTGCGCACCAGCATTGCCGAGAGCTGGATTGACCATGTTGGGCATATCACGCTCTCAGTGGGCATCGCACATTGGGAGGCCGATAACGAGCCGCAAGATGTGAGCCTGAAACAGGCGGATGCTGCACTCTATCAGGCGAAAAATGCCGGACGTAACTGTGTGATGATTGCCGGCCAGGACGCGCTGGTGAGCAGTATTACCCGCTAGTGCCGCAAGGGTCGACCTAAATGGCGGCCCTATCACCAGCGTGCAGGATTTATCCGGTGTGCACAGACGCACAAGATTCTGCAATTTATCCGGTATGCATTAACGCACATTATCGAGTGATTTATCAGGCTCGATTGGACGCTAGCTGCGCAGGCATTGCCGCCTGCACCTCAGCGCAGATCCTCATCGGGTTTCTTAAGATGCAGGTTTATGCACATCAGGTTTTCGCCGTAAATTTCTGTACAATCATCATCCCGTTTTTGGCGTCAAGGAAGTGAAATGCTGGCACTGCTTTTCCAATGGTACAAACGTCGCTTTAGCGATCCGCAGGCGATTGGCCTGCTGGTGATCCTGCTGATGGCGTTCTGTATCCTGTTTTTCTTCAGTGGTTTATTGGCACCGTTGCTGGTCGCGCTGGTGCTGGCTTATCTGCTGGAGTGGCCAACCGTTCGATTACAGCGCCTGGGATGCAGCCGCACCTGTGCCACCAGCATGGTACTGATTGTTTTTGCCGGTATTTTGCTGGTGATGGTGTTGATTGTCGCGCCAGTAGCCTGGCAGCAAGGCATCAACTTGCTGCGTGATCTCCCGAATATGCTGAACAAGCTCTATGTGTATGCCGCCGGATTGCCAAAGCGTTTTCCGGCGCTGGTGGATGCGGGCATCATCGACATCATCGTTGAGAATCTGCGTAGTCGCCTGACCGGGCTGGGGGAATCATTAGTGAAGTACTCACTGGCCTCGCTGGTGGGGCTGATGACGCTGATGATCTATCTGGTGCTGGTGCCGCTGATGGTGTTTTTCCTGCTGAAAGATAAAGAGCAGATGCTCAATGCCGTGCGCCGTGTATTACCGCGCAATCGCGGTCTGGCGGGCGTGGTCTGGCAGGAGATGAATCAGCAAATCACCAACTACATTCGCGGCAAAGTGCTGGAAATGGTCGCGGTAGGTTTTGTCACCTGGATTGCCTTCCTGGTCTTAGGGCTCAACTACGCGCTGCTGCTGGCGGTGCTGGTAGGGATTTCCGTGTTGATTCCCTACATCGGCGCCATGGTGGTCACGATTCCGGTGATTGGCGTCGGTCTATTCCAGTGGGGCTTAGGCACTGATTTCTGGACGATGTTTATCGTTTATCTGGTGGTACAGGCGCTGGATGGTAATGTGCTGGTGCCGATTCTGTTCTCAGAGGCCGTCAATCTGCATCCGCTGGTGATCATTCTTTCGGTGGTGATTTTTGGCGGGATGTGGGGCTTTTGGGGCGTGTTCTTTGCTATCCCGCTGGCGACGTTAATCAAGGCGGTGGTGCGCGCCTGGCCGGAAACGGCGCTGGAGCATCAGCAGGGGTAAAGAGAACGGGTGCACATTGTGCACCCGTTTTGTTTTATGCCGACTTCAGATAATCCAGCACGATGTCGTGGTGGTTCGACGTTTTGAAGTCGTCGAAGACTTTCTCAACTTTGCCGTTACCGTCGATCAGGAAACTGATGCGGTGGATACCGTCATAGGTTTTACCCATAAAGGTTTTCTCACCCCAGACACCGAATTCCTGGCAGACCTGGTGATCTTCATCAGATAAAAGGGTGAAGTTCAGCACCTCTTTTTCGGCGAAGCGTGACAGTTTTTCAGGCTTATCGGTGCTGATGCCCAGCACTTCCACGCCCACGGTTTTCAACGCATCCATGTTGTCGCGCAGACCACAGGCCTGAACGGTGCAACCCGGCGTCATGGCCTTCGGGTAGAAATAGACCAGAACGCGCTGTCCCTGGAAGTCGGCCAAATTTACTTGTTCGCCGTCCTGATCGGGCAAGCTAAATTTCGGTGCGGTATCACCGGCTTTCAGTGGATTCATCACAACTCTCCATTTTTTTCTTCATGCTGTGGGTAATACACCCTCGCGGCAAAAAGCCCCAGCGGGTGCCACCCTCTGGGTTATTTCACTACACGGTATGCCGTATGGCAGAGTGTGTGGAGAAATAACCCGGCGTTAGTTTACAGGGTGTTGTTGGCATCGTCGGTGACACTATAAAGACGAATTGAGCCTTGTGCATGCAGTTCTTCACACAGATTGTTGAAGGCCTGTTCAAACGGTGCGCTGGCCTGATTATCCGGGCTGTGTGCCGTCATCTGAATATACAGTGTCGGTGGGACACCTTCCTGTGCCGGGGTAATACGCGACACCAATTCGGCAATGTTCATCTGGTGTTTGTCGAACAGATCGGTAAAGCGCTCAATGAGATGAGGAGAATCCGGCACTTCCACCTGCACCCATACCGTGGCGGGCATCGGCGGGGTGACGCGCGCATTGGTGCGCTTCATCACAATCAACAGTTCCAGCTCAGCCCCTTTCATCGGCAGCGTGGATTCAATCAGGGTTATCGCGTTCCAGCTCCCCGAAAGCAGCATGATGAAGGTGAACTCATCACCCAACATCGCCAGACGACTGTCTTCAATATTGCAGCCGCAGCTACTAACGTGGCGAGTGATGGTATTGACGATACCCGGACGATCAACGCCCAATGCGGTGATCACCAGATGGTGCGGCTGTGACTGCGACAAAATGGTATTTCCTGTACGTTCGCTAATAACCATAAGGTAAACATAAAAAAAACTGCTGACAAGGGTAGGAATGGCTTGGCTCGCTTGCTTTTCTTTCGAGGTAAAACGTAACATGAGGCACTTGTTTGTCGAGGGGATAGCCCATGTTCACCGGAAGTATTGTTGCGCTCATTACGCCAATGAATGAAAAAGGTAATGTCTGCCGCGAGAGTTTGAAAAAACTGATTGATTATCATGTTGCCAGCGGCACCGCGGCGATTGTTTCTGTTGGCACCACCGGCGAATCCGCTACCCTCAGCCATGAAGAACATGGCGATGTGGTGATGCAGACCCTGGAGCTGGCGGATGGCCGTATCCCGGTGATTGCCGGAACCGGCGCCAATGCCACTGCTGAAGGTATCTCTCTCACGAAGCGCTTTACCGGCACCGGTGTGGTGGGTTGTCTGACCGTGACGCCTTACTACAACCGTCCAACCCAGGAAGGTCTGTTCCAGCACTTCAAAGCGATTGCCGAAAGTACCGATCTGCCGCAGATGCTGTATAACGTCCCATCACGTACTGGCTGCGACATGCTGCCAGAAACCGTGGCTCGCCTGGCCGAAATTAAAAATATTATCGGAATCAAAGAGGCCACCGGGAACTTATCGCGTATTTCTCAGATCCAAGAGCTGGTTAATGATGAGTTCATTATTGTCAGCGGCGATGACGCGACAGCTCTGGACTCCATGCAACTGGGCGGCAAAGGCGTAATCTCGGTTACAGCCAACATTGCAGCGCGTGAAATGGTAGAACTCTGTGCGCTGGCGCAACAGGGTAATTTTGCCGAAGCGCGTCGCCTGAATCAGCGTCTGATGCACCTGCACCAGACGCTTTTCTGTGAACCCAATCCAATCCCGGTTAAATGGGCAGCGAAACAGCTAGGATTAATCGCGGATGACACGCTGCGCTTGCCGATGACGCCACTGACCGAAGCCGGTCAGGCGAAAACGGCTCAGGCGCTGATTAAAGCGGGTCTGCGATAAATTAGGGAGAATCAATGAGTTATTCAGTTAAGCGCTCGACGCTGGCAACCGTGGTGGGCGTGTCCACCCTGATGCTGCTAACAGCTTGTTCCAGCGATCAGCGTTATAAGCGCCAGGTCAGCGGTGATGAATCTTACCTGCAGGCGCCTGAACTGCATGATTTAAAAGCCCCGGCGGGGATGATTCTGCCTCTGCAGAATGGCGATTACGATGTGCCGCACACTGTTGCGAAGGGTGCAGTAGGGAAAGCACTGGATATTCGTCCTCCGGCTCAACCTCTGGCGCTGCTCAACGGCACGCGTGCACAGTTCACCGGTAATACCGGAGTGCTGGCGGTTGAGAGCAGCCGTGGCTCTATCTGGTCACAGGTGGTGAATGTGATCCAGTCCTACAAGTTCCCGATTGCACAGCGTGATGATGCTGGGCAACAGCTGACCACCGATTGGGTGCAGTGGAACCGTGCGGATGAAGATAACCAGTATCGCGGTCGCTACCAGATCAGCGTACAGAACCAGAGCTATCAGCAGGTGCTGACGGTTCGTCTGCTGGAATTGCAGCAGAAAGGTGAGACGGTGACTGCACCTGCGCAGATCCAACGCTATACCGGCCAGATGTTGAACGACATCAGTACCGGTCTGGATAAGATTGATACCGCCAGCGCCGATGCCGCTGCAGGCCGTGCGACCGGGCAGATTGACGTCCAGAGCGGCGCAGATGATACCGGTCTGCCACTGCTGGTGCTGCGTTCACCGTTTAACGTCACCTGGCAGCGTCTGCCAGCGGCGCTGAAGCGTGTGGGCATGGAAGTGACCGATGACAACCGCTCGCAGGGTAGTCTGAAAGTGACCTACAAGCAGCCGGGTAGCAGCGCGTTTGACGCGATTGGTGCGAAGGATCCTGAACTGCCAAACGGCGATTACAAATTGCAGGTGGGTGATTTGGATAACCGCAGCAGTCTGCAGTTCATTGATCCTAAGGGCCATGTGCTTACTCAGGCGCAGAACGATGCGCTGGTGGCGGTGTTCCAGGGTGCACTGAACAAATAAATTGCCAAAGGGCCGGAGATTCTCCGGCCTTTTTGTTTTGGATTTGGCATAATACCGCCCGGCGAAGTAAACGATTGCGTCAGGCAGTCATCGCGCGGTGAAACACCGCTGAACACGGGTTCTTTCATGTTTGGAGTTAATGAGATGCAAAAGCGAGCTGAGTTGTATCGCGGTAAAGCGAAAACCGTATACAGCACCGATAATCCGGATCTGCTGGTACTTGAATTCCGCAACGATACGTCAGCAGGAGACGGTGCACGAATCGAGCAATTTGATCGCAAAGGAATGGTGAACAACAAGTTCAACCATTTCATTATGACCAAACTGCAGGAAGCGGGCATTCCGACCCAGATGGAAGCGCTGCTGTCGGATAACGAAGCGCTGGTCAAAAAGCTGGAGATGGTGCCGGTGGAGTGCGTAGTGCGCAACCGTGCGGCAGGATCGCTGGTAAAACGTCTGGGCGTGGAAGAGGGCATGCTGCTCAATCCACCGCTGTTTGATCTCTTCCTGAAAGATGACGCCAAACACGACCCGATGGTCAACGAATCCTACTGCGAGACCTTTGGCTGGGTCAGCAAAGCCAATCTGGCGCGCATGCAGGAACTGACTTTCAAAGCCAACGACGTACTGAGCAAACTGTTTGATGACGCCGGTCTGATCCTGGTCGACTTCAAACTGGAGTTCGGTCTGTTCAACGGTGAAGTGACGTTGGGCGATGAGTTCTCGCCAGACGGCGCGCGTCTGTGGGACAAAGAAACCATGGACAAAATGGACAAAGACCGTTTCCGTCAGAGCCTCGGCGGCCTGATCGAAGCTTATGAAGAAGTGGCGCACCGCCTGGGTGTGAAACTGGATTAAGTCTTCAGCGATATCTTTTCGGTGCGCATTCCAGCGCACTGTAAACAGGGTGTCGTCATAAATGAAAGGTCGTCATCGCTGGCGGCCTTTTCTGTTTCTGCCCTGCCTGCACGTTATCTAATACGCCTCCTTTCTCTCAATCTCGCGACGCTAGCGCCGCAACGCTGGTGATTAGCGATGCCGCCAACTAAAATCATGCAAAACCTTTTAACAGGAGCGAGCCATGCGCTGGCAAGGTCGTCGTGAAAGCGACAATGTAGAAGATCGTCGCAATGATTCACCCGGATTGGGCGGCGGCGGTCGGCAAATCCGCATTCCGCGCGGCAAGGGCGGTATCATTCTGCTGATTGTGGTGGCCGTGGCGGGTTATTACGGTTACGACCTCACCGCATTGCTGGAGGGGGGAACTCCGGTGACACAACAGCAGCAGCGCCCGGTGAACTCTGCGCAGGATAATGAGGATGCCAAATTCACTAAGGTGATTCTCGCCACCACCGAAGAGACCTGGGGCACGCTGTTCCAGAAAATGGGCAAACAGTATGTGCCACCTAAGCTGGTGATGTACCGCAACTACACCTCAACCAGCTGCGGCACTGGCCAGTCGGCGATGGGGCCGTTTTACTGCCCGGCGGATCAAACCGTCTACATCGATCTGTCGTTTTATGATGATATGAAAACCAAGCTGGGTGCGGGCGGTGACTTTGCGCAGGGCTATGTGATTGCCCATGAAGTCGGCCACCACATCCAGAAGCTGCTGGGCATCGAGCCTAAAGTGCGTCAGATGCAGCAGGGTGCCACTCAGGCACAGGCCAATCAGCTGTCGGTGAAAATGGAGTTGCAGGCAGACTGCTTTGCCGGCGTGTGGGGCCATTATGTGCAGCAGCAAAATATGCTGGAAGTGGGCGACCTAAAGAAAGCGCTGGATACCGCAGAAGCGATTGGTGATGACCGACTACAGCAGAAAAGCCAGGGCCGCGTGGTGCCGGATAGCTTCACGCACGGTACTTCACAACAGCGCTATACCTGGTTCAAACGCGGTTTTGACAGCGGAAATCCGGGCGACTGCAACACCTTCGCCGCCAACTGATGTCGTTAGTTGATATCACCGCCGCGATGCAGCGAGCGGGCATTCGTCGCTTGTGTGTGATCGCCGGTGAAGCTGACTGGGCGCTGCAGCAGGCCGTTGAGTGGCGTGCGGCGCTGCCCGGCGACTGGCTCACGCTGAGCGACAGTGATGATTTCCCCCAACGCGTGGCGCCCGCCGCTCTGCGCACGCTGCTGGGGCGTGAATTCCAGCATGCGATTTTCGATGCGCGCAATGGATTCCATGCGGAGGCGTTAGCGGCGTTGGCGGGCACGTTGCGTGCGGGAAGCTGGTTATTGTTACTGACGCCGCCGTGGCAAGACTGGGCCACGCAACCGGACTGCGACAGCCTGCGTTGGGCCGATGTCGCCGAACCCATCGCCACGCCTCATTTTATCCACCATCTGCAGCGGTTGATTGAGCAGGATCCGCAGGTCATGTTGCAGCACCAGCATCAGCCTGCGCGTGCACCCGCATTACTGCACCAACATCAGCCTGTGCGCGCAGCCGCATTGCTGCACCAGCATCAGCCTGTGCGTGCAGCCGCATTGCTGCACCAGCATCGGCCTGCGCGTGCACCCGCATTGCTGCACCAGCATCAGCCTGTGCACGCACCTGCGTTGCTGGACTTACCCGATTGGCAATGCCAGGCACCGCAGCAGCAGGCGCGGATCCTGCAACGGTTGCTGTCGATGCCCTCTGGTGTGGCGGTGATCACCGCCGCGCGCGGACGGGGCAAATCGGCGCTGGCCGGGATGCTGGCGCAACAGAATCAGCACTGCCTGGTGACGGCACCGGCCAAAGTTTCCACTGACGTGCTGGCGTCGTTTGCCGGTGAACATTTTCATTTTATGGCTCCGGATGCCATTCTCGCTTCAACCGCTGAGCGGTCAGCGCAATGGTTGATTGTTGATGAAGCAGCTGCGATTCCAGCGCCGTTGTTACAACAACTGATTCAGCGTTTTCCTCGCGTGTTGATGATCACCACCGTGCAGGGCTACGAAGGCACCGGGCGTGGTTTTATGCTGCGTTTCTGCGCCACCTTGCCGCAGGTGCAACATTTCCAGCTCGATGAACCCTTGCGTTGGTCAGCGCACGATCCGCTGGAACAGTGGCTAAGCCAGGCGCTGCTGTTTGAGGATGCCGCAGAGAGCGAATTTAACGGTGAGATGTCGGTTTTTCCGGCTAAACCAGAGCAAGGAGCGCTGGAAGCGGGCTACCGTCTGCTGGCGAGCGCCCACTATCGCACTTCTCCAATTGACCTGCGGCGCATGCTGGATGCCCCCGGCATGCGCTTCTGGCTGGCAGGAACGCCAGAAAATATTGTCGGCGCACTGTGGCTGGTGGAAGAGGGTGGGTTAGACAAGCCGCTGGCTGATGCCGTCTGGGCGGGGTTGCGCCGTCCGCGCGGTAATCTGGTCGCACAGTCACTGGCAGCCCATGCAGGATTCGCAGAAGCCGCTACCTTGCGATCGCAGCGCATCAGTCGCATTGCCGTGTTAGCCGCACAACGCCAGCGCGGTATTGGCAGCGCGTTGGTGGCCATGGCACATCAGCAGGCGGAAGGATGCGATTTCCTTTCGGTGAGTTTTGGCTATACCGAATCGCTGTGGCAGTTCTGGCAGCGCTGTGGATTTACTCTGGTACGCATTGGCTCACAGCGTGAAGCCAGCAGTGGCTGCTATGCGGCGATGGCGATACGTGCCTTAACGCCCGCCGGAGAAAAGTTACAGCAGCAAGCGGCACAGCGATTTTCGCGTGACGCGGTGTGGTTGCGTGACATTATTGATCTTCCTTTCGAGACCACCGAGCACCCGCAGACACTCAATGATGATGACTGGCCGCTACTGGCAGGATTCGCCTGGGCGCAGCGGCCGTATGAGGCGAGTTATGCCGCGTTGCAACGCCTGGTGCGCGCATCACCACAACCGATACTCGAAGCCATCCTTGTGCAAAAACAACCGCTGAGTGCCGCAACACAGCAAGCGGGTCTCAGTGGTCGTAAAGCCCTGATACAACGCTTACGCCTGGAGACGGCGGAGGCGTTGATTCAGTGCGATACCCGCCAGGCGGAACAGTGGCGACAGCAGTTGGCATCGTTGCAATAAATCTATTATCTCGTTCAAATTTTCCCAATATCACTCTCGCCTGAGCGGCGTATAGTGATTTGAGGAGGATCTTATGGCACTACGATATGTAATTGTTCAGCAACCGACGCACGCTGCGCAGCTGTTTTTGCTCTATCACGGCGTGAATGACAATCCTGATTCGATGGCGCAAATCGGCAACTGGTTCGCCAAAGCGTTTCCGGAAGCGCAGGTGGTGGTGGTGGGTGCACCTTACCCTGGCAGCGTACCGCAGGGCCGCCAATGGTATGCGGATATTCCCACGCATGACCGATCAGAACAGCAGGGCGTCAATGCGGTGATGCCGATGTTTGTCGAATCGGTGCGCCATTGGCAACAGGCATCGGGTGTTCGGCCGGAGGCCACCGCACTGGTAGGCTTCTCTCAGGGCGGCACCATGGTGCTGGAAGGCGTCAAAGCCCATGCGGATCTGGCAGGACGCGCGATTGTGTTCAGCGGCCGCTACAGCACGCTGCCGGAGCGCGTCAGCTCTCGCAATACCATCCATCTGATCCACGGCGATTATGATGATCAGATTCCGCTGGAACATGCTGAAGCCGCTATGCAGCGCTTAACGGCGCTGGGCGGTGATGTGACACTCGATGTGGTGGACGATTTGCCGCACGCGATTGACGATCGCAGCATGGAACTGGCGTTGAATCACCTGCGTTATACCATCCCGCGTCGCTACTTCGACGAGGCGCTGAGCGGCGCTAAACCGGGGGATGATGATGTGGTGATGATGATGTGATGGCGAACCAGAGTCGTTTTAACGTAACGGCGAGATGAATCGCGCATTTTTGTAGCCCATTCGCTATCCGATGCGCGGCGCATCACGCCGCTACGTTTACAGGGAGGAGATTAACCGCAATTATTTTTTCTTCGGCCAGTCGTCGTCGTCATCCCATTTATCGTTAAAGTCGCGATGCGGTGGTAAATCCGGTTTGTTATCCATAAACTTTTTGTGATCGATACGTTTTAAGTCTTTATAAACGTTCATTAAAATACCGACCATCAGCAGGATCACTAAGATCCACCAGTACTCTTTAAAGAATTCCATCCCATTGCTCCTTTAGCGTGCTTACTTAAGCGATCAGTTGTTCCATGATGCGCTGGTACATACGACTCAGCATCTGCAAATCTGACGCTTTCACGCACTCATTGATTTTATGAATGGTGGCATTCACCGGGCCCAGTTCCACAACCTGCGCACCCATCCGCGCGATAAAGCGTCCGTCTGAGGTGCCGCCTGTGGTCAGTAACTGTGGCTTAATTTCATTATAGTGCGCGACAGCATTTACCACGGCATCAACCAGTTTGCCGCGTGAGGTCAGGAACGGCTGACCGGAAACATTCCACTCCAGCGTGTAACGCAACTGATGGCGATCCAGCAGGGCGGCTACGCGCTCTTTGATCATTTGATCGGTGAGTTCGGTGCTGAACCGGAAGTTGAACTGCACGAAAAATTCACCGGGGATCACGTTATTGCTGCCGGTGCCGGCCTGCACGTTGGCAATCTGCATGCTGGTTGGCGGGAAGAATTCGTTGCCCTGATCCCATTCGGTGGCCACCAGCTCATTCAGGGCTGGCATCGCGCGGTGCACCGGGTTATCGGCCAGATGCGGATAAGCCACGTGTCCCTGTACGCCGTGGATCGTCAGATTGGCGGTCATCGAACCGCGACGACCGTTTTTCACCACGTCGCCAACGATTTCGGTACTGGAAGGCTCGCCCACCAGGCAGTAATCCATGCGCTCGTTGCGCGCCATCAGACGTTCTACCACTTTGACCGTGCCGTTAACGGCGCTGGCTTCTTCATCGGAAGTGATCAGGAAAGCCAGACGCCCTTTGTGCTGCGGATTAGCGGCGACAAATCGTTCAGCGGCCACCACCATCGCCGCCAGCGAGCCTTTCATGTCGGCAGCACCACGGCCAAACAGCATGCCATCACGAATTGAGGGTTCAAACGGCGGACTGATCCAGCGGTTGGCATCACCCGGCGGCACCACATCGGTGTGACCGGCAAACGCCAGGGTTTCGCCCTGACCACGCGTGGCCCAGAAGTTCAGCGTATCGCCGATGTGCATCTGTTCGACCGTAAAGCCAATTGCTTCCAGACGCGCCACCAACAGCGCCTGACAACCGGCATCATCCGGACTCAGTGACGGGCGACGAATAAGCTGCTGAGCCAGCTCAATGACTGGACAGAACATGTTATGACTTCTCCTGGATAAACGCGTGATAAAGGGAATCTTTGAAACCGACCAGCAAGTCACCGTTAGGGGCAGACAATACCGGTCGTTTGATAATGGCAGGCTGGGCGAGCATCACTGCTTTCGCACTGGCCGCATCGGTGACGGCTGCACGCTCCGCTTCCGGCAGGTTGCGCCAGGTGGTGCCACGCGTGTTCAGCAGCACTTCATAGCCAAGCTGATCGATAAACGATTGCAGCAGCGCGTCATCGATGCCCTCCACGCGATAATCGTGAAAACGATAGTCGGTGCCGGATTCTGCTAAATAGTTGCGTGCTTTTTTTATGGTGTCGCAATTTTTAATTCCGTACATCACCCACTGCGCTGTCATCGCCTGTTCCCATCCTGTGAAAAATAAAGCGCGAGTTTACCATAGCGCTTTCATGGCAGTGACCCTCACGGCTGCGGGCACAGCGATTTATTTGTTTTTTCATGATTATTTTGGCGTTATCAAAGTTACTTATTAGATCCAGTAAGCGTTTTCATTAACGTCATAAATAGTCGCCAGCGGCATCATCAGGATGCTAAGAATTATCCTAATCTGGCAAAAGCGACTTTTGATAACATCAGTGATTTTTTCCAGTGGTGATAACGAGTTGCTGAAATGTGCGTCAGTACGCAATTTCGGCAAAATGACGCTTTTGTGCGCTTTTACCGATGGTGACAAGTGGTGGAAACGTATTCACCTGTAGAAAAAAACGGCGTAGAATCACCCCTACAATAAGAGAGGGTACGATGGTCGACACCGAAATGGGAAACTGGAAAGAATTCATCGAAGCGATGTTACGCGCTAAGTAATACGCGAAGAGAAAAGCAGGGCATTCCCAACTTGCTGTAATTCTAACCACACAAAGCAATAAAGCCGCTATGTCTCCATAGCGGCTTTTTTTATGACTCAGGTTTTTAATCGTGCGGCTTGTCTTTCAATGGGAAGCGACGACGCACCAGCACAAAGAACAACGGCACAAAGAAGATAGCAAGCACGGTTGCGGATATCATGCCGCCCATGACGCCCGTTCCGACCGCATGCTGGCTGCCGGAACCCGCCCCGCTGCTGATCGCCATCGGCAGCACGCCGAAGATAAAGGCCAGCGATGTCATCAGAATCGGGCGCAGACGCTGGCGTGAAGCCTCCAGCGTCGCTTCCATCAGCTCGCGTCCTTTACTGTTGATCTCATTAGCAAATTCCACGATCAGGATGGCGTTCTTCGCCGACAAACCAATCACGGTAAGCAAGCCAACCTGGAAGTAAACGTCGTTCTCGAGTCCGCGCATCCAGGTTGCTACCAGTGCACCCACCACGCCGAGCGGCACCACCAGCATTACGGAGAATGGAATCGACCAGCTCTCATACAGCGCGGCCAGACACAGGAATACCACCAGTAGCGAAATCGCATACAGCGCAGGCGCCTGTGAACCGGAGAGACGTTCCTGATAAGAGGCTCCGGTCCACTGGAAGCCGACACCTAAGGGCAGTTGCCCCACCAGTTTCTCCATCACATCCATCGCGGTGCCACTACTGACGCCATTGGCTGCCTCGCCAACAATCTCCAGTGAAGAGTAACCATTGTAGCGTTCCAGACGCGGTGAACCGGTCTCCCAACGGCTGGTGGCGAAGGCTGAGAAGGGCACCATGGTGCCGCTGCTGTTGCGCACGTACCACTTATTGATATCACCCGGCAGCATGCGGAATTCCGCTGCGGCTTGCACATAGACCTTCTTCACACGTCCGCGATCGAGGAAGTCATTGACATAAGTCGAACCCCATGCGGTGGTCAGCGTGTCATTGATGGTATCGAGTGAAACGCCGAGCGCCTGGGCTTTACGCTGATCGACATCAATCTGCAGCTGCGGGCTGTCATCCAGACCGTTGTGACGCACACGAGACAGGGCCGGATTGCTGTCGGCCAGCTCCAGCAATTTGTCTCGCATCGCCATCAACTGGGTATGACCGATGCCGCCGTGATCCTGCAGTTCCATATCGAAACCGGAGGAACTGCCCATGCCGGTGATGGCCGGTGGGCTGCTGGCGATCACGCGGCCTTCTTTGATCTTATGGAAGGCTTTGGTGGCGCGGTCGATGATAGCGAACGAGGTACGATCGCTACCAGGACGCTCTTCCCAGTTTTTCAGACGCACAAACAGGCGCGCCACGTTTTGGCCGTTACCACCAGGACCGGCGCCGATGGTTGAGAACACCGATAGCACGTTGTCTTTTTCGGCGGTCATGTAATAGTTTTCGACCTTCGCCACCACATTGGAGGTTTGCTCTAGCGTCGCGCCCGGCGGCAACTGCACCTGCGTCAGGAATACACCACGGTCTTCCAGCGGCAGGAACGAGGTCGGCAGGCGGATAAACAGAAACGCCATCACGCCGATGATGCCGAGATAGAGCACCAGCCAGCGCCCACTCTTCATCAAAATACGCGCGACACCGCGCTCATAGCGTTCCGCGCTGGCATTGAAAGTACGGTTAAACCAGCCAAAGAAGCCGCGACGTCCATGATGATGGCCTTGTTCCAGGGGTTTAAGCAGCGTCGAGCACAGGGCTGGCGTCAGAATCATCGCCACCAGCACCGACAACACCATCGCTGACACGATGGTGATCGAGAACTGACGATAGATAGCGCCCACGGTGCCGCCGAAGAAGGCCATTGGTACGAATACCGCCGACAGCACCAGCGCAATGCCCACCAGCGCCCCCTGGATCTGTCCCATCGATTTTCGTGTAGCGGCGCGCGGTGAAAGTCCTTCTTCACTCATGATGCGCTCAACGTTCTCCACCACCACGATGGCATCATCCACCAGCAGGCCGATGGCAAGCACCATCGCGAACATGGTGAGCGTGTTGATACTGAACCCGCAGGCATACAGCACGGTGAAGGTGCCGAGCAGCACCACCGGCACGGCAATGGTCGGAATCAGCGTGGCACGGAAGTTCTGCAGGAACAGATACATTACCAGGAACACCAGCAGAATTGCTTCCAGCAGCGTTTTCACCACATCGGTGATCGAGGCTTTTACGAACGGCGTAGTTTCATAAGCCACTTTGGCTTCCAGCCCGTGCGGGAAGTAACGCGATAGCTCTTCCACGCGCGCGCGCACCAGCTTATCGGTGTTCATTTCGTTAGCGCCGGACGCCAGCTTAATGCCAAGACCGGAAGCCGCCTGGCCATTGTACCGGCTGAGGAAGTCGTATTTTTCCGCCCCCATCGCCACATCAGCCACATCGCCCAGCGTCACTACCGAACCATCACTGTTGTTTTTCAGCGTGATGGCTTTGAACTGCTCTGGCGTCTGCAACATGGACTGTGCATTGACAGTGGCATTCAGCGCTTGTTTATCCACAGACGGCAAGCCACCAACCTGACCCACGGCCACCTGTGTGTTCTGCGATTCAATCGCCTTCACCACGTCATCGGTAGTGAGCGCATAGGCAATCAGCTTGTTGGGATCGAGCCAGATACGCATCGCATATTGCGAACCGTAGGCATCCACCTGACCCACACCATCGATGCGGCTCAGCGGATCCTGAATGTTACTGGCGACATAATCTGAAATATCCTGTTTGTCCATACTTCCGTCGGTAGAGACAAACGCAATCATCAGGATATTGCTGTCACCGGTTTTATTCACCGTGACGCCCTGAGATTGAACGGCGGCGGGTAATTTACGCAGTGCGGTTTGCAGCTGGTTTTGTACCTGCTGACGGGCTTCATCAGGATTGGTGCCAGCGGTAAAGGTGAGGGTGATTTGCGCCTGACCGGTATTACTGCTGTTGGAGGACATATACATCAGATTATCGATGCCGGTCATGTTCTGTTCGATAACCTGGGTAACGGTGTTCTCCAGCGTTTCTGCAGAGGCACCGGGATAGTTGGCAGTAATACGCACGTTAGGCGGTGCGAGATCGGGATACTGCTCAATGGGCAGGGAGATGATCGCTAGTGTGCCGCAAAGACAAAGCAAAATAGCCAAAACCCAGGCAAAAATGGGGCGGTCGATAAAAAAATTCGACATGGAACCGACACTCCTCAGCTGCGTATTTTTTACTTTTATTATGTAAAACGTGAAGCGCAGTTGGCTTCACGTCGGCGGAGTGCAAGGTGCTATCCCGAAAACTCCTGCTGCTGCCTACTGTACGCGGCGCAAATTAGAGAATCGTGGATAAATTATGGAGAAAGTGTAAATGTGGTGCTGGTTTTCTGTGCGCTGCTACACATTGCGGCTCTCTAGCCACAGCACGGTGGCGGCGACGCGCGAACGGACATCCAGTTTACGCAGCAGATTGCGGATGTGCACTTTTACCGTTTCTTCGGAAATATGCAAGGTGGCGGCAATCTCTTTATTGGATAACCCACGCGCCACTTCCTGCAACACATCCAGTTCACGCTCGGTGAGTTGTTTGAAAGGATTGGCGCTCGGCTGGCGCGTTGCCAGATATTCTGCCACCACTTCACTAAACACATTCTCACCCAATGCACCGCGCATCACCTGCGCCAGCAATAATTCCGGCTCGCTGTCTTTCAGCAAATAGCCATCAGCACCGGCATCGACCATGGCGTATATATCATTGCGCGCGTCGGAAACGGTCAGTACCAAAATGCGCGCAGCGATCCCTTCATGGCGCAGGGCTTTCAGGGTATCTAAACCCGACATGCCTTTCATGTTCAGATCGAGCAATATCACATCGGGCGAGAGGCGACGTGCTTCAGCCAGCGCTTCAGTGCCGTTGTTGGCTTCGGCCACCACTTCCAGACGCGGTTCCAGTGCCAGCAGTTGGCAAATGCCACGACGCATCAGCGGATGATCGTCAACGATCATAATAGTCAGGGAAGAGGGGGCCATAAATTCTCCAGTCAAAGTCCATTCAACATAAGTGTATCGCGTTAAGCCAGCCGGTGTGCCGGGCGTGGTGGGAAACGCAGCGTAACGCGCGTTCCACGCGTCTGCGGGGTAATCAGTAAGCTGCCGGAAAGCCGGGCAGCGCGCTCCGCCATAATTGTCAGGCCGTAATGGCCCGGTGGCTCTTCAAGGCTGCGGATGCCGCAACCGTCATCTTCAATCGTCAGCAAATGGAATGCGTCTTCATCGCGCTGATAAAAAATATGGATTTTCTGCGCCTGCGCGTGGCGAATAGCGTTCAGCAGCGCTTCGCGCGCAATTTGCAGCACATGCACCTGCTGTTGAGCATCCAGCGTTTGCAGTCCCGGTTGGTAATCGAAGGCGATTGTGGCATGAGACTGTTCCTGCAACGGAGCAATCATTGCCTGCATCGCCTGTACTAAATCTGCCTGTTCGATGGTCAGACGGAAGGTGGTGAGCAACTCGCGTAGCTGCTGATAGGCCTCGGCCAATGCACGATCAAACTCAGCAATGATGGACTGCGCCTGAGGCTGAGTATTATCGACATTGCGGCGCAGCAACGTGAGCTGGATGCGCAGGAAAGAGAGCGACTGCGCCAGCGAATCATGCAGTTCACGCGCGATGGTGGATCGCTCTTCTATTAATAGCATCTGCTGGTACTGTTTTTGCGTCTGCCAAATCCATAACGAACGCGCCAGCATGTTGGCCAGGCTTTGCATCAGTTCATCGGCAGGTGGCGCTCGTCGCGTTTGCCAGCACAGTTCGCCGAGTAACTGATCTTCTTGCTGCAACGGCAAACGCTGCCATTCGAGATCGTCTTCCGCCACGCCCGTCTGAAAATCAATGCCGTCGCTGGTGATGCTCAATACGGTCAACGCCTCACGACGTTGAACCAGCCGCAGCAATCCCTGGAACAACTCCGGATTAAGTGGGCTGCTGGTGAGGACCTGCGAGCATTCATAGAGTAATTTCAGCGTGCGGTTGGCTTGCGTCAGGTCTTCCGTTTTATTGCGCACCGCCAGCTCAAGCAGGCGATAGTGCGAGTGCAGCCGTTCGGCCATGGTGGTAAAGGCTTGAGCTAACACGCCGAGTTCTGTGGGTTGGGAAACCGATAACGGCGGAAAGCTGAAATTCGCCTGCTCAACGTATTGGCTGGCCGTGACCAGTGAATCCAGCGGGCGCACTACGTTGCGACGAATAAAGCGGATGGTCCATAGCGCCAGCGCCACAATCGCCAGGAAACCAAACAGGCTGCTGGCCGCCACGAGATGCATCTTCAGTTCAGCGTAATGCTGCAGCGCCAGCACAAAACGGTCGATCTCACTGACGTAACCAGCAACGCGTTGCTGGTAGATCTGCGCGCGTTCGGGTTGCAGCGTTTGCTGCAACTGCGGCCAGCTGTCGCGCAGATAGCGATAGCGGCTGGCCACTTCCTTCGGCACCCACGGGCGTTCCAGATGCCGCAAAGCCGGCGAGCTGAGAGTTTGCTGATAGATCTTAATATGCTGCACTAACAGCTGCGGATCACGCGTGGTATCCCAGGCAAGGCGATAAATTTGCATGCGCAATGAACCGGCGACATTCACCGCTTCGGCATCACGTAAACTGCTGGAGAGCGTTAACAGCGCCAGGCCGGTGGTAAGTAGCGACAACAACACAATCGCGCTCAGGGCACGGGCTATGGTGCGGGTAACAGGACGTTTCACTATCACAATAAAACCCTTATAAGAGTGTGGGATTATAAGGCAGTGTCAGACTGACAGCGAGCCTGAATCGTCACATCAGGTTACTTTTAGCAGAGAAATCCACTTCTCTTTACCTTTCCCTGGATTGCATATCGTTAGCTGGCGAATTATTGAACGGCTTTACCGCCTGCTGTGCCTGCTTTTCATTACATCGCTGATAATTTGCAGCGTAATCACTTTTATAAACGGACGACAACAGGAGCAAATGATGAAGACACCGATTGCCATTCTGACTGCTGCACTGCTTGCCACCGCAAGTTTCACGGCCTTTGCCGCGCAACCTTTAAGTGCTGAGCAGGCGGAAAACCTGCAAAGCAGCGGTACCGTTTCTATCAGCGGTGTTCGCGGTTCCATCGATGATGCAACACGTCAGCTTTCGCAGAAAGCGGAAGAAAGGGGCGCCAGCCATTACCGTGTCATTGGCGTACAAAACCCAGGCGACTCCAGCCTGTGGAGCGGTACCGCAGAGATTTATCGTTAATACCCCCCGTAATACCTCCCTGTAGCCACCCCTTTACCGGCCATTCACTGGCCGGTTTTTTTGTGCACCGCGACCGATTCTTACAATTCAACTTGTGCAACCAAACGGTATTTTTTGCTTCGTTCATGCAGAACGGGTAGGATTCATCGCCGTAAATTCCCGGCTCACCGCGCGACATCGTTCCGCCGTATCGGTAGCGGGTTTTACCCCATTTCGCACCGCCGCACGCAAACGATTGGTTAGGCGATGATTGATGGTCAGGACAAACAGGAAAGCTATGAATTCAACTAAAAAAACCGCAGCCGAACAACGCGCTGCGAAAAGACGCTGGCTCAATTCCCACGACAGCGGTTACCACAAAGCAATGGGTAACCGTCAGGTACAAATGATCGCCATTGGCGGTGCCATCGGTACTGGCCTGTTCCTTGGTGCAGGCGCGCGCTTGCAGATGGCTGGTCCTGCTCTGGCACTGGTTTATCTGGTGTGCGGTATCTTCTCCTTCTTTATCCTCCGTGCGTTGGGCGAACTGGTATTACACCGCCCATCAAGCGGCAGCTTTGTTTCTTATGCACGCGAATTCCTCGGGGAAAAAGCGTCATACGTGGCAGGCTGGATGTACTTCGTTAACTGGGCGATGACCGGTATCGTGGATATCACCGCGGTCGCGCTCTACATGCACTACTGGGGCGCGTTTGGTGATGTGCCGCAGTGGGTGTTTGCTCTCGGCGCACTGGCGATTGTCGGAACCATGAACATGATCGGCGTGAAGTGGTTCGCCGAAATGGAGTTCTGGTTCGCATTGGTGAAAGTGCTGGCGATCGTGGTGTTCCTGATTGTCGGTGTGGTGTTCCTCGGCAGTGGTAAACCGCTGGACGGCAATACCACCGGCTTCCATCTGATCACCGACAACGGCGGCTTCTTCCCGCACGGCTTACTACCCGCGCTGGTGCTGGTGCAAGGGGTGGTATTTGCCTTCGCCTCGATTGAGCTGGTGGGCACCGCGGCCGGGGAGTGTAAAGACCCGAAAACCATGCTGCCAAAAGCCATCAACAGCGTGATCTGGCGTATTGGTCTCTTCTACGTCGGTTCGGTGGTGCTGCTGGTACTGCTGCTGCCGTGGAACGCCTATCAGGCAGGGCAGAGTCCGTTTGTGACCTTCTTCTCCAAACTGGGCGTGCCTTACATTGGGAGCGTGATGAACATCGTGGTGCTGAGTGCTGCGTTGTCGAGCCTGAACTCAGGTTTGTACTCCACCGGTCGTATTCTGCGTTCCATGTCGATGGGCGGTTCTGCACCACAGTTCATGTCGAAGATGAGCAAACAGCAGGTGCCGTTCGCCGGTATCCTCGTTACCATCGCGGTGTATGTGGTCGGTGTGGTTCTCAACTACTATGTGCCTTCTCAGGTGTTTGAGATCGTACTGAACGTGGCCTCACTGGGCATCATCTCTTCGTGGGGCTTTATCGTGGTATGCCAGATGCGTCTGCGCAAAGCGATTAAAGAAGGTAAAGCGGAAGACGTCGGCTTCAAGCTGCCGTGGGCACCGTTCACCTCATGGTTGACGCTGCTGTTCCTGGTGAGCGTGCTGGTGTTGATGGCGTTTGATTATCCAAACGGTACCTACACTATTGCGTCCATCCCGCTGATTGCCGTGGTACTGGTGCTGGGCTGGTTCGGCGTGCGCAAACGCGTGCATGCCGAAGCCATGAAAGAGCACGACCATCATCATGACGATCAGGATGATGGGGCAGCTAAGCTGGCGGAAGATAGCTCGCGTTAATCGCAGCCATTCTCATCAACGGGGGCCTTTTGGCCCCCGTTTTCATTTCAATTGTCCTTCCCTTGATCCCACATCGGGATATACACCTTTCGGGTGATATAGCCCTGCAAAACATCAGGGTATTTTACGCCTCATCTCAAGCTGGCTAAACGAGGTGAGCGCATGACGCACTCCATTCTCCCTGAAAGCAGTTGGCACGTATGCGGTCTGGTCATCCAGGCGCGTTCCCACGCCATCCCGGCAGTAAAGCAGGCATTGCTGTTGCTTTCTGATTGCGAAATCGCCGCCGAAGACAGCGCACGCGGCACGCTGGCCGTGACCTTAGGGGCAGCAGACAGCCGCGCCTTGTTAGACAACATCGAAGCCACCCGCAATATCCCGCATGTATTGGCCGTTTCTCTGGTGTATCACCAGCAAGACGAAACGGAATATCGTCACAAGGAAGCATCATGAAAGTCAGTCGTCGAGAATTTATGAAGGCCAATGCGGCCGCAGCGGCGGCAGTGGCCGCAGGACTTACGATTCCCAGCGTCACCAAAGCCGTGACCGCATTGGGCGCCCCGATCCGCTGGGAAAAGGCGCCGTGTCGTTTTTGTGGCACCGGCTGTGGCGTGCTGGTGGGTACTCAGGAGGGACGTGTGGTGGCCTCACAGGGCGACCCGCAGGCGGAAGTGAACCGTGGGCTGAACTGTATCAAAGGCTATTTCCTGCCCAAGATCATGTACGGAAAAGACCGCCTGACGCAGCCGTTGCTGCGCATGACCGATGGCCACTACGACAAAGAAGGCGAGTTTACCCCGGTGAGCTGGGATCAGGCCTTCGACATCATGGAACAGAAGTTCAAAGCGGCGCTAAAAGCCAACGGGCCTGAATCCATCGGCATGTTCGGTTCCGGTCAATGGACGGTATGGGAAGGGTATGCCGCCTCTAAATTGATGAAAGCCGGTTTCCGCACCAATAACCTCGATCCTAATGCGCGTCACTGCATGGCCTCGGCCGTGGTGGGCTTTATGCGCACTTTCGGCATGGATAAGCCGATGGGCTGCTACGATGACATCGAAGTGGCCGATGCCTTTGTGCTGTGGGGCTCGAACATGGCCGAGATGCATCCGATTCTCTGGTCACGTCTGACCGCCCGTCGCCTGAGCGATGACAACGTTAAAGTCGCCGTGCTCTCTACCTACCGTCATCGCAGTTTTGAACTGGCCGATAACGGCATGGTGTTTACGCCGCAAAGCGATTTGGCGATTCTTAACTTCATCGCCAACTACATCATTCAGAACAACAAAGTCGATAAAGCTTTCCTGCAGAATCACGTCACGCTGCGTAAAGGCGTCACGGATATTGGTTATGGATTACGCCCGAGCGATCCGCGTCAGGCCTCGGCGAAAAACCCGGATAGCGGCGAATCCACGCCGATTAGCTTCGACGAGTACGCCAAATTCGTTACCGAATACACGGTAGAGAAAGCCAGTGAGATGAGTGGCGTAGAGCAGGATCAGCTGATTGCGCTGGCCGAACTCTATGCCGACCCGAACATCAACGTGGTCTCCTACTGGACCATGGGCTTCAATCAGCACACGCGCGGCGTGTGGGCCAATAACCTGTGCTACAACATCCATCTGCTGACCGGCAAAATCTCGCGCCCCGGCACCGGTCCCTTCTCGCTCACTGGCCAGCCTTCTGCCTGTGGCACGGCACGTGAAGTCGGCACCTTCTCGCATCGCCTGCCCGCAGACATGGTGGTGAATAACGATAAGCACCGTGCGACGGCTGAAAAACTGTGGAAGCTACCGCAGGGCACCATTCCCGCCAAAATCGGCCTGCATGCGGTCGCACAAGATCGCGCGCTGAAAGACGGCAAGCTGAATGCGTACTGGGTGATGTGTAACAACAACATGCAGGCGGGTCCGAACCTGACCCAGGAGCGCATGCCAGGCTGGCGTGATGCACGCAACTTTATCGTGGTGTCCGATCCTTATCCCACCGTCAGTGCTTTGTGTGCGGACTTAATCCTGCCGACGGCGATGTGGGTGGAGAAAGAGGGCGCTTACGGCAACGCCGAGCGTCGTACCCAGTTCTGGCATCAACAGGTGAAAGCGCCGGGCGAAGCCAAATCGGATCTGTGGCAGATGGTGAATTTCGCTAAGCGTTTCCGCGTAACCGAAGTGTGGCCGGAAGCATTGATCGCCCAACAGCCGGCGCTGCGGGATAAAACCTTGTATGACGTGCTGTACGCCAACGGCCAGGTTAATCAATTCCCGTTGAGCGAAGTGGCCGACGATCGACTGAACGACGAGGCGCGCGACTTCGGCTTCTACATCCAAAAAGGCCTGTTTGAAGAGTACGCCAGCTTTGGTCGCGGACACGGTCACGATCTGGCGCCATTCGATGCCTATCATGAAGCGCGCGGATTGCGCTGGCCGGTGGTGAATGGCAAAGAGACACGCTGGCGCTATCGCGAAGGCTTTGACAGCTATGTCAAAGCGGGCGAGGGCGTAAGGTTCTATGGCAAGCCAGATGGCAAAGCCACCATTTTTGCCCTGCCGTATGAGCCACCTGCTGAAGCGCCAGACGCCGAGTACGATCTGTGGTTCTGCACTGGCCGCGTGCTGGAACACTGGCACACCGGCACCATGACGCGTCGCGTGCCGGAGCTGCATCGCGCCGTGCCGCAGGCGCTGCTGTATATCCATCCGCTGGATGCCAAAGATCGTGGTTTCCGCCGTGGCGAGAAGGTGCGCGTGATGTCACGTCGGGGGGAAACCGTGGCGACTGTCGAAACGCGCGGACGTAATCAACCGCCAAAAGGGCTGGTGTTTATGCCGTTCTTTGATGCTGGCGTGCTGGCCAACAACGTCACGCTGGATGCCACCGATCCGCTATCGAAGCAGACCGATTACAAAAAATGCGCCGTTAAGCTGGTCAAAATTTAAGGCAGGATGCAATGAAACCCTTATTTACTCTTATCACCGTTGCCGCCCTGACGCTGGGCGGCGTGGTTTACGCGGGTCATGGCGTGGATCTCACGCAATCCCCGGAAGTCACGGCCACGCAGCAGGGCACGATCCATCAGCCAAAAGAGCAGAGCCGCAAACCGCTGAACTACGTGAATCAGCCGCCGGTGATCCCGCACAGCGTCGATGGCTATCAGGTGACGAAAAACGTCAACCGCTGCCTGCAGTGCCATGGCACACAAAGTTACCTGACCACCGGCGCACCGCGCGTGAGCCCAACACACTTTACCGATCGCGATGGCCTGGTGAGCAGCACGGTATCGCCGCGTCGCTACTTCTGCTTGCAGTGCCACGTCCCGCAGACCGATGCCAAACCGGTGGTGGAGAACACCTTTAAATCGGCCAATGGCTTTGGGCAGTGAGGTTATTAATGAAAGAAAGATTATTACGCATCTGGCGCTGGTGGCGGCGCCCCAGCCGCTTAGCACTCGGCACGCTGCTGATTTTGGGTTTTGCCGGTGGGATTATTTTCTGGGGCGGTTTTAATACCGCAATGGAGATGACCAACCGCGAGCAGTTCTGCATTGGCTGCCATGAGATGCGCAACAACGTGTATCAGGAGTACATGCAGACGGTGCATTACAACAACCGCAGCGGCGTGCGTGCTACTTGTCCGGATTGCCATGTGCCGCACGAATGGGGCCCGAAAATGCTGCGCAAATTGCAAGCCAGCAAAGAGGTGTACGCGAAGGTGTTCGGCCTGATTGATACGCCGCAAAAGTTTGAAGAGACACGTATCGAGCTGGCTCAGAACGAGTGGCGCAGGATGAAGAACAATAACTCGCAGGAGTGCCGAAACTGCCACAACTTCGAGTATATGGATTTCACCGCGCAGAAGACGGTGGCAGCAAAAATGCACAGCAAAGCGGTGGAGGATGGGCAAACCTGTATTGATTGCCACAAAGGGATTGCGCACCACCTGCCGGATATGAGCGAGCAGAAGAACGGTTTTTGACGCTCCAGTCAGCCCGGTGGTCAGGAACGAACCGGGCAACTGGGTAACAGGTTAACCGGACACACAGGTCATTGTCATTGATGCGGACTCGGTCAGCGACTCCGCATTAAATGGCAGGGTCGCCATGGAGGGAGAGCCGTCTGTGAATGCCGGGTCTCCACAACACTCTGTATCCGGTTCGCCAATGCAATTCAGATAGTTTTCCCCGCCGCTAACGCCTATTATCTCAGGCTCCCTCATTAAGCGGTGGAGCGGCCATGTCGTTAAAGATCAACATCATTAAAGATAAGTTACTGTCAGATAATTACTTTATCCTGCGTAACTTCACCTACGAACTGACACGTAGCAACGGCGAAGTCATCCGCCACAAACGCGAAGTCTATGATCGCGGCAACGGCGCAACCATCCTGCTTTATAACCGCGATAAAAACACCGTGCTGCTGATTCGTCAGTTCCGCATTGCGACTTACGTTAACGGCAATGCCAGCGGTGAATTGATTGAGACCTGCGCGGGTCTGCTGGATAACGACACGCCGGAAGATTGCATCCGCAAAGAAGCGATCGAAGAGACCGGTTATGAGGTCGGCAAGGTCGAGAAGCTGTTTGAAGCTTATATGTCGCCGGGCGGCGTGACGGAAATCGTCCATTTTTTCGCAGCAGAATACAGCGATGCGATGCGCGCCAATGCCGGTGGTGGCGTGGAAGATGAAGAAATCACCGTGCTGGAGTTGCCTTTCCCGCAAGCGCTGGCGATGGTGAAAGACGGCCGCATCCTCGATGGTAAAGCGATTATGCTGCTGCAATATGCGCAAATTGCGGGGTGGCTGAGAGCTTAAACTTTCAAAATCTCATTAAGCCACGAGTCAATAAACGGTGGCGAATTGCCTGTGGCATCAAACAGTTTTGCTCTTTTTAACAACGCGCAATCAAGTTTATGAGCAGGCAGGGGCCGCCATGAGGCAGACGAACCGCGTGAGGACGCCAGCCTCATGGCGGCCCCAGACTGCGTTATCACGATTGGTTCAACTAACATCACCGATACGCTGTTAGCTCAAATCAAGCCATCACTTCCAACGGCTCCGGCACGCACTCCGGATGCGCCTGCATACGCGCCAGTGCTTCAGCGTAAGACGGCATAGAGTTGGCCGCACCAGAACGTTCGACACACAGCGAAGCAAACGCCGAAGCAAACAATGCCGCCTGTGGCAGTTCATCACCAGAGGCTAAACGTGCTGCCAGCGCACCGTTAAACGCATCGCCCGCGCCGGTGGTATCCAGCGGTTGCGCCGGGAACAGCGGAATGCGCAGCGGCTGCTGTTCCGCATTGGACAGCAGTGCACCTGCCATCCCCAATGTGATAATCACCTGACGTGCGCCTTTACGGTGCAGCACTTCCGCCGCTTTCTGTGCGCTGGCAAAATCCGTGACCTTCACGCCGGTAATCTGCATCGCTTCGGTGCTATTGGGCGTCAATAAATCCACCTTTTCCAGCAGCGCATCACTCACTTTCTGCCACGGCGCTGGGTTTAAAATCACAAAGGTGCCCCCCGCACGCGCATTATCGATCATGCGCTGAATGGCATTCAGGTTGTTCTCCAACTGCACCAGCAAAATATCGGCCGCCGCCACGGTAGGCTGACAGCGCGACACTTCGGCCGCCGTCACGGTGGTGTTCGCGCCCGGAAACACCGAAATCATGTTTTCTGCATCATCCCCGGCCACATAGATCAATGCGTTGCCGGTGGGCTTCTCTTTGCAGGTAAACAGCGTGATCGCATCGAAACCGGTCTTCTCCAGGTGACGACGGGCAAAGGTGCCAAAATCATCGTTACCCACTTTACCGATGTAGTGCACGCGAGCCCCAGCGCGCAGCGCCGCCGTGGCCTGGTTGGCTCCTTTGCCACCCGGCCCCATCATGCTGTTGTGCGCAGTCAGTGATTCACCGGGCATTGGAAAACGGTTCATCACCGCGACGACGTCGAGGTTAAACGAGCCAAACACACACACTTTTCCTTTCATCATGCACTCCTGAACAGGCGTTCGGCGGCTAAACAGGCTCCCCGACAGCCGGTGTGATCGGTGGATTGACTAAACACGATCTTCAAATTGTCACGCGTGGCCGGTGGACGCAGATGCTGCTGAATCTGACTGCGTAATTGCGCCAGCGGGAAGTCCGCCATCGCCAGCACTCCGCCACCCAGAATCAGGTATTCGGGATCGAGGATGTTCATTTCGGTGGCAATCAGCTGCGCCAGACGATAAACAAAGGCCTGCAACTCCGGATGGTCGCCATGTTGCGTAAACAGCGCCGACATATCGGTATTCGGCACGTGAGCCTTAGCCCAGTGACTCAACCAATTGCCCGAAGTCACCGTCTCCGCACAACCCCGGTTGCCGCACGGGCAGGGCAGATCGTTACCGGCGATCGGCACATGGCCCAATTCACCCGCGCCGCCGTGCTGGCCGTGATAGAAGCGGCCATTAATCCACAAGCTGTTGCCCATGCCGGTACCGGGATACAAACCTACCGCGATATCCGGCAACTGCTCCAGCTGCATTAAATCCCACATCATCAGATGGTTAACATCTTTATCCATCGCCACCGGCACGCCAAGACGTTCGGTGAGGATCGCCGCCACCGGCTGATGATCCAGAGCCTGAATAAACGGCAGCGAAATCACCTGCTGACGATCACGACTCAGTATGCCGGGCAATCCCAGCATCACGCCGCTCACCGGTTGCTGCTCCAGTGTTTCACTGATTAACTGCCCGAGTGCCGTCAATGCGTCGGGCTGCTGCGCCCAGCTGGCCGTCGGCACCTTGCGGAAGCTGGACCAGATGCGTCCCTCTTCCATCAGCTGCAGACGTGTGCCGGTGCCGCCAATGTCGATACCCAGCCAGCGTGGAATCATGCGGATACCTTCGCCAGGCCCTGAGCTTCATCAATGCTGTCACGCATCATGTCCCAGGCCGTTGCCAGATCGTCATGGATGTTAAACAGGCCCGAGGTACCGACGATAAGCACTTCTGCACCCGCACCGACCAGCGTATTGTAAGTGCGCGTGTTGCAGGAACCATCGATCTCAATCAGATATTTGTGGCCATGCTGCTGCTTCAGGGCTTTCAGTTCCTGCACTTTGGCTACCATTTCCGGGATGAATGGCTGTCCGGCATAGCCAGGATCCACGGTCATCACGGTGATTTTGTCCAGCAGATGAATATAGTGATGGATAAACGACACCGGTGTGGCCGGGTTCAACACTACGCCGACTTTCTTGCCAAAGCTGCGAATCAGATTGATCACGCGGAACGCATCGCGGTTGATGGTTTCTGCGTGTGGGCAGATGTAGTCGGCACCCGCTTTGGCAATCACTTCAATGAAGTCGGTCGGGTGTTCCACCATCAAATGCACATCCAGCGCCACTTTGGTGTGTGGGCGAATCTGCTCAATAAAGAACGGCGACAGCGTGATGTTCTTAACGTAGTGACCGTCCATGATATCGATATGGAGGAAGTCTGCGCGGGAGTCCAGCACTTCCAGCTGGTGCTTGATCTCCATCAGATTCATACACATCAACGACGGGGAGACTTGAATACGCATTAGACTTCCTTTTTTTCGGTCAGAGGATTAAGGGCCGCAGCGAGCTTGCTCAGCTTGACGGCACGATGTTCATTAAAACGGGCTTTAAATTGTTTGAAAGCCAACACCACAATCAGCACTGCGCCCCACATCGCCAGGCTTACATGCTGGCTGATGTTCATCAGATTGAAACCGGTTGAGAGCACTTGCAGGGCAATCAGCGCCAGTACCACACCCGTGACGCGGCCGAAGCCACCGTTCGGGTCGGTGCCGCCGAGAATAATCGCCAGTACGGTCAGCAGCAGATACGCATCGCCGTAACCCATACGCGCTGAGTTAAAGCGCGCCATCATGATCAATCCGGCTAACACGCACAGCAGGCTGGAGATGACGTACACCAGCACCACCATGCGATGCGTGTTGATGCCGCTGAACCAGGTCGCGTTAATGTTGCTGCCGCCCATGTAGATACATTTACCGGCGCGGGTTTTGCCGAGGAACAGCGCCAGAAGCGCGGCCGCAATCAGAAATACCCACAGCGGCAGCGGCATACCCAACAGCGTGTTGGAACCCAGCGCTTGCACCACCGATGGCATGCCGCTGACAGCCGCACCTTTGGTCAGCCAGATACCGATGCCGTTCAGCGTCATCATGGTCGCCAGCGTCACCAGAATGGGGTGGGCACCAATTCGCGTCACCATCACGCCAGTGATCACACCGATAAAAGCGGCAATCAGCATCGCGCCGACGATAGCGATAAACAGCCACAGCAGTTGCTGACCGGTGCCGGCATCAGCGGGCAGGGCGCTCATTAGTGTCCAGGCGATAAACAGTGCGGTCAGGTTGGCGGTGGCGATAATCGCCAGGTTCAGGCCGCCGCTGAGGATGGCGATAAACATCGCCAGCGTCAGCAAGCCAAGTTCCGGCAACTGAAACGCCATACTCATAAAGGTCGAGTCGGTCATAAAGCGGCCCGGCAGCATGAAGGTGAAGACCGCCAGCGCCAGCGCAATCAACAGCATCAGGCCGATATTGGTGCCGTCCGGACGCAGAGCAGAGAGTGATTTCATGTGAATGCTCCTGTCAGACGAAACTGACGTCAGTTTCTTTACGTTTTTTGTAGTGAGTGACGGCAATCGCCACCATGATCACGCCACCTACCACAATGTTCATGAAGTAGTTGGAAACGCCAATCAGGTTGAGGCCGTTCTTCAGGATGGCGATCAGGAACACACCCATTAGTGTGCCGCTCACCGTGCCTTTACCGCCCATCAGGCTGGCCCCGCCGAGCACCGTGGCCGCCAGCACATCCAGCTCGCCGCCCACCAGCGCATTCGGCACCACTTCACCCATGCGATAGACCTGTACCAGTCCGCCAATCGCCGCCATTGCGCCGAGCCAACCGTAAGCGAAGACATGTATCAGGCCGACGCGGATCCCGATACGACGTGCTGATTCCGCATCGCCGCCCACCGCATACAGCTGGCGGCCGAGATTGGTTTTGTTGAGCAGCAGCGCGGTCAGTCCGGCAATCACCAGCATGGTGATCAGCGGCAGGCCAATCTGGAAGCTGTTGCCTTGCCAGGTGAAAGGCAGCACGCTGCGCAGCGTGATCCACCAGTCCGGCAATGCATAGAGACTTTTGCCGCCGGTCACCCACATCAACAGGCCAAACAGCAGCGACTGCATACTGATGGTGATGATGATCGACACCACGCGCAGCGAGGTAATCAACAGAGCGTTAATCACGCCAAAGGCGGTGCCACAGGCAATCGCCAGTAAGATGCTCAATGCCGCGTTATCAAACTGGAACTGTACAAACAGCGAAGCAATCAGGTATTGCACCACCGACGCCACGGCGGCGAAGGAGATATCGATCCCGCCGGTCACCAGTACCACAAACAGGCCGAGGGCAAAAATACCGGTCACCGCGTAGCTTTCGGCCAGATCCAGCAGGTTCTGTACCGAGAGGAACTGATCGCTGGCTACCGAGAAGAACAGGATGAAAGCCAGCAGTACCCACGCCAGCCAGCCTTGACTGGAGTGCGGGCGTAAACGAGAAAAATCAGGCATTGATCACCTCCGCCAGCTGTTCTTGCTCAACGGTATCGGGTTGGTATTCGGCATGAACGGTGCCATCACGGAAGTGCAGAATGCGGTCGCAGTTGTACCAAACCTCTGGCACTTCATCGGAAATCAGAATGATCGACAGACCTTCTTTCGCCAGCTCGTGGATCAACTGATAGATGCTGGCTTTAGCACCGACATCCACGCCCACGGTCGGCGAGTCCAGAATCAAAATGCGCGGCTGAGTCAGTACCCACTTTGCCAGCACGATCTTTTGCTGGTTGCCGCCGGAGAGGGTGGAGATCGCCAGATTGGGATCGGCCACGCGCACACCGAGCTGTTGAATCCATTGCAGGATCAGCTTGTTTTTGCGGTACTCGTCGATGATGTGAAAACGGTTTTGCAGCTTGTCGAGGATCGGCAGCACCATGTTGTCGGCCACCGATTGTTGCTGCACCAGACCGAGAGTTAAGCGGTCTTCAGAGACATAACCGATGCCGGCTTTGATGGCATCTTCATGGCCGCGGAAACGTACTGGCTTACTGTCGAGCCAGATTTTGCCGCTGTCAGGTTTGGTCATGCCAAACAGTGACAGCGCCAGTTCGGTACGACCCGAACCGAGCAGGCCACACAGACCCAGCACTTCGCCCTGGTACAGTTTGAAATTGACGTCGTGATATTGACCGGCACGCGTCAGATTCTCAACTTCGAGAATGGCGCGGTCGGCATTACGCGTTGGAGCTTTCAGTTGATAATCGAGTTTCAGACCGGTCATCAGCTCGGTGAGATGATGCGGCGTCATCTCTTTGGCGGGCCAGCAGCCCATTTTGCGCCCGTCGCGGATCACCGTGACGCGATCCGAAATCTCCAGCACCTCGTCCAGACGGTGGCTGACGAACACTACGCAGATGTTTTTGTCTTTCAGATAGCGCACGGTGCGCAGCAGCTGGTTCACTTCGGTGCGGGTCAGAGAAGCCGTCGGTTCGTCCATGATCACCAGACGCGCATCGGCGACCAGTGCACGGCAAATCGCGACCTGCTGACGTGCGGCAATCGACAGCGCCGAGACTTTTTCATCCAGATCGAGATCGAACTTTAGCTCTTCAATAATACGCGCTGCCGTTTCACGCAGTTTGGCTTTGCGGTGCCAGCCGAGCAGGCCGTTGAGGTTGTGCTCAAAAGCGATGTTCTCGGCTACGCTCAAATTCGGGAACAGCGACAGATCCTGATAAATCACCTGGATACCGAAATCACGCGCCTGACGGGTGGTCAGACGCGGGAAGGTCGGGCCATCACCCAGGGTGATGCGGCTGCCGCTGTCCGGGGCGTGCACCCCGGAAATCACTTTGATCAAGGTGCTCTTGCCACAGCCGTTGGTGCCAGCCAGGCAGTGCACTTCGCCCGCCAGTAAGCTCAGCGAGATATCGCTCAGTGCGCGGTTGCCACCAAAAGTTTTCGACAGGTTGTCGAGCGCGATTAACGTCTGTGGGATCACCTCTTTCATCATTACAGCCCCATTTTCACCAGTTTTGGCAGGTTTTCTTTATCCAGACTTTCGGTGTTGTTGCCGAGGATGGTGTGGGTCGCCTCGTCAACTTTCACTTTGCCCAGACCGTCGATGGTCATCCCATCGGTGATGGGTTCTTTCTTCTGCATCATGTCGGCGATACGCACGAACACTTCGCCTGCGGTTTCCGGGTTCCAGATATAGCCGCCTTTGATTGCGCCACGCTGCACCAGAGAAGCACCCTGGCCTGGGCTGAAGGCGCCAATCACGCACACCTGATCAATCTTGTTGCGGTTCATCACCGCACGACCGGCACCGATTGGGCCCTGTGAGCCGAACGCCATAATGCCTTTCAGATCCGGGTACTTGGACATCAGTTCGTTAGTGGTACGGATGGAGTCATCCAGCGATTCACCCACGCCGAACTTGTCGGTCACCATCTGCATTTTTGGATAGTGCTCTTTCTGGTAGTTCAGCGCGGCATCGGTCCACTGTTGGTGCAATGGCACAGTCAGGCTGCCAACGTACATGGCGTATTTGCCTTCTTCATGCATGCATTTCGCCAGTGCTTTCATATGGTTGATGCCATGCGTCGGGGCATCTACCAGTTCGAAGTCCCAGTTGGCGCCTTTCTGATCCGGTGATTCGTGGGTGATAACCTGAATGCCAGCTTCACGCGCACGTTTCAGCACCGGCTCCAGCACTTTCGGGTCATTCGGTACCACGCCGATGATGTCGACTTTCTGCGCAATCAAATCTTCAATCGCACGCACCTGCAGCGCAGGGTCGGCGGCGGTAGGGCCCACCATCCATGCATCAATGCCGCGTTTTGCCGCTTCACTCTTGATGCCCGCTTCCATGGCGTTAAACCACGGAATACCGCCAATTTTCACCACGATGCCCATGCGTAATTTGTCAGCAGCGTGCGCGCCGGTGGCGGCAAACAGGGCAAGCAGAGAACAGGCGATAAGATGTTTTTTCATAAAGACTCCGGATTAATTTTTTATTAGCTGCATTGAATTGTTGCGCTGCGAGCAATCAATAATATTGACGCCGTTCCAGGCTAATTCTTGTTCCAGCTCTTTGTCTTTTAATTGGTCAGTGATGAGAAAGTCCACATCGCGATAATGACAAATACGCGCGAATGAGGGTCGCAGGAATTTACTGGCGTCCAGCAGTAGATGTTTTCTTTCTGCTGCCAGTAGCATCTGTTGTTTTAAATGTGCGTTGTTTTCGTTACCTTCACGTAAATAACCGTCATTGCCTAAGCTGCTACAGGAAAAAAAGATTTTATTAATCTGAAATTCCCGTAAAGGCTGCTCAGCGACAACACCGTGAAAATCTTCATAACGGTCAGAATATTCTCCCCCCAGACAGATGGTGCGGATACTTCCCCGCGCCGCAAGGGTTTGCACAATTCTGATAGAGTTGGTTAACACCGTTAATTCAATATCTGGTAGCTGTCGCGCTAAATACCAGCAAGTGGTGCTACTGTCGAGTAATATACAATCGCCGGGGCTGATGAAATCGAGTGCACGTTTGGCTATCGCCATCTTTGCATCTACATGTTCATTCATGCGCTGGCGGAAAGATAATTCATACTCGTTAACACCCCTCGTATTCCCCTGAATGTTAGCGGCTTGTCGTTTTGCTGGTACCGCACCGCCGTGGCTGCGTTGTAATAGCCCACGTTTCTCCAGTTGAGTTAAATCACGGCGAATGGTTTCTTGCGAAACCTGACACAACGTGACTAATTCAGCGACAATAACCCGACCATTTAAATTTAGTTCGTCAATAATTCGCTGCTGTCTTTCAATCGGCAACATGACTTCCCTCCGATGGCTATAAAGTACTGGATACCGCAGCGGGAAAATGTGGACTGCGCACGAGTCCGCAGTGGTCAAAATGCCCGGCGACGTTAGAGTGATATGGATCAAATTTTTATGTAAATGAGATATCTATTTTTCATGTAATAGAGATCTTATTCACATAAACACGCGTGTTAGCGCTAAATAGAGGGATCGGTAGCAAACAATTATTACCGTATGAAAACACCTTATCATGACCGAATGTGACCGTTTGTGTGTATTTGACCGAATTGTGATGTGCGCTAAATTGTTTTTAGCCATACCCTCTTTGACGGCATGACGTCGAGCGGACGGAGGTCTTACCCAGACACACGCTTTCAGACAAACATGACGCCATAGTCCGACGAATCCGATTGAGCGGAAATCAGTCGAAACGGATGATGGAATTCTTGTTTCTCCAGCCTCAGATCGCCCTCAGGCGACGGCTTTTTCAGCAGTGAGTACCGCTTTTAGGGCCAGGTCACAGTTTCGGCCTGCTGATGACCTTTCCGTTACGCTATGATTTCTTTTCAAGGAATTTGGGGACCTTTTTTTTGATGTCTTATTGGATGAAGTCGCTGCTTTTATTGCCCTTTGTGTTTGTCGCGTGCGTTCAGGCTGAGCCACTGCAAAAGTCATTTTCTGACTGGCAGCTCACCTGTAACAACGCGGCTTTTTGCGTGGCACGCAGCTTTCCGGGAGACAACGGATTAGTGATGACCCTCTCACGCAGCGCTGGCGTTAACGATCGCCCGCTGCTGCGTATTGATTACGGCAGCGCGTACAGTGGAGAGCTGCCCGGCGGATCGTTAAAGGATAATTTGCTGCTGGATCAGCGTCGCCTGACGCCGGACCTCAAACACTGGAGCGTAGAGCCACATCATCTTGCAACCAGTAATGCCATTGCCATCGACGAATTTCTGGCGCAAACGCTGGATGCCCATACTCTGCAACTGACCTATCAGGCTAAAGCCACTATCCCACTCAGCGGCATGAAAGCGGCGCTATTGTTGATGGATGACGTTCAGGGGCGGGTAAATGGTGCCAGTGCCTGGGTGAAGCGGGGCGATCGCGCGGCATCGGACGTTCCCTCTGCGCCGCAGGTACCGCAACTGCCCGCTCCCTTACCGCAGCCAGCGCCGTTAACTCAGGAAGAAACCAGCGGTCTAATTGATTACGGTACCTGGCGGGTTAACACCGACAACTGTTCACTCGATCCGCTCAGGCGAGAAGTGAGTGTGGCGCCGCTCACCGACACCAAAGCGCTGCTTTTAATCAGTTGTGAAGCCGGTGCCTATAACGTGATTGATTTGGCCTTTGAGGTGACGCGTAGCCAGCCTTACGTGGCGCGCGGGCTGACGTTGACCTTGCCATTCACGCCACCAGGACGCAGTGACAATCAGATGGAGTTGGTGAATGCTGAATTCGATGCCAGCAGCGGTTTGCTATACACCTTCAGTAAAGGCCGCGGTCTGGGAGATTGTGGTGTCGCCACGCGTTGGCAGTACGACGGAAATGACTTTGTGCTGGCAGAGTATGCTGAAGAGAAAACCTGTGACGCATGGCATAGCAGTGATCATTGGCCCACGCTGTGGGTCAGCCAAACTCAGAATGCCGTTCAGTCGGATTAAAGGCGCGCTGGCTGCTGAGTACGCATCAATGCGCCCTCTATCCATGCAGGGCCGCCATTGATGGCGGCCGCAACGCCTCATGATTTAACGGATGGCGTTAACCGTCATCGGCGAACCATTTTGATTGCCCACCAACTCCGCCAGCAGGTTATTCACGCCATCGCTCATCGGAGTGAAGCGTGACAGCGGTGAACGCGTCACCACCACAAATACCCCGACGTTATTCTGTGGCACCATCGCCATGTATGTAATAAAGCCGCCGCCGCCGCCGGTTTTTTCGATAATCCCAGGACGTCCCTCTTTTGGCCCCATATACACCCAGCCCATGCCTAAGGCATCGGCACGACCAGGCACATCCATACCTTCCACTTTGGTCAGCTGGTCACGGCGATAGATCAGCGTTTGCAGACGATCGACCTGAGGCGTGCGGTGATTGACCGCCGAGTTGAGGAATTGCTGCATCCAGCGGCCCATATCATCCGGCGTTGAATACACGCCGCCGCTGCCAATCGCTGCCAGCGTGTTATTGCACGGACTGGCCCCTTTCTCAGGGATCATCAGACGCTGGCACTGATCGGGGGATGGCGTAAAGGTGGTGTCTTTCATTCCCAGCGGACGCGTCACCAGCTGTTGCAGCAGAGCGGGATAAGGCGTGCCTGCCGCTTTAGCCAGCGCATCACTCAGCAGATCAAAGCCGAGATTGGAGTAGGAGGCCTGTGTTCCTGGCGTGGCTTTCAGTTGTGCACCCTGCAGCCACTGCCAGCGATCGGTTTTGGTTGGCCAGACAAACACCGGACGATGCGGTTTGCCGCCCGGCTGTTCACGCGGCAGGCTACCGGTATGGGTGGCGAGGTTAATCAGGCGAATCGGCTGACCGTTGTAATTCGGGACGCGTGCGCCAGCCGGAGCATACTTGCTTAACGGGTCATCAAGGCGAATCTGCCCACGTTCCGCCATTTTGACCATCACTTCGCTGGTCATCAATTTACTGAGCGAGGCGATGCGAATCACGGAATCGAGCTGAGGGCGCACGTTATTGCCAGGGCTGGTATCGCCAAAGCTTGCGAATACGCGCTGATTGCCATCAATCGCCACCAGCGCCATGCCGGTTGCGCCGCTGCCATAGAAGATATGCTCGGCATAACGATCAACGATCTGTGAGGCCAGCAGAGGATCGGCTACCGTCTGCGCCATGCTTTTTAATGGAAGCACTGAAACCATTAAGGCCAGTAAAAAAGGAGTACGTTTTTTCAACGGGAAAGCGTCCGCAACAGGATTCGGAGGAAAGCTTATAGTAATCAGTTTGTGCGAGGCGTGAAGAGGGAAGACAGGATTTTTTTCTGTATCAGGCTGTGATCAAAAAACGGCCCTTACGCCAAATGACGCAGGGCCGGATCGATTAGTGCGGCTTGAGTAATGCTTCGGTATGGCTCACGATATTCTCCACCGTAAAGCCAAATTCCGGGAACAACTTACCTGCCGGCGCAGACTCACCGAAGGTGGTCATACCGACAATCGCGCCATCCAGACCGACATACTTGAACCAGTAATCGGCAATACCCGCTTCAACGGCCACGCGCGCTTTGACGCCGGAAGGCAACACCGATTCGCGGTAGGCGGTGTCCTGCTTGTCAAACACGTCGGTGCAGGGCAGGGACACCACGCGCACCTTGTGGCCGCTGGCGCCGAGTTTATCGGCCGCGCCCAGCGCGATTTCAATCTCAGAACCGGTGGCGATGATGATCGCTTCTGGTGTGCCCGCGCAATCCTGCAACACATAGCCGCCTTTAGCGATATCGGCCACCTGTGCTTTGCTGCGCTCTGGCTGCAGCAGATTTTGACGCGACAGAATCAGCGCGGTCGGGCCATGGTGGCGCTCAACGGCGGCTTTCCATGCCACGGCAGTTTCTACCTGATCGCACGGACGCCAGACGCTCATATTCGGCGTCACGCGCAGGCTGGCAAGCTGTTCCACTGGCTGGTGGGTTGGGCCATCTTCGCCCAGGCCAATCGAGTCATGGGTGTACACCAGCACCTGGCGAGCCTTCATCAGCGCCGCCATACGCACCGCATTACGCGCGTATTCAACAAACATCAGGAAGGTGGCGGTGTACGGAATGAAGCCGCCGTGATGCGCCAGGCCATTACCAATCGCCGTCATACCAAATTCGCGCACGCCGTAATGTATATAGTTTCCGGCGATGTCTTCTTTAATCGATTTCGAACCTGACCAGATGGTGAGGTTACTTGGTGCAAGGTCAGCCGAGCCACCTAACAGCTCTGGCAGCAGTTTGCCGTACACTTCCAGTGTGTTCTGCGACGCTTTACGGCTGGCAATTTTTTGCGGATTGGCCTGGAGATCTTCCACAAACGCCTGAGTCGCCTCACTCCATTTCGCCGGCATTCCCCCGTCCAGACGGCGGCTAAACTCAGCGGCGAGATCGGGATGCGCGGCTTTATAGGCAGCAAACTTCTCATCCCAGGCTTTCTCTCGCTGACTGCCCGCTTCTTTGGCATCCCACTGTTGATAAATCTCTTTCGGGATTTCAAACGGTGGATAGTGCCAGCCGAGTTTTTGACGGGTTAAGGCCACTTCCTGCTCGCCCAGCGCCGAGCCGTGTGACTCTTCTTTACCGGCTTTATTCGGCGACCCAAAACCAATGACCGTGCGGCAGATAATCAGCGAAGGCTTGTCGGTGACACTCTGCGCTTCTTTGATGGCGGCGGCGATAGCTTCCGGATCGTGCCCATCAATGCCTTCCGCACTGCCGACGACATGCCAGTTGTAAGCTTCGAAGCGTTTGTGCGTGTCATCGGTGAACCAGCCTTCGGTTTCACCATCAATCGAGATGCCGTTATGATCGTAGAAACCAATCAGTTTGCCGAGGCCGAGGGTGCCGGCCAGTGAGCTGACTTCATGTGAAATGCCTTCCATCAAACAGCCATCGCCCATAAACACATAGGTGTAGTGATCGACGATATCGTGGCCGGGACGGTTAAACTGCGCCGCCAGGGTGCGCTCGGCAATGGCCATGCCCACCGCATTGGCCAAACCCTGTCCCAACGGACCGGTGGTGGTTTCCACGCCTGGCGTATAGCCAATTTCCGGATGGCCAGGCGTTTTGGAATGCAGCTGGCGGAAGTTTTTCAGCTCTTCCATCGGCAGGTCGTAACCGGTGAGGTGCAGCAGGCTGTAAAGCAGCATCGAACCGTGGCCATTGGAGAGAATAAAGCGGTCGCGGTCAGCCCACGCCGGATTGTTGGGATTGTGTTTGAGAACGTCGCGCCATAGCACTTCGGCTATATCGGCCATTCCCATCGGCATACCGGGGTGTCCGGAATTTGCTTTCTGTACCGCATCCATACTCAAAGCACGAATCGCGTTAGCCAACTCTCTGCGTGAAGACATAGGGTACTCCCTTGTGATTGGGCAAATGAGGACGGGCAGACGCCCGTCCGACATGAAAAGGGTGGTGATTTACAGGCGAGAAGCCAGCACATCTTCCAGCTTCTGCTGGTCAATGGCGAATTGACGGATGCCGTCAGACAGTTTTTCCACTGCCATCGGATCCTGGTTATGTTCCCAGCGGAACTCGGCTTCAGAGAGCGGAGCAGGCTGATGGAAGCCTTCGGTTGAAGGCTCTAACTTACGTTCCAGCGGTGCATCGCTGTTTGCCAACTCTTCCAGCAGGTTAGGGGAGATGGTCAGGCGGTCGCAGCCAGCCAGCGCCTGAATCTGCTCAACTTTACGGAAGCTGGCTCCCATGATCACGGTGCTGTAACGATGCTTTTTGAAGTAGTCGTAGATACGACGCACGGATTTCACGCCCGGATCTTCATCCACCACATACGGGTCCAGCGGTTTACGTGAGTTGTACCAGTCATAAATGCGGCCGACGAACGGGGAGATCAGGAACACGCCTGCTTCGGCACAGGCACGCGCCTGCGCAAAAGAGAACAACAGCGTCAGGTTACATTGGATGCCGTTTTTCTCCAGTTCTTCAGCGGCTTTGATCCCTTCCCAGGTTGAGGCCAGTTTGATCAGGATGCGTGAACGATCAATGCCGTTCTCTTCGTACATCCGTACCAGTTTTTCAGCTTTGGTGACACACATGCCACGATCGAAGGAGAGGCGCGCATCCACTTCGGTCGAAACACGGCCCGGTACGCTTTTCAGAATTTCCATACCGAGGTTGATCGCCACTTTATCGCTGGCGTTGATGATTTGCGTCTCTTTGCTGCCGCCCTGTTTTTTCGCATAGTCGATAGCGTCATCAATCAGATGTTTATAAGCATCGAGACCGGCAGCTTTCAGGATCAACGAAGGGTTAGTGGTCGCGTCTTCCGGGTGGTAATGGCGAATAGATTCGATGTCGCCGCTGTCCGCCACCACGGTGGTGAACTGTTTCAATGCATCTAGCTGGTTCATCGCTTAACTCCTTGATTAGCAATAATGTGGGCAAACGGGTCGTGCCCTTTCCTGTTGAGTCGTGGCTCAACACAGTGCTACAGACGTTGCACGAAGAAAATGCGTTTTCTCTGATTGTGGCGCTGAAGGGCATCTGTCACGGAAGGGGGTGCCTGATCGGTTCAGCTACGTGTTTTGCCATCATTAAGGATAGCAGGCTGCGCCAAAGCCGCAGGCGAAGCCGTGGCAATCTGTGCCCTCGTTATTTGAGCGCCTTCACCCTCTTTTGTGCCGCAGATTCCTATACTGGTGGTTTTTCAGCCGTGTCAAAGGATGCCAAATGGACGATCAACTCAAGCAAAGTGCGCTCGATTTCCACCAATATCCCACTCCCGGAAAAATTCAGGTTTCCCCCACCAAACCGCTGGCGACGCAGCGTGATTTAGCGCTGGCCTATTCGCCGGGTGTGGCGGCACCTTGCCTCGAGATTGCTGCCGATCCGCTGGCGGCGCACAAATACACCGCACGCGGCAATCTGGTGGCGGTGATTTCGAACGGAACGGCAGTGCTCGGTCTCGGCAATATCGGTGCGCTGGCCGGTAAACCGGTGATGGAAGGCAAAGGGGTATTGTTCAAGAAATTCGCCGGCATTGATGTGTTCGATATCGAAGTGGACGAGCTGGATCCGGATAAGTTGATTGAGGTGATTGCCGCGCTGGAGCCGACCTTTGGCGGCATAAACCTCGAAGATATCAAAGCGCCAGAGTGTTTTTACATTGAGCAGAAATTGCGCGAGCGCATGAAGATTCCGGTGTTTCACGACGATCAGCACGGGACGGCGATCATCTGTACTGCGGCGGTGCTCAATGGTTTGAGCATCGTTAAAAAGGCCATCTCAGATGTGCGGCTAGTGGTGTCTGGGGCGGGCGCATCAGCCATTGCCTGCCTGAATTTGCTGGTGGCGCTCGGCATGCAGAAGCACAACATTGTGGTGTGCGACTCCAAAGGGGTGATTTACCGCGATCGTGAACCCAATATGACGCCGACCAAAGCCGAGTACGCCATAGAAGATAAAGGCGCGCGTACGCTGGATGAAGTGATTGCCGGTGCGGACATCTTCCTCGGCTGCTCGGGTCCGAAAGCGATGACGCCAGAGATGGTGAAGAAAATGGCGCAGAACCCGCTGATTCTGGCGCTCGCCAATCCTGAACCAGAGATCATGCCGCCGCTGGCGAAAGAGGTTCGACCGGATGCGATTATCTGCACCGGACGCTCGGATTTCCCGAATCAGGTGAACAACGTGCTATGTTTCCCGTTTATTTTCCGCGGGGCGTTGGACGTTGGCGCGACGGCCATTAACGAAGAGATGAAACTGGCGGCGGTGCATGCGATTGCGGCCTTAGCGCAGGCCGAGCAGAGCGATGTGGTGGCCTCCGCCTATGATGATCAGGATCTGAGTTTTGGACCGGAATATCTGATCCCGAAACCGTTCGATCCGCGTTTGATTGTGCAGATCGCGCCTGCTGTGGCGAAAGCGGCGATGGAGTCCGGCGTGGCGACCCGGCCCATCGCTGACTTTGATGCCTATCGCGAGCAGCTCACCGAATTTGTGTATAAAACCAACCTGTTTATGAAGCCGATTTTCTCGCAGGCACGCAAAGATCCGAAACGCGTGGTGATGGCCGAAGGGGAGGAGGTGCGCGTGTTGCATGCGACGCAGGAATTGGTGTCGCTGGGGCTGGCGAAGCCGATTCTGATTGGTCGTCCAAACGTGATTGCGATGCGTATTCAGAAGCAAGGGTTGAAGATTGAAGCGGGCAAGGATTTTGAGATCGTCAACAATGAGTCCGACCCGCGCTTTAAAGAGTATTGGAACGAGTATTATCAGATCATGAAACGGCGCGGGGTCACTCCGGAAACGGCCCAGCGGGCAGTGATCGGCAATCCGACCTTGATCGGTGCGATCATGGTGCATCGTGGCGAAGCCGACGCGTTGATTTGTGGCACCATTGGCGATTACCGCGAGCATTACGATGTGGTGGAGAAGGTGTTTGGTTTCCGCGACGACGTGAAAGTCGCTGGGGCAATGAACGCGTTACTGCTGCCGAGCGGTAACACTTTTATTGCAGATACCTATGTGAATGAAGATCCCAGTGCGGAACAGTTGGCGGATATCACGCTGCTGGCGGCCGAAACGGTGCGTCGCTTTGGTATTGAACCGCGCGTGGCGCTGCTGTCGCACTCCAGCTTTGGCACGTCTAATGCGCCGGGGGCACGTAAAATGCGCGAGGCGTTGACGCTGATTCAAAGCCGTGCGCCAGAACTGGAGATCGACGGTGAGATGCACGGTGATGCGGCGTTGGTGGAGAGTATCCGGCGTGAACTGATGCCCGACAGCCCGCTGAAAGGCACCGCGAATCTGCTGATTATGCCGAACGTGGAGGCGGCACGTATCAGTTATAACCTGCTGCGCGTGTCGTGTTCGGAAGGGGTGACGGTCGGGCCGGTATTGATGGGGATTAGCAAGCCGGTGCATGTGCTGACGCGGATTGCATCGGTGAGACGCATTGTGAATATGGTGGCATTAGCGGTGGTGGAGGCGCAAACCGAGCCGTTGTGATGTGATGAGGTGGCTAAAGATCAGGAGGGTGTTGGTGTGGGCCTCAGCCCCTCTGCTGCTGCCGGGCAGTCCTCGCGCCGCTAACGCGGTGCCTTCGGCTTCCACGTCGTGCCTACAGATCGTTCGGTGATCGACCATCCCTGGTCGGCCCCGAACTGATTCACGCATCCCTGCGTGAATCTCCTGGCCCAACGTAAAAGCCTCAGCGCTGCGGATAGCCCTTGCAGCAGCAGAGGGGCTGAGGCCATCAACATTTGTGCCTTCCTGCAAAAGAACTATTCACCCAATCCCAGCCAATCCTTCACCGGCAGAAAATCGCTGTAGAGCGCTGCTTCCGGCGTGCCGGCTTCGGTTTGGTAATCATATTCCCAGCGCACCAGTGGCGGCATCGACATCAAAATCGATTCGGTGCGGCCGCCGGTTTGCAGGCCGAACAGCGTGCCGCGATCCCACACCAGATTAAATTCGACATAACGCCCGCGGCGATAGAGCTGGAACTGACGCTCGCGCTCGCCCCACGGCAGCGCTTTGCGCTTCGCGACGATCGGTAAATAGGCATCCAGATATCCTTTGCCCACCGCCTGCATAAAATCGAAGCAGTGATCAAAGTCTGGCGTATTCAGGTCATCGTAAAACAGCCCGCCAATGCCACGCTGCTCGTTACGATGTTTGAGGTGGAAATAATCATCACACCATTTTTTGTAGCGCGGATAGACGTCTTCGCCAAACGGCTGGCACAGATCAAACGCGGTTTGATGCCAGTGCAGCGCATCTTCCTCAAAACCATAATACGGAGTGAGATCGAAACCGCCGCCGAACCACCACACCGGATCGGCACCCGGCTTCTCAGCAATGAAGAAACGCACGTTGGCGTGACTGGTTGGGATGTACGGGTTTTCCGGGTGCACAACGAGTGACACGCCCATGGCTTCAAAGCTGCGGCCGGCCAGTTCGGGGCGGTGCGCAGTGGCGGAGGCGGGCATCTGATCACCGTGTACATGAGAGAAGTTCACGCCTGCCTGCTCAAACACCGCGCCGTTGCGCAGTACGCGACTTCGTCCGCCACCGCCACCTGGGCGCTGCCAGTCATCTTCGGCGAAGGTCGCTGTGCCATCGGCTGCTGCCAGCTGGGCGCAAATTTCATCTTGCAGCGTCAGTAAAAACGCTTGGACGCGGGAAATATCGGGATTGCTCATGAGTCACTCGTTCCGGAAATTTGCCGCGATTCTATCACAGGACAGCGCTACGCCTGGCGACGATCGTACTCGTTGAAGTAATTGACGATACCGTCGGCAATCGCGCTGGCGATCTTCTGGCGGAAGGCAGTGGTACCCAGCAGTTGCTCCTCACGCGGGTTGGTAATAAAGGAGGTTTCGACCAGCACTGACGGAATCGAGGGCGACTTCAACACGGCAAACGCGGCCTGTTCGGTATGCTGACTGTGCAGATGATGCACCGGGCGAATCTGATCCAATACGTGTTTGCCCAGCGTCAGGCTATTGCGGATGGTATCGGTCTGGACCAGATCGAACAGAATCTGATTCAGATAATTATCTTTCTCCTGTACTTCCGCGCCACCGACTTTATCGGCATCGTTTTCGCGCTGCGACATGTAGCGCGCCATGGCGCTACTGGCACCGCGGTTCGACAGCGCGAATACTGACGCGCCATTGGCATCCGGGCTGGTGTAGCCGTCAGCGTGGATCGACATAAAAAGATTGGCACCGTGCTGATGCGCGATTTCGACGCGTTGATAGAGCGGAATAAAGTGATCGCTTTCACGCGTCAGTCGCACTTCCACTTTAGGGTGATTTTGCAGCAGCGTGCGCACGGTATTGGCAATTGCCAGAACGATATGTTTCTCTTCCGAGCCCTCTTCGCCAACCGCGCCCGAATCAATGCCGCCGTGACCGGGATCGATCATCACGATGCGTTTACCGTTAGTCGCCGGTTTAGGCGGGGTGTGACCTTTGCTGACGCGCAAATCGGCGCTCTCTTCTTTTGCCATCACCGCACGGGGTGACAGCACCGCCAGCGCCAGGCCAGAAAGAATCAGCTGGCGGCGATTGGTAAGGCGCTTCAGCAGTGAAATTTTATTCATAATAGTGTCCCTGACAGGAAATCCTGCCCAGTGTTATATCGTAACAATTGCCCTGCGGCGACTTCACAACCATTTCAGCGCATTACTTTGTATTACACGGTACTAACAGCAATTTAGCCGTTTTTTTCCGCCGTTGCGCGGCGTGAGGGTTGCGCCTGGCAAAGAATGCGTGATAATCAGCGAATTGTGCCTAACAGCAGGGTAACGCCGATGGAAATCCGCTCATTCCGCCAGGAAGATTTTGAAGAAGTGATCACGCTCTGGGAGCGTTGCGATCTATTACGTCCGTGGAACGATCCGGAACTGGATATCGAACGTAAAATGAACCACGATCCCGAACTGTTTCTGGTGGCGGAAGTGGGCGGCGAAGTGGTCGGCACGGTGATGGGCGGTTACGATGGCCATCGCGGATCGGTCTACTATCTGGCGGTGCATCCCGATTATCAGGGACGCGGCTTTGCGAATGCCTTAATGAATCGCCTGGAGAAGAAGTTAATCGCGCGCGGCTGCCCGAAAATCAATCTGATGGTGCGTGAAGAAAATGACCAGGTGCTCGCCTTCTACGAAAAACTCGATTACGAGCCTGTGGACTCGGTGTTACTGGGTAAACGTTTAATCGAAGACCGCGAGTATTAAGCCGCCGATGATGGGGCTGAAATATTTGCCAGACGAATACGATGCAAAAGGGCAGCTACGGCTGCCGTTTCTTTTCTGGCTGATTCTGTTATTGCAGGCGCGCACCTGGCTGTTACTGGTGATGGCGGGCGCGTCCCGTCAGCAGGGTAACGATCTGCTGGCGCTGTTCTATCCCGACCGTCAGAGCTTTTGGATTGGATTGGCGCTGGGCATTCCGGCGGCAGCGGGTTTGCTGCTGACCGGCTATCGCCAACGCTGGCCGCGCCTGTGGCAGAGTTGGCGTCAGGTGCTGAGTGTGTCGTTATTGATCAGTCTGTTGTCGCAAGGCTACGGGCTGGTACAGGGCGCTTTTCCGGACTCTCCGTGGCCGCTACTTTTAACGCTGTTTGATCTGCTGGCGTTGATTTGGCTGCAAACCCATCAGCGCTTGCGCGACTGTTTTCTGCCGGAACATCTGCATCTCGAATAAACTTTTTGCCGATTTGCGACTCCAACAGGCACGCCAATCGGCACAGAAGATCAAGGAGTATTCATGAAAGTTGTTCGTCCCGCACTGCTGGTCAGCGCCATGATTCTGGCAGGATGCGCCAGTTCAGGTTCCTCTTCCGCCTCCAGCGCGAGCGAAAGCCATTGGTATAATCCGCTGAGCTATCACTGGTCGGCACTGAATCCAATGAACTGGTTTGGCGGTTCGTTAACCGTGACCGAGCAGGGTGTGGCTGGACTCAGCAGCACCACGGCGATGTCGGAAGCGGCGATTGGTAAAGCGCTGAACAACGATTACCAACTACGTCAGGGGATGCGCACGCAAAATGGTCAGGTGGTGGATTTCTGGCAGGCATTGGATGAGGGCAAACTGAAGCTGGTGATCAATGGTCAAAGCAGCGTAGAGCGCATTGAAGTCTTGGACACCGCAGCCAAAAGCGCTGATGGCAGCAAAATCGGCGATCTGTTTAGCGACAAATTCAGTAAAGCCTTCGATAACTGCAAACTGGTCTCGGGATTAGATGCGCGCGATGTGGAATGCCGTGCGCCGGGTAGCCAGCACATCTCCTATATCTACAGCGGAGAAGGGCACGGACCCGAGGGTTTGATGCCGGCTGACGATACCTTAAAAAGCTGGAAAATCAGCAAGATCGTTTGGCAGCGCTAAGCGAAAAAAAGTTGCGTTAACGCACAACCTCCGTGTGGCTTTCCGGTATGATACAGGCGAAAAAAACGTCTTAACTCATCATGCCGGAGAGCAGTGCAATGTCTCAATTTCAGTGCGGGATCCTGCTGGAACACCGCCGTTTCGCCATTTGGCTTGAAGCCCGCGTTACGGGTGACCTCAATGCGCTGCGTCAGGGCAGCAAATCATTTCTGCAGCAACTCGAAGCGCTACAACAGAAATTTGCCGATGCCGGCCTGGGCGCGGTGATCGCCTTTGGTGATGCGTTGTGGCGCGACCTGCAAGGTGCCTCTTCCGCGCCTGAATTGAAAGCTTTCGCGCCACTGGGGAAAGGTATTGCGCCTGCGACTCAGCGTGATTTGCTCATCCATATCCAATCGTTACGTCATGACGTGAACTTCTCGCTGGCGCAGGCCGCACTTACCGCTTTTGCTGATGCGGTCGTGATTGAAGAAGAGACGCACGGTTTCCGTTGGGTTGAAGATCGCGATCTGTCGGGCTTTGTTGATGGCACCGAAAACCCGCAGGGTGAAGCACGTCAGCAGGTGGCGATTATCGCTGAGGGACCGGATGCGGGCGGCAGTTACGTATTCACGCAACGATGGGAGCACAATCTTAAACTGTGGAACCGCATGGCGGTAGAGAAGCAGGAAGCGATTATTGGTCGCACCAAGGTGGATAACGAGGAGTTACCTGGCGATCAACGTCCCGTGACCTCACATCTGAGCCGCGTTGATCTGAAAGAAGAGGGCAAAGGGCTGAAAATCCTGCGCCAGAGCTTGCCGTACGGCACTGCCAGCGGCACGCACGGGCTGTACTTCATCTCCTATTGCAACCGCCTCTATAACATCGAGCAGCAGTTGCTGAGCATGTTCGGTGAGCGCGATGGCAAGATGGATGCGATGCTGCGTTTCACCAAACCGGTCACCGGCAGCTACTTCTTCGCGCCTTCACTGAACGCATTACAAGCGCTGTAACAGGCAGGTGAGCGGCCCTCTGCGCCGCTCACGGTTAATCCCGCTCTTCGCATAAACTCTCCCGCCGTCTTATGCCTTTTTAGACTTTGAAATCCCCAAACGATATATAAAACCGTTACTGGTTTGCCCTGAGTTATAAATACACTGACAGCATCTAATGGCATTGGCGATTTCGCCGACGAGCAGGGTGCAGCATGACACTTCCGATTACGAAAAAATGGATGAGCGGAATCGCCTTGTCACTGGCGTTAGCCGGTGCAGCGCAGGCAACAGAGTTGTTGAACAGCTCTTATGATGTCTCGCGCGAGCTGTTTGTTGCCCTGGATGCGCCATTTGAACAACAGTGGAATGCAGCACATCCCAATGACAAGCTGACGATTAAACAATCGCATGCCGGGTCATCAAAACAGGCGCTGGCTATCCTGCAAGGGCTGCGCGCGGATGTGGTGACCTACAATCAGGTCACTGACGTGCAGGTGCTGCATGACAAAGGCAACCTGATCCCGGCTGACTGGCAAACCCGTCTGCCGAACAACAGCTCACCGTTCTACTCCACCATGGCGTTTCTGGTGCGCAAAGGGAATCCTAAGCAAATCCACGATTGGTCGGATTTGGCGCGCGATAACGTGAAGCTGGTGTTCCCGAACCCGAAAACCTCCGGTAATGGTCGCTATACCTATCTGGCGGCCTGGGGCGCTGCCGATCAGGCGGATGGTAAAGACAAAGCCAAAACCGAAGCCTTTATGACGAAATTCCTGAAAAATGTCGAAGTGTTTGATACCGGCGGCCGTGGCGCGACGACCACCTTCGCCGAACGCGGTTTAGGGGATGTGCTGATCAGCTTTGAATCGGAAGTGAACAACATCCGCAATCAGTACGGCAAAGATGACTACGAAGTCATTGTGCCTAAGACCAATATTCTGGCGGAGTTTCCTGTGGCGTGGGTCGACAAAAACGTCGAGCACAACGGCACTGCAGACGCGGCAAAAGCCTACCTCAATTTCCTCTATTCCCCAGAGGCGCAGAAAATCATTACCGGTTTCTATTATCGCGTGAACAATCCACAGCTGATGGCGGAACAGAAAGACCGCTTCCCGCAGACCGCGCTGTTTAATGTGCAGGATACCTTTGGCGGCTGGGATAACGTGATGAAAACCCATTTTGCCAGCGGCGGTGAGCTGGATAAATTACTGGCAGCGGGGCGCGGTTGATGTTTGCCTTAGCGCAAAAGCGCGTGCTACCGGGGTTCGGTCTCAGCCTTGGCACCAGCCTGCTATTTACCTGCCTGATCCTGCTGTTGCCAATCAGCGCGCTGCTGATGCAGTTGTCCAACATGACGCTGGCGCAATATTGGGATGTGGTCACCAATCCACAGCTGATTGCGGCTTATAAGGTCACGCTGTTGTCGGCGGGCGTGGCATCCATTTTCAATGCGTTCTTTGGCATGTTAATGGCCTGGATTCTGACCCGTTACCGTTTCCCTGGCCGCGCGTTGCTGGATGGCTTGATGGATCTGCCGTTTGCACTGCCTACTGCTGTCGCCGGCCTGACGCTGGCGGGGTTGTTCTCGGTGAGTGGTTGGTATGGTCAATGGTTGGCCCATTTCGACATCAAAGTCTCTTACACCTGGCTGGGCATTGCAGTGGCGATGGCCTTTACCAGTATCCCGTTTGTGGTGCGCACGGTACAGCCGGTACTGGAAGAGTTAGGCCCGGAATATGAAGAAGCGGCTGAAACGCTGGGTGCGACACCGTGGCAAAGTTTCCGCCGTGTGGTGCTGCCAGAGGTGGCGCCCGCGCTGTTAGCGGGCACGGCGTTATCGTTCACGCGCAGCCTGGGTGAGTTTGGTGCGGTTATCTTTATCGCAGGTAACATCGCGTGGAAAACCGAAGTCACGTCGCTGATGATTTTTGTTCGCCTGCAAGAGTTTGATTACCCGGCGGCCAGTGCTATCGCCTCGGTCATCATGGCCGCTTCGCTGCTGTTGCTGTTCGCGATTAACACCTTGCAGAGCCGCTTTGGCCGTCGCTTAGGAGGCCACTAATGGCGGAGATTTCGCAGATTAATCACGCTGAGCGTCAGCCTGTGAACTGGGGTAAATGGCTGCTGATTGGCGTGGGCGCGCTGGTCTCCTTCCTGCTGCTGGTGGTCCCGATGATCTCCATCTTTTGGGAAGCCCTGAGCCAGGGGGTTATTGCCTCGCTCTCTAATTTAAAAGAGGGTGACATGCTGCACGCCATCTGGCTGACGATTCTGGTGGCGCTGATTACCGTGCCGGTCAATCTGGTGTTCGGTACGCTGCTGGCATGGCTGGTAACGCGCTTTACTTTCCCGGGCCGCCAACTGTTGCTGACGCTGTTTGATATTCCTTTTGCCGTGTCACCGGTGGTGGCGGGGCTGATGTATCTGCTGTTCTGGGGCATCAACGGCCCGGCGGGTGGTTGGCTGGACGCGCACAACATTCAGATCATGTTTGCCTGGCCGGGCATGGTGCTGGCCACCATTTTTGTCACCTGCCCGTTTGTGGTCCGTGAGCTGGTGCCGGTGATGTTGAGCCAGGGCAGCAATGAAGATGAAGCCGCGGTGCTGTTAGGCGCCTCGGGCTGGCAGATGTTCCGCCGCGTAACGTTGCCGAACATTCGCTGGGCGCTGATGTACGGCGTGGTGTTAACCAACGCGCGTGCGATTGGCGAGTTTGGTGCGGTCTCGGTGGTCTCGGGATCGATTCGCGGTGAGACCTACACCTTACCGCTTCAGGTTGAATTACTGCATCAGGATTACAACACCGTTGGCGCCTTTACCGCGGCTGCGTTGTTGACCCTGATGGCCATTTTGACGCTGTTTCTGAAAAGCGTGGTGCAGTGGCGATTAGAGCATCAGCAGAAGCGCCAACAGGAGGAAAATCATGAGCATTGAGATTAAACACATTAACAAAGCGTTCGGCCGTACGCCGGTGCTAAACGATATCTCTCTGGATATTCCTACCGGCAAAATGGTGGCGCTGCTGGGGCCGTCAGGCTCGGGCAAAACCACGCTGCTGCGCATCATCGCGGGTCTTGAGCATCAGAATAGCGGGCAGATTCATTTCCACGGTAAAGATGTCAGCCGCATTCACGCGCGCGATCGCCAGGTCGGCTTTGTATTCCAGCACTATGCGCTGTTCCGCCATATGACCGTGTTCGATAACATCGCCTTTGGTTTAACCGTGTTGCCGCGCCGTGAGCGCCCATCCGCCGCTGAAATCAAACAGCGTGTGACGCGCCTGCTCGAGATGGTGCAGCTGGCGCATCTCGCCAATCGTTTCCCGGCTCAGCTTTCGGGTGGACAGAAGCAGCGCGTGGCATTGGCGCGTGCGCTGGCAGTGGAACCGCAGATCTTGCTGCTGGATGAACCTTTCGGCGCGCTGGATGCGCAGGTGCGTAAAGAGCTGCGTCGCTGGCTGCGTCAGTTGCATGAAGAATTGAAATTCACCAGCGTGTTTGTGACGCATGACCAGGAAGAGGCGATGGAAGTCGCTGACAGCGTGGTGGTGATGAGCCAGGGTAATATCGAACAGGTCGGCACGCCTGACGAAGTCTGGCAGGAACCGGCTACCCGCTTTGTGCTGGAGTTCCTCGGCGAAGTGAATCGCTTTGACGGTGAAGTGCATGGTTCGCAATTCCATGTGGGTGCACATCGCTGGCCATTAGGTTACACGCCCGCACATCAGGGTGAGGTCGAGTTGTTCCTGCGTCCGTGGGAAGTGGATATCTCGCGTCAGAGCAGCCTGGAAACGCCGCTGCCGGTGCAGGTGCTAGAGATCAGCCCGCGCGGTCACTTCTGGCAATTAGTGGTGCAGCCAAGCGGCTGGCAAGGCGATGTCTTCTCGGTGGTCTATGATGGCGACCATACTGCACCGATCCGTGGCGAACGTCTGTTTGTTGGCCTGCAACAGGCACGACTTTACCATGGCACTGCGCCGTTGCGTCCGGTTGCCTTTGCCGAAAGCGCCTGATATTTTTGACACTCCTTCGGGCGGGACTTTCCCGCCCGATTTATTTGCCTCTCTTCTGTCTGGAATCAAACCGTGACCACACTGGAAAATACCATCGGTAATACGCCGTTGATCAGGCTGCAACGCCTGACGCCCGATAACGGCAGTGAAATCTGGTTAAAGCTGGAAGGCAATAATCCGGCCGGTTCGGTAAAAGATCGTGCTGCCTGGTCGATGATTCATCAGGCGGAACAGCGCGGTGACATTCAACCCGGCGATACTCTGATTGAAGCCACCAGTGGGAATACGGGCATCGCCCTGGCGATGATCGCGGCGATGAAAGGCTATAAATTACGCCTGCTGATGCCCGATAACATGAGCCAGGAGCGGCAGGACGCGATGCGTGCCTATGGCGCGGAATTGGTGCTGGTGACGCGCGAACAGGGCATGGAAGGCGCCCGCGATTTAGCGCAAGAGATGGCCGATCGCGGTGAGGGCAGGGTGTTGGATCAGTTCAATAACCCCGACAATCCACTCGGCCACTATCTCACTACCGGCCCGGAAATCTGGCAGCAGACGCAGGGCCGGATGACCCATTTCGTCTCCAGTATGGGCACGACGGGCACCATCACCGGCGTAGGACGCTATCTGAAAGAGTTTGCACCCGCCGTGAAAGTCATTGGTTTACAGCCGCAAGAGGGCAGCAGCATTCCGGGCATTCGCCGCTGGCCCGAAGCTTATCTGCCGGGGATTTTCCGTCCTGAGTTAGTGGATGAGGTCATCGATATGGCACAGCTGGAAGCCGAAAAAACCATGCGTGCGCTAGCGCAACGTGAAGGGATTTTCTGCGGCGTGAGTTCCGGTGGTGCTGTGGCAGGCGCGCTGCGCATCGCCACTGCCCATCCCGGCAGCGTCGTGGTGGCGATAGTGTGCGATCGCGGTGACCGTTATCTCTCAACCGGCGTGTTCCACTGATCTCCTCTTCCCCGCATTTTATCTGGCCTGCTTGCGCTGTTGTGGTGCGACCGGGCCATTTTTGTCTATAGTCTCCCTGATAATCCTCTGGTGTTGGCACTGTAAGGATCGAGTAAAATCGGCTGCGCTCATTGCCAACTCAGGCCAAAATAGCGGCAATTTTGTACGAGAGATAAAGATGAAAATTCTGCTTGTTGATGACGATGTAGAACTTGGCACCATGCTGAGCCAGTACCTGATTGCGGAAGGTTTTGAAACGCAATTGGTTTTAACCGGAAGCGCCGGGATTGAAGGGGCGCTGTCGGGCAACTATACCGCGATGATTCTCGACATTATGCTGCCGGATATGAGCGGTATTGATGTGCTGCGGCAGGTGCGTCAGAACAGCCGCTTACCGGTGATCATGCTGACGGCGAAAGGCGACAATATCGATCGCGTGATTGGCCTGGAAATGGGTGCGGACGACTATGTGCCAAAACCGTGCTATCCGCGTGAGCTGGTGGCGCGTCTGCGTGCTGTACTGCGTCGTTTTGAAGATCAGGCACCGGTGCAGGACAAAAAAGAAGTACTGCGTTGGGGCGAGTTGAGCCTGAATCCGGCCACGCGCATCACCGAATGGCAGGGCAAAGCCTTTGATCTGACGGCGTCTGAATTCAACCTGCTGGATCTGCTGCTGCGTGCGCCCGATCGCGTGGTGTCGAAGGACGAATTGTCAGAGAAAGGGCTGGGTCGCCCGCGTGAAGCTTACGATCGCAGCGTGGATGTGCATATCAGCAACATTCGTCAGAAGCTGGCCGCATTGACCGCCGACAGCATCAACATTGAAACTGTGCGCAGTATTGGTTACCGCATTCGATGAAACACAGCTACCGTGGCCGCATGTTCTGGAAGATATTGCTGGGCTTCTGGATCGTTTTTGTCATCATTAGCCAGATGTTGTGGCTGGGGTTTACGCTTTCCGGCAGTCATCATGAACCGCCAGAACTGATGGCGATTCGGCGTATTGTGAATTTGCAGATGGCCTCTGCGGTGTCGGTGTTGGAACGTGGTGGTCCCAGTTCATTGGATGACATGATGGCTGACTGGGAGCCCAACGATCGTCAGTTCTTCTCCGTGATTCAACATTCCAGGCCTATGGCTACCCCCAATAATGCGCCGCCCGAGAGCATCAATGAGCCGTTCCATGGGCCTTTCCCCGACGTCATTGTGCGCTGGGTTAAAGGGCAGGACGGTAAAGAGTACGAGCTGCGTTATGACGTGAAGGGTCTGCGTGAAGATAGCTCGATGGGCGGCGGTGGGCCGCGTCGGATTCTGAATATCCCGGAGCCGATGTTTACCTTTGCTGGTGCGCTCGGTCTGCTGTTCAGCCTATTGCTGGCATGGAACCTGACGCGTCCGATGCGGCAGCTGCGTGAAGGTTTTGCGCGAGTCTCCAGTGGTGATTTGTCAGTGCGGCTCTATCCTGTGATGCGCAAGCGTCACGATGAGCTTTCGATTGTGGCGCAGGATTTCGATGCCATGGTGGAGCGTCTTGATACGCTGGTGAAGGCACGTGAGGAGTTGCTGCACGATATCTCCCACGAACTGCGCTCACCGCTGGCGCGCCTGCAACTGGCGACCGGTCTGGCGCGGCAAACGCCGGAGTCCGTCGAATCCTCCCTGAATCGCATTGATGAAGAAGCACGCCGTCTCGATAAGATGATCGGTGAACTGCTGACGCTGTCGCGAGCCGAACACGAAAGCATGCCGGGCGAGCAGTATTTCGACCTCACCGGTCTGCTGCACGCAGTGGTCACGGACGTGCGCTATGAGGCTCAGATTCCGGGGGTAAAAGTCGATTTTCAGGTGGACGAGAACGCCGATTACACCGTGCACGGCAATGCTGAGTTGATTCGTCGTGGTGTGGAAAATGTGCTGCGTAATGCACTGCGTTTCTCGCACAAAGGCCAGCATATCAGCGTGAGGCTACAGGCGGAGAACCAGTGGCTGGCGATTCGCGTGCGCGATCAGGGGCCGGGCGTTGACGAAGAGAAGCTCTCCAGCATCTTCGATCCCTTCGTACGCGTTAATTCGCCACTGATGGGCAAGGGATACGGCTTAGGACTCTCCATCGTGCGTAAGGTGATTCTGGCGCATCACGGTGAGGTACAGGCGGTCAATCGCCCTGAAGGTGGTCTGGAGCTGACCTTGAAGCTGCCGCGCTGGAAACAAGACTGAAGGTTTAAAGCGCTCACAACTTAACCCGATTCCTATGAATCCAGAGCAGGGCGCCCATACAGTCCGGTTGGCACAGGCAAGTGCAATGCATTGCAACTCATACTACGAAGCTATTTGCACTGAGCCGGACATCTAATGCAGTCAAAAGCAGCACGCACAATGTGGAGTAGGGCAGGACGACCGGGCAGAGGAGCAAAGCGTCCCTCGCCATGGATGGCGAGGGCCGAGGCCCAGGGATGGTTTATGCCGTCTTTGCGATCTGCCCGGTTGTCCTGACCGACCGCACCATCCTCAACGCCACCGCACCATCCCTAACGCCACCGCACCATCCCTAACGCCACCGCACCATCCCTAACGCCACCGCACCATCCCTAACGCCACCGCACCATCCCTAACGCCACCGCACCATCCCTAACGCCACCGCACCAGCCCTAACGCCACCGCACCAGCCCCAACGCCACCGCACCAGCCCCAACTCCGCCGCACCAGCCCCAGTGCCACAGCACGAGCCCCAACGCCGCCGCACCAGCCCCAGTGCCACAGCACCAGCCCCAACGCCACAGCACGAGCCCCAACGCCGCCGCACCAGCCCCAACACCACAGCACCAGCCCCAACACCACCACACTAGCCCGACGTCACCGCCACGCGTCCCAATTCAACCGATCTAGCACTAACCGCCACCGCACCCTTTGGTTCCAGGCAGCGACACAAACAAAAACGGCACCCAGTGGGTGCCGTTTTTACTATCAAAACGCTGCTTACTTCTTGATGCGGATAACCGGGGTTTCGCCCACAGTCACCTGACCGGAGAGTTTGATCAGGTCTTTGATCTCGTCCATGTTCGAAATCACAACCGGCGTCAGCGTAGATTTTGCTTTCTCTTCCAGCAATGGCAGATCAAACTCGATCACCACGTCGCCTTTTTTCACTTTCTGGCCTTCTTCGGCGATGCGTTTAAAGCCTTCACCTTTCAGTTCAACCGTATCGATACCGAAGTGGACGAACAGCTCGATGCCGTTGTCAGATTCGATTGAAAAGGCGTGGTTGGTCTCAAAAATCTTGCCAATGGTACCATCAACCGGTGCAACCATTTTGTTGCCAGTCGGTTTAATGGCGATACCATCACCCACGATTTTCTCAGCAAATACCACATCAGGTACGTCTTCGATATTCACGATTTCGCCTGACAGAGGCGCAACGATATCAATAGTCCCTGACGCGCTCTCTGATTTTTCGCCAAAAAGTTTAGAAAACAAACCCATGATCTTCTCCTAAGCAGTAATTTGGGGCCAGCGTCTCGTGGATCAGCAGAGCGTTTTTTCTTTAATGAACTTGTTCACCAGGTTCATTAAATCTTCCGCTGTGGGTTGAGCCAGAGCCTGCTCCGCCAATGCCTTAGCATCTTCGAAATTAGTATTACGAATAATCTTCTTGATGCTCGGGATTGAAATGGCACTCATGCTGAATTCGTCCAGCCCCATTCCCAGTAACAGTAGTGTAGCACGTTCATCACCAGCCAGCTCACCACACATGCCGGTCCATTTCCCTTCGGCATGTGATGCGTCGATCACTTGCTTGATGAGGCCCAAAACAGATGGCGTCATTGGGTTATAGAGGTGTGAAATCAAATCATTACCACGATCGACCGCCAGAGTATACTGCGTCAGGTCATTTGTCCCAATACTAAAGAAGTCGACTTCTTTCGCCAGATGGCGCGCAATCACCGCTGAAGCTGGCGTTTCCACCATAATGCCCACTTCAATGGTCTCATCAAAGGCTTTACCTTCTTCGCGCAGCTGGGTTTTCAGCAGCTCCAGTTCGGCCTTCAGTGCACGCACTTCTTCCACCGAAATGATCATCGGGAACATGATGCGCAGTTTGCCGAAGGAAGAGGCACGCAGGATAGCGCGCAGCTGAGCATGCAGAATCTCTTTGCGGTCCATGGCGATACGAATCGCACGCCAGCCGAGGAACGGGTTGTCCTCTTTCGGCAGGTTCATGTACGGCAGATCTTTGTCGCCGCCGATGTCCATGGTACGCACGATAACAGCCTGAGACCCCATCGCTTCCGCCACAGCTTTGTAAGCCTGGAACTGCTCTTCTTCGGTGGGCAGTGAATCACGGTCCATAAACAGGAATTCGGTACGATACAGGCCCACGCCTTCCGCACCGTTGCGCTCTGCACCGGCGACATCGCGCACGGTACCAATGTTGGCGCACACTTCCACCTGATGGCCGTCCAGGGTGATGGCGGGCAGATCTTTCAGTTTCGCCAGTTCGTGCTTTTCAGACAGGTATTGCGTCTGAATCGCTTTCAGTTCTTCTTGTTCTGCATCGGTAGGATTAACGTAAATCTTGTTATTCACGCCATCAAGGATCAGGAAGTCACCGTTTTTGATTTGCGTGGTGACATTACCGGTACCGACAATCGCTGGGATCTCCAGAGAACGCGCCATGATGGACGTATGCGAGGTACGGCCACCGATATCGGTGATAAAGCCCAGCACCTTCTTCAGGTTCAGCTGTGCGGTTTCTGAAGGCGTTAAATCTTTCGCCACCAGAATAGATTCTTCTGCGATAGCACCCAGGTCGACAATATGCAGACCGAGGATGTTTTGCAGCAGACGCTTACCGATGTCACGTACGTCAGCGGCACGTTCTTTCAGGTATTCGTCGTCGAGTTCTTCCAAAGCCTTGGCCTGGCCATCAATGACAGAGTACGCCGCAGCGTCAGCCGTTGCGTGATCTTTCTTAATCAGGTCGATGATTTCCTGCTCAAGCTCTTCGTCTTCGAGCAGCATGATGTGACCTTCAAAGATCGCCGCTTTCTCTTCACCGAGGGTTTCACCGGCTTTGACACGGATGGCTTCAAGCTGTACTGCCGCTTTGCCACGTCCATCAAGGAAGCGTTGAACTTCTTGCTCAACCTGATCGTCAGTAATTTTTTTACGGCTGATGACGATCTCATCTTCCTTCAGCAGAAGTGCTTTGCCGAAAGCGATACCCGGTGATGCTAAAATGCCTGAAATCATAACCCTACCTTTTAATCACGATGGCTCATTGACCCAATGCGTTGCCACTGTCGCGGAACAGTACTCTAAGGAAGCAAGAACGCGGACAGGTTGTCCGCGATCAAGATATTTGCACTCAATGGGGCAAAAGAGTCGGTTTAGTTGCTTGCCTGAGCGGAATTACTCCAGCTCAGCCATCAGTTTCACCAGGTGCTCAACCGCTTGCTGCTCATCTTCACCTTCAGCAGACAGTGTAACAACCGTACCCTGAGTCAGACCCAGGGTCTGCAGTTTGAACAGGCTTTTCGCGCTGGCAGATTTGCCATTGGAGGTCACAGTGATTTCTGACTGGAAAGCCTTAGCTTCTTTTACAAACTGAGCTGCAGGACGGGTATGAAGGCCGTTAGGTGCGGTAATGGTAACTTCTTGCTGGAACATTCTATTTCCCCAACTTTATCAGGTTTGGTGTTATGGATCTAAAGTCTAGCCTGGAGCCGTCACTTTAGCCTGTATAGGTGCGCTGGTATGGCATTAAGCTGACCAAAAAATGCGCTGAATAATGTGTGTCTTTACAGCAGCAGATCAAAAACTGTGCGAAAAGGTCACCTTGCTAAGTATGCCGTGATTCGCCGTTTCGCCAAATCAGTAATTCCATTCAGCTTGATCCACTTCAAAGCCAGATTAATTTCAGGCACCGAAATAATTGGGAGCTTAAATACCAGAGCCGCGTCATTGAAATCAATCTGTCTGGTGATAAAAGTGAGATCTGCGCCACAAAAAAGCACCCATTTGGGTGCTTTTTTCGTCGTTTTCAGACTAAGGCGTTTACTGCTGCAGCTCTTTTTCAGTGAACAGGTCGGCGAACAAAGCGGTACTTAAATAACGCTCGCCAGAGGAGGGCAGAATCACCACGATATTCTTGTTGGCGAATGCCTCATCTTCCTGCAGCTTCAGCGCAGCAGCCACTGCCGCACCTGAAGAGATACCGGCCAGAATGCCTTCTTCTTCCATCAGCTGACGCGCAGTGCTGATGGCTTCTTCGTTGGTGATGGCGACAACCCGATCAACCAGTTTCAGGTCAAGGTTGCCGGGGATGAAACCTGCGCCGATGCCTTGAATCTTATGCGGGCCCGGTTTGATCTCTTCACCAGCGATAGCCTGAGCGATGACCGGAGAGTCAGTCGGCTCTACCGCTACGGTAATTAAGTCTTTTTTGCCTTTGGTGTTCTTGATGTAACGGCTTACGCCTGTCAGCGTGCCGCCGGTACCTACACCCGCAATGAACACATCTACTTCACCGTCTGTGTCTTCCCAGATTTCCGGGCCGGTGGTTTTCTCATGGATTTCCGGGTTAGCTGGATTACTGAATTGCTGCAGCAGCACAAATTTATCCGGATCGCCGGCGACGATTTCCTCGGCTTTAGCGATGGCACCTTTCATGCCTTTTGCGCCTTCTGTCAGCACCAGATTCGCGCCCAGTGCTTTCAGCAGCTTGCGACGTTCAACAGACATGGTCTCTGGCATGGTCAGCGTGAGCTTGTAACCACGAGCGGCGGCCACGTAAGCCAGTGCAATGCCGGTGTTACCGCTGGTTGGCTCGACCAGTTCAACGCCTGGCTTCAAAATTCCGCGCTTTTCTGCGTCCCAAATCATATTGGCACCGATACGGCATTTGACGCTGAAGCTCGGGTTACGCGATTCGACCTTCGCCAGGATCCGTCCATTACCGATGCGGTTCAGTCGAACCAGCGGCGTATGACCAATTGTCAGAGAGTTGTCTTCATAGATCTTACTCATAGCTCGTCCTTAACTGTATGAAATATTGGGAACCCTCAGAGCATACCTGTTCTTCCGGTGTGCGGAAGGAAAGAAATCGCATATCTATATAGCCCACAACCATAAGCCTTACGCAAAAATGCATAAGGCTTTTTGAAGCTTTAACGACTCGCATGCTGTAGGCGGTAGCGATCAACCCACATCGCAGTTGCGCCACATACGGCCACCGGCATGATGGCCAGGTTCAGAATCGGAATCATGGTGAATAAACTGACCAGCGCGCCAAATTGCATGTTCGCCGTTTTATGCTGACGTAACGCACTGCGCATCTGCTGAAAACTCACTTTGTGGTTATCAAACGGATAGTCGCAGTACTGCACCGATAGCATCCACGCGCTAAACAGAAACCATAATACCGGCGCCACCGTTTGTCCAAAACCGGGGATAAAGTAAAGCAGCAGCAATCCCAATGCGCGTGGTAAATAGTAGCCAAGCTTCTGTAATTCGCGCTTCATGATGCGCGGGATATCTTTAAACATCGCCATCCAACCGCTATCCGGCAGCGGGTGACCGGTGAGGCGGCCTTCCAGCTGCTCGGCCAGCAATCCACAAAAGGGGGCGGCAATCCAGTTCGCAATGGTGGAGAAGAAGTAGCTGAATACCAGCACAATCGATATGACGGAAAGCGGCCACAGCAAATAACTCAGCCACTGCAACCAATCAGGGATGTGCGACATTAAGGCCGGGATCCACTCTCCGAGCCGTTGAAACAGCCAGATAAAGGCGCCTCCCAGCAGAAAAATGTTCACCAGCAGGGGAATAATGACGTAACGACGAATGCCAGGCAGACGCACCAGTCTCCAGCCTTCGGCAAAGTAATGAATACCATTTAATGATGAGGGCGATTTCTCAACGGGCATAGCGAGCCTTTCTCCTTTATGTGGCGGCGCAAACATCATAACCTGGCTTTTTGTCGGTGGCAGGCGCACTTTGCGCGAAAAATCAGCAAAAAAGCGTGGGGCAGCTATCTTATTTGTCAGAAAATACTGCACAGACTTGCACTTGTGTAGCTGGGCAAATACAGTTAGAGGATAAAGTTTGCCGTGGTGGCAAGGTATTGGAACAACAGAGAATACAATGATGCAGGATTTGCGTCTGATATTAATCGTTGTTGGCGCGATCGCCATAATAGCGTTACTACTTCACGGACTGTGGACCAGCCGTAAAGAGCGCTCTTCCGTGTTTCGCGATCGCCCGCACAAACGTCTGAAACAGCGCGAAGAAGCGGATGAAGATCTGCTGAGCGAAGAAGATGATGATGGTGTCGGCGAAGTGCGTGTCCGTCGCAATCGTGACGCGCATGTCGAACCTGAATTCGACGCACCTGTGACTAAGCCTGTCAGCGCGCCACGTGCGCCTGAACCTGCACGTCAGCCATTCCCGCGTCATGAAACCCCATTGATGGGCGATCCGCTGCTGGATGATGAGCCGGAAGTGCGCCAGCCTGCACCTGCGCCACAACCGCCGGTGGTTAAACCTGCGCCGCAGCCACAACCGCAACCTCAATCCGTTCAGGCCGATCCCTTACTGGATAACGAGCCACTTTCTGCCACGCAGCCTGCGCCTGAGTTCCAGGCCGCTGAAGAGCCTGAATACGAAGAAGAAGCGCCGGTCGCACATGATGAACCAAAACAGCCTGCTGCTTCTACCCAGAGAAAAAATGAAGCGGTACTAGTGCTGCATGTTGCCGCTCACGCCGGTGGCGAACTGAACGGTGAAGCTCTGTTGCAGGGTATTCTGCAAGCGGGCTTCCAGTTTGGTGAGATGAATATTTTCCATCGTCACCTGAGTCCAGCGGGCAGCGGTCCTGTGCTGTTCAGTCTGGCGAACATGGTGAAACCGGGGTCATTTAATCCCGACACCATGGGCGATTTCAGCACGCCAGGCATATCCATCTTTATGATGGTGCCGTCTTATGGCGATGCGAACCAAAACTTCAAGCTAATGCTGCAATCTGCCCAGCGTATTGCGGACGATGTCGGCGGGGTTGTGCTGGATGATGAGCGTCGCATGATGACGCCGCAGAAGCTGGAAACCTACAAAGCACGCATTCGCGAGGTTATCGGTTGATAGCCGCGAGCAAAATCAAATATTAACGAAACAACCCCCGCATGTCGGGGGTTTTTTATCGGATAAAACACTATGAAATCGGTTCAGGAGCAGATCACCGCGCTGCGCACCTCGTTACGTCATCATGAGTACCTCTATCACGTGATGGATACGCCGGAAATTCCGGATGCAGAATATGACCGACTGATGCAGCAACTGCGTGAACTGGAAGCGGCACACCCTGATCTCATTACCCCGGATTCGCCGACTCAGCGCGTGGGCGCAGCACCGCTGGCCGCTTTCGAACAAGTTCGCCACGAAGTGCCCATGCTGTCACTCGACAACACTTTCGATGAAGCCGGTTTCCTGGCCTTTAATAAACGCGTGCAGGATCGTCTGAAAAGCAGCGATGATTTGACCTACTGTTGCGAACTGAAGCTGGATGGTCTGGCGGTCAGCCTGTTGTATGAAGATGGGCTGCTGGTGCGTGCGGCGACACGCGGTGATGGCACAACGGGCGAGAATATTACCGCCAACGTGCGCACTATCCATGCCATTCCGCTGCGTCTGCACGGCGACAATATTCCTGCGCGTGTCGAAGTACGTGGTGAAGTCTTTATGACCGAAGCGGGCTTCGAGAAGCTCAATGAGGATGCACGTCGCACCGGCGCGAAAGTGTTTGCCAACCCGCGCAACGCCGCGGCAGGATCGCTACGTCAGCTCGATCCGCGCATTACCGCTAAACGTTCTCTGACTTTCTTCTGTTACGGTTTCGGCCTGCTGGAAGGCGGTGATATGCCCGCCAGTCACTGGCAGCGTCTGCAGCAATTTAAAGCCTGGGGTTTGCCGGTCAGTGACCGTATTCGCCTCGCGCATACGGCGGAAGAGGTGCTGAAGTTTTATCGTCAGGTTGAGCAAGACCGTCCGTCACTTGGATTCGATATTGACGGCGTGGTCATCAAGGTCGATTCGCAGGCGCTGCAGGAACAGTTAGGCTTTGTTGCTCGCGCCCCGCGCTGGGCCGTGGCCTTTAAATTCCCGGCGCAGGAACAGATGACCTTTGTGCGCGATGTTGAGTTTCAGGTGGGGCGTACTGGCGCGATTACGCCCGTCGCGCGTCTGGAACCGGTGCAGGTGGCTGGCGTGGTGGTGAGTAATGCCACCTTGCACAACGCGGATGAAATTGCGCGTCTTGGCCTGCGCATTGGCGACAAAGTGGTGATTCGCCGCGCCGGAGATGTGATTCCGCAGGTGGTCAACGTGGTGGAATCCGAACGTCCGGATAATACCCGTGAAATCGTCTTCCCCAGCCATTGCCCGGTGTGTGGCTCGGATGTCGAGCGCGTGGAAGGCGAAGCCGTTACTCGTTGTACCGGTGGACTGATTTGTGGTGCCCAGCGTAAAGAGGCGCTCAAACATTTCGTTTCCCGACGTGCGATGGATGTCGATGGCATGGGCGACAAAATCATCGATCAGCTGGTTGAAAAAGAGTATGTGCACACGCCTGCCGATCTGTTCCGTCTGACGGCGGGCAAGCTGACGGGGCTGGATCGCATGGGGCCGAAATCGGCACAAAATGTGGTGGATGCGCTGGAAAAAGCCAAGCTCACCACGCTCCCTCGTTTCCTGTATGCCCTTGGCATCCGTGAAGTCGGTGAAGCCACTGCGGCCAATCTGGCCAATCATTTTGGCGATCTTGAGAAGGTGATGAACGCCGATCTGGATGCGCTGATTGCGGTACAGGACGTGGGTAAAGTGGTGGCCGCGCATGTGCGCAACTTCATGGAAGAAGAGAGCAATCGCGAAGTGATCCGCGAGCTCACCGAAGAGGTGGGCGTGCATTGGCCGCAGGTGGAAGTGGTGAATATTGAAGAGATCGACAGTCCGTTTGCTGGCAAGACCGTGGTGCTGACCGGATCGCTGTCACAGATGAACCGCGATGATGCCAAAGAACGTTTAGTCGCGCTGGGCGCGAAAGTGAGCGGCAGCGTGTCGAAGAAAACAGACTTACTGATTGCTGGCGAAGCAGCGGGTTCCAAACTGGCGAAAGCGCAGGAGCTCGGTATACCCGTGATCGACGAAGCGGAAATGATTCGCCTTCTGGGAGCCTAACGTGGACAAACATCAGCTGGTTGAAATCGCCAATACCGCCATGCCATTCGGCAAGTATAAAGGCCGCATGCTGATTGATGTACCAGAAGAGTATCTGCTGTGGTTTGCGCGTAAAAACGAATTTCCGGCAGGGAAGTTGGGCGAGCTGATGCAGCTGACTTTAGCGATCAAAATTGAAGGATTGCAGGGGTTAGTTAAACCACTCAAACGCAGTGAATAACAAAATGGCCCGCCATCGCGGGCCATTTTACTTATGATTTCTGCACTTCAACTTGCTGTTGCGCCAGCCGCTTCTCATTGCCCGCTTTATAGCGTTGAGCGATGAAGGAGCAGACCATCAACTGCACCTGATGGAAGATCATCAGCGGCAGCACGATAATCCCCACGGAGCTGGCCGGGAACAGGATATTGGCCATCGGCACGCCATTGGCGAGACTCTTTTTCGAACCACAGAACAGCACCACGATTTCATCGGCGCGGCTGAAGCCGAACAGACGCGAGGCACCCAGGTTAATCGCCAGCGCGACAAACAGGATCAGCACGCTACCCGCCAGAATCCACAGCAGCGTATCCACACCCACGCGATGCCAGATACCGTTGACCACCGCTTCGCTGAACGCGGAGTAAACCACTAACAGAATTGAGGTCTGGTCGGTTTTACCAATCAGGCTGCGATGTTTCTCTACCCAACCGCCAATCCAGCGACGTGACATATGACCAATCACAAAAGGCACCAGCAGTTGCAGCATGATTTTGCCAATCTGCTCCAGACCATTGCTCGGCGCATCGCTGTGCACGTTCATCACCAGATTCACCAGCAGCGGTGAGATGAATACGCCGAGCAGGCTGGAAGCAGAAGCGGCACAGACCGCAGCGGCAACGTTACCCCCCGCCATGGAGGTGAACGCAATCGCAGACTGCACGGTGGCAGGCAGAATACATAGGTAAATGAAGCCAGTGTAAATCTCTGGGCCAACGTTCACCGGATGCCACCACACCAGCAGCAAGCCAAGAATCGGGAATACCACGAAGGTGCTGCACATAATCCACAGATGCAAACGCCAGTGGCTGCTGCCGGCTATGATTTTTTCGCGTGACAGCTTGGCGCCGTGCATAAAGAACAGCAGGGCGATGGCGGCAGTGGTCAGGTATTCAAAGAAATCGACAAACCCGCCTTTGGCCGGGATGAAGCTGGCCAACAGCACAGTGATGATGAGTTTGACCATCATCGGGTCGAGTCGTAAAAAGCCCATTGTTACAATCCGGTTAAAATAAAAAAGATGGTGCTGATTGTGCGCCAGCTGGGTTTAGAAATAAAATTGATTTATTGCATCAATCTATGAGCGATATCGATGAATTACACCTTACGTCAGTTACGCACCTTTGTGGCCGTGGCGCAGCAGGGCAGTTTTAGCCAGGCAGGGCAGGCGATTGGGCTCAGCCAGTCGGCGGTCAGCCACAGTATTAAAGAGCTGGAAGCGGAGATGGGCGTGCGTTTGCTGGACCGCACCACGCGCGAAGTGATGCTGACGGAAGCAGGGCATCAACTGGCATCGCGCCTGGAGCGTTTGCTGGAGGAGTTAAACACCACGCTGCTGGATGTGCGCAGTTACGGCGAGCAGCGCAGTGGTACCGTGCGTGTTGCCGCCAGCCAGACACCTTCGGCGAATCTGATGCCGCAATGTCTGGCGAGTAGCCAGCAACGTTATCCGGATATTCGCGTCATTCTGCACGATCGCGCACAGCAATCCGTACTACAAAGCGTTCGCAATGCGGAAGTCGATTTTGGCATTGTCATCGGGCCGTTAGGAGATGCCGATCTGGATTACGAAGTGATTTTGCAGGAGCCGTTTTTACTGTTGTGCCATGCGGATGATGAACTGGCCCGGGTTGAGCAAGCGGAGTGGACGATGCTGGCGGGGCGCAACCTGGTTTTGCAGGATTATGCTTCAGGAAGCCGTCTGCTGGTGGATGCAGCGCTGCAGCAGTTATCGATTCAGGTGCAGGTGGTACAGGAAATTGGCCATCCCGCCACGTTGTTCCCGATGGTGGAAGCAGGGATTGGCATCAGCATTTTACCTGCTCTGGCGTTACCGCTGCCGGCGGGGCGGAAACTGACGGTGCGACGCCTCTATCCAGAAATTCATCGAAATCTCATGCTGATTAAACGCAAAAACCGTTCCCTGACGCCAGCCGCGGAAGCGATTTGGCAGGAGGTGCGCCAACAAGCAGGCTTGCTGGCGCAACAACGTGCTCTCAAACCGGCGTTTTAAACGTAAACGTTGATTTGATTGGTGTCAGTTGGACGGTTGATGCCATCGGCTTTTTGAGCGCTGGTGGCACTTTCCGTGGTGGGTTGCTGGGCTTCCTGCTTCTGCTGTGCCTTTTCAGCTGCCTGTTGCTCAATTTGTGCAATTTGAGCTTCAACCATCTGAATTTGTGACTCCAGCATCTGCTCCTGTTCAGATTTTTGCTCATCTGTCAGGGTATCGTCGTTGGAAAGATCTTTGACTTGCTGGGTCAGGCTTTGAATCTGTTTATTCAGGCTGGCAATTTGTGATGTTGAACCGCCACCACTGCTCGCCGTACTGATACTGCTAACACTTGAGATAGTCGACATGGTTTTCTCCTTGCAATAGACCATTATCGTTATCGGCAAGGGGATAAAACGGCTTGAGCACACAAAGCGTTAAGTGTTTGCAAAGGTTTTGTGAGGTTGGGCAAATCGCAGATAGCAAAAAGGCGCCTTTAGGGCGCCTTTCTACATTGGTGGGTCGTGCAGGATTCGAACCTGCGACCAATTGATTAAAAGTCAACTGCTCTACCAACTGAGCTAACGACCCGAAGTGGTGGGCGATGACGGGCTCGAACCGCCGACCCCCTCCGTGTAAAGGAGATGCTCTACCAACTGAGCTAATCGCCCACTTCGGAACTGCTTAACAAGAGTGTCATCTGACTAAGATATGGTGGGCGATGACGGGCTCGAACCGCCGACCCCCTCCGTGTAAAGGAGATGCTCTACCAACTGAGCTAATCGCCCATATCTTACTCTTCAAACTCTTGTACACTGCGAGCCACTTTTAGAGTGGTGGGTGATGACGGGCTCGAACCGCCGACCCCCTCCGTGTAAAGGAGATGCTCTACCAACTGAGCTAATCACCCCCGCTGTGTGGAGTCGCATTATAGGGATCCTTCGAAGTGAGTCAACGCTTTTTAAAACATAAATGTGCGTTCGCTTTAAATTTAGGCAGCATGCCGCGCTTTTAGCCAATGTGCTGGTTTTATTAGCAGAAAAACGCACTTCAATCTGTGATGCCGCCGCGAGAGTCATTGAGGAAAGCGTCCCACCTGCTAGAATATGCGCACTGTTTTTTCGCGTTAACCCGTTTTTTTGTCATCCAGACAAAGAAACCTGCGCATCTAAGGCAATGCTGAATGAAAATCAAAACTCGCTTCGCACCCAGCCCAACGGGATACCTGCATGTGGGCGGTGCCCGTACTGCTCTTTATTCCTGGCTTTATGCTCGCCATAACAAGGGCGAATTCGTTCTGCGTATCGAAGATACCGATCTGGAACGTTCAACGCCGGAAGCCATTGAAGCCATCATGGATGGCATGAACTGGCTAAACCTGCAGTGGGATGAAGGCCCGTACTATCAGACGAAGCGCTTTGATCGTTACAACGCGGTCATCGATGAGATGGTAGAAGCGGGTACCGCTTATAAATGCTATTGCTCTAAAGAGCGTTTAGACGCGCTGCGTGAAGAGCAGATGGCGAAAGGCGAGAAGCCACGTTATGACGGCCGCTGCCGTGACAGCCATGAACATCATGCGGCGGATGAGCCTTGCGTGGTCCGTTTCCGTAACCCGCAAGAGGGTTCGGTCATTTTTGACGACCAGATCCGTGGACCCATTGAGTTCAGTAACCAGGAGCTGGATGATCTGATCATCCGCCGCACCGATGGTTCACCAACCTACAACTTCTGTGTAGTGGTGGATGACTGGGATATGGGCATCACGCACGTGATCCGTGGTGAGGACCATATCAACAACACGCCACGCCAGATCAACATCCTTAAGGCGATTGGTGCAGAAGTGCCAACTTACGCACACGTCTCAATGATCCTGGGTGATGACAGTAAGAAGCTGTCGAAACGTCATGGCGCAGTGGGTGTGATGCAGTACCGTGATGACGGCTATCTGCCGGAAGCGTTGCTCAACTATCTGGTGCGTTTGGGCTGGTCACATGGCGACCAGGAAATTTTCAGCGTGGCTGAGATGGCCGAGCTGTTTACCCTGGATGCTGTCAGTAAGTCTGCCAGTGCGTTTAACACCGAAAAACTGCAGTGGCTGAACCATCACTACATCAATACGCTGCCGCCGGAATACGTGGCAACGCAGCTGCAGTGGCACATCGAGCAGCAGAATATCGATACCCGCACCGGCCCGGAGTTGGCGAAACTGGTGACGCTGCTGGGTGAGCGTTGCAAAACGCTGGTCGAGATTGCCGCTTCTTGCCGTTACTTCTATGAAGAGTTCGATGCTTTTGATGCCGATGCGGCGAAGAAACATTTACGCCCTGTTGCGCGTCAGCCACTGGAAGTGGTGCGTGACAAACTGGCTGCGCTGAGCGACAGCGAGTGGAATGCGGAGAATGTGCACAACGCGATTCAGGGTGCCGCCGATGCGCTCGAACTGGGTATGGGCAAAGTGGGCATGCCACTGCGCGTGGCGGTCACCGGTGCAGGTCAGTCTCCGGCACTGGATGTGACTGTCGAAGCGATTGGTCGCAGCCGCAGCGTGGCTCGCATCGATAAAGCGCTGGCCTTTATTGCTGAGCGTGAAGCCCAGGCTTAATTGAGGTAGCGGCAGCCTGTAACGTTGCCGCTGCACTTATCGTGGGCATTAAAAAAGCCGGGAGCATGAGCGCCCGGCTTTTTTTAATCTTCTTTAATCCCTAGCCGTTCCAGCACACCACTTATCCCCTCGCGTAGCAACAATGCAGCCAGTTGATCTTGCTCAGCGGTTGTCATTTGCTGGACAGAATTTATTAATAACGCAGGTAACGTATTTTGTTGAGCACCGTAATTGGCCGCCGGCTCGGTCGCGTGGCGGGTAGACTGAATAAAGCTTTTTACACGCTCATCAATATGAATCAATCGCGCCTTACCACCCTGTACACCGGGCTTGGGCGTGGTTGTCCAGTTTTCGCGTTTGATCCATTTATTCACCGTTTGCCGACTGTAGCCCGTTTCCAGCGCGAGCTCCTCGGGGGTGAGCCATTCCTTTTTCACGATGCTGTCCCTGTTAAATACATTAGCTGTACATATTACAACAAAACGTAACGGGGAAAAGTAATCAGGCAGGAAAATGCCTCTTGTCTCATGACAAAAGGCATAAATCGGATATTAAGCTTCGCTGGTTTCAGCTTGTGCAGGACGGAAAGCAAGGAAATAGGTGAGGCCAACAAATATTGCACCGCCCACGCCGTTGCCAAGGAAGACGGCAATCACGTTTGGCGCAAAGTCTGCCCAGCTCATTTGTCCGGCAAAAATCGCGGCGGGCACAATAAACATGTTCGCCACCACGTGCTGGAAGCCAATCGCCACGAAGGCCATCACCGGGAACCACATGCCAAAGATTTTGCCGACCATATCTTTACTGGCAAAAGCTAGCCACACAGCCAGACACACCAGCCAGTTGCAGCCAATACCTGAAATGAACGCGTGCAGGAAATCCGCATTCACTTTCGCGTGAGCAATCGCCACGGTCTTTTTCAGATAATCGCCTTCGGTCATGCCCAGCATATGACCAAAGAACCAGGCGACCGCGATGCTGCCAATAAAGTTGGCAATCGTGACCCAGAACCAGTTGCGCAGCACGCTCAAACCGCTGATGCGGCGAGCGAACCACGCGATCGGTAAGGTCATCATGTTGCCAGTCAACAGTTCACCACCGGCCAGAACGGTCAGTATCAGACCAACCGGGAACACCGCCGCGCCGAGGAAGCCGCCAAAGGAGCCCCATTCAGCAGGCAGTTGGTTGATAACATGCAGATCCAACAGAAAACCGGTGGCAATAAATGCACCGGCCATAAAACCAAGGATCAATAAGGTGGAAACAGGCAAACGGCTTTTAGCCACGCCCGCTTGAATCGCCAGTTGGGCGATCTCTTTCGGTGTATGCAGCGACATAATTCACTTTTCTTTTATTGAACAAGGGGAAAATGCTGGCCGATCAATGAGTGATATACCCTGGAAGGTTGACCGGTTAATTAGCGCGCTAAGTTTTACACTTACCCGTAACGAACACAAGATTATTCCTAACATCTTTAACCCTGATTTAACCTTGGTTGCAGGGCGTTAAATGCGAAAATGCGTTAACGATATGCGCAATTGCGTTGAAAAAAAAGCCATTACGGTAGGGCGTTGCCGCCTTTTTCAGCGATTGAACACAGAACGAGAATTTGGCGTTGACACTCAGGGAGCGGTTTCATATGATGCCGTCCGTCGAGTTAAATCGGCTGTTTTTCGGTGCTGGGGGTATAGCTCAGCTGGGAGAGCGCTTGCATGGCATGCAAGAGGTCAGCGGTTCGATCCCGCTTATCTCCACCAAATCGTTTCTAACGATGCACTGAAAAAGATTTCCAGATGTGGGGGTATAGCTCAGCTGGGAGAGCGCTTGCATGGCATGCAAGAGGTCAGCGGTTCGATCCCGCTTATCTCCACCAAATCTCTGTTCGTCCTGAACAATAGCATCACAATCCAACAGTTACTGAATTCATAATTGCTCATTTTATATGCAGAATGGCGTCATTATTAGTGCGACGACACTCCCAGCGTTCTGAAATGCGCCCATCTTTTGATATCAAGTCTCTCGACGAATTGCGCCATAAATCGCGCGAGCTCCTTCCTGCGCGCTGAGATGATCTCACCCATTCAGCATTCCAGCTTCTTCTCAGGGGGCGCAATGAATCGCACCGCAGTAGCTTCACACGCGCTGCGATGATTTTATCCGTTCAGCATTCAGCATTCAGCACTGCATGAGAGTGCGCAATGAATCGCACCGCAGTAGCTTCTCACGCACTGCGATGATTTTATCCGTTCAGTGTTCAGTGTTCAGCTTTCAGCGTTCAGCATTCCAGCTTCTTCTCAGAGTGCGCAATGAATCGCACCGCAGCAGCTTCTCACGCGCTGAGATCATCTTATTCGTTCAGCATTCAGCACTGTATCAGAGTGCGCCATAAATCGTGCCGCCAGAGCATAGTGTGCACTGAAATTATGCACAATCTTGTCGCGGCGCAATTTATGGCGCTAAGAGTTAAGCGGTTGCGGCTTGTTCTTGAGCAGGCAACACACGGAAGCCGTGCGTGCCATCACGATCCAATTGCGCCACCAGGCCGTATTCCCAATCCAGGTACGCCTGCATCACGGCAGGTGCGATATCGGTGCCTTCATACGGACGGCGGTAGCGATCAATCGCCGGTGAAAGCAACTGCTGGTCGCCTTGCTCGGTCGGCAGGTGCGCTGCGCGCCAGGCCGCATTGCCGCCTTCCAGCACAAACACCGGCTTGCCGGTGAGTTCCGCCACCTGGTCAACCGCATATCCGGCCAGCAAACTGCTGCCGCAGGTCAGCACATAACGTCGTGCCGTTGGCAGTATGGCTTTACCTTCTTTTTGCAGCGTTGAGCGCAGCAGCCAGCCCGCACCCGGAATATGGCTGTTAAGGTGATTGGCGTGCGTGGTGAAGTCCAATACCTGGGTCTGACCTTCTTCCAGCCACTCCGCCAGCTGCTGTGGCGAAACAAACTCGGGCTGCGCAACAGCAGGAACCTGCGCTTTCCAGGCACCGGTGGCACTGAAATCACTGGCCTGCAGCTCTTCCAGCACCGACACTTGCCAGCCCAGCTGCGCCAGCCAGGAGGCGGTCATGTTGGCACGCACGCCATCGTCATCAATCAGTACAATACGTGCACCGCGCACGCTGGCGTAATGATCGGTTTCCTGCACCAGCTGTCCGCCTGGTACATGACGACTGCCAGGCAGATGACCCGCTGCATACTCGTCAGCGTCACGCACATCAAACAGATAAGTGGTGCGTGTTTCCTGCTGCCAGCGCTTGAGTGTTGCCAGAGGAATGCGCTCCACGCCTGCGCGATCCGCGATGCTACGCGCGTTCGTCGCAGCCTGGCGCTGTGCCGTTTCACTGGCTTCACCGTATCGGCGCGACTGAGCATGCTCCAGCGCGTGGCCTGCCAGCGTCCAGCCAATAGTGCCGTTACGCAGCGCAAACACCGGATTGCGAATGCCCGCATTCACCAGCGACTGAGTACCAATAATGCTGCGCGTGCGGCCCGCACAGTTCACAATCACCGTGGTTTCCGGTGATGGCGCGATATCGCGTACGCGCAACACCAGTTCACCGCCTGGTACGCTGGTGGCGCCTGGAATGCTCATGGTCTGATATTCATCAAAGCGACGCGCATCCAGCACCACCACGTTGGCATCACTGTTGATTAAGCTGTGCACTTCATCGGCTGACAGGGAAGGGGTATGATTGTGATGTTCAACCAGTTCACCAAAGGCCTTACTCGGCGAATTCACATCAATAAACAGCTCACCGCCCGCAGCCTGCCAGCCGGCTAAATCCTCTTTTAACAGCGCTATATTGCTGTAACCCAGTGCTGCAATTCGTTCCGCAGCCGTCTGTGCCAGTCCTTCGCCGTTATCATATAGCGTGATAGCTGTCGTCAATTGCGGGATGCGATCCAGTAGTTCCAGTTCCAGTTTGGAAAGCGGGATATTGACCGCAAACAGCGGATGACCGGTGGCAAACAGCGCTTCGTCGCGGACATCAACAATCGCCACTTCCTGCTGTTGACGCAGTGACTCAAGAATGTCCGTCGCCTGACGGAAAGGGAATGCGGGTTTACTCATGTGATAGATCCCAAATGTTCGGTAAGTAACGGTTGCTGTAACCGGAGATAAACTGTTTTTCACTGCCGTCTTCGCGGTACACCGCGCGTTTTACCGCGCCGATATTGGCGCCATACACGTGGATGCTGATTGAGACGCGATCGTCATAGGCATTGCTGACGCGATGAATATCGCCCACGGTGGGAGAGACGGCTTCAACGCTGCCGGGATCAAGGCGTATTGGTGCACCTTCCGGCTGCAAGCCGTTTGGCCCGGGCTGCCAGGATTGTGATATCTCCGCACCGCGTAGCATGCCAATTAATCCCCATACGCGATGGTCGTGAATCGGGGTTTGCTGGCCCGGCCCCCACACGAAGCTCACGACTGAAAAGCGCTGTCGGGCATCGGCATACAGCAGATATTGCTGATAGTGTTCGGGATGTGGCTGGGTATAAGCCTCGTCCAGCCAGTCATCATGCTGGATTAACTCTCCGAGCCAAACGCTACCCTGTTGCAAAATGGTGGCTTCATCGGGATTCTGGTCGAGTAACGTAGCCAGATTGCCGACAAAATCGCGTAAACGATGATGCTGATTGGCACTCATGATTTATCTCCCGGCGCGCTTTTGGCAACCTGATTGGCCTGAGCCGACAAACTAAAATCAAAGGCTTTACTGACATCGATCGCTTTCGGCAGCACCTGATAGCGATGGAAGAAGTCAGCCGATTTTTGCAGGGTGGGGATCAGGCTGGCATCAAACACCAGTGGACGAATACGTGCATCAGCAATCCAGCTGCTGGTGATATTGGTGGGCATATTCAGTGTCTTACCCAGCACGCTGGCAAACTCCTGCGGATGTTGCTGCGCCCAGATTTGTGCCTTAGCCAGACGCGCCAGTAGATCGGCAATCGCTTTAAGCTTACCGGCATCATGTAAGGCCTCGTCACGCGCCAGCGCATACGAATAACCCGACATAATGCCTTTGCCGCCGCCGTCAGCAACGCGCACCGTGCCATCTACAGCAGTGGAGGTAGCGATATAAGGTTCCCATGGCGCCCAGGCCGATACGGCTCCTGAAGTCAGTGCGGCGCGACCATCAACAGGGCCAAGGAAACGCAGCGTGACATCGTCTGGTTTTAAACCAGCACGCTCCAGCAACCCAAGCAGGAGATAGTGGCCCCATCCGCCGCGATTGACCGCAATCTGCTTGCCTTTCAAATCCTGCAAACGGTGAATTCCGGCATCGGGACGCGTCAGCAGCGCGATACTGTCAGGATTGTTCTGCCATGCGCCCACGGCTTTCACCGGCGCGCCAGCCGCGAACACAAACAGGAACGGCAGATCGCCCGTGAAGCCGACATCCAATGCACCGGCATTCAAGGCTTCCTGCACAGGTGCACCCGAATCAAATGCCGTGAGTTTCAGATCGTAGGGCAGATTATTGAGTTCGCCTGACGCTTTTAACGCAGCAAAGCGGTCACCTTTGACATCGCCCAATCGCAGCGTGACTTTATCAGCGGCGAACAGTGGATTGAGTGTGGAGAGCGCCAGCGCAACACCGGTAAACAGTGCAGCCAGACGCATCAGGCGCTCCTTTTGTCATTGGCGTTAAGCGCGGCCACTTTTTCACGCGTCAGCGGAATGAGTTCTTCGCCGTATTCCACCGCATCATTCAGCGGATCGAAGCCGCGAATCAGCACGCTGTGGATGCCCAGACGATAGTAATCCAGCAGCGCGTCAGAAACCTGATCGGCGGTACCCACCAGTGCAGTGGAGTTGTAGCCGCCTTGCACCAGTTTAGCCACGCCAGTCCACAGCACTTTGTCCAGACGATCGCCTTCATTGGCGGCGGCCAGCAGGCGCTGTGCCCCGACGCTTTGCGGCTTAGGTTTGCCAAAGGCGAAGCCGGTCTCTTGCAACTGTTTTTCGGCCAGTTCGCGGATATGCTCGGCTCGCTCCCAGGCTTCTTTCTCGGTTTTACCGATAATCGGGCGGAACGAGATGTTGAAGTCGATTTCACGTCCGTGCTGGGCCGCAGCGGCTCGCACGGTGCGCACCGTCTCTTCCGCTCCTTTCAGCGGTTCGCCCCACAAGGCAAACACATCGGCATGGCGTGCAGCCACCTCAATGGCTTCCTGTGACGATCCGCCAAAATACACCGGCAGTTTTTTCTGCACGGGCTTGATGGCTGAAAACGCCTGCTCAGCCTGGTAAAAGTTTCCCTTATGATCATAAGGCTGGCTGGACTCCAGGCTCTGCCTGAGCACGGTGAGGAACTCGTCGCTGCGTGCATAGCGTTCGGCTTTATTCAGGAAATCGCCATCGCGACGCTGCTCGATATCGCTACCGCCGCTGATGATATGCACCGCCAGACGACCATCGGTCAGTTGATCCAACGTTGCCAGCTTGCGTGCGGCCAGGGTCGGTGCGACAAAGCCCGGACGGTGTGCCAGCAGGAATTTCAGTGAGGAAGTGTGTGCCGCCGCGTGGGCGGTGACCAGAAAGCCATCCGGTTGATCGGACCAATACCCCACCAAAATACGGTCAAAGCCCGCTTCTTCATGGGCGCGAGCGAAACGTGCGATGTAATCTTTATCAAACAGCGGGCCGCTGGCGGGGATGATCTCGGAAGCCAGTCGGTGGCCAATCATGCCAAGAAATTGAATGCTCATACGATTCTCCAGATGTGACGTTATGGAGAAAAGCTACGGGCGCAGGCAACCGTGAAGGAAATTCAATATTGTGCAAAGGTTTTGCGTTTAGCGGGGAAGTGGCGATTGGCGGGGATAAGCGGGAATCGAAGTGAGATAGAACAGAAAGGCATAATTAAGAAGAGAAGGGCGAGCCGCAGCTCGCCCTAAACATCAGAAGGCCAGAACCAGACCGGCGATAGCGGCAGAAAGCACGCTCACCAGGGTTGAACCGTACAGCAATTTCAGGCCGAAGCGTGAAACCACGTTACCCTGTTCTTCGTTCAAACCTTTAATCGCACCTGCCACAATCCCAATAGAAGAGAAGTTAGCGAAGGACACAAGGAACACTGACAGAATGCCTTCCGCATGCGGTGACAGCTGACCGGCGATTTTCTGCAGATCCATCATCGCCACGAATTCGTTAGAAACCAGCTTGGTCGCCATGATACTGCCCACCTGCAGCGCTTCGCTGGACGGCACGCCCATCACCCACGCGAACGGGTAGAACACATAACCCAGCACACCCTGGAAGCTGATGCCGAAGATCAGGTCAAACAGCGCGTTCAGGCCAGAAATCAGGGCGATAAAACCAATCAGCATGGCGGCAACGATGATCGCCACTTTGAAACCGGCGAGGATGTATTCACCCAGCATTTCGAAGAAGCTCTGACCCTTGTGCAGATCCTGCAACTGCAGATCTTCTTCGCTATCAACGCGATAAGGGTTGATCAGTGACAACACGATAAAGGTACTGAACATGTTCAGTACCAGTGCAGCAACTACATACTTCGGTTGCAGCATAGTCATGTAGGCGCCCACGATGGACATGGAAACCGTCGACATCGCCGTTGCAGCCATGGTGTACATGCGACGCTGCGACATTTTGCCGAGGATATCTTTATACGCGATAAAGTTTTCTGACTGTCCCAAAATCAGTGAGCTTACGGCGTTAAAGGATTCCAGTTTGCCCATACCGTTCACTTTTGACAGCACGGTACCGATGCCGCGGATCACCCATGGCAGGATACGGAAATGCTGCAAAATACCGATCAGCGCCGAGATAAATACGATCGGGCACAGAACATTAAGGAAGAAGAACGCCAGGCCTTTGTCGTTCATGTTGCCAAACACGAAGTTGGTACCTTCGGCGGCATACTTGAGCAGATGATCAAACAGACCTGCAAACCCTTTGACGAAGCCGAGGCCCGCCTCAGAGTTAAGGAAGAACCACGCCAGCAGAACTTCGATCACCAGAAGCTGAACGATGTAACGAATGCGGATGCTTTTACGATCGTGACTGACCAATAAGGCCAGTGCGGCTACCACCACTAATGCCAATAGAAAGTGCAAAATATGGGACATGTCGGCTCCAAATTTGAGGAGGGTTGTATTTTGTTGCGTATTCTATGTAACGCGTTACTTAAAAACGAGATCAAAACCACATTATAAGTATTCGGTATCGACAAATTTCTAAGAATAGTCTCACCGCTCACAACGTCTTCACAAAGCCTTCACAAGAAATATCCACAAAAACATTGTCTATAAAATAACCCGGGAGTAGAGTGATTCCTGTTGCAAACATTTTGGCAAGAACTGGCTTTACCGCAAGGTATAGCAATGGCTATACTTCATAGCATCATCTATTAATACGATAACTATAATCAAATTTCACTTGCCTTGAGCGCCCGCTAAGCTGCACGGGTCAACAAGCGTTAGGACAGGGTCCACACTATGTCAGAAAGTCGCACCGCTGAGCGCGCCGCTCGCGGAGCCAGAAAGATCAAGCTCGCGCTGCTGGGCCCCGCCTTCATCGCGGCGATTGGTTATATCGATCCCGGTAACTTTGCCACCAACATTCAGGCAGGTGCGGCCTACGGCTACAAACTGCTGTGGGTGGTGGTCTGGGCCAATGTGATGGCGATGCTGATTCAGCTGATGTCGGCCAAACTCGGTATAGCCACCGGTAAAAATCTTGCAGAACATATCCGCGATCGTTTTCCGCGCCCGGCGGTGTGGTTCTACTGGGTGCAGGCGGAAATCATCGCCATGGCCACTGACCTTGCTGAATTTATCGGTGCGGCGCTGGGCTTTAAATTATTACTGGGGATTTCGCTACTGCAAGGCGCAGTGCTCACGGGGGTCGCCACCTACCTGATTTTGATGCTGCAAAGCCGGGGGCAGAAGCCGCTGGAATTGGTGATTGGCGGCCTGCTGTTGTTTGTCGCCGCTGCCTATATTGTTGAGCTGTTTTTCTCGCAGCCGAAAGTGAGTGAACTGGTCACCGGTATGGCGCTGCCTTCGCTGCCAACCTCTGACGCGGTGTTCCTCGCTGCCGGTGTGCTGGGTGCCACCATCATGCCGCACGTGATTTACCTGCACTCGGCACTGACGCAACACGGTAACATTGGCAGCAAAGCGGATCGCTACTCATCAACCAAACTGGATGTGGCAATTGCCATGACCATTGCCGGCTTTGTGAATCTGGCGATGATGGCGACTGCGGCGGCGGCTTTTCACTTCAGTGGCCACACCAGCATCGTTGACCTCGATCAGGCTTATTTAACGCTGCAACCTTTATTGGGCCGCGCAGCAGCCATTGTATTTGGATTAAGTCTGGTGGCGGCAGGCTTGTCTTCTACTGTGGTGGGAACGCTGGCGGGGCAAGTCGTGATGCAGGGCTTTATTCGCTTCCACATTCCGCTGTGGCTGCGCCGCACTATCACCATGCTGCCTTCCTTTATCGTGATCTGGGCCGGATGGGATCCTACACGCATTCTGGTGATGAGCCAGGTACTGTTGAGTTTCGGTATCGCACTGGCGTTGATCCCGCTGTTGGCCTTTACCGGCAACCGTGAGTTGATGGGCGATGAGATGGTCAATTCACGCCTGATGCAGAACGCCGGACGCCTGATAGTGGTGCTGGTAGTGGCATTGAATCTCTATCTGTTGGTGGGCGAGGCGCTCGGCTGGTAACTCTTTGCCTGGTCAACACGAAGAAAAGAAAATCCCGGCTTTTAAGCCGGGATTTTTATATTAATGATGGTGGTGATCGTGATGGTCGCGGCGATCATCATGACGATGGTCATGGCGCCAATGCTCACGGCGTTCCCGTTCATGCCAGCGGCGTTCGCGCTCACGTTCGTAAGCCTCATGGCGACGCCACTCTTCATGACGCCACCAGCGGTGATCGTTGTAGCGATAACGGTCATTCCACCAACGCGGCTCGCGCCAGCGGCCGCCATCCCAATAGTAACCTCGACGGTCGCGATCGCCGAGATGCAGCGTGACACCCGGAGCCAGCGTCAGGGTGGCACTGTTGGCTTCTGCTGTGTGCATTGCCAGGGGTGAAAGTGTTGCCAGCAAGGCGGCAAACAAAATTGCACGTTTCATAACTTCTCCTTTTCAGTGGCTTATCACTGCCACCGTTGCGCTAGTGTGCCACATCGGTCCAGTGTTGCCTTGAGAGTGAGTCTGAAAACGTTGCGGGAAATCTGAATTGAGAATTTTCTGCTGCGGAAAATACCCGGCATGAGCCGGGTAGGTAAGCGTTTACACTAATATGTTATGAATCGCTTCGATCTCTTCAGTTGTCAGCATGGGCTGGCTTAGCATCTCAACGGCATCATCAATTTGCGTAGTTTTACTCGCACCAATCAGCACCGAAGTCACACGCGCATCACGTAGCACCCAGCTCAGCGCCATTTGCGCCAGCTTCTGCCCACGCTGTTGCGCGATGGCCTGTAGCTTACGCACTTTTTCCATCTTCTCTTGCGTCAACTGGCTCTCATTGAGGAATTGACTGCCGCTGGCGGCACGCGAATCCTCCGGGATGCCTTGCAGATAGCGATCGGTCAACACGCCGCCGGCCAGCGGAGAGAAAGCGATGCAGCCGACGCCATTATCACCTAGCACATCCAGTAAACCTTGCTCTTCCGGTGCACGTTCGAACATGGAATATTTCGGCTGATGAATCAGGCAAGGGGTGCCCAGATCGCGCAGAATGGCGATCGCTTCGGCTGCTTTATCTGCCGGATAATTGGAAATGGCGGCATACAGCGCTTTACCCTGACGCACCACCTGATCCAGCGCACGCATGGTCTCTTCCAGCGGCGTCTCCGGGTCAGGGCGATGGTGGTAGAAGATATCGACATACTCCAGCCCCATGCGCTTGAGGCTCTGATCCAGACTGGAAATCAGATACTTGCGTGAGCCCCAGTCGCCGTAAGGGCCGTCCCACATGGTGTAACCGGCTTTGGTGGAAATCACCAACTCATCGCGCAATCCGGCAAAATCCTCACGCAAAATGCGACCAAAATTGGATTCGGCGGAACCCGGCGGGGGTCCGTAGTTATTGGCGAGGTCGAAGTGCGTGATGCCGCGATCAAAGGCGTGGCGCAGTAATTCACGGCTGTTATCAACGCGCGTGCTGTCGCCAAAGTTGTGCCATAAACCGAGCGAAATGGCCGGCAATTTCAGGCCGGTACGGCCACTACGACGATATTGCATCTGTTGATAACGTTCGGGGTGAGGAAATACAGACATGCAGCGTTCCTGTCTCAATTAGGGAGAAAGTGACATCAGCATAGCAGTGTATGCGTTTACACTAAGCCGAAACGCGCCGAAGATCGCAACTTACAGAATTTTCTGTCGTCGTAACGATTGCTTGCCACAAATCACCATGCGCTGATGGTGAAAATCTCGCCAATTCAGCCACATCGCTGATACTTCGATCATCCCCTTAAGAAGGAGCTGTCGATGAAAACCCTCAACGTTGGCGACTATTTACTGCACCGTTTACAGCAAGCTGGTATCCGTCATCTGTTCGGTGTGCCGGGTGATTACAATCTGCAATTTCTCGACAGCGTTATCGCGCACCCCGAGATTGCCTGGGTCGGCTGCGCCAATGAACTCAATGCCGCATACGCGGCGGATGGCTACGGTCGTTGCAACGGCGCTGCTGCATTGCTCACCACTTTTGGTGTGGGTGAACTGAGTGCGATCAATGGGATTGCGGGCAGCTATGCCGAATATGTCCCGGTTATTCATATTGTTGGCGCGCCAGCCAGTCGTGCGCAACAGCAAGGTGACTGTGTACATCATTCACTGGGTGATGGCGACTTCCATCATTTCCTGCGCATGGCACAAGAGGTCAGTACCGCCAGCGCGGTGCTAACTGCGGAGAATGCAGCTGAAGAAATTGACCGCGTGATAGCGGAAGCGCTTGACCAACACCGGCCCGGCTATCTGCTGCTGGCGGTGGATGTTGCGGCGACGGAGATTACGGTGCCTGATGCCCAGCCCGTTGCGCATGTCCATCAGGAAACCGTAGTTGCGACAGCTTTTGCTGCTGCCGCTGAACGCTTACTGGCTCCTGCACAGCGCGTGGCGTTACTGGCCGATTTCCTTGCTTCACGTTGGCAATTGCAATCACAGCTATTTTCACTCCGCCAACTGCGCGCCATTCCCGCCGCCACATTACTGATGGGCAAAGGCGTGCTTGATGAGCAACAGGCAGGCTATGTTGGCACTTATGCGGCCGAGGGCAGCAGCGATCAGGTGCGCCGTGCTATCGAGGAGACGGACGTGACGTTCTGCGTGGGCGTGCGTTTCACCGATACCTTGACCGCCGGTTTCACTCAGCAATTACCTGCAGAGCGCGTTATCGACCTGCAACCGTTTCACGCTACGGTGGGTGGCGAACGCTTTGCGCCGCTTAGCATGGCGCAAGCCCTCGCCGCATTATTGCCCGTTTATCAACGCCACTGCGCAGATTGGGCGTTGGCTGACACCGCATCTTGCGAAGAAATTGAGCAAAACGATGATGCGGTAATCAGTCAGCGCGCATTCTGGCAGGCGATGCAGCGCTTCCTGCAGCCGGATGATATTATCCTGGCCGATCAGGGCACGGCCGCCTTCGGTGCGGCCGCGCTGCGTTTGCCGCCAGGCGCGCAATTGCTGGTGCAACCGCTATGGGGATCGATTGGCTATACTCTACCGGCGACCTTTGGTGCACAAACGGCACATCCTGACCGGCGCGTCATTTTGATTATCGGTGACGGTTCAGCGCAGCTGACGATCCAGGAACTGGGTTCCATGCAGCGTGATGGGCAACAGCCAATTATTTTCCTGATCAATAATGAAGGCTACACGGTTGAGCGGGCGATTCATGGCGCTGAACAGCGCTATAACGACATCGCGCAGTGGAACTGGACTGCGTTGCCACATGCGATGAGCGTCCAGTGTGCCGCACAAAGCTGGCGCGTGAGCGAAACGGTGCAGTTAACGGCGGTGATGGAGCAATTGATGCATCATCGTCGCCTGACGCTGGTGGAAGTGGTGATGGAAAAACAAGATCTGCCGCCGCTATTGCGTAAAGTCACGGCGGCTCTGCACCAGCGCAACAGCGGCTAGCCGCTAACCGGCTTAAGCTTTGTCACTTTAGACCAGGCGGCGCCTGAAATCCTCACGTACTCCCGGTACGCTCCGGTTTCTCCGCACCGTCCGATTCCCGTGAGGCTACGACGATAACGCCAGGCGTGATAAGTCCGCAGTTTCGGAAAGTTGCCTCTATACAGTGAAGCCGCTGATTGTCAGGCTGTGGCACGCACCAGAAGTGTTTACGCCCATCGTGCTGGTGGGCGTTATTGTTTTATTGGCAGGCTCTTATATAGTGTCCTGCAATTGTTTATGACCCAAGCGGAGCAGCAGAAGAATGACAAAATACGCCCTGGTCGGCGATGTGGGCGGTACCAACGCCCGTCTCGCCCTGTGTGAGGTGGAAACCGGTGCCATCTCCCAGGCCAAAACATTCTCAACATCAGACTACGACAATCTCGAAGCAGTGATTCGTGCTTATCTCGACGAACAAAAGCTGGACATTAAGCATGCCTGTATCGCGATTGCCTGTCCTATCACCGGTGATTGGGTGGAGATGACCAATCACGATTGGGCATTCTCAACGCGTGAGATGAAAGAGCATCTGGCATTCGACAGCCTGGAAATCATCAATGATTTCACCGCCGTGTCGATGGCTATTCCGATGCTGGCCGAAAATGAAGTGATTCAGTTTGGCGGTAAAGGGCCGGTTGAAGGCAAACCGATTGCGATTTACGGTGCAGGCACCGGATTGGGCGTGAGTCATCTGGTGCACGTAGATAAGCGCTGGATTAGCCTGCCGGGTGAGGGTGGGCACGTTGACTTCGCCCCGAACAGCGAAGAAGAGGGCGAGATTCTTGAAGTGCTGCGCGCGGAGCTGGGTCATGTGTCGGCAGAGCGCGTGTTGTCAGGCTCCGGTCTGGTGAATCTCTATCGCGCCATCGTCAAATCTGACAGCCGTGAGCCTGAAAACCTCAAGCCGAAAGATGTCACCGAGCGTGCATTGAAAGATAGCTGCATCGATTGTCGTCGCGCGCTGTCACTGTTTTGCGTGATCATGGGGCGTTTCGGCGGCAACCTGGCGCTCAATCTTGGTACCTTCGGTGGCGTGTACATCGCAGGGGGAATTGTGCCGCGCTTCCTCGACTTCTTCAAAGCTTCCGGCTTCCGTGCCGCGTTTGAAGATAAAGGCCGCTTCCGTGATTATCTGGTCGATATCCCGGTGTATATGATCACGCACGATCAGCCAGGCCTGCTGGGCGCGGGCGCACATCTGCGCCAGACACTGGGTCGCGTGCTGTAATCTGTTCAGGCGAGCAGCGTCCTGCTGCTCGCTTTACAACCTCATCAACTGGCGAAACGCCTTCACCTTGCTGCGACTCACCGGCACTTGCGCATCCAAATCGCGTAACTTCACCAGATAGGTATTGTTAAACCACGGCTCGATCTCACGAATTTTGCTGAGGTTGACGCAGTACGATCGATGACAGCGGAAAAAGAGCGGTTCTGGCAGGCGACTGCAGAATTCACTGATCGCCATCGACATCACATACGCTTCGCGGCGGGTATAAACAAACGTCAGTTTTTCGTGCGCTTCAACATAATAGATATCGTTGATATCTGTCACGATAATGCGCTCATCTTTCACCAGGTTAACGGTTTGCGGCGCACTTTGCTGAGTGGACGGCTGTGCGAGTTGCTGCTGTGCGCTGGCCTCCAGCTTGTTCAGCATGGTGATAATACGCGACTCATGATAGGGCTTGAGGATGTAGTCAAACGCATCCAGTTCAAAAGCATCCACCGCATGCTCTTTCCATGCGGTGATAAAAACTATCAACGGCTTATGCGCAAATTGGTTTATGTTTTGTGCCAGTAGCATGCCATCCAGCGAAGGGATATTGATGTCGAGGAAAATGACATCGACGCGATGGTTTTGCAGATACTTCAGCACCTCCAGCCCATCATCAAAACAGGCTTCGATAGTGATCTGACTATGCTGCTGGATCATCCAGCTCAACTCTTGCTGAGCAAGAAACTCGTCTTCAACGATAATGGCTTTCACGAGCTGGGTTCCGTGATATGGCTAAACGGTGCAGCCATGCGCTGACCGTTTTTGCTCAGAGTGAAGGCGATTTCCGTGCCCAGATGATGACGAGTGATGCTCAGACCCTGGCCGGAAAGCAGCTTCACCCGATGATGCACATTAAGCAGGCCGATTTTGTTACCCGGCATCTCATCGCGTGCCACCCGGCCAATCACCTCTTCACTGATACCTGCGCCCGTATCACGCACCGCAACACGAACACTCTCCCCGAGGTCTTTCACACTCAACGTCACCACACCTTTGCCACGGCAGGGCTGAATCCCGTGCACAATGGCATTTTCCACCAAAGGCTGAATCAGCAAACTTGGCAGCGTGAAGTGCAGATCTTCATCAATGTCATAAATCATCGAGAGCTTATCGCCAAAGCGCGCCTGTTCAATGGCAATGTAATCCTTCACCTGCCACAGCTCTTTTTTAATGTCGATCAGCTCGTCATCGTTAAGCTCAAGGTTGTAGCGCAAATAGCGCGACAGATTAATCACCAACTGGCGTGCCGTATCCGGATTGAGACGAATGGAAGAGGAGATGGCATTCAGCGCGTTAAACAGGAAGTGCGGGTTAATTTTGCTCTGCAACGCGCGCAACTCGGCTTTATTCGCCATCTCACGTAACTGCTCAGCACGTGATACCTCCAGCTGGGTAGAGATAATTTGCGACAAACCTATAGCCATCTCTTTCAGCGATCCGGTAATGCGATGCGCACGACGATAATAGATTTTTAGTGTGCCCGTTACTTCCCCTTTTTCCCAAAGGGGAATAACCAGCATCGAGTGAATATCTTTGGTGCGATGGGCTTCATCATTATTCTTAATGATGATTTTGCCGCTCGCGATTGACTGCGCGGTAGTCGGGCTGATGCCATCATCCCCATTTTGATAGTTATGTTCACCGTAACCGACATAGGCGAGAATTTGTTGGGTATTGGTGATGGCCACGGCATCGGCGTGAATATCGCTACGAATAATCGCGCATACCTGGCGAAGTGACTGGCTATTCACCTGACGAAACAGCGGCAGAGTTTTATTGGCTATCTCCAGTGCCAGCTTGGCCTGGCGCGCGGCAATCGCCTCTTTTTCCCCTTCCACGCTCTGCACTAACAGCACAATCAAGCCAATGCTCGATGCGCCGAGAATCATCGGTAAAGCGATCTCAGAAACAATGGAAAAGCCCAGTGCCATCGGCCGAGCCCATAACACAATCAGAACCATGGTGAGGGTTTCGCACAGCATGCCGCCAAGAATACCGGCGCGCCAGTGCTGCTCTTTGCTCACGCGGCGATTAATGACGCCAGAAGCGACACCGGCAATGATACTGGTAATCAGGCAAGGCACGGCCGTGACACCATCCATATCGATCAGATAACGATGTATGCCCGCGATCACCCCTGTCGCGATGCCAACCCAGGGGCCAAACAGAATACCGCCGGACATCACCGCTATCACACGCACGTTCAGCAGCGAACCATCTACGTTAATGCCGGACCAGGTGCTAAACAGCGCAAATAGCGAGAAAATCGCTGTCACCACCACCTTTTCTTGGATCGAATGCTCATCTTTTTGCAGCAGCTGACGGAATACCCGCGTGCGGGTAAGGAAGAACAGACAAATCAGCATCAGCGCAGCGCGGTCAAATACCGCCAGCAGCATGTCAAAGTGGGAAGGCAAGGGCATCTCTCGGAGTGAACCTGGGTGAGGTTATGATAAAAAATGTGATCAAGATCTGCCAGCGCCGCGACACCTGCAAAACGCTTCTCATGGTTTAGATCAATTTTCTGCCAATTTCTCCAGCATCCTCCGCGCGGTTTTAAACAGCAACGTCTTCAGCTCATGCCCAAAACAAACCAACCCGAATATCAAAGCACTTCAAATAGCCTGCCAGTTTCTCCAGCATCCTCCGCGCGTTTTTGAAACAGCAACGCATTCAGCTCAAGGCCAGAGCGGGCCAGCCCGAAGAGCAAAGCGTCTGGGCCATGGATGGCCCAGCCGATCTGCACGGATGCGTTTTGTCTTTGCGATCGGGCTGGTCCGTTCTGGCCCTGGCTCCCAACCAACAGCAACTTTAAATCCAGCTCCCAGCTCCCAACTCCCTCAATCTCCTTAAATTCCCAAAAAGAGGAAAACTTGAGTAACAAAAAGAGGATTAGTTATCCCTGCGCGGAACGCTGGTTGTCAATGACTCGGTTTGCTATGTTGCCATGAGTTATTTCGCGGAGCGCAGCAATGCAACTTCTTACCCCTCGCTTGTCCCTGACACGCTTACAACCCGAAGACTGGCAAATATTCAAAGCGGTACATGAAGATCCCGGCACCATGACCTGGGTCAGTGAAATCCCTGACGAAAACGACATTCGTCAGCGCTTCACTGAACGCCTCGCACCCTGGCAAGTCACCAGCTTCCACATGCTGTGCCTGGTGGCGCGCTTGCGCGAAACCAATGAACCCATTGGCCTGTTCGGATGCAGTGCCGAATGGCAGCCTTATCGGCAGGCCGAGGTCGGCTACATGCTCTGCCATCGGTTCACTGGAAACGGCTACGGCAGTGAAGCGCTCAAGGCACTATGCGACTTCTTGCTACAGGCAGAATTTCATAAACTCAAAGCTCTGGTCATAGAGGGGAATTGGCCGTCCCGGCGCATTCTGGAAAAGAATGGTTTCACGTTAGAGGGCACGCTGCGGGATAATTATCTGCTAAACGACCAATGGGTAAACGATTGGGTGCTGGGGCGCCTGAATCCACAAAATTAAAAAAATATTCTGTTGCTCTCGACAATTCTGTTATCAGCGCGTTATGTTCTTTCTTCGGTCACCGCAGTGACCAGCGTCGCTCGGACGGTCCGGGCGCCTACGTAAATCAGAGGACATCATGGCTGATAACAGCACACCCCGTCGTTTCTCGCGTATTGAACGCCTTCCCCCGTATGTATTTAACATCACCGCTGAATTGAAGATGGCTGCGCGTCGGCGTGGCGAAGACATCATCGATTTCTCGATGGGGAACCCGGATGGCCCTACACCGCCACACATCGTGGAAAAACTCTGTCAGGTAGCGCAACGCGAAGACACGCACGGTTACTCCACCTCGAAAGGCATTCCTCGCCTGCGTCGCGCCATCTCGCGTTGGTACGCAGATCGCTATCAGGTGGAGATCGATCCCGAATCAGAAGCGATTGTCACCATCGGTTCCAAAGAAGGGCTGGCACACCTGATGCTGGCGACGCTCGATCATGGCGACACCGTACTGGTGCCAAATCCGAGCTATCCGATTCATATCTACGGCGCGGTGATCGCCGGTGCGCAAGTGCGTTCCGTACCGCTGGTGGCAGGCGTTGACTTCTTCAACGAGCTCGAACGCGCCATCCGTGAAAGTTACCCGAAACCGAAGATGATGATCCTCGGCTTCCCATCCAATCCCACTTCACAGTGTGTTGAACTCGACTTTTTCGAACGGGTGATCGCGCTGGCGAAACAGTACAACGTGCTGGTGATCCACGACCTCGCTTACGCCGACATCACCTATGATGGCTGGAAAGCGCCGTCGATTATGCAGGTGCCGGGCGCGCGCGACGTAGCGGTGGAATTCTTTACCCTGTCAAAAAGCTACAACATGGCAGGCTGGCGTATCGGCTTTATGGTGGGTAACAAAGAGCTCGTGTCTGCACTGGCGCGCATCAAAAGTTACCACGATTATGGCACCTTCACCCCACTGCAGGTTGCGGCGATTGCCGCACTGGAAGGCGATCAGCAATGCGTGCGTGATATCGCTGAACAGTACAAACGCCGTCGTGACGTGCTGGTGAAAGGCCTGCATGAGGCGGGCTGGATGGTCGATCTGCCAAAAGCATCGATGTACGTCTGGGCGAAAATCCCCGATCACTACGCGCATCTCGGTTCGCTGGAGTTCGCTAAACTGCTGTTGCAGGAAGCCAAAGTGTGCGTCTCACCTGGCATCGGCTTTGGTGACTACGGTGACACCCATGTGCGATTTGCCCTGATTGAAAACAGCGATCGTATTCGTCAGGCGGTACGTGGCATCAAAGCGATGTTCCGCGCGGATGGTATATTGCCGGGAACGGTAAAAGCGCTGGAAGAAGAAGAGTAAAACTAAGAAGGGCGACTTTGGTCGCCCCGCCTGGCAGGATTTATTTGAGCATCAGCACGAAGGTGCCTACCCAGATTAACAGGAAGAAAGAAACTCCCATCAAAGCGTATCTCACAAAATGACTCCTCTGAGCGGTTACCATGCTGGTGATCCCACTCCAGCGTAACCCGAACAGAATAAGAGAAAGGTGAAGTTCATAACCGCTGCACGCTTTCTTCTCAGGTGGTTCCAAGTGAACTCAGAACAGGATCGAGCGATAATTTACGCGCAATCGATCCGAAAATAAATAGGCCATTTCTGAGAGATTGCTCACATTTTCATCGCGCTTCAATTTCCGGTATCGCGGACATGCCCACACGCAGTTGTGCCAGATCGGGTTGGTTGGCATCCAGCACAATTTTCACCGGTAAACGCTGCACGACCTTGGTGTAATTACCGGTAGCATTGTCCGGTGAAATGGCGGAGAAGGTCGCGCCTGTCGCCGGTGCAATGCTGTCGACATGACCGGTAAAGGTCTTGCCAGGCAATGCATCGACTCTCACTACCGCTTTCTGCCCAGGCTGGACATCTGCCAGCTGAGTTTCAAGATAGTTGGCGGTGATATAGGTTTGCTGTAAGGGCACCACAGCCAGCAAACGGGTTCCGGCGCTGACGTAAGCGCCCAATCGCACCGAACGCTGACCCACCATACCCTCTACCGGCGCCACAATCCGCGTGTAAGAAAGATTTAATTTCGCCTGATCCACGCTGGCCTGCGCCGCCGTCACATCGGCTTCTGCCTGACGCACGGCCGCTTGCAACACGCCAACCTGTTTCATTGCGGCTGCCAGCGCCGCTTCACTCTGGCGCACCGCAGCGAATGCTGAACGCTGAGTTGAACTGGCTTTCTGCTGCTCATCAGCAGCAATAGTGCCGCTTTTATACAGCTGGTTATAACGCGCCGCACTCTGTCCGGCATATTGCGCTGACGCCTGGCTCGCCGCTAAGGTCGCTTTGGCTTCATCAATCGTTGATTGCTGCTGCTCCAGTTGAGCCTGGCTACTCAGGCGCTTGGCATCGCTGACCTGCAAATTCGCCTGCGCCGTTTCCAGCGCCACGCGGTAATCGCGATCGTCCAGTGTGGCCAGCAGTTCGCCTGCTTTCACTCGCTGGTTATCCTGCACATTCACACTGGCGATATAACCGGACACTTTGGGTGCCACCAGAGTGTAATCCGCATTGACGTAAGCATCATCCGTGCGGTGATCATTCCCGGTCATTGATGACCAGACAAAAAAAGCCATGGCCAGCAACACGATTAATAGGGCACTCAACAGTACTGTTCTTTTCAAAGCAAAAGCTTGCATATCAGTTATCTCGACGTCGTCGTAACAGGTTGAATCAGGGTTTGTGGCGGCCAGACACGTTTTGGCAACCAGGCAGTAAGCAGTAAAAGCAGGGCGGCGAAACCAATCAGCATTTGGTAGCAGTCACTCAGGCTCAGCACCATTGCCTGATGCTTCAACAGGGTCGCGAAACCGCTAAGGTTCTCTGCGCTACTGGCGCTGCCATCAGGTAATAAAGGAAAACTGCTGCTGGATTGGGCGCTGCTGGGCGCGGTCATCAGCCAGGGGCGACTGGCGGCATTGCTCACCAACACGCTGGAGTGAAACTGTTCCCGGTGACTGATAAACCACCCCACCAGGGTGCTGGCGGCAATGCTGGAGAAACCGCGCACTGTATTGAACATCGCGGAGGCAAAAGGGCCTTCAGGTGGCGCAACCACGCTGGTCGCACTCATCAATACCGGCAAAATCACCATCGGTTGACCGAAGGCCTGCAAAATCTGGATTAGCCAGAAATTTTGCCGCGCCCAGTCGCTGGTGATATGCATGCCCATCAGGCAGGAGATCACCAGCAGCGCCACGCCAGCGGTCAGCATCCAGCGGCAATCAATCCAGCGGATATTCAGCAGTGCCGCCACCAGCGGGGCGATCAGTAATTGCGGCAAGCCGATGGTTAATGCCAGCGGCGCGAACTGCAGCGTGCGGAATCCCTCCACCTGGCCAAGATAAGCTGAAGGCAGCGCCGATCCGGAAAGTGACAAAATCAAGACACCTGCCAGCGCCAGCAATCCGTGCGTGAGATTGTGACGACGCAGCATCTGGAGTTTGAACAGTGGCAGCGGGTGAAACCATTCATTAATAAAGAACACAGTTAGCAATGCCAGCGCGCTCAATAATAGCGCCGCAAACAGCGGTGAACTGAGCCAGTCGAGACGTTCGCCCTGCGTCAGCGCCAGAATCAGCAGTGCCATGCCTGAGCAGCCAGTGAGCATGCCGAAAAGATCGATCTGTTTGAAACGCTCGAAGCGCAGCGGGTCTTGCGGTAAGCCCCAACCAATCAGCAGCATGGCGATCAGCATGCTGGGGATTATCTGCCAAAACACAAACATCCAGCTCACCTCATCGGTCCAGAAAGCGGCGAGCGTGGCGGCGAGATTGGGACCAAAGGTGGCGGTCAGCGCGTAGGCACCAAGGCCATAAAGCTTGATCGGCGGCGGCAGAAATCGCAGTGCCACGGTCATGAGTAACGGTGGCAATGCACCGCCAAATAACCCCTGCATCACGCGCAGCGCAATAAAGAGTGTGGCGTTCGGCGTTAAAGGCAGCAGTAAACCGCACAGCATGAAGCCAGCGGAAACAGCCAGAGCAAAACGACGCAGGGAAAAGGTCACGGCAAACCACGGTGCGATCATCATCGCGGCCACTTCTGCGGCCTGATAAGCGGAGATGATCCAACTGCCTTGATCGTAGCTAATGCCGATAGCGGCACGGATATCCGCCAGCGCAATATCCGTCACGCGGTCATTTAATCCGGAGGTGAGCGCAGCAATCAGCACGCCAACCAACCCCAGCGCCAGGCGCAGGGTAAACGGATGGGGAGCCGGAGCCGCAACAGGCTGGGCGTTCATAACAGGTGTCTCTTTTTATTATTGATGCAGTGTATTGCGATGTGATACATGTCGCATCTTACATCTCGGTATGATGTATTGCAATGTGATACAGGGTGTAAAAGTGCGGTCATTCGCGCTAAAGTAGGGCAGGCCAAAAAGGAACGCACAATGGTTGAACTTCCCTCAAGCCGTGAGGATGAAAAAGCGGGTGGCATTCAGGTCATCGCGCGTGCGGCAAAAATTCTGAATGCGCTGGGTGAACATCCGGGTGGCATGAGTCTGGGCGAAATTGCGCAGGTGGTCGATCTGCCGCGTTCAACGGTGCAGCGTATTATCGCCGCGCTCGACAGTGCGCAACTGGTGCGCAGCAGCGGGGCGGGCGGGCTGCGTCTGGGACCGGCTCTGCTCAAACTGATTTCCAGCGTGCACAGTGATGTGGTCGAAATCGTCCGGCCGTTTCTGGAACAACTCTCAGCCGATATTAACGAGACCGTCTCGCTGGCGCGCGCCAGTGGCACGCAGTTGGCGATTGTTCACTATGTGGTGGCATCCCGGGAATTGCGCGTGGTGCCACGCATCGGATTGAATCTCCCGCTCTATAGCACTTCAGGCGGTCGCGCACTGCTGGCACTGGAAAGTGATGAAGATGTGCGAGTGATGGTCGGCGAAGCCTATAAAGAGTTGACCGAAATGACGGTGAAAACCCTGCCGCAACTGCTGGAGCTGATTGCTGAAGTGCGAAACAGCGGTCTTGCCATCGATCGTGGCGAAACGCTGGAAGGCATTTCCACCATGGCGGTGGCGATCGACACGCTGTTTGGTCGCTTCTCCATTTCGCTGCTGGTGCCGACGGCGCGTTTTCATAAACAGGAAGCACGCTATCGTGATGAAATCATGAAATGCAAAGAGGCGCTGATTCGCGAAATTGGCAAAATGACCGCTGTGGAAGGATAACCAACTGATGAAAACCTTGCTGATGGCCATCGATAACTCACCGGTGGCAGAAAAAGTCATCGCGTTAACTATTGAACAGGCGCTGGCACAACAGGCTCAGGTCACGGTGTTGTGCTGTGTCGATCCCACTTATTCCTCCTGCAATCAACCGATCGAAATCGATGCGGGCGAAGATCCGGATGATTTCGTCGCGGCAAAAGATGAACAAAACACCGCTGAAATGGTGGTGCGACACGCCCTGGCACCGCTACTGCGTGCCGGTGTGGCTGCCAAAGGTTTGATTCTGGCCGGTGAAGCAGCGGAAACCATTGTGGCACAATCCAATGCATTGAAGGCCAGCATGATCATCATCGGTCGCCGTCATCTCTCTCCTTTCAATCGCTTACTTAAAGGTTCGGTGAGTGCGGCTGTGATTGAGCGCGCCAACTGCCCGGTTCTGATTGACGTTCGCAAGGATTAATCACGCTCCATGTTTTCCCTCTTACCTATCACGCTGGCGGCGTTTGCGCTGCTGGCGGTGATTATCATCGTTCTGATTCGCACCACCGCACTGCGCTTATGGCAGGGGCTCGTGCTGTTTTTACTGCCACTCGTATTGGCGAATATGCTGTGGTTCAGCTGGTTGCATCCACGGCAGGAGCGACAGGCGCTGGAAACCGAGGTGGCAAACCAATTAAGCCTCGCGCCAGGCTATCGTCAGTTAAAAACACAGGAGCCAGCGCTGTGGCAAATGCTTAATCGTGAGTTGCTGCACAAGCGTATGGAAGGGGTGCCTGCGGATCAGGCACTGGGCGAGTTGCGTGGATGGTTAATGGATCTGGTAAATCAGCGTATGGCGCGTGCAGACGACGAAACGCTGCTCAATTATTTGCGCGTGTCAGTGCAGGAGATGCAGGCACTGCAGCAACCGGAGCCACAACGCTGCTTCCGCTTCCTTTACCCGCAGGTAAATGGCGGCATCAATCTGCAACAAGCGCTGTCACCGACGTTATACCAGCGTGATGCACAGGCGTTAGATTTGCTCCTGCAAAACAGCACCGGCGAAGAGCGTCCGATTGATCAGCAGGGCGCACAACGTGATTTGCAAAGCGTCGTGGAGAAACTTTACGGCAAGTGGGGTGATAAACTTCAGCAACTCAACATGCCTGCTGATACTGCCGTCGATCGCAGCGCCATGTGTGCCATGTCGATTGATCTTTACAGCGGTATTCTCGCATTGCCTGCCAAACAGTCCGCCAACCTTTTGCGTAAAATGGTAAGCCTTACCGGTTAGGTTTACGCGTAAAAAAAAGCCCGCTCAGCGCGGGCATAATGGTCACTTTCCGTTTGTTTTTCTCGTGTCACCTGGTGTGGTGCAGACTTCGTGCTGTCTGAAAGCATCATGGCATCGGTTAAGTGATATGAAAAACCGTTTGGTTTTATTGATTTGATTGGTAAAAACTTTTTCAAAATGACTATTTCGCGCCAGTTTCCTATAGATGCGTGCGGCATAGGCATTTAGACTGCTTCGCCTGGAAGAGGACACCCTAATGAAAAAAATGCTGATTAGCGCACTCGCGCTTTTTATGCTGGCCGGTTGTAGTGTCAGCAAACCCGGTGGATTTGAACGTGTTGATGAAGATAAAAGCTCAAATACCGTGCAATATCGTTATGACCCGCAAACGTTGAATAAAGATGCGATGGAAGTCGATCTGGCGAATTATTGCAACCAACGTGGATTTGATAAAGTGGAATCGCTGCCGGCACAGGACAGCCATCTGCCCGGATTAAAGAAAGCCTGGTATCAATGTAATTACGCGGTAAAAAGCTAAAAGAAAGGGCGGGATAAATTCCCGCCCTTTTTGTTTTTTTATTATGTGCTGTGTGTGCTTTGCCCAATTACCAATGGCGACCATGATAACCATGGTCATGATGCCAGCCGCCACCGTGCCCCCAGCCCGGTCCGCGACCATATCCGTCATGAACGATACAACCACTCAACATCGTCATAATGGCAACAACCGAAGCAGCTTTAATAAGTGTTTTCATGGAGAGTCCTCCTCTTTTCCAATGAGGCCAGATTACCGGGGAAAAGTGGAGTGAAGATGCAGTAAATGTAGAGTTATTTCTGGATCTATTACCAGATATGTCAATTTAAAGCTAAAAACGTCAAGGCGGGAAATAAACCAATCAGATAAAACCGAATGCCTGATGATAAGAACGCGAATAGTCTGAAATGCAATCCTAAATAACAGCCGTTCTCAACTTCAAAAACATTATGCAGCAAAGAAGGAGAAAATAGATGCCGCAAAGTGATGCGGCATCTGTGGGAATTAATTATGCAGCAAAGGTTCACTGACGTTTTGACGATTTGGCAGACGGATGCTGAGCGACAACACCAGTGAAATCACCAGCAGTGTCATGATCAAGCTGAAGGTCACGGTAAAACCACCAAACACGGAAGCCACCAGTGAACCCATCACGCTGCCGATACCGAATCCCAGGTAAATCAGCCCGTAATTTTTCGTCAGATTATTAAGACCGAAGAAATCGCTGACCAGAGAAGGGAACACGGTGATGGTGCCACCAAAGCTAAAGGCAACGCAGGCCAGTGACAGGAAGAAGGTGGTTTCGTTCATCCGGGTAAACAACAAAATACTCATGCCCACCAGAGAAACGATCTGTGCCAGTGAAATGACGCGAATACGTGCCATTTTATCGGAGAGTACGCCGAGAATAAGGCGGCCACTCAGGTTAGCAATCGCGATGACAGTCACGGCATTGGCGGCGGTTTGCGTGGTCAGATGGACCATGCCTTCGCCGATGTCTTTCGCTACGCCAATGACATACAGTCCGCTCATGCAGGCAGTGAGGAACATCAGTGCCAGCATCCAGTACTGTGGCAAGCGCACGGATTGCGCCAGCGTGTAATCTTTTTCCTGCAATTTCTCGTTACCGCTGCTTTGCTGGATCGGGGCATCACGCATCATCAGCGCACCCACAATGATCATACTCATCGCCAGCACACCCCAAATCATAAAGGTGTTCTCCAGGCCGTAAGTGCTGAGCAACGCGCCACAGATAAATTTGAAACCCAGGCTACCTAAGCCATAAGCGCCAATTGAGCAGGCGGAAATTAACCCTTTACGCTCCGGGAACCACTTCACGCAGTTTGACAGCGTCATCAGGTATCCTGCGCCATCCGCTAAACCGACCAGGATGCCGGCGCTGAGATACAGCATCATCAGGTTATCGGCATGAGCGGTCAGCCAGAAGCCAATCGCCATCAATATACCGGCGCCGATGGTGACGTTACGCACACCAAAGCGCTCCTGTAATTTCCCCGCCAGTGACGATGCAATCGCGAGCCCCAGGCTTAACAAACCGAATGAAAAAGCGACCTGACTAATGGGAGCATCGAGTTTATGTGCCAACTGGCCGTTAAACAGGCTCCACGTATAGACCGAGCCCAGAGCAAACTGCGTGATAATAGTGCCGATAAGGGTAAGCATGCGGGTGCGCTGCAACTGCGCGGATATTTCTGTTTTCATTTTTATCTCTCCCCTCAGGGAATGCGGAATCTGCAGCGATAATAGGCAGCTTACGCGCGCGCGTGGCGAAGCAGGGCATCAAGAGACAGGACGAGGGAATGAAATGCAGTAATACGGGTATGAATGGCATTGGGCCATTGGGATGTCAATTTAAGCGTGGCGGTTGCTGTGGGTAAACATGTGTAACCAGGTGTGATAAGCGCGCCAGTTTTGCTGCAAGATGACAGATTTTTGCCAGGATTAAAATTCACTAACAGGAGGAAATATGACAGACCGAGCATATGAATCCGCGTCAAGCGAGGATGAAGTTTGCTGCATCATCGGTCAGGCGGTGATCGAGTTAAGCGATGAGCATCAGCCTGTGAATAAATCCACGCTGTCGCTGAAATTACTGGCTATGGCCGATCGCGACAGAGATGATGAACGCGTTCTGCTTTACTGGATTGCCAGAAAAGCCATCAGTAAACCTCACCAGCTCAATATCGGCGTTCAGGGCTGGCGCTAGAGGACCAAAGAGCGGGCGCAATGCCCGCTCTCGCTATTTACGCCAGGCGTAATTTGCCTGCCGTGGGCCAGCGCACAAACATCACCATATTCCCCATCAGAATCATCGCCAGACCCACGATGGCATTGCTGTGCCATTGATATCCCTCATAAATGGTCGACAACGTTAGTGCCACCAACGGGAAAAGCAGTGTGCAATAGGCGGCCTGGCTGGCTCCGATACGACCGACGAGCGTGAAATAAGCGCCAAATCCCAGCACCGAACCAAAAATGGCCAGATAACTCATCGAACCAAGCCACTGCAGATTCAGCGCAGGCGCTAATGAATCGCCATTCAGTAGTGCGATGATTGCCATAACGATTGCACCATATAACATGGCATAGCTGTTGGTGGTCAGCACATCACGTTGACGGCGCTGATGGCGAGTTGAAATCATGTTACCCAAAGAGAATCCAAGCGTGCCCAAAGCACTTAGCCCAACGCCCCATAGCAGTTGCGGAGCCGGGTGCGCTGCCTGAATGTCATTCCAGAACAAGGCAACAATTCCCCCCAAGCCGAGCACGGCCGCGGGTAACAGGCGAAACGGTGGGCGCTGACGGAAAAAGATCCAACTATTAAGCGCGTTATATAACACTGCCATGGAGAAGATGACCGATTCCAGGCCACTGCTGATCCACGCTGCCGCATGATAGAAACAAACGAAGTTGAAGCCAAATACGCAACAGCCTTGCAGTAAGCAGAAAAGGTGATCCTGCTTATCCAGTGGGCGCAGGCGTTTAATCAGCTTTAGGATCACTAACATCAATACCGATGCCAGTAAGAAGCGCCAGAATACCGCCACCAGGACTGGCGTGTTGGCCGCCTCTTGTTGTAGAAAAATGGCGATCCAGGTGGTGCCCCAAATCAATACAACCGCAAGGTACAAGATGATGTTCATCGTAAACTCTCCAGCAAAATCATTGCCCGAAGTGTGACGAAAACAATCACCACTCGCTTGCACGCCGTTGCGCGTGAATTGCAAAATCTTGCGCTTTTTACACGGATGTCCCGCGTTGGCCTGTTTTCTGGCCGGGGAGATCCGTAAACTGTGCGTTATTGACCTGTGAGTGGACCTCCCGATGCCCGATTATCAGACCTTTGACATGCTGCAGCGCCATAAAGCGCAACTGCGCGATAGCGTGCAGCTGTCGGGTGGCATCAAGTTGGCGGCCTGGTTTAATAGCGGCGATCGCGTCACCAACCTGAGCGACCACCACACGCTGAGCCTGTATACCGCTGATGGCTATGATACCTGGCACAAAACCCAGCATGGTTGGCGCAATGGCGGTGGTCCGGATCGCTTCTGCCTGATGCCGAGCGGGGTTGAATCGACCTGGGATCTGCGTGCCGATTTGTCGTTCGTGCACCTTTACTGTACGGATGAGCACTTGCGGCATCTCGGTGAGCAGATCTGGGATCGCAGCCCCGCGCAACTCAACCTGCATGAAAAGATCTTTGCCGATGACGATCGCATCACGCAGCTTTATCGCCATTTCCTGCTGAGCGTTGACTGGCAGCAACCCGCTAATCAATTGATGTTGAGCAGTGCCTCGACGTTGTTGATGACGCATCTTTTGCAGCGCTACAGTGAAGTGCAGTGGCAGGCGCCACAGGTGCGTGGCGGATTAGCGCCCGCGGTATTGCGACGTGTATTGGCGTTTATCGATGCGCAGCTGGATCAGCCTTTGACGCTGGCACAGCTGGCGGCAGAAGCGGCCTTGAGTGAATACCACTTTGCACGCATGTTCCGCAGCAGCGTGGGTGAAGCGCCACATCAGTTCGTGATGCGTCGTCGTATGGATACCGCACTGCAACTGCTAAAGTTCAGCGCTCTGCCGATAACTGAGATCGCGCTGCGCTGCGGTTTTCACTCCTCCAGTCACTTCAGTAACCGTTTCCGCCAACTGCATGGCGTAACGCCCTCCGCATGGCGCCAAAACCCGCATCAGCTTTGATTTCACTGTAATTGCCTGAAACAGCCAGTTTCTACCTTCGAGAAACGTCGCAAATTCATTCACTCACGCGTAATTGTGGTGATTTTTTCTTCGCCTTAGATACAATGCCATCCATTAACATATTGTTTTTGATGTGATAATTACATGTTTAGCTTATGCGGAGTGGTAATGATGGAAATGCGCGTTTCAAAGCTTGAAGCCGATGTATTTGAAATGAAGGCAGATATTAAAACGTTGAAAACCGATATGGAAACGGTGAAAACCGACCTGGCGGTGATCAAGTCTAACTACGTAACGAAAGCCGATTTACATCAGGAAATCGGCAAAACGCATGTAGAGATCGCCAAAATTCACAAAGAGATGACAAAACAAACCAAATGGATCCTGGGTGGAATAATGAGCGCCGCTGGGCTCAGCTTGGGCATAGCTCGCTGGCTGTTTTGAGGAGGGAGGGAGGTCTGAACTGGTGTCCCCTGCAGGAATCGAACCTGCAACTAGCCCTTAGGAGGGGCTCGTTATATCCATTTAACTAAGGAGACGCGGCGCGCAGTATAGCGTACCGACCAGCAGAATTTAACCGTGTTAATCCTGTTTGCTCAATCTATCAACAATGTCGTGCCACAGATCACTGTTGTTTCTTCTGCGCTTTCTCTTTGCGCTTCTGTTCCGCCTTCGCTTTGGCCTTCGCCGCCTCACTCATATCGTTGCGAATTTGCGCATGGCTGATCAGTGCAAAAATCAACGTACCGCCGGTGATATTTCCCAGCAGGGTAGGCAGCGCAAACGGCCAGATGAATTCCTGCCAGGGCAGCGTGCCGGCAAACACCAGATACAGCACTTCAACGGAACCCACCACAATATGGGCCAGATCTCCCAGCGCGACCAGCCATGTCATCATCACAATCACCACGATTTTGGCCGCGCCCGCGTAAGGGAACATCCAAACCATGGTGGCGATAATCCAACCTGAAATCACGGCATTGGCAAACATTTCGCTGGGGGAGTTGTCCATCACCTTTTCGCTAATCACGGTGAAGGCCTGACGCGTCGCCTCGTCAAAAATCGGCATATGATTAAACGCCAATGCGCCGAGCGCCGTACCGATCAAATTTCCCGCCAGCACCACGCCCCACAGGCGCAATAACAGCATGAAATTACCGCCAGTGGGTTTGTGCATCACCGGTAATACCGCAGTAACCGTGTTCTCAGTGAACAGTTGCTGACGGGCCATTATCACGATGACAAAGCCGAAGGTATAACCCAGATTCTCCAGCAGGAAACCACCGGGTACATCAGCCAAATGCACATGGAAAATCCCTTTTGCCATCAGCGAAGCGCTCATGGATAGCCCCGCAGCCACGGCAGACCACAGCAACGCCATACCATCGCGCTCTAACTCTTTCTCGCCGTCCTGGCGAATCTCTTCATGGATTGCCGCAGCCCGCGAGGGCAGGGCATCTTCATCCACTTCTATCTCTTTACCCTGGTCCTTTTCGTCGCTCTCGACATCGTTGTCATGTTCTGAAATGGATGGTGATTGCTTCATGTTTTCCCCTGGTGATAATGCCAACGCGTAATAAGCGTAGACGGTTTTATCAAGGACGAAATGTTACTAAGATCCAAATTAAGAGTAACAAGATTTTAACTGAGGTGCTTTTTTGCACAGTTCCTTGATCTGATGCGCACGAATACCCCCTTTGAGGGAAGTGAGAGCAACCTCACAGGCTTCGGCCCACAGATTCATTGTGGTATTATCCCCGCCTTATTTCACAGCTGCGATTCCCTCTTTCATGCTCGAAGTCATTAATCTCTCATGCGTTCGTGATGAGCGAACCCTGTTTCATGGACTGAGCTTCCATGTGCAACCGGGTGACATTGTGCAAATTGAAGGCCCTAACGGGGCAGGAAAAACCTCACTGCTGCGTCTGCTGGCTGGTTTAAGCCGGGCAGAAGAGGGCGAGGTGATGTGGCAATCGCAGCCGATTCGTCAGCAGCGCGAAACATGGCATCAAAACTTGCTCTATCTTGGTCATCATCCTGGTGTGAAGTCGGTACTCTCACCTCTGGAAAACCTGCATTTCTGGCACGGCGATCGTGATGAAGAAGTGATTTTCGACGCGCTGGAGCAGGTGAACTTGCTGGGATATGAAGAAGTGCCGGTTGCACAGTTGTCCGCAGGGCAGCAACGGCGTGTAGCCCTGGCTCGCTTGTGGCTCAGCCCGGCTAAAATCTGGATTCTGGATGAACCGCTCACGGCCATTGATAAAGGCGGCGTGGAAAAATTAATGGCGCGTTTCGCTGAACATGCCGATAACGGAGGCGCAGTGATTTTGACTACCCATCAGGATCTGCCTGATGAGAGTGAATGCGTGCGCAAAATCCGCCTTATCTCGGAGTGGGCTTGATGTTAGGTCGCGTGATTCAGCGTGAGTTGAAAATTGCATTTCGCAGCGGTGCCGAGGTGATTAACCCGCTGTGGTTTTTCCTGATTGTTATCACGCTGTTTCCGTTAGGTATCGGGCCGGATCCTCAGCAGCTGGCGCGCATTGCGCCAGGCGTGGCGTGGGTTGCGGCATTGTTAGCCTCACTGCTGGCGCTTGAACGACTGTTCCGTGATGATTTTCTGGATGGTTCGCTGGAGCAACTACTTTTGCTACCCACACCGCTGCCCGTCACGGTGCTGGGAAAAGTGATTGCTCACTGGCTGATTACGGGCTTGCCACTGATTTTACTGTCGCCGCTGGCGGCACTACTCCTGTCACTGGATTTTGCTGGCTGGCGCGCGATGGCACTGACGCTATTACTCGGCACGCCAACCTTGAGTTTTCTTGGTGCGATTGGCACCGGTTTGACCGTTGGGCTGCGGCGTGGCGGCGTACTTCTGAGTTTACTGGTATTGCCGTTGTCGATACCTGTTCTGATCTTTGCCAGCGCGGCCATCGATGCCGCCGGTCAGGGATTGCCGATCGGAGGTTATCTGGCAATTCTTGGCGCGATGCTGGCAGTGAGCGCAACACTTTCGCCGTTTGCTACTGCTGCGGCTTTGCGCATTAGTCTGCATTAATCCGTGCTGCCCCAGAGCTGCCGGTATCCGAATTCTTTTTATTGTGAGCTATGCAAATGTGGAAATGGTTACACCAGTGGGCGAAGCCTGAGCGGCTTTACCAGCTATGCGGTCGCTTAATTCCCTGGTTCGCAGTGCTGGGCGTCGCCACGCTGCTACTTGGCTGGGTATGGGGCTTTGGCTTTGCACCGGCCGATTATCAGCAGGGCAACAGCTTCCGAATTATGTACATTCACGTGCCTGCGGCGATGTGGTCCATGGGTGTTTACGCCTCCATGGCGATTGCCGCGTTCATCGGCCTGGTGTGGCAGATGAAAATGGCGGATCTGGTCTCCGCAGCGATGGCGCCGATTGGCGCAGTATTTACTTTTATCGCGCTGGTCACCGGTTCTGCCTGGGGCAAACCGATGTGGGGCACCTGGTGGATTTGGGATGCCCGCCTAACCTCGGAGCTGGTGCTGCTGTTCATCTATATGGGGGTGATTGCGCTCTATCACTCGTTTGAGGATCGTCGCACCGCCGGTCGCGCTGCAGGCATCCTGATTCTGGTGGGCGTGGTTAACTTGCCCATCATCCACTTCTCGGTGCAGTGGTGGAACACCCTCCATCAGGGATCGTCTGGCATTTTGCAGCAGGCGATTGCGCCGAGTATGCGGACGCCGCTGCGCTGGGCCATTCTCGGTTATCTGCTGGTGTTTGGCGCGCTGACGCTGATGCGCCTGCGTAACCTGATTTTGTTCAGCGAGCGCCATCGTCCATGGGCGATCGATGTGGCTCAGGGAGGGCGCAAAGCATGACACCGGCTTTCTCATCATGGAGCGACTTCTTCGCCATGGGCGGCTATGCCTTCTATGTCTGGCTCGCCGTCATCCTCACGTTAATCCCTTTATTTGGTCTGGTGCTGCATACCCTGTTGTTCCGCCGCCGTTTGCTGGCAGAAATTCGCCAGCGTCAATCCAGGGAGCGCCGCATTCGCGCGGCCAAGTCGAAAAAAGCTGCCAGTGAAGCAGCAGGAGAAACCGTGTGAATATCCGTCGTCGTAACCGCCTGTATGTGGTGGTGGCGATTTTGGTCGGCTTAGGCCTGGCCACATCGCTGGTGATGTACGCGCTGCGTTCCAACATTGACCTGTTTTACACCCCGAGTGAAATTCTGTACGGCAAAGGCGAAGCGCATCAGATGCCGGAAACCGGGCAACGTCTGCGCGTCGGCGGCATGGTGATGCCTGGCAGCGTAAAACGCGACCCCAAAACGCTGGCTGTCTCTTTCAAGTTGTATGACGCCAACGGCGTGATCAGCGTAAGTTACGAGGGCATCTTGCCGGACCTGTTCCGTGAAGGGCAGGGCGTGGTAGCGCAAGGCGTGCTGGAAAGCGGCAACCTGGTCAATGCCAAAGAAGTGCTGGCAAAACATGACGAAAAATACACCCCGCCAGAAATTGAAGATGCGATGAAGAAAAACCACACAGGACCTGCAGCGACTTATCAGCAGGCAGGTGCTCAATCATGATGCCGGAAATTGGCAGCTTTCTGCTTTGCCTGGCGCTGGGACTCGCGCTGCTATTAAGTATTTATCCGTTGTGGGGCGCAACCCGTCAGGATGCACGTTTGATGGCGATGGCACGTCCGCTGGCGTGGGGCATGTTCGCCTGTATCGTTGCCGCCTTCGTGGTGCTGGTACATGCGTTTATCGTTAACGATTTCAGCGTGGCCTATGTCGCCACCAACTCCAACACCCTGCTGCCGGTTTACTATCGCATCGCGGCCACCTGGGGCGCGCATGAAGGTTCACTGCTGCTGTGGGTGCTGTTGCTCAGCACCTGGACGGTAGCTGTCGCAATTTTCAGTCGCGGTATGCCGCAGGATGCACTGGCGCGTGTGTTGTCAGTCATGGGGATGATCAATCTCGGCTTCCTGCTGTTTATTACGCTCACCTCGAATCCGTTTACTCGTACCCTGCCGAACTTCCCGGTTGATGGCAGCGACCTCAATCCGATGCTGCAGGATATCGGGCTGATTTTCCATCCACCCCTGCTCTACATGGGTTATGTCGGTTTCTCGGTGGCATTTGCGTTTGCTATTGCGTCATTGATGGCAGGGCGTCTCGATACCGCATGGGCGCGCTGGTCACGCCCGTGGACGACCGCAGCCTGGGTTTTCCTGACCATTGGCATCGTGCTCGGTTCGGCGTGGGCCTATTACGAACTGGGCTGGGGCGGCTGGTGGTTCTGGGATCCGGTCGAGAATGCTTCGTTCATGCCTTGGCTGGCCGGTACGGCGTTGATGCATTCACTGGCGGTGACAGAAAAACGGGGTAGCTTCAAATCCTGGACGGTGCTGCTGGCGATCACTGCATTTTCCTTAAGCCTGCTGGGCACCTTCCTGGTGCGTTCTGGCGTGCTGGTATCGGTGCACTCGTTTGCTTCCGATCCGGCGCGTGGCATGTTCATCCTTGCCTTCCTGGTGATTGTGATTGGCAGTTCATTGCTGCTCTATGCGATTAAAGGCGGCAAGGTGCGCAGCCGCGTGCAAAGCGAAACCTGGTCACGCGAATCCTTCCTGTTGGGTAATAACGTGCTGTTAATCGCCGCCATGTTGGTGGTGCTATTGGGCACGCTGTTGCCGCTGGTTCACAAGCAGCTGGGACTGGGCAGTATTTCCATCGGCGAACCGTTCTTCAACACCATGTTCACCTGGCTGATGGCACCGTTCGCGCTGATGCTCGGCATTGGTCCGCTGGTGCGCTGGCGCCGTGATGAGCCGCAAAAGTTGTGGAAACGCCTGGGTGTCGGTTTGCTGGTGACCTTGATCCTGTCGATCGCACTGCCGTGGTTGTTGCAGGATCGCATTGAAGCGATGACGGTGATCGGCCTGCTGATGGCGATATGGGTGATCTTGCTGACGTTGATGGAACTGCATGAACGCGCTACCCATCGCCACAGCTTCTTGAAAGGCCTGCGCCATTTAACGCGCAGCCACTGGGGCATGGTGCTGGGCCATTTAGGCGTTGCCGTGACCGTGGTGGGTATTGCTTTTAGCACACAGTACAGCGTTGAACGCGATGTACGCATGAAGTCAGGCGATACCGTGGATATCCACAACTATCACTTTATCTTCCGTGATGTACACAACCTGCAAGGGCCGAACTACAGCGGCGGTGTTGCCATTATCGATGTGACGCGTGACGGAAAATTTGAAGCGGTACTGCATGCTGAAAAACGGTTCTATACCGCAGCTCGCACCATGATGACCGAAGCGGCAATCAGCGGTGGTTTCACTCGCGATCTCTACGCGGCATTGGGCGAAGAGCTGGATGACGGTTCATGGGCGGTGCGGATCTATTACAAACCGTTCGTGCGCTGGATTTGGTTCGGCGGCGTGTTTATGGCGGTTGGCGGCCTATTGTGCCTGCTGGACCCGCGTTATCGTTCGCGCAAAAAAGCGCAGCAGGAGGAGCTGGCATGAGTAAGAAAATCTTGTTCATCCCGTTAGTACTGTTTCTGCTGCTGGCGGCCGCGCTGTTGTGGCAGCTGTCTCGCAACGCTAATGGTGATGATCCCACGCGTCTGGAGTCGGCGCTGATTGGTAAGCCGGTACCGGTTTTCAAACTGGAAGCGCTCGATAAGCCGGGCAAAATCTACGATCAGCAGGTTCTGACCGACGGCAAACCGATCCTGCTCAATGTCTGGGCCACCTGGTGCCCAACCTGCCGTGCGGAGCATCAATATCTCAACACGCTGGCTGAGAAAGGCATCCGGGTGGTTGGCCTGAACTACAAAGACGATCGCACCAAAGCGGTCACCTGGCTGAACACACTGGGCAACCCGTACGCGCTGAGCCTGTATGACGGTGACGGCATGTTAGGTCTGGATCTCGGCGTCTACGGTGCGCCGGAAACCTTCCTGATCGACGGCCACGGCATTATTCGTTATCGCCATGCGGGGGATATGAATGATCGCGTGTGGAACGAAGAAGTGAAACCGCTGTGGGATAAATACAGCAAGGGGGCCGGTGCGTGAAACGGCTGCTTCTGTTAATAGCGGGCATTCTGCTCAGCACCAGCCTATGGGCTGCCATTGATACTTACCAGTTCGATTCGGTACAGCAGGAAGAGCAGTACCGCGATCTCACCGGTTCACTGCGTTGCCCTAAGTGTCAGAACAACAGCATTGCCGACTCCAATGCGATGATTGCCGCAGACATGCGTCTGAAAGTGTATGAGCTGATGAAGCAGGGCCAAAGTCGCCAGCAGATCATCGATTACATGGTGGCGCGCTACGGCAACTTCGTCACTTATGAACCCCCGGTTACCCCTTCAACGCTGATTTTGTGGGTGGGGCCGGCGCTGTTTGTGGTGCTGGGCGGCTTGATTATTATTCTGCGCAATCGCCGGGGGAAAACCCGTAGCGATCTCGATGACGATGAACAACAACGCCTTGCGGCGATTCTTAAGCGTGACGGGAAGCCGTAATGACTGGATTCTGGATTACCCTGATTATTTTGCTGGTAGCGGCCTCGGCGCTGTTTCTCAGTGCAGGCTGGCGTCAACGTCAAGCCACTAGCGGCGATCGCGATCGCCTGAATACCGATTTTTACCAGCAGCGCCTGCGTGAACTCGAACGCGATGAAGAGGAAGGCGTGGTTGCCGAGCGTCCCGAGATGGTACGTGAACTGCAACAAACGCTGCTCACCGATGTGCCAAACGAGCACGCGGCTCGCATCCATCACAGTAGCCGTTGGGTGCTATTGCCGGGTTTGATTGTATTGTTGCTGGTGTCGGTTGGCTTTTACCTGAAGACCGGTGGACTGGCGCAACTGGCCGGTTGGGTTAGCGTACAGCAGGAGTACCCTCAGTTGCGTGCCCGTGTAATGGATCCCAAAGCGGCACCGTTAACCATGGAAGAGTTGGCTCGCCTACAATTAGGGTTGCGCACCTCATTGCAAGACGATCCGCAAAACCTCAATGACTGGACGATGCTGGGCCGCCTTGGCATGGTGCTGAATAACGCGACCAATGCCAGCCAGGCCTTCCAGCGCGCATTGCAACTGTCACCTGATAATCTGGAACTGCAGCAGGATTATGCCGAAGTCCTGACGCGCTCCAGCGATCCGCAGGACAACCGCCAGGCCAATGTGATGCTGAAAGATCTGCTAAAACGCGACCATAGCAACGTGCGCACCCTGAGCTTGTTGGCATTTAATGCTTTTGAGCAGCAGCAATATGATCAAGCGATTGGCGCCTGGCAGGTGATGCTGAAGCTTCTGCCCGCGGGTGACAAGCGCATTACCATGATAGAGCGCAGCATTGAACAAGCGAAAACTGATGCGGGACAGCAAAATAGTCACCTGGCATTGACGGTGAGTTTAACCTCGCAAGCAGAAAAAATGTTACCGCAAGGCGGAGTGTTGTATATTTCTGTGTCTGACGGTGTTTCACCGGTGCCTGTGGCTGTGAAGCGTTTACCGCTGAGCCATTTCCCGTTATCGCTCACGCTGGATGACAGCAACGCCATGATGCCCGATCGCCTGCTTTCGGCGCAGCATCAGGTGCAGGTCAGGGTGCGTATTTCGCGCGATGGTAGCGCCAATCCTCAGTCGGGAGACTGGTTTGGCTTAAGCGCGATCACCCCCTGGGATGGTCATCAGCAACTGGCTGTGGAGATTAATCAACAGCAGCCCTGAAGCGATACATTATTCAACCGCACAGGGAGATAAGAATGAATAACCGCCTGACCGGTCTGGCGCTGGCCAGCTTGCTGCTGGTGGGTTGTGCCAGTTCCAAACCGGCCGATCCAACGCAGCCTGCGCAGCGTAGCGATCCGCTCGAAGGCTTTAACCGCACGATGTTTAATTTCAACATGAACGTGCTGGATCCTTATGTGGTGCGCCCGGTGGCGGTTGCCTGGCGTGACTATGTGCCGGTGCCTGCGCGCAGTGGCATGAGCAACTTCCTCGGCAACCTGGATGAACCTGCCAGCATGCTGAATTCGATTCTGGTGGGTGAACCGCGCCAGGCAGGAATCCACTTCACACGTTTCTTCCTCAATACCGTATTGGGCTTGGGCGGATTTATCGATGTGGCGGGCAAAGCGAATCCTGAACTGGCGCGAGAAGTTCCGCACCACTTCGGGAGTACTCTGGGTCGTTACGGGGTGGGCTATGGTCCTTATGTGGTTCTGCCGGGTTATGGCAGCTTCACGGTGCGTCAGGATGGCGGCGACTATGTCGATACGCTTTATCCGGTGCTGAGTTGGCTGACCTGGCCGATGTCGATTGGTAAATGGACACTGGAAGGTGTGGAAACACGTGCACAGCTGTTGGATTCCGATGGCATCCTGAAACAGCAGCAGGATCCGTATGCGTTTATCCGCAACGCTTACTTCCAGCGTAATGATTTCCTCGCCAACGGCGGAAAGTTAAAACCGGAAGAGAATCCGAACGCCAGTGCGATTCAGGATGACTTGAAGGACATCGATTCACAGTAACAAAAATGGCGACCGCATTGGTCGCCATTTTTTTCGAGCTAACTATCAGAACTTGTAGTTAAAGTTCGCGCCGTACAGCCAGGCTTTACCCTCGGAGTTAAAGGTATAAGGGCCTTCTTTCACGGTGACTTTCTGGCCGTGCATGTAAGAGATACCAAGGTCAACTGACGCATTTTCGTTGAAAGCGTAAGAAGCACCGGCGCTCAACCACAGACGGTCCTGATCCGGAATTGAGATCGAGCGTTTGTCAGCGGGAACCGGGCTGTCATCAAACGCGATACCGGTACGGAAGGTCCAGTTATCGTCGTAGAAGTAAGTGGTACCCAACGCGATGCGATAGGCATCTTTAAAGCCTTCATCCTTATAGAACAGCGTCTGGCCGTTGCTGCCCGTGGCCTTCAGTTCCTGGAACTGGCTCCAGCTGGTGTAGGTCAGGCTGTAGTGCACGGCCCACTGCGGAGCGACTTTGTGCCAGCCCGACACTTCCCACATTTCTGGCAGGTTCAGCGTGAGTGAACCCGGAATGGTCTGGCCGCTGGTGCCGTATGGCAGGCCTAAGGCAATCGCCTGCGGTGTACCGTTATAAGCGGTTGGAATGCTGCTCTTATAATCGCCGTCAAAGTCGATTTTTACTTCTGAACGATAGGTGAAGCCGAAGCGGTTGTTTTTATCCACTTCATACAGGATACCGGCGTTCCAGCCGTAGCCCCATTCATCACCTTTCAGGTGGGCAACCTGAGTATCAGCTGGCATGCCGACGCGAGCGCCTGCTTCACCCGCATAACGTTCGATTTTTGCTTTAGCGTAAACCGCATCAAAGCCAACACCAAAGCTGAAGTGCTCATTCAAACGATAAGCCGTGCTAAGGTTAAAGTTACCTGTCATCAGGTCGGTTTTACCACCGTAGCCGCCAGCGGTGTAACCGTCATTGAACTCTGTCGCCAGACCATAGTTAGAGGTGACGGATGCGCCTACCCACCACTGATCGTTAATCGGATGAACATAATGGAGGTTAGGGATCCACTGATTCGGTGCGATGTTTTTCGCATTCAGGCTGTTGCCGGTTGGGCTCTGGCCGCTGATATCAACTTCCGGATCAATATAAACAGTACCGATGGAGAAAGAAGGGCGATCCATCAATGCCATGGTCGCCGGGTTACGACTGGCAGATGCGGCGGTATCGCCCATCGCACCTTCACCCGAATAAGCACGACCTAAACCAATTGCTGAGAATTCATTAAGTTGAAAGCCTGCGGCGTAAACTTGGGAAGAAATAAGTGCCACTGCAGCTGCCACAGCTGACTTTGCAAACAGGTTCTTATGGTTCATGACCACAACCTCATCTAGATTTATTATTAAACGTTGTTACGTCGCGTAACAAAGGACGGCGGATTGTAGGGACTGATGACAAAGGCACATATCAGACCAGTGCGACGAGTATAGGTCTGACCTGTGTATTTGTTGCAATAATGTTTTTTAAATATTTCCGATTTGATCGATAAAATCAGATCTGCTTAACAAAATCTTGTCGATGCCCATCTAGCATAGCGGTCAAATTTGTTCTGGATCAATTTTTAGTGTGATATTCGTCACTTAGCCGCTGAGAGATAGAAGCCAGGCCGCGCGGGGCGTACACTTTGTGTCAGAAAATGATCCGATTGTGTCTATTTATCGTCAGGAGAAAACAATGACTGATGCCATTAAAAAATGCAGTGCCACGGAAACGGCGGCTTGCTGCTGCGTAGATGTTGGCACCGTAATGGACAATACCGATTGCACGGCGAGCTGGTCTGGCGCTTTTGCCGATCGTCATGCGGCTGAAGCGATGCTGAAGCACCTGACGGACAAAGCGCGTCAGGTTGAATCCGAGCCTTGCGTGATTCAAGCCGAGTTCGTTGAAGAAGCGCCAGGCATACGCCTGAATGTTGATTTCACTTTTGCCTGCCAGGCTGAGACCCTCATTTTTCAACTCGGCTTACGCTAATCCTGTCGCTGCCGGAAGCCCTTCCGGCAGCGTTTTCTCTTTTTCGTGTCTTCCCTCGCACTTTTTTTCTTCTGTTATTGGCGACTTAGCAACACCTGGTTAACACTGATGATCAGGTCAGACCTGTTTGGCAATGATGCTACGGTCGTAAATTACAGGTGAGTGCAATGAGCAAAGCGCAGCCGCTGCTGACGCGTCAGGGCGAACGTATCGCCATAACCCATGGATTACGCACGCCTTTCGCCCGTCAGGCGAGTGATTTTCATGGCATTTCCGCGCTGGAGTTGGGGCGCATGGTGGTGTCAGAACTGATGGCACGCAGCGAGTTACCGGTAGACGTTATTGACCAGCTGGTATTCGGCCAGGTGGTGCAGATGCCGGAAGCGCCTAATATTGCGCGCGAAATCGTGCTGAGCAGCGGATTGAGCGTTCACACCGATGCTTACAGTGTCAGTCGTGCCTGTGCCACCAGTTTTCAGGCGGTGGCGAATGTGGCGGAAAGCCTGATGGCGGGCACCATTGATGCAGGTATTGCCGGTGGTGCAGACTCCTCATCGGTACTGCCTATTGGCGTCAGTAAAACGCTGGCGCGCGCGCTGGTCGATCTCAACAAAGCGCGAACCTTTAGCAAAAAGCTGCAAATTCTACGCCGCCTGCGCCCCCGTGATTTGCTACCGGTGCCTCCTGCGGTGGCGGAGTATTCCACAGGTTTACGTATGGGGGATACCGCCGAGCAGATGGCGAAAACCCATGGCATCACGCGTGAGCAGCAAGACACCCTGGCGTTGCGCTCACATCAGCATGCAGCGCGTGCCTGGCAATCAGGCGTGCTGGCGCAGGAAGTGATGACTGCCTTTGTACCGCCATGGAAAGCACCGATCGAGCAGGATAACAACATTCGCTTTAACGCCAGCGCCAGCGATTACGCCAGGCTGCGACCAGCTTTTGATCGCCACCACGGTTCTGTCACGGCAGCCAACAGCACACCGCTAACGGATGGCGCCGCCGCAGTGATTTTGATGCGTGAAGGCCGCGCACGTGAGCTGGGGATTACCCCGATCGGCTATCTGCGCAGCTACGCGTTTACCGCGATTGATGTCTGGCAGGACATGTTGCTGGGTCCTGCTTACGCCTCGCCGCTGGCGCTGGATCGCGCGGGTATCACGCTCAATGACCTCACGTTAATCGATATGCACGAAGCCTTTGCTGCGCAGACGCTGGCGAACCTGAAAATGTTCCGCGATGAGCGTTTTGCGCGCGAGGTACTGAATCGCCCGCATGCCTTGGGTGAAGTCAATGAAGAACGTTTCAATGTGCTCGGCGGCTCCATTGCTTACGGCCATCCGTTTGCTGCCACTGGCGCGCGCATGATCACCCAAACGTTGCATGAACTGCGGCGGCGCGGCGGGGGATTGGGCTTGGTAACCGCCTGTGCAGCAGGCGGATTAGGCAGTGCAATGGTTCTGGAGGCCGAATAATGAGTGCATCTGCATTCCATTTACATATGCGCCTCGATCATGTCGGCATCATCACCATCGACGTGCCGGGCGAAAAGATGAACACGTTAAAAGCGGAGTTTGTCCCACAAATAAAAGCGGTGCTGGCTGAAGCGCGCAGCAATCCCAGATTGGCGGGATTGGTATTGATCTCTGGCAAAAGCGATAACTTTGTTGCCGGTGCAGATATCAGCATGATCGCGGATTGTCAGACGGCAGAAGAAGCGGAAGCCCTGGCGCGACAGGGGCAAGAGGTGATGGCGCAGATAGCGGCATTGCCCTTCCCGGTGGTTGCGGCAATCCACGGTGCCTGTCTTGGCGGCGGGCTGGAGTTGGCGCTGGCCTGCAGCGCACGCATCTGCACGCTGGATGATAAAACCCGCTTGGGCCTGCCGGAAGTGCAGTTGGGCTTGTTACCTGGCTCAGGCGGGACGCAGCGCCTGCCAAAACTGATTGGTGTGCCGCAAGCGCTACCGCTGATCCTGAGTGGTAAACAGCTGCGTGCTAAACAGGCCTTGAAACTGGGTGTCGTTGATGATGCGGTGCCACAATCCATCTTGCTGGAAACGGCGATTGCACGTGTGCATAAAGGAAAGATCGTTCGCCGTGAGCTGTCACGTCGTGACCGCCTGATGCAGGCGCCACTGGCACGCTCGCTGTTATTCGCGATGGCAAAACGTCAAACCGACAGCAAAACGCAGGGCAATTACCCTGCGGCGGATCGCATTCTGCAGGTGGTGCGCACGGGTCTGGAGCAGGGCAGCGATGCCGGGCATGCAGCGGAAGCGCGTGCCTTTGGTCAGCTGGCGATGACACCAGAATCTGCGGCGCTGCGCAGTCTGTTTTTTGCATCGACCGCGATGAAGAAAGAAACCGTGGCCGAGGCTGAACCACGCACATTGCAACGCATCGGCGTGCTCGGTGGCGGATTAATGGGCGGTGGCATTGCCAGCGTGACGGCGCTGAAAGCCGGTTTGCCAGTAAGGATTAAAGACGTCAATCTCAATGGTTTGAACCACGCATTGCAATATAGCTGGGACCTGCTGAGCCAAAAAGTGAAACGGCGTCAGCTTAAACCGGCTGAGCGTCAGCAGCAGATGGCGCGTATCAGCGGCGGTATCGATTATCAGGGGTTCAGCCAGCGCGATTTGGTGATTGAGGCGGTATTTGAGGATTTGGCCCTGAAGCAGCAAATGGTGGCGGATATCGAAAGTCACTGTCAACCGCATACCATCTTTGCTTCCAACACCTCCTCGTTACCGATTGGTGATATTGCCGTCAACGCGCAGCGTCCCGAGAATGTCATTGGCCTGCACTATTTCAGTCCGGTGGACAAAATGCCGCTGGTGGAAGTGATTCCGCATATGGGTACGTCGGCAGAAACGCTAGCGACCACGGTGCAGTTAGCGCGCCAGCAGGGTAAAACAGCGGTGGTAGTGGCCGATAAACCCGGTTTTTACGTCAATCGCATCCTCGCGCCCTATATAAATGAAGCCATGCGCTGTTTGATGGAAGGGGAGCCGGTGGAGCATATCGATCGTGCGTTAGTGAAGTTCGGTTTTCCGGTCGGGCCGTTACAGTTACTGGATGAAGTTGGCATTGATGTCGGCAGCAAAATCAGTCCGATTTTGCTGCAGGCTTATGGCGAGCGTTTCAGCGCACCCGATGCGGTGAATGCCATCCTGGCCGATGGCCGCAAAGGGCGTAAAAACCAGAAAGGATTTTACCTTTACAACGCGGCTCGCTGGCCGAGAAAACGCAACGTCGATGACTCAATTTATAGCCTGATTAACGTCAAGCCGCAGGCAAAGCAGAGCGAAGAACAGATTGCACAACGCTGCGTGATGATGATGCTGAATGAGGCCGCACGCTGTCTGGACGAGTCTGTGGTGCGCAATGCTCGGGATGGTGATATCGCGGCGGTATTTGGCATCGGCTTCCCGCCTTTTCTTGGCGGGCCGTTCCGCTATATGGATCAACGCAGCGCCAGCGAAATCGTCAATACATTACGTGCATTAATGCAGCAACATGGCGATCGTTTCGCGCCCTGTGACGCTTTAATGGCAATGTCAGAAGCGCAAACGAATTTTTACACTTCTGCACAAATTTGAATAGGCGCACAGATTCAGCGGGTTAGTTATGGTGCCATGAAGAAGGTGGTGCGGCACCATTCTGAGATGTGCTTATTTAATAAACAACCGGTTGACTATACTGAAGCCATTGGGGTAAAACACAGCGTTCATTCGCAGAATGAAGCGTCTGGTGCTGTGGTACCCGACGATATCGACAAACAACAGCGGTGCTTTATGCAAGTTTTTATCATGCGTCATGGCGATGCAGCTCTGGAAGCAGCGAGTGATTCAGTACGCCCACTCACAATCTGTGGCTGTGACGAATCGCGCCAGATGGCGAGCTGGCTAAACGGCCAGGCGCTGGATATTGAAAGGGTATTAGTCAGCCCTTATCTTCGTGCAGAGCAGACGCTCGCCACGGTACGCGAGGCACTGAAGCTGCCAGAAGGGCAGGATGTGCTGCCAGAGCTGACGCCGGGTGGCGATCCGGGCATGGTGGCCTGCTATCTGCAGGCGCTGGCGCAGCAGGGGGTTAAATCAGCTTTAGTGATTTCGCATCTGCCGCTGGTGGGCTATCTGGTTTCAGAGCTCTGCCCGCAGGAAGCGCCTCCGATGTTCGCTACGTCGGCAATTGCCTGCGTGAATTTTGATGCAGAGGCCTGTGAAGGCAAACTGGAGTGGCAGGTCAGCCCGTCAAAACTGGCTAAAGCAATGTAAACTCGCCGTGCGTGAGATCTCTATGGGCCGCCTTCTGCGGCCCTTTCCTTTTTAGAGCTAAGGCAGTTCCGGCGGTTGCCACTCCTCAACTTCAATCAACACCAGCAGAGCGGCATCACCGCCAAACAGCTTCGGTGCCTGATGAAATGCCATGACGTGCGGATGTTGCGCCAGCCACAGCGGTGTTTGCTGCTTGAGGATATGCTTGCCGTGCCCGGTCATCACGCTGGCACAAAACAGGTGTTCACGGCGGCAGGCGGCAATGAGCGCCCCCAGCTCCTGTTTGGCCTGCTGCTGCCTTAAACCATGAAGATCGAGAAAAATCTCTGGCGTGTAATCGCCGCGTCGCAATTTCTTCAGCTCGTAATGACTGACATCCGCGCGCACATAACGCATCGGCCCCTCGCTGGAGAGCAAAGGCTGAAACTCATCTGAGAAGTAGTGACTGTTATCGGCTTGCTCGGAAAGCAGTCTTTTCAGCGGGACTTCGCGGGTTTTCACTACCGGTTTGTGCACGATAGTGTCTTGTTTCAGTTTACGCGTTCCGCTCATCAACTCACGAAACAGCGCCTGATCGTCCTGGTTTAGGGGCGTCTTCTTACTCATGGCTCAAAATAGGGTTAGAGGGCTGGTTAACAGCCGGTGGCATACCTTAACGCTTAGCGTTAACAAATGTCAGCTTTTTCGCCTTGCTGCGCTGAATTCTGCCCGGCTTCGTGGCACACTATCGGCCGATTGATTTTAAGGCCTGCGGAGGGCTACGTGGACAAGATTTTCGTCGATGAGGCAGTGAGTGAACTGCACACCATTCAGGATATGCTGCGCTGGGCTGTCAGCCGTTTTTCGGCGGCAGGCATTTGGTACGGCCACGGCACGGATAATCCCTGGGACGAAGCAGTCCAACTGGTTCTGCCTACGCTCTGGCTGCCGCTGGATATCCCCGAAGATATGCGCAATGCGCGCCTGACGGCCAGCGAGCGTCACCGCATTGTTGAACGTGTGATTCGTCGCGTAAACGAGCGCATTCCGGTGGCCTATCTCACCAATAAAGCCTGGTTCTGTGGTCACGAGTTCTATGTCGATGAACGCGTGTTAGTGCCACGTTCACCGATTGGCGAGCTGATTGAAAACCGCTTTGCCGGACTGATCGGTGAACAACCGCATCACATCCTCGACATGTGTACCGGCAGCGGCTGCATCGCGATTGCCTGCGCTTACGCCTTCCCGGAAGCGGAAGTCGATGCGGTGGATATCTCCACTGATGCGCTGGCCGTGGCCGAGCAAAACATTGAAGAACACGGTTTGATCCACCACGTCACGCCAATTCGCTCCGATCTGTTCCGTGGACTGCCGCAGGTCAAATATGATCTGATCGTCACCAATCCACCGTACGTGGATGCGGAAGATATGGACGATCTGCCGAATGAATATCGCCATGAACCGGAACTGGGCCTGGCAGCAGGCAGTGATGGTCTGAAGCTGGTGCGCCGAATTCTCGCCTGTGCGCCGGATTATCTGAGTGAGCAGGGCGTGCTGATTTGCGAAGTGGGCAACAGCATGGTGCATATGATGGATCAGTACCCGGATGTGCCGTTTACCTGGCTGGAATTCGATAACGGCGGTGACGGCGTGTTCATGCTGACGCGCGAGCAGATCGTCGCGGCTCAGCATCACTTCTCCTTCTACAAAGACTAAAAAATGGGGCGAAACATCGCCCGCAACATCGTAACAAGGAACCACAATGGCCGGTAACAGCATTGGACAAGTTTTTCGCGTGACCACCTTTGGCGAGTCGCATGGTATTGCGCTGGGCTGCATCGTTGATGGTGTGCCGCCAGGCATTCCGCTCACGGAAGCGGATATTCAGCACGATCTCGATCGTCGCCGTCCGGGCACATCGCGTTATACCACGCAGCGCCGTGAACCGGATCAGGTGAAAATTTTGTCCGGCGTATTTGAAGGTGTCACCACCGGCACCTCTATCGGCCTGCTGATTGAAAATACTGACCAGCGTTCGCAGGATTACGGCGCAATCAAAGATCTGTTCCGACCCGGCCATGCGGATTACACCTACGAGCAAAAATATGGTCTGCGTGATTATCGCGGCGGTGGGCGCTCCTCAGCGCGCGAAACCGCGATGCGCGTGGCTGCGGGTGCGATTGCCAAAAAATATCTGCAAATGAAGCATGGCATTCAGGTTCGTGGCTATCTGGCACAGATTGGTGATGTGGCCTGCGAGCTAAAAGACTGGAGCATCGTTGAAGAGAACCCGTTCTTCTGCCCGGATGCCTCTAAGCTGGATGCGCTGGACGAACTGATGCGCGGCCTGAAGAAAGAGGGTGACTCGATCGGTGCCAAAGTCACGGTGATGGCGGAAAACGTGCCACCGGGACTGGGCGAGCCGGTATTTGATCGTCTGGATGCCGATTTGGCTCATGCATTGATGAGCATCAACGCGGTAAAAGGCGTGGAAATCGGTGACGGTTTTGCGGTGATTAACCAGCGCGGTAGCCAGCATCGCGATGAGATTCGTGCCGACGGTTTCCAGAGCAACCACGCGGGTGGCATTTTGGGTGGCATCAGCAGCGGCCAGACCATCAGTGCGAACCTGGCAATGAAACCCACTTCCAGCATCACCGTGCCGGGTAAAACCATCACGCGTGAGGGCGAAGAAGTGGAGATGATTACTAAAGGTCGCCACGATCCTTGCGTGGGCATTCGTGCGGTGCCCATTGCCGAAGCGATGATGGCGATTGTGTTGATGGATCACCTGCTGCGTCAGCGTGCGCAGAACGGCGACGTCAACAGCAGCGTTCCGCGCTGGTAAGCCACTGATGCGCCGCCTGCTCACTATCGTTGCCGCGCTGTTGTGCAGTGCGACTGCCTTTGCTGCCACGCCCTGGCAGCAAATTCATCAGCCGATTGCTGGCAGCCCACAGTCGATTGGCGGGTTTGCCAATGGCTGTATTGTCGGCGCACAGCAACTGCCTCTCAATTCACCTAACTATCAGGTCATGCGCCAGGATCAGCGGCGTTATTACGGCCATCCCGATCTGATTGCTTTTATTCAACGTCTTAGTACCCAGGTGCATCAGTTGCAGCTGGGGCAAGTGTTGATTGGTGATATGGGCATGGCGGCCGGCGGGCGTTTCAGCAGTGGGCATGCCAGCCATCAAACCGGGTTGGATGTCGATATCTGGTTGCAGCTGCCGCAAAATCGCTGGACGGCGCAACAGCTGCTGAAGCCACAGCCGCTGGATTTGGTGGCACCGGATGATAAGCAAGTGATTGCACGTCATTGGCAGCCGCAGATTGACAGCCTGATCAAGCTGGCGGCGAAAGATGACGAAGTAACTCGCATCTTCGTCAATCCGGCGATTAAAAAGCAGCTTTGTGCAGATGCCGGAAGCGATCGTGCATGGCTGAATAAAGTGCGCCCGTGGTTTGCCCATCGTGCCCACATGCACGTGCGTCTGCGCTGTCCGGCAGGCAGTCTGGAGTGCGAAGATCAGGCAGCACCGCCGCCGGGTGATGGTTGTGGCGCAGAGTTAGACAGTTGGTTCCTGCCGAAAAAACCGGGTAGCACGCCGCCTGTGAAGAAAACGCCGCCGCCGTTGCCACCCTCCTGTCAGGCACTATTAGATCGTCATTTACTCTAGCCTTGACGCTTCCTGTTGCAGCAGCATTGGCAACGTTCTCTCTCCCACGCACGGATGTTTGTGAGACCAGGAGAGAGCACGGATGCCCAGCCTGCAATAAGAACGGTCGGGTTAACTTTACGAGAAAAAAATGGACCTCTTTGTTGTTAGCCCACTGTTGCTGGGCGTGTTGTTTCTGGTTGCGGTGCTGGCAGCGTTTATCGACTCCATCGCCGGCGGTGGTGGCTTACTCACCGTTCCTTCATTACTCGCTGCGGGGCTCTCTCCTGCTCAGGCTTTAGCCACCAATAAGTTGCAGTCGGTAGGCGGATCTTTCTCTGCCAGCCTCTATTTTGTGCGTCGCGGCGCGGTGAAACTGCGTGAACAGCGACTGAACATTGCCATGACCTTTATCGGCGCAGTCTGTGGCACGGTTCTGATTCAGCATATTCAGGCGGAGGTGCTGCGACAAATTCTGCCGCTCCTGCTGATCACTATCGGTTTATGGTTCCTGCTGATGCCGCGGCTGGGCGAGTCGGATCGTGAACATCGCCTGCAGGGGATCGCTTTTGCGCTGGTCGGCGGTGGTTGCGTCGGTTTTTACGACGGCTTTTTTGGTCCGGGTGCCGGTTCATTCTATGCATTGGCGTTTGTGACGCTATGTGGCTTCAATCTTGCCAAGGCCACCGCCCACGCCAAAGTCCTAAATTTCACCTCCAATTTCGGCAGTCTGCTGTTCTTTATGTTCGGCGGAAAGGTGGTGTGGGGCACAGGCGTGATCATGTTGATTGGCGCATTCGTGGGTGCGCGTATCGGCGCCAGACTGGTGCTGAGCCGGGGTCAGAAGCTGATCCGCCCGATGGTGGTGACGGTATCCGCCGTGATGAGCGCCAAATTATTGTGGGATAGTCATGGCAGCGCGTTGCTGGCGTGGATAGCCACGCTGTAAAGCAGTACTCGTCAAGAACGGCTGCCAATGCGACAATGGCGCTAATTTTTTTAAAGATTAAAATATTATGAGTACAGAACATCATTACCAGCAGCTGGTGGATATTTTTGATGGCTGCTTTGTTGAAGACTTTCAGACCCGTCTAATTAAAGGCGATGACGAACCTATTTATCTTCCAGCGGATGAGGAATCACCGTGGAACCGCGTGGTGTTTGCTCACGGTTTCTACGCCAGCGCGCTGCACGAAATTTCTCACTGGTGTATTGCCGGTGAAGCGCGTCGCAAGCTGGTGGATTTTGGTTATTGGTACTGCCCGGATGGGCGGGATGCGCAAACGCAAAGTCAGTTCGAATCAGTGGAAGTCAAGCCACAGGCGCTGGAATGGTTGTTCTGTGTCGCAGCAGGCTTCCCCTTCAATGTCAGTTGTGACAACCTCGAAGGCGATTGTGAACCCGACCGCATCGCATTCCAGCGCAAGGTCCATGCTCAGGTGATGACCTATTTTGAGCAGGGTATCCCGGCACGTCCGGCTCGCTTTATCGATGCGTTAGCCAGCTATTACGGTACGCCAGCACTGACGGCGGCACACTTCCCGTGGCCGGAAGATTTGTGATTCGCAAATATATTATTAATGACCCAAAGTCACCCGCGTTGCAGCATGACGGCGAATGAACAAACCCCGGGAACGCGAACCAGCGTGTAACGGGGTGAGAGCGTGATGCCAGCGCAGTAGCGGCGCGGCGTATCAAGGGTAATAAGGAACAAGACGATGATCGTAGAATTCGAATCCCGCATCCTGGCATTGATTGACGATATGGTTGATCACGCCAGTGACGACGAGCTGTTTGCCGGTGGCTATCTGCGTGGTCATCTGACCCTGGCGGTGGCTGAGATTGAAATCAGCGGTGAGCACACACCTGAAGCGCTGCAAATCCATGTGACCAACAGCCTGCAAAATGCGATTGCGGCGGGGGAACTGTCACCGCGCGATCAAGCGCTGGTGATTGGCATGTGGGATAATTTGTTCCAGCAGGCGCGTCAGAACGCCTGATAAGTCGGGGCGACCGCTCGCCCCGCCATCCTAGCGTCCCGCTTTCTTACCTTTCAGCAGTTTTCTTACCCAGTAACGATTCGGATTCAATGCCGCCAGCGTGGTGATATCCAGCGGTTGCGGCTCACCACTCATCTGTGCCGCCAGCACTTCCGCTGCCAGCGGCGCGCTGCACAAACCGCGTGAACCCAGCGCACCCAGCACAAATAAACCAGCATGAACCGGTGCATCGGCAAGGGTTTCACCCCGTGCACGCTGCTCCGGCAAATCAGCGTATTGCGCCAGCGTTGCGGCGTAATCAGGCGCGCTGCCACTCATCGGTAAGTGATCGCGCGTGGCGCAGCGTACGCCGACACGCGCCTCGTTATCACTGATATCCACTTGCTGCGGCCACTGCGCATCCGGCAGGCAGTTCACCAGGCGCTGGCGATTTTCCTGCTGATCGTCAGCACGGAAATCGGTTGTGGTATCGCCGCGATGGTAGCTGGCCCCGATGCAGTGGGTATTGAAATTCGGGCTGACTGGCGTGAGATAGCCGTCATAGCAGAGTACGGTATTTAACGCGCCCAGCTCAGGATTGGTCGGCACATGACTGACCTGACCCGCCACCGCATATACGGGCAAGTCTTTGCTCTGCTCAATCTCCAGCAGGGCATGGCCATTGGCGATCACCACCTGCTGATGATTCACCGAGGGCTGCTCGCTGAAGTTCAGGGTCCACCCTTCAGTCGTCGTTTCCAGCGTGGTGACGCGATGCAGCCAGTGTAGGCGTAAACCCAGCGTTTGCGCATGCTCCAACAGGTTGCTGGTCAATTGCGACGGAGAGAGCCAGCCGCCTTGCGGATAGAAAATGCCACCACAACCGGTATCGACGCCCGCTAACTGCTGCGCGTCCTCTTTACTTACGCCGTACGCCACATCATGCGGCAATCCCATCTCCAGCATCTGGGCAATTTTATCGGCACTTTTGCTGTCCCAGCCGAGTTGCAACACGCCGCTCCAGTCATGCTCGAACATCACCGGTAGCTGGTCGTACAAACGGCGGGCAAAGGTGAACGCCGCAGGGAAGAACGTAGCGAGAGCGGGATCGTGCTGATTAAGCAGCGGGTAAAGTGCGCCTTGACGATTGCCGGAAGCACCCAGCGCGGGCGCGGCATCGGCGCAATAAAGTGTTACCTTCCAGCCGCGGCGCAGCAGCGCCAGCGCCAGTACGGCACTCGCCACGCCACCGCCAACCAGCGCCACTTCCTGAGTGCGAGCCGCAGGGCGGGCGTACCATGGCTGGGTGTGGGGTAGGGCTGCAACCTGTTCCATTACGCCGGTTAACATTTCGCGCTTGTGACCAAAGCCTTTGCGTTTGGTCACCGTGAACCCGGCTTCCTGCAAACCACGGCGCACAAATCCGGCGGCAGTGAACGTTGCCAGCGTCCCGTCTGGACGCGCCAGACGCGCCATGGCGGCGAAAAGTTCTGGCGTCCACATTTCCGGGTTTTTAGCGGGGGCAAAACCATCTAAAAACCATGCATCCACCTGAGCATTAAGACTGTCATCAAAGGTATTAATTAGCGCGTTAATATCACCGAGCCAGAGATCGAGCGTGACTTTACCGCTGTTGAACAGTAAACGCTGACAACCCGGCAGCGCCTGTGGCCACTGTTGCTGTAATTGTTCGGCCCATGGCGCCAGCTCGGGCCAGTGCGCATGTGCGGCAATCAGATCGGTTTGCGTCAGTGGGAATTTTTCGCAGCTGATGAAGTGCAGGCGCTTAAGTGTCGCGTCGGGATGTTCGCTACAGAAGCGATCGAAGGCTTGCCACAGGGTGAGAAAGTTAAGACCAGTCCCAAAACCGCTCTCAGCGACGATAAAAAGATCGCGCGAATGTTGAGCAAAGCGGGCAGGAATATGGTTGCCATCAAGAAAAACATAGCGCGTCTCCTCCAGCCCATTGTCGTTGGAGAAATAGACGTCGTCGAATGCTCGGGAAACAGGTGTACCCTGATCATTCCAGTTTAATTGCGCGTGTTCAACCGGGGATAACTTCACGGGAAAGGCTCATATTTCAGGCAGTGGCGCGATTTTAACGACTGCCGTCACATGACGCAAATTTACAAAAGGAAATGGCTGATCGGACTTGTTCGGCTTACAACTGTAAGCTAGAGTGCACGTCAATCCAAAAGAAGTGGAATGAGGACTATTGAATGAAACGTGCAGTGATTACTGGCCTGGGTATCGTTTCCAGCATTGGTAATAACCAGCAAGAAGTGCTGGCTTCTCTGCGTGAAGGCCGTTCGGGTATCACCTTCTCTGAAGAGATGAGAGATATCGGTATGCGCAGCCACGTATGGGGCAACGTCAAACTGGATACCAACGGGCTCATCGATCGCAAAATCGTGCGTTTCATGAGTGATGCTTCAATCTACGCTTACCTGTCAATGGCGGAAGCGATTCAGGATTCCGGTCTGACTGATGAGCAATATCAGAACAACCCACGCGTGGGTCTGATTGCCGGTTCAGGCGGTGGTTCTCCGCGTTACCAGGTCTTCGGTGCCGATGCGATGCGTGGCCCGCGTGGCCTGAAAGCCGTTGGTCCTTATGTGGTGACCAAAGCCATGGGTTCAGGTGTATCAGCTTGTCTGGCTACCCCATTCAAAATCCACGGCGTGAACTACTCAATCAGCTCTGCCTGTGCGACTTCCGCACACTGCATCGGTAACGCGGTTGAGCAGATTCAGTTGGGTAAACAGGACATCGTGTTTGCTGGCGGCGGCGAAGAGCTGAGCTGGGAAATGGCCTGTGAGTTTGATGCGATGGGCGCACTGTCTACCAAATACAACGAAACGCCAGAAAAAGCTTCTCGTACCTATGATGCAAACCGTGATGGTTTTGTGATCGCAGGCGGCGGCGGCATGGTGGTGGTTGAAGAGCTGGAGCATGCTCTGGCGCGTGGCGCGCACATCTACGCTGAAATCGTCGGATACGGCGCAACCTCAGACGGCGCAGATATGGTTGCTCCTTCAGGCGAAGGCGCAGTGCGCTGCATGAAGATGGCTATGCAGGGCGTTGATACCCCAATCGATTACCTCAACACCCACGGCACTTCAACGCCAGTCGGCGACGTGAAAGAGTTGGGCGCGATTCAGGAAGTGTTCGGTGACAACTCGCCGTTCATCTCTGCGACCAAAGCCATGACCGGTCACTCACTGGGTGCAGCCGGCGTGCAGGAGGCGATCTACACCTTGCTGATGCTGGAGCATAACTTCATCGCGCCAAGCATCAACATCGAAGAGCTGGATGAAGCCGGTAAAGGCCTGAACATCGTGACGCAGCCGACTGAAAAAGCGCTGACCACCGTGATGTCCAACAGCTTCGGTTTCGGCGGCACCAACGCCACCTTGACCATGCGTAAGCTGCCAGCTTAATCGCGTGATCACAGTTTTCCAGGGGCCGGTCTATCCGGCCCCTGTTGTTTTTGACATTTCCCTCGCTGCTTGCCTACACTCATCCCATCTTGCCTGAAATAAAATAATCGTTTGTGCACATTATGAACCAAATAACCCGTTTTCGTCTGAATGCAAGACACGAACGTGTAAGAGGGTCTCGCTTGTCGCACACGCTCTGAACAAGGAGTTCATACCATCATGTCCACGGCTGCTGATACGCAGACGCAATCTGTGCTGCCTTTGGGTTGCATATCCTTTGCGGTATTTCTCACTTATTTAACCGCAGGGCTGGCGCTCCCGGTCATCCCGCTGTACGTGCATCAGGAATTGGGCATGAGCAACCTGATGGTGGGTGTTGCGGTAGGGATTCAGTTCTTCGCCACGCTGCTGACGCGCAGCTTCGCCGGACGCCGAGCCGATCAGCACGGTGCAAAGCTCACCACGCAACACGGTATGATCGCCATCGCGCTGGTGGGTGGGGCGTATCTGGCCGCGGCGCTGTTGCCCGTTTCGCCGTGGGCAAAATTTGGTTTGCTGGCAGTGGGGCGTTTGTTACTCGGATTTGGTGAAAGCTTGCTGCTCACCGGCAATCTGACCTGGGGCATGGGGTTGGTGGGCAGCAAACGATCCGGCCTGGTGATGTCGTGGAACGGTATGGCGATTTATGGATCGCTGGCAGCGGGCGCACCGCTGGGTTTGCTGATCAATCAGCATGGCGGATTCGCGGCACTCGGTGGTGTCGCGCTGTTACTGCCACTGCTCTCGCTGGCGATCAATAGCTGGGTCACTAAAGTGCCGGTGGTGGGTGGCGAACGTCCCTCATTGCTCAGCGTGGTGAAAACCATCTTTCAACCCGGCATGGCGCTGGCGTTACAGGGCACCGGTTTCGCCGTGATCGGTACCTTTACCTCGCTCTATTTTGCTGCAGAAAACTGGGGCAATGCCGGTTTTGCCCTGACCGCATTTGGCTGTGCTTTTGTATTGGTGCGTGTTTTCTTTGGCGGCCTGCCGGATCGTCACGGTGGCGTCCGCGTCGCAATGATTTCGCTGCTGGTGGAAACCGCCGGTTTGCTGGTGCTGGCATGTGCAACCTCTGGCTGGATGGCGCTGGTGGGTGCCGCGCTCACCGGTTGCGGCTGTTCACTGATTTTCCCGGCGCTCGGCGTCGAGGTGATCAAACGCGTCTCGCCACAAATTCGTGGCACGGCGCTGGGCGGTTTCTCTGCTTTCCAGGATATCGCTTACGGTGCCAGCGGCCCACTGACCGGCCTGCTCGCCACGGCATTGGGTTATGGCTCGGTCTACCTTGCGGGTGCCTGCTGCGCAGCCCTGGGCATTCTCGTCACCTGGTCGTTTGCGCGTAGCGCGACAGCAGCGTAACCAGTTTATCGCAGGCGCTGACAATCTCACCCGGCGTCAGCGCGGCAAAGCCCAGCAGCCAGCCTGGTTGCGACTGACTGCTGGTGTATAACGGCGACAGACGCGGCAACAGCAGACCAATTTCACTGGCCTGCTGCGTGAGTTGTGCTTCCTCACCCTGATGCAATGATACCGTCAGCTGCAGCCCGCCAGATGCCTGCAGCGGCGTCAGCCACGGCTGCAGGCGCGTGTTGATCTGCTCCAGCAATCGATCGCGGCGACTGTGATAAAGCTGACGCATTAGCCGCAGGTGGCTGGCAAAATGACCTTGCTGCAGAAACTCTGCTGTGATCGCTTGCGGCAACAGCGCGCTGTGTCCATCAAGAATGCTGCGTGCGCGACCAACGGCATCCACCAGCGCTGGCGGGACCACCATCCACGCCAGTCGCAGGGAGGGGAAGAGCGTTTTGGAAAAGGTGCCGAGGCAGATAACCCGGCTATGATTCTCCAGGCCCTGCAAGGTGGGAATCGGGCGATCGTCATAGTGAAACTCACTGTCGTAATCATCTTCTATCAACCAGCTTTGATGTTGGCGCGCCCAGTCGAGCCATTGCAGACGGCGGGTCAGGCTCATCGCGGTGCCGGTGGGATAGTGATGTCCCGGCGTCAAATAAACCAGCCTGGCATCGCCTTCCAGCGGTATTGCCCCTTCGCCATCCAGCGGCATCGCGCGGCAGTGTGCACCCGCCGCGAGGAATGCGTTACGCGCGCCAGGATAGCCCGGCTCCTCAAGCCAGACTTCATCATTGGCATCCAGCAACATCAGTGCCAGTAACTGCAAGGCCTGCTGTGAACTGGTTAGGATCACCACTTGCCCGGCAGCGCAGCGTACGCCGCGTGATAACGCCAGATAATCCGCCACCGCCTCACGAAGCGGCATAAAGCCCAGTGGATCGCCATAGCCCATCACCTGGCTACCCAGCGAGCGCTGTACGCTGTTACTGATCCGGCGCCATTGCGTATGCGGGAAAGCGCGTAATTCAGGCGAACCGGCGGCAAACGCATGGGGGAACGGCGGATCCTGGCAGCCACCCGTCGCCAGAATCTGCTCGCCGCGTCGGGAGAATTGGGGTGAATTCAGTACGGGTGTGGTCGCCGCCCGTGCAGGCATCGCAATCGATACGTAAGTACCCCGGCTCGCCCGTCTCTCCAGATAGCCTTCACTCTCTAACTGCGCATAAGCGGCTTCCACCGTCACCCGCGACAGTGACAAATCCTCGGCTAACTGACGGCTGGAGGGTAAGCGTTGCTGATGGTGTAAATGACCGCTGGTAATGGCCTGGCGTAACGTATGGCACAAACGTTCACGCAAGCCGCCGGATGACGCATGATTAAACAGTGCTAAAAAAGAGTGGCGCATGGTGGTCTTATCACTGTGGAAAAAGTGGTATCAGATTGCAGACCACTTTGCCGTAAACTCAGGGAAAATTACACAAGGAGAATGCGATGTCATCAGTCTTACTCTTCCCACCCGCCGATCCTCAAGAGAGCGTGGCCTATCTGCAGCACAAACTGAGTTACTACACTGACGCCTGGGATTTGGCAGAAGATCTGGCGCAAGGCGTGAGCGCGATTGTGGTGATCGATGCACGATCCACTGAGGTTTATCAGGCGGGGCATATTACCGGGGCGCTCTCGTTTCCGCATCGCACTATGAATGCCGAATCCACAGCACAGTTGGATCGCAGCAAGGTTTATATCACTTACTGCGATGGCATTGGCTGCAACGGCTCAACGAAAGCGGCATGGAAACTGGCTTCGCTGGGTTTTCAGGTCAAAGAGTTGATAGGTGGGCTGGATTTCTGGAAACGCGATGGGCATCCGTTAACGTGGGGAACGTCGCCCGGCGAATGGCCACAGGCCGCACCCGGCGCGCACTGTGGCTGTTAAGTTACAGAAATAGCCAGAGTAAAAAGAAGAACAGCGCCAGGCCAAGGATTAACGTCAGTGCCGGGCGCTGAGCCAGTGGACGCGGTAATATCTCGATCCACGGCGACCAGATCGGCTGCGGGCGCAGATCGCTGGCAGTGTGCGGCTGCTCCAGCGTTTTCTCGACGCGACGACTGAAGAGTAAATTGAGGAGATCCTGGGTTTGCGCGGGCGTCAGCACTGTCTGTGGCGTGGCCTGGAAACGCTGCTGGCTGTAATCCTCCAGCAAACGCTGTTCGTCATGCGTCAACGGCTGCTTCAGCGAGGTTTCCAGCATTTGTAAGGTCGGTGCGCTGTGTTGACCCAACGTCTGACGTACCTGCAAATATTGTGTCAGCAGCGGGAAGTGGCGAGAGGGAATCGGATCGCCACTCTTCAGATTGACCAGTTTCAGCGCTTCAGACAGCAGCTTGACCGGTGATTCACCGGTCGTGGCCGCGAGGCGCGTAACCTGTTGATTCAGCGATTGCTGTTCAGCCGGCAGCAGTGTGCGGTCGGACGCGCGCGTTTGCTGCGGTTGTGGGATCGCCATCTGCCCATTTTGCAGCATGGTCAGCACCTGACGTAGCTGATCCTGCGAGAGCGCACTCAGCACCGTTTGATTGAATTGCTGACGGATAAAGTCACTCACCGCCTGACGATTATTCCCCTGCGGCAGCTTCTCCAAGAGCTGCTGCAACAGCTGGCGCGTTGCAAGGCTGTTCTGCACCTGGGTCAAGCGCCCATTCAAATGCTGTTCGGCAGCAGGAAAATGACGCGATTGCAGCTCAGCATCATTCTTTACGCCCACTTCATGGCGTACGCCAGCCCACAATTCAGGGGCTTTCAAGGTACTGAGTGACATGATGCGCACAATCAGACGTTCCAGCGTGGTGCGCTGGGCAGGGGAGAGTGGCTGTTCGCCCGCCGGTCCGCCAGGACGAGTGGGGCCAGTCGCATGAGTGAGCGTTGAACGATCGCCCGCAGGCACACCGGGACCGCTGAGAGGTTGCATGGCGGAATCCTTGAAAAACGAGGTCAGATCCGGGTGCGCCGGAAAAAAGAGGCCATATGATAACAAAAGCCCCCGGGAAATCCACGGGGGCTGCGGCCTTTCGGGACAATAAAATCAGGTGGCAGGATCGGGAACGGTCGACTCACGTGGCTTGCGCAGGGGTGTTTTCAGGCGTTGCGCCATAATCACACCGACTAAGGTCATCCCGCCACCTATCCAGTGATAAGCGTGCAACTGCTCATGCAGGAACATCACCGCGATAATGGCGGTAAACGCGGGTACAAAATTCATAAAAATGGTTGTCGTACTGGCGCCCAGACGTTGCACGCCAAGGATCCACAAGAATGGCGCAATAATGGACGCGAACAGCCCGGCAAACAGCACCAGCGGAATGTTATGCAGATTCAGCGTAACGTCCGGTGCGCGCAAGAATCCAGGCAGTAACAGCAACACGCCAAAGAAAATCTGTACGTACAGGCTCTGCCAGGTCGGCAGAGGGATCGCCCAGCGTTTGGTCAGCACACCGTAAAGCGCATACGAGGTGGAAGCCGCCAGCATCATCAACTCGCCGTTGCCAAGACGCTGATTCAGCAACTGTGCCGGATTCCCTTCACTCACCAGCCAGACCAAACCGGCAAAGGACAACAGGCCACCAATTAAAATGCCGCGCGTCGGTGCAAGGCGCAAAACGAACAGGCTGAGCAGAATGGTCAGCAGCGGAATCGTGGCACCCAATATGCCCATCATCACCGCCGATACGCTGTGCGCGGCATAGTAGGCGAGACTTTGATATAGCACCATGCCCAACAAGCCGAGGACCAATAATCGCCACAGGTTGGCCTTCACGGCATGGCGATGACGCCACACGCCGGGCAGGCTGAAGGGGGCGAGCACAATGAGTGCCAGCAACCAGCGATAAAAAGAGATGGCGGCAGGATCGATGCTCCCGGCAGAGAGTTTGCTGACGATGGTGTTGATCGACCAGATCATCACCGCGATCAGCGGAAACAGTAAATTCATCGTACGGCTCCTGAGTTTAATCGCGAATAGTTTACATTTGACCGGTTTAAACCAGATAGTTAAAATCGGACAACATTCGTTAGTGACCGGACAGAATGAATTTACAGATCGAGTATCAACCGCCGATTGATGCACCGCTGCTGCGCTATTTTATGCGCTACGAGCAGGCTAACGCGAAAACCGCATATCTGCCGCATCTTCACAGTTGGGGTCAGGTGATTTTCGTCACCAGCCACGTGCTTGAAATGGAAGTGGAGGGGGAACGGTTATTAACGCCAGCTGATATGCCGATTTGGATCCCGCCAGGACAACGGCACAGTAGCTATAACCATTGCCATGCCCAGTTTCGCACCTTCAACCTCGCCGCCGATCTCTGTGCGGGGATGCCCGACAATGCCTGTTTGCTGCACGTTGATGCGATTGTGCACGCCATCATGGATGACTTTGCGCAGCGCGAGTTGGAACAACCTCAGATCGAAGCGGACTGGCGATTGTGTGAAGTCTTAATTGATCGTCTGCGCCAGGCACCGGTGCACACCAGTTATTTGCCCCTGTCGGACGACAAATTCCTCGCGCCGATTTTGCGTGCCCTGGAAGAAAATCCCGGTGACAACACCACGCTGGCACAATGGGCGAAGCGCGTGTTCACCACCGAGCGTACGCTGGCGCGACGTTGTCAGCAGCAGTTGAAAATGTCTTTCAGCGAATGGCGCCAGCGTTTACGGTTTTTGCGGGCCATTGCACTCCTGGAGCAGGGCTGCAGCGTGCAGGGCATTGCACACGAACTCGGCTATAGCTCGTCATCAGCGCTGATTGTGATGTTCCAGCAGCAGGCCGGCACCACGCCGGATCGCTACCGCAGCCGGTTAAGTTGAAATGGGTTAGACCTGAAATCATTCGCGTCGCAGAAAGGCGGCAAAGGTGTGGGGCCTCGGTCAGTAACGGAGGGTATCTACGCAGCCAACGTATCTGTGGCTTGAAGTATGACGGGTATATGTAAGAATACGCGCCTCAAACGCCTCAGCAGACAGGACCGCCGCAGTGAAAATTCTCGTCGATGAAAACATGCCTTACGCTCGTGAACTCTTCAGTCGCACCGGTGAAGTATTGGCCGTGCCTGGACGTCCGTTACCCGAAGCAGAGTTGCAGGATGCCAGCGGACTGATGGTGCGTTCGGTGACCAAAGTGAATGCTGAGCTGCTGGCTGGTACGCCGGTGAAGTTCGTGGGTACCGCCACGGCTGGCACTGATCATGTGGACGATGCTTCTTTGGCGGCCGCTGGAATCGCCTTCTCGGCGGCACCGGGCTGTAACGCGATTGCGGTGGTGGAGTATGTCTTCTCCTCATTGCTGCTGCTGGCCGAGCGCGATGGTTTTGAACTGCGCGATCGTACCGTGGGGATTGTCGGCGTTGGCAATGTGGGTGGTCGTTTGCATAAACGTCTTGAAGCCTGGGGAGTGAAAACCCTGCTGTGCGATCCGCCGCGTGCGGATCGTGGCGATCAGGAAAGGTTCCACTCGCTGGATGAGCTGGTGGCACAGGCCGATATTCTGACCTTCCATACGCCGCTGTTTAAAGACGGCCCCTATAAAAGCTGGCATCTGGCCGACATGGCACTGCTGATGGCACTCAAACCCAACACCATCCTGATCAATGCCTGCCGTGGCCCGGTGGTGGATAACGCCGCGCTGCTGGAAGTGTTGAAAATGCGCAGCGACCTCAGCGTGGTGCTGGATGTGTGGGAGCCGGAGCCGGATCTGAACCTCGATCTGCTGGATAAAGTGGATATCGCCACGGCACACATTGCGGGCTATACGCTGGAAGGCAAAGCGCGCGGCACGACACAAGTATTTGAAGCCTGGTGCGCGTTTATCGGTCAGCCGCAACAGGTGGCGCTGGAGAGCCTGCTGCCTGCACCGGAATTTGGCACCATTACGCTGCACGGCAAGCTCGATCAGCCAACGCTGAAACGACTGGTGCACCTGGTGTATGATGTGCGCCGCGACGATGCCCCACTGAGAAAAGTGGCTGCCAAACCGGGCGAGTTTGATCGCCTGCGCAAGCAGTATGAAGAGCGTCGTGAATGGTCATCGCTACAGGTAAAATGTGATGATGCCGAAAGCGCCGCGATGCTGGAAAAGCTCGGTTTTCGCGCCAGTTTGTAAAGTTAAATCAATCCCCTGCGTTTTCGCGCGGGAAAAGTCTTAAATGTCAGGCGGTGTCATCACCGCCTTCTGTTTTTATGTCATTGTCTGGAGTAAACCAACATGTCTGACGGCTGGAATATTGCGCTATTGGGCGCAACAGGCGCAGTAGGGAACGCTGTACTGGAATTGCTGGCAGAACGCCAGTTCCCGGTTGGTGAATTGTATCTGCTGGCGAGCGAAAACAGCGCCGGCGAGAATATGCGTTTTGATGGACGCACACTTTATGTGAAGGATGCGGCCGAATTTGACTGGACTCAGGCTCAGCTGGCGTTTTTCACTGCTGGACGTGAAGCTTCCGCGCGTTACGCCGATGAAGCCGCGAGCCAGGGTTGCCTGGTGATCGACAGCAGCGATTTGTTCGCGCTGGAGCCGGATGTCCCATTGGTAGTGCCTGATGTGAACCCACAGGTGCTGGCCGATTATCGCAATCGCAACATCGTGACGGTGGCCGATGCGCTGGTCAGCCAGCTGTTAAGCGCTATCAAACCGTTGGTGGATACTGCAGGTTTAAGCCGTTTGCAGGTGACCAATTTGATTTCGGTTTCCAGCCACGGTAAAGCGGCAGTGGATGGCCTGGCGGGCGAAAGCGCGCGCTTGCTGAATGGTGTACCGGCAGATGAGCACTATTTTGGTCGTCAGTTGGCGTTCAACCTGTTGCCGCAGCTAGCGGATAGCCACGGCAGCGTGGAGAGTGAACGTCGTCTGGTGGATCAGGTGCGCAAAGTGCTGCAGGACGAGGGCTTGCCGATTGCCGTCAGCAGCGTGCAGGCGCCGGTGTTTTACGGCAACACGCAGATTGTGCATGTCGAAAATTTACGTCCGCTGTCAGCCGAAGAAGCGCGAGATGAACTGGATCGTGCTGAGGACATTATCCTCAGCGCAGACGGTGAATACCCGACGCCCGTCAGCGATGCATCAGGTAATGATGCGCTGAGTATTGGCAACGTGCGTAATGACTACGGTCTCCCTGAGCTGCTGCAATTCTGGTCCGTGTCTGACAACGTTCGTTTCGGCGGCGCACTGATGGCGGTAAAAACCGCTGAGAAATTGGTGCAGGAGTACTTCTATTAATGTTGTCTGAAGAAACGACATTTAAGCTGGCGTTAGGCATTGAGTACGACGGCAGCCGTTACTACGGCTGGCAGCGACAGAACGAAGTGCGCAGCGTGCAGGAAAAGCTGGAAAAAGCGCTGTCGAAAGTGGCGAATCACCCGGTGGTGGTGTTCTGCGCTGGACGCACGGATGCCGGTGTGCACGGTACCGGGCAAGTGGTGCATTTCGAAACCACCTCGCAGCGTGCCGACAGCGCCTGGACGCTGGGTGTGAACGCCAATTTACCTGACGACATCGCCGTACGTTGGGTGAAAGCGGTGCCGGAAGAATTTCATGCCCGCTTTAGCGCCACGGCGCGTCGTTACCGCTATGTGATTTTCAATCAGCGGCTGCGACCGGCGATTCTTGGCAACGGCATCACCCATTTTTATCATCCGCTGGATGTCGAGAAAATGCAGCGTGCCGGTCAGTGTTTAATTGGCGAGAACGACTTTACCTCGTTCCGTGCGGTGCAGTGCCAGTCGCGCACGCCGTGGCGCAACGTGATGCACCTGAACGTCACGCGTTACGGGCCTTATGTGATTGTCGATATCAAAGCCAACGCGTTCGTGCACCACATGGTGCGCAATATTGTCGGCAGCCTGATGGAGATTGGCTGCGGCAACCAGCCGGAAAGCTGGATGGCTGAGTTGCTGGCGGCAAAGGATCGTACTCTGGCGGCAGCGACCGCTAAAGCCGAGGGGTTGTATTTGGTGGCGGTGGATTACCCATCCCACTTTGCGTTACCTCAGCCTGCGTTGGGACCTTTGTTCCTCGCAGATTAATTTAAATGAGTAAGGATGTTTGGGAGCCGGAACATTATGGAATTCATCCACTTTTTGATCGACTTTATTCTCCATATTGATGTGCATTTAGCCGAACTGGTGGCGCAGTACGGCGTCTGGATTTACGCCATTCTGTTCCTGATCCTGTTCTGTGAAACCGGCCTCGTGGTCACACCTTTCCTGCCAGGGGATTCGTTACTGTTTGTTGCTGGTGCGCTGGCGGCTCTGCCCGGTAACGATCTCAACGTGCATTTAATGGTCACGCTGTTGGTGATTGCTGCCATCCTCGGTGATGCGGTGAACTACACTATTGGTCGGTTGTTCGGAGAAAAGCTATTCAGTAATCCGAACTCGAAAATTTTCCGTCGCAGCTATCTGGATAAAACCCACGCGTTTTACGATCGCCACGGTGGCAAAACCATTATACTTGCGCGCTTTGTACCAATCGTGCGAACCTTTGCCCCCTTTGTGGCGGGGATGGGACACATGTCTTATCGCCACTTTGCGCTCTTCAACGTAACGGGTGCGCTGCTGTGGGTGCTGCTGTTCTCCTATGCCGGTTACCTGTTCGGTGATTTGCCGGTGGTGCAGGAGAACCTGAAACTGCTGATTGTGGGCATTATTGTGGTCTCAATTTTGCCAGGCGTGATTGAAGTATGGCGCCATCGCCGTCAGGCACGTCAGCAGAAGCCACAGTAAGCCCGTCACCAGATTTTTATCCACAGCGTGAACGGGTTGTGGTTTAATGAGCGACATTTACGACCTGCTGAAGGTGATTTCAGCAGTCACAAGAAGACTGGACCAGGTCAGCATTAAACAGAAAGGTCATCAATGAGCTGGATTGAACGCATACTGAATAAAAGCACCACCACGCCAACGCGCAAAGCCAGTATCCCGGAAGGGGTCTGGACCAAATGCGATAGCTGTGGTCAGGTGCTGTACCGCGCCGAACTGGAGCGTAACCTTGAGGTCTGCCCGAAGTGCGACCACCACATGCGCATGCACGCCCGTGAGCGTCTGCACACCATGCTGGATGAAGGTTCTCTGGTTGAATTAGGCAGCGAGCTGGAACCGAAGGATCTGCTGAAGTTCCGCGATTCCAAGAAGTACAAAGATCGTCTGGTTGCCGCGCAGAAAGACACCGGTGAGAAAGATGCGCTGATCGCCATGAAAGGGACGCTGCACGGAATGCCCGTGGTGGCGGTAGCCTTTGAGTTCTCCTTTATGGGCGGCTCAATGGGTTCTGTGGTTGGCGCGCGCTTCGTGCGTGGCGTTGAGCAGGCACTGGAAGATAACTGCCCGCTGATCTGCTTCTCTGCGAGTGGCGGTGCCCGTATGCAGGAAGCGTTACAGTCGCTGATGCAGATGGCAAAAACCAGCGCAGCGCTGGCGAAAATGCAGGAGCGCGGCTTGCCGTACATCTCCGTGCTGACCGACCCAACCATGGGCGGTGTCTCTGCCAGCTTCGCGATGCTGGGCGATTTGAACGTCGCAGAGCCGAAAGCGCTGATCGGCTTTGCCGGCCCACGCGTTATCGAACAGACCGTGCGTGAAAAACTGCCACCGGGCTTCCAGCGCAGTGAGTTCCTGATCGAAAAAGGCGCGATCGACATGATCATCCGTCGTCCGGAAATGCGCTTTAAGCTGGCCAGCCTGCTGGCGAAAATGATGAACCTGCCAGCGCCGCTGCAGGATGGTGATCAGCCTTCTACGGCTGTGCCGGAGAGCAACGAGGCCTGACAGGCAACGAAAAGCGGTGGTTAACGCTTTTCACCAATGAACCGTAAACACCCTGTCATTCGAGTTGCAGCAAGGCGGCAAACGAATGAATCCTCCGGCAGCTTACTCAGTAAGGGACCGGGGGGGATTGAGTGCAGCCCACGCCGCTGCGGCTTGAATGACGATGTGTAAGATGAGTAAACGGGACACATGGACACTCTGCAGCTTCCTCAAGCCACGTCGCCTTTGGCCACGTGGCTTCATTATCTTGAACATCTGCATTCTCAGGCCATCGAATTGGGTCTGGATCGTATTCAACGCGTCGCCGCACGCCTTGACCTGCTAAAACCCGCTCCGTTTATCTTTACTGTTGCCGGCACCAATGGCAAAGGGACCACCTGCCGCACGCTGGAAACGCTGTTGCTGGCAGCGGGCTATCGCGTGGGCGTGTACAGCTCGCCGCATTTGGTGCGCTACACCGAACGCGTGCGCGTGCAGGGCTCCGAGCTGGATGAAGCGCTGCACAGCGCCAGCTTCGCCAGTATTGAAGCCGGACGCGGTGACATTTCACTCACCTACTTTGAATTCGGCACCCTCTCCGCACTGAATCTGTTCCGTGAGGCCAATCTTGATGTGGTGATCCTCGAAGTGGGTCTGGGCGGACGTCTTGACGCCACCAACATCGTGGATGCGGATGTTGCGGTGATCACCAGCATTGCGCTCGATCACACCGATTGGCTGGGGCCGGATCGCGAAAGCATTGGCCGGGAAAAAGCTGGCGTGTTCCGCGGTGGCAAACCGGCGGTCGTGGGTGAGGCGGATATGCCTCACACCATCGCCGAAGTCGCGGCAGAGAAGGGCGCGCAGCTACTGCAAATTAATCGCGACTGGCAGTGGCAGAAACAGGAAAACAGCTGGACGTTACAGGACGCACACGGTGAGCTGCACGACCTGCCGTTGCCGCAGGTGCCGTTGCCCAATGCGGCGACTGCACTGACCGCGCTGCGCGCATCAGGACTCAACGTCAGCGAAGCAGTGATCCGCGAAAATCTGCCCTTAGCGATTCTGCCCGGGCGCTTCCAGACGGTGAGTGAAAGCCCGCGCGTGATTCTCGATGTGGCGCACAATCCGCATGCCGCGCATTATCTGGCTTCGCGTCTGGCGGAGTTGCCGAAAAGCGGTAAAGTGCATGCAGTGGTCGGCATGTTGCATGACAAAGACATTGCGGGGACGCTGGCCGCGCTGGCACCGCAGGTGGATAGCTGGTTCTGTGCACCGCTTGACGGTCAGCGTGGCGCCACCGCCGATGAGCTGATCGCCCACCTTGAAGGTGGCAATGCGTATGATAACGTCGATGCAGCATGGCAGGCCGCGCGTCAGCAAGCCGCGCCTGAGGATGTGATTCTGGTGTGTGGTTCTTTCCACACCGTTGCACAGGTTATGGAATCGATGTCAGCGGAGAATGGCAGTGGCAAGTAAGTTTCAAAATCGCTTAGTCGGTACCGTCATTTTGGTGGCGATTGGCGTCATCGTGCTGCCGGGGCTGCTCGACGGCAAGAAAAAGCATTATAAAGAAGAGTTCGCGGCGATTCCGCTGGTGCCAAAGCCGGACGATCAGCAGGATAGCGAAATGGTGCCGCCGGTGACGCAACCGCTCCCGGCGCAGCCGCCGGAAGGGGCGAGCACGGCGCAAACCCCGGATAACGGTAAAGGCAGCAGCTCGGCCAGCAATGGCAATGCGCAACCGGTGCAGAACAGCGAGCCTACGCTGGTGACACCGCCGCCGGTGCATCAGCAGACGAAGCCGGTTGAGCAGCCGAAGCCGAAAGTGGTCGAACAGCCCAAACCTAAACCGGTTGAACAGCCGAAACCAAAACCGGTCGAGCAACCAAAACCAAAAGTGGTAGAACAGCCGAAACCGGTTGAGCAGCCAAAAGCGGTCGAAACACCGAAACAGAGTGAACCGGAAGCGGCTCCTGCGGGGCAGGCGTTTGTGGTTCAGCTGGGTGCGCTAAAGAACGCGGACAAGGTGAGTGAGATCGTGGCGCAACTGCGTCTGTCGGGATATCGTGCCTTTACCGTGCCATCCACGCCGGTGCAGGGACAAATCACGCGTATTTACGTGGGTCCGGATGCCTCAAAAGCGAAGCTGCAGAGTTCGCTGAGTGAGTTACAAAGCATCTCCGGGCTCGGTGGCGTGGTGAAACCGTACGGCACGCGTTAATGCTGTGATAAGCCGCGCCGATAGCAGTAAAAGGCGCGGTATAGCACAAGCGGTTAAGCGAGAATGTTGTGGTAAATCTGTTTTATATCAGTGAGTTAAATTGCTAATTTTACTCAGGGCGAGGAAAGTTTTTTTCATCGCCCTTTTTATGGATACAGAACCGGAAAACCCTACGCAAACGTTTTCTTTTTCTGTTAGAATGCGCCCCGAACTGGATGCAGGGGTGCATAAGCACTGGGTTGGAAGCGTTCATGATCTGGATTGATTACGTCATTATTGCGGTAGTTGGTTTTTCGGCTCTGGTCAGCCTGATTCGTGGGTTTGTCCGGGAAGCCTTATCTCTCGTTACCTGGGGATGCGCGTTTTTTGTCGCCAGTCATTACTACACCTACCTTGCAGTCTGGTTTACAGGTTTTGACGACGAACTGGTTCGCAACGGCATCGCGATAGCGGTGTTATTCGTTGCCACCCTGATAGTGGGTGCCATCGTGAACTATGTGATCGGCTCGCTGGTGGAAAAAACCGGCTTGTCGGGAACCGACAGGGTGTTGGGGGTCTGTTTCGGGGCGTTGCGTGGCGTGCTGATTGTTTCCGCTATGCTCTTCTTCCTCGATACATTCACCGGCTTTTCCAAAAGCCCGGACTGGCAACAGTCGCAACTCATTCCCCAGTTCAGTTACATCATCAGGTGGTTTTTCGATTACCTGAAAAGCACGTCCAGTTTTATACCCCGGTAACGCCACCGGGAGTGCGGCCAATGAGGAAATGACAACATGTGCGGTATTGTTGGTATCACCGGTTTTATGCCAGTAAACCAGTCGATCTATGACGCGTTAACGGTGCTGCAGCACCGCGGGCAAGATGCCGCCGGCATTTGTACCATCGATGCGCTTAACTGCTTCCGTCTGCGTAAAGCGAATGGCCTGGTGAGCGATGTCTTCGAAGCACGCCACATGCAGCGTTTGCAGGGTAATATCGGGATTGGCCATGTTCGCTATCCAACCGCGGGCAGCTCCAGCGCTTCTGAAGCGCAGCCTTTCTACGTAAACTCCCCGTATGGCATTACGCTGGCGCACAACGGCAACCTGACCAACGCGCACGAACTGCGTAAGCATCTGTTCGAAGTGGGTCGCCGTCACGTTAACACCACCTCTGATTCTGAAATCCTGCTGAACATCTTTGCGCAGGAGCTCGACCGTTTCCAGCATGACCCGCTGGAAGCTGACAACATTTTTGCTGCGGTAGCGGCAGTGCACCAACAGGTGCGCGGCGCTTACGCAGTGGTTTCGATGATTATTGGCCATGGTTTAGTCGCGTTCCGCGATCCAAACGGGATTCGCCCTTTAGTTCTGGGTAAACGCGTGATTGCTGATGGTCGCACCGAATATATGGTGGCCTCTGAAAGCGTGGCACTGGATACGTTAGGCTTCGAGTTCATCCGCGATGTGGCGCCTGGTGAAGCGGTGTACATCACCGAGCAGGGCCAGCTCTCCACGCGCCAGTGTGCTGAGAATCCAAAAACCAACCCATGCCTGTTCGAATACGTTTACTTTGCGCGTCCGGACTCCTTCCTTGATAAGGTGTCGGTCTACAGCGCACGTGTGCGTATGGGCACCAAACTCGGTCAGAAAATTGCCCGCGAATGGGAAGATCTGGATATCGACGTGGTCATTCCGATCCCGGAAACCTCCACTGATGCCGCGCTGGAAATCGCCCGTATTCTCGACAAGCCATACCGTCAGGGCTTCGTGAAAAACCGCTATGTGGGCCGCACCTTTATCATGCCGGGCCAGCATATGCGTCGTAGCGCGATTCGCCGTAAGTTGAATGCCAACCGTGCCGAGTTCCGTGATAAGAACGTGCTGCTGGTCGATGACTCCATCGTGCGCGGCACCACTTCTGAGCAGATCATTGAAATGGCGCGCGAAGCCGGTGCAAAACGCGTTTACCTGGCGTCTGCCGCGCCGGAAATTCGTTTCCCGAACGTCTACGGCATCGACATGCCGAGCGCTACCGAACTGATCGCGCATGGTCGTGAAGTGGAAGAGATTCGTCAGCTGATCAAAGCCGATGCGCTGATCTTCCAGGACCTCGATGACCTGATCGAAGCAGTGCGTGAAGAGAACCCGGATATCGCACAGTTTGAGTGCTCGGTATTCAACGGCGTTTACGTCACCAAAGATGTCGACCAGCAGTACCTCGAGTATTTGCAGTCACTGCGTAATGACGATGCGAAAGCGATTCAGCGTCAGAACGAAGTGGAAGGTCTGGAGCTGCATAACGAAGGCTAACGGCCTCGTGGTGCTCATCTTTAACAGGGCGGGGGAGACTCCGCCCTGTTTGTTTTTGTATTTTTGTTCAGTGAGCGGCTATCATTGCCGCAATCTGAACGGGTAGGGCTGAATAATGAAACGACTGATCATTGGTATTTCCGGCGCCAGTGGCGCGATATACGGCGTGCGATTGTTGCAAGTGCTGCAACCTTTGGCCGATGTGGAAACCCATTTGGTGATCAGTCCGGCTGCGCGTCAGACGTTATCGCTGGAAACGGATTACAGCCTGCGTGATGTGCAAGCACTGGCTGATGTGGTGCATGACGTACGTGATATCGCGGCCAGCATCTCATCCGGTTCCTTCAAGACACTCGGCATGGTGATTTTACCCTGTTCAATGAAAACCCTTTCCGGCATCGTGCACAGCTACAGTGATAGTTTGCTGACGCGCGCCGCCGATGTAGTACTGAAGGAGCAGCGTAAACTGGTCCTGTGCGTGCGCGAAACGCCGCTGCATCTTGGGCATTTACGCATGATGACCACTGCCGCGGAATTGGGCGCCCTGATCATGCCGCCGGTGCCCGCTTTCTATCACCGCCCACAAAAAATTGAAGATCTGGTCGATCAAACCGTCAATCGCGTCATTGATCAATTCGATATTGAGCTGCCGCAAGACCTGTTTACCCGTTGGCATGGCGCATAATGGTGCAATTTTGCACTAACTGTGTGCAATTTCGCGTGCCCGATCACTCTTCGTGCATCTTGTGCACCAAAAGTTAACAATGTCGCTTTTTCTTCCTCACGCCGCTGTTATATTTCCCTCACAAACTAAGTGCTTGCGCCCCTGAAGGGCGCGGTATTTAGTGCGCCTGAGCACGCTTTCGCCGTTTTGCATAACTGGCATGAAACCTGCAAATCATTCAGCGCAAACACACATCACGACCATATAACAATAAGCACTTCACTTGAGGGTTACCTATGAAAAAGCGAGTTCTGGCTCTTTCCCTGATGCTGGCCATGTCCAGCGCTGCGAGCGTGTTCGCTGCGGTACCAAAAACGCTGCGCATCGGGACAGACCCGACATACCCGCCGTTTGAATCCAAGAATGCACAAGGCCAGTTAGTCGGCTTTGACATCGATCTGGCGAACGAAATCTGTAAGCGTATCGAGACCAAATGTACTTATGTGGAAAGTGATTTTGATGCGCTGATCCCGTCGCTGAAAGCGAAGAAGATCGACGCTATCATCTCTTCTCTCTCCATCACCGAGAAACGTCAGGAAGAGATCGCCTTCTCTGAAAAACTCTACGCCGCCAATGCACGTTTAGTGGCGAAGAAAGGTTCCAGCCTGCAACCGACCATTGAATCGCTGAAAGGTAAAAACATCGGTCTGCTGCAGGGCACCACTCAGGAAACCTACGCGAACGAAAACTGGCGTCCTAAGGGTGTCACCGTGACGCCATACGCCAACCAGGATCTGGTGTATCAGGATCTGGATGCAGGTCGTATCGATGCGGCTTTCCAGGATGAAGTGCAGGCGAGTGAGGGCTTCCTGAAACAGCCGGTTGGCAAAAACTATGCGTTTGCGGGTCCCGCAGTTAAAGATGACAAAATCTTTGGTGTGGGTACCGGTATGGGCTTACGCAAAGATGATGCCGACCTGAAAGCGGCCATCGATAAAGCGTTTGATGCCATGCGTAAAGATGGCACATACGACAAGATTGCGAAGAAGTACTTTGATTTCAACGTATACGGCGATTAATTGTCCTGTTTTCTGACCTTGATGATTGATTTGCAGCAGGGTTGGTCATAACTATTCACTCCGGGCGCTTACTTATGTAAACTCCCGGGGTTCATACGCTTGCCGCCATCTACCCTGTGATTCAAATCCTGGTCAGGACTGTCCGTTAGTTGGGCAGCGTTTGTTATTTTCCCTCACGACAGGATCGAACCCATGCTGTATGGCTATTCTGAAGTAATCCTAAAAGGCACCCTGGTGACCCTTGAGCTGGCACTCAGCTCGGTGGTGCTCGCCTTAGTGCTTGGCTTAATGGGCGCTGGCGCCAAACTCTCTCGCAGTCGCCTGTTGGTGATGATTGCTGAAGGCTACACCACCTTAATCCGCGGTGTGCCCGATCTGGTTTTGATGTTGCTGATCTTCTACGGTCTGCAAATCGCCCTCAATACGGTCACTGATGCGCTGGGCATGGCGCAGTTTGATATCGATCCGATGGTGGCCGGTATCATCACACTTGGCTTCATCTATGGTGCCTATTTCACCGAAACCTTTCGGGGTGCTTTCCTCGCTGTGCCAAAAGGGCAGATTGAAGCGGCTACCGCTTTCGGTTTCACCGGTTCGCAAACTTTCCGTCGTATTTTGTTCCCGGCGATGATGCGTTTTGCGTTACCAGGCATTGGTAATAACTGGCAGGTGATTCTCAAAGCCACGGCGCTGGTGTCGCTGCTGGGGCTGGAAGACGTGGTGAAAGCCACGCAGCTGGCGGGTAAAAGTACCTGGCAGCCGTTCTACTTCGCGATCGTCGCGGGGGTGATTTATCTGGTGTTTACCACGCTGTCGAACGGCGTGCTGTGGTGGCTTGAACGCCGCTACACGGTGGGTGTGAAAAGGGCAGAGCTATGATCGATATTATTCAGGAGTATTGGAAACAGCTGCTCTGGACCGATGGTTACCGTTTTACCGGCGTCGCCATTACGTTGTGGTTGTTGATTCTTTCCGTGGTGATCGGCGGTTGCATGGCGGTGTTGCTGGCGATTGCGCGTGTATCGCCGAATCGTTATATCTCAACGCCCGTCTGGCTGTTCACCTATGTGTTCCGCGGTACGCCGCTGTATGTCCAGCTGCTGGTATTCTATTCCGGCATGTATACGCTGGAAGTGGTGAAAGGATCGGAGCTGCTGAATGCCTTCTTCCGCAGCGGCCTGAACTGTACGCTGCTGGCCTTTACGCTGAACACCTGCGCTTACACCACCGAAATTTTTGCCGGTGCCATTCGCGCAGTTCCCCATGGCGAAATTGAAGCAGCACGCGCTTACGGTTTCTCCCCGTTTAAAATGTATCGCTGCATCATTCTGCCGTCGGCGCTGCGTACCGCGCTGCCAGCCTACAGTAATGAAGTGATCCTAATGCTGCACTCCACCGCGCTGGCATTTACTGCCACGGTGCCGGATCTGTTGAAAATCGCGCGTGATATTAACTCGGCGACCTACCAGCCGTTTACCGCGTTTGGCATCGCTGCGGTGCTGTATCTGATTATCTCTTACGTGCTGATTAGCCTGTTCCGCAAGGCGGAACGCCGCTTCCTGGCGCACGTGAAACCTTCTTCATCGCATTGAGTATCACTATGGCTGACAACAAATTAAGCGTTACCGAACTGCACAAGCGTTACGGTGAACATGAAGTTTTGAAAGGCGTATCACTGCAGGCGAATGCCGGCGATGTGATCAGCATTATTGGCTCGTCCGGTTCCGGGAAAAGTACCTTCTTACGCTGCATTAACTTCCTCGAAAAGCCGAGCGAAGGCACCATTTCGGTCAACAACGAGCAAATCAATCTGGTGCGTGATACCGATGGACAGCTGAAAGTGTCCAACAAAGAGCAGCTGCGTTCACTGCGCACTCGTCTGACCATGGTGTTCCAGCACTTTAACCTGTGGAGCCACATGACGGTGCTGGATAACGTCACCGAAGCGCCAATCCAGGTGCTTGGGCTGAGCAAAGCCGAAGCGCGTGAGCGTGCGATTAAATATCTGGATAAAGTCGGCATTGATGAGCGTGCGCGCGCTAAATATCCGGTGCATCTTTCTGGCGGTCAGCAGCAGCGTGTGTCCATTGCCCGCGCCCTGGCGATGGAGCCGGAAGTGCTGCTGTTTGATGAACCGACTTCTGCGCTCGATCCCGAGTTAGTCGGCGAAGTGCTGCGCATCATGCAGAAACTGGCTGAAGAGGGCAAAACCATGGTGGTAGTGACGCACGAGATGGAGTTTGCTCGTCATGTTTCCAATCACGTGATTTTCCTGCATCAGGGCAAGATTGAAGAGCAGGGCTCGCCAGATGAACTTTTCGGCAACCCGAAAAGCCCGCGTTTGCAGCAGTTCCTGTCGGGATCGCTGAAGTAATCGACCAGGTCGCCATCAATGGCGACCCTACCAATGTAGGGTGCGCACTATGCGCACCTGGCCAATCGCCGCACGGGCGAGATGAAGCATCGATGCGTACCTGGCCGATAACCGCACGGACGAGATGAGGCATCGATGCGCATTTGGCCGATAATCGTACGGACGAGATGAAGCATCGATGCGCATTTGGCCGATAATCGTACGGGCGAGATGAGGCAATGGTGCGCGTACGGTTACTCTCGCATTAACTTCAGCGCCGTATCTTCATCAGTTACCAGTCCCGATACCCAGCCACCCTGCAATGCAGCCCGAATCGCCGGGTACTTCCGCTCGCTGCCGGAAAAACCAATAATCTTGCGCTGTGTCTGGCTCTCCAGCAATACGCTGGTCAGTAGCTCATCGGTTTCGCCCCACACGCGCTCACCTTGCTGATTGAAAAAATGACCGAGCATCTCGCCCACCACGCCGCGCGCGTTCAGCGCTTCAACCTGCGCATCGGTGATAAAACCTTCGGCATTTAACGGACAACCCGGCATCACTTCCCCAATACCAACAAAGGCCACGTCCGCCTGCAATGCGCGATCGGTGACGCGCTGATACACCTGATGCTGCACCCACATCGCTTTATCCTGTGGTGTGTCGGCGTAGAGCGGCGCAGGAATGAAGAAATATTTGCCCTGCATCTTTTCGGCCATTTTCAATGGCACATCGTAGCGGGTACCGGAATCATCGCGTGCAATCGCCCCAATCATCGAAACGCACTGATGCTGCGGGCGATCCACCCACGGCAATGCATCGATCATTGAGCGTAGCGTCTTGCCCGAACCAATGCCGAACACCTGCGGCGTTTCCTCATTGATAAACTGTGACATCACCGCCGCGCCTCCTACCGCCAGCATTTGTTGAATGGCGTCATCATTCAGATTGGCCGATGGCACTACGCGGCACAGATCCAGGCCAAACTTCTCCTGCACCTCGCGTGCCAGTTGCAAACAGTGCGTGACGGGATGATCGATTTTTACGCTCACCATGCCCATCTCACGTGCGCTGGAGACCAGGCGCTGTGCGACCTGACGTGATAATCCCAATGCCTGCGCAATCTCCTGCTGTGTTACGCCTGCAACGTAATACATCCACGCGGCACGTGCGGCCAGCTCCTGCTTTTTCTCTTCTCTGCTCATCACGCTATTCCGTCAAAATCGATGCGTCATCTTAGCGCGTGTTTTACGAAAAGCACTAACTGAGCAAAAGCCCTAGAAAAGAGCAAAAGTATTATTTGTGATAAGGCTCGCAGAAAGATCCTCACCACGCGCACTATGCTACTGGCTATCGGGCAAATGCCCTTGTTTGTGGCAAATGTTTAATTGAGGCGATTATGACCAATCAATCAGTGTGGATGCACATCGGCGCGGGATCATTTCATCGGGCACATCAGGCGTGGTATCTGCATAAACTGCGCGAGCAGGGAGACGAAAGCTGGAGCATCGCGCTCGGCAATATTCGCAATGACGCTGTACCGCTGCTCAATCAGTTAGCGGCGCAGAACGGCGAATATGTGCTGGAAACCGTGACGCCTGAAGGTGAGCGCGACTATGAAACTATCACTTCGCTGCGCAAAATCTTGCCGTGGGACAGTGAAATCAGCGCGCTGGTTGAGCAGGGGGCCAATGCGGAAACTCGTGTAATTGGCTTTACCGTGACTGAAGCGGGTTACTACCTGACGCCTGAATTCACCCTGGATCTTAACCAGGCAGACGTGAAGGCCGACCTGAGCGGCGATATCCGCACTATTTATGGCGCACTCAGCCGTATCCTGACGCAGCGTGTTGTGCAGGGCGGCGCGCCAGTCACACTGCTGAACTGTGACAACCTGCGCCATAACGGCGAGCGTTTCCGTGAGGGGTTCCTCGCCTTCCTTGCGGCCAAAGGCGATACCGCGCTGGCAGATTGGGTGCGCACACAGACCACTTCACCGAATACCATGGTCGATCGCATCACACCGCGCCCTACGCCGGATGTGGCGGAGCGCGTGCAAGCCGCAACCGGCAAACAGGATCGCGCAGCGGTGATGGCGGAGTCCTTTATTCAGTGGGTGATTGAGGATGACTTTATTGCCGGGCGTCCGGCGCTGGAAAAGGTCGGCGTTGAGCTGGTGGAATCGGTGCTGCCGTGGGAAGAGGCGAAAATCCGCATCCTCAATGCGACGCATGCCGCGATTGCCTGGGCGGGCACGCTGATTGGCTTGAACTATATCGATGACAGCACACGTCATCCGGCGATTTATCAACTGGCGCATGACTACGTCACTCAGGATGTCATTCCCTCCCTGTCGCCCAGCCCGCTTGATTTAGCCGATTACCGCGACGTAGTGCTGGCCCGCTTTAGCAACCCATACATCAAAGACACCAATCAGCGCGTGGGCGCTGATGGCCTGTCCAAAATTCCCGGCATGGTGACGCCAACCTTGCAAGAGTGCTACCAGCGCGGCGCGCAGCCCACTGCAACGGCGGTGATTCCTGCGCTGTTCTTCCTGTTTATGCAGCGCTGGGCCAATGACGATCTGCCGTATTCCTATCAGGATGGCGCGCTACAGGCCGATGCGCTGCGTAAACAATTCGCCAGTGCTGACCCGCTGGCGTCCTTCCTGAGTGACAGCGCGCTGTTTGCGGAACTGGCCAACGACAAGGCTTTTCATGCGCTGGTGACGCGTCGTGTTGAGAGTTTGCAGCAGTGGCTGAAACAGCCAGAACTGGCGGCGGTGTAATCATGTATCTCGGCATCGATATCGGCACCTCAGAACTTAAAGCGCTGATCGTTAATACAGACGGCGAGATTGTGGCGTCTCAGCACGCCACGCTGGCTGTGCAGCGCCCACATCCCCACTGGGCAGAACAGGATCCCGAACGCTGGTGGCAAGCCTGCACCGAGGTGCTGGCGGGATTGCGTCATCAATCCCCTGATGCGTGGGCCGAGATTCGCGCTATCGGCTTATCCGGTCAGATGCATGGCGCTGTGCTGCTGGATGCGGACGGCAAGGTGTTGCGTCCATGCATCTTGTGGAACGACACACGCAGTGCGCCGCAGTGTGATGTGCTGCGTAAATGCTATCCGCAGATGATGGCGATCAGCGGCAACATGATCATGCCCGGCTTTACCGCGCCGAAACTGCGCTGGGTGGCTGAACATGAGCCAGCGATCTTCAGCCGCATCGATAAGGTCTTGCTGCCAAAAGATTACCTGCGCTGGCGCCTTACCGGGCGCTTTGTCAGTGAGCCTTCCGATGCTGCCGGTACGCTGTGGCTGGATGTGGCTCAGCGTGACTGGTCTGATGAACTGTTGTCTATTACCGGACTGACGCGCGCGCAGATGCCTGAGCTGGTAGAAGGCAGCGCGGTGAGTGGCCGCTTGCAACCGGCACTGGCAAGCGAATGGGGCTTATCCACTTCGGTGACGGTGGCTGGTGGTGGCGGTGACAATGCTGCTTCAGCGGTCGGCGTGGGTGCAGTGAATCCGGGCGATGCCTTTATCTCATTGGGCACGTCCGGTGTGATCTTCGTGGTGAACGATCGCTTACAGGCCGATCCTCAGTCCGGTGTGCATGCCTTCTGCCATGCGCTACCGGGCCGCTGGCATCAGATGAGTGTGATGCTCAGCGCCGCCAGTTGTCTGCGCTGGCTGTGCAATCTGCTGTCGGTAAGCGAAAGCCAACTGATGGAGGAGATGGCACAGCTCAATGATGAACAACTGCGCCGCGCACCGGTTTTCCTGCCTTATCTGTCAGGTGAGCGCACACCGCATAACGATCCTGACGCCTCCGGTTCTTTCTTCAATCTACGCCACGAAACGCCGCGTGCCTTACTGGGCTATGCGGTGATTGAAGGTGTGGCATTTGGGCTGGCGGATGGGTTAGCCGTACTCGGTGACGCTCAGCATCACATCCAGCAATGCAGCCTGACCGGCGGTGGTGCGCGTAGCACGCTGTGGGCACAGCTGATTGCCGATGTGCTGCAACTGCCTATCGTCACCCATCCGGCCAGCGCATCCGGTGCGCTGGGCGCCGCGCGTTTAGCGTGGCTGGCGGATGGCGGTCTTGAGCATGAGGTGTGTCTGAAACCGGCGGTACAGGCGCGCTACCAACCGGACGTGACGCGCGGTGCGGTGCTGCAACAGCGGCTGCGTCTGTTCCGCGAACTCTACATCCAACAACAACAGGTGCGCAGCTTGCTGCCTGCATAACGGCTTACCGAACAGAAGGTGATGGTGATGCAATCGAACGAATACTGGTTTGGCTTACCGAAAAAGATGTTCTGGGGCTTCCTCGCTATCGCGATTTTCATGGCGGGTGATGGCTTCGAAATGGCGTTTCTGTCGCGCCATATCACCGACATGGGCTTTACGCCTGCGCAATCTGCGGTGGTGTTTACCTTTTATGGTTTAGCGGCGGCGCTGGCGGCCTGGGCGTCTGGCGTGGTGGCTGAGCTGATCACCCCGCAGCGCGCGATGATGATTGGCTTTGTGCTGTGGATCGTGATGCATGCGCTGTTTATGTCGCTGGGGCTTGGCCTGCGCAACTACCCGCTGATGGTGCTGTTCTATGGCATCCGCGGGCTGGCTTATCCGCTGTTTATCTACTCGTTCATGATGATGCTGGTGCAGGTCTTACCACGTGAGAAACTGGCAGCAGCAACCGGCTGGTTCTGGGCAATGTATTCCGTCGGCATCGGCGTGGTTGGCAGCTATTTGCCAAGCCTGACCATCCCGATGCTGGGAGAAACCGGGACACTGTGGCTGGCGATTATCTGGGTGGCCTGTGGCGGTATTTTGGCGTACTTCAGCTTGCGCAACGTGCCGGTGGATCGCTCACGTGTGAATTTGCCGATGCGTGACAAAATGACCGAGATGTCGCGGGCCGTGACCATCCTGTTCACCAATCAGCATGTGTTTTATGCCTGCCTGATTCGCATCATCAACACGCTGTCGCTGTTTGGTTTTGCCATCATCATGCCACTGCTGTTTGTCGATCGTCTCGGCTTCACCATCTCTGAATGGCTGCAGATCTGGGCAGTGTTCTTCTTTGTCACCATTTTCACCAACATCTTCTGGGGCATTACCGGTGAGAAGCTAGGCTGGATCCGTCAGGTACGCTGGTTCGGTTGTTTGGGGATGGCGATCTCCAGCCTGATGTTTTACTACCTGCCGCTGTATGCCGGTCACAACTTCTGGGTGGCGCTGATTCCGGCAGTGATGCTGGGGATCTTTGTGGCGGCATTTGTACCGATGACGGCGGTATTTCCGACGCTGGAGCCGCATCACAAAGGTGCCGCCGTCTCGATCTATAACCTGTCGGCGGGCCTGAGCAATTTCGTGGCTCCGGCTATCGCCTCAGTGATGTTGCCGTTCTTTGATATTGTCGGGGTGGTATGGGCTTACACCGCGCTGTACGTATTTGCGGGGGTGCTGACCTTTATCATTCGCGTGCCGCAGCCGGGACACACGCGTGAAGAGAGGGCGGTGAAATCGCGAGTAGCGGAACAACGCAGCTAAGCGAAAAAACGGCGGCTCAGGGCCGCCGTCTGTTTATCAGACCACATCCTGCAGCGCTTCCTGCAAATCATACCAACGGAAGCCAAAACCCGACTCCTCCAGCCGTTTCGGCAAAACATGCTGCCCACCCAGCACCAGCACGGCGGATTCGCCCATCATCAATTTAATCGCACTGGCAGGCGTGCGCATAAACGCCGGTCGATGCATCACGTGGCCGAGTGTGGCGGCGAACTGCTCATTGCGCACCGCATAAGGCGCAACCATATTGAACGGTCCGTTCAGGTGGTTATTGTCGATCAGCCAGATGATGGCGTTAACCAGATCGTCAATGTGAATCCACGGCAGATACTGCTTACCGCTGCCAATGGGGCCGCCGACACCCAGCTTGAACGGCAGCTTCATTTTCGCCAATGCGCCGCCTTCCTCGGCTAACACTACGCCAGTTCGTAACAGGCATACGCGGGTGCGATCGCTCTGTGCGTTAAGCGCCAGTTGCTCCCAGCGCGCGCAGAGAGCATGGGTAAACTCATCGTGACCAGGATCATCTTCCGTTAATACCAGATCGCCGGTATCACCATAAAAACCGGTCGCGGATCCGGAAATTAAAAAATGCGGTGGATTGCTGCTGGCGTGGATCAACGAAACGATTTGTTCGGTAATCTGCCAGCGACTTTCACACAGCCGCTGTTTCTGTTGTTCGGTCCAGCGTTTATCGGCGATCGGCTCGCCTGCCAGATTAATCACGCCATCAATACCGTCGAGATCGGTTTGCTGATTGATACCGGACCACAGCGAAACGCGAGGATCCAGTTTGTCCCGTGCCGCCGCGACATCTCGGGTGACGACGTTCACCTGATGTCCGAGCAACAGCAGACGCGGTATCAAATGGCGGCCTATCAAACCTGTGCCACCGGTAATAAGCAGGTGCATGCTGAGCCTCCTTGTAATTTATTTTCTGCTCAGACTGATCATAGAAGAGAAGCGCACGGATAGCGTGACAGCGCTTACGCTAATGAAGAAAAAGGGAAAGTTTGTGTTGGCCTTAAGGTCAAAGATCCGACCAGCACACCATTGCCTTAACAAATAAAAATCGGTAAATAGAAAGCACACCTGATGCTTATTGAGGCAGCCGATGAACTATCCATCCATCACCTTGTGGTCCGATGCATCCTTTTTTAGTCCTTACGCTATGTCGGTCTACGTTGCACTCACCGAGAAGGGCATTCCCTTCACCCTGAAACGCGTGGACTTAGCGCAAAACGCACAGCTTGATGATGACTATCGCGCGCTGTCGCTCACCTGCCGCGTGCCCACGCTGCAAATTGATGATCTGGTGCTCAATGAATCTTCAGCGATTGCTGAATACCTTGAAGAGCGTTTTCCGGCCCCTGAATTTGAGCGTCTCTATCCGCGCGATCGTGAAAAGCGTGCGCATGCGCGTGAAGTGCAGGCGTGGTTGCGCAGTGATTTAATGGCGCTGCGTGCTGAACGCCCGACGGAAGTGCTGTTTGCCGGCGAGCGCTTTGCGCCATTAACTCCGGCAGGCGAGCAGGCGGCCAGCAAATTGATTGCGGCGGTTCAGCGCCTGCTACCGGATGGACAACAAAACCTGTTTGGGGAATGGTCGATTGCTGACACCGATTTGGCGGTGATGATTAACCGCCTGGCACTGCATGGCGACACGTTACCGGTGAAATTGCAGCATTACGCCGAGTTTCAGTGGCAACGCGCGTCAGTGCAATTGTGGCTGGCCGAATCAGGCAAATCGCGCTAAGCACGAAGAGCCTTGCGGAGGCGAAAAGAACGCTTTACCTTACCGCTCATTCTAATAAGGCATCGCAAACAGGCGCGTGCTGGGCACGCCGAAAACAGAAAAGGGTTACGGATGGTGGATCAAACGGCAGATAGCGGTATCGAGTGGGTTGATATCGTTAGTGAAGAGAACGAAGTCATTGCGCAAGCTAGCCGTGCGCAGATGCGTGCGCAGAATTTGCGTCATCGTGCGACCTACATCGTGGTGCATGATGGTATGGGCAAAATTCTGGTGCAGCGTCGTACTGAAATCAAAGACTTCATGCCGGGTATGCTCGATGCGACCGCCGGTGGCGTGGTACAGAGTGGTGAGGACCTGCTGGAATCTGCACGCCGTGAAGCGGAAGAAGAATTAGGGATCGCCGCAGTGCCGTTTGCCGAACATGGTAAATTCTACTTCGAAGATGAGCACTGCCGCGTCTGGGGCGGATTGTTTAGCTGTGTGTCACATGGCCCATTTGCCATGCAGGAAGAAGAAGTGGATGAAGTGTTCTGGATGACGCCAGAAGAGATCACTGCACGCTGCGATGAATTCACCGACGACTCGCTCAAAGCCGTATCACTGTGGCTGAGCCGCAACAGCGATGCCGCGCGTCGCAAGCAGAGCAGCGAATCCTGATTCCCGCTACATTCGAACAAGGCGCCCAACGGCGCCTTTGTTGTTTCTAATGCTCACGCAAAATCTCTTTGAGCAGTTGCAGGGCCTTATCAAACTGCGGCTGCGGAATCGTCAGCGGATAAAGAAAACGGATCACATTACTGTGTACGCCACAGGTCAGTAAAATCAGCCCTTGTGCCAGCGCCTGTAACTGAATCGCTTTGGTGATTTCTGCTGATGGTCGGCCTGAGTCATCCTGAAACTCTGCCGCAACCATTGAACCGTAGCCGCGTACCTCAGCAAGGGATGCGCATCCTGCACTCCGCAAAGTGGCACTGAGTTGTTCGCCCAATTGGCTAGCGCGTGCGCACAGCTGCTCTTCATCAATAATATCCAGCACGGCATGCGCGGCGGCTATCGCGGGCGGGCTGCCCGCATAAGTGCCACCTAAACCACCCGGTTCAGGGGCATCCATCACTTCGGCACGCCCGGATACGGCCGATAACGGAAACCCGCCCGCCAGACTTTTTGCCATGGTGATCAAATCTGGCTGCACATCGTAATACTCACTGGCGAACAGCTTGCCGGTGCGCGCAAAACCGCTCTGAATCTCATCGGCGATTAACAAAATGCCGTGACGATCGCATAAAGCGCGTAACGCAGAGACAAACGCTGGCGGCGCAATATAAAAACCGCCTTCGCCCTGCACGGGTTCGAAAATGATCGCCGCCACCTGCTGTGGGCTGATATCACTGCGGAAAATGGCCTCAAGACTCTCCAATGACTGATGCACGCTCACGTTGTGCAGCGCATTGGGATACTGGGCGTGAAATACCGAACCGGCGAACGGCCCAAAGCCGGTTTTGTAAGGCACGACCTTACCCGTCAGTGACATCGTCATATGGGTGCGACCATGAAATGCGCCTGTGAACGCGATAATGCCGGGACGCCCGGTCGCCGCGCGGGCAATCTTCACCGCATTCTCCACCGCCTCCGCGCCGCTGGAGAAAAAAGTGGTTTTCACTGCGCCGCTTATCGGAACGCACTGGTTAAGCCTTTCAGCGAGATGAATATAGCTTTCATAGGGGATGATCTGAAACGCGGTATGGGTAAAACAATCCAACTGCTGTTGCACGGCCGCCATCACTTTCGGATGACGATGCCCGGTATTCAGCACCGCGATACCCGCCGCGAAATCAGTGTATTCGCGCCCTTTCTGATCCCACACCGTGGCGTTTTCCGCCTTGACCGCATAGAAATCACACATCACACCCACGCCGCGCGGCGTGGCCTTCAATCGACGACTGTGCACATCACTGTTACTCATCATTAACCTCGCAATTCACGGGGGACTGTCATCAGTGTGAGCGGCAGGATGTTTTTTCGCCAGTGAACAACTGCGTGAAAATCGCCTCGTTATATAAGGTCCCAATGCGAAGGTGTGTACCCTAAAAGCGATGATGAAGTTTGAAAGGCAGGGAAGGAGAGTGTCCACTGAAACACACGCTAAATCCTCCCCTGATAAACAGTCAGAATGCGGAGGTATGTACCCTAAAAGCGATGATGAAGTTTAAAGGAAAGGGAAGGAGAGTGCCCACTAAAATAGACGCTAGATCCGCCCTTCACAAACGGTAAGAACGCGGAGGTTTGCAGCACAAAAGCGATGATGGAGTTTGAAAGGCAGGGAAGGCCAGTGCGAAGAGCGAAGCGTCCGCGCCATGGACGGCGCGGCCGATCTGCAGGGATGCGTTTATCCTTCGCGATCGGACTGGCCTTCCCTGTCGATTGCACCCAGCTTTCAGCGACAATTGCACCCAGCCTGCAGCAACTATTGCACCCAGCTTTCAGCTGCAATTGCCCCAGCCTGCAGCAACTATTGCACCCAGCTTTCAGCTGCAATTGCCCCAGCCTGCAGCAACTATTGCACCCAGCTTTCAGCTGCAATTGCCCCAGCCTGCAGCAACTATTGCACCCAGCTTTCAGCTGCAATTGCCCCCAGCCTGCAGCAACTATTGCCCCCAGCCCGCAGCCCGCAGCCCCCAGCCCCCAGCCCCCAGCAAAGACAGCACCAGGCAATCTACCGAACGCATCCCACCAAACTGGCAGCAAAAAAAAGAGCACAAGGTTTAACCCTCATGCTCTCTACGCTCAGCAGGAAGAAAAAAAACTTAGCCTTCTGCCTGCTGTGACTGAATCGCGGTCAGTGCGATGGTATAAACAATGTCATCCACCAATGCGCCACGTGACAAATCGTTCACCGGCTTGCGCATACCCTGCAGCATCGGCCCGATGGAAATCAGATCGGCCGAACGCTGAACCGCTTTGTAAGTGGTGTTACCGGTGTTCAGATCCGGGAAGATAAACACGGTTGCACGACCTGCAACGGCAGAGTTCGGTGCTTTCGACTTCGCCACGTCTTCCATAATGGCGGCGTCATACTGCAACGGACCATCGATCACCAGATCAGGACGTTTCTCCTGAGCAATACGCGTCGCTTCGCGTACCTTCTCAACGTCGCTACCCGCACCGGAGTTACCGGTTGAATAGGAAATCATCGCCACGCGTGGATCGATACCAAAGGCTTTGGCGGAATCCGCAGACTGAATCGCTATCTCTGCCAGCTGTTCTGGATTCGGATCCGGGTTAATCGCACAGTCGCCATACACCAGCACCTGCTCAGGCAGCAGCATAAAGAACACCGAAGACACCAGTGAACTGTTTGGCGCGGTTTTGATCAACTGCAACGGCGGACGAATGGTATTCGCGGTGGTGTGCACTGCACCCGACACCAAACCGTCCACTTCGCCGCGTTCCAGCATCATGGTGCCAAGCATCACGTTATCTTCCAGCTGCTCCTGCGCGACCACTTCGGTCATGCCTTTGCTCTTACGCAACTCAACCAAACGCGGCACATAATTCTCGCGCACCACTTCTGGATCGACAATCTCAATACCCTGGCCCAGCACCACACCCTGAGCGGCAGCCACACGCTGGATCTCGTCCGGATTACCCAACAGCACACAAGATGCAATGCCACGCTCGGCGCAAATCGCAGCGGCTTTCACCGTACGCGGCTCGTCACCTTCTGGCAGCACAATGCGTTTGCCGGCTTTACGTGCCAGCTCGGTCAGTTGATAGCGGAAGGCTGGTGGAGACAGACGGCGGCTACGCTCGGACGTTGCAGTGAGTGATTCCACCCAATCGGCATCGATAAAGCTGGCCACATACTCCTGCACCTTCTCAATGCGCTGGGTATCATCTGCAGGCACTTCCAGATTAAAGCTCTGCAGGCTCAGTGAGGTCTGCCAGGTATTGGTTTTCACCATAAACACCGGCAGGCCCGTCTGGAAGGCACGTTCACACAGACGCGCAATCGGTGCTTCAATCTGATAACCACCGGTCAGCAACACGGCACCAATCTCAATACCGTTCATGGCGGCGAGACACGCTGCAACTAACACGTCTGGACGATCGGCTGACGTCACCAACAGTGAACCTGGACGGAAGTGCTCCAGCATATGCGGAATACTACGTGCGCAGAAAGTCACCGATTTCACGCGGCGGGTCTGGATCTCACCTTCGTTAATGATCTCGGCATTCAGATGGCGGCACATATCGATGGCACGCGTCGCGATCAGATCGAAACTCCAGGGTACACAGCCGAGAATCGGCAATGGACTGTTAGCAAACAGCTGCTTAGGATCGATATTGGCAATATTCGCTTTCGTCGAATCATCGAAAATTTCAGACAGGTCAGGGCGCGTACGACCCTGCTCATCCACTGGCGCGTTAAGCTTATTAATGATCACGCCGGTGATGTTTTTATTCTTACTGCCGCCAAAGCTGCTTTGCGTTAATTCAATGCGCTCTTTCAACTGCGCAGGCGAATCATTGCCCAGCGCCGTCACGAACACGATTTCTGCATTCAGGGTTTTAGCGATTTCATAGTTCAGTGAAGAGGCAAACTGATGCTTACGGGTTGGCACCAGCCCCTCCACCAACACCACTTCCGCGTCTTGCGCATTCGCGTGGTAGTTAGCAATGATCTCTTCCATCAACACGTCTTGCTGGTTCGAACCCAACAGTGACTCAACGCGTGACATCTGCAGCGGTTCAGCGGCAGGGATCGCGGAGTTCTTACGAATGATGGTGGTGGTCTGATCTGGCGCATCGCCGCCCGCACGTGGCTGGGCAATCGGCTTGAACACGCTCAGGCGAACGCCTTTGCGCTCCATGGCACGAATCACGCCGAGGCTGACGCTGGTCAGGCCGACGCTGGTGCCGGTAGGGATGAGCATGATTGTACGTGACACTATAAAAACCTCTCAGGTGTTGCAGACTAGCCAAAACAACTCCGTCAGCCTGAGCTGACGGAGAGAAGTGTATTTAGGCGGTCAGACGCGCGGCGTCCTGGGCGATGACCAACTCTTCGTTGGTTGGGATCACCACGGCCGGGCGGGTGCCCTCTTTGTTGATAAAACCAGACTTACCAAAGCGGGCAGCAAGGTTACGCTCGTGATCCACTTCGAAGCCCAGCAATGCGAGTTTTGCCAATGACAGCTCACGCACCATCGCCGCATTCTCACCGATACCACCGGTGAACACCACGGCATCCAGACGACCTTCCATCAACGCGCTATAGCTGCCGATGTATTTCGCCAGACGGTGGCAGAACACGTCCATCGCACGCTTAGCATCTTCTTTAGTCGCGTAGTTGTCTTCAACATAGCGGCAGTCACTGGTGACTTCGGTCAGACCCAGCAGACCAGACTCTTTGGTCAGCAGTTTGTTGATCGCATCCACGCTCATACCCAGCGTGTCATGCAGGAAGAACACGATCGCCGGGTCGATATCACCACTGCGGGTGCCCATGACCAGACCTTCCAGCGGCGTCAGACCCATAGAAGTATCGACGCACTGACCGTTGCGGATAGCAGAAACTGAACCGCCGTTGCCGAGGTGGCAGGTGATGATGTTCAGTTCGTTGACTGGCTTGTTCAGCATTTTGGCGGCTTCCTGCGTCACATAGTAGTGGCTGGTGCCGTGTGCGCCATAGCGACGAACGCCGTGCTCTTTGTACAGTTTGTACGGCAGAGCATAAAGATAAGACTCTTCCGGCATAGTCTGATGGAATGCCGTATCAAAAACCGCCACATTCTTATCTGACAAGTGCGGGAAATTCTTCAACGCTTCGTCGATGCCGATAAGATGTGCCGGATTGTGCAGCGGGGCAAAAGAGGAAGCATCTTTAATACCCTGAATCACTGATTCATCGATGATGACCGATTTAGTCAGCTGCTCGCCGCCGTGAACGATACGATGGCCGATTGCAGCGATTTGTGCCGAAAGCTCTGGTTTTTGTGCCAGAATAGTTTTAACAATGAAGTTCAGCGCTTCACTGTGCGCTGCACCTGCGCCGAGAGGCGCTTCTTGTTTGCTGCCTTCCAGTTTCCATTTGATACGCGCTTCAGGTAAATGGAAACACTCCGCCAGACCTGACAGATATTCGTCACCGGTGGCTGGATTGAGGATGGCAAACTTAAGTGAAGAGCTGCCGCAGTTCAGAACCAGTACTAACTTCGTTGACATGGAAGTACCTATTGATTAAAGAGTGGCTAAAAATAACGCAATCAGACTAACAGCGTAGCCCATGAATGCTGGTAGATTAATGATTAACATCATGCGGTAGTCAAAAAGAGACCGACATGCAAAAAAATTTCGGTAATTTTACGCAGATTTTTGAAATCTGCTTAGCGAAACATGGCTCTAAACCGCTCTTTTATTGAGCTGTAGCTTCCGGTAATGTTGCTAAAACGGCGTCAGAATACCCACTGTCACCCGCAAAGACAAAATCTTTTGAAGGATGTCACGTAAAGTTGTGTAGTTATCATTTTATTTTAATCGTTGCAGAATTAGTTGAGGTCTATCATGGCGAATGACACAAGCAATCCCGGCTGGTTTGGTTTATTCCAGAACGGTCAGCGTTACATGAAGACCTGGCCAGCCGACAAACGACTGGCACCGATGTTCCCTGAAAACCGCGTGGTGACGGCAACGCGTTTTGCCATCCGCTTTATGCCCCCGCTGGCGATATTCACCCTGACGTGGCAAATCGCCATGGGCGGGCAGTTGGGACCGGCGATTGCCACCGCACTGTTTGCCTGCAGTCTGCCGATGCAGGGATTATGGTGGCTGGGTAAACGCTCCATCACGCCATTGCCGCCGACTTTACTGCACTGGTTCCACGAAGTGCGCGCAAAACTGGAAGAAGCGGGACAAGCGATTGCCCCCGTTGATGGTAAACCGACTTACCAGGCGCTGGCCGATGTGCTAAAGCGCGCCTTCAAACAACTCGATCGTACCTTCCTCGACGATCTTTGATCGATCATCCCCTTTTACTGCCAGAGAATGTGTGCAGTAACCGGGTTTAAATCAAAGAAAAGTGATGCGGGCAAACACGCATCGCTTTCCTTGTGTAATCATTTATCCATTGTTTAAATCTTAAGCGGCCGTGATGGCCCGGGAGCGAACCGTGGAAATGACCCATGCACAACGACTGATCCTCTCCAATCAATACAAAATGATGGCGATGCTTGAGCCGGAAAATGCGGAGCGCTATCGCCGCTACCAGACCATCATCGAGCGGGGCTACGGCCTGCAACTGCGCGAACTCGACAAAGAGTTTGGCGAGCTCACGGAAGCCACTTGCCGCCAACTCATCGATATTATGGAAATGCACCATGCGCTGCATGTCTCCTGGTCGAACCTGAAAGAAGCCAGTACTATCGAAGAGCGCCGTCTGGCATTTCTCGGTTTTGACGCGGCCACCGAAGCACGCTATCTCGGCTATGTGCGTTTCATGGTGAACGTGGAAGGGCACTACACCCAGTTTGATTCCGGTACGCATGGCTTCAATGCCCAGACGCCGATGTGGGAAAAATACCAACGCATGCTGGCGGTGTGGCACACTTGTCCGCGTCAGTATCATCTTAGCGCGAACGAAATCGCGCAGATTCTCAATGCCTGAATAAGGAGCGACGCGTGAAGTACAGGGGTTTTCTGTTTGATTTGGACGGTACGTTGGTGGATTCATTGCCTGCGGTGATCCGCGCATGGTCATTGTGGGGCGAGCGCCAGGGTATTGCGGCGGAAGAAGTCCTGAACTTCATTCACGGTAAGCCAGCTATCAATTCATTGCGCCATTTTATGGCAGGCCAGTCTGAAGAGGCGATTCAGGCGGAGTTTCTGTGGCTTGAACGTTTAGAAGCAGAAGACACGCAGGGCGTGCAAGCGATTCCGGGGGCGAAGGCATTGCTCGCCACGCTTAACGAACTGCAGATTCCCTGGGCGATTGTGACCTCAGGATCGATCCCGGTGGCTCACGCGCGTCACAAAGCGGCAGGTCTACCCATGCCGGAAGTGTTCATTACCGCAGAAAACATCAAATTGGGTAAACCGAACCCGGAGCCGTATCTGCTGGGTGCTGAACGCCTGGGGCTGCCTGCAGCGGAATGCGTTGTGGTTGAAGATGCTCCCGCCGGCATTATTGCCGGGCTGGAAGCGCGCAGTGCAGTGGTTGCCGTCAATGCACCCACGGATGCCCCGCGCCTGAATGAAGTGACCTGGCAGGTGAAAACACTGGAACCGCTGGTGGTTTCACCTGCAGAAAACGGCACGTTTACGCTTTCTGCCAACATCTGACAGTACGGGCCATAGCGGCCCGTTTTTTATAATGGGGTATCCTGAGAAATTTCATCCAGCGACAGGCTAAAGCTTGGAATAAATATCTCTACAAAGTAATCCATTTCTGGGGAACGACGCTGTGACAGTGTTTTCTCCAGGCGTGCCTTGGCCAGCAAAAACTCGTTATTTCCTGCTGACAACTCTTCCAGACATTTCACGTAGGCGCACAGCGCGTCAGCCTGCTTCACCACCGCTTGTTCACTTTCGCTATGCAAATGCTCGTCAATCAACGGACGGTAGGCATCCTGCAATTCCGGCGGCAACATCTCGATCAACTTCTGCTGGGCGATCTTTTCGATCTTTTTGTACTCATGTGCAATTTGCGCGTTGTAATACTTCACCGGCGTGGGTAAATCACCGGTCAGTACTTCACTGGCATCGTGATACAGCGCCAGCATCGCAATACGCTCTGCATTGAGATTGCCGTTAAATTTTTTGTTTTTGATGATGGCCAACGCATGCGCCACCATCGCCACCTGAAGACTGTGTTCAGAGACATTTTCGGTGCGCACGTTGCGCATCAATGGCCAGCGATTGATCAGTTTAAGACGGGAGAGATGGGCGAAAAAGTGGCTACGGGTCATAGACGGTTCCTGTTCTCACGGCGGGGAAGGAGTGCCTTCCCCGAGATGAAAACAGTATATACCCTTCATACTTCGGGTTGCATGTGCGTGAGCTGAGTTCACTCACCCAAGTCGCTCACGCAGGTAAGCAACCTGGGTTCATTCACTTGCTGCCTTCATGTATTGCGGGTCAGTGTGTCAAACTACTGACGATAGCCTTGCAGGAAACGACCAAATTTATTGATCGCCATTTCCAGATCATCAACACGTGGCAAGGTGACGATGCGCACGTGATCCGGCCATGGCCAGTTAAAGGCGGTACCCTGAACCAGCAGCACTTTCTCTTGTAACAGGAAATCCAGCACCATTTTTTGATCGTCAAAGATGTTGAATTTCTTTGGATCGATGCGCGGGAACATGTACAAAGCACCTTGCGGTTTCACGCAGTTGACGCCCGGGATATCGTTAATCAATTCCCAGGCACGTTGGCGCTGTTCATACAAACGACCACCAGGTGCAATAAACTCGCTGATACTCTGATAGCCACCTAGCGCTGTTTGAATCGCATGCTGAGCAGGTACGTTGGCGCACAAACGCATCGACGCCAGCATTTCCAGCCCTTCGATATAGCCCTTAGCGTGTTTCTTCGGACCGTTTAACACCATCCAACCCTGACGGAACCCCGCAACACGGTAGGTTTTAGACAGGCCATTAAAGGTCACGGTCAGCAGATCCGGCGCCAGTGCCGCAATCGAATGGTGCTGTGACTCGTCGTACAAAATCTTGTCGTAGATTTCGTCAGCGAAAATGATCAGGTTATGCTGACGCGCAATCTCCACCACTTCCATCAGCAGTTCTTTGCTGTACACCGCACCCGTTGGGTTGTTCGGGTTGATGATGACGATGCCACGCGTGCGCGGGGTTATCTTACTGCGGATATCGTCCAAATCCGGGAACCAGCCCGCAGACTCATCACACAGATAATGCACAGCTTTACCGCTCGACAGCGACACGGCTGCCGTCCATAACGGATAATCTGGCGCAGGTACCAGCATCTCATCACCACTGTTCAGCAATGCTTGCATCGCCTGCACAATCAGTTCAGAGACACCATTACCAATGTAGATATCTTCGACGGTAACATCGCGCATATCACGCGCCTGGTAGTGCTGCATAATCGCTTTACGCGCCGAATACAGCCCTTTCGAATCACAATAGCCTTGCGAACTCGGCAGGTTGCGAATCACATCAACCAAAATTTCATCAGGGGCTTCAAAACCAAACGGGGCAGGGTTGCCGATGTTGAGTTTGAGAACTTTATTACCTTCTTCTTCCAGACGCTTAGCTTCTTTCAGTACCGGGCCACGGATGTCATAACAGACATTTTCCAGCTTGCCGGATTTATCAATTTGAAAATTCATCGTTACCGCCTTAACGGGCAGAGTCCTTTAACCTGCCACCAAAATCAAACCTGCCCAATTTACTCCTCTCACTGTCACAAAAGAAGGGCGGCTTAAGGTTTTGGCGCGTTTGCCAATGATTCCCGCCTCGGGTGGCGCAAAACGCAGTATATGACGGTTAATCTGGTTAATAATTCTATTGTTGGATTTTTTTGTAATACAAAGTACTGGTGGTTTGTGCTGGCGCTGTAAAGCCGCTAATCCATAGGTATTGGAGGTCATTAAGAAATTTTTTATTTACATCCTGCAAAAAAAACCATTAGCGACCTGATGAAATAGTTAAAGAAATCTTGTTGGATGTCGAAGAACTAAACAGTGCCGTTGCAGCCATCGCTGGTGCCATTGAAGGTCACGCATTCTTAATCAGTTTAAGGTGGCAGCATGAAGCGCTGCGAAGTGACCTATTCTGAACACAGCAGCAGTTTAAATAGCATTTACACTGTAACTTTAACGCTGCTGCAGCAGTTTAAGAACCTGGGTGGTTAAAAAATGAGCGGCATTGTGGCAGGATGTAGCGGAAAAGGGATTTGGTCAAAAAATGCGATGATTTGATCGAAAACATTTCCCTTTAAAGCGTAAAAATGATTAAGTATAATTTATTATTTGATGCACTTTATCGCTTCGCATCAGCATAACATGATGTTATCTCTTTTTGACCCGCAGGCCGTTTTCGCGGGAAACTAGACAACTACGCAGCTTCCAGCACCTGTGCGACATACGTCTTCGGACCCGAAGTTGTTCTGTCTTATTAGACGGCGCTCCTCTGAATACAGAGTGACGTATCCGTCGGCATCCGCCTGACACGATTTTTCCATGACAGCTCCACACAGGGCTGTCATTAAGCACCATTACCTCTTATCTATTTGATAAGTAAGGTAATACACCAGGGTAGTAGTTTTAAAAAATCTTATAAGTGAAGAAAAAACATGACTAATGCAAATCGTCCGATACTGAATCTCGACCTCGATCTGCTGCGTACTTTTGTTGCTGTTGCTGACTTGAATACTTTTGCGGCGGCGGCTGCAGCAGTGTGCAGAACGCAATCCGCAGTAAGTCAGCAGATGCAACGTCTGGAACAATTGGTAGGTAAAGAGCTGTTTGCCAGACATGGACGTAATAAACTGTTGACGGAGCATGGCATCCAGTTGCTCGGCTACGCCAGAAAGATCCTTCGTTTCAACGACGAAGCGTGCACCTCTTTAATGTACAGCAACATCCAGGGCGTACTGACCATCGGCGCCTCCGATGACACTTCCGATACCATTCTGCCGTTCCTGCTTAACCGCGTAACGTCGGTCTATCCGAAGCTGGCCATTGATGTGCGCGTCAAACGCAACCCGTTCATGATGGAAATGCTGAATCAGGGTGAGGTTGATCTGGTTGTCACCACGTCCAGTCCTGGTAATTTCACCCATCAGGTCCTGCGTACCTCACCTACGCTTTGGTACTGTGCTGCGGATTACATCTTCCAGCGCGGCGAAGCCATTCCACTGGTGCTGCTGGATGAACCAAGTCCGTACCGTGACATGGCGATCGATCACCTGAATGAAGCGGGCATCCCATGGCGCATTTCGTATGTTGCATCAACGCTGGCAGCGGTACGTGCGGCAGTGAAAGCGGGTCTGGGTGTCACAGCACGTCCGGTTGAGATGATGAGTCCAGAGCTGCGTGTGATGGGTGCAGCTGAAGGGCTGCCGGTATTGCCGGACACTCAGTACCTGTTGTGTCGTAATCCAGACAGTGATAACGAGTTGGCGCTGGCGATCTTCAATGCGATGCAGTCGACCAACGATCCTTACAATCTGACGGCAAATCCAGATGGCACCCTGCTGTTGGATGACGAAGAGTAAGGAGAACAATAGCGGGTTATTCCTTCACATTGGAATACCGGTTAATTGTTAAAACTTATTAAAATGAGCCTTAGACTGATAAACATCAGCTAAGGCTTTTTTTATGCATTTTAATTCACGCTTTCTAACGCGATTCGCCATCAATAATATTCCTGTCTTCCTGAAAAATTGAGATTGTTCCATTTTTGCTCAAAGTGGAACTTATTTATCATTCCGTGCCATCTTTCCCAGGGCATTTGCCTGTACCGATCGCCGATTTTTACAGCAAAAAACACCATTATGTGTTCTGGATCAAAAAAATACCCCCTATAAGGGGGGGGAAATCCCTGTAAGACCTGTCAAAATATGATTGTTAAATGCACGATCCATGCATGTGAATACCCGCTACACTGAAATTAACCTCACAAACTGAAGCGATTTAGCTGGTATCATGGGGTTCGTTTGTTAATAATATGCTACGGGTGTTAATTAATGTTTGGATGCTTTTGTCAAAGTTGACAAAAGGTTATAGAAAGGAGTAAAAAACCCCATAAAATTGCTGCTTATTTGATAATGACAGCATAGTTTACAAGGTTTTTTATCCTTCCCTTGAATTCATGTGGTGTGTTTGCTGCAACAGTGCAGGATGCCAGCGCCACTTTTGATGAGTAAGCAAAGAGTATGTCGACAACCACAGAAGTGATCGCTCATCACTGGGCGTTTATTGTTTTTATTGTTATTGCATTTGGCCTGTGTGCCTTCATGTTGACCGGCGGTTGGTTGTTAGGTGGTCGTGCACGGGCACGCCATAAAGACACCCCGTTTGAATCGGGTATCGAATCCGTCGGTGATACTCATATTCGCCTCTCCGCTAAATTCTATCTGGTTGCGATGTTCTTCGTTATTTTCGACGTCGAAGCCCTCTATTTATACGCATGGTCGACTTCAATCCGTGAAAGCGGTTGGGTTGGCTTTGTCGAAGCCGCAATTTTCATTTTGGTGCTATTGGCAGGCCTGGTTTATCTGGTGCGCATCGGTGCACTGGATTGGGCTCCTGCGCGTCGTCGCGTAGTGGTCAAATCAATCCCGGTCAGCCACAACCACACCAACCCTCATAAGCAGTAAAAGCGAGGCAATAAGATGGACTACACGCTGACACGCGTAGACCCTAACGGCGGCGGTGATAACGATCGTTATCCTCTGCAGAAACAGGAGATTGTTACCGATCCCCTGGAGCAGCACGTTCATCGCAGCGTCTACATGGGCAAGCTCGAACACGCCCTGCATGACATGGTGAACTGGGGTCGTAAGAACTCTCTCTGGCCGTATAACTTCGGCCTTTCCTGTTGCTACGTGGAAATGACCACGTCATTCACTGCGGTGCATGACGTGGCGCGTTTTGGTGCGGAAGTTATGCGTGCCTCTCCACGTCAGGCTGATTTTATGGTGATCGCCGGTACGCCCTTTACCAAAATGGCGCCGGTTATTCAGCGTTTGTATGACCAGATGCTGGAACCGAAATGGGTGATCTCCATGGGCGCTTGTGCAAACTCGGGCGGCATGTACGACATCTACTCTGTGGTGCAAGGCGTGGATAAATTCCTGCCGGTTGACGTGTACATTCCGGGCTGCCCACCGCGTCCTGAAGCTTACATGCAGGCGCTGCTGTTGCTGCGTGAGTCGATTGGCAAAGAGCGCCGTCCACTGTCGTGGGTGGTGGGTGATCAGGGCGTTTATCGCGCCAATATGCAGCCAGAGCGTGAGAGAAAACGCGGCGAGCGTATTGCCGTCACTAACCTGAGAACGCCAGACGAAGTTTAAGCTTCCCGTACACGGATGGCACAACGGCCGCAGCAGAACATCACAATTTAATGTGCGCCGCCATCCTGACGCCTTCTTTTGAGTGCCTGATGACAGGCCGGAATGGTGAGTAACGTATGACAGATTTAACCACGCAAGATCTCGCTCAGCCTGCATGGCAAACCCGTGACCATCTGGATGATCCAGTGGTCGGCGAGCTGCGTAACCGTTTTGGGCCGGATGCCTTTACCGTTCAGGCCACCCGCACCGGTATCCCGGTCGTCTGGGTGAAACGTGAACAGTTACTGGAAATTGTCGAATTTTTGCGTAAGCTGCCAAAGCCGTACGTCATGCTGTATGACTTGCACGGCTTCGATGAGCGTTTACGTACCAACCGCGCCGGTTTACCCGCCGCGGATTTTTCCGTTTTCTATCACCTGCTTTCGATTGAACGCAACCGCGACATCATGCTCAAGGTGGCGCTGTCTGAAAACGATCTAAATGTGCCAACCATCACCAAACTCTTCGCCAATGCCAACTGGTATGAGCGCGAAACCTGGGAGATGTTTGGTATCACCTTTAATGGTCACCCGCACCTGACGCGCATCATGATGCCGCAGACCTGGGAAGGCCATCCGCTGCGTAAAGATTACCCGGCGCGTGCCACTGAGTTCGACCCGTTCGAGCTGACCAAACAGAAAGAAGATCTGGAGATGGAGGCGCTGACCTTCAAGCCTGAAGACTGGGGCATGAAGCGTAGCACCACCAATGAGGACTTCATGTTCCTCAACCTGGGTCCTAACCACCCGTCCGCGCACGGTGCCTTCCGTATCATCCTGCAGTTGGATGGCGAAGAGATCGTCGACTGCGTACCTGATGTCGGCTACCACCATCGTGGTGCTGAGAAGATGGGCGAGCGCCAATCCTGGCACAGCTACATTCCGTACACTGACCGTATCGAATATCTCGGCGGCTGCGTGAACGAGATGCCTTACGTGCTGGCGGTGGAAAAATTAGCCGGGATCACCGTGCCAGATCGCGTCAACGTGATCCGCGTGATGCTGTCTGAGCTGTTCCGCATCAACAGCCACTTGCTGTACATCTCCACCTTTATCCAGGACGTTGGTGCGATGACACCGGTGTTCTTCGCCTTTACCGACCGTCAGAAAATTTATGACGTGGTTGAAGCGATTACCGGCTTCCGTATGCACCCAGCCTGGTTCCGCATCGGCGGTGTGGCTCACGATCTGCCGAAAGGGTGGGAGCGTCTGCTGCGTGAGTTCCTCGACTGGATGCCGAAGCGTCTGAAAGAGTATGACAAAGCCGCACTGCGCAATACCGTGTTGATGGGCCGTTCGCAAGGCGTTGCGGCGTATAACATGGACGAAGCGCTGGCGTGGGGCACCACCGGTGCTGGCTTACGTGCCACCGGCCTCGACTTTGACGTACGTAAATGGCGTCCGTATTCAGGCTATGAAAACTTCGATTTTGAGATCCCGGTTGGCGCAGGCATTAGTGATGCCTACACCCGCGTTCAACTGAAAATGGAAGAGATGTGGCAGTCACTGCGCATTCTGGAACAGTGCCTGAAAAACATGCCGGAAGGCCCGTTCAAAGCGGATCACCCGCTGACCACGCCGCCACCGAAAGAGCGCACGCTGCAACACATCGAAACCCTGATCACGCACTTCCTGCAAGTTTCGTGGGGCCCGGTCATGCCGGCCAACGAATCCTTCCAGATGATTGAAGCGACGAAAGGGATCAACAGCTACTACCTGACCAGCGATGGCAGCACCATGAGCTACCGCACCCGTGTGCGTACGCCAAGCTTCCCGCATCTGCAGCAGATCCCATCGGTGATCCGCGGCAGCCTGGTATCCGACTTGATCGTATACCTCGGTAGTATCGATTTTGTTATGTCAGACGTGGACCGCTAATTATGCACGATCAAAAAATTGCCATTCACACTATCGACCCTGATGAGGTCTTTGTGCTGAGCGAGACCGAGCACCACGCTATCGAGCACGAAAAACACCATTACGAAGATGCGCGCGCCGCTTCGATTGAAGCGTTGAAGATCGTGCAGAAACAGCGTGGTTGGGTACCGGACGGTGCCATCAATGCCATTGCTGACGTGCTGGGTATTCCAGCCAGTGACGTAGAAGGTGTGGCCACTTTCTATAGCCAGATTTACCGTACGCCGGTAGGCCGTCACGTTATCCGTTACTGCGACAGCGTGGTGTGCCACATCACAGGTTTCCAGGGCATTCAGGCTGCGCTTGAGCAGAACCTGAATATCAAGCCGGGCCAGACCACAGCCGATGGCCGCTTTACCTTGCTGCCAACCTGCTGCCTGGGCAACTGTGACAAAGGCCCAACCATGATGGTGGATGAAGATACCCATGTTCATCTGACCCCGGAAGGCATCGCCAATCTGCTGGAGCAGTATCAATGACCATTAAACAGATCATTCGTACTGCGGAAACTCATCCACTCACCTGGCGTCTGCGCGACGACAAGCAGCCGGTGTGGATCGATGAATATCGCAGTAAAAACGGTTATGTCGGCGCTGATAAAGCACTGAAAGGCATGAGCCAGGACGAAATCGTTGCGGCAGTGAAAGACTCCGGTCTGAAAGGTCGCGGTGGCGCAGGCTTTAACACCGGCCTGAAGTGGAGCCTGATGCCGAAAGACGAATCCATGAACATCCGTTACCTGCTGTGTAACGCCGATGAAATGGAGCCAGGCACCTATAAAGACCGCCTGCTGATGGAGCAAATGCCGCACCAGTTGGTGGAAGGTATGCTGATCAGTGCGTTCGCCTTGAAAGCCTACCGTGGCTACATCTTCTTGCGTGGCGAGTACATCGAAGCGGCCGTGCATCTGCGCCGTGCGATTGCCGAAGCCACCGAAGCGGGCTACCTCGGTAAAAACATTCTCGGCACCGGTTTCGATTTTGAACTGATCGTGCACACCGGCGCGGGACGTTACATCTGTGGTGAAGAGACCGCGCTGATCAACTCACTGGAAGGTCGCCGCGCGAACCCGCGTTCTAAGCCACCATTCCCAGCGAGTGCGGGCGTATGGGGCAAGCCAACCTGCGTCAACAACGTGGAAACCTTGTCCAACGTCCCAGCCATCTTCCTCAACGGCGTTGACTGGTACAAGAACATCTCTACCAGCGAAGACACCGGCACCAAAATGATGGGCTTCTCTGGCCGCGTGAAAAACCCTGGCGTGTGGGAACTGCCGTTTGGCACGACCGCGCGTGAAATTCTGGAAGATTATGCCGGTGGCATGCGTGATGGCCTGAAGTTTAAAGCCTGGCAGCCAGGCGGTGCAGGGACTGACTTCCTGACCGATCAACATCTCGACCTGCCAATGGAATTTGCCAGCATCGGTAAAGCCGGTAGCCGTTTAGGTACTGCGCTGGCGATGGCGGTCGATCATGAGATTGGTATGGTGTCGCTGGTGCGTAACCTCGAAGAGTTCTTTGCGCGTGAATCCTGTGGCTGGTGTACGCCGTGCCGTGATGGCTTGCCATGGAGCGTGAAGATCCTGCGTGCGTTGGAGCAGAAAAAAGGCCAGCCGGGTGACATCGAAACCCTGCTGCAACTTTGCCGCCAACTCGGCCCAGGTAAAACCTTCTGTGCCCACGCACCGGGTGCCGTTGAGCCATTGCAGAGCGCGATTAAATATTTCCGTGAAGAGTTTGAAGCCGGCATTGCGCCGCAGGTGTTTGGCAATACCCGATCGATCGGTGGTATTCAGCCCAACCTGCTGAAAGCGCGCTGGTAATCAGCCGCCGTACACGGAATTCACCCTGCGCCGACACGGCGCGGGGGACAGAATTAGATGTTTAACGCTCGTCTTAGGGCGAGCCTTACGGAAGCATGTTCACTATGGCTACAATCCATGTAGACGGTAAAGAATATGATGTGAACGGAGCCGACAACCTGTTGCAGGCGTGTCTCTCTCTGGGCCTTGATATTCCTTATTTTTGCTGGCATCCGGCGCTGGGAAGCGTGGGAGCCTGCCGCCAGTGCGCGGTGAAGCAATTCCAGAATGCCGAAGATACCCGTGGTCGTCTTGTTATGTCATGCATGACACCGGCGTCGGACGGCACCTTTATCTCCATTGACGATGGCGAAGCGAAAGAGTTTCGTGAAAGCGTGGTGGAATGGCTGATGACCAACCACCCGCACGACTGTCCAGTGTGCGAAGAGGGCGGTAACTGCCATCTGCAAGATATGACGGTCATGACGGGCCACAGCTTCCGTCGTTACCGCTTCACCAAACGTACGCACCAGAATCAGGACCTCGGCCCGTTCATCTCCCATGAAATGAACCGCTGTATTGCCTGCTATCGCTGCGTGCGTTACTACAAAGATTACGCAGACGGCAAAGATCTTGGCGTTTACGGTGCCCATGACAACGTTTACTTCGGTCGCCCGGAAGATGGCACGCTGGAGAGCGAGTTCTCCGGTAACCTGGTCGAAATCTGCCCGACCGGCGTATTCACCGATAAAACGCACTCCGAACGCTACAACCGTAAATGGGATATGCAGTTCGCACCGAGCATCTGCCAGCAGTGCAGCGTGGGTTGTAACACCAGCCCAGGCGAACGTTATGGTGAATTGCGTCGTATTGAAAACCGCTACAACGGCACCGTAAACCACTATTTCCTGTGTGACCGTGGTCGCTTTGGGTACGGCTATGTAAACCGCAAAGATCGTCCACGTCATCCAGTACAGAAACGCGGTAACGATTGGGTCAGCCTCAACGCTGAACAAGCGGTGAATGCGGCGGCTGACGTACTGCGTCAGGCGAAGCGTGTGATCGGCATTGGGTCACCGCGTGCCAGCATTGAAAGCAACTTTGCGCTGCGTGAACTCGTCGGCGCGGAAAACTTCTCCACCGGTATGCCTGCCGCCGAGCAAGCACGCGTGGAGTTGATGCTGAAAGTACTGCAGGAAGGCGGTATCTATACGCCATCACTGCGTGAAATCGAAAGCTACGATGCGGTGCTGGTGCTGGGTGAAGATCTGACGCAGGTTGGTGCGCGTGTCGCACTGTCTGTGCGTCAGGCGGTGAAAGGCAAAGCGCGTGAAATGGCAGCAGCCCAGAAAGTGGCTGACTGGCAGATCGCGGCGATCCTGAACATCGGTCAGCACGCCAAACATCCGCTGTTTGTCACCAACGTTGATGAAACCCGCCTTGATGATATCGCGGCGTGGAGCTATCGCGCACCGGTGGAAGATCAGGCTCGTCTCGGTTTCGCCATTGCCAATGCGCTCGATGAAACAGCTCCAGCCGTCAGTGGCTTTGACAGCAAGCTGAACGGCAAGCTGGATGTGGTGGTACAGGCGTTAGCCGGTGCCAAAAAGCCACTGATCATTTCTGGTACCCACTCTGGCAGCATCGCCATGATTGAAGCGGCCGCCAACGTAGCGAAAGCGTTGAAAGGTCGTGGTGCGGATGTCGGCATTACTTTCCTTGCGGGTGCGGCCAACAGTTTTGGCCTCGGCCTGATGGGCGGTCAATCGCTGGATAGCGCACTGGAACAGCTGGATAAAGGTGAAGCGGATGCGCTGGTGGTGTTAGAGAACGATCTCTACCGTCACGCACCGAAAGCCACCGTGGATGCGGCGCTGCATAACACCGCACACGTGATTGTGGTTGATCATCAGCGCACGGCGACGCTGGAAAAAGCCGGTCTGGTGCTCTCTACTGCGAGCTTCGCAGAGAGCGATGGCACCTCGATCAACCAGGAAGGCCGCGCACAGCGTTTCTTCCAGGTTTACGATCCGTCTTACTACGACAACAACATTGTGATGCTGGAGAGCTGGCGCTGGCTGCACTCGCTGCACAGCACTGTTGAAAGCCGTCAGATTGACTGGACGCTGCTTGATCACGTGATCGATGCCACCGTTGCAGCATTGCCGCAGCTGAAAGGTATTAAAGACGCGGCGCCGGACGCAAGCTTCCGTATTCGCGGTCAGAAACTGGCGCGTTCACCGCACCGTAACAGTGGCCGTACCGCGATGCGTGCCAATATTAGCGTGCACGAACCGCGTCAGCCGCAAGACAAAGACACCATGTTTGCCTTCTCAATGGAGGGTAACAACCAACCAAGCGCACCACGTTCGCAGATTCCATTCGCCTGGGCTCCAGGCTGGAACTCCCCGCAAGCATGGAACAAGTTCCAGGCTGAAGTCGGTGGGAAACTGCGTCATGGCGATCCGGGTATGCGTCTGTTTGAAACGAGCGAAGGATCACTGCCGTGGTTCACCGCCGTGCCAGAAAGCTTTGTGGAAGGCAGCCAATATCGCGTTGCACCTTACTATCAGCTGTTTGGTAGTGAAGAAATGACTCAGCGTTCACCGACCTTCCAGAAGCGTATGTCGCCAGCCACGCTGGTGATTAACCCGGCTGATGCAGAGAAACTGGGCGTCAACAACGGCTCTGCGGTTGAACTGGTTTGTGCCGGTGAAACGCTGCGTCTGCCAGTACGCTTCTCCACTTCCCTGCAAGCAGGGCAGGTGGGTCTGCCGCTGGGTATGCCAGGTGTGCCGCCGTTCCTCTCAGGTGCGCAAGTTGACAAACTGCAGGAGGCTGCACAATGAGCTGGCTGACACCGGACGCTATCGACATCCTCATCCAGATCCTGAAAACCATTGTGATCCTGCTGGTGGTGGTGGGTTGTGGTGCCTTTATGAGTTTCGCCGAGCGTCGTCTGCTCGGCTTATGGCAGAACCGTTATGGACCGAACCGTGTTGGCTGGGGCGGCTCGCTGCAGCTCGCGGCTGACATGATCAAAATGTTCTTTAAAGAGGACTGGGTTCCGCCGTTTACCGATCGCTTCATCTTTACTCTGGCACCGGTCATTGCCTTTGTATCGCTGCTGCTGGCGTTTGCTATCGTGCCGGTTTCGCCGACCTGGATGGTCACCGACCTGAATATCGGTCTGCTGTTCTTCCTGATGATGGCGGGCCTGGCGGTCTATGCCGTGCTGTTCGCCGGTTGGTCGAGTAACAACAAATACTCGCTGCTGGGTGCGATGCGTGCGTCGGCGCAGACGCTGAGCTACGAAGTGTTCCTTGGCCTGTCGCTGATGGGTGTGGTGGCGCAAGCCGGTTCATTCAACATGAACGCCATCGTCGAGAGCCAGGCGCACTTGTGGAACATCATTCCGCAGTTCTTCGGCTTCGTAACCTTCTGTATCGCGGGCGTCGCGGTGTGTCACCGTCATCCGTTTGACCAACCAGAAGCGGAACAGGAACTGGCCGATGGCTACCACATCGAATACGCCGGTATGAAGTTCGGTCTGTTCTTCGTCGGTGAATACGTGGCGATCACCACCGTTTCAGCGCTGATTGTGACGCTGTTCTTCGGTGGCTGGCACGGTCCATTCCTGCCGCCATTCATCTGGTTCGCGCTGAAAACGGCGTTCTTCATGGTGATGTTTATCCTGATTCGTGCTGCGCTGCCGCGTCCACGTTATGACCAGGTGCTGTCGTTCGGCTGGAAAGTGTGTCTGCCGTTGACGTTATTGAACCTGCTGGCGACCGCCGCAGTGATTCTGTACAGCGCGCAGTAAGGGGTTTTGAGATGACTTTAAAAGATATTGTCGTTGGCTTCGGCACGACACTGCGCAGTATCTGGATGATAGGCATGCACGCCTTCGCCAAGCGCGAAACCCAGATGTATCCAGAAGAGCCGGTCTATCTGCCGCCGCGCTACCGTGGTCGTATCGTGCTGACGCGCGATCCCGACGGCGAAGAGCGTTGCGTTGCCTGTAACCTTTGTGCGGTAGCCTGTCCAGTGGGCTGTATCTCACTGCAGAAAGCGGAAACGGTTGATGGTCGTTGGTATCCGGAGTTCTTCCGCATCAACTTCTCGCGCTGCATCTTCTGCGGTCTGTGCGAAGAAGCCTGCCCGACCACGGCTATTCAGCTGACCCCCGATTTCGAGTTGGGTGAGTTCAAGCGTCAGGATCTGGTGTACGAGAAGCAGGACCTGCTGATTTCCGGTCCGGGTAAATATCCGGAGTACAACTTCTATCGCATGGCGGGTATGGCGATCGACGGGAAAGAGAAGGGCGAAGCGGAAAACGAAGCCAAGCCAATCGACGTCAAAAGCTTGTTACCTTAAGGAGCCAGGTATGGAATTTGCGTTTTATCTTTGCGGACTGGTGGCGGTGCTGACGACATTGCGCGTTATCACTCACACCAATCCGGTACATGCGCTGCTGTACCTGATTGTGTCGCTGCTTTCGATTGCGGGTGTCTTCTTCTCGATGGGCGCCTACTTTGCCGGTGCGCTGGAGATCATTGTTTACGCCGGTGCCATTATGGTGCTGTTCGTGTTCGTGGTGATGATGCTGAACCTGGGCAAAACCCAGCAGGATCAAGAGCGCGAGTGGCTGAAGCCTTCGCTGTGGATTGGGCCGGGCATCGTCTCCCTGTTGCTGCTGGTGGTGATGATTTACGCCATTAGCACCGCGCACGATCAGGGTATTGATGGCACCGTCATCGATGCGAAAGCGGTCGGTATCAGTCTGTTTGGTCCTTACGTACTGGCGGTTGAGCTGGCGTCAATGCTGCTGCTGGCCGGTCTGGTGGTGGCCTTCCATATCGGACGTGAAGAGCGTCAGGGCGAAGTGCTGAGCAATCGCCATGCTGATGCACATGCGAATAAGGAGGATCACGCATGATCCCGTTACAACACGGCCTGATGTTGGCTGCTGTGCTGTTTGTTCTCGGCCTGACCTCGCTGGTACTGCGCCGCAATTTGCTGTTCATGCTGATTGGTCTGGAGATTATGATCAACGCCGCGGCACTGGCGCTGGTGGTAGCAGGTAGCTACTGGGGACAAGCTGACGGCCAGGTGATGTACATTCTGGCGATCAGCCTCGCGGCGGCGGAAGCCAGCATTGGCCTGGCTCTGCTGCTCCAGCTCTATCGTCGTCGTCAGACGCTGAACATTGACACAGTGAGCGAGATGCGCGGATGAATCTTCTCTATTTAACCGTATTATTTCCGCTGATTGGCTTCCTGCTATTGGCGTTTTCCCGTGGTCGCTGGTCGGAGAATCTGTCGGCAGCGGTGGGAATGGGATCGGTCGGTCTGGCGGCATTGACCACCGTTTTCGTTGGTATGGATTTCTTCAGCAACGGTCAACAGCCTTTTACTCAGGCGCTGTGGACCTGGATTCAGGTCGGCCACTTTGATATCAAAGTGAACCTGGTACTGGACGGCTTGTCACTGACCATGCTGTCGGTGGTCACGGGTGTCGGTTTCTTCATCCACATGTTCGCTTCATGGTACATGCGCGGTGAAGAGGGCTATTCACGCTTCTTCGCTTACACCAACCTGTTCATCGCGAGCATGGTGGTGTTGGTGCTGGCCGACAACCTGATGCTGATGTATCTCGGTTGGGAAGGCGTGGGCCTGTGTTCTTATCTGCTGATTGGCTTCTACTACAGCAACCCAGAGAACGGCAAAGCGGCGATGAAAGCCTTTATCATCACCCGTGTCGGTGACGTGTTCCTGGCTTTCGCGCTGTTCATTCTCTACAACGAGCTGGGTACGCTGAACTTCCGCGAGCTGGTGGAGCTGGCGCCTGCGCACTTCGCCGCTGACAACCACATGCTGCAGTGGGCAACCCTGATGCTGTTGGGGGGGGCGGTCGGTAAATCTGCACAGTTGCCACTGCAAACGTGGCTGGCCGATGCGATGGCGGGTCCTACGCCAGTATCAGCGCTGATCCACGCCGCCACCATGGTGACCGCGGGTGTTTACCTGATTGCGCGTACCCATGGCCTGTTCCTGCTGACGCCGGAAGTGCTGCATCTGGTGGGGATTGTGGGTGCGATCACCTTAGTGCTGGCAGGCTTTGCCGCGCTGGTGCAAACCGACATCAAGCGCGTGCTGGCTTACTCAACCATGAGTCAAATCGGCTACATGTTCCTGGCGCTGGGCGTACAGGCATGGGACGCGGCCATTTTCCACTTGATGACGCACGCTTTCTTTAAAGCACTGCTGTTCCTTTCTTCTGGTTCGGTCATTTTGGCCTGCCACCACGAGCAGAACATCTTCAAAATGGGCGGCCTGCGTAAGAGCATCCCATTGGTGTACACCTGCTTCCTGGTCGGCGGCGCAGCGCTGGCGGCACTGCCGCTGATTACCGCAGGTTTCTACAGTAAAGATGAAATCCTGTTTGGTGCGCTGGCGAATGGTCACATCAATCTGATGGTGGCGGGTCTGGTCGGTGCATTCCTGACCTCAATCTACACCTTCCGCATGATCTTCATCGTGTTCCACGGCGAAGAGAAAATTCATGCACATGCGGGCAAAGGCATTACTCACCATCTGCCACTGATTATTCTGTTAGTGCTCTCCACCTTCGTTGGCGCCATGATTACGCCACCGCTGGCGGGCGTGCTGCCGCAGAATGAATTCGGTGAGGGCGGAAAAGTGGCGCTGGAAATCACCTCTGGCGTGGTCGCGATTGTCGGCATCCTGATTGCAGCTGCACTGTGGCTCGGCAAACGCCAGCTGGTCACCAGCGTCGCCAACAGCGCGCCGGGCCGTTTCTTCGGCACCTGGTGGTTTGCGGCATGGGGCTTCGACTGGCTGTATGACAAGGTGTTTGTGAAACCTTATCTCGGCATTGCCTGGCTGCTGAAGCGCGATCCGCTGAACTCACTGATGAACCTGCCTGCGCTGTTGTCGCGCATCGGTAATAAAGGCCTGGTGGTGAGCGAGAACGGTTACGTGCGCTGGTATGTGGCTTCCATGAGTGTCGGTGCCGTGGTGGTACTGGCGCTGATGCTGGTGATTTAAAGATTGATGAGCGGGGGCGAGAGGATCAAGGGTTCTTTCTCCCCAGAAGCGAATGTGAAAAATTGCCTGAATGACGAAGCGTTATTGATATAGCCCGTTTCGTTGCCGTTAGTGTGCAGCAACCAAAGCGTATTTTGTACGTGAGGGTGGCGAGCGCTGACGGTGATGGAAGTGGCAAGCAAGATAGCTCGAAATCAGGTTAAAAAAAGGGAAGTATGCCGTGCTATTACCTTGGCTAATAATCATACCTTTTGTTGGGGGTCTGCTTTGCTGGTTAGCAGAGCGCCTCGGCGCAAAAGTGCCGCGCTGGATCGCCATGATCACCATGGGGCTGACGCTGGCACTCGGTCTGCAGTTGTGGCTGCAGGGAGGCTATTCACTCACCCAGGCTGCTGGAATGCCGCAGTGGCAGTCGACTTTCTCGGTGCCATGGATTCCACGCTTCGGTATTAACTTCCATCTGGCTATTGACGGTTTGTCACTGCTGATGGTGGTGCTGACTGGCCTGCTCGGTTTGATGGCGGTGCTTTGTTCCTGGAATGAAATCGAGAAGTATCAGGGCTTTTTCCACCTCAACCTGATGTGGATCCTCGGTGGTGTGATTGGCGTGTTCCTTTCCATCGATATGTTCCTGTTCTTCTTCTTCTGGGAAATGATGCTGGTGCCGATGTACTTCCTCATCGCGCTCTGGGGTCATAAAGCCTCTGACGGTAAAACCCGTATCTCGGCGGCGACCAAATTCTTCATCTATACCCAGGCCTCGGGTCTGGTGATGTTGATTGCGATTCTGGCGCTGGTGTTTGTGCACTACAACGCCACGGGCGTCTGGACCTTCAGCTACGAAGAGCTGCTGAAAACGCCAATGTCGCATACCGTTGAATATCTGCTGATGCTCGGCTTCTTTATCGCCTTCGCCGTGAAAATGCCGGTGGTGCCTCTGCACGGCTGGTTGCCGGATGCGCACAGTCAGGCGCCGACCGCCGGTTCGGTTGACCTCGCAGGTATCTTGCTGAAAACCGCAGCCTACGGCTTACTGCGCTTTAGCTTGCCGCTGTTCCCGAACGCGTCAGCAGAGTTTGCGCCTATCGCCATGTGGCTCGGCATCATCGGTATCTTCTACGGTGCCTGGATGGCGTTCTCGCAAACCGATATTAAACGTCTGATTGCTTATACCTCTGTTTCGCACATGGGCTTCGTGCTGATTGCCATCTACACCGGCAGCCAGTTGGCGTTCCAGGGCGCGGTGATTCAGATGATTGCGCACGGCCTGTCCGCCGCAGCACTGTTCATCTTGTGTGGTCAGCTGTATGAGCGCCTGCACACGCGTGACCTGCGCCAGATGGGCGGTTTGTGGGGTCGTATCAAATGGATTCCAGGCCTGTCACTGTTCTTCGCCGTCGCCAACTTGGGTATGCCGGGCACCGGTAACTTTGTCGGTGAATTCATGATTCTGACCGGCAGCTTCCAGGTCGTTCCGGTAATCATCGTGATTGCCACCTTTGGCCTGGTGTTTGCCTCGGTGTACTCGCTGATCATGATGCAGCGTGCTTACTACGGTGAAGCGAAATCAAAAGATCCGCTGCCGGGCATGTCACCGCGTGAATTCATGACCATCGGCGTGCTGGTGGTGCTGCTGGTTCTGCTGGGTATTTATCCTCAGCCGATCCTCGACACGTCCCATGCTGCGATGAGTAATATTCAGCAGTGGTTTACCGCTTCAATTTCAACTACAAGGCCGTAATTCGCCATGACAATAACTCCTCAACATCTGATCGCGTTGCTACCGCTGTTGATCGTCGGATTGACGGTGGTGGTGGTGATGCTGTCCATTGCGTGGCGACGCAACCACTTTGTTAATGCCACGCTGACGGTCATTGGCCTGAACGTGGCGCTGTTTTCACTGTGGTTTGTCGGTCATGTCGGTGCCATGGATGTCACGCCGCTGCTGCGCGTTGACGGCTACTCGATGTTCTATACCGCGCTAGTGCTACTTGCCAGCCTCGCGACCTGCACCTTTGCTTATCCTTGGCTGGCCGGTTTCCCGGACAACAAAGATGAGTTCTATCTGCTCGTGCTGATTGCGGCTCTGGGTGGCATCGTACTGGCGAGCGCCAACCATCTGGCGGCACTGTTCATCGGGATTGAACTGCTGTCACTGCCGCTGTTTGGTCTTATCGGTTACGCCTTCCGTCAGAAACGTTCGCTGGAAGCGGCGCTGAAATACATGATCCTGTCCGCTGCAGCGTCCTCGTTCCTGATTTTTGGTATCGCGCTGATTTATGCCGATTCGGGCAGCCTGAGCTTCGTACAGTTAGGTAAGAGCCTGAATGACAGTATGATCCAGCAACCGCTGCTGCTGGTCGGTTTGGGCATGATGATTATCGGCCTCGGCTTTAAACTGTCACTGGTTCCGTTCCACCTGTGGACGCCAGACGTTTATCAGGGTGCGCCAGCGCCGGTTTCAACCTTCCTGGCTACCGCCAGCAAAATCGCTATCTTTGGCGTGGTGATGCGTTTGTTCCTGTACGCGCCAGTCACTGACAGTGAAGCCGTACGCACCGTGTTGGGCGTGATTGCCTTCGTATCGATTCTGTTCGGTAACCTGATGGCGATTTCGCAGAGCAACATCAAACGCCTGCTCGGTTACTCCTCAATCGCACACCTTGGCTATTTGCTGGTGTCGTTGATTGCGGTGAAAACCCATCAGCTGTCGCTGGAAACGGCGGGTGTGTACCTGGCGGGTTACCTGTTCAGCAGCCTCGGCGCATTCGGTGTGGTCAGCCTGATGTCCAGCCCGTACCGTGGCCCGGATGCTGATACGCTCTACTCTTACCGTGGTCTGTTCTGGCACCGTCCGATTCTGTCAGCGGTAATGACCGTGATGATGCTGTCTCTGGCCGGTATCCCGATGACCTTGGGCTTCATTGGTAAGTTCTATGTGATCGCTTCCGGTGTGAATGCGCACCTGTGGTGGCTGACTGCGGCGGTTGTTGCTGGTAGTGCGATTGGTCTTTACTACTACCTGCGCGTTACCGTGAGCCTGTACCTCAGCCCGCCTGAGATGCACACCCGTGACCGTGATACGCCAGCCAACTGGGCCTTCACCGCCGGTGGTGTGGTAGTGCTGATCTCGGCGATTCTGGTACTGCTGTTGGGTGTCTATCCGCAGCCACTGATCTCGCTGGTACAGATGGCACAGCCGCTGATGTAAATGCGCTTTGACCTCAGGAATCAGGCCCAAGGGCCTGATTTTTTTTGCCTGTAATCTGAGAATGCGATCACGACAAGGCAATGCGGCAACCCTGTACGGCTGCTTAATACCCGCGCGCTGTGATACTCTCAGGGGATCACTTTTTTCGCTCAGACAAGGAAGCATCATGGAAATGCAATGGCTTGATTGCCACCACAGTGAACTGAGTGCACAGCAGTTGTATACCGTGCTGGCACTGCGCAATCACGTATTCATTGTGGAGCAAAACTGCCCCTATCAAGACGTAGATGGTCAGGATTTGCGAGCAGAGAATCGCCACATTATGGGCTTCCTTGACGGAAAATTATTGGCCTACGCTCGCGTGCTTACGCCCTCACTGGACAGCGCCCCGGTGCTGATTGGTCGCGTGATCGTGTCCGAAGAAGCGCGTGGCCTGAAGTTGGGCTATCGACTGATGGAGAAAGCACTGGAGAGCTGCGATACCCATTGGCCGCAACGCACTATTTATTTATCGGCGCAGGCCCATCTGGAAGGTTTTTACGGTCGGCTTGGCTTCAAAGCGGTGGGGGACGTTTACATGGAAGATAACATTCCGCACATCGGTATGCAGAAAGCGTAATGGCGAGGAATGCTCCTCGCCATTTATACCCGTCATACTTCAAATTACCAGTGAGTTGGCTGCTCTGGCTCACCCGAATTACTGACTTGAGTCAGCTCATCGGGTTCTCTCGTTTGCTGCCTTCCCGAAATTCGAACTTTTTAGGGGGATATCAGCCCGGCGTCATCTGCCGATCATCAGTGTATTTACGCTGATCCGGCGGCGGTGGGAAATACTGATACAACCAGGTTTCACTTAAGGTCTCATCTTTGGTGCGCAGGAACAGGCGCATATCCACCGGCTTAGTAGAGTCGCTGTTCGGATACCAGTCAAACAGAATGCGGTAGCCGTTAAGCGGCTCCACATAAAGAATCTCAACCTGCTTGATGGTGCCGGCATTGACCGTAATAACCGGCTCAATGCCTTTCGGCGCAGCGGCTTTCAGGTCGCCACCGACGAAATCAATCGCAAAGCGACGGCACCACTGATCGGGGAAGTGCTCGCCCGGCGCCCAACCTTCCGGGAAACCGCCGATGCCGGTACGTGTGGCATCCACGCGCGCCAGCCCGCTGCGCACGGGCGGCAGTTGGCTCCAGTAAAGTTTGTACTGGAAGTTAAATTCGCTGCCCGCTTTAACCGGTTCCGTTGGCTGCCAGAAGCACACCACGTTATCCAGGGTTTCACCGGTCGTCGGGATCTCCATCAGGTTGATGGCGCCTTTGCCCCACTTGCCAATCGGCTCAACCCACAGGCTTGGGCGCTTGTCGTACCAGCCAATGACATCCTGATAATCTTTGAAGTCGTGATTGAGCTGCAGCAGACCAAAACCACGTGGGTTTTCATCTTCATAAGCATTGAACTGCAAGCGCTGCGGGTTGTTCAGCGGACGTGCAATCCATTCCCCTTTACCGGTCCACATTGCCAGACGATCGGAGTCATGGATTTGTGGATGATAGGTATTACATATGCGACGCTCGTTGGTGCCGCAGCTAAACATACTGGTCATCGGCGAGATGCCGAGCTGACGAATGTCGTTACGAGCAAACAGGTGGTTTTCCACCTCCATCACCACGCGTTTCTCTTCGCAGTGGATGGTGAACTTGTACGCACCGGTCACGCTGGCGCCGTCCAGCAGCGCATAAACCACAAAGGTGGTGTCGTCGGCTTTCGGTGTTTCAAACCAGAAGGCGGTAAAGTCCGGGAACTCTTCGTGGCCGTTGCTAAAGGTGTTTACTGCCACACCGCGCGCTGACAAGCCGTACTGGAAGGTTTCATCAACCGCACGGAAGTAGCTCGCGCCGAGGAACGAGACGATATCGCGACGCGCCAGTTCTGGCTTTTTAAACGCGCGGAAACCGGCGAAGCCCAAATCGGTTTTGCCGACCAGTTGTTGGGTATCGACGTTAGCGTTGTGGTAGTTAAACAGTTCGGGACGGAAGTGGATTTCGCGCGCTTCACGGCTATCGGCATCCACTGAGAACATGCGGATACGGCGTTTAAAGCCCATCCCCACGTGGAAGAACTGCACATCCAGTTCGCGATCGGGAATGTTGTTCCACAGCGAATGGTTGGCATCGTACTGAATTTCGTTGTAGGCCTGCGGTGTCAGATTGGCCAGGGTGTCAGGAAGCGGGCCGGGTGCGCCGCCCCAGGGCTGTTTCGCCAGCGCGGAGGCTTTCTTTTTCAGTGAGTCGAAATCGAAGCGCACTGCGGTGCCGTCGGCGATGCCATCATTGGCCCAGGCGGACTGCGCAAACAGCGAGGAGAGCCCGGTCATGCCGCTTGCGGCAGAGAGGGCCATGGACGCTTTCATAAATTTTCTACGATTCATGCCGGAAATCTAATCCTTAGCTGCTCTGGTGTGTTGTGACGGTCGTAAGACGCATTACGTCTGGCTACAAGGGGATACGACAGTCGCGAAATTAAAAAATTCAGTCTGACAAAAATTTATCAGATTAATCAAATAAGCGAAGCAGATTTCACGCTGCAACAGCGCGGATTACGCAACTTTGCATTGAGTCGAGCAAAACCCAGCGTAATCCTAATTCCTTGCGCGCAGCAAATACCGAATTTATGACTATAGTTAAACGACGATAAGTGACGAGTATGGAGGAAGTATAACGTGTCATCTTCAGATCAATTTGAAACTCGCCTTGATGACGACCTGGCGCTACTGACAGAAACTTTGGAAGAAGTACTGAAATCGTCGGGCGATCCGGCCGATCAAAAGTACATCGAATTGAAACTTAAAGCGGAACAAGCACTGGAAGACGTGAAGAATCGCGTTAGCCAGGCTTCTGACAGCTATTATTACCGTGCCAAAAAAGCGGCCTATCGTGCCGACGATTATGTGCATGAAAAACCGTGGCAGGGGATCGGCATTGGCGCCGCCGCTGGCCTGTTTGTCGGTTTACTGTTGGCCCGCCGTTAAATTGTCGGGGCGTAACGCATGTTACGCCCGATTCCTCTTTTTTACCGCTTTATCCCTCTCATTTGTCTCGAATCCTTGTTTCGCATCAACGGCGATTGTGTTTCGCCTGCGCGCTTTCTACAGTAAAGCGACAGGGATAAGGAGAATGTAACGTGATACGTGTTGAAATGCTCTCAACGGGCGATGAAGTGTTGCATGGGCAGATTGTCGATACGAATGCCGCATGGCTGGCGGATGTGCTGTTCCAGCAGGGTTTGCCAATGACCAGCCGCAGTACCGTTGGCGATGCGATGTCCTCGCTGGTGGAGACGCTGCAGAGTCGCAGCCAGATTGCCGATGTGCTGATTGTGAACGGTGGCCTTGGCCCAACCAGCGACGATCTCAGTGCGCTGGCCGCTGCCACCGCGTGTGGCACCGAATTGGTGATCCAGCAGGAATGGCTGGAAAAAATGGAAGCCTGGTTTGCCAGCCGTGGACGCATCATGGCGCCGAGCAACCGCAAGCAGGCGGAAATTCCGGCGAATGCCGAGCTGATTGATAATCCGGTGGGTACCGCGTGTGGCTTTGCACTTCAGCTCAATCGCTGCTGGATATTCTTCACGCCGGGCGTGCCGTCCGAATTTAAAGTGATGGTCGAGCAGGAGATCATTCCGCGTTTGAAAGCGCGTTTTGATTTGCCAGAGCCGCCGCTGTGTTTGCGTCTGACGACCTTTGGTCGCGGCGAGAGTGACATTGCCGCCGAACTGGAGCCGTTACCGTTGCCGGAAGGTGTGGTAATGGGCTATCGCTCATCAATGCCAATCATTGAAATCAAACTCACCGGACCGGCCAGCCAACGTGTGGCGATGGAGCAGGCGTGGCAGCAGGTGAAGCTGCTGTTGGCGGAATGCACTATCTTCGAAGGCACTGTCGGTTTACCCGCTTTGTTAGCGCATGAGTTGCAACAGCGTGGTTTCCGGCTGGCGTTAAGCGAGCAATACACAGCCGGACTACTGAACTGGCAACTGGCGTCAGCGGACGTGCCGCTCAGCGCAGCAGAGATTCTGCCACCTCATGATGAATCGCTGGAAGCTCAGGTCGAGCGTACGCGCAATCTGGCCGCGCATCACGGCACGGTGTTGGCGCTGTCGGTGGGTAATCTGGAAGAGGGCGAAGTGGCGATTGCGCTGCATACGCCGGAAGCCAGCTGGGGCCAGCGCGTGAAGTTCACCCATGGGCGTCACAATGTGGAAACCCGGCAGAAAGTCGTGGCGATGATGGCGATGAACATGTTGCGTCGCTGGCTGCACGGCAGTGAAGTCAGTACCGGGCATGGCTGGATTGATGTGCTGGAAGCCGTGAAACAGTAAGTGTGTGGGCAGCCTTTGCGATGAATTTCACCGGGTCGCCATTGATGACGACCCGGTGCTTATAGCTCGATCTCAATCTCCCCTTTAGCGCGGCAGCAGCAGGGCAAAATCTCGCCCTGTTGAATAAACGCCAGCGGGGTTTCCGCGTAAGCCACTTCGCCTTTCAGCAAACGCATCCGGCACGATCCGCAGTAGCCTTCACGACACTGAAACTCTACGCAAACGTTGTGCGCTTCCAGTGCAACAAGCAGATTGGGATGATCTTCTGCGCACTCCAGCCGGGAGCCGGAACTGCGCAGAATAACAACAGAACGGCTCATGCTTACAGCTGGAAGTCGTTAAAGTCGTCTTCGCCCACTTCGGCGTCGATCTGGCCGACCAGGTAAGAACTGACTTCCACTTCCTGCGGTGCCACTTGCACGTTATCCGATACCAACCAGGAGTTAATCCATGGAATCGGGTTAGAACGCGTCTGGAACGGCAGATCGAGACCTACAGCCTGCATGCGGATGTTGGTGATGTACTCAATGTACTGGCACAGAATGTCTTTGTTCAGACCGATCATTGAGCCACCGCTGAACAGATAATCTGCCCACTCTTTTTCTTGCTCGGCGGCTTTCTTGAACAGGTCGAAACACTCATCACGACACTCAGCAGCGATCTCTTTCATCTCAGGATCGTCCTCACCGGTGCGCAGCAGGTTCAGCATGTGCTGAGTGCCGGTCAGGTGCAGAGCCTCATCGCGTGCAATCAGTTTGATGATTTTGGCGTTACCTTCCATCAGCTCGCGCTCGGCGAAGGCGAATGAACAGGCGAAGCTCACGTAGAAGCGAATCGCTTCCAGTGCGTTAACGCTCATCAGGCAGATATACAGCTGCTTTTTCAGCGCACGCAGATTCACGGTCACGGTTTTACCCGCCACTTCGTGCGTGCCTTCTCCCAGCAGATGCCAGTAGCTGGTCATCTCGATCAGATCGTCGTAATACTTCGAGATGTCCTGCGCACGCGCCAGAATCTGCTCGTTAGTGACGATGTCGTCAAACACCAGTGAAGGATCGTTGACGATGTTACGGATGATATGGGTGTAAGAGCGCGAGTGGATGGTCTCAGAGAACGCCCAGGTTTCAATCCAGGTTTCGAGTTCTGGAATCGAAATCAGCGGCAGCAGGGCCACGTTGGGGCTGCGACCCTGGATTGAATCCAGCAGCGTCTGGTATTTCAGGTTGCTGATAAAGATGTGTTTTTCGTGATCTGGCAGTGCCTGATAATCGATACGATCGCGCGAGACGTCCACTTCTTCTGGACGCCAGAAGAAGGAGAGCTGCTTTTCGATCAGCTTTTCAAAGATGTCATATTTCTGCTGGTCAAAACGGGCAACGTTCACTGACTGGCCGAAGAACATCGGTTCTAACAGCTGGTCGTTTTTGTTCTGCGAAAATGTGGTGTAAGCCATGGCTAAGTCCAAAAGTGATGAGGGCCGACCATTGCCGGCCCTGACAAGATAGGGCGTCTGACTAATTAAATCTTACAAGCGCCGCTTTCGCAGCCGTCATCCTGAATGGAAGGAGCCAGGTCGTCCTGCGCATCTTCCGCACCATCACGGGTGTTTTGGTAGTACAGGGTTTTCACGCCAAACTTATAAGCGGTCAGCAGATCTTTCAGCAGCTGTTTCATTGGCACTTTGCCATTGGCGAAACGGCTTGGATCATAGTTGGTGTTCGACGAAATCGCCTGATCGATAAATTTCTGCATCACACCAACCAACTGCAAGTAACCGTCGTTAGATGGCATTTCCCACAGCAGTTCGTACTGATCTTTCAGACGCTCATACTCTGGCACCACCTGACGCAGAATACCGTCTTTGGATGCTTTGATGCTGATGTGACCGCGCGGTGGCTCAATACCGTTGGTGGCGTTTGAAATCTGCGAAGAGGTTTCAGACGGCATCAGGGCAGAGAGCGTGGAGTTGCGCAGGCCGTGCGTAACGATCGACTCACGCAGACCTTCCCAATCAAGGTGCAGCGGCTCACTACAAACGGCGTCGAGATCCTTTTTATAGGTATCGATCGGCAGAATGCCCTGTGAGTAAGTGGTCTCTTTGAACCACGTACAGGCGCCTTGCTCTTTCGCCAGCTCGTTCGAGGCTTTCAGCAGGTAATACTGAATGGCTTCAAAAGTTTTATGCGTCAGGTTGTTGGCGCTGCCATCAGAGTAACGCACGCCGTTTTTCGCCAGATAGTAAGCGTAGTTAATTACGCCAATACCCAGAGTACGACGGCCCATTGCGCCGCGTTTTGCCGCAGGAATTGGGTAATCCTGATAATCCAGCAGCGCATCCAGTGCACGTACCGCGAGGGTCGCCAGCTCTTCCAGATCGTCAAGGCTGTCAATCGCACCGAGGTTAAAGGCAGACAGCGTACACAACGCGATTTCGCCGCTTTCGTCATTCACATCGTTCAGCGGTTTGGTTGGCAGCGCGATTTCCAGGCACAGGTTAGACTGGCGGACGGGCGCGATAGCCGGATCAAACGGGCTGTGGGTGTTGCAGTGATCGACGTTCTGGATGTAGATACGGCCAGTAGAAGCACGTTCCTGCATCATCAGTGAGAACAGCTCAACCGCTTTTACGCGCTGTTTGCGGATGCTGTCATCTTTCTCGTATTTGGTGTACAGACGCTCGAATTCGTCCTGATCGGCGAAGAACGCATCGTACAGGCCTGGCACGTCAGACGGGCTGAACAGGGTGATCTCTTCACCTTTCAACAGACGGGTATACATCAGCTTGTTGATCTGTACGCCGTAGTCCATGTGACGTACGCGGTTGCCTTCAACGCCACGGTTGTTTTTCAGCACCAGCAGGCTTTCCACTTCCAGATGCCACATCGGGTAGAACAGGGTGGCTGCACCGCCACGCACGCCGCCTTGTGAGCACGACTTCACTGCCGTCTGGAAATGCTTATAGAACGGGATACAGCCGGTATGGAAGGCTTCACCGCCACGGATCGGACTGCCCAGCGCACGAATGCGACCGGCGTTGATACCGATACCGGCACGCTGCGACACGTATTTCACGATGGCGCTAGAGGTGGCATTGATGGAATCAAGGCTGTCACCACACTCGATCAGTACGCAAGAGCTGAACTGACGGGTTGGGGTACGCACGCCCGACATGATTGGTGTCGGCAGTGAGATCTTGAAGGTAGACACGGCATCATAGAAGCGACGCACGTAATCCATACGCGTCTCACGCGGATAACCAGAGAACAGGCACGCGGCGACCAGGATGTACAGGAACTGGGCGCTCTCGTAGATTTCACCGCTCACACGGTTCTGCGCCAGGTATTTGCCTTCCAGCTGCTTCACCGCAGCGTAAGAGAAGTTCATGTCGCGCCAGTGGTCGAGGAACTCGTCCATCTGTTCGAACTCTTCTACGCTGTAGTCTTCCAGCAGGTGACGGTCATACTTGCCCATCTCAACCATTTTCACTACCTGATCGTACAGCTTCGGCGGCTCAAACTGGCCGTAAGCTTTTTTACGCAGGTGGAAGATGGCGAGGCGAGCAGCCAGGTACTGGTAATCCGGCGCATCACGGGAGATCAGGTCTGCAGCGGCCTTGATGATGGTCTCGTGGATATCAGAAGTACGAATTCCATCGTAGAACTGAATGTGGGAGCGCAACTCAACCTGAGACACGGAGACGTTATTCAGCCCTTCAGCGGCCCAATCCAGTACTCGGTGAATCTTGTCGAGATCAATGCGCTCCTGGCGGCCATCGCGTTTAGTAACGAGCAGACTTTGGTTCATGTCGCGTGTTTACCTGTCCATGAAAGAGTGAGTTATCCCCCATCTATTCACAAGGTCTATTCACAAGCCGCTCGTTGTGAGTAAGCCTGTGGATAAACACTATATATAGGGGGTGCGGGAAGTTTGAACAACAATATGGTGAGTATTCTAGTCAGCATTCTGATCATCACAAGAGTTGATTTTCGCGAAAAAATCCGTCCAGGGGGGTGGCGAAATTCCTGGATCCCCATTCCGTAAGGCCTGCCAATGGTGTCAACTGCCAACGACTTTTTTTTCACTTTTTGATCGAGCGCGTGTTTATTGCTCAAAGCTTCTCATCACGGAAATTTCTGAAGTCAAAAAAGCCCTGACAAGGCCGCCAGTAGCGAACTTATCTAAAATTGCTTATGAATTTTTTGTGACCAATGCAGCCTATAAAAAAGCGTGGTACGCGTCTAAAAGGAAATTGATCTGGATAGCAGTGAGTTACAAACCTGGTGCTTTCCACATCGAGGTGGTTAACCCACTGTCCACCAGGGTGAGTTGGTCGGCATAGACTTTCTGCCAGTTGGCTTTTTGCTGTTGATAGAGTTGGTGGTGTTCTGCGTTGGGGTGAAATTCGCGCTCCCAGCGGACTAACTGCTGTCCCGTTTCCTGCAAACTGCGGTAAACCCCAGCGGCAACACCTGCAGCGATAGCGCAGCCCAGGGCGGTGGCTTCTTTCACCTGCGGCACTTTGACCGTCAACCCCGTGACATCGCTCAAAATCTGGCTCCACAATTTGCCCTTCGCACCGCCACCGGCAAACACGATCTGTGAGGTTTGGACACCGGAAAAGGCGGCCACCTGATCCAGATTGCAGGCCGAAACAATCGCAGCATTCTCTTCCAGCGCACGGAAGAGCGTCTGTTTATTGCAGCGTTCGGGATCGATGGAAAGATTAATAAAGGAAGGTGCAGCGTGATACCACTTGTTGAAGTGCATCGCATCTGAGAACACCGGCATCACGCCCCACGAACCGGCGGGGACGCGTGCCGCCATCTCTTCCAGCAGGCTGTAGCAATCCACACCAAGGCGCTCCGCCAGCAGTTTCTCTTCGCCGCAAAAGGCATCACGGAACCAGCGCATCGTTAGGCCGGTAAAGAAACTGATCGCTTCCGCCTGTGCCATACCGGGGATCACATGCGGATTCACGCGAATGTTCATTTGAGGATCAACCTGCGGTTGCGGCAAGTTCACTACTTGTTGCCAGAAAGTGCCCCCCAGTACAGCCGTTTCCCCCGCATTCACGATGCCTAACCCCAGAGTGCCAAGCTGCACATCGCCGCCGCCCATGCCGACCACCGTGCCTTGCTCAAGACCACACTGGCGAGCGGCTTCGGCCGTAATCTCTCCTAGCTTGCTGCCGGTTTCGGCTACCGGGGACAAGATATCCCCGCGCAATCCCGCCATCTCTAGCAGGTCAGGGCGCCATTGCCGCGTGTGTAAATCCAGCAGGCCAGTCGTGCCGGCGTTCGATGGGTCCACGGCGAGTTCACCGCTGAGACATTTTGCCAGCCAATCGCTGATCATGGTTAAGGTGGCGGCCTGACGATAAACATCAGGTCGATGATGCGCCAGCCACAGCAGACGCGGCATCGTGCCGAGTGCCAGCGTTTGTCCTGAACACTGATAGATTTCTCGCTCAAACTGGCCGTGGTGAATTTCCTTAAGTTCACTCACCTCGCGGCTGGCACGGGCATCCACGTTGGCGCACGCCCAAATCGCTTCGCCCGCTTTGTTGTAAAGCACAATACCTTCGCGCATTGAACAGCAGGCCACGCTTCGTATCGCCCTGGCAGGCAATTGTGACTGCTGCAGCACCTGTCGAATGCACTGACAGGCAAGTTGCCAGTTGTGCTCAAGATCAAACTCCATTGAGCCAGGCACATCGGGCAGGGCGAGGTGCCGCCATTCAGCCTGCGCCACCGCGACTTGCTCACCCTGAAGATTGAAAATCACGGCGCGAATGCTACCGGTGCCGGCGTCGAGCGCCATCAGATGTGGGGCGTGTGTCATCACGAAACTCCTGTTGAAAAGGAAAGAGTGCTCCACACCGACAGCCCAACGGGTGTTACTGCAAAGATAGTTGTGCGTGAGCGTTTTCACCTCCAGATGAAGGGCTTAGCCCATCGTTGAAAGTTTGAACTGTGATCGCTGCGAGAGTTTTATTCAGCGAGCCTGGCCAGGCTTGCCACTCTGCAAATCGTGATGAAAGGAACAAGCCGATGGAAGTAACGCTGGTAGAGATCAACGTGAAGCCCGACTGTATCGACGAATTTTTGCGGGTGTTTAAGCTCAATCATTTAGGGGCACTGCAGGAGCCTGGCAATCTGCGTTTTGACGTTTTGCAGGACAGTAGTGAGGCGACACGCTTCTTTATTTATGAAGCTTATGCGGATGAGGCCGCGGTGTTAGCACACAAGAAAACGCCGCACTATCTGGCCTGCGTCGAGGCGCTAGAGGCGCTGATGAGCGAACCGAGAAAGAAAACCGCGTTTAAGGGGATTTTTCCGCAGTGACGCCATGCCATTCTCCGCACAAGGGCGAAGCACCATGATTAGAGGTTTTTAAAGCGGGTTGAAGCGACGAATAGCTCAATAATTTGTGAAGTAACCACTGCATTATGTTGTTGAAAGCAGATGCGTGGGCAACTTAATGACACCAATCCACAACGCAACGCTCCTCGAGGCCATGATCAACGTTCAAGGCCAGTAAAGCCCCGGCCGAAGAGCAAAGCGTCCGCCGCAGGGATGCGGCGGCCGATCTGCATGGATGCGTGTTTCCTTTGCGATCGGGCGGGGCTTTACTGGCTTATGCACCGATCCCACCGCGGCGATTCGCCAATCCACGCAAAAAACTCAATCCTGACGATGCGTATGCACCATATAGTTCACATCCACACCACGCCCCAGACGGAACTGATTAGTCAGCGGATTGTAGTGCAGGCCAATCATGCCTCTCTCGCGCAATGGCGTCTCATCAACCCAATTCAGCAACTCTGAGGGACGGATAAACTTTTTCACGTCATGCGTGCCGCGCGGCACCATGCGCATCACGTATTCGGCACCGAACACTGCCAGTAGCCATGCTTTTGGATTGCGGTTAATGGTAGAGAAGAACACTTCGCCACCCGGCTTCACCAACTGCGCGCAAGCCAGCACCACAGAACGTGGGTCTGGGACGTGTTCCAGCATTTCCATACAGGTCACCACGTCATAGGCGCCCGCATGGCTAACCGCATGATCTTCCACGGTCTGCTGCACATAGTTCACGCTCACACCGCTCTCCAGCGCATGTAACCGCGCCACTTCTAGCGGCTCCGCCCCCATATCCAGCCCGGTCACGTTGGCCCCTTCACGCGCCATACTTTCTGCCAAAATCCCGCCGCCGCAGCCGACATCCAGCACCTTCTTACCAAACAGGCCATTGCTGTGCTGGGCAATCCAGCCAAGACGCAGGGGATTGATGCGGTGTAACGGCTTAAATTCACCCTCTAAATCCCACCAGCGCGATGCGACCGCTTCAAACTTGGCAATCTCAGCGTGGTCGACGTTTTGGCGGCTTTCCTGCGGTTGTTCACTCATTGAATCACGACTCCTGACAAAATATTCCCTCAGTATAAACGCTTAACTCTTGCTAGCGCATCTCTCACCTGCAAGGAAAAGCGGCATTAAACCCCGCTTTACGTTCACCGAGGGCAACCACTGTGATATACTTTCGCACCATTAAAAACCGGCATTATGTAGAGGGATAGCGGCTCCATGAGCGACCTTGCGAGAGAAATTACACCGGTCAATATCGAAGAAGAGTTAAAAAACTCCTACCTCGATTACGCCATGTCGGTCATCGTTGGCCGAGCTTTACCCGATGTGCGTGATGGCTTGAAGCCGGTGCACCGCCGTGTGCTTTTTGCCATGAGCGAACTGGGTAACGACTGGAACAAAGCTTATAAGAAATCGGCCCGTGTGGTCGGTGACGTGATCGGTAAATATCACCCACACGGTGATTCCGCGGTATACGAAAGTATCGTTCGTATGGCCCAGCCGTTCTCCCTGCGCTACATGCTGGTAGATGGTCAGGGTAACTTCGGTTCCGTTGATGGCGACTCCGCCGCAGCGATGCGTTATACCGAAGTACGTATGGCGAAGATCTCTTCTGAACTGCTGGCGGACCTCGAAAAAGAGACCGTTGATTTTGTGCCGAACTACGATGGCACCGAGCAGATTCCTGAAGTTCTGCCGACCAAAATTCCTAACCTGCTGGTGAACGGCTCGTCCGGTATCGCCGTAGGTATGGCGACCAACATTCCACCGCACAACCTGACGGAAGTGATCAACGGCTGCCTCGCCTTCATCGAAGACGAAGACATCACTGTTGAAGGCCTGATGGAACACATCACCGGCCCTGACTTCCCGACTGCGGCGTTCATCAACGGTCGTCGTGGTATCGAAGAAGCCTATCGCACCGGTCGCGGTAAAATTTACATCCGCGCACGCGGTGAGATTGAAACCGACGCAAAAACCGGCCGCGAAACCATCATCGTCAATGAAATCCCGTATCAGGTAAACAAAGCGCGCCTGATCGAGAAAATTGCCGAGCTGGTAAAAGAGAAGCGTGTTGAAGGCATCAGCGGCCTGCGTGATGAATCTGACAAAGACGGTATGCGTATCGTCATCGAGATCAAACGCGATGCGGTCGGTGAAGTGGTGCTCAACAACCTCTATTCGCTGACGCAACTGCAAGTCTCCTTCGGCATCAACATGGTGGCACTGCATCAGGGCCAGCCGAAGATCATGACGCTGAAAGGCATCATTGAAGCCTTCGTGCGCCACCGCCGTGAAGTGGTGACGCGCCGTACCATTTTCGAACTGCGCAAAGCGCGTGACCGTGCACACATCCTTGAAGGTCTGGCCATTGCGCTGGCCAACATCGATCCGATTATCGAACTGATTCGTCGTGCACCCACCCCAGCTGAAGCGAAAGCGGGCCTGTTGGCACAGCCATGGGATCTGGGCAACGTGGCCACCATGCTGGAACGTGCCGGTGATGATGCGGCTCGTCCAGAGTGGCTGGAAGCCCAGTTCGGTATCCGTGACGGTCAATACTACCTGACCGAACAGCAAGCCCAGGCGATTCTGGATCTGCGTCTGCAGAAACTGACCGGCCTGGAGCACGAAAAACTGCTCGACGAATACAAAGAGCTGTTGGACCAAATCGCTGAGCTGATCCACATCCTGCAGAGTGCAGAGCGCTTGATGGAAGTGATCCGTGAAGAGCTGGTAGCCATGCGCGATCAGTTCGGTGATGAGCGTCGTACTGAAATTACCGCCAACAGCGCCGACATCAACATTGAAGACCTGATTAATCAGGAAGATGTTGTGGTCACGCTGTCGCATCAGGGTTATGTCAAATACCAGCCGCTGACTGACTATGAAGCGCAGCGCCGTGGTGGTAAAGGCAAATCCGCAGCACGTATTAAAGAAGAAGACTTTATTGATCGTCTGCTGGTGGCCAACACCCACGACACCATTCTGTGCTTCTCCAGCCGTGGCCGCCTCTACTGGATGAAAGTTTACCAGTTGCCAGAAGCGAGCCGTGGTGCACGTGGTCGCCCAATTGTGAACCTGCTGCCACTGGAAGCCAACGAACGTATCACCGCTATTCTGCCAGTGCGTGAGTACACCGAAGGCTTTAACATCTTCATGGCCACCGCTGACGGTACTGTGAAGAAAACCGCTCTGCAGGAATTTAGCCGTCCACGCAGCGCCGGTATCATCGCCATCAACCTGCGTGAAGATGATGAATTGATCGGTGTTGCACTGACCAACGGTAGCGATGAAGCAATGCTGTTCTCTGCCGCCGGTAAAGTGGTGCGCTTCGCTGAGACCGCAGTACGTGCCATGGGCCGTTCAGCCTCGGGCGTGCGTGGTATCAAGCTGGCCGAAGGCGATAAAGTGGTTTCCCTGATCGTGCCACGTGAAGAGGGCGCCATCCTCACCGTGACGCAAAACGGTTACGGTAAGCGTACGGCGAATAGCGAATACCCAACCAAGTCGCGTGCAACACAGGGTGTGATCTCGATTAAAGTCACCGAACGTAACGGGCCAGTGATTGGCGCGGTGCAGGTGGTGGATGGCGATCAGATTATGATGATCACCGATGCCGGTACGCTGGTGCGTACCCGCGTATCAGAAGTCAGCGTAGTCGGACGTAACACCCAGGGCGTGATTCTGATTCGTACCGCTGAAGACGAAAACGTTGTGGGTCTGCAACGTGTCGCTGAGCCGGTGGAAGAGGAAGAACTCGACGCCATCGACGGCAGCGTCGCAGAAGGCGAAGAGGATATCGCGCCGGAAGTCGACAACGACGACGATGCACCTGAAGTGGATGAAGAAGAGTAATCCGCAGCGGTGAAGAACAGCGGCAGGTCAGGGCAACCGACCTGCCGTTTTTTTATCTGAGTTTTACTCCCAAAGTCGCGCACCAACTGGCTTTTTCGGGCCGATAAAGCTAGTGTATGAGAGTTTTTCAACTTCCTGACAACCCCTTACCGCCAGTGAGCCTCTTTTGAAATATCTCGTCTCCTTTCGCACCACGCTTCGCATCTCGCGCTATCTGTTCCGTGCGCTGGCGCTGCTGCTTTGGACGCTGGGTGCGTTGCTGACCACTTTTTTCATCATCAACGTGCTACACGAGAAAGAGAATGCGGTACGTCAGGAGTTTGCGACCAATTATGGCCAGGCCGAATGGTATGTACGCCATTCTGCTGACGTGATGCGTGAACTGAAGTACATCACGGAAAACCGTCTGAGCAACAGCAGCAATGGTCTTGATGTGCTGAATGGCCTGCCTGCCGGCAAAAGTACCTTGCCGCAGTTCACGCCGCTGTTTTCCGATGGTGACTGCACCTCAATGAGCAATACCTGGCGCAACTCGCTCGATTCGCTGGGCTACTTCATCAATTACTGGAAAAGCAACTTTGCCTCCGCCTACGAACTCAACCGGGTGTTCTTTATTGGTGGTGAAAATCAGTGTCTGGCCGATTTTGCCATTGGTAATAACAATTCGGTCGATCGTGAACGTAGCCTGAAAGCACTGCGTGAGCGTGTGCTGCACTATCGCAGCGGCAACGAAGAAGAACGCCGTAATCCGATGTATTGGATCACACCGAGCAGCCAGCCTGGCGTCGGTAATTTCTATATGGTGATGCCGGTTTATGTGGCTAACAAGCTGCAGGCGTTGCTGGGCGTGGAACAAAATATCCGTCTTGATGAGTTTATTCAGCCAGGCGGATTGCCGCTGGTTGCCACCATCACTGACGAGAATTATCGCCCGCTGTTGAGTTCGCGACGCGGTGGGCCGGGTTATGCGTTGGATGATCTGCCGGATGACAGCACCTGGTTTGGCTATCTCAATAGCTATCACCAACTGGTGCTGAAAAAGCCGCTGCCGCCCTCCAATCTCAACGTCGTGTGGTCGCTTTCAACTGATGTGCTGGTGGATCAGCTCAAGCTCATGCTGATTAACGCCCTGTTGCTGAACATCCTCAGTGCGCTGATCCTGTTTACGCTGGCATGGGTTTTCGAACGTCGCATGTTCCTGCCGGCAGAAGACAACGCACATCGGCTGGAAGAGCACGAGCAGTTCAACCGCAAAATTGTCGCTTCGGCACCGGTTGGCATCTGTATTTTGCGCACCAGCGATGGCACCAATATTCTGAGTAACGAATTGGCGCACAACTACCTGACGCTGCTGACGCAGGAAGATCGCCAGCGTCTGAATGAGATTATCGGGGGGCAGCAGGTCAACTTTGTCGATGTGCTCACCGGCACCAATACCAACCTGCAAATCAGCTTTGTGCATTCACGCTATCGTAATGAAAACGTAGCGATTTGCGTGCTGGTAGACGTCTCAGCGCGTGTACGCATGGAGCAGTCATTGCAGGAGATGGCGCATGCGGCAGAGCAGGCCAGCCAGTCCAAATCCATGTTCCTTGCCACCGTCAGCCATGAGCTGCGTACCCCGCTGTACGGCATTATCGGTAACCTCGACCTGCTGCAAACCAAGTCATTGCCGAAAGGCGTCGAATCGCTGGTAACGGCGATGAACAACTCCTCGAGCCTGCTGCTGAAAATTATCAGTGATATTCTCGATTTCTCGAAAATTGAGTCGGAGCAGCTGAAAATTGAGCCGCGCCCGTTCTCGCCACGTGAGGTGGTCAATCACATCGCCAGCAACTATCTGTCGCTGGTGGTGCGTAAACGCCTGACGTTATATGTCATGATTGAAAACGATGTGCCGCTGACGATGGATGGCGATCCAATGCGTCTGCAGCAGGTCATTTCTAACCTGCTGAATAACGCCATCAAGTTCACCCATACTGGCTGCATTATTCTGCATGCCTATGTCAAAGATGGTTATTTAGCCTTCCGCGTGCGCGATACCGGCGTCGGTATTCCTGCGAAAGAAGTGACGCGTCTGTTCGATCCCTTCTTCCAGGTGGGCTCTGGCGTACAGCGCAATTTCCAGGGCACCGGGCTGGGTCTGGCAATCTGTGAAAAGCTGATCAACATGATGGACGGTGATATTGAGGTCGACTCTGAGCCGGGCATGGGTAGCCAGTTTATCATCCGTATCCCCATTTACGCGGGACAACAGCCTGCGCCGCCGCTGCTGGATGGTTTGCAGGAAAAAGCCATCTGGCTGGATATGCGCAATGATTATCTCGCGGTCTTCCTGCTACGTCTGTTGCAGCAACAGGGTATTACGATCGCGCATTATCAGGGCAATGCCGGTAGCGACGATGTGATTATTAGCGACCATCAGGATACGGTGCCACAGGCCGTGCGCGCGCAGATTCACATCTGTGGTCAGCATATCGACATGCCGCAGGAAACCGCGCCGGGTCAGTGGGTGCAGAGCAGTGCGATGCTGCACGATCTGCCTTCATTACTTGGCCGCATCTATCGCATCAATATTGATAGCGAAACCAGCACGCCGTTGCAGTTGGCCGCACCGCAAGAGGCCAACCGTTACGATGACATTATGGTACTGATTGTTGATGATCACCCGATTAACCGTATGTTGCTCTCTGAGCAGCTCGGCACACTGGGCTATCAAACCAAAACCGCACAGGATGGGGTCGATGCGCTGAACGTGCTGAGCCGTAATCACATTGATATTGTGCTGAGTGACGTCAATATGCCGAATATGGATGGTTATCGCCTGACGCAGCGCCTGCGTCAGCTGGGCCATGCCTTCCCGGTGATTGGGGTAACGGCCAATGCGTTGGCAGAAGAGAAGCAACGCTGTATGGATGCCGGGATGGATAACTGCCTATCCAAGCCTGTTACGCTTGATGTGTTGAAATCCACGTTGGCAACCTATGCCGAGCGGGTAAGAAAAAGCAGGAAAGGGTAGTACAAAAGAACAGGCGCACCGAAGTGCGCCTTTTTGACTTTTTAATCTCTTTCAACCTGAGTCGCGCTCACGGAAGAGAGGTAATTCAGCAGGGCGATATCATTTTCCACCCCGAGCTTCATCATCGCCGATTTCTTCTGGCTACTGATGGTTTTGATACTGCGGTTCAGTTTTTTAGCGATTTCCGTTACCAGGAAACCTTCTGCAAACAGGCGCAGAACTTCACTCTCTTTCGGCGACAGACGTTTGTCTCCGTAACCGCCAGCACTGATTTTTTCCAGCAGTTTCGCCACGCTTTCAGGCGTATATTTTTTGCCTTTCTGCAGGGCTGCCAGCGCTTTTGGCAGATCGGTGGGTGCACCTTGCTTCAGTACAATCCCTTCGATATCCAGATCCAATACGGCGCTCAGAATCGCTGGGTTATTGTTCATGGTCAGAACGATAATTGATAGATCCGGATAGTGACGTTTGATGTACTTAATCAGTGTGATGCCATCACCGTATTTCTCGCCAGGCATAGAGAGATCGGTAATCAGAACGTTAGCATCCAGTTTGGACAAGCTGTTAATCAGTGCTGTTGAGTCTTCAAACTCACCTACAACGTTGACCCATTCGATCTGTTCCAGAGACTTACGGATACCGAACAGAACAATCGGATGGTCATCGGCAATAATTACATTCAGGTTATTCATCTTATGGGTTACCTTGCTGCAGCAGTTGGTTGACGTATGCGTCAATTTCACTGGTGGTATTTATAATGGTTAAATCTTCACATAATTTTATGTGATGTTCTAACTCTTCACAAAGCTGTTTACCTGGAACCAGATTTAGCATGGCGAACACGCCTTTCAGGCGATGTGCAGTCTGAGCAAGCGAGGGATAATCCTTCTCCGCTGCCTCAGTATACAGTCTCTTCACATCAGGCGGTACTGTCTCGGTAAACAGCTGAAAATAGCCTCCGCTCATTAACGGCGTGGCAGCCTCATCTTCACTACTTTCCTCCATCAAATCATGAGCCATTTGCTTTTCAATCAGTGCCAGCAGCGCGTCAAGCAGCGCATTGCTGAGATTGAAATTGACCCGGTATTGCTGATCGTTCAATGCGTGGTGACCCATTTCGTCACCGGCTAATAGCAGGGCCCAGCCATTGAGGCGGGCGGGATCGTCAGTGATCAGCACATCATGATCCTGACCGGATAAACGTTCGTCAGAGGTCAGGCAATTCGCTCCCCAGTTTTCTAACTGGCGGCAAACAATTTTGTGCACATCTTCGACGGCGATATCAACCAGCGCGGTCACGCCTTCCAGCAGTTTCTCTTCCTGCTCACCCTGCAGTTCCAGCGCGAGGGGCAGCTGAATATTATAGCGCGTGCCGATATCGGGCTTGGCGATGATCTCCAGCTGGCCACCCATCTGCTTGCACAGCTGCTTGCAGAGGAAAAATGCCATGCCAGAGGCCTGGCCGTAACGATCCTGGGTGGTTTCGCCCAGATACGGGAAATCAACATTCGCCAGCTCATCGACGCTCAGGCCGGAGCCGGTATCCACCAGTTGCAGCAGCACTGAGTTGGGTTTGTTCTCGCTGGCTTTAATCTCCAGCGTAATCTTGCCCCACTGCGTGGTGGTTAGCGCATAGTGCATCAGGGTGGTCAGGACTTTGCGCAGTGCACGGCGATCGCCAAAGCGCATCTCGTCGTTCGCCAGATGGTTGTTGACCACCAGCGCCAACCCTTTACGGCGCATCAGCGGTAGGCTTTCCAGCGCGATGTCGTCCAGCAACTCCTGCAAATTGAACACGCTGGCATCCGGCGACCAGTCATGTGCTTCCAGGCGGTTCAGCAACACAATGTCATCGACCAAACGAGACAGTCCCTGGCTTTCATCCAGCAAATCCAGCACGCTTTCATCGTCATCACGCTGGCTGAGTTGCACCAGTTGCGCCACCATGCTCTCAAGCGGACGGTTGAGGGCGTGACCGAGATTTTGCATCAACTGCTGACGCATCTGATGATTACGATCCAACACCTGCTGTGCCTTCTGCAGCTTTTTATTCACCAGCAATTCACGATCCTGATCGCGCATCATAAACAGTTGAGTATGCGGTGACAGAACGCTACGGGCGTGGCGTATCTCATACACCTCGTTGTTGATGGTGGCCTGCAGCACGCCCTGATGCTGATCGGACATATTGATGATTTTCTGCAGGTTCAGATGGGGCAACAGATGCTCGGCAATTTTGTTGCTTAACAGAGTGCGATTGGTGGCGAAGTCATACACCAGCAAACCCACCGGCAGGCTCGCAACAATCTCTTCATTCAGCATGCGCAGCGAATCTAATTCGGCGCTTTGGTTCTCATTCGGGCGCAATGATTGTTGGCGCAATAAGGTGATACCGGCAATGGACAGCAACAGCAGCACCAGATTGATCAACAGCGGCCACATCAGGTTGTGCAGAGTATCGATAGCGAGGCTGGTGAGCGGCACGCGATAGACCAGCTGTAACGACGTGCTGGGCAGTGACGCCGCAATTTCGAGATTGGGATTCGCCAGCGACACATGAGTGGTTTCGCTGGTGGAATCGTCGCCACTGGTGCTGGAAGACTGCGTGGAATCCTGAATTAACTGAAAGTTTTCCAGCGGCATGCTGTGTGGGATCAAATCGTTGATCGGCAGATCAAAAGCGACCACCGTGGCGAGGTGACCAGGCTGGTTGAAGGTAGTACGCAGGGTAAAGTAGTGATCGTTCTGCCAGGCGAAATGGCGCAGCGGTGAAAAGCTTTCACGTTCGTCCAGCGCATTTGCCTGTTGCAACATCTCAGCGCGACGGCTGTCGACCAGTGTATTGATGGCGCTCTCTTTATAACGCGTTGCCATGTCTTTTAACGGCAGCGTCGAGATCATGATCAGGCTGTTGTCCTGACCATTCAGGAAATACATCGACCAGGTGGGATTCTCAGCGCCCCACAGCGTATCGAGGTAACTGGACATGCGCATCGTCATATCCAGCGTGCTGCTATCGTGCGAGCCAAAGATCAGCGCCTCCGTTTTACGGCGCGTCTTTTCCAGATAATAAACATCCGGGCGCAGGCGGGTTTCCAGCAGATTGGCATTGGGCGCAGATCCGGCCGCACTGGTGGCGAGATTTTCATAAATCTGCCAGGTCGCGAAACGCGAGGCATCGATACGTTTTTGCACCGCACGCGCCAAATCGGTCATCGCGTAACGCTTCTCGGTGATCCAGGCGTTGACACTATTGTGCACCATGGCACCCAGCGCCAGAAACAGCACCAGGTTGAACACCACGAAGAAACGGGTAACGTTACCCGAGGTCAGCGGAAATTTGTAAGGCAGCATAGTGTCTCAGGATCCTGCGATTAGCGCGCCACCAGGCGAGCACTGGCGGCAACGGCCAGCAGCAGTAGGGCGATCAATAAAAATGCGCCACTCAAACTGAGCCACTGGGAAATAAATCCGATTAAAGCCGGACCTGAAAGAATACCTGCATAGCCTAATGTTGTCATGGCAGAAATCGCCAGATTCGACGGCATATCGTGTTGATTCCCTGCCGCATTAAACAGCATGGGCACGGTATTGGCTAAGCCGAATCCCACCAGCAAGAAAGCCAGCAATGCAATCTGAGGCCAGGGCAGCAACACTGCCAGCGTCATGCCCGCCGCCGCCGCTAACGCACCGGTAACCATCACGGGGTAACGGCCAAAACGTTGAATCACTTTATCACCGGTGAGACGGCCGATTGTCATCGCCACGGAGAAGATGGCATAGCCCAATCCCGCATGTGCTACGTCCATCTCTGTGTTTTGCAGTAACAGCAGTGCGCTCCAGTCGAGCACCGCGCCTTCTGCCAAAAACAGAATGAAGCACAGTAACCCCAGGAAGGCGACCCAACCGCGTGGGATCACCAGCCAGGGTTGATCCGGCTGATGCAACCGTTCAGTCATTAACGTTGGCAGGCTGATCACCAGCAGCACCACGATTAACACCATCACCACCGCGACGGCATGCAGGGGAGAGAGACCACTGGCCAGCAACAAACTGACGCTACCGGCACCAATAATCCCGCCAAGGCTGAAGAAGCCATGGAAACCCGACATCATCGGCTTGCGTGCAGCTTTCTCCACTTCAACGGCCTGCACATTCATGGCGACATCCAGCATGCCTAACCCGGCACCGAAGATCATCAGTGCCGCAGCCATCAACCACATCACATTTAACAGAGTGAGCAGTGGCAGGATCGCCAGCACCACTAACGTGGAACATAACATCACACGACGACCGCCCACTCGGGCGATTAACGCACCGGTGATCGGCATCGCCGCCAGTGACCCCACACCGAGACACAGCAGCAGCCCACCTAAGGATGCGCCGCTCAGTGCCAGACGCTGGCTGGCAAAGGGAACCAATGGCGCCCATGCTGACATGCAAAGTCCGGCAATCAGGAAAACGATACGCGTCCCCATATTGACACGCTGATGTAAGTTGTTGTGCTGTGCGGCGTCCAGTGCTGTCATAAAAGTTATTTTTTCATTAGCTATTCAAGCGACGAAGTTTAGCATCAAAGCTGGCATCGCACCGCTGCCGGGAACCGATCGGTTCGCCTGTGATGATCGCCAGAAACAGGCATATTACCGATATTTTATCTGGCGTTGCGCTTTTCCAGAACTTTCCTGGCAGCGGCCAATCATTTCTGGAGTGACTTAACTAAAATTTCCTCTTCTGATAGTTGCAGTATACTGATGATACAAGCCGCTTCGCAGGCGGCCTCCACACTGATTTTCTGGCGCGCCCGCAAAGTTATTGTTTCCAGATTTTCGCCAGTAGGCAGCGACCAGATAAAACCGATATGTTAAGCACCATCCCGGCTAATTAAGCGGATTAAAGCGAGATCGTTTTTATTTCTCCCTCAGGGGGGACTTTTTGCTGTGCCTTAATTCACTCCTTGTTACCTGCGGGTAACCCGTTTTCATCAGGCGAAACGGGCCACTTTAATGTGGCCTACAAGGCGTGCCGGTACGCTTAAACCATTAGTGGGTTTAATCACTGGCGCGAAAGTTTTCCTGCAATGAGGTTACCCATGTCTTCATCTCAAAATGATTTACCACTGACTGCGATTCTTCAGTCAGCCGCGACGCTTTTTCCGGTCGCTGACGAATCAGTCGCTTTGCAAACGCTCAGCGTCGATACCACGCCACCCGCAGCACTGCGTCCCTATGAGCCCGTCGCACAGGATGGTGTCATAGCGGCCTGGGAGGCGAACAACAACATCCATCTGCGTGGTCGAGCCGAATCAGAGCCTGGCGCAACCGTCACCTTAACCTTCAACGATCAGAGCTGGACCAGTACGGTGAATCAGTGGGGATACTGGAACGCTTCCATGCCGCCATCGGTATTAAGTGGGCTGGCCGACGGGAACTACAGCCTGACGCTGACCATCACCGATAAAGCGGGTAACAGCACCGATACCCAGGTCGGTTTTGGCGTTTATGTCGATAAAAGTATCAAACCCACGTTGACGCTGAACCCAGTAAGCGAAGATAACGCGGTGAGTGTCTCTGAAGGGGTTTACGATCTGGTGATCCGCGGTACGTCTACGCATATGCCGACTGGCAGCCATGTCACGCTGACATTAGGTGACAAAACGTATCTTGGTGATGTCAGCGCGAACGGTAACTGGCGTGCCTCTATCGGTGCGGATGATTTACACGATTTCCAGGATGGCGTGTACACACTGAAGGTCAGCGCAATCGATCCAAATGGCAAAACCACCTCCACGCAGCACGATCTCACCTTAATCACGCACGCCAGTAGCTTGCCGGAGATCAGCTTCGATAGCGTCACCGATGACAACGTGATCAATAAAGAGGAAAGCCAAAGCGATCTGACGTTGAGCGGCAGCTTATCGGTGCTGGCTCCGGGACAGCAAGTGAGCGTATGCAGCGGCGATGCCGTCTATCAGGCACAGGTAGGGAGTGATGGTCATTGGCAGGTCACTATCCCCGCTGCTGAGGTCGCCAGTTTCATCGCACCAGGTGAAGTGCGTGTATATGCCAGCGATGCCGCGAATAACAGTACCGATGCCCTGCTGGAACTCCATGTGGTCACCCAGTTGCCCGATATCTATTACGAGATCGACATCGGTGGCGATACCACACTGAATTTTGCCGAAGCGCAGCACGATCTGAGTTTCTATACCGAAAATATTAATCAACTCACCATTAACGGCAAAACCTACACGCCTGTCGATGGCATGGTGACGCTCAGCGCAGCCGATTTGCAGGCGCTGCCAGACGGGGCCGTCTCTGCTATTGCCGCGCAAGCCGATCAGTATGGCAATCATGATACGCAAACCATCGACACGCTTTTCACTGTTGCAACCCATCAGTTGCCGACCCTGACGCTCAATCAACCTTTCGATGATGGTGTGATTGATGCCGCAGACGTGAATACATGGCACCTGATTCAGGGCACCAGTACGCATCTTGATCAGGGAAGTATAGTGACCGTCAGCTTAGGTGACCAAAGCTACAGCGCCACGGTGAAAGCGGATGGCAGTTGGTCATTCACTGTTCTGGCGGGCCAGTTGGCGACGCTGGATGACGGCAGTTATCAGATGAAAGCCAGCGCGCAGGATAAAGCCGGCAATGTGGCCAGTGCGAGTCAGCCTGTGGCGGTGGAAAGCCACGACAGCAACGCCAGCCTGAGCAGTGAGCAGGTGGATGCCTTGCTGGTCAATCTTAGTGAGAGTGGCGCCAGCCACAGTAGCCAGCCAAGCGATGCGGCGGTCAGTCGGACATTGGACACCCACTACAGTGCCAGCGATAGCGGATATACCCTCGCCGATCATCTGCAACAGCAGCACACCGCACAAACCATGGTGTAAGGCATTCGTCGCCCGTGGCAACAGCGGGCGCTTTCTTTATTCCTTTCAAGGAAATTCCAGGGATGAACTCACAACCGAATCTCAGCGACAATCTTATCGCTGCCATGCTGCGTGCCGCCGCGCATTTGGGTAAAACCGCTGACCACCTTAGGTTACAGCAGCAGATGCGCTGGTTTGCGCATCTGGCGCCGCTGCAACAATTAGCGCGCATGGCCGAGTTGCTTGGCCTGCACTGTACCTCTGCGACACAGCAGCAACTGCGCTGGGGACCCGACGTCACGCCCATATTATTGATGCTAAATAACGGTGGGATTGCGTTGCTGGAAGAGATCAATCACGCGGGAGAGGTGCGTTACTGGTTAAGTGAAGGCGGTAATGTCATACGCGAAGGTCAACTCAGCGAGTTACTGGCGCAGAGCCTACCGGAAGTCGGTGTCATCGGTGTGGCGGCCCGCGGGCGTGACCAACGCATCGATGAGTTTATGCAGCCCTATCAGCCGCATTGGTTCTGGCAACATTTTCGAGGCATGCAGCGGCGTATCGTCGAAATCAGCCTGGCTTCCGTGGTCGGGAATGTGCTGGCACTGGCCGGGATTCTGTTTTCAATGCAGGTCTATGACCGGGTTATCCCGGCGCAATCGCAATCCACTTTGTGGGTGCTCTTCTCGGGGGTGTTGCTGGCAGTAGGCATCGAGTATCTGATTCGCTTAATGCGTACTCAAGTGGCGGATCTCATGGGGAAGCGTATCGACTTAAGGCTTTCTTCGATGCTGTTCGCACGCGCCATGAACATCCGTAATGAGGCGCGCCCCCGATCCACTGGCGCATTTATTGCGCAACTGCGTGAAATCGATCAGGTTCGAGAACTGCTGACCTCTACCACCGTCGGGGCGGCCGCCGATCTTCCTTTTGTGCTGCTGTTTTTATTCATCATGGCGTCAATCGGCGGCTGGCTGGTGATCATTCCACTGCTGGCTATCCCGCTGATTGTGATCCCCGGTTTACTGATACAAATTCCGATGGCACGCCTGGCACAGGAAGGTCTCCGTGAGGGGGCGTTGCGTCAGGCGGTATTGGTGGAAACGTTGGAAGGTGTAGAAGATATTAAAGCGCTGCAAGCGGAACCCTATTTTCAGCGCCAGTGGGAGCAAACGCACGAAGTCAGTGCCGCCGTGAGCAATCAGCAACGGCTCTGGGGTGCGCGCTTAACCGGGTGGGCGGCCAGCGTGCAACAACTTACCTATGCCAGCATGCTGGTCTTCGGTGTCTACCTGATTTTAAACAACCAGATTACGACGGGTACGCTGGTGGCCAGTAGTTTGCTCTCTTCACGTACTCTCGCGCCACTCATGCAACTCACCATGGTGTTTTCCCGCTGGCAGCATGCTAAATCCGCCATGAAAGGGCTCGATGCACTGCTGCAAAAACCACTCGACCGCCCGGAGCACCAAAGTCTTGCGCACAGCCCCGTGTTGAGAGGCCACTTCAAGTTGCAAGATGTGCGCTATCGCTATGAAGAAGAAAGTCACCTGAGCGTCCTGAATATTGCGCAGTTGGAGATTCATCCCGGTGAGCGGGTGGCAATTCTCGGCAAAGTGGGGGCGGGAAAATCGACGCTGCTGAAAATGTTGGCCGGTCAGGCGCGAGCGACGCAGGGTAGGGTCTGGGTAGATGGTGTGGATATGGCGGGGATTGATCCCATCGATCTGCGCCGCCAACTGGGTTGGTTGTCCCAGGATGCGCGTTTGTTTTTTGGGACGCTACGTCAGAATTTGCTACTCGGTAATCCCCATGCGAGTGAACAGGAGATGCTGCAAGCGTTGCGCATCAGCGGGGCGCTGGCGATGGTGCAACAAGATGCCGCGAGTCTTGATCGGGTGATTCAGGAAGGTGGGCGCGGCTTATCGGGTGGGCAACGGCAAATGATACTGCTCAGTCGATTAATCTTGCGACAGCCCCAGGTGGTGCTGCTGGACGAACCCACCGCGGCGATGGATGAGGCGCTGGAAGCGCAGGTGATTCGTCAGTTGTCTCAGTGGATGACGGACCGCACGCTGGTGTTGGTCACCCATCGCCCAGCGCTGCTGCGGATGGTGGAGCGTATTGTGGTGATGGATAACGGGCGTATTGTGGCCGATGGTGCTCGTGAGGAGATATTGCGCCATGCTGTGAGCATGAAAGGCGGTGCGGCATGAATCGGGCGATGGTGAATCAAACCCTGGCTCAGCGTGAGCGTAAAACCTCCGCGATTATCTGGGTGTGTACACTCACGCTGCTGTTGTTTCTGGTGTGGGCCCACTTCGCCGTGCTTGATGAGGTCACTGTGGGCTCTGGCAAAGTGATCCCTTCAAGCCGAGCCCAAGTGATCGACAGCCTCGACGGGGGCATTATCAAACAGCTCAATGTGCATGAAGGCAGTATTGTTGAGCGTGGGCAGGTGCTGGCGACATTAGACGCAACTCGCTTTGCTTCCAGCTTCGGCGAAGCCATTGCTCGTGTGCGCATGTTGCGCGCCTCCGCGCAGCGGCTGCAAGCCGAACTGAACGATAAGCCGCTGACTTTTAGTGCGGATATCCTACAACATCCTCAGCTAGTGGCGCGTGAAACTCAGCTTTACCAGTCACGACGGCAGAATCTCACCGAAAGTCTTCGCAATCTGCAGCAGTCATTAAAGCTGGTGCAGGATGAGCTCAATATCACGCAACCGCTGGTGTTGCGCGGGGCGGCGGGCAAAGTGGACCTTATTCGTTTACGCCGTCAGGTCAGTGATTTGCAGGGCAAAATTGATGAAGTGCGCAATGACTATTATGTCCGGGCCCACGAGGAACAGGTCAAGAATGACGGTGAACTGGATGCCCAGCAACAGGTCGCAGCGGGTAAACAGGATCAGTTAGCGCGCACCGCGTTGCTTTCACCTGTGCATGGCATTGTAAAAGACATTCGCGTGACGACCGTCGGAGGTGTGTTGGAGCCAGGTAGCAAGTTGATGGAAATCGTCCCGCTGGAGGATCAATTGCTGATCGAAACCCGCATCAGTCCGCGTGATATCGGCTACATTCGGCCTGGCTTGCCGGCGGTGGTCAAGGTAACGGCTTATGATGCGGCTATCTATGGTGATTTGAAAGGCGAAGTGGAAAACGTGTCACCGGATACCTTACAGGACGAGGTTAAACACGAGCAATACTATTACCGGGTGTATGTCAGAACGCAAAAAGCTGAACTCTTCAGCCCTCAAGGTCAGAAATTTGCCATCATGCCCGGTATGGTGGCTGATGTTGAGGTAAAAACCGGTCAGAAAACCGTGATGGATTATCTTCTTAAGCCGCTGAATAAAGCTAAAGAATCTCTCAGAGAGCGTTAAATATACGGGCCGGATAATATTTCAGCGATCTTTGTTACTGGCGGAAATTAACATTGCCCTTTTATGGCTAAGCAATGAACAAAAAGTGCGAAAATAAACAAATAATGTGAAAATAAGTTGGTGTTAATTTAACCCGTAAAACTAACTTTACTTGGTATAAGAAGGGAAGGTGCGAATCGCAGGCAAAAAAATGCCGGACAAACATGTCCGGCGGGAATTAGGGTAAAACAACTCATTCGGGGTGAATGAAGGTAATAATGAAATAAATGATGATAGCGGGAGCAATTGTATGCGCTGAGTGGATTTAAGTTTTGTCATTCAGTGCGGCATTGCATTGTATTTAAATAATTGAAATTAAACATTAAAAAAATGGTTTATCAATGTGTGCTGTATTTTTTGTTGATCTGTGCTGGTTATAAGTTCCACGATATTTACATTTAGAAATAACTATTAAATACTATGAAACACTTTTGGAAATTTAGTATCATTTTCGTGATAGATTATTGCCCTGTATAAAATAACAATGGCTTGCCGGCTGAATTTTTAATCGTTCAGTTAGCAGTGGCATAAATAAAGGCACATTAAAGAGGGTAATAAAATGAAACGTCGCGTTCTCTCCCTGATGATCCCTGCATTGCTGGTTGCAGGTTCAGCAAGCGCAGCTGAAATTTACAACAAAGATGGCAACAAATTAGACCTCTACGGTAAAGTCGATGGTCTGCACTATTTCTCCGACAACTCAGGTTCTGACGGTGATCAGTCTTACCTGCGTTTCGGCTTCAAAGGTGAAACTCAGGTCACAGACCAACTGACCGGTTATGGCCAGTGGGAATACCAGGCTGCACTGAACACCTCTGAAAACGAAGGCACCGCCAACAGCTTTACGCGTGTCGGTTTTGCCGGTGTGAAATTCGGTGATGCCGGTTCATTCGATTACGGTCGTAACTATGGCGTGATCTATGATGTTTCTGGCTGGACTGACGTATTGCCAGAGTTCGGTGGCGATACCTACGGCGCGGACAACTACCTGTTCCAGCGCGGTAACGGCATGGCGACCTACCGCAACACCAACTTCTTTGGCCTGGTGGATGGCTGGAACTTTGCGGTCCAGTATCAGGGCAAAAACGATAACCCAACTGAATCCTCTAGCGGCCGTGATGTGCTGGGTGAGAACGGTGATGGTTACGGCCTGAGCACCACTTATGACATCGGTTCCGGTTTCGGCATTGGTGCAGCGATGTTCCAGTCTGACCGTACTAATAATCAGAACACCGGCGCTATCCTTGGTCGTGGTGACAAAGCTTCTGCTTACACTGGCGGCCTGAAATATGACGCCAACAATGTGTATCTGGCCGCGATGTACACCCGTTCGTACAACGCGACGCGCTTTGGTTCAAGCGATGCGACCTCTTATGGTTACGCAGATACAGCGGATAACTGGGAATTGGTGGCACAGTACCAGTTCGACTTCGGTCTGCGTCCTTCCCTGGCGTTCGTCTCTTCTCGTGGCAACGTGCAGAACTACGGCGATCAGAACCTGAAAAAATATGTTGATGTGGGTGCGACTTACTACTTCAACAAAAACATGTCGACCTATGTTGATTACCAGATCAACCTGCTGGACGACAACAACTTCACCGATGCAGCCGGCATCAACACCGACGACATTGTGGCACTGGGTCTGGTTTACCAGTTCTAAGTTGCAGCCTGGTAGGGCGTACCACTGTGCGCCCTTCGGCGGCCTTCGGGTCGCCGCTACTGTAGCAATGGCGTTAGCGCACTTCGTAATACCTGCACGATCTCCTCTGCCTCTTCCCCAATTTGTACCTGCACAATAGCCCCTTCGACCAACAGCACAATCGGTGCGGTTTTGTCCTGCATTTCGGTTGGCAATTTGTCAGCGATTGCCTGGGCCATGTCCTGTTTATGCTGGCGAATCAGCAGGCTGGCTTCCGGCAAGGTATTGCCCAATTCTGCTGCCGTATTGATAAATGCACAGCCGCGATAGTCGTCATCGTTAAACCAACTCAGCAGCGCGGCGGGCAGGGCATCGACCAGATCCTCTTGCTGCGCCAACGCGCTGCGAAAGGCGGTCATCCAGCGCTGATGACGCGTTTGCAAAAAAGCCAGAATGAGCGTGTTTTTCGCCGGAAAGTGGCGATAGAAGGTCACTTTCGTGACGCCAGCCGCAGCGATGACCTTGTCTATGCCTGTGGCACGAATGCCTTGTTGGTAAAACAGTTGCTGTGCGCTGAGCAGGATGCGATCGCGCGCGGCGGCACTTGCGTCAAAAACCAGAGGTTCCAGCATCAATATATTCCTGAAATTTGGAGTAGACAGAATTGTCTACATACGGCAGGATGAATCAAGTAGACAGGTCTGTCTACATGCTCAGGAGAGAAATTATGCTGGTTCCCCCGTTTAGTCACCAGACGGCTTTAGAGAAAGTGCGCATGGCGGAAGATGCCTGGAACAGCTGCGATCCACAGCGGGTATCTCAGGTTTACAGTGAAGATACGCGCTGGCGTAATCGGAGTGAATTCGTCAGTGGGCGCGCTGAGGTCGTGGCATTTTTACAGCGCAAGTGGGCAAAAGAGTTGAATTATCGTCTGATCAAAGAACTTTGGGCGTGGCACGAAGATAAGCTCGCTGTTCGATTTGCTTATGAATGGCAGGATGATAGCGGCAACTGGTTTCGCAGCTATGGCAACGAAAACTGGCACTTTGGGGCGGATGGGTTGATGATTCAGCGCTTTGCCTGTATCAACGATTTACCGATAACAGCGCAACAGCGTCTGTTTCACTGGCCGGCAGGAAGACGCCCGGATGACCATCCGGGCCTGAGCGAGCTGGGTTTGTAACGTTACGATATTGTGCGCCATTTTTTGGCTTTTGGCGCAGGTGGCGCCGACGTATTCTGCGTCGGTATGCCGCCTTCCATCGCGACGCCTGCCAGCGTAAACGCTGAGAAGCGCAACCAGTGTTGCCAGGTTTGTTGTGTTTTTGTCTTGTCCATTTTGCACCTCGCTGATATTCAACTCAGTCTCAACGGTGCAGAATTCATGCCAGGTCACCGCTCTCAGCGCCACGCGGCCTCAATCTAATTTGCTACACTCCGGCAGCGCTGAAGCGGTGCATATCATGATTCCATGGTGCAAAAATTTAACGTTTGCGCGAGGGGTAATGCTGAATCAGTCGATGGCGATAGTGCTGCCAGCAGCGGAAAGTCCCGAAGATGAACAGAACGGCGGATACAGCGAGAATCATAAAAATCATCAGTCGCTCCTGTGCGGTTAGGGGCTTGAGCGCTTAATCCTCTGTCAGTCTGGTATGGACATCAAGCAGCTTTAGCCTGTTTTACAAGCGATTTATGCTTTGAAACAGGATGAATTAATGGGTTACAGATGAGGAAGTGATGAGTATTAAGAATATTCTGCTAATTAGTGCGCTGGCCGGTGCGTTAACCGGTTGCGATCAGCAAGCATCCCGCAGCGCACTGGTGTTAGAGGGGAAAACCATGGGCACCCAGTGGCGTGTCAGTCTGGCGGGCGTGGATCCCCAGCGCCAGGCCGCTTTGCAGCAGGCTATTCAGCAGCAGCTTGATCGTGATGATCATGAACTCTCTACCTGGAAAAAGGATTCGGTGCTGTCGCGCTTCAATCAATATCAAGGTAATCAGCCACAGCCGGTGAGCGCGGATATGGCCGATATCGTGGTTGAAGCCTTGCGCATCGGCAATAAAACCGGTGGCGCGATGGATATCACCGTCGGCCCGCTGGTCAATTTGTGGGGGTTCGGACCCACGAAACAGCCTGTGCACACCCCGAGCCAGGCGCAAATTGATGCAGCGAAAGCGCAAACTGGCTTACAACATTTGCATGTGATCCAGAGTGTGGATGGACAGTGGTTGCAGAAAGATCTGCCCGCGCTGGATGTCGATCTTTCGACTATGGGGGAGGGATACGCCACCGATCATCTGGCACGACTGATGGAGCAGCAGGGTATTACCGACTATCTGGTGTCGGTGGGGGGCGCAGTGCTAACCCGTGGGCAGAATGCCAACAATCAACCCTGGCGTGTGGCGATCCAGAAACCCACCGATCGTGAAAACGCCGTCGAGGCGCGCGTTGATCTGCAAGGTCACGGTATCAGCACCTCAGGCAGCTATCGCAACTATTATGAACTGGATGGTAAACGCATTTCACATGTGATCGACCCCGTGACCGGACGCCCCATCGAACATAAGCTGGTGTCGGCCACCGTGATCGCCACCACGGCGCTGGAAGCCGATGGCTGGGACACCGGGCTGATGGTGCTGGGCAGCGAGCGGGCACAAGCGTTGGCACTCAAGGAGCATTTGGCGGTTTATCTGATCAGCAAGCAGGGGGACGGCTTTACGCACTGGATGTCGCCCCAGTTCAAATCCTTCCTGATCGATCAGGAAAGCAAATAACGGCAGGAGGCGCAGATGCTGGATCTGTTTAGTGACGAAGCACCATGGCAGGAACCGTTAGCGGAAGGCGCGGTGATTTTACGGCGCCGTGCACGCGATGATGCGGATGCATTGCTGGCGGCGATACAGGAGATTGCCGGGCAGAATCCATTTGCTCACCGCATTACACCAAGTGGACATCGCATGTCGGTGGCGATGACCAACTGTGGCGATTTAGGCTGGTCAACGGATTCGCGCGGCTACCAATACACGGAGCAGGATAACGCCAGTGGGCACAAATGGCCGCCGATGCCTGCGCTGTTCCGCACGCTGGCGCAACAAACCGCACAGGAAGCGGGTTTTTCCGGCTTTAACCCGGATGCCTGCTTAATCAACCGCTATGAACCCGGAGCCAAACTCACCTTGCATCAGGATAAGGACGAGAAGGATTTGCGTCAGCCGATTGTTTCAGTGTCATTAGGCCTGCCCGCGGTGTTCCAGTTTGGTGGTTTTGAGCGCAGTGATGCCACGCAACGGGTGCTGCTGGAGCACGGTGATATCGTGGTGTGGGGCGGCCCCTCACGCCTGCGTTATCACGGCATTCTGCCGCTCAAACCCGGTATTCACCCGGCAGCGGGCGCCTTTCGCTTTAACCTCACTTTCCGCCGCGCCCATTAACGGCGCAGTGAATGAGAATTAATCTTGCTATCATCCGGAGCACCATTAAACTGCAGGCTGCTTGGTCGACCTCCGGAATCTGTTAATGGCATTGCTGCATGTGGTTTATCGCCAGTATCGCTGGCCTTTTATTGGCGTCATTCTGCTGACGCTGTTAAGCGCCGCGCTCGGCATCGGCTTAATCGCCTATATCAATAACGAGCTGATCGTCGCGGTGAATACCTCGATTTCTGTGCTGCCGAGTTTTCTGGGGCAGCTGTTTCTGCTGATGGCCGTGACGCTAGGTTCGCAACTGGCGTTAACTCAGCTTGGCCATCACTTTGTCTGGCGCCTGCGCGGCGAGTTCATCAAGCGTATTCTGGATACGCGCGTCGAGCGCATTGAGCAGATAGGTAACGCGCAACTGCTGGCGGGACTCACCAGTGATGTGCGTGCGATCACCATCGCCTTTGTCCGCCTGCCGGAACTGATTCAGGGCATCATTATTACCCTGGGTTCCGCGCTCTATCTGGCGTGGCTGTCACCTAAAATGTTGCTGCTGACCTCGCTGTGGTTAGTCATCACTCTGGTGGGCGGCTGGTTGCTGGTATCACGTGTGTATCAACACATGGCGAAACTGCGTGAAATCGAAGACGACCTTTACCGTGATTTCCAGACCATCATTGAAGGGCGTAAAGAGCTACAGCTTAACCGCGAGCGTGCTCAACTGATTTACGACACCGTGTATCAGGAAAACGCCAAAAGCTATCGTCATCATATCGTTCGTGCCGACACCTTCCACCTCAGCGCGGTTAACTGGTCAAATATCATGATGCTGGGTGCAATTGGCATTGTGTTCTTTATGGCCAATGGGCTGGGTTGGGCGAACACGGCGGTGGCCGCGACTTACTCACTGACGCTGTTGTTCCTGCGTACGCCGTTGCTGGCTGCGGTGGGTGCCTTGCCGACCTTACTGAGCGCTCAGGTCGCCTTCCGTAAAATCAACACCTTCGATCTCGCGCCTTACGATGCACAGTTCAAAGCGCTGCCACAGGTGAGTGACTGGCAAACACTGGAACTGCGCGATGTCTGCTTCCATTATGGCGATCACGGTTTCCAGGTTGGCCCGATTAATCTGACGCTGCATCGTGGTGAGTTAGTGTTCCTGATTGGTGGCAACGGCAGCGGTAAATCCACGTTGGCGATGCTGCTCACGGGCCTGTACCAGCCACAATCAGGCAGTTTGCTGTTGGACGGCAAAGTGGTTGACTGGCATAACCTCGATGCTTACCGCAAACACTTCTCAGCGGTGTTTACCGATGTGCATTTGTTTGATCGCCTGATCAGTCACGGCGGTCAGCCAGCGAATCCTGGACTGGTGCAGCAGTGGCTGGAACGCCTGAAGATGCAGGACAAACTGAAGCTGCAAGGCAATAAGGTGCTGAATCTGCAACTCTCTAAAGGGCAAAGCAAGCGACTGGCACTGCTTCTGGCGGCGGTAGAGGAACGTGACATCCTGCTGCTGGACGAGTGGGCTGCCGATCAGGACCCGCATTTCCGTCGTATCTTTTACCGTGAATTGCTGCCCTGGCTACAGGCATCGGGCAAAACAATATTCGCCATCAGCCATGATGATCACTACTTCATCCATGCTGACCGCTTGCTGGAGATGCGCGAAGGCCAGTTGAGTGAACTGACGGGCAATGAACGTGACATGGCCACGCTGGATGCGGTAAAGCGCACTGAAACGGGTCATTAACGTCAACTGGGATAGCTTAGCAAAAACCCTTATTGGGCAAGGTGTTGTCAGGCAGGTAAGGTAAGTTTCAACAGAGATTCCTCGTCTCTGTCTCCCTGGAACACTTCTGTCGTCTTGTGTTGTCACCGGCTTAGATTGATTCTGAGCCGGTTTTTTTATGGGTTGCTCAGTGGATGAGCGATCAGTGTGATAACGCGGTCGCCACGTTGCCAGAAATGCGCCTGCAGCCGTGTGTTGGCGTTAAACTCGCGTGAAAAGTCCTGCGTCAAAGTGACCGTGGCGCGGCCTTGCGCCAAATCCCACTCCAGCAACTCCGCTTGCAGAAAATCCATCGGCTGATGCAACTGTGGCCACAACGCTTTATAGACACTCTCTTTCAGCGAAAACAGCAGAGTGGCCGCTGCTGCAAACGGCAACGCAGCGGCGGCTAACCGTTGACGTTCTGCACGGCTCATCAGCATCCCCGCCGTTTCCTCTGCGGTCTGTTCTGCCATCACTTGCTCGACATCAACGCCGATACACAGGGGCGCCTGCGTTGCCGCGATGACGGCCATTTGCTGCGAATGCGAGAGTGAGGCCTGAATCCCCACTGGCCATACCGGCGAGCGATCGGGCGCATTTCGCAGGATAAAGTCAGGCATCGCGAAGCGTGCCAGCATCTGCTGTGCCAGCCAGCGACTGGCTAAATGCTCAGCTTTACGCTTAGTGACGGCACTGTGTAGCGCCAGTGGTAGCGGGAGTTGCCAGTGTTGATGCAGATCGCTGTGCCAGGCCTGCTGATTAAATTCACACCACGCAATAGGGAGCGGAGAGCTTGTCATAGCCGCAGCGGTGATAAACGGGGAGGGGGGCAGTGCCAGGGGAATTTCAGAAGCAAACATTAAGCATCACGGCTGACGGTTAAAACGCTATTTTTACCCGTCAGCCGTGAAAAGAGCAAGCCAAAGCGGCTCACCCACGTTTAGTGATTAGGCGGAATCGACATGCCTTTGATCTGTACCACAAAGTGCTCGTTGCCTTTGGTTATACGTGCACCGCGATCACACCACCGCGAAGCCAGGCGGAAAAAATCGTCGCTGCCGATATCGTAAGCCAGTTCAACTTTACTGATACCTGAATGCAGGAGTTCTTCCGCGTCCTGCAGGTTTTTAGCTTTGATGACCATAACAAGTGTCCATCGAAAAACAGGAAGGATAAGAGTAATTAAACTGTATGACAGTTTTGTTTCAATAAGATGAAATGCTGTCATATTTGACGAAAAATGTGATCCCGCTCCGCTTTGATTGCTTCCGGTAACTGACTGATTATTTGCCAGAAGCATTCCCACTCCGGCCGTTTTACGATAATACTGAATGGGTTAACCAAGGAGGTTGTCATGCAAATACCCCGTCTGGAAACGCCCCGTTTACTGCTGCAACCGCTGCGAAGCGAAGATGCGATTCAGGTACAGCAGGTTTTCCCGCGCTGGGAGATCGTGCGGCATCTGATAGGTTCTGTGCCCTGGCCTTATCCCGCGGATGGTGCCCGTCAATATATTGAGGGCATGGCGCTGCCCGCAATGAAAGCAGGGCAGGCGTGGCACTGGAGCCTTCGCCATCGATCTGATCCCAACAGTCTGATTGGTTTAATCTCACTACGTCTGGGGGCGGAAGATAACCGGGGATTCTGGCTGGTGCCTGAATGGCAGAAGCAGGGATTGATGAGTGAAGCCTGCGCAGCAGTCACCGAATTCTGGTTTATCCATCTCGACCAGACGCGTCTGCGTGTGCCCAAGGCGATGGATAATCTGGCTTCTCGTCGCATCTCGGAACGCACCGGCATGCGGTTAGTGGATACCTATCGCAAAACTTTTGTTGAGGGCGAGTTACCGGCGGGCACCTGGGAGCTGACGCGTGACGAGTGGCTGGCGCAGCGTGATAAAGGATAGCGGCCTTCAGAAAGCAAAAAAGCAGCCTTAAGGGCTGCTTTTTTATAGGATTTTGGTCGGCACGAGAGGATTTGAACCTCCGACCCCGGACACCCCATGACCGTGCGCTACCAGGCTGCGCTACGTGCCGAACGTGGAGAAGTAGTCTACTGGTTCCGCTCGCGATTGCAATATGCGCAGGTTTTAACTGCCTCATTATTAATCAGTTTGCGGTAAAGCGCTTCTCTTCTGTCAACACCTGAAGCAGTAACGCCAGCTGCGGTTTATGATCCTTCAGCTTATGGCCCTGTGCATCGTAGGCGCTGTAACTGCCGTTGTTATTCAGCACCAGCGTCACGGTTGGCGTAGTCACCACCAGTTTGCCCTCTTCACTGCTGGCCACCCAGTTGTGGCTGCGCTGAGCAGCAAACAGGTCTTCACCCTGTGAATAGTTGGCTGGATTGGTGCGCACATGCAGCAGACGTTGCATCAACGTTGTCATCACATCCTGCTGGTCGGTCAGACGATCGATGGTCTGCGCCGGCGTATTCGGCCAATGCACCACCAGCGGCACCTGCAACGTTGCACGGTTACCCGGATTGTCATCATTCTCCGGCGTCACTGCACGCTGAGCGGTAATCACCACCACGGTATTTTTGAGTAAGTCGCGTTGTTTTAGCGCCTGTAGTACGGCCGCAATTTGCTCATCAACACTGTTAGCCTGGCGCAAATAGCTGCGCTGACGCGCTTTAATGCTTTCGCCAGTCACGTTGACGCCATCAAGTGAAATCCATGAGAACCAGGGCGCACCCTCGGCTTTCTGGCCGTTGAGCCAGTTTTGCCATTGGTTCACCGTCGTGCTGTTTGGCTGAGAATCAGCTTCAGGCAAGCTGTAATCCGCTAACAGTGCCTGGCGATACAGGGGTTGGCTGAAACCATCGGAGGAGAACAGACCAAACTGGTATCCCTGCGAATTTAGCGCACCGAGTAACGCCGAAGGCATCCGCGCGGCAAGTACGCCATCCATATAGCTGGAGGAGATGCCGTAAAACAGCCCGAACACGCCTTTCTCCGGCGCAATCCCGGCACTGTAGTGTTGGGTAAAGCGTACGTTGTCGCTGGCAAACTGATTCAGCGACGGCAGTGCCTTATCCAGATTGTCATGGCTCAAACCATCAACGGTCAGCAGTAGCAGGTTGTGGCGCGTGCCGCCATCGCGGAAGGTAATGTCACTCAGCGGATACTGCACTGACAGCGCCTCAGGATCGCCCTGTTGCACCAGACGGCGCTGATACTCCTGCGCATCCAGCAAGCCATGGCGTTCAAGAAACCGTCGTGCGGTCATCGGATAGGAGAGCGGCAGATTGGCGCGTTGCATGGTAATCGGGCGATAGAAATTGGCATCCGCCCAGATATACATCAGATGGCTGGCAAAGAAAGCACAGATAAACAGCGCGGCCAGCGGCTTACCAAATGAGCGTCGATTCAGGCTGCGCAGCTTCTGCCAGCTCCAGGTGGCAAACAGCATCTCCACGAGGAAGATGACCGGTACGCTAATAAACATCAGCTGCCAGTCACGCGCCATCTCGCTTTGGTCCGGGTTGATCACCAACTCCCACACCACCGGATTCAGGTGGAGATGGAAGCGGTTGAACACCGCGCTATCGACCATAATCAGCGTCAGCCCGGCAGTGGCGATAATCGCCGACAGCACCCTAAGCAATCGCTGTGACATCACCACAAAGGTGAGCGGAAAAATCACCAGCAGATAACCGGCGAACACGATAAAGCTAAAGTGGCCAATCCAGCTGGTATAGGCATAAATACGACCCGCGAGTGACGCAGGCCAATCGGCGACCAACAGATAGCGGCTACCTAAAATCAGCGCGAAGATGATATTAAACAGAGCAAACCAGTGCCCCCAGCTGATCATCTGGGAGACTTTTTCGCGATAGCGCTGCCGGTTGGTTACCATATTTATGAGGTCAGATCTGCAATTTAGTGGGCGTTGTCATCGCGAACGGAAGACTGCAACGCTTCCGCGAAAGATTTCGCCAGGCTGCGGCGCTGGGCCGGCGAGACACTGGTGTTAATCAAATTGGTTACCATGTTCCCTAATACCATCAGGGAAAGGTCGGTTGGCGCTTTGTCTTTTTCAAGAATCTGCGCCATCTGCGCGAGAAGCTTCTCTACGCGCTCGTCGCTATAACGGGATGATTGTGGCATATCGTCGACTAATCAAGTGTGAAAAGGCGGTATATTACCGTAACAACGCGCTTTTTTCCGCAATTAAATCGCAAGCAGAGCGATCAGTTTGTGCGTAGAGTTGAAAGCAGCGGCGGGCGGTGTTTGAATACGCGCCTGAGCCTAAAGGAGAGTCTACCATGAGTCTGGATATCGACCAGATTGCCCTGCATCAGTTAGTTAAACGTGATGAAAATCAGCTTGAGCTGGTCCTGCGTGACACATTACTGCCGACGACCCGTGCGGTAGAAGAGATGGCGGAAGAGTTGCATCGGGTGTACAGCGCCAAAAGTAAGGCTTACGGTTTGTTCAATGAAGAGAGCGAACTGGCCGATGCGCTGCGTAACTGTCGCAAAGGGCAAGATGACTTTCTGGCTTTCAGCCGTGCGGCGACTGGCCGTCTGCGTGATGAGCTGGGCAAATATCCGTTTGCGGAAAGTGGCGTGGTGCTGTTCCTGCACTATCGCTATCTGGCGGTTGAGTACTTGCTGGTGGCGATGCTGAGCAGCCAGTCGAGCATGCGCGTCAATGAGGAATTGGATATCAGCAGCACCCATTATCTCGACATCAATCATGCGGATATTGTGGCGCGTATTGATCTCACTGAGTGGGAAACCAACCCAGAATCAACCCGTTATCTGACCTTCCTGCGTGGACGTGTCGGGCGCAAAGTGGCCGATTTCTTTATGGATTTCCTCGGTGCCAGCGTAGGCCTGGATACGAAAGCGCAGAACCGGGGTTTGCTGCAGGCGGTAGATGATTACTGCGCGGAGTCGAATCTCGATAAGAACGAGCGCCAGAACTATCGTCAGCAGGTCTACAGCTACTGCAACGACCAACTGCAGGCAGGTGAGGAGATTGCGCTGGAAGATTTGTCCAGTGAACTGCCGCCACTGGGAGAGAAAACGTTCCAGGCCTTTACCCAGGAGCAGGGTTACGAGTTGGAAGAGCATTTCCCGGCTGACCGTAGCACATTGCGCCAGCTGACCAAGTTTGCTGGCAGCGGTGGCGGCCTGACGCTGAATTTTGATGCCATGCTGCTGGGCGAGCGCATTTTCTGGGATCCAACGACCGATACTCTGACCATCAAAGGGACACCACCTAATCTGCGCGATCAGTTACAGCGCCGAACAGGCGGAAACTGATTTCCAGGTAAAAAAAAACGCCGCGTAAGCGGCGTTCTCTTTTCAACTCGTTGGCGATTAAGCGCGAACGAAGTCGATGTGGTGCAGTTTTGGCTTGAACGGATGACGCTGTACCGCCTGAGCTTTAACTTTAACTTCTTTACCATCAACAACGATGGTCAGCACGTCGGTGTAGAACTCAGGCTTAGCCTGCAGGTTCATTACAACGTCGTGGTCCAGTTCGATAGCAACTGGCGCTTCGTTTCCGCCATAGATGATGGCTGGGAATTTATTTGCTACACGCAGACGGCGGCTCGCACCCTTACCCTGCTCTTTACGTACTTCAGCGTTGAAAGTGGTCATTTGATTTCTCTTCAATCATTTCTGCTACAGGCGACCCAGCAACAGACGGTTATTCATATGCTTTTACGGATGCAAAAGCGGGCGGCATTATAGCCGCAATAGAAGACGCGGGCAAATGATTCCGTCGCTTAACGCAGCTCATTCGCGCGCCGATAACGTCCCTGATAATCGAACATCTTCTCGCGAATTTGCCAGAAATGACCTTTCGCGCGTGCCACCACAAAATCGGGATGGCGCAGCAGTGGCTGCAAAGCGATAACATCCGCAGCCGTTTGCCAACCGAGTTCCACGCCGGGTGCGCGCTGGTGTGGGCGCATAAACAGCTGCTCAAAGGCTTTACGTTGTGCAGGCGTTTGCAGACGGAAACGTTCACTGACGCTGGTGCCATCTTCATCAAAGTAGGTCGCTTTTAACCATTCCCCTTTCTCGTCACGTCCTTGTTCCAGCGTCATACCGCCGCAGCGCAGCACGCGTGCATCTTTAAGTTTTAGCGCGGCTTTCAACATATCATCCGGGTCGACCATAATACGATCGCACTGATGGCAGCGGCGAGCCGCAATATCGTTTTCTGCACCGCAGTCGGGACAACTTTTAAAGCGGAAGCGATAGTCACACTGTTCACGATTGCCCTCATCATCCTCCATCACGCCCTGACAGCGACGACCAAAATGTTCAATGATGTGGCCGTCTTCGGTGGTTTTTCCCCAGAAGGTATTGGCGAAACCACAGGCGGGGCAGAACACCTGCACCGGCTGGTTGTCACTGGCGCCCTTTGGCGTGCCGACTTCCGGTGTAAAGAGATCGTGCGGATTGCCGGCGTAATCGAGGATCAGGCAATCGGTTTTGCCCGGTGACAAACGCAGGCCGCGCCCGACGATTTGCTGATACAGGCTGACAGATTCAGTAGGGCGCAGAATGGCGATGAGATCGACGTGTGGCGCATCAAAGCCGGTGGTCAGCACCGCGACGTTCACTAAAAACTTTAACTGCTGCGCTTTAAATTCGCTGATCAAACGGTCGCGTTCTTTCACCACGGTTTCCGCAGATACCAACGCGCTGTTCTCGGGCATCAGAGATAAAATTTCACGCGCATGTTCTACCGTGGCGGCGAACACCATCACACCACGGCGATCTTCCGCGAACTCCACGATCTGTCTGATGATGTGCGGCGTCACGCGATTCTGCTGCTTCAATTCGCGATTGAGATCGGCTTCGCTGAATAAGCCGTTGTTTTGCGGGATCAGGCGGCTGAAATCGTACTGTACTACCGGCATATCCAGCCGTTCGGGCGGCACAAGGAAACCGTGCTTGATCATGTAGCGCAGCGGCAATTCATAAATACAGTCACGGAATAACGCGTGCTGATCGCCGCGCACCATGCCGTGATAGTGAAACTGATAAATCCAGCCTTTACCGAGGCGGAAAGGGGTGGCGGTCAACCCAAGCAGCCGCAGCTGCGGATTGTGCTGTCGCAGATGGGCGAACAGCTGTTGATACTGGCTCTCTTCGTTGTCGCTGATGCGGTGACACTCATCAACGATCACCAGGGAGAAGGCACTGTCGAAGCGATCCAGATTGCGCGCCACCGACTGCACGCTGCCAAAAACCACTTTGCTTTCGCTCTGTTTGCGCTGCAAACCGGCGGCAAAAATATCGGCCTCCAGACCATACGCCTGATATTTACTGTGATTCTGCTCGACCAGCTCTTTCACATGCGCCAACACCAGCACGCGGCCTCTGGCAATCCGCGCCAGTTCAGCGATCACCAGACTTTTACCGGCACCCGTCGGCAACACGATCACGGCGGGCGCATCGTGGCGGCGAAAATGCTGGAGCGTGGCGTCAACCGCCTCTTGCTGGTATGGGCGCAGGGTGAAGGACATCAGGGCAAACTTTTTTCTTCAAACGGACACGCATTATGCCATGAAAACAGCTGAAACGCAGGCGCGGTACTGTTAGCAGGCGAAGGATCAAGCTATACTGCCCACACTTTTTTAACGGTTTAAAAACACCGTTTCAATTCCCTCCGTAGTAACAGGCAAAAGCGAATTCATGCGACTCGAAAAATTCATATCTCAGCAGCTGGAAGTCAGCCGTGCTATCGCCGGCCGCGAAATCCGCGCCAGGAAAGTCACTATTAACGGCGAAGTGGTGCGCGATGCGGGCTACAAAGTGTTGCCAGACGACGAAATCGAATACGACGGCAATCCACTGGTGGTGCAAACCGGTCCTCGCTACTTCATGCTGAATAAACCGCAGGGCTATGTCTGCTCCACTGACGATCCCGATCATCCTACCGTGTTGTTCTTCATGGAAGAACCCGCTGCCTTTAAGCTGCATGCGGCAGGGCGTCTGGATATCGATACCACCGGTCTGGTTCTGCTGACGGACGATGGTCAATGGTCACACCGTATAACCTCTCCGCGCCATCACCTCGAAAAAACCTATCTGGTTGAGGTCGAAGAGCCGATTGACCCTGCGTTGGTGGAGAAGTTTGCGGCGGGGATTCAACTGCACAATGAGAAAGAGCTGACCAAACCGGCGGTGCTGGAGATCCTGGATGAAAAGGCCGCGCGATTAACCATCACGGAAGGCCGCTATCATCAGGTCAAACGCATGTTTGCCGCGATGGGAAACCATGTCTCTGCGCTGCATCGCGAAAGCATTGGTGAGATTGTGCTGGATGACGATCTGGCTGAAGGTGAATACCGTGAACTCACGGAAGAAGAGGTCGACAGCATCGGCCTGCCAGAAGAGTTGAAAAACGCAAATAGCGGGAGAGAGCGGTGCGTAAGGAAAAGAATTCACCGGTAGGTTTAGTCGTGATTCTGGGATTGCTGGCGATGCTGATGCCGCTCTCCATTGATATGTATTTGCCGGCTATGCCGCAAATTGCTCGCGAATTTGCCGTTTCGGCAGGCAGCGTGCAGATGACGCTTAACCTTTACATCCTGGGGTTTGCTATCGGGCAGTTGGTGTATGGCCCGCTGGCGGACAGCTACGGACGTAAACCGGTGATTGTGCTGGGCACGCTAATCTTTGCCTGCGCCGCAGCGGCATGCGCCTTATCACAGTCCATTGATCAACTGATCTTTATGCGCTTCCTGCACGGTTTGTCGGCGGCAGCGGCCAGCGTGGTGATTAATGCGCTGATGAGAGACAGTTACTCGAAAGAGGATTTCTCGCGCATGATGTCGTTTGTCATGCTGGTCACCACCATTGCGCCGTTACTGGCACCGATTATCGGCGGTTGGCTGTTGCTGCTGTGGAACTGGCACGCGATATTCTGGACGCTGGCCGTGGCCGCATTGATCACCACTGTGCTGGTGGTGACACAGATCCGTGAAACGCTGAAGCCTGAACAGCGGCAGCGATTCCATCTGCGTACCACAATCAGTAACTTTGTGGCGCTGGTGCGCCACAAACGTGCGTTCAGTTATATGCTGGCAAGCGGCTTCTCATTTGCGGGGCTGTTTACCTTCCTCAACGCCGGGCCATTTGTTTACATCGAAGTCAATCACGTTTCACCGCAAAACTTTGGTTACTACTTTGGCCTTAACGTGGTGTTCCTGTTTGTCATGACGCTGATTAACAGTCGTGCGGTACGCCGCTTTGGGCCGCTGGCGATGTTCCGTATCGGGCTGATTATTCAGTTCGCAATGGGTATCTGGCTGCTGATTGCCAGTGCGCTGGATTTGGGTTTCCTGTCGCTGGTGTTTGGCGTAGCGATGTTTATTGGCTGCGTCTCGACGGTCTCTTCGAACGCGATGGCGGTGATTCTCGATGAGTTTCCGCATATGGCAGGCACCGCATCGTCGCTGGCCGGAACCTTACGCTTTGGCGTGGGGGCGCTGGTGGGCGCATTGCTGTCACTGGTGAGTATTAACAGCGCCTGGCCGATGGTGGCGACCATTGCCCTGTGCGCAACCGTCTCCATTGTGTTGTTTAGCTACGCCGCACGTCCACGCCACACGTAATTCTGCACATCCCTCTGACGGCGCGGTTTATCGCGGAGTTCGCTGAGCTTTAGAGCAAATGACTTCGTGGTTAAAACCGCGCCGCAATCACATTCCCACTTGCTGCAAGCGTTCTATTCCTCAGCCCCACTCGCGAATCCCCACATATTCGTTATGCTTAATGTTTCCATAATGTGAAAATTAAGGGGTAAAAAAGTAACGACATTGCGTCTAAAATGATTGTTAACTGCCGCCGAACAAGGTACACATAGGCATAAATGCGAGAAAGCTCGCAAATAATAACTTTGCTACATGCTTTGTGTTTAAAACGAGAAGGCAAACCTTGACGTCCGTATTCTGAGTTTACCAGGTAGGGATTCACTGCGTAATCGCCGTCGTCGTGAATAAGCGTTAACGTCTCTGGGGACTGTAACTATGCTGCAACTTTCGGTTATGCATCGCTTACCGCAACATTATCGCTGGTCAGCCGATCATGTTGGTGAAATTGAGCGTCAGGAAGCGGTAAATGGTGTGCACGATGAAGATCTCGTCGCATTGCGTCTGTTAAGCCACGATGGGCATCCCGCACTGGAAATTTTGCACCAGCTGCAAGAGACGCTGGCGCAGATTCAGGTCGAATGCAAAATTGCGCTGTGCGAAGGGCAACCCTGTTTACTGATTCAGCGCGGTGATGAAAGCACGACCAATTGTTGCCTGAAAAATCAGGGCGTTGCCATCGCAGAAACCTTTGAAGGTCATTAAGTTAACGATTCACCCTGCGCGGAGGCCAAAAGCTGACGCGTATAATCGCTGGCTGGTGCGTTAAACAACGCTTCGCATTCTCCCTGTTCCACCACTTCACCCTGGCGTAGCACAATCAGCTGATGGCAGAGTGCGCGCACCACCTGCAAATCATGGCTAATAAACAGATACGCTAACTGGTGCTCCTGCTGTAAACGGCGCAGCAGGGTGAGAATTTGCTTCTGCACTGAGCGATCCAGCGAAGAGGTCGGTTCATCCAGCACGATTAATTGCGGCTCCAGAATCAGCGCCCTGGCAATGGCGATACGCTGGCGCTGTCCACCGGAAAACTCGGCGGGATAGCGTGAACGGCTTTCTGCATCCAGTCCTACTTCCTGCATCACGGCAATCACTTTCGCTTCCTGCTCGGCAGCACTTAATTCAGGACGATGCACTGCCAGTCCTTCCGCAATCACCTGCTGTACCGTCATACGTGGATTGAGTGATGAGTTGGGATCCTGAAACACCACCTGAATATGCGGACGCAGCGGCAAAAGCTGTTTACGCGATAGGCTATGCAGCGGCTGACCGTCAAACCAAATCTCACCGCGCGCGGCAATCAAACGCAGCAGTGCCAATCCAGTGGTGCTTTTACCTGAACCGGATTCCCCCACCAACCCAAGGCTCTCACCCCGGCGCAGTGTGAAGTTGAGATCGCTGAGTACGGTTTTTTCCGCCACGCTGCGCTTGAACAATCCGCGTTTAATCGGAAAGCCCACGTGCAGGTTTTTGACCTGCAGCAGCGGTTGGGTATCGATAAGCGGTACCGGTTGGCCATCCGGCTCTGCGGCGATTAATTCACGTGTATAGGGATGCTGTGGCTGGCTGATCAGCGGCTTGCAAAGATTGTGCTCCACTTCCCGGCCATTGCGCATCACCGTTACGCGATGCGCCAGCTGGCGGACGATATTGAGGTTGTGGGTAATGAACAGCATGCCCATATTCAGTTCACGCTGCAGTTCACGCAGCAAGCGCAGAATCTGTGCCTGAACCGTGACATCCAGCGCGGTGGTGGGCTCATCGGCAATCAGCAGTTTTGGTTGTGTCAGTAACGCCATGGCAATCATCACGCGCTGACGCTCTCCGCCGGAAAGCTGATGCGGGAAATCGCCGAGGCGTGATGCTGCATTGCGGATGCCAACGCGATCGAGACAGCTGAGAATTTCGCCGCGCGCCGCTTCTTTGCGCATCCCACGATGCAGAGACAGCACTTCATACAGCTGCTTTTCAACGTTATGCAGCGGGTTGAGCGACACCATCGGTTCCTGGAAAATCATCGCCATCTGGTTGCCACGCAGGCCGCGCATTTCACGCTCACTGGCCTGCAAGATATTTTGGCCATTGAACAGGATCTCACCTTGCGGATAGGTCACAGGCGGTTGCGGCAGCAGGCGCATAATGGAGAGCGCGGTGACACTTTTGCCTGAACCGGATTCACCGACCAGCGCCAGAGTTTCACCTGCCTCAATCTGCAGAGAGATATCTTCCACCACGCGGCGCTGATTGAAGGCCACGGCGAGATGATTGACGCTTAACAGGCTCATTTCACCCCCCGGCTTGGATCAAAGGCATCACGTACCGCTTCACCGATAAAGATCAACAGCGAGAGTAGCAGCGCGAGGGCGAAGAAGCCGGAAAGTCCCAGCCACGGCGCCTGTAAGTTGTTCTTGCCCTGCAACAGCAGTTCACCCAGAGAAGGAGATCCCACCGGCAAGCCGAAGCCAAGGAAATCCAGTGAGGTCAGGGTGGTAATCGAACCGCATAAAATAAAGGGCAGGAAGGTCAGCGTGGCCACCATGGCGTTCGGCAGCATGTGACGCAGCATAATGCGCCCGTCACTCACGCCGAGCGCGCGCGCCGCACGCACATAATCAAAGTTACGCGTGCGCAGAAACTCGGCTCGCACGACGCTCACCAGGCTCATCCAGCCAAACACCACGGTGACCAGCAATAGCCACCAGAAGCCGGGTTGAATCACACTGGAGAGCAGAATCAATAAAAACAGCGACGGCATACCGGACCACACTTCAATCAGACGCTGGCCAACCAGATCGACACGGCCGCCAAAATAGCCCTGCACGGCACCGATCACGATGCCGATCACGCTGGAGAACAGCGTCAGCAAGATGCCGAACAGCAGCGAGATGCGTGTGCCGTATAGCAAACGCGCCAGCACATCACCACCATTGGCGTCAGTACCCAGCCAGTTCTGCTTCGAGGGCGGAGAAGGGAAGGGCACATCGGTGGCGAAATTGATGGTGCTGTCACTGAAACGAATAGGTGCCCACAGCGCCCAGCCCTGCTGATCGATCCGCTGTTTTAGCCAGGGGTCCTGGTAATCGGCCGGGGTAGCAAAGTCGCCGCCAAAATCACTCTCGCTGTAATTGAACAGCAGCGGCATGTACCAGCGCTGCTGGTAGTGCACCAGCAGTGGCTTGTCATTGGCCAGTAACTCCGCACCGAGTGAAAGCACAAAGATAAGCAAAAAAATCCACAGCGACCAAAAACCACGGCGGTTATGGCGAAAGCGTTGCCAGCGCTGCTGGTTGATAAGCGATAAACCCATTAGCGCCCCTCAAAATCGATGCGCGGATCGACCAGCGTATAGGTCAGATCGCTGAGAATATTCATCAGCAAGCCAATCAGCGTGAAAATATAGAGCGTGCCAAACATCACCGGATAGTCGCGCTGAATGGTGGCATCGTAACCCAGCAAGCCGAGTCCGTTGAGGGAGAACATCACCTCAATTAAGACCGAACTGGTAAAGAACATGCTGATAAAGGTGGCAGGGAAACCGGCGATCACCAGCAGCATGGCGTTGCGAAACACGTGGCCATACAAAATACGTTTTTCATCCAGTCCTTTGGCGCGTGCCGTCACCACGTATTGTTTGCGGATCTCATCGAGGAATGAGTTTTTGGTCAACATGGTGAGGGTGGCAAACCCGCCAATGACGGTGGCCAGCACCGGTAGCGTGATGTGCCAGAGATAATCGCCTATCTTGCTGTACCACGGCAGCGTATCAAACTGCGGCGAGGTGAGACCGCGCAGCGGGAACCAGTCGAAATAGCTGCCACCGGCAAACAACACAATCAGCATGATGCCGAACAGAAATGCCGGGATGGAGTATCCAATGATGATAAAGGTACTGCTCCAGATATCGAAAGCGCTGCCATTGCGCACCGCCTTTTTAATCCCTAACGGAATCGAGACCAGATAAATGATCAACGTACTCCACAAGCCCAGGCTGATGGAAACCGGCAAGCTCTCTTTGATGAGCTGAAGCACCGAGGCGCTGCGGAACAGGCTGTCGCCAAAATCAAAACGGATATAGTTCCACAGCATTTCGCCATAGCGCTGCAGCAGCGGTTTATCAAAGCCGTAGCGGTGTTTGATCTCTGCAATCACCTCAGGATCAAGGCCACGCGCGCCGCGATATTGGCTGTCGCCCGGATTATCATGCGCCAGCGCACCGCGCCCGCCGACATCTCCAGCACTGCCCGAGGAAAAACCGGAGCTATGGCCAAATTGCGCATTCGCCAGCGCCTGATCCACCGGTCCACCGGGCGCAATCTGCACGATAAAAAAGTTCAGGGTGATGATCGCCCACAGCGTGGGAATAATCAGCAGCAACCTGCGCAGGAAATAGGGACCCAAACCGCTCTCCTCAGCGTCTATCAGCCGGCAATTGTGCGGCTTTGTTCACGTCATACCACCAGTTCTCTAACCCGGTTGCGTATGCGGGTTTGATTTCAGGGCGGGAAAATTTATCCCAGTATGCCAGCCTCTGTTCGGCGTTGTACCACATCGGGATCATATAGGCATTCCATAACAGGATACGATCCAGCGCCTGACCCAGCGGCAACAGCGCTTTTTCATCTCCCTGATGGTCGACGATCTCCTGCACGAAGTGGTCCACGATGGGATCTTTCACCCGAGGGGTGTTCCAGGAGGAATCAATGTATGGCGATTGCCAAATGGTGCGCAGGCTGGTGGAAGGCGAGGGCATCGCGTAGTAAAGCGAGGGGATCATATCGTAATCGCCTTCACGCAAACGGCGCAGATACTGCGAGCTATCAATTTGCCGCAACGCTACCTGAATCCCCAGACGCTGCAGGCTGTGCTGGAACGGCAGCGCCCAGTCGTTCTGCGTACCGCTACGCATCAGCAGTTCAAAGCGGAAGGGCTGCCCGGTTTTATCGTTCACCAGCTGCTGATTCTTAATCTGCCAGCCCGCTTCTTTCAGCAGCGTCATGGCTTTTAGCAGATTACCGCGATCGAAGCCGCTACCCTCTGAACGCGGCGGTGCGTATTCGTTGTTGAACACTTCAGCAGGCAACTGCGCTTTGTATGGTGCCAGCAGAATGAGCTGGTCGGCTTTCGGGTAGCCTTTGGCAGCGTAAGCCGTGTTCTGGAAATAGCTGTCAGTGCGTTTGTAGGCCCCGTAAAACAGCGCCTTGTTCATCCACTCGAAATCAAATGCCAGCGTCAGCGCCTCACGCACTCTACGGTCTGCAAACAGGGGTTTTTCATTGTTAAAGGCCAGCCAGCGAGTATCGGTAGAGACGGTATTTGGCGTGGTCGATTTCACGATGGCGTGGCTATCAAAGTTGCGCCCACGGTATTGTGTGGCCCACTTCTTCGCCGATCCCTCTTCGCGCAGATCGGACGCACCGGCTTTGAAGGCCTCGAAGGCGACGTTATCGTCAAGGTAGTAATCGTAGCGCAGCGTATCGAAGTTGAAGCGTCCCCGATTAACCGGCAGATTTGCCGCCCAGTAATTTTTCACCCGACTGTATTGAATGAACTGGCCTGGCTTATAAGACGTGACGCGATAGGGGCCGCTGGAGAGCGGAGGATAACCGATAGGCTCATTAAATTTTTTATTCTGCCAGAAGGCTTGCGGCAAAACCGGCAGCGTTAACCAGCTCAGGATCATGTCCTTGTCTGGTTTCGGCATGTCGATGCGGACGGTGAGATTGTTGAGCGCTTTCACTTCAACACCACGAAACGCCACGCGAAATTGTGGCACCCCTTCGGTCATAAATTTCTGGAAGGTGAAGGCCACATCTTTCGCGGTTATCGGGCTGCCATCCTGGAAGCGCGCATGGGGATTGATGGACACTTCCATCCAGTGATAGTCGGATGGATAGCGGGCGGATTCAGCAATCAAGGGATAGTAGCTGCCAGGCTCATCATCGGAGGTGGTGAACAGCCCGTCATACAGCGTATCGGTGCCGACGCCAGGATTACCGCGTGAAGCAAAGCGATTGAAGTTATCGTAAGTGCCCACCACCGCGATGGTCATCTTGCCGCCTTTAGGCGCAGCGGGATTCGCGTAATCGTAATGGGTGAAATTCACCACATACTTCGGTTCGCCCAGCTTGGCAAAGGCATAACTCTCATTGATGGTTTCCGCATGCAGTGGCGCGATGGCGCTAAAAACCAACAACGCGGTGACAAGACGCAGCAGCATAAGTGGGGCGCTCTCCTTAAATAATCCGCACTGAATGGTAGCAGTTTCGTGACGATAGCGTGACGTTAACCGAGCGCTGCCTGACGTTGGTAATAACTGATCAGGTTTTCCGGACGCAGCGGGCGACTGAATAAATATCCCTGCAGATGCGTCACCCCACGGTTCACCAGCCACGCAGCCTGGTCGCCGGTTTCAACGCCTTCTGCAACGGTTTTGAGATTGAGCTTCTTGGCCAGTAGCAATACCGCGTCCAGCACCGGTGAGGTCACCGTTTCGGTACCAATACTCTGTACAAAGCCGCGATCAATTTTGAGGTAATCAAACGGATAGCGTTCAAGATAGATCAATGCGCTGTGGCCAGTGCCGAAGTCATCGATGGCGATTTTAATATCCTGCTCATGCAGCCAGGCAAAAATCTCGCCAGCATTTCTTTCGCCCACCATGGTGCGTTCGGTGATTTCGAAAACATAGTTGAAGTGGTCTTTTGGCATGTCGGCAATCCACTCCTGCACATGCTGACGAAAACTTTCTGATGCAAGATGCAGTGGGGAAAGGTTCAGACTCATACGCGTGCCGCGCGGCAGTTGCTGGCAGAGGAACTTCGCATCGCGCGCCACCAGCTTAAACAAATGCTGAGTCAAGGGAATAATCAGATTTTGCGCTTCAGCGTTGCTAATAAAGGCATCGGGGGGAATCATTCCCTCGGTGGGATGTGTCCAGCGCAGTAGTGCTTCAACGCCGTACGGTTGCCCATCGTGAGCGGTGACCAGGGGCTGATACTCAACATGAAACTGACCACGTTTAATGCCCTGCATAATCTCTTTGCCAGGACGCTGATACAGCGTCAGCAGCAGCCAACTGGCCGCACTCATAAACAGGGCTGAGAGGAGGCCGGTCAGCAGGATCAGATGATAATCGCGTTGCGCCAGTGTCGTACCGTACAGCACGAAGCGCATGTCATTATCTTTAAAACTCATTTCTTTCAAGGCTGGTGGTAAATCGTGGATGTTCACCACTTGATTCTTGCCACTCAGCAGGGCTTTATCGCCAATCACCAACGCCATACCGGTGATTTCGGGATGATAAGAAGCCAGCAGCTGATAAGGCGTCAGGCTGATATTCATGGTGGCGAGAATACCGGTCTCAGCTGAGCCTGGATTCTTCATCCACAACGCCAGCGCCGGTTTGGTCGGCAACAGGGGCGTGCCTTCCAGTAAGCGTAAATCGCGATCGCGCTCCAGCTCCGATTGTGGCGAAATATCATTCGCAGGCAGCAGAAAGGCGCCGGTGGCGGACGAACAATAGGCATTACTGTTACGTACCAGCAAAATCGCGCGGATATTGCCGGCAAAGGCGGCACGTGAAGTGAGTTCGCGGCTTACGCTACTGCATTCAAGTTGGGTGTATTGTTGCAATGGATAAAGGGTATCCACCAGGGTCGACATCACCTGTTGAAGATCGTCGCGGCTATGGATCAGCAACTGTTCATGTTGTTGTACTCGTTTTTGCCAGGTTAGCGTCAGCAGTACGATGACAAACAACAGAAAGAACACACCGCCGATGATCGCACTACTCCAGGCGATACGGCGCGAATAAGTTGCATGACGTTTTAACGTCCCCGACAGTGGCATGGAGTGCATTCCCCTTTATGGCGCCATTATTATTATGTAAATCGTGCACTACTGCTCGCTGGTGTCTGGCGTGAAATATTGCATCAGGGTGGGTTTTTTTAGCCGCCGGAGACACAACAATTTGCTGCCAGTAAGCAAACGAGAATATAACGAGGATGCGCGAAAAGTCTCGTTATATTTCTGATTCTCAATTACTTTTTATCTATCGGATTTGCGTTAAGAAATAGCAGGCGAAAAAAAACGCTGCCTGGGCAGCGTTTTCTGATTCTCTGGCTGAGAGGATCTTCATAAGGATACGTTAGCTAGGATTTTTAGCTAAAACCCTGCGGGCTTCACGGTAACGTGTTTTCCAGTAACTGTCGTTTAAACTGGAGATCATCACACCACTGCTGGTGGATGCATGCACGAAGTTATCGTTACCGAGATAGATGCCAACGTGTCGTCCGGTAGAACCGGCACGGAACAGCACTAAATCACCCGGGCGCAGTTTGCCGCGAGAAATCTCTTTGCCTGTATCCTGCTGTTCTGACGTTGAACGTGGCAAATCTAAACCGAACTGCTCGCGAAAGGTGCGCTGAACAAAAGCAGAACAATCAATGCCGCGTTTGGTGTCACCGCCTAAGCGATAACGAACACCTTTCCAGTCACTGTACTGTTCCATGATGCGGGACTTAACGTCCACATTCTGCACCATCTGTTCAAATTCGTCCTGAGACGCTTGAAGTAAAAAACCATTCTGGTTGTTAACTTCATGATTCTCGTTATTCGCGTTCTGACCGTTATGCGTACTACTACATGCCGATAAGAGTGTTGCTAATGCTACTGCGGGAAGGATCCGCCTGAGGTATCTCAGTATTGGTTGAGACTTGACCATTATACGTGTGTTCCTTTGAAGTCCTTACGACACAATGTCGCCAGCCAGATGACAAAACGGGTTTGAGATTAATAAGAGCAAACGCTTAAGACAATTCCTTAATTACTAAAATGTGTTAATGAACACATTTTTGTTGCATAAGGCACCGAATTTTATGCTGCACTCTAAGTAATCGCGTTTGAGGTTAACCGATTACAGACCGCGTGGCGAGTGCTTTTATATAAATTTTTATCGCTTTTATTGATGTGAAATCAATCCGTAACACAATGGTTACTTTATCAACGATTGGTAGCGATTTAATAGCCAATAAGGCGGGTTTTCAGGGGCTAATTCCGGCGCTAAGGCCGATTTTGAGAGGCTTCTGGCTGGACAAGCCAGGAAAAAGGCTATTGTTACGCGTTTTGCATCATAATGTTTTCTTTTAATAGAAAAACGTTAGTCTGCTAATAATGTATTTCTGGATTCGATAAGCGCGGATGATCGACTTTTCTGCGTATTGTCATCCGCGCTTAACAATTATGTGCGTGGCTTATATTTCCCTGGTAAGGCGCGATTGAGCCAATTAACCAATGTGTCACTGAGCGGTGTTAATAAGCACCAGCTTAAACCCACCAGAATCACCGACATCGATCCCACGGCTATATCGGTAAACCAGTGCGCACCGGCCATCACACGCGGCAGAGCAAACACCACCACAATCACCAAACCGACCAGGAAGGCGCGGAAGCCGAAATAACGCCACATAAAGCAGGCGAAAATAATCAGCATCATGCCGTGATCGCCAGGGAAGCTATTACTGGAAGCATCTTTCGCCGGAATCCCGGTCAGTTCACTCACGCGATGCACGTTGTCAAAGAACAGCGTAGGGCTGGCGTGTTGCACAGGGATCAAATGACCGAGTTGATTCAGCACCACGGCGGTGAGCAACATGGTGATGCCAATGGCCAGCATGCGGCGGCGGCCCTGCGGTGTTTCACCACGCCAGAACCACAGATACAGCAGACCCATCGCCAGCAGCGATACCGCGTCAAAACCACGGAAATTGGTGATCGCCACCAGTAAGGCGAAGCCGTGATGATCCACCATCCGGTCGTTGAAGCTATAGAAGATGGCTTTGTCGATACCAAACCAGAAGCCATGATCCGGCGGCAGGTACCACGAAAAAAACAGCATGATCCCCAGTGCATTGAGCAGCAGGATGGTGATTAAACGAGACGCGCGCATAAAAAAGACTCAAAAAGTAAAATAACGGGGCAACCTAACGCAGCTAATCTAAACGAATCCTCAACAAGGTTGTTTGCAAAACGTTCCAGTCAACGGATTGATGGTGGATTAACTCGATACGACTGTCCGGCGGCGTAGTGGTGCGCGTTTCCATAAAGAAGTCATCACCCTGGCGATTGATGTTCACCAGACCGTCTGGCGTGCGAAGTACGCCTTTGACGCGATCCACCGGTGCAAGCCGCGCCCACTCAAGCGCCGGGATGGTATCGAACACCGTATCACCATCAAAAATCCAGCCACAGGATGCGTAGCCCTGGCCTTCATTTAATGCACGGCGCCAGCGAGCTGAGCCCTCAAGTTTGAGTGCCGCCAACCCTTTTGGCCGTGAAGTATGATGATGATGTGCCGCTTCAGGAACCGCACGATCCGCCAATGCGGATTGGCACAGTAACGCGGGATCAACTTTACCCCATGCAGATTCGACCAGTTGGCGATCGCCCAGATTATGCTGCTGCCATTGCTGCAAACGCTGACGATCTTCCTCGCTCCAGCGATCGCTTTTATTGGCGACGATAATATCGGCGGCGGTGAGCTGATCGCGGAAGTTTTCATTCTCGACAACGCGCGCATCGGCTAACTGACGGGGATCGAGCAGCGTGAGGGTGGCATCAACCTGGATCCAGGGTTGATACACGGCGGCGCGCAACATATCCAGCAGTTGTTTAGGGTGGCCAAGACCGGTGGGTTCAATGATCAGACGATCGGGCTTATTTTTCTTAAGCAGCATATTGAGCCCGACTTGCAGCGGCAGGCCGTTAACGCAACACATGCAACCGCCAGGAATTTCCTTCAGCGTGGCACCGCGATCGGCAAGCAGTGCGCCGTCAATACCCACTTCGCCAAACTCGTTAACCAGAATCGCCCAATTCTCATTGGCGGGTTTATGGGCTAACAGATGCAGCAGGGTGGTGGTTTTACCGCTGCCGAGAAATCCGGTGATTACATTAACGCGCGTCATTACAGGCTCCATTTTCAGGCGCGCGGACAACATACCCGGCGCGCACGACATTGTTATACTATAACAACCTTCGGCGGCCGGATAAAATCGTGCGGTTAGTCCGCGCGACTCATATAGCGACGTTCAGCCACGTGAATGCGAATGCGATCGCCATTGCTCAGGTATTCCGGTACCTGGATCGACAAGCCGGTGCTCATGCCCGCGGGTTTGGTGCGTGCGCTGGCGGAAGCGCCTTTAATGCCCGGTGAAGTATCGACAATTTCCATATCCACGGTCTGCGGCAGTTCCAGCGCCAGCACCTGGCCTTCCATCGTTAACACCTGGATCCCAGGAATGCCGCCTTCAGGGATGAACAGCAGCTCTTCTTCAATCTGATCTTTCTTGAAGCTATAGGGCGTGTAATCTTCATCATCCATAAACACGTACTCGTCACCGTCTATATAAGAGAAGGTCACGGCGCGACGGCTAAGCTGAATGGCATCGATAATATCGTCACCCTTAAAGCGCTCTTCCACTTTCAGGCCAGTGCGCACGTCGGTAAAACGCATCTTATAGAGGGTGGCAGCACCGCGTGCGCTTGGGCTCTGGACATCAATGTCCTTTACCAGCAACAGTTTGCCGTTCCAGGTAACAGCCATTCCTTTTTTGATTTCATTTGCCTTTGGCATGGGGATTACTCGCTGTGAAAAGGTTAATGCGCGCCACGTTACTCGCGCCGTGAAAAACAGGCAAGGGAGGCGGTGTAAAATTATTGCCCGCGCATGGCATTACCGTCATCAGCCTGCTATTGTCGCGACGAAATCCTCAGGAGCGCATGATGTATTGTCGTGACCAGTGCGGTGCCTGTTGCACAGCCCCCTCAATCTCTTCCCCGATTCCCGGCATGCCCCAGGGCAAACCGGCGAATACCCGCTGCGTTCAGCTTGACGATAATCAGCGCTGCAAAATCTTTGGTTCTCCGCTGCGTCCCGCAGTCTGTGCGGGTTTACAGCCCAGCGCAGAGATGTGCGGCAGCAGTCGCGAAGCGGCGATGATCTTCCTGCTGCAACTGGAAGCGGACACCGCGCCTTAACTTGCTGACGCGGTGCTGAAATATTTGCTTTCTATGATCCCTGCGTTACAGCAAAAACGTCAGCCGTGCAGGCCTGAAAAATCTTAAATCCGATCTGAAGTGTGCGGAACGTCAAAAATCTGCTACGCCGATCGCGCATTTTCTTGCCTGCTTTCTCATGCTGTACCATATTCCCTGAAACGTTTCAGCGTTGTCCTCTCGGCAACCCCCGAGAAGTGCAGCGTAATTTTTCGCCATTAAGCTGAAACGATTCAATTTCAGCAAGCGAGGAGAAATATGTTCCAGCTCGACGTTCAGGCCATCCATACCGGTGCCAGTGCACAAAATAAAGAAGAGGCTATCCGTCAGGTTGCCGCTGCGTTAACCGCAGCCGGTAATGTGTCGGAAGGCTATGTTAACGGCATGCTGGCGCGCGAACAGCAGACCACCACTTTCCTGGGTAATGGTATTGCCATTCCGCATGGCACCACCGATACGCGCGATATGGTGCTGAAAACCGGCGTACAGGTTTATCAGTTCCCACAGGGCGTGGAGTGGGGTGATGGGCAAACGGCTTATGTCGCCATCGGTATCGCGGCGAAATCAGATGAACATCTTGCGCTGCTGCGCCAGTTGACTCACGTATTGAGCGATGACAGCATCGCAGAGCAGTTGAAAACCGCCTCAGCCGAAGATCTTCGTGCCATCCTGATGGGTGAAAAGCAGGCCGCGGAATTCAAATTCGATACCTCGCTGATTGCGGTTGATGTTGCCGCCAGCGATCTCATCACCTTACAGGCGCTGAATGCTGGCCGTTTACAGGCTGCGGGGGCTGTTGAAGCGACGTTTGTGGCGGATGCCGTATCGCGTACCCCACTGAGCCTCGGTCAGGGCATCTGGCTGAGCGACAGCGCCAACGGCAACCTCAACAGCGCCATCGCAGTCAGCCGTACCGCCACGCCATTTGTGCACCAGGGCGAAAATGTGGCGCTGTTGTTGACCGTGGCAGCCACCGACGATCGTCCGCTGGAAGTGCTGGGCTACCTGAGCAATCTGCTGCTGAGCAACAAAGCTGAACGTCTGCTGAAAGCCGATGCAGCAGGCATCCTCGCGTTGCTGACCAGTGAAGTGGACGAAAGCGCGGATCAACTGGTGGCTGAATTTACTATCCGCAACGAGCACGGACTGCACGCACGTCCGGGCACCGCGCTGGTGACGGTCATTAAACAGTTTAACAGTGACATCACCGTCACCAACCTTGACGGTAGCGGCAAACCGGCCAACGGACGCAGCCTGATGAAAGTCGTCGCGCTGGGCGTGAAAAAAGGCCATCGCCTGCGCTTTACCGCCAGTGGTGAAGATGCACAGCAGGCGCTGAATGCCATTGAAGAGGCCATCAATTCTGGCCTGGGCGAGGGGGTCGCATGAGCCGCCGCGTTGCCACAATCACACTGAATCCCGCTTACGATCTGGTGGGCTATACGCCAGAAATCGAACGTGGCGAAGTTAACCTGGTGAAAACCACCGGTCTGCACGCAGCGGGTAAAGGCATTAACGTCGCCAAAGTACTGAAAGATCTCGGTATTGACGTCACCGTAGGTGGATTCCTCGGGAAAGAAAATCAGGACGGTTTCCAGCAGCTGTTCAGCGAACTGGGCATCGCCAACCGTTTTCAGGTGGTGCAGGGCCGTACCCGCATTAACGTAAAGCTGACGGAAAAGGACGGTGAAGTTACCGACCTGAATTTCTCTGGCTTTAACGTCACCGCGCAGGACTGGGATCGCTTCACTGCCGATTCACTGACCTGGCTGGGACAATTTGACATGGTGTGCGTCAGCGGCAGCTTGCCAGCGGGCGTGGCACCCGAAGCGTTCACCAAATGGATGAGCGATCTGCGCACCCTGTGCCCGTGCATCATTTTCGACAGCAGTCGTGAAGCGCTGGTGGCGGGACTAAAAGCCGCGCCGTGGCTGGTGAAGCCGAACCGTCGTGAACTGGAAATCTGGGCCGACCGCAAACTGCCAACCTTGCAGGATGTGATCGAAGCCGCGCATGAACTGCGTGAGCAGGGCATTGCCCATGTGGTGATTTCCCTTGGTGCGGAAGGCGCACTGTGGGTCAACGCCTCTGGCGAATGGATCGCCAAACCACCAGCCTGTGAAGTCGTCAGCACCGTAGGCGCGGGAGATTCAATGGTCGGCGGCCTGATTTACGGGCTGCTGATGCGTGAATCCAGCGAGCATACCTTGCGTCTGGCTACCGCAGTGGCTGCGATGGCGGTGAGCCAGAGCAACGTTGGTGTGACCGATCGTACCCAGTTGGCCGCGATGATGGCGCGCGTCGACTTACAACCCGTTAACTAACAGCAGGAGAGCGATAATGAAAACGCTGCTGATAAAAGATTCTTCACTGGGACTGGCATCAGGACATCTGGCTTTAGAGCGCCTGCGCGCGACTGCCGCACAGGCTGGCCTGACGCTGACCGACAACGCGGCCGATGCGGAACTGGTGCTGGTAGCTGGCCATGCCGTGCCGAACGATGCACAGCTCGCAGGTAAATCCGTGGCGCTGGTCGATGTGCAGCAGACGCTGCGCGATCCGCTGGCGGCCATTAATAAGGCTAAAGCCAGTGCCAAAGTCTGGCAGGCCGCTACGGCGGTTGCCGCACCGGTTGCCGCACAGAGCACCGGTCAGAAACGCATTGTCGCGGTCACCGCTTGCCCAACTGGCGTGGCGCACACCTTCATGGCGGCAGAGGCGATTCAGGCAGAAGCGACCAAACGTGGCTGGTGGGTGAAAGTGGAAACCCGCGGTTCTGTGGGTGCTGGCAATGCCATCACGCCAGAAGAAGTGGCGGCGGCCGATCTGGTGATCGTGGCGGCGGATATCGATGTGGACCTGGCGAAGTTCGCTGGTAAGCCGATGTACCGCACCTCAACCAGCCTGGCGCTGAAGAAAACAGCTCAGGAACTGGATAAAGCGCAGGCGGAAGCCAAAACCTATCAGCCGAGCGGCAGCCAGACGGCCAGCACGCAAAGTGACAGCAAAGAGAAAGCCGGTGCTTATCGTCACCTGCTGACCGGTGTGTCCTACATGCTGCCGATGGTCGTCGCGGGTGGTTTGAGCATCGCGCTCTCCTTCGCCTTTGGTATCACCGCATTTAAAGAGCAGGGCACCCTGGCGGCTGCGCTGATGCAGATTGGTGGCGGCAGTGCCTTTGCGCTGATGGTACCGGTGCTGGCGGGCTTTATTGCCTTCTCGATTGCGGACCGTCCGGGTCTGACCCCGGGTCTGATTGGCGGTATGATCGCCACCAGCATTAACGCCGGTTTCCTTGGCGGTATCATCGCCGGTTTCATTGCCGGTTACGCAGCGAAGCTACTGAGCAGCAAAGTCAAACTGCCGCAAAGTATGGAAGCGCTAAAACCGATCCTGATTATTCCGCTGGTGGCGAGTTTGATTACCGGCCTGCTGATGATTTACGTGGTGGGTAAACCTGTTGCGGGCATCATGAGCGGTCTGACGCACTGGCTGGCGAACATGGGCACCGCCAATGCGGTACTGCTGGGCGCAATCCTCGGTGGCATGATGTGTACCGACATGGGTGGTCCGGTGAACAAAGTGGCCTACGCCTTCGGTGTCGGTCTGCTGAGCTCACAAACCTATGCGCCGATGGCGGCCATTATGGCAGCGGGTATGGTACCGCCGCTAGCAATGGGTCTGGCGACGATTGTTGCGCGTCGTAAGTTCAACAAAGGTCAGCAGGAAGGTGGCAAAGCGGCACTGGTGCTCGGTTTGTGCTTTATCTCTGAAGGTGCGATTCCGTTTGCAGCGCGTGACCCAATGCGTGTGCTGCCTTGCTGCATCGTCGGCGGTGCGATAACGGGTGCGGTCTCAATGTTGGTTGGCGCGAAACTGATGGCACCGCACGGTGGTCTGTTTGTGCTGCTGATTCCAGGCGCAATCACTCCGGTGCTGGGTTACCTGATGTCGATTGTGATTGGTACCGCAGTGGCTGGCCTCGGTTACGCGATTCTGAAACGTCCGGAAGAAGAGCTGGCGAAAGCCGCGTAATCTTCACGGGGTAAGAAAAAGGGAGCTGCGGCTCCCTTTTTGCTGTCTGCTTTAAGCCTGTTGTTCCGACTTCAACCACGCAATCTCATCTTTCCAGATATCCGGATTGATGGTTTCCAGAATCATCGGGATGCCATCAAAGCGCTTATCTTTCATCAGCCAGCTAAACACCGTCTTGCCAATGTTGCCTTCACCTAAGCTATGGTGGCGATCCACACGGCTGCCGAGCGTGCTTTTGGCGTCATTCAGGTGCATGCCGCGCAGAAACTGGAAACCGACAATGCGTTCAAATTCCGCAAAGGTCTCCACGCAGGCTTCTTCAGTACGCAGATCGTAACCGCCGGCAAACGCATGGCAGGTATCGATACACACGCCGACGCGTGATTTATCTTCGACATGCTCAATAATGGTGGCGAGGTGTTCGAAACGAAAACCGAGATTGCTACCCTGACCTGCGGTGTTCTCAATCACTGCCACGACGTTGTGAGTCTGATCCAGCGCGATATTAATCGACTCGGCGATGCGCTTCAGGCATGCCTCTTCTTCGATCTGCTTCAGGTGGCTGCCAGGGTGGAAATTCAGCAGTGTCAGCCCAAGCTGTTCAGCACGCTGCATCTCATCAAGAAACGCCTCACGAGATTTTTCCAGCGCATCCATCACCGGATGGCCAAGGTTAATCAGGTAGCTGTCATGCGGCAAAATCTGCGCGGAAGTGAAGTTGTATTTCTCACAGGCAGTTTTGAAGGCATCAATCACTTCACCTGAAAGCGGGGCGGCTTTCCACTGGCGCTGATTTTTAGTGAACAGCGCAAAGGCTGTGGCTTCGAGTTCGTGGGCACGGATAACTGCCTGGTCTACGCCGCCTGATGCACTGACGTGTGCGCCGATATATTTCATGCCGCTCTCCTGATTGGGCGATTGCTGCTGCAAAGCGCCCATCATAGCGGATGCGCTACGCCCATGAAATGTCGCATTGCCTGCGGGGAGAAAAAGGGCACGGTCAGACACTTATCCAGCACGACACGACACCTACCAAAGTTGGCAGGTGCGCTTTTTTTCTGGTTAACTATAGTTTAACAAATTAGAAACTTTTAACTATAACCATGAAAACAGCGTATAGAAGTACTTTGGATACCGCTTTTCAACATGAGAAATTCAACGTAATCCATAAATTAACTTTAGGTAAAACCAACGCAGTGACCCTATTTTATAATGGTCATGGCGCAGTCGGTTTCACGCTCGCCGTGCCCGATACCGACAACTCGCTGGTCCATTTCTATCGTTATGGGGTCAATAACAGCGACCCGAAAAAGTTGTACCGTTCTGAATGCCTCTATTCCCGCCGGGAAAACTTTGGTTATCAGGACTGGCTGATTCGCACGATTACCGATGAGTTCACGGCCTGTGACACCGAGTTGGAAGAACTGATTGGCATGAAAGCCTGACTCTGAGTGGGCCGCCATTCACAAGGCGGCATCTTGCCTGCGCAGACACCTGACTGGTTTAAAAGTTAAATTGGTAATATATTGTCCATTGACCAGTATAACTAATAAGGAAGAGTCGGGATGTTGAAGCGCTTGCGCCGCTGGGCACGCTTAATTAAACGTGATGTGCTCACGCTGTGGTTTGCTTGCCGCGATCCGCGTACCCCCTGGTGGTTTAAGCTGCTGGCATTTGGCATTGTTGCCTATGCACTCAGCCCCATCGATCTCATTCCTGATTTCATTCCCATTATCGGCTTGCTCGACGACGCCATTATCGTCCCTCTGGGTGTGATCATCCTGCTGCGTTTGCTCCCGCGTGAAATTCGGATCAGCAGCGCAGAACGGGCTGATGTCCAGCGGGCACGCGGCAAGAAGATTGTCAGCTGGGCAGGATTCTTCCTGACGGTGATCGTCTGGTTAGCAGTGGTGGCTTATCTTGTGAAGCGTTACGCAATGTGAGGAGGGCGCATGCATATCACGCTGCGTCAGATTGAAGTCTTTACCGAAGTGCTGAAAAGTGGTTCAACCACTCTGGCCTCGCAGGTACTGGCACTGTCGCAGTCTGCCGTCAGTGCGGCGCTGGCCGATCTGGAAAACCAGCTCGGGGTGCAATTGTTTGATCGTGTCGGCAAACGACTGGCCCTGAACGAGCATGGTCGTTTGCTCTATCCACGCGCGGTCGGATTGCTGGAACAGGCAGGCGAGATCGAACAGCTGTTTAAAGAGGATAATGGTGCCATTCGTTTGTTTGCCAGCAGCACCATCGGCAACTATCTGCTGCCGGGGATGATCGCCGCCTATCGTCGTGATTTCCCCTCGCTGCCGCTCGAACTCAGCGTTGGCAACAGCCAGGATGCGATTAACGCGGTGGCCGATTTTCGCGTGGATATCGGTTTGATTGAAGGGCCTTGCCATGAACCGGACATCGTCAGCGAAGCGTGGCTGGAGGATGAGCTGGTGGTGTTTGCTGCACCCGATGCCGACATCCTGAAACAGCCGATCACGCTAACATCACTGGCGGCCGCGCCCTGGATATTGCGAGAGCGCGGTTCGGGCACGCGTGAAATTGTCGATTACCTGCTGTTGTCTCATCTGCCGCAGTTTCAACTCGGCATGGAGCTGGGCAATTCTGAGGCAATCAAACATGCGGTGCGCCACGGCATGGGCATCAGCTGTTTATCGCGCCGGGTGATCAGCGATCTGCTGGAGGCGGGCACGCTGGTGGAAGTGGCTGTGCCGTTACCACGCCTGACGCGCACGCTGTATCGCATCCATCATCGGCAGAAGCATTTGTCGAAAGCGCTAAGCCGATTCCTCTCCTATTGCCGCGAGTAATCGCGGCTGTGAAGACGTGAGCGGCTAATAATTTCGCGCTGATTATGAAGGTAACTAATAACCCGACGTGAATGCTATACAGCCAGGGGTTAGCTGCTACAATCGCGCCTTATTTTTATCCAGCATAGCGTTTACACATGCATAATGACTCAAAAACAACACAACAACCTGGGCTGCGCCGTGAATTAAAAGCGCGCCATCTCACCATGATCGCCATTGGCGGTTCCATCGGCACCGGCCTGTTTGTCGCCTCGGGTGCCACCATTTCTCAGGCAGGTCCCGGCGGCGCATTACTCTCATACGCGCTAATTGGCCTGATGGTTTACTTCCTGATGACCAGCCTCGGCGAACTGGCGGCCTTTATGCCGGTCTCCGGCTCCTTCGCCACCTACGGCTCAAAATACGTTGAAGAAGGCTTCGGCTTCGCGCTGGGCTGGAACTACTGGTACAACTGGGCGGTCACCATCGCCGTTGATCTGGTGGCTTCACAGCTGGTGATGAACTACTGGTTCCCGGATACGCCGGGTTGGATCTGGAGCGCGCTGTTCCTCGGTCTGATGTTCCTGCTTAACTACATCTCCGTCAAAGGCTTCGGCGAAGCCGAATACTGGTTCTCGCTGATCAAAGTTGCCACCGTGATCATCTTTATCGTGGTGGGCGTGCTGATGATCGCGGGTATTATGCGCGGCGCAGAAAATGCCGGCTGGCATAACTGGACCGTGGGCGACGCACCTTTTGCCGGCGGTTTTGCCGCGATGATTGGTGTGGCGATGATTGTCGGCTTCTCGTTCCAGGGCACGGAATTGATCGGCATTGCGGCCGGTGAATCACAGGACCCAGCGAAAAATATTCCACGCGCAGTGCGTCAGGTGTTCTGGCGTATCCTGCTGTTCTATATCTTTGCGATTCTGATTATCAGCCTGATTCTGCCGTATACCGATCCGAAACTGCTGCATAACGATGTTACCGATATCGCCATCAGCCCGTTCACGCTGGTGTTCCAGAATGCCGGATTACTGTCAGCTGCGGCGGTCATGAATGCGGTGATCCTGACGGCTGTGCTGTCAGCGGGTAACTCCGGCATGTACGCTTCAACGCGCATGCTGTTCAACCTGGCGCAGGAAGGTAAAGCACCGCGTATTTTTGCCAAACTGTCGAAAGGCGGTGTGCCGCGTAATGCACTGATTGCGACCACCGTGGTGGCAGGCCTCTGTTTCCTGAGTTCTAAGTTCGGCAACCAGGAAGTCTATCTGTGGCTGCTCAATACCTCAGGCATGACCGGCTTTATCGCCTGGCTCGGTATTGCGATTAGCCACTACCGCTTCCGTCGCGGTTACGTGGCGCAGGGGCATGATTTAGCTGCGCTTCCTTACCGTTCCGGCTTCTTCCCGCTCGGTCCGATTTTCGCCTTCGTACTCTGTTTGATCATTACGCTGGGGCAAAACTATCAGGCGTTTCTGGCAGATCGTATTGACTGGTATGGCGTGGCGGCGACCTACATCGGCATTCCGCTGTTCCTGCTGATTTGGCTGGGTTATAAGCTGGCACGTGGTTCGCGCTTCGTGAAGTACAGCGAGATGGAATTCCCGACCTTCAAAGAGTAATGCGTCAATCGCGTATGACATCACGCCGCGGCCTTTGGCTAGCGGCGTTTTTTTTGCCAAAGATGAACCGTGTTACAACGTTTTGGGCTTTGTCATACAGATATAATTGATAATTATTATCACCTGCACTATTGTGGCTGCCGTTATGATTTCGATAAGAAACAGGTAGAACAATGCAGACCACGGATTCCGCGCTGCTGGCGGAAAATCACCGCGAAGCCGATACCATGACGCGCTATCGTCAGGTATTACGTCAGCGCCTGATGCTGATTGGCGTACTGGTACTGGCGATTCTGGCGTCAGTGATTCTTGATTTCACCCTCGGCCCGGCGGGGCTCTCCCTCGACACTCTGTGGCAAACGCTCACTCATCCTGATGCGGTGGATGCGGGCACGCGTGTGATTGTCTGGGATATTCGTCTGCCGTATGCGCTGATGGCGGTGGTGGTCGGCTTCTCGCTCGGTCTGGCCGGGGCTGAGATGCAAACCATCCTCAATAACCCATTGGCGAGTCCATTTACGCTTGGCGTCTCTTCTGCGGCCGCTTTCGGCGCGGCGCTGGCGATTATTCTCGGCATCGGTATTCCCGGCGTGCCGGACCAATGGTTTATCTCGGCGAACGCTTTTGTGTTTGCGCTGTTTGCGGCGTTAATGCTGGATGGCGTGACGCGCTGGACCAAAGTGTCGACGTCGGGCGTGGTGCTGTTCGGCATCGCACTGGTGTTCACCTTTAACGCCCTGGTCTCGATGATGCAGTTCATCGCCAGTGAAGATACCTTGCAGGGTCTGGTGTTCTGGACCATGGGCAGCCTGGCGCGCGCCTCGTGGGAAAAACTCGGCGTGCTCACGGCGGCTTTCGCCATCCTGATCCCGTTCTCGATGCTCAGCAGCTGGAAACTGACCGCGCTGCGCCTCGGCGAAGATCGTGCCGTGAGTTTCGGCATCGATGTGCGTCGCTTGCGTCTGGCCACGCTGCTGCGCATCAGTATCCTCTCCGCACTGGCGGTGGCCTTTGTTGGCCCGATTGGTTTTATCGGCTTGGTGGCACCGCACATTGCCCGCATGATGTTTGGTGAAGATCATCGCTACTATCTGCCAGCCAGTGCGCTGGTCGGTGCGCTGGTGCTGTCACTGGCCTCTGTGGCGTCGAAGAACCTGATTCCAGGGGTGATCATCCCCGTCGGGATTGTGACCTCGCTGGTCGGTGTACCTTTCTTCCTGAGTATCATTCTGCGTCATCGGGGGACGGTGTAATGGAACAGGGTTTACGTCTCAGCCATTTCTACGCCGGTTATCCGAAGCGTAAAGTCATTGAAGATCTCAACGTCCCGGCACTGCCGCGCGGAAAAATCACCGTGCTGCTGGGCCCGAACGGCTGCGGTAAATCGACGCTGTTGCGTGCGCTGGCCGGCCTGAACAAAGGGCAGGGCGAACTGTGGCTGAACGGCGAAGAGTTAATGACCCAGCCGTTTGCACGCCGTGCGCAGCGCGTGGTATATCTGCCGCAAAGCTTACCGGCGGGCGTGCATCTGCATGTGCTGGAATCGATTATCGTGGCGCAGCGTGCGTCCGGTGGCTTGCACAGCGCGTCGAGTGAAGCCGAGATCATGCACTTGCTGGAACAGTTGGGTATTGCTCATCTGGCGATGCGTTATCTGGATCAGCTGTCTGGTGGTCAGAAACAGCTGGTGGGCCTGGCGCAATCGCTGATTCGCCGTCCTGAACTGCTGCTGCTGGATGAGCCGCTGAGTGCGCTCGATCTTAATTACCAGTTCCATGTGATGGATTTGGTGCGCCGCGAAACCCGCCTGCGCAATATCGTCACGGTAGTGGTGGTGCATGATATCAACATCGCACTGCGTCATGCCGATCATGCTTTGATGCTGAAAGAGGGCACTCTGCTGGCTGACGGCGAGCCGTCGCAGGTGATCACGCCGGACACGCTGGCGCAGGTGTATGGCGTGCGCGGGCGTATTGAACACTGCTCGCAGGGCATGCCGCAGGTGATGATTGATGGTTTAGTGGCGGAATCGCTGGTCTAAACGCCGGATAGGACGCTAAGGCTCAACATCAGGAAAGGCCGAGGGTGAATGTCGGTGCGGTTTTTAGCCAATTGCCGTCAGCCATAGCCAAAAAGGGCGCACCGGGTGCGCCCTTACTGTTATCTACATCAACTGGCGTGATTTATACCAACAGATGCTTCGCGTGGAACCGCAGATGGTCCTCGACAAAGCTGGCGATAAAGAAGTAGCTGTGGTCGTAACCCGGCTGTACACGCAGCTCCAGCGGGAAACCCTGCTCACGCGCTACTGCTTCAAGGCGCTCCGGACGTAACTGATCGGCGAGGAACTGATCGCTATCCCCCTGATCGATCAGAATCGGCAAACGCTGTTCCACTTCGCGCATCAGCAAACAACTGTCCCATTCGCGCCACGTCTGGCGATCTTCACCCAGATAGGCGCTGAACGCTTTTTGTCCCCACGGTACTTCAGTTGGATTCACAATCGGTGCGAACGCGGAAGCCGAAGCAAAACGGCCACCCTGACGCAACGCCAGCACCAGCGCGCCATGGCCGCCCATCGAATGGCCCATTACCGACTGACGATCGCTCACCTTGAAGTTGCCCGCCACCAGGGCTGGCAACTCTTCACTGAGATAATCGAACATACGATAGTGCGCCGCCCAGGGTTGCTGCGTGGCGTTGAGGTAGAAACCTGCGCCCTGACCGAGATCGTAACCACTGTCATTGGCCACTTCGTCACCGCGCGGACTGGTGTCCGGCATTATCAGCACCAGACCCAGCTCAGCGGCAACACGCTGTGCACCGGCTTTGGTGGTGAAATTCTCGTCGCTACAGGTCAGTCCGGCGAGAAACCACACCACCGGCGGCGGCGTGTCAGCCTGCGGTGGCGGCAGGAAAATGCTGAAGGTCATCGGGCAGTTCAGCACCGCCGACTGATGACGCCAGCGCTGCTGCCAGCCGCCGAAGATACGATGTTCTTCCAGCAGTTCCAGAGTGGATGCCATAACGCCTCCTTTTTACTTGTTAAAATGCACAACCGAACGAATAGATTTCCCTTCGTGCATCAGATCAAAGGCGTCGTTAATCTCTTCCAGCGGCATGGTGTGGGTGATGAAATCGTTCAGCGCGAACTTGCCGTCCAGATAATCCTGCACGATGCCCGGCAGCTGGGTACGACCTTTCACGCCACCAAACGCTGAACCGCGCCAAACGCGTCCGGTCACCAGCTGGAACGGGCGCGTGGCGATCTCTTCACCGGCACCGGCCACGCCGATAATCACAGACTCGCCCCAGCCTTTATGGCAGCACTCAAGCGCGGAACGCATCACGTTGACGTTTCCGATGCATTCAAAGGAGAAGTCCACGCCGCCGTCGGTCAGTTCAACAATCACATCCTGAATCGGCTTATCGTAATCTTTCGGGTTGATCAGATCGGTGGCACCCAGTTTGCGCGCCAGGTCGAACTTGCTGGTGTTGAGATCGATACCGATGATGCGACCGGCTTTCGCCATCTTCGCGCCAATGATCGCCGACAAACCAATGCCGCCGAGGCCAAAGATCGCCACGGTATCGCCTTCTTTCACCTTGGCGGTATTCATCACAGCACCCATGCCGGTGGTCACGCCGCAGCCCAGCAGGCACACTTCTTCCAGAGGCGCTTCTTTGCTGATCACAGCCAGTGAGATTTCCGGTACCACGGTGTACTCAGAGAAGGTTGAGGTGCCCATGTAGTGGAAGATCGGCTGACCGTCTTTGAAGAAACGGGTGGTGCCGTCTGGCATTAAACCTTTACCCTGGGTAGAGCGGATGGCCTGACACAGGTTGGTTTTACCTGACAGACAGAACTTACATTTGCCACACTCTGGGGTGTAAAGCGGGATCACGTGATCGCCCACCGCCACACTGGTCACGCCTTCGCCCACGGCTTCCACCACGCCACCGCCTTCGTGACCGAGGATTGCCGGGAACACGCCTTCAGGATCTTTACCTGACAGGGTATAAGCATCGGTGTGGCATACGCCGGTGGCGACGATGCGCACTAACACTTCACCTTTCTGCGGTGGCATCAGATCCACTTCTTCGATTTTCAGCGGTTCGCCCGCTGCCCAGGCAACGGCAGCGCGGGTTTTAATCATGTTCATGCAATCCCTCTTCTTCAGATGTCGTGATTTACTTAAAATTAAAAACTCACTCAGCGGTTTGCAGCGGGTGCAGCAACTCATCGTTAAGTGGGCGGTCGTCAAACATTTCAATAATCAAATATTTCAGCGCTTCCACGTTGGGCGTGAAGGCGTCGCGTCGCCACATCAGCCAGGTGGCGGTATCGCGATAAGCGGGTGGCAGAGCATGTTCCTGCACGCGGGCGCGGCCGGGCATTTGCGTCAGCACCGACGCCGGAATCATCGCCACACCCGCGCCGCCTGCCACACACGCCACCATGGCGTGATAAGACTGAATCTCCATCACGCTTTTCGGTGAGGTCTGGCTTTCGCGATACCAGGACTCCAGTTTGGTGCGATACGAACAGCTGTTACCAAAGGCAAACAAAGTGTCATGCTGCGTGTCGCGGGCGCTGGTAATCGGGTCGTGATCGAGACTGGTGATCAGCACCATTTCCTCACGAAAGGCGATGCAGCCATTGAGATCGTCATGGGTGGCAGGGCCATCCACCAGCGCGGCCGCCAGCGTACCGGCGCGCACTTTATCGATGATGTCGCCCGAGGTGCCGGTGACCAGCGATAGCGCCACGTTGGGAAATCGTTGATGATAAGCCGCCAGCAGGCCGGGCAGACGGGTCGCGGCGGTGCTCTCCATCGAACCGAAGGCAAAGTTCCCGCCCGGTTCCCCGGCACGGGCCATATTCAGCGCCTCATCGCTCAGGCTGAGGATGCGCTGAGCATAATTCAGGAAATTGTGGCCCATTGGCGACAGTCGAATACGCTGCTTCTCACGGATAAACAGGTCGACGCCAATCTCTTCTTCCAGCTGGCGCAAACGGGTGGTGAGATTGGAGGGCACGCGATGCAATAGCTCCGCGGCGCGCGCCAGCGAACCGGTTTCGGCCACAGAACAGAACATGCGGAGTTGTACTAAATCCATATTCTCTTTCCGTAAACAACTTGGTTAATATTATTCACTTTTCGTGAGTGTAATCGTCATGCATGCTAATAACAAGTGCTAAAAGAATCTGAACGGGAGTGGGAATGGCGTTTCGTGTCGCGCTGAGCGCGTTTTTAAGTTTAGTGGTTGCCATGGGGATTGGGCGATTTGCTTTCACCCCGCAGGTGCCGCTGATGATTCAGGACCATCAGCTTACCCTGACCAGCGCCAGTCTGGTGGCGGCGCTCAACTATCTTGGTTACCTGTGTGGCTCCTTCGATGCCATGCGTGCTCACCAGCGTGTGGAGTGGCGTTTGCAACTGGGTGTCTGGGGCGCGGTGATCCTGACGCTGCTGTCTGCCTGCGTCAGCGGGCCGTGGCTGCACGGCTTGATCCGCTTCGTGATTGGCGGTGCCAGCGGCTGGGCGATGGTACTGATCGCCGCGTGGAGCAACGAGCAGCTGCTGCATCATGGGCGACCGGGCTTGTCGGCGGCGGTGTTTGCCGGACCGGGCACCGGCATATTCCTCAGCGGTATGCTGGCGGTGGCGCTGCATGCCAGTGGTGCCAGCGCGGCATTAGGCTGGGCGGCTTATGGCCTGCTGGCGTTGCTGTTTATCGCTGCCATTGCGCGCTTTTTACCGCGCAGCGGGCAGTTACATCGACCCGATCAGGCACCTGCGCCGCTGGTGCTCAATGGTAATCTGAAACGCCTGGTGCTGAGCTACAGCCTGGCGGGCTTCGGCTACATTCTGCCCGCAACCTTCTTGTCGCAGATGACCGCCGCGCGTTTCCCGGACAGTGCGCTGGCGCAGTTTGTCTGGCCGGTGTTTGGCGGCGCGGCGGTGATTGGCATCGTGCTCGGCATTTTGACGCGGCGCTGGGGCAGCAGCCATCTGCGACTGGCAGTGGTGCTCTGGGCGCAGGCTTTGGGCGTCATCTCCGCGATTGTCCTGCCAGGGTTGGATGGACTGTTAATTAGCGCGCTGTTAGTCGGCGGCGGGTTCTTATGCGTGGTGCAACTGACGCTGCAATACGGCCGTGAGCTGGCGCCGCATCACGCGCGCTATCTGGCCGGGCTGCTGACTACCGGCTACGCGGTTGGGCAATTAGGCGGGCCGCTGCTGTCATGGATCTCCAGCTTGCTGTGGCACCGCCTCGATCCGGCCTTGTGGGTCGCCGGTGGCGCGCTGATTCTGGCAGGCTTACTGGTGCTGCGCCGTTCGGCACCATGAAAAGCTTTCATCTCCGATTGGATTGATTGCTGGATTACGCGCGCGTTGTGTTTCACAATACGCGCTCAGAATTTCCCCCGCAGGCGACGATCTGCGGGCGCATCACCTGCCGGAGAAAGAGTACGATGAGCACCTTAAGTCAGGAAGCCGCCCTGGTTCACGAAGCGCTGCTGGCGCGTGGCCTGGAAACGCCGTTACGCGCCCCGGTGCGCGAAATGGATGACGAAACCCGCAAGCGTGAAATCGCCGGTCATATGACCCAAATCATGCAGCTGCTGAATCTGGATCTGGAAGATGACAGCCTGATGGAGACGCCACATCGCATCGCCAAGATGTACGTGGACGAGATCTTCTCTGGCCTTGATTACGCCAACTTCCCGAAAATCACCGTCATCGAGAACAAGATGAAGGTCGATGAGATGGTCACCGTGCGTGATATCACCCTGACCAGCACCTGTGAGCACCATTTCGTGATTATCGACGGAAAAGCCACCGTCGCTTACATCCCGAAAGAGAAAGTGATTGGTCTGTCGAAGATCAACCGCATTGTGCAGTTCTTTGCCCAGCGGCCACAGGTGCAAGAGCGTCTGACCCAGCAAGTGCTGGTGGCGCTGCAAACGTTGCTTGGCACCAACAACGTGGCGGTGTCGATTGATGCGGTGCACTACTGTGTGAAAGCGCGTGGCGTGCAAGATGCCACCAGTGCCACCACCACCACATCGCTGGGTGGGTTGTTCAAGTCCAGCCAGAATACGCGCCAGGAGTTCTTACGCGCGGTGCGTCACAGCTAATCCTTTGGGCGGCTTATTGCCGCCCGTTTTCTCTCCTTCAGGTCACTCGATGCAACGCTATCTTGCGCTGGATTTCATTCGTGGTTGCGCCATTCTCGGCATTCTGTTGCTCAATATCGTAGGGTTTGGCTTGCCTTCGGCAGCCTATCTCAACCCGGCGTGGCAGGGCGCTGTTTCATTTTCCGATGCCTGGACCTGGGCGATGATGGATGGCCTGGCGCAGCTGAAATTCCTCACGCTGTTTGCGCTGCTGTTCGGCGGCGGGCTGTATTTGCAAATCCCACGCGGCAGTCGCTGGATGTCGGCGCGCCTGACGTTACTGGTGCTGCTGGGTTTCATTCACAGCATCTTCTTCTGGGAAGGGGATATCCTGCTGGATTATGGTCTGACCGGGCTGATTATCTGGCGGATGCTGCGTGAAGTGCCCTCCGACAAAGCTTTGCTGCAAACTGGCGTGTTGCTCTACCTGATTGGTTGCGGCGTGCTGTTGGTGTTCTGGAGCATTTCCAGTCCTGAACCGGGGCGATCGTGGCTGCCGGGTGCCGCCGATATCGAGTATGAAAGCTACTGGAAACTGGTCGGCGGCTGGGAGGCGATTCAGAACCGTCTTGATCATCTTTCCTCCAGCCTGATGGCACTCGCCGCGCAGTACGGCTGGCAGCTGGCGGGACTGATGCTGATTGGCGCGGCGTTGATGCGCAGCGGCTGGCTGAAAGGGGAGTTCAGCGTGCAGCACTATCGCCGCTCGGCCGCGCTGCTGCTGACGATCGGCTGGCTGATTGCCATCCCCGGCATTGTGGCGCAGTGGTTGCTGGGCTGGGAATTCCGCTGGAGCGGCTTTTTGTTGCAGGTGCCGCGCGATCTTGCCAGCCCGTTTATCAGCCTCGGTTATGCGGCGCTCTGCTTTGGCTTCTGGCCGCAAATTGGTGTCACGCGTTTCAGCTATGCGCTGCAATGCGTTGGCCGCATGGCGCTCAGTAACTATCTGCTGCAGACCTTGATCTGTACCACGCTGTTCTACCGTTTCAATCTGTTCCTCAAGTTTGATCGCCTGCATTTGCTGGCACTGGTCCCGGTTATCTGGTTGGTTAATATCCTGTTTTCAGTGCTCTGGCTGCGCTTTTTCCCGCAGGGGCCGATGGAGTGGATTTGGCGCAAACTCACGCGTCTCGCCGCTGGTAAGACGGAGCCTTCCTCCCGCATCAGATAATGATGTTCATCACAAAGGTTGCAGATTTGTATGTAACCGTTTTCATCCGTGTGACGTGATTCACGCAGCTGAACAAAATGCCCTGACAAAATAGCGCCGTTACGCGCTTGTCGCGCATTTTCTCCTCTGTGGAACAGCTGCATGATAACGATTCGAGATGTCGCCCGTCAGGCCGGTGTATCAGTAGCCACCGTGTCGCGTGTGCTCAATAACAGCAGTGCAGTTACCCCTGATACCCGCGAAGCCGTGCTACAGGCGGTGGAAGCGTTGGGTTATCGCCCTAACGCCAATGCGCAGGCACTGGCCACCCAGGTCAGTGACACCATCGGCGTGGTGGTGATGGACGTATCCGATCCCTTCTTTGGCGCATTAGTGAAAGCAGTAGATACCGTAGCCCAGCGTGTTCACAAACACGTATTGATCAGCAATTCCTGGCACCAGGAAGAGAAAGAGCGCCATGCTATTGAGGTGCTGATCCGCCAACGATGTAACGCTTTAGTGGTCCACGCGAAAACGCTTTCAGACGCTGAATTGACGCATTTTATGGACCAGGTTCCGGGTATGGTGTTGATAAACCGCACTATTCCGGGCTATGAGCATCGCTGTGTCTGCCTCGATAATGTAACGGGATCTCTGATGGCAACGCGCATGTTGTTACAACAGGGTCATCAACGCATTGGCTATCTTAGTTCCAGCCACCCGATTGAAGATGTCACACAACGCCGCGAAGGCTGGCTGCAGGCCCTGTCAGAGCAGGGAATTCGCCCGCAGGAGTCCTGGATTGCCCATGGTGAACCGGATATGCAGGGCGGTGAAGCAGCGATGGTGGAGTTATTGGGTCGTAACCTGCATTTAACCGCCATCTTCTCCTACTGTGACGGCATGGCCGCCGGTGCCCTAACCGCATTGAAAGACAATGGTATTCAGGTGCCACAGCACTTCTCCGTCATCGGCTTTGATGATATTCCCATCTCGCGTTACACAGACCCACAGCTGACAACTGTACGCTATCCTATTGTTTCTATGGCGAAATTAGCCACGGAGCTGGCGCTAAAGGGCGCAGCCGGAGAACTCGATCCTGATGCCACCCACTGCTTTATGCCGACCCTGGTACGCCGCCATTCGGTCGCTCAGCGGCAAATTGTGGAGTCGGTCACTAATTCGGGCGATAGCGCTGTGTAACCGTTTCCAATCTGTGATTACATTCACAGTTAATTAACATGGCGCTCACTATGATGGCAGCGTCTTACCGGACTGAAACATCATGTAACGCCGGGTTTTCCTTCTCCGGTCAGGTTTCAGTAGCCGATTGAAATAGTTCACAACACTCTTCAGGAAGCGTTTACGTACAGGGAAGTCAGGATAGCGATGGTGGCCCGGCTTTGCGTTACGCGTCCGCCCCATAAATGAGTTTGAACCGACTGCGCTGGTTGCCCGCAGGTAGCACAGCGCGATGATATGCCCTACATAAAAAACCGGAGATACCATGAATAAGAAGGTTTTCACGCTCACAGCACTGGTTGCCAGCATGATGTTTGGTGCAACTGCGCACGCCGCTGATACCCGCATTGGCGTGACAATTTATAAATACGACGACAACTTTATGTCTATGGTTCGCAAAGACATCGATAGCGAAGCCAAAAAACTGGGCGGCATCCAGCTGCTGATGAATGACTCGCAGAACAGCCAGTCTACCCAGAACGACCAGATTGACGTACTGATGGCCAAAGGCGTGAAAGCGCTGGCAATCAACCTGGTTGACCCTGCTGCAGCGGCAGTGGTGATCGACAAAGCGAAAGCGAATGATGTGCCAGTAGTGTTCTTCAACAAAGAGCCGAACGCCAAAGTGCTGGCCAGCTACCCGAAAGCCTACTACGTGGGTACCGACTCTAAAGAGTCAGGCATCATCCAGGCCAAACTGATTGAGAAGCACTGGAAAGCGACTCCAGCCTGGGATCTGAACAAAGATGGTCAGATTCAGTTTGCGCTGCTGAAAGGCGAGCCGGGCCACCCGGATGCTGAAGCGCGTACCAAATACGTGATCGAAACCCTGAACACCGATGGTTTCAAAACTCAGCAGCTGGCGATGGATACCGCGATGTGGGATACCGCGCAGGCAAAAGATAAAGTTGATGCCTGGCTGTCTGGCCCGAACGGCAACAAAATTGAAGTGATCATTGCTAACAACGATGCGATGGCAATGGGCGCAGTCGAAGCCCTGAAAGCCCACAACAAAACCAGCATTCCGATATTTGGTGTGGATGCGCTGCCAGAAGCGCTGGCGCTGGTGAAATCCGGTGCGATGGCCGGTACCGTGCTGAACGATGCGGAAAACCAGGCGAAAGCCACCATTGATATCGCGAAGAACCTGGCCGATGGCAAAGAGCCAACTGCGGGTACGACCTTCAAGATGGAAAACAAAATCGTACGTGTTCCTTACGTACCAGTCGATAAAGAAAACCTGTCCCAGTTTGTGAAGTAATACGTACCGGGCGCGGCATTACGCCGCGCCTTATTGCATCTGACCCACGTTTTATTTAGCCAGGTAAATTATGGCCAGTGAGAATCCGACCGCACAGCGTGAATATCTGCTGGAGATGACGAATGTCTCGAAATCATTTCCAGGGGTGAAAGCCTTAGATAATGTGAATTTGAAAGTGCGGCCGCACTCAGTCCATGCCTTAATGGGCGAAAACGGCGCCGGAAAATCCACATTATTAAAATGCCTGTTTGGTATTTATAAAAAGGATACGGGGAGCATCCTGTTTCAGGGTGAAGAGATTGATTATAAAAGTTCCAAAGAAGCGCTGGAGAATGGCGTTTCAATGGTGCATCAGGAATTAAACCTGGTATTACAGCGCAACGTGATGGATAACATGTGGCTTGGCCGCTATCCACGCAAAGGTGTGTTTGTTGATCAGGATAAAATGTATCGCGATACCAAAGCGATCTTTGATGAATTAGATATTGATATCGATCCACGTGATAAAGTGGCCAATCTTTCTGTTTCGCAGATGCAGATGATTGAAATTGCCAAGGCATTTTCCTATGACGCGAAAATCGTCATTATGGATGAGCCGACGTCATCGTTGACCGAAAAAGAAGTGAATCACTTGTTCACTATTATCCGTAAGCTGAAAGATCGTGGCTGCGGTATTGTGTATATCTCGCACAAAATGGAAGAGATTTTCCAGCTGTGTGATGAGATTACGATTTTGCGTGATGGACAATGGATTGCCACCCAGCCGCTGGAAGGGCTGGATATGGATAAGATCATCGCCATGATGGTTGGTCGTTCATTGAATCAGCGCTTCCCGGACAAAACCAACGTGCCGGGTGAGACCATTCTTGAGGTGCGCCATTTAACTTCGCTGCGTCAACCGTCGATCCGCGATATCTCTTTTGACCTGCGCAAAGGGGAGATTCTGGGCATTGCCGGCCTGGTGGGTGCGAAGCGTACTGACATCGTTGAAACCCTGTTTGGGATTCGTGAGAAGTCTGGCGGTACCATCAAATTGCACGGCAAAGCGATCAATAACCACAGCGCGAATGAAGCCATTAACCACGGTTTTGCGCTGGTGACGGAAGAGCGTCGTTCAACCGGGATTTATGCCTATCTGGATATTGGTTTTAACTCGCTTATTTCCAATATTAAGAAATATAAATCCAGCATGGGTTTGCTTGATAATAAGCGCATGAAGAGTGATACCCAGTGGGTGATTGATTCAATGCGCGTGAAAACGCCGGGTCATCATACGCAAATTGGTTCGCTTTCCGGTGGTAACCAGCAGAAAGTTATTATTGGTCGCTGGTTATTAACTCAGCCGGAAATTCTGATGCTGGATGAACCGACACGCGGTATTGACGTCGGTGCTAAGTTCGAAATTTATCAGTTGATTTCTGAGTTGGCGAAGAAAGAGAAGGGGATCATTATTATCTCTTCTGAAATGCCAGAATTGCTGGGAATTACCGATCGTATTTTAGTGATGAGTAATGGCCTGGTAGCGGGCATTGTCGAGACCAAAACGACCTCGCAGAATGAAATCCTGCGTTTAGCGTCATTACACCTTTAATGAAGCAAGGGCTTTAACATGAAAGCGACTACTAAAAAGAATGCGCTAACCTGGTTAAAAGAGGGCGGCATTTACGTTGTCCTGTTGGTACTGCTGGCAATTATTATTTTCCAGGATCCGACGTTTTTAAGTTTGATGAACCTGAGTAACATTCTGACCCAATCTTCGGTGCGTATTATTATTGCACTGGGCGTGGCCGGATTGATCGTGACGCAGGGTACTGACCTGTCAGCCGGACGCCAGGTCGGTCTGGCCGCGGTGGTGGCGGCTACCTTGCTGCAATCGATGGATAATGCCAACAAGGTGTTCCCACATCTGGACACGGTTCCGATTCCGTTGGTGATTCTGACCGTGTGCATCATCGGTGGAGTGATTGGCCTGGTGAACGGCGTGATCATTGCCTATCTGAAGGTGACACCGTTTATCACCACGTTGGGCACCATGATTATCGTGTACGGCATCAACTCGCTGTATTACGACTTCGTTGGTGCTTCACCGGTTGCTGGTTTTGACTCTGGCTTCTCCACCTTTGCCCAGGGCTTCTTGCGTTTCGGTGATTTTAAGCTGTCATTCATCACCTTCTACGCGTTTATCGCCATTATCTTCGTCTGGATTCTGTGGAATAAGACGCGCTTCGGTAAGAACATTTTCGCTATCGGTGGCAACCCTGAGGCTGCACGTGTTTCAGGTGTTAACGTGCCGCTGAACCTGATTCTGGTCTATGCGCTGTCAGGTGTGTTTTACGCCTTCGGCGGTATGCTGGAAGCGGGCCGTATCGGCAGTGCCACTAACAACCTCGGCTTTATGTATGAGCTGGATGCGATTGCGGCTTGCGTGGTTGGCGGCGTGTCATTTGCAGGTGGCGTGGGTACCGTGGCAGGCGTGGTGACCGGTGTGATTATCTTCACCGTTATCAACTACGGTCTGACTTATATCGGCGTGAACCCTTACTGGCAATACATCATCAAGGGCGGCATCATCATCTTCGCCGTCGCATTGGATTCACTGAAATACGCACGTAAAAAATAAGACTTAGCACACAGCAAAACATCACTGCAAAAGGCTGCCATTTTATGAATGGTGGCCTTTTTATTTGTGCACACTGCGAAGGGCGAAGGGCGAAGGGCGAAGGGCGGGTGCGGGTACGGGGTGGGCCTTAGCCCCTCTGCTGCTGCCGGGCAGTCCTCGCGCCGCTGACGCGGTGCCTTCGGCTTCCACGTCGTGCCGACGGACCGTTCGGGTAAGGCCGTCCTGGCCAACCTGAATTGCCAGTCGCATCCCTGCGACTGGCTCCTGGCCCAACGTAAAAGCCTCAGCGCTGCGGATAGCCCTTGCAGCAGCAGAGGGGCTATGGCCTCAAACGTTGTGCCCATTTCTCACAACAATGTGGCTTCTGCGGATAGCTCTTGCAGCAGCAAAAGGGCTATGGCCTCATGCGTTGTGCCTGTTTTCTAACAACAATGCGGCTTCTGCGGATAGCCCTTGCAGCAGCAGAGGGGCTATGGCCTCAAACGTTGTGCCCGTTTTCCAAACAGATGCTCGGTTAACACATTGGGTTTTTGCAGTGGCAAAGAGAGATGGGAATAGCTATGTGTCTGCCTTTAGATCAAATGCATGGCATCCGAGCAACGCCCTTGCAGCCGAGCGGTTAAGGCTTGAAGTTGCCTGCCCTTATTTAACAGCAGGCAACAAAGTTCAGGAGCAGGCTGGTGCCGCTTTGGGGGCAGGCATTTCGCAGCGCTGAACAGAGTGAGGATGCCAGGATAGCCCGCAGGGATGCGGGCGGAAGGCGGGGCGGCACATGGATGTGCCATCCCCGCCGTTCCGTAAGGCAGACGAACGGCGTGAAGGCACCGCGTTAGCGGCGCGAGGACCGCCAGCCCCCAAAGCGGCACCAGACAGCGTCACCGTGGCAGCCCAAAGCGGCACCAGACAGCGTCACCCTCGCAGCCCAAAGCGCCACCAGACAGCGTCACCCTCGCAGCCCAAAGCGCCACCAGACAGCGTCACCCTCGCAGCCCTAAGCGCCACCAGACAGCGTCACCCTCGCAGCCCAAAGCGTTACAATAATAGCTTCTGGCAGCATTACTTTTGTAACTTCTCTTCCAAATCCAGCAACTGCTCAGGCGTCACCGCCGGATAGCTCTGCGCATCTTCTGGGACTTCATGCACCGCCGGAATCGGCACCAGCGGCCCAAGGAAGCGAGGCTCGCGTTTCATCAGATACAAATCAGCCAGCGCGCCTAAACGTGCGCCGACCTCACGGAAACGTACTGACAGCATATTTTTAGGCGACGGCACGGCATAGCACTGCGCCTGTATCCCCAGGTGCTGGGCGATGTAAAGCGCGCGTTCACAGTGGAAACGTTGCGTAATGATGATGAAATCATTGGTATCGAACACTTTGCGGGTGCGTACGATTGAATCCAGCGTGCGGAACCCAGCATAGTCGAGCACGATATCGGCAGGATCAACACCAGCTTTGATGAGATCGCGACGCATCGTCATCGGTTCGTTATAGCTTTGCAGCGCGTTGTCACCACTTAACAGCAGATAATTCACCTTGCCGCTGTTGTACGCGTTGAGCGCACCCTGAATGCGATAAAGGTAATACTGATTGATGACGCCAGTGCGGTAATACTTGGCCGTGCCTAAGACCACCCCGACCTGACGATGCGGCAGCGAAGTGACATCTTCATAAATAAAGGGCGCGGTTTTCCAACTGATCCAGCGATCCAGGCCGAGCGCGGTCGCCACCATCAATAAGATGATGAAAAACAGACCAAAGAAAACGCGTTTAATCATGCGCGTAAGCACTCGGTTGGCGAAAAAAAGGATGGCTAAAGGCTACTTGAGGTGGGGGCGCTAAGCAAGTTTACGCCGGTTGGCTGGCGATATTTTAAGCGCAGCCGGTACTGTATTCACCGGCTGCGCTGGCTGATTAGATCGAAGTGCGGCGATAATGACGATACTGCGGCAGCCAGAAGTTGTTGTTCACGGCTTTCGACAGCACATCTTCTGAAGTGACCACGGCCACACCAGCCAACTGCGCTGCTTTACCCACTTCCATGGCGATCAGCTTTGATACGCCCTGAATGTGTTTCAATTCTGGCAGCACCGGGCCTTCGCCATCGTTCACCAGCGGTGAACAGTCGGCCAATGCACGGCTGGCGGTCATCAGCATCGAATCGGTGATGCGAGTGGCACCGGCGGCAATCACACCCAAACCAATACCCGGGAAGATATAGGAGTTATTGCACTGCGCAATTGGGTAGGTTTTACCTTTCCAGGTCACAGGTGCAAATGGGCTGCCGGTGGCGACCAGCGCTTCACCGTCGGTCCAGGAAATGATATCCGCTGGTGTGGCTTCAACGCGTGAGGTTGGGTTCGACAGCGGCATCACAATCGGACGCTTGGTGTGCTTGTGCATCTCGCGGATGATCTCTTCGGTGAACAGACCCGGCTGGCCGGACACCCCAATCAGAATGTCTGGCTTCGCGTTGCGCACCACATCCAACAGTGAAATAGAATCGCTGGTCACATCCCAGTTCTTCAGATTTTCACTCTTCTGCACCAGTTTGCTCTGGAAATCGAGCAAATTAGGCAGTTTGTCGGTCAACAGACCAAAGCGATCCACCATCATCACGCGGGAACGCGCTTCGTCGTCGCTCAGACCTTCGGACTTCATCTGCGCGACGATCTGCTCAGCGATACCGCAGCCGGCGGAACCCGCGCCGAGGAACACCACTTTCTGCTCGCACAAACGGCTGCCCGCTGCACGGCTGGCAGCGATCAGGGTGCCCACGGTAACAGCGGCGGTGCCCTGAATATCATCGTTAAAGCAGCATACTTCATCGCGATAACGCTCGAGCAGCGGCATGGCGTTCTTCTGCGCGAAGTCCTCAAACTGCAGCAGCACGTTCGGCCAGCGGCGCTTCACTGCCTGAATAAACTCATCAACGAAGGCTTCGTACTCTTCGCCGGTAATACGCGGATGGCGCCAGCCCATATACAGCGGATCGTTCAGCAGCTGCTGATTGTTCGTTCCCACATCCAGCACCACAGGCAGGGTATACGCCGGGCTGATCCCGCCACAGGCGGTGTACAAGGACAGCTTACCGATTGGGATACCCATACCGCCGATGCCGAGGTCGCCGAGGCCGAGAATACGCTCGCCATCGGTCACCACGATCACTTTCACATTCTGCTTAGTGGCGTTTTGCAGCATATCTTCAATGCGATCGCGGTTGTTATACGAGATGAAAACACCGCGCGCACGACGATAAATTTCCGAGAAGTGTTCACAGGCCGCGCCGACGGTTGGGGTGTAAATAATCGGCATCATCTCTTCCAGATGATTATCCAGCAGGCGGTAGAACAGCGTTTCGTTGGTGTCCTGGATGTTGCGCAGATAGACGTGCTTGTCGTTATTGTTTTTGAAATCCAGGAACTGACGCCAGGCACGCTCTGCCTGCTCTTCGATGGTTTCAACGGCTTCGGGTAACAGGCCATTGAGATTGAATTCGTTGCGTTCTTCCAGGGTGAAGGCGCTGCCTTTATTCAGCAGCGGAAATTCCAGCAGAATCGGACCCGCGTAAGGAATATACAGCGGACGTTTACTTTCGTAGTCGAGTTCCATGCAGTGTTTGCTCCGGTTGCAGTGTTTTCTGACGTGTCACCGGGAAAAGGTAACGCCAGACCTGTTTCTTGTGAAGTGGTTCTGGCGCCCGATCCTATGAGGATTCTTGCAGATGTACAGCTTTTGTTAATAGAAAGTCACAAAAGCGATGAAAGGATCACTAAACTGATGTTTTCGAAACTAAAGTAAGTGAGAAATCTTCACAGCCCAGCGCCGCCAGCGTGGCGCGAGTGGCATCGCGCTGACTCAATGTACTGTCTTCACATTCGACCAGCACAGCCTGTTGGATGGTATCCAGCGCTTCATTCCGCATGTTCATCATAATTAGCGCAGCCTGCAATGGCGGCAAACTCGGGTTAAAGGCCGCGTTTTCTGCATAGCGTCCGGTGAACAGGTTGCCGCTTTGGCTGCGCAAGGCCACGCCACTGTAACTGTGGCTGTATGGCGCGTGACTCTGGTTCGCGGCTTCTATTGCCGCCTGCTGTAATGCATCACCTTCTGAAGCGAAGCCGTGATGAATCGGTGTCAGCAGACGTTCAGTGATATTCAGATCGACAGGGCCAAACGCATCGGGCAAATAATCACCCAGCGTACTCACCGCGCGCCCCGGTAAACTGATGCGGATCGCCGTGCCGCTGTTCAGCTCGTTCATAAACTGACGACAGTGACCGCACGGCGTGTAGTTAACGGTTATCGCATCCAGCTTCTCTTCGCCGTGCAGCCAGGCGTGCGTGATGGCGCTTTGCTCCGCATGCACGGTTTGTTGCAGCGGCGCATGTTCAAACTCCATGTTGGCACCGAAATACCAGTGACCGCTCACCCCACGCGAAATGGCACCCACATTAAAATGAGACACCGGTGCCACCGCACAACAGGCCGCAATCGGCAACAGTGCCAGCGCTAAGGCATCCTCATCCAGCCCCGTCTCCTGCTTCAGACGCGCCACATCCTGTGGGCGTAGTACGCCGTTAAAATCAGCTGAATCCAGCAAGGAGTGAATCGCAGTTTGCAAGTCAGCGGGCAGGGCGGAGAAAGCAGCAGTAAATCGTGGATGCATGATGTGATGACCTCATTAACGCGTTAGCGGCGATGCGCCGCCTATGGGGTTATATGTGATCTGTGTCGCTATGACAATGCAAGCTGATTGAGTCGTTTCAACTTTGCGAGATCTCTCGCAAGTTTTAGCCCAACCAGTGCATCAACAGCGGGAAAAGGAACGGTGCCAGCAGCGAAGTAATAATGCCGCAGATCACCAGTGCCAAAGAGCTAAACGCCCCTTCCTGATAATCGATCTCTGCTGCGCGCGCCGTGCCCAACGCGTGCGATGCGTTGCCAATCGCCAGGCCGCGTGACGATTTGCTGTGCACGTTAAACAGATTCAGCAGCATATGGCCGAACACCGCACCGAGCACGCCAGCAATCAATACGCAGATGGCGCTGATGGCGGGAATACCGTGCAGTGAACCGGATACCGCCATGGCAATTGGCGTGGTAACGGATTTCGGCATAATCGTCGCGGCAATTTCTGGCGTAGCCCCCATCCACAGCGCAATAGCCGTGCCGGACACCATCGCCGTAATGCTGCCGATAAAACAGACGCTGATGATGGTTTTCCAGCGCGCGCGAATCTGATGCATCTGCTCATACAGCGGCAATGCAAGCGCGACCACCGCAGGTTGCAGCAGCTGATTAAGGAAGGTGCTGCCGGCGAAATAGCGGGTGTAAGGGATATGCGTGAGCAACAGGATCGGAATGACAATCGCCATCGCCACCAACAGCGGATTAATAATCGAGATATTGATTTTGGCTGCCAGCTTACGCGCCAGCAGATACGCCACCACGGTGAGCGGCAGTGACCACCAGGCGTCAGTCATGAGGCTGCTCCTTCGGGCGCTGCAAACGTTCGGCGCTCAGGCCAACGATCAGCAGCACCATAAAGGTACTTACCACGCAGGAGACGACAATCGGTCCAAACTGTGCGCTCAGGATGTCGGTATACCCCATCACGCCGACGCTGATCGGCACAAACAGCAGCGCCATATAGCGGATCAGCAAATGACAGCCCGGTTTCACCCAGCCCACCGGCAGGATTTGCAGTGCCAGCAGGGTAAACAGCAGCAGCATGCCGATAATACTGCCTGGAATGGTAAACGGCAGCAGGGCAGCAATACCGTTTCCGGCATAGAGCGCGGCATAGATAATCACAAAGGCACGCAAATAGTGCCAGCAAGCAGTTAGCACGGCAGGCTCCACAACAGAGTATCGATAAAAAAGCCGCCCTGAAGGCGGCTTGTTCAATTACTTAACCTGCATTCCAGGTTGTGCGCCGCTATCAACGGACAACACAAACAGGTCGGAACCGCCAGAACCGGCAGACAGCACCATGCCTTCTGACACGCCGAAACGCATCTTACGCGGCGCCAGGTTAGCGACGATGATGGTCATCTTACCGACCAGCACAGACGGATCGGGGTACGCCGCGCGAATGCCGGAGAAGATTTGACGCTTCTCACCGCCGAGATCCAGTTCCAGACGCAGCAACTTGTCAGAACCTTCCACCAGTTCGGCTTTCTCGATCAGCGCCACGCGCATATCAACTTTAGCAAAATCATCGATGGTGATGGCCTCACCAATCGGTGCGTCAGCCAAAGGACCGGTTACCGCAGGCTTGTTGGCGGCAGCAGCGTCCTCTTTCGAAGCTTCGATCAATCCTTCAACCTTGGCCATTTCGATACGACCATACAAGGCTTTGAACGGTGCGACATCGTGATCCAGCAACGGCTGCGCAATCGCATCCCAGCTCAATTCCGTGTTGAGGAAAGCTTCGGTACGCGCGCTCAGTGAAGGCAGCACCGGCTTCAGCCAGGTCATCAGAATGCGGAACAGGTTAATACCCATTGAGCAGATCGCTTGCAGGTCAGCATCACGGCCTTCCTGTTTCGCCACCACCCAAGGTGCCTGCTCATCCACATAGCGGTTGGCAAGGTCAGCCAGCGCCATGATTTCACGGATGGCGCGGTTGTATTCGCGGCTCGCCCAGGCTTCACCAATCTTCTCTGAAGCATCGACAAAGGTCTGATACAGCGCCGGATCGGCCAGTTCGCTCGCCAGTTTGCCGCCAAAGCGTTTAGTGATGAAACCGGCGTTACGAGACGCGAGGTTCACCACCTTGTTAACGATATCGGCATTCACGCGCTGTACGAAATCTTCCAGATTCAGGTCGATGTCGTCGATGCGTGAAGAGAGTTTCGCCGCGTAGTAGTAACGTAGGCTGTCGGCATCCAGATGCTGCAGCCAGGTGCTGGCTTTGATGAAGGTACCGCGCGATTTGGACATCTTCGCGCCGTTCACTGTCACATAACCGTGCACGAACAGATTGGTCGGCTTGCGGAAGTTGCTGCCTTCCAGCATCGCTGGCCAGAACAGGCTGTGGAAGTAAACGATGTCTTTACCGATGAAGTGATACAGCTCGGTAGAAGAATCTTTTTTCCAGAACTCGTCGAAATCGATGTTACCGCGCTTGTCGCACAGGTTCTTAAAGGAACCCATGTAACCGATTGGCGCATCCAGCCACACGTAGAAGTATTTGCCCGGCGCACCTGGAATTTCGAAACCGAAATATGGCGCATCACGGGAGATATCCCACTGCTGCAAGCCCGATTCGAACCACTCCTGCATTTTGTTCGCCACCTGCTCCTGCAATGCACCTGAACGGGTCCAGGTCTGCAACATCGCGCTGAATGAAGGCAGGTCGAAGAAGAAGTGCTCGGAATCACGCAGTACAGGCGTCGCGCCAGAGACCACGGATTTCGGATCGATCAGTTCTGTCGGGCTGTAGGTCGCGCTGCACACTTCGCAGTTATCGCCGTATTGATCCGGTGACTTACATTTCGGGCAGGTGCCTTTCACAAAACGGTCCGGCAGGAACATGCCTTTTTCCGGATCGTACAGCTGTGAAATGGTGCGGTTCTTGATAAAACCGTTCTCTTTCAGGCGCGTGTAAATCAACTCCGACAGCTGACGGTTTTCGTCGCCGTGGGTGGAGTGATAGTTGTCGTAGCTGATGTCGAAGCCCGCGAAGTCAGTTTCGTGCTCCTGCTTCATCTCAGCGATCATCTGCTCAGGTGGGATACCAAGCTGCTGTGCTTTCAGCATGATCGGCGTGCCGTGGGCATCGTCTGCGCAGATGAAGTAAACCTGGTTGCCACGCATTCGCTGGTAACGGACCCAAATGTCAGCCTGAATATGTTCAAGCATGTGACCGAGATGGATAGAACCGTTTGCGTACGGCAGTGCGCACGTTACCAGAATTTTTTTAGCGACTTGAGTCATAGTTTGCGTAGCGTTCCGTGAATAAAAATCGGGCTTAGATGTTACCCGAAGCACCCTCTGGCGTAAACACAACTGGACGGCATCTGATATTATTGAAAGCACACCGCCGTTATCTGGCGTTATGAAAACACAAGGAGTTGGGATGACTTCACAATCCCGGGAACATCATTCACCCGAAGCATTGCGCGCTGTGGTTATCGGCGTGCTGAGTGACTTTGAACATCCGACGCTGCATCACAATCTGACTACCCTCAAAGCACTGCGCCATGTGGCGTTACTCGACGGCAAACTGCACATCGAACTGGTGATGCCGTTTGCGTGGGCCTCGGCCTTTGAGGAGCTTAAGGCGCAAACCAGCGCTGAGCTGCTGCGTTTAACCCATGCCAGCGCCATTGACTGGCGTTTGCGGCATGACATCGCCACGCTCAAGCGGGTGAAAAATCATCCCGGCGCGACAGGCGTGAAGAACATCATTGCGGTGAGCTCCGGTAAAGGCGGCGTGGGCAAATCCAGTACAGCGGTGAACATGGCGCTGGCGCTGATTGCCGAAGGCGCGAAGGTCGGTATTCTCGATGCCGATATTTACGGCCCGTCGATTCCCAATATGCTCGGCACCGAAAGCCAGCGTCCGACCTCACCGGATGGCACGCACATGGCACCGATTATGGCGCACGGATTGGCGACCAACTCGATTGGCTATCTGGTCACCGATGAGAATGCGATGGTGTGGCGCGGTCCGATGGCCAGCAAAGCGCTGATGCAACTGTTGAACGAGACGATGTGGCCGGATCTCGATTACCTGATTCTCGATATGCCGCCAGGCACCGGTGATATCCAGTTAACGCTGGCGCAAAACGTACCGGTAACCGGTGCGTTAGTGGTGACGACACCACAGGACATCGCCCTGATTGATGCCCGCAAAGGCATTGTGATGTTTGAGAAGGTCAGCGTGCCGGTGTTGGGCATTGTGGAGAACATGAGTATTCACATTTGCAGCGAATGTGGCCATCACGAGCCGATATTTGGCACGGGCGGCGCGCAGAAGCTGGCGGCTGATTACCACACGCAGCTGCTGGCGCAATTGCCGCTGCACATCAATCTGCGTGAGGATCTGGATGATGGTGAGCCGACGGTGATCCGCCGTCCGGACAGCGAATTCACTGCGCTTTATCGTCAGCTAGCCGGTCGTGTGGCCGCCCAGCTCTACTGGCAGGGCGATGTAATTCCGGCCGATATTGCTTTCCGCGCGGTTTAACGTAGCGTTTTTCCGCTGGCGCGTGTCGTCAGCGGAAAATGCATCAACACATATTTTCCCTGTTCGCTCTCACCGGTGGCTTCACGCTGCCAGCCGTGTTTGAGGTAAAACGCCTGCGCGGGCTCATTTAGCATCAGGCATTTCAATGCACCGGTTGAGGTGAAGCGGCGCTGCACCGCCTCCAGCAGAGCGCTGCCAATGCCGCGACCCTGAAAGTCAGGATCGACATACAGGCTGTGCAGGAAATTGTCGTTAGGAAGGATGCCGGCAAATCCGGCGCGGTGTCCCTCGACGAACGCCACTAACACCGTTTCACCCAATATCACCCCATCCAGATCTTCCAGCGCCCAATCATCGCCATCCAGCCATGTCCAGCTATGACGTCGTGCAGCCAGAAACAGCGTGCGCAGAAAAGGGCGATCGGCTTCCTCAAATAATCGAATGTCCAAGCAGGGGCTCCAGTTGAAGAATGGCAAATTGCGTGTCGGTCGCCATAAATGCTGACCCGGCATCAAAGCAGGGTTTTATATCGCAACAGTCCCAGGGAAGGTTGACCCTACAGCAAAGCAGGATCTTCGCAGGGTGCGCATTGATGCGCATCTGTCGCCATACAGGGCAACTTAGGTAACAATAGCCGACCTAAAAGATAAAGCCTGTCAAATCATCAGGCTTTCTGTGTAGAATGCCGCGGCAAGCCGCATGGAATCTGGCATCAGCACTTTGATAGCTTTTGATTATCTGATTGATAACGACTGCATATTAGAAGTTGGCCCGGAAAAACTGTAACTTGCATCACATCTTTTAACGGAGGTCACCATGTCCATCATTAATACCAAAATCAAACCATTCAAAAACGCAGCGTTCAAAAACGGCGAATTCATCGACGTAACCGAGAAAGACGTTGAAGGTAAATGGAGTGTTTTCTTCTTCTACCCGGCTGACTTCACCTTCGTATGCCCGACTGAACTGGGTGACGTGGCAGACCATCATGAAGAGCTGCAGAAACTGGGCGTAGACATCTACTCTGTTTCTACTGACACGCACTTTACCCACAAAGCCTGGCACGGTTCTTCCGAAACCATCGCAAAAATCAAATACGCGATGATCGGCGACCCAACTGGCGCACTGACCCGTAACTTCGAAATCATGCGCGAAGACGAAGGTCTGGCAGATCGCGGTACCTTCATTGTTGACCCACAGGGCATCATCCAGGCTATCGAAATCACCGCTGAAGGCATTGGCCGTGACGCATCTGACCTGATTCGCAAAATCAAAGCGGCTCAGTATGTTGCTTCTCACCCAGGCGAAGTTTGCCCGGCTAAATGGAAAGAAGGCGAAGCAACACTGGCTCCATCTCTGGACCTGGTTGGCAAAATCTAAGCAACACCCAGCCATTCGATCTTTCTCAATCGGGTGCTACGGCACCCGATTTTCTTGACAGGAACTCACTATGCTCGATACCAATTTAAAAACACAGCTCAAGGCTTACCTTGAGAAATTAACGAAACCGGTTGAGTTGATTGCCACACTGGATGATGGCGCTAAATCTGCGGAGATCCGTTCTCTGCTGACCGATATCGCGAGCTTGTCAGAAAAAGTCAGCTTCCGTGAAGAGAATGATCGTCCGGTTCGTAAACCCTCTTTCCTGATCACTAACCCAGGGAGCCAGAGCGGTCCCCGCTTTGCCGGTTCGCCAATGGGACACGAATTTACTTCACTGGTGCTGGCACTATTGCAGACCGGTGGACACCCTTCGAAAGAGTCGCAGAGCCTGCTGGAGCAAGTAGTGGCTCTGGACACCGACCTGCATTTCGAAACCTATTACTCGCTGTCATGCCATAACTGCCCTGACGTGGTACAGGCGCTGAACCTGATGGCAGTGCTAAACCCACGCATCAGCCACACCGCGATTGATGGCGGCATGTTCCAGAACGAAATCACTGAGCGCAATGTGATGGGCGTTCCTGCGGTATTCCTCAACGGCAAAGAGTTCGGTCAGGGTCGTTTGAGCCTGGCGGAAATCGTCGGCAAAGTGGACACCAACGCAGAGAAGCGTGCGGCAGAAGAGCTGAACAAGCGTGAAGCCTATGAAGTGCTGATCGTCGGCAGCGGCCCAGCGGGCGCAGCGGCAGCGATTTACTCGGCGCGTAAAGGTATCCGCACGGGCCTGATGGGCGAGCGTTTTGGTGGCCAGGTACTCGACACCGTAGACATCGAAAACTACATCTCAGTCCAGAAAACCGAAGGCGCTAAGCTGGCGGGTTCACTGCGCGCCCACGTTGATGATTACGATGTTGACGTCATCGACACCCAGAGCGCCATCAAGCTGATTCCCGCTGCCAAAGAGGGCGGTCTGCACGCGATTGAAACCGCGTCTGGCGCAGTGCTGAAATCACGCAGCATCATCATTGCCACCGGTGCACGCTGGCGCAACATGGGTGTGCCGGGTGAAGAGCAGTATCGCACCAAAGGCGTGACCTACTGCCCACACTGCGACGGCCCGCTGTTCAAAGGTAAACGCACGGCGGTGATCGGCGGCGGTAACTCTGGTGTTGAAGCGGCTATCGATCTGGCTGGCCTGGTTGAGCACGTGACGCTGCTGGAATTTGCCAGCGAAATGCGTGCCGACAAAGTGCTGCAGGACAAACTGCGCAGCCTGAAAAACGTCGATGTGATTCTGAATGCCCAGACCACCGAAGTGAAAGGCGACGGCAGCAAAGTGACTGGCTTGAGTTACATCGATCGTACCAACCAGACCAGCCATGAAATCGCGCTGAGCGGCATCTTCGTGCAGATTGGTCTGCTGCCCAACACCACCTTCCTCGAAGGCGCGGTGGAACGTAACAAAATGGGCGAGATCATCATCGACGCCAAATGCGAAACCAGCCTGAAAGGCGTGTTCGCGGCCGGTGACTGCACCACGGTGCCGTACAAGCAGATCATTATCGCCAGCGGTGAAGGCGCGAAAGCCTCACTCAGCGCGTTTGATTACCTGATCCGCACCCAACCGGCTGAATAAGTTTTATTGCGATAGCCACGCAGCAGCCCCGTAACAGATGTTACGGGGCTTTTTTTTGCCTGTTATTCATCCTAACCAACGGCGTGCTTCCGCATCGCTGATGTCGCGATAATAAATTTTATGCAAACGCTCGCCGCAACCTTTGCATTGCGCTTCAACATGGGTAGAAAAATAGTGGCGGCCGGAAGGGCAAATTGCGCCTTTACGCGAAATACGAATGTCGTGCCATTTATGGGCGTGCGGAATAAAGCTGAATAATTTTGAGATCATTATCGATTCCGGAATTGGATAGGCAGTGACTCTCTTCAAGTCCGGAGGGGGATTAGGCCTTGCCACAGCGGGCGGGGCGTTGATGTGCATCAATGAATGCGAAGGCGGGTGTTTATTAGTCGATTTTTCAGTGATTAGAATAAATCTGGCAAATTCAGATGAGAATTATTTAATGATGATAATTGACCGATATAGCTTTTTTTAAAATTCAGCCTGTCGAATGATTTTAACTATTTTGATTTAGTGCCGTTTTCCGCGTCTTTCAAAGCACCACGATTTACAACCCCCCGAACTGCCCTTATCCTGTGTGCGGCATGTTCACCATGCCATGACTCGGGGTGCCCCTGTTAAACAGGGCTGAGATACACCCGCTGACCTGATCTGGATAATGCCAGCGTAGGGAAGTCAGATGCCTGACCGCATTCGCCTTCTTGATCGCCGGTTGGGAGTTTTATGACACAGCCTGACCTTCTTACCCCCGCGCAACTCGCGCAATCCCTACAGCTGCTGCGTCAGCAGGCACCGCTGGTGCACTGCATGACCAATGACGTGGTGCAAACCTTCACTGCCAATGTGCTGCTGGCTCTACAAGCCTCGCCTGCGATGGTGATCGATGCGGAAGAAGCCGCGCAGTTTGTGAGCTTTGCCGATGCGCTGCTGATCAACGTGGGCACCTTAACCCGCGACCGGCGCGATGCGATGCTGGCGGCGGTGCAATCCGCAGCCAAAGTCGGCACGCCCTGGACGCTCGATCCGGTGGCCGTCGGCGCACTCTCGTTACGTACCGAATTCTGCCAACAGTTGCTAAGCCTGCATCCCGCCGCGATTCGTGGCAACGCGTCGGAAATCCTCGCGCTGGATAACCAGGCTGCCGGCGGACGCGGCGTGGACAGCGTGCATCAGACCGATGCGGCACTGAGCGCGGCACAACAGCTGGCGCAGGATTACCACACGCTGGTGGCGGTCACTGGCGAAGTCGATTACGTCACCGATGGTACACGCACGCTGGCGATTCCTGGCGGCAGCCCGCTAATGACGCGCGTGGTAGGCACCGGTTGCGCGCATTCAGCCGTGGTCGCAGCCTTCAGCAGCTTGCCGGGCGACCGTTTACAGCATGTGGCGGCGGCGTGCCGTGTGATGTCTCTGGCGGGTGAACAGGCGGCACGTGCCGTTCAGGGGCCAGGCAGCTTTGTCGCGGCTTTCCTGGATAACCTCTGGACGCTGGAGGTCACCGTATGAAACGCATTAATGCTTTAACCATTGCTGGTACTGACCCTAGCGGCGGCGCGGGCATTCAGGCCGATCTGAAAGCCTTCTCCGCACTGGGTGCTTATGGCACCAGCGTGATCACCGCGCTGGTGGCGCAGAACACCTGTGGCGTGCAGTCGGTGTATCGCATCGAACCTGATTTCGTCGGTGCGCAGCTGGATTCCGTGCTGGACGATGTGCGCATCGATGCCGCCAAAATCGGCATGCTGTCTGAAACCGCGATTGTCGAAGTGGTTGCCGAAAGGCTGAAACGCGCCAGCCTGCCGTTTGTGGTGCTGGATACGGTGATGATCGCCAAGAGTGGCGATCCGCTGCTGTCGCCCGATGCGGTTGCCAGCGTGCGAGAACTGCTGCTGCCACAGGTGTCGCTGATCACGCCCAATCTGCCCGAAGCCGCTGCGCTGCTGGGGCGGGATATGGCGCAGGATGAAAAAACCATGCTGATGCAGGGCGATGCGCTGTTGGATCTCGGTTGTGAAGCCGTATTGATGAAGGGCGGACATCTCAGTGATGCCGAAAGCCCGGATTGGCTAATCACTCGCGCGGGCCGTCAGCGCTTTACCGCACCACGCGTCAATACGCGCCATACCCACGGCACCGGCTGTTCGCTGTCCGCGGCTTTAGCGGCACTGCGTCCACGTCATGATAACTGGGCGGACACGGTCACCGAAGCCAAAGCCTGGTTGCAGCAGGCCTTGCTGCATGCGGACTCGCTGGAAGTGGGTAAAGGCATTGGGCCAGTGCACCATTTCCATCAGTGGTGGTAGGCAAGCATTAAGGCGTGCCTCTGCGTTGCAGGATGCAATCTGCAGGCCGCCCATCGCAAGGTGGCAGAATTTTTTTACTGCGTATCCGTCTGAAAAATGGTGTCAGCAATTTGCCAGCCTGGCGCATTTCGGTCCAGGCTGTTGGGGGCAAATCGGCCATTGCCGGTTCCATTCCAGCCATTTATTCAGGAGCCATCATGACGGACATCGTACAGTTATTGGGCAAAGAAGCGGATTCTCTTCTTCAACATCGCTGCATGACCATTCCAGCGGACAGCCTTTATTTACCGGGCGCGGATTTCGTCGATCGCGTGATGATCGACAACAATCGTTCTCCTGCCGTATTACGTAATATGCAAACCCTGTACAACACCGGTCGTCTGGCGGGCACCGGCTATCTGTCGATTTTGCCGGTCGATCAGGGTGTTGAACACTCAGCGGGCGCTTCCTTCGCCGCTAACCCGGCTTATTTTGATCCGAAGAACATCGTTGAGCTGGCGATTGAAGCGGGCTGTAACTGCGTGGCTTCAACTTATGGCGTGCTGGCCTCGGTATCACGCCGCTATGCGCACCGCATTCCGTTTATGGTGAAACTCAACCACAACGAAACCCTGAGCTATCCCACCCAATACGATCAAACCCTGTATGCCAGCGTTGAGCAGGCATTCAATCTGGGTGCGATTGCGGTGGGCGCGACCATCTATTTTGGTTCTGAGCAGTCACGCCGTCAGATTAAAGAGATCTCGGCCGCCTTTGAGCGTGCACATGAACTGGGTATGGTGACGGTGCTGTGGGCCTATCTGCGTAATGATGGCTTCAAGAAAGACGGCGTGGATTATCATGCCAGCGCCGACTTAACCGGCCAGGCCAACCATCTGGCGGCGACCATTGGCGCAGACATCGTGAAGCAGAAGATGGCCGAGAACAATGGCGGCTACAAGGCGGTGAAATTCGGTCACACCGATGAGCGCGTCTACAGCAAGCTGACCACGGAGAACCCGATCGATCTGGTGCGCTACCAACTGGCGAACTGCTATATGGGCCGTGCAGGGTTGATCAACTCGGGTGGCGCATCAGCCGGAGACACCGACATTGCCGAATCAGTGCGTACTGCGGTGATCAATAAGCGTGCGGGCGGGATGGGGCTGATTCTTGGCCGTAAGGCGTTCAAGAAGTCGCTGAAAGAGGGCGTTCAACTGATTAATGCGGTTCAGGATGTCTATCTGGCGAAAGATGTCACGATTGCGTAATTGATTGCCCAAATCCCTTCCCGCAAGCGGGAGGGGAACCGATCCAGCGAAGTATCCATTGAAGAATCAATGACAGCATTGGGGCGAAATCTTATCTGCAAAGCTCGCTTTACTGGCCAGCACTTCGCTTTTCACTCACCCGCAAACCGCACTTTACTCACGCTCTGCTGTATCCCCCTTAGTTGTGTGTAAGGGGCGGGGTGAGGGCATCAAATTGCTGAGGAACTAAGGCGATTCAAACCACTCGCTATTACGCTCAGCAATCGGCGTAATGGTCAAAATCATCTCCTGCAGATGACGGCGCATCGCCGCTTCTGCCGCTTCAACATCTTGCGCTTTTAACGCCTGGTAGATGTTTTCATGCTGCTGAATCAAGCTTTCCGGTGGCGACACTTCGCTCAGGGTCAGGAAGCGCACGCGATCCATGGTGGCTTTGATGTTCTCCACCGTTTCCCACGCCAGCAGGCAGTTAATCCCTTCGGCAATCAGGCGATGAAACTCATCGTCCAGCGTTAAAAACGCCTGGCTGTCGTGGCGTTCAGCAGCTAAGCGTTGCAGCTGTAAGTTATGCTCCAGCGCCATCAATCCCTCAGGGGTGATCTCCTGCGCAGCACGACGCACCACGGCGATCTCCACCGCTTCACGGATAAAACGGCCGTCAGCCACGCGCTGGGCGGAAATCTTGCGCACGAATGTGCCACGCTGCGGCAGCACCTGCACCAGGCCCGCTTCCGCCAGTTTGATAAAGGCTTCGCGTACCGGCTGGCGCGACACATTAAAGCGCGCGGACACTTCCTTTTCCGACAGCAACGAGCCCGGATGAATGGCGCAGGTCACGATATCTTTGCGCAGATAACGATAGATCTGCTGATTTACGGGTTCGCTGGTGGTTATGGTATAGGCAATCGACATGCAGCAATATCCGTATTACGGCTGGCCTACGCCAGCCCGATGAGAAAGGTTCAGTCTAATCAGCACGCTGCATCTGCGCTACACATTTGTGAAAGCGCTTAAGCCTGCGTCACAAGGGCTTGCACCGTGGCGCGTGCCCCTTGCGTATTAAGCTGGTTATACAACTCGATGACGCGCGAGACAAAGGCGGTCTGATAACGCAAATCATCGCCAAACACCGCTTGTATCCGCAGTAAAGCTTCGACGCGCTGTGCACCGTCATCGCTGTGCGCAACGATACTCGCCAATTGTTCTTTCATTGGGTCGCGAATCTCAATCGCCTGCCCTTGCTCATCGACACCGCTCACGTAACGCATCCAGCCCGCCACACCGAGCAGCAGATAGTCACAAGAGGTGCCGTTACGCAGATGCCAGCGCACGCTGTCCAGCAAACGCTGCGGCAGCTTCTGTGTGCCATCGGTAGCGATCTGGTAAGTGCGATGCTTGATGGCGCGGTTTTCGTAGCGTGCAATCAGCGAGTCGGCATAAGCGGTGAGATCCACGCCCTGAGTGCGCAGTGTCGGGGCCTGATCCTGCAACATCAGCGCGCGCGCCGCCGTGCGGAAGTGGTTGTCGGCCATGCAATCGCTGATGTGTTCATACCCGGCGAGGAAGCCAAGATAGGCGAGGAAGGAGTGGCTGCCGTTGAGCATGCGCAGCTTCATCTCTTCGAACGGCAACACATCACTTACCAGTTCAGCACCGGCGTTTTCCCATGCCGGGCGGCCATTGACGAAGTTGTCTTCGATGACCCACTGGAAGAAAGGCTCGGCTTCCACCGCGACCGGATCGCTGCTGCCTAAGCGTGCTTCCAGCGCATCAAATGCTGCATCCGTCATCGCGGGGACGATGCGATCCACCATGGTGGAAGGGAAGGTGATGTGCGTTTGAATATACTCTGCCAGTTCGTGGCTGTGGCGTTCTGCCAGTTGGGTGATGACGTTGCGCGTGACGTGACCGTTCTCAGGCATGTTGTCGCAGGACATCACGCTGAACGGCGGTAATCCACGCTCGCGACGACGGATAATCGCCGCCAGAATCAGGCCCGGCAGTGAACGGGGCAGCGTGGGGTTTTCCAGGTCATGCACGATATCAGGATGATCCGGGTTGAGCTTGCCGCTGGAGGGCATATAGCAATAGCCTTTCTCGGTCACCGTCATCGAGACAATCGCCACATCTGGCTGGCTCATCGCCTCAATCACCGCATCAATGCCGTCGCCTTTGCCATGCAGCGCTTGCGTCACCACGCCAATCACGCGGGTGTGCAGGCTGCTATCGGCCATCTCGGTAAGGGTGTAGAGCAAATCCTGCTGGCGCAGCGCCTGAATCAATGCGCCGCTGTTGAGATTCACTTCGCAGTAGCCCCAGTCACTGCCTTCCGCCGCCAGTTTATCGGTGGCGAGCGCCTGATGCGCACGATGAAATGCACCAAAGCCGATGTGTACCATGCGGGTTTTCAAATGGCTGCGGTCATAAGCGGGACGTTGGACGTCGGCGGGAAGGCGATCAAGCTCTAACATGCGTTTTCCTTTTAGCAAACGGGGCGCTGAGCGCCCCATTATGGTCAATCTGTTATGCGGACACCGGTTTATCTATGGTCTTTGGGCTACGAATCACAAACAGCACTAACATCGCACCAATCCCGGCGACACAGCCCGCCAGAATAAAGGCGCTATCGAATTTGCCGGTGTGCTGCACGATAAAGCCCGTGACAATCGGTCCAACAATCCCGGACAGGCTGCCAATCAGATGGATAAAGCCACTGATGCTGCCGACACGGCTTTTGTGCACCACATCCTGAATAATCGCCCAGTAAATCGCACCGGTGATGTAGAGGAAGAAGATGGAGATCGACATCATGATCACCGCCGAATTGACCTCTTTAATCGTTCCCGCCAGTGCCACGCAGATCGCGGCAGCCAGCAGCGAGACCACCAGCACGATTTTGCGCGACAGCAGCAGCTTGCCCGTGATGTTGAAAATCTTATCCGAGATCCAGCCGCCCAATGCCAGGCCGACGAAGCCGACAATCCACGGGATCATAGTGGTGATACTCATGGATTTGATGTCCAGACCGTGCGCCTGCACCAGATAGGCCGGGAACCAGCTCAGGAAGAAGAACAGAATGTAGTTGTAGCAGAAGAAGGCAAAAGCGGTCACCAGGATAATCGGCTGACGCAGGTAGTAGCCCATGCCGTGCGCTTTGCCGGTCGGATCGATAACATCAGCCGGTTCTTCCGCTTTCAGTTTTTCGACCAGTGCGCGCTCTTCTGCAGAGACTTTTTTGCTGCGCGCGGGATTATCTGCGGCGAAGTAGAACCACAGGCACATCCACACCAGACCAATCAGGCAGATCACCACGAACGCCGGACGCCAGCCGAATGACAAGGCCAGATAACCGACAATCGGACCGGCTACCGCGCCACCCAACGGTGAACCGGCACTCAGCAAGCCCATCGCGGTAGCCGCCTGTTTTTTCGGGAACCAGCCGTTAATCGCTTTGTTGGCCGAGGCGCAGATCGGGCCTTCCGCCATGCCGAACAGCACACGCAGAATCATCATCGACCAGAAGCCAGTCGCCAGTGCGGTCATTCCGCAGAATAGCGACCACATACCGACAGCGGTGCCGAGCACGATGGTAGGGCCGAATTTATCGGTCGCCAGGCCACCGATAAAGTTAAACAGCGCGTAGCCAAAGAAGAAACTACCGAAAATCATGCCGAACTGTTCGGCGTTGATCATCAGATCTTTTTCTACCAGCGGTACAGTCAGAGAAAGGGCAATACGATCGAGGTAGTTGATCATATAAACCAGGAACAACAGCAGTACGAGGGTCCAGCGTAGATTCTTTAACATAGAAACTCCGTTTCCCCGTCATGCTCCAATCTGTCTTTAAGTTGGCTGCGTGATTGCACCCCATTCACTTTTCGTTGTAAGCGTCTGGGGGCTTAACCACTGGCCGCCTTGATACAGCCTGAAGCATTGAGAGGATTATTATATTGGCCGGCAGGTACGCACCGGATTAAGGACACCTGGTGTGAAGATTAACTTAACCCATGTGCAGAATCACTTTGCAGCAAGTGCGCGGATCTTTTTCGAACAGCGTCATCGCACGTTCAATCTCCGCCAGCGGGAAATAGTGCGTGACGAGTTTTTCTGGCTGAATCTGACCTTTCTCCATCCACTCAATCACCTGCGGGAAGCGATGGCTGTTAAGACGCGAAGTGAACAGCGACAGCTCTTTGCTGGTTAATGCCTGCTGCGTAATGCTGCAAGGTTCACCAGAGAAGCCCAGCAGGCCAATACGCGCCGCCGGAGAGGCGAGGGCAGCGGCTTCGGCCAGGATGGTGGGATGGCAGGCGGCATCAATGATCAGCGTGGGTTGCACGCCTTCAAGCTGTGCGGCCAGCGGAATGTCGCTGTTGTTGAACACCTGATCGGCGCCATTTGCTTGCGCCAGCGCCAGACGTTCCGGCAGGCGATCCACCACCAGCACTTTTTCTACGCCGTAGACGCCTTTGAGCACCTGAATCGCGGTTAAGCCCATCGGGCCTGCGCCGTAAATCAGCGCCACGTCATTGACCTGCGGCTTAAGGAAGGCGGTGATGTTCGCCGCGATGGTGAAGGGCTCCACCAGGCTGGCCAGTTTGTCGGGAATGGAAGCCGGCAGAGCGAATGCGTTCTTCGCCGGTGCCACCGCGAACTCGCTGAAACCGCCGTCACGGTGCACACCGATCACCTGCAATTCTTTGCAGACGTTCGGGCGGCCGATGGAGCAAGGGTAGCAGTGCCCGCAGCTCACCACCGGATCCACCGCGACACGCTCACCGATACGCGCGGCATCCACGCCTTCACCGACGGCATCGATCAAGCCGAAGAACTCGTGACCAATCACGCGCGGGTATTTGGCGAAGGGATTATGGCCGTGCCAGATGTGCACATCTGAACCGCAGATACTGGCAAACTGTACTTTGACACGCACTTCGCCTGCGGCAGGTTCTGGCAATGCGCGTTCTGCCAGCACCAGTTCACCCGGTTGTTCAATTACGACACTTTTCATCATTTACTCCTTGCCAGATACACGCTCAATCGCTGGATTTGGCATCAACGTGGATGCAATGAATGAAAAATACGCTTGCTAATACTACCATACAAGTCGGCGTTAAAGAGTTGTGAAGAGAGTCACAGAGTGCAGGGAGGGTGAACGACGAACTGTGTCGGTTTGGGAGATGGGGCGGGGGAATTTGAGGTGGGGCTGCAAGAATCAGAATATGCAGAGATGTGAGATGTGGGATGTTCAGCTTGGGTTGAGATGCTTAGGCAGGCCTAAGGTATTCAAACTGGATGTCGATGTTCAGATTGAGTTTAAGGTCTTCAGGCAGGATTGAGGAGGTGAGTTGGCTTCGAGATGTTCATGCCAAATTTCAGGCATAAAAAAAGCAGCCTGATAGGCTGCTCTTTTCAAGAATTTGGCTCCTCTGACTGGACTCGAACCAGTGACATACGGATTAACAGTCCGCCGTTCTACCGACTGAACTACAGAGGAATCGTTTGGAACGGGGCGCATAGTAACGAGCAGGCTCTGGGTTGTCAAAGGCCTTTTCCACATTTTTTACTGACTGCTGAATAAAGCGTCAATTTTGCGTTTCTCTTCCCTTTCACGCGGCGAATTACCCTCGATATCGGGCCTGTTTGTGATGTAAGTCACTAATGCTATGCAAAATTACATTCTGATTTGTCGATTCTGTCGAATACCTCGCATGTATGATCACAGATATTTCATTTCGTCGTTGTCGGAGCCAAAAGCGAAACATATATTCCAGATCAATTCCCACCCACAACTCCAGGTGCAGCATGAACAAAGTCAGAATCGGTATGATCGGCAGTGGTTACATTGGTCGTTGTCACGCCATTGCTTACGCGCAGGCCCCCACTGTTTTCGCACTGAAAGGTGAAATCGTGCGGGAAATGCTGGCAGAGGTGAACCCGGAACTGGCCGCGAAACAGGCGGCAACCTTTGGCTTTGCCCGTTCAACCGGCGACTGGCATGAGCTGGTGCGCGATCCCAACATTGATGTGGTCGATATCTGCGCGCCGAACTTCCTGCACAAAGAGATGGCGCTGGAAGCGATTCGTAACGGCAAACACGTTTACTCGGAAAAACCGCTCTCCCTGTCCGTGGCCGATGCAGAAGAGATGGTGCAGGCCGCGCAGCAGGCAGGCGTCAAAACGCTGGTGGGCTTCAACTACATGAAAAACCCGACCAGCCAGCTGGCGCGTGAAATCATTGCGCGCGGTGAGATTGGAGAAGTGATTCATTTCTACGGTACGCATAATGAAGATTATCTGGCACGTCCGGAAACACCGCTCGATTGGCACTGCCAAAAAGCGCTGGCCGGTTTAGGTGCGCTGTGCGATTTGGCGGCGCATATCGTCAATATGGCGCACTATCTGGTCGGGGATATCGAAGAAGTCAGCGGCGATATGATGACGGTGATTAAACAGCGTCCCGATCCGAAAGATCATTCACGTTTGTTGCCAGTTGAGAACGAAGATCAGGCCAGCGCGCTGCTGCGCTTTAAAAACGGTGCGCACGGTGTGTTTGAAACTTCACGCATCGCCTGCGGCAGCAAAATGGGCCTGACCTATGTGGTCACCGGCACCAAAGGCACCCTGCGCTACACCCAGGAGCGTATGGCCGAGCTTGAGCTGTATATCCATGATGAACCCGCTGGACGTCAGGGCTTCAAAACCATTCTGACCGGCCCGGCCCATCCTGATTACGCCAACTTCTGCGTATCAGCCGGTCATGGTATTGGTTTTAACGATCAGAAAACCGTCGAGATCCGCGATTTGATCAACGGTATCGCGGCAGGCGATCGCATGTGGCCTGATTTTGCCGAAGGCTTGCAGGTACAGAAAGTACTGGAAGCGGTCGCGGTGTCCGCCGTCGAGCGTCGCTGGATGAAGGTGTAACGCCTACTCGTCAAGTGCAATCCCTGGATTAATAGCACGCACTCAAGCTAATAAGCAGGCTGGGGGCCGTTCTGGGGCAGGCACTTCGCAGCGCTGAACGGAATGAGGAAGCCAGGAGAGCCAGCATGGATGCTGGCGAAAGGCGCAGCCGGAACAGGGATGTTCCGTCTGCGCCGGTCCGTCAGGCTGACGAGTGAAGTGAAGGTACCGCGTCAGCGGCGCGAGGACCGCCAAGCCCAGAACGGCCCCCAGACGGCGACACCACGGGCCCCCTAAAATCCATCACCACCAGCTCTCCAGACTGCGTCATCCCCGGCAACCAACCCGCTCTTATCACCTGCCTCTCAACTGACAAACATCACGCCAGCAGTGGGCACTGCGGCGGCAGACGGCAGCTCAGCGCGCCGGGCATCACTTCAATTTCAAATTCACTACCGGTCAGCGGCTCGCCATCCAGATTAAACGTCATCTCATGCGGGGAGCGAATGCGTAGCGATTGCAACTGCGCCGAGACAATATTCGGGTTCTCATCATTGCGCGTCAGCGAATGCAGTAGCGTTGGCAACAGCTCCTGCGCGGTCACAATGCTCAGATTCAGCTGCCCATCATTGATCAACGCATCCGGACACAACTTCTGCCCGCCACCCGCCTGACGACCATTACCAATGCCGATCACCAATGCATCGCCTTGCCACGCAAAGCCCGGTCCGCTGATCTCACAACTATCCGGCTTCAGCGCATCCACCCGCATCAAACCGTGAATAAAGTACGACACGCCGCCCAAAGCCGATTTCAATTTCTCCGGCGTCTCCGTGGTGATACGCGTGCCAAAGCCACCGGTCGCCATATTGATAAAATAGCGATCGCCATTCACGCGCGCCAAATCAATCGCGCTGGCTTTGCCCAACACCGCCAGACGCAGTGCCGGTTCCATCTCCGCTGGAATACCGACGCTGGTGGCGAAATCATTGGCCGTGCCAAGCGGCAGAATACCCAGCGCCGGACGTTGCTCTTCAGCCACCGCCGCCAGCGCTGTGGCAATCTCATTGATGGTGCCATCGCCGCCACCGGCGACCACGGTTTCAGCCTGCAACGCCACCGCTTCCTGCACGTAACGGTCGCCGTCGCCCTTTTCCCAGGTCACGCGCACCGCCAGATTAAAGCCTTCCTCACGCAGCGTATTAACCGCCGCACGCAAATCTTCATTGCCCGCGCCTTTTCCATTGAGGATCAGCAGCGTCAGTGGTTTGTTTTGCATAATCAGTTCCTTGAGGCGAAATACGATGCAGTGGTTATAGCATAGCTGGACGGGGAACTTTATCGGCGGGCGATGAAAAAAAGAAAACCCGCACGGGGGAGCCGGGCGGGTGAATGAGGTGGTTCCTGGTACTACCTGCTGTTTATTGTTACTCGTTAGCAGCAGGCGGGATTCTAAAGCGAGGCGCAGTGGCGGTCTGTGATCCTGTTCTAACTTCGCGCCTTTCTTTTCATTATGTGCGCTTTTTTCCGTGCGGATCGTAGGTGCTGTTGCCATCAGTAAAATTACGCATCAACAAGGCAAAGGCCAGATCCACCGATTCCGGTACCGGGATCCACACGCGATGTCCATCGCCCGGTGCCACCTCCACCGCCGCGCCTTTATCATTTTGCATCGATTCCAGCGTACAGTTCAGATTGCCCTGCGGCGTCATGATCTCCACGGAATCCCCGAGCAGAAACTTATTCTTCACCGCGATCTGCGCCCAGTCACCGCGACGCTCACCGGTAAATTCCCCGACAAACTGCTGGCGTTCGGAAACGGAGAAACCCTGCTCATAGTTCTGATAACTGTCATGAGTATGACGACGCAGGAAACCCTCGGTATAGCCGCGATGCGCCAGACCTTCCAGCGTCTCCAGCAGCGCCGGATCGAACGGCTTACCGGCTGCCGCATCATCGATGGCGCGACGATATACCTGCGCGGTGCGAGCACAGTAATAGAAAGATTTGGTACGGCCTTCAATTTTTAATGAATGCACGCCCATCTGGCTCAGGCGCTCGACGTGGGCCACCGCGCGCAAATCCTTTGAGTTCATGATGTAAGTGCCGTGCTCATCTTCAAAGGCACTCATCACTTCACCGGGCTTCATCTTCTCTTCTAATAAAAATACGCGGTCGGTCGTTGCGCCAACGCCCAGCGTGGGCTCCTGCACCTCAACCGGCTGATGGAAACCGACAATATTGCCCACCTCATCCTGTTTGCCTTCTTCTACTTTATATTCCCAGCGGCAGGCGTTGGTGCAGGTGCCCTGATTAGGATCGCGCTTGTTGAGATAACCCGACAACAGACAGCGGCCGGAATAGGCCATGCACAGTGCGCCGTGCACGAAGATCTCAATTTCCATCTCTGGCACCTGCTGGCGAATCTCAGCAATCTCATCCAGCGACAGCTCGCGCGACAAGATCACGCGGGTCAGCCCCATCTGCTGCCAGAACTTCACGGTCGCCCAGTTCACTGCATTTGCCTGCACTGACAGATGAATCGGCATCTCAGGAAAGGCTTCGCGCACCAGCATAATCAGGCCGGGATCGGACATGATCAACGCATCGGGCTGCATCTCCACCACCGGCGTCAGGTCGCGGATAAAGGTTTTCAGCTTGGCGTTATGCGGCGCGATGTTCACCACCACGTAGAATTTCTTACCCAGCTGGTGGGCTTCTTCAATGCCTTTGGCCAGCACTTCGTGGGTGAATTCATTGTTGCGTACGCGCAGGCTGTAGCGCGGCTGACCGGCATACACGGCGTCAGCGCCGTAGGCAAAGGCATAGCGCATATTCTTCAGCGATCCCGCTGGAGAAAGGAGTTCAGGTTTAAACATGGAGGGAAATCTCACTGATGTCAGGTCAGCATGCCATCGGCGATGGCAGGTGCACGAGCCGCATCAAACGGCCCTGCAAAAGGTGGGGAATTGTAGGCAGGGCCGCCGCTGAAGTAAATTGATCTACATCAAGCTAAGCGCTACATCAGGCGACAGACGTCCGCTTCCCAGCGATAACCCATGCCGTACACCGCGCGAATAAACGGCTGCTCCGCATCGAGATTTTCCAGCTTACGACGCAGGTTTTTGATATGGCTATCGATAGTACGGTCGGTGACCACGCGATAATCGTCATAAAGATGGTTCAGCAACTGTTCGCGCGAGAACACTTTACCCGGCTCCAGCGCCAGGGTTTTCAGCAAGCGGAATTCAGCAGGGGTCAGTTCCAGTTGCTGTTCACGCCAGCTGGCCTGAAAACGCCCTTCATCAATCAGCAGATGCGAGGCGAGTTGCGCCTCTTCGGGCGAACGTTTCACGCGGCGCAGAATGGTTTTCACACGCGCCACCACTTCACGCGGGCTGAAAGGCTTGCAGATGTAATCGTCTGCGCCAATCTCCAGCCCCAGCAAGCGGTCAATCTCCTCGGTGCGCGCGGTGACCATGATGATCGGCAGCTCAGAGAAACGGCGGATCTCGCGGCACAGCGTTAAGCCATCACGGCCCGGCAGCATCAAATCCAGCAGCATCAAATCTGGCGGCGAGTGCTGCACATAGCTCAGCACCTCATTGCCATCCGCAATATGGTGAGTGCGATAGTTGGACGCCTGCAGATAATCAATCATCAGCTGCGCCAGTTTGGGTTCATCTTCAACAACAAGGATCAGTGGATCGTGATTATCCGGGCTCATAAGCTATTTCTGGTGAGGAACATACGGCAAGTTTAGCGCGATTTGCAGCCCACCTAAATCAGAGTGATCCGCAGAAATGCTGCCGCTGTGTGCTTCAACAATGTTTTTACAGATCGCCAGACCCAATCCAGAGCCGCCGCTGGCGCGATTGCGTGAACTTTCAGCGCGGAAAAAACGCTCAAAAAGATGTGCCTGATGCTCAGCGTCCACGCCAGGCGCGCTATCCGCAAAGCGTAACTGCCAGTATTTGCCGTGTTGCTGCAGGCTGACCCGTACTTCGCCACCGGCATCTGTGTAACGCAGGCTATTCTCCAGCAGATTCGTGAACAACTGCATTAAACGATCGGGATCGCCAAAGCTTTCCGCTTTGGGCGGCAGTGCGAGAGTGAGCGTCAACTCCCGGCTGCGATAGCGCTCGCCGAAACTGCCTGCCACCACTTCCAACAGATTCACCACATCCACCGGCTGTTTACGATAGGCGAGGGCGCCCGCGTCAGACAACGACAGCTGATGCAGGTCGTCCACCAGTTTGGTCAGCACCACCACTTCGCTCTGCAGTGAGGTGATGGCTTCCGGCGTCAGCTTGCGCACACCATCCTGCATCGCTTCCAGCTCACCGCGCATGATCGCCAGCGGCGTGCGCAGCTCGTGGGAGATATCGGCCATAAAAGCGCGGCGGTTACTTTCGTTCTTTTCCAGCGAACTGGCGAGCTGGTTAAAATCGCGCGCCAGCTGGCCGATTTCATCACTGCTGCCCACTTCCACTCGTGTGGAAAATTTACCTGCCGCCAGCTCGTGGGTGCCATCCACCAGCCGTTTCACCGGGGCCAGCAAGCCACGCGCCAGCAGCCAGGTGACCAGCGCCGCCAGCAGCGTGGTGAGCGTGACGATCATCCAGCTGGTACGCCGCTGCTGCAGGTCAAAGTTGATATCGGTGCTGCGCGTTAGCCGCTCAGCGGGCGAGGCGATCACCCAACCCACCACTTTGCCCGTGCTGGTGGTGATGTTGCGACGGGTGCCTTCCGGCGGCACCGGCGAGTGCGGCCCGGACAACACTTTATACTGCTGATCAATAATCCAGAATTGAGTGCGCCAGCCGTGTGGCGGTAGCTGCGTACTGCTGCCGGGATTTTGTTCCATCGAACGCAGAATGGTGAAAATCAGCCGATCGTTGTTCCGCAGGAAATCCCAGTCGCCGTGCTGCTCGTACTGATCCGCCAGTGCATCGCTCAGCAGGGTTAAGCGTTGCTCATTGCCTTTTTTGATGTAATCGACAAAGCCATGCTCAAAGCTGAGACGCACGCCCCAGTGCATGGTGATGATCACCAGCATGCAGGTGGAAAATATCGCCACAAACAGCTTGGCGCCAATGCCGAGTTTCACCGGCTGCTTCATGCTTTTCTCCTGCCTCTGAGATCCACGTTCTTACTCACATCTTTTGGTACGCGCCAGAACACCAGTGCCGGCAACACAATCACTAACGCCATGCACAGATAGGTATAAATAAAGGTTTGATGCGCGGCGGCGCTGTTGGTCACGGCACCGTGTGCGAAGGCACCCAGCAGTAAACCGGCCACCGTGACGCCAATACTCATCGACAACTGCATGATCATCGAGAGCAGGCTGTTGCCGCTGGAGGCCAAATCATCCGGCAACTCTTTCAGCGTTAAAGTATTCATTGAGGAGAAGCGGATGGCATTCACCATTCCTTGCAGTAGCAGCACCACTGGCAGCATCCACACCCAACCGAGCAGCGCCACGGCCGGGAACAGCAACACCACCAGCGCCAGCGCGACTGTCGCACCGACCAGCGCATTACGGTAGCCGAACAGATTCACGATGCGCACCACCACGCGTTTGGTGCCCATGTTGCCCAGCACCATCGGGATCATCATCAATCCGGCGTGGAATGGGCTGTAGCCGAGGCCCACCTGCAGAAAGATCGGTGTCATAAACGGCAGCATGCCGCTACCGATACGGCCGGTGAAGCTGCCGAGCAGGCCAATCGAATAAATACGGTTGTCGAACAGCTTGAGGCTAAACAGCGCATTGTCGTTATTGCGGCCGTGCATCAGGTAGAACAGCAGGGAGAACACACCGACCAGAATCAACAGGCCGAGCAGCAGCGGGGAACCGCCGGTGCTGCGTTGGCCGTCGAGCGCCAGCGTCAACGTTGCCATGCCAACCGCCAGCAGCACGAAGCCGAGGAAATCAAAGCGCTTGGTTTGCATTGTGTAATTCGGCATCAGCATCAGGGTGGCAATCGCACCGATAATCCCCACCGGAATGTTGATCAGGAAAATCCAGTGCCAGCTGGCGTACTGCACCAATATCCCACCCAGCGCCGGGCCGAGCAGCGGACCGATTTGCCCGGGCGTGGTGACAAAGGTCATCGCCGACATGTACTGTTCGCGCGGCACGATTTTCATCACCGTCAAACGCCCTACCGGCACCATCATCGCACCGCCCACGCCTTGCACCACACGTGCCATCACCAGTTGATCGAGTGAGGTGGAGAAGGCGCACAGCACCGATCCGATGCTGAACAGCACAATGGCGCAGAAGAAAATGTTGCGTACGCCGAAGCGATCCGCCAGCCAGCCGCTGATCGGTAGTGTCACCGCCACCGTGAGCACATACGACACGATCACCGAGTGCATATTGAGTGGGCTAACGTTGAGATCGCGCGCCATCGAAGGAATGGCGGTATTCACGATGGTGGTATCCAGCGCCTGCATAAAAAAGCCGAAGGCGACGATCCACAGTTGCCAGCGCACGGTGGCATTTTGCGAGTTCATGGAGAGTACCGTTGTGTTAAAGCCAGTTTTCGCTGATTAACCCGTTCATCCGTGAAAATTCGCGCAGGTTGTTGGTAATGAGTGTTAGCGCTTCACTTCTCGCATGTGCAGCGATGTGCAAATCATTCAGACCAATGGGTGTGCCTTTCTTTTCAAGCTCAGCGCGGATCGAGCCGTAATGAAATGCTGCCTTTTGATCGTAACTGAGCACGTCCAGACGCGAAATGAAGTCTTCAACCGTGCGTAAATTCCTTTCAGGAAAAGCACTTTTTTCCGCGCCATGAACGAGTTCAGCAAGCGTAATTGAAGAGATGACCATGCGCCCGACGTTGGCGTTAAAGCGTTCAAGAACCTCAATCGGGCGGCGTTTAATGACATAGATGACGATGTTGGTATCCAGCATGTAGCGATGCATTAAAAATCTTCCCTGTCAGATTGCTCCTGTGACGCACGCTCATTCATAAAATCATCACTTACGCTGGGGCCACCGAGGAAAAAACTATCCCAGGCGTTTTCTATAGGTGTGAGAATGCGCTCTTTGCCAATCGCACGCACCGTGACATTTTTCACGTTGTCTGGAAAGCGCATGTCAGCAGGAATACGCACGTTTTGCGTACGATTATTGGTAAACACGGTACCTTGAGACATATAAACCTCCTTCATAGTGACTGGATAAAGTTTACTCGCTTTATGCTATGTAGCAAAGGTGTATAGCATGGTCATTCGGTAATCAATGCCGTTTTTTTACGTCGACTCAGCTTATCCATCATCAGAAACACCACCGGCGTGGTGTAGAGCGTGAGTAGCTGGCTCATCACCAATCCGCCTGCAATAGTGATGCCCAGCGGCTGGCGCAGTTCAGCACCATCGCCGCTGGTCAACACTAGCGGCAGTGCACCAAACAGCGCGGCCAGCGTGGTCATCAGAATCGGGCGGAAGCGCAGCTGACACGCCATGAAGATCGCGTCACGCGCGCTGAGATTGCCGTTGCGCTGTGCCTCCAGCGCGAAATCCACCATCATGATGGCATTCTTCTTCACGATGCCGATCAGCAGCAAAATGCCAATCAACGCAATTAAACTGAACGGCGTATTAAACAGTTCCAGCGCCAGCAGCGCCCCGACGCCCGCCGAGGGCAAAGTCGAGAGGATGGTCAGCGGATGCACATAGCTCTCGTACAAAATCCCCAGCACGATATACACCGCGGCAATCGCTGCCAGCATCAGATACAGCTGATTGGATTGCGACTGCTCGAACACCTGCGCGGTGCCGGCAAAACTGCCGCGCACGCTGGAGGGCACACCGAGCGCCGTCATGGTGCGTTCAACCGCCTCTGAAGCCTGAGATAGCGACACGCCTTCCGGCAGGTTGAACGAAATCGTTGAAGCGGCAGACAAACCTTCATGGTTCACCGACAGCGGCGCATTGGCGGGCTGCCATTGGGCGAACCAGCTGAGCGGGATCGCTTTGCCATCACTGTTGATCACGAACATCTGATCCAGCGCACTGATATCCTGGGTGTAGCGCGGATCGACCTCCATCACCACCTTGTACTGGTTCAGCGGCTGATAAATGGTAGAGATCTGCCGTTGACCGAAAGCATTGTTCAACAGCGCGTTGGCGGTCGAAACCTCAATGCCCAGCCGCGCCATACTTTCACGGTCGTAGGTCAGATCCATCTCACTGCCTTTGTCTTGCTGATCGGAGTTCACGTCTACCAGCTCCGGCAACGCGGCAAACGCCTGACGAATTTTCGGCTCCCACTCACGCAGGTCGGCGAGATTATCCGACAGCAAGCTGTACTGATAGCTGGCATTGGATTCACGTCCACCGATGCGAATATCCTGCACCGCGTTGAGATACAGGTTGGCGCCAGGCTCTTTCGCCAGCTTGGTGCGCAGGCGCGCAATCACTTCCTGGGCGTTTTCACTGCGCTCCGACAGCGGCTTGAGCGAGACGAACATCGAACCGCTGTTGGTGCGCGAACCGCCGGTAAAGCCAGTGACGTTATCCACTGCTGGATCGGCCTTGATGATGTTCATAAAGTCCTGCAGCTTGCCGCGCATCGCCTGGAACGAAATGCTTTGATCTGCCGAGATAAAACCGTTCAGTCGTCCGGTGTCCTGCTCCGGCATAAAGGTTTTGGGGATCGAGATAAACAGATACACGGTCAACCCAACGGTGGCGAGCAGCAGCATCAGTACCCAGATGGCGTGGTTCAGCACCCATCCCAACGAGCGCGCGTAGCCGTTTTGCACACTCAGCATCACTTTGGCAAAACCCCGCGTGCGCGGCTGGCTGCGCTTTTCCTGCGGTTTCAACAGGTAGGCGCACATCATCGGCGTCAGTGTGATGGAGATAAACAGCGAGATGAGGATCGCCACTGACAGCGTGATGGCGAATTCCGAGAAGAAGCGCCCAATAATTCCGCCCAGCATCAGCAGCGGCAGGAACACGGCAATCAGCGATAGACTCATCGACAGCACGGTAAAGCCCACTTCGCGCACGCCGGTTAGCGCCGCCTGTAGCGGTTTCATCCCTGCTTCAACGTGACGCGCGATATTTTCCAGCACCACAATCGCATCATCGACGACAAATCCGGTGGCGATGGTGAGTGCCATCAGCGACAGGTTGTTGAGGCTAAAACCGCACAGATACATGGCGGCGAAAGTGCCAATCAGCGAAACCGGCACGGCGGCGGCAGGGATTAAGGTGGCGCGTCCATCCCGCAGGAAAACAAACACCACCAGAATCACCAGCACAACCGCAATCATCAATGACTGCTCCACTTCCTGCAGCGAGGCGCGAATGGTGGGGGAACGGTCCTGAGCGATCTGTAAATCGATGGCGGCGGGGATCACTTCATGCAGTAGCGGCATCTCGCTGCGAATTCGGTCCACGGTTTCAATGATGTTGGCATCCGGCGATTTGCGCACCACCAGCAGCACCGCCGGTTTGCCATTGGTCATCCCGGCGTTGCGCACGTCCTGCACCGAATCCTGCACGTTGGCGACATCGCTCAGGCGGACGGCTGCGCCATTGCTGTAATGCACCACCAGTGGCTGATATTCGCTGGCGGTTTGCAGTTCATCGTTGGTGCGAACCTGCCAGCGCTGCTGCACATCATCAATCGCCCCTTGCGGACGGCGCTGGTTGGCGTTGCTGATGGCGGTACGTACCGCATCCAGTGATACCCCTTGGTTAAACAATGCCTGCGGGTTGAGATCGACGCGCACCGCAGGCAGCGAACTGCCGCCCACGGTCACATCACCGACGCCCTGAATCTGAGACAACTTCTGCGCCAGTTGCGTTGAAGCGTAATCATACAGCTGACCGGGATTATAAATGTCCGAGGTCAGCGTCAGGATCATGATCGGTGCATCTGACGGGTTCGCTTTGCGATAGGTCGGACGGCTCGGCATGCCGGTCGGCAGCAGGCTTTGTGCGGCGTTGATCGCGGCCTGCACGTCACGCGCTGCGCCGTTGATGTCGCGGTCAAAATCAAACACCAGAATCACGCGCGTGCTGCCGAGTGAACTGGTGGAGGTCATTTCACTGACACCGGCAATGCGCCCCAGCGAACGTTCCAGCGGCGTGGCGACCGAAGCCGCCATAGTTTCAGGTGACGCGCCGGGCAGCGAAGCGGTAATCACGATCACCGGGAAATCCAGCTGCGGCAGCGGGGCCACCGGCAGCAGGCGGAAACCGAGAATACCGGCCAGCGCAATCGCCAGCGTCAGCAGCGTGGTCGCCACTGGCCGATGGATAAACAGTGCGAAGAACTTCACGGCTGCGCCTCAGAACGCTTAAAGCGACGGCGCGTGGCGTGGGCCAGTCGGTCAAACAGCAGATAGATCACTGGCGTGGTAAACAACGTCAGGATTTGGCTGAGGATCAAGCCGCCGACCATGGCAATGCCTAAAGGATGGCGCAGTTCAGCGCCAACACCGGTGCTCAACATCAATGGCAAGGCACCGAGCAGTGCCGCCATGGTGGTCATCAGAATCGGACGGAAACGCAGTAAACAGGCCTGATAGATCGCGTCACGCGGTGCCATACCTTGCTCACGCTCGGCGGCCAGCGCAAAGTCGATCATCATGATGGCGTTTTTCTTCACGATACCAATCAGCAAGATAATGCCAATGATGGCGATAATATCCAGCTCATTGCCGCTCAGCATCAGCGCCAGCAGCGCGCCCACACCCGCTGTTGGCAGCGTGGAGAGAATGGTGATCGGATGGATAAAGCTCTCATACAGCACGCCGAGCACGATATACATCGCCACCACCGCCGCGATAATCAGCCACACGGTACTGGTGAGCGCCGCTTCAAACGCCAGCGTGCTGCCCTGGAACTGCGTCATCATTTCGGCCGGCATGCCGACCTGATCTTCGGCTGCACTGATGGCTTTCACCGCTTCGCCCAGCGAATAGCCTTCGGCGACATCAAACGAGAAGGTGGCTGACGGGAATTGATCGAGGTGATTAATGCTCAACGCCGCATGACGCTCTTCGATCTGCGCGATGGCACTGAGCGGAACGCTGCCGCCGTCGGTGCTGGTCAGTCGAATACCGTCGAGACTGGCCAGCCCCGGCGTTTGCTCATTGTTCTGCTCCAGCACCACGCGATACTGATTGGCCTGGGTATAAATGGTGGAGATCAATCGTTGACCGAAGGCGTTGTACAGCGCGTTATCGACATCCGCCATGGTGATACCGAGGCGGCTGGCGCTATCGCGATCGACACGGATAAAGGCTTCCAGCCCTTGATCCTGCCAGTCGCTGCTGACGTCACGCAGCTGCGGCAAGCTATTGAGTTGTGTCAGCAGCTTCGGTACCCAGGTGCTGAGTGATTCCAGCGAGCCCGATTGCAGCGTGAACTGGTACGGCGTGCGGCTCGCCTGGGTTTCAATGGTCAAATCCTGCACGGGCTGCAGCCACAGTGAGACGCCGGGCACTTTATCAATCTCTTGCTGCAGGCGTTTCTGCACTGCGGGAATGCGGTCATCACGCTCGCTGAGCGGTTTGAGATTGATCTGCAAGCGCGCGCTGTTCAGTGCCGCATTGGTACCATCGACGCCGACAAACGACGTCATGCTCTGCACCGCCGGGTCTTTCATGATGATCGACGCCACATCGCGCGTGCGATCCGCCATGCTGCTGTACGACACCGACTGCGGCGCCTGTAAGGTGCCCTGAATAATGCCGTTGTCCTGCTGCGGGAAAAAGCCTTTCGGGATGGCGATCCACATCAACACTGTCAGCAGCAGGGTGCCGAGCGCCACCGATAAGGTGATCCACGGATGCTGCAACACGCGGGTTAGCCAGCGGCCATAACCAGCAATCACCCGATCAAACATCGCTTCACTGGCTCGCGAGAAGCGATTCTGTTTGCGCAACGATTCGGCGCTGAGCATGCGTGCACACATCATCGGCGTCAGCGTCAACGATACTACGGCGGAGATCAGTATCGCCACTGCCAGCGTCACCGCAAACTCACGGAACAGGCGACCAATCACATCGCCCATAAACAGCAGCGGGATCAGCACTGCAATCAGCGAGAAGGTGAGGGAGATAATGGTGAAGCCGATTTCGCCCGCGCCTTTCAGCGCCGCCGTCATCGGCTTTTCGCCTTTTTCGATATAGCGCGAGATGTTCTCGATCACCACGATGGCATCGTCGACCACAAAGCCGGTGGCAATGGTAAGTGCCATTAGCGTCAGGTTATTGATCGAGAAACCGAGGAAATACATCGCCGCAAACGTCCCGACCAGCGACAGCGGGACCGCCACGGCCGGGATGATGGTGGCAGGCACGTTACGCAGAAACAGATAGATGATCATCACCACCAGGCCAATCGCCAGCATTAATTCGTGCTGGGTATCCGCCACCGATGCACGGATATTGGTGGTGCGGTCGGTGAGCAGTTTCACGTCCACCGATTTGGGCAGTGTGGCGGTAAGGGAGGGCAGCAACGTACGAATACTGTCAGCGGTGGCGATGATATTGGCACCCGGCTGGCGCTGTACGTTGAGCACAATTGCCTGCTGGCGGTTAGCCCAGGCCCCGAGCCAGCTGTTCTCCGCACCTTGTTCAATGCTGGCGACATCGCCTAAGCGTACCGGCGCGCCGTTGTTATAGCTGATGATCAGCTTGCGGTAATCTTCGGCCGAGGTCATTTGGTCATTGGCCGCCAGCGTAATTGAGCGCGTTGGGCCATCCAGGCTACCTTTGGCGGAGTTAACGTTGGCGTTGGTGATCGCGGTGCGCACGGTTTCGCTGGTCAAGCCTAATGCGGCCAGCGCCTGGGTATTCATTTTCACGCGTACCGCCGGGCGCTGTCCGCCGGATAGCGTCACCAGGCCCACGCCGGTGACCTGCGAAATTTTCTGCGCCACGCGCGTTTCGACCATGTCCTGCACTTGCGTCAGCGGCATGCTGGTGGTGGTGACGGCGAGCGTCATGATCGGTGGATCGGCAGGATTGACCTTACTGTAAACCGGCGGGTTGGGCAGATCGCTGGGCAGCAGATTGGTGGCAGAGTTGATCGCCGCCTGTACTTCCTGCTCGGCAACATCCAAAGAGAGGGAAAGCTGGAACTGCAAGGTCACTACGGAGGCACCGCCGGAACTCTGCGATGCCATCTGCTTCAGCCCTGACATCTGGCCGAACTGGCGCTCAAGCGGGGCGGTAATCGAGGACGTCACCACATCCGGGCTGGCGCCGGGATAGAGCGTGACCACCTGAATCGTCGGGTAATCCACTTCGGGCAGCGCCGATACCGGCAGAAAGCGGTAACCGAGCACGCCTGCCAGCAGAATGGCAATCAGCAGCAGTGTGGTCGCCACCGGGCGCAGAATAAACAGGCGTGACGGGCCGCCACTGCTGTCTGGGGGCATCACCTGCATTATTGACGCTCTCCGCGCGCAGGCTGGGCGGCGCGCGTGCTGTGTGTGGCAGTACTTTGCGGTGATACCACTTCAACAGTGGCACCTTCGGTCAGACGGTCCAATCCGTCAGTAACCACGCGCTCACCGGCGTCGAGCCCGGCACTGATCACCACTTTCTGGCTGTCCTGCAAGCCCGCCGTCACGCGCTTCTTGCTCACTTTGTTTTCGCTATTGACCACCCAGACAAAGTGGCCGTCGTTGCTCATTTGCAGCGCAGCCGTTGGGATAACCACCGCATCCTGCAGCGTGTCCACTTTCAGGCGCGCGTTGACGAACTGATTGGGGAACAGCGCATCATCCTGATTATCGAAGCGCGCTTTGAGTTTGATGGTGCCGGTGGTGGCATCAATCTGGTTATCGAGGCTGAGCAGCGTGCCGCTGGTGAGCAGGGTTTTGTTACTGCGATCCCAGGCTTCGACAATCAACGGCTGTCCACTTTTCTGTGCCTTGAGAATCTGGCTAATGTTGTTTTCGGCGACGCTGAACACCACGTCAATCGGATGGGTTTCGGTGATCACCACTAAGCCAGTGGTATCGCCAGAAGTGATGTAATTACCGACATCAACCTGCTTCAGCCCGACGCGACCGGCGATCGGCGCGGTAATGCGGCTGTAGGTGAGATTAAGCTGCGCGCTGGCGACGTTACCTTCATCGGCTTTAATCGTGCCCAGCGTTTCACTCACCAGCGAGCGTTGCGTGTCCAGTTCCTGCTGCGACACCAGTGAGGTTTTCGCCAGTTTTTCATAGCGACTAAGATCGCGACGCGCATTGGCGAGCGTGGCCTGATCTTTTGCCAGCTGGCCCTGGGCCTGAATTAACGCGACCTGATAAGGGCGGGGATCGATTTCGGCAAGCAGTGCACCCGCGGCCACCTGCTGGCCTTCCTGGAAATGTAAAGCCATCAGCTGACCGTCAACGCGGCTGCGTACGGTGACGGTATTCGCGGCGGTCACAGTGCCGAGTCCGCTGAGATAGTAGGGCACGCTTTGCGTGGTTGCGGCAGCCGCCTGCACCGGTGCCAGAGGACGGCGATTGGCGCCGCCTGCGCCACGACCATGATGCTGTTGGCCCTCGGCTTGCGGCTGTTTACTCGGTTCCGCAGGATGCTGCCACCAGTAATATCCACCGGCCAGTGCGGCGACCGCGACGATAGTTATCAGGCTTGTTTTCAGTCGACTGTTCATCTGCTTGCGTGCTCTCCAGCGGTTTCGTTTTCCCCAAATGCGAAAGCAAAATGGCCGTTTCGCAAACGAAATGATTGTAGTCGCTCGTACCGGGCAAAAATTGAAGGAATTAAGAATATCGCCCCTGGCAGGCTAAGTATTCATCTGAATGTTCCTGTAAAGCCCATCCTTTCACGACGGGGGGGTAAGGGGAAGCTTACCAACCTAACATCTTTTGTGTTTTCACATTTTTCTCAATATTATGTGAAACCATCAAACGCGCATTTAAATACAGGTTCTACCCAACTCCCGAGCAGGTTGAGCTATTGGCTCTAACGTTCGGCTGCGTGCGTTTCGTCTATAATTCAATCCTTCGCTGGCGCACCGATGCTTATTATGAGCGACAGGAAAAGATTGGCTATGTTCAGGCTAATGCCCGGTTAACCGCCCTTAAAAAGGAGCCAGAATTTTCCTGGTTGAAAGATGTTTCCTGCGTTCCTCTCCAGCATTCGCTACGCCACCAACAGACCGCTTTTTCTCACTTTTTCGCCGGGCGAGCCGCCTACCCAGTCTTTAAAAGTAAACGCCATAAACAGTCGGCGGAATTGACAGCCAGCGCGTTTAAATACCGCGAGGGTAAGTTGTATATGGCAAAGAGTAAAACGCATTTAGACGTGCGCTGGTCGCGTCCATTACCGTCTGTACCTTCCACCGTCACGATCTCCAAAGATGCTGCTGGGCGATATTTTGTGTCATGCCTTTGTGAATTTAAGCCTGTATCACTGCCGATCACCGCCTGTACGGTCGGCATTGATGTTGGCTTACATGATTTGTTCGTAACTGATACTGGATTCAAAACTGGCAATCCCCGTCATACCGCTAAATATGCGAAGCAATTAGCTCTGCTACAGCGTCGATTGAGCAGGAAGCAAAAAGGCTCAAAGAATCGCGCCAGAGCCAGCGCCAAAGTCGCCCGCATCCACGCTAAAATTGTTGATTGCCGTTTGGATAACCTGCACAAGCTGTCCCGCAAACTGATTAACGAAAACCAAGTTGTTTGCGTCGAATCCTTGAAAGTAAAAAACATGATCCGCAACCCGAAACTGTCTAAGCACATATCAGACGCAAGCTGGGGCGAATTTGTGCGGCAGCTTGAGTATAAAGCTGAATGGTCGGGGAGGTCGCTGGTCGCAATTGACCAGTATTTCCCATCCTCAAAGCGTTGTAGTTGTTGCGGTTATATATCCAAATCCCTGCCTCTTAATGTTCGTCACTGGCAATGCCCTGAATGCAGCGCTAAACATGATCGTGACGTTAATGCGGCTATCAATATCAAAACCGCCGGGCTGGCGGGGTTTGCTTGCGGAGAGTCTGTAAATCCTTGATGCCTTCTTCGGTGTCAAGGTTCGACTTTGTGAAACAAGCATCCCCTTTCTCTAGAGAAGGGAGTTGTCAAATTACGTAAACATTTTGGCAGGAAAACGCATAAGCGCAGCGATTTCATTTGCTAAGCTCAAAGGCAGTCATGTCTCGTTTCAATAAGGAGAACAAAATGAGTCAACAGAAAACCCGTCAGCTTGGCGACAGTGGTATTCAGGTTCCGCTTCTCACTTTTGGCGGCAACGTTTTCGGCTGGACAGTCGACGAGAAAACCTCGTTCTCACTGCTCGACGCGCTGGTGGAAAAAGGGCTGTTCTTTATCGATACTGCGGACGTTTATTCGCGCTGGGCACCCGGTAATGAAGGGGGCGAGTCTGAAACCATCATGGGTAAATGGCTGAAAAAAAGCGGCAAGCGCGACAGTATCGTGCTGGCGACGAAGGTGGGGATGGAACTGTCTCCGGAGAAAACCGGGCTAAAACCGGCTTACATCCGTCAGGCAGTGGAAGATTCGCTGCGTCGTTTGCAAACCGATGTGATCGACCTTTATCAGGCGCACCGCGACGACCAGGATACGCCGCTGGTTGAAACCCTCAAAGCTTTTGATTCGTTGATTAAAGAGGGAAAAGTGCGCGCGATTGGCGCCTCCAACTACAACGCAAAACGCTTGCAGGAAGCGCTGGATATCAGCAAGAAAGAGGGGCTGGCGCGCTATGAAACGCTGCAGCCAGAATACAATCTGTATGACCGGCAGGAGTATGAAAGCGGGCTGGAGCAGGTGGCGGTTAAAAATGGCCTCGGTGTGATTAACTACTACTCACTGGCCAGTGGCTTCCTGAGCGGCAAATACAAAAAGCCGGAAGACGCCAGCAAAAGTAAACGCGGGCAGGGCATCGTTGAGAAGTACCTGAATGAGCGCGGCAAGCGCATTATTGAAGCGCTGGAGGATGTCGCGGCTTCGCATGATGCGTCAGCGACGCAGGTGGCTCTGGCGTGGCAGATTGCCCGTCCGAGCATCACCGCACCGATTGTGAGTGCGACCTCGCTGGAACAGATTAATGAGCTGGTGAAAGCCACCGAATTAGAGTTGAGTAAGCAAGAGATCGAGGAACTGGCGAGCGCCAGTAAGCTGTAATCCACACGGGACGCGACGGCGTCCCGCTTTATTTTGTTTTTTTGCCATGCAAAAAATGCCATTTCTGTAAAAAGATATTCATTCATAGACCCTTGTCACAGTTGCGTTAATTAACTATCACCCTTCCAATCAGTGCGCACATATTTGCAAAAATTGACATAACGCCAGCACTATCCTCTGTTCGATCCTTTCCCGTAACATCACAAAAGAATAATGATCATGAACAGAAAAAAAGCAGTGCAGCATATGCCCCGTCTGGCAGCGGGCACCCTGATGTTTGCGATGTTGAGTACATCAGCAATGGCGGCTGATGCATTCAGCTATGACTCACCTTACATGTTTGGCGATTGGGGTGGTTCCTGAACGCAGCTGGAAAAAGACGGCATTAAATTCGACGTCAACTACACCATGGAGAGCGCCTCTAACCTGGGCGGCGGCGCGGATACCAACACATCCATGCGCTACAGCGATCAGTGGGCGTTTGGCGCCAACTTTGACCTGGAAAAACTGCTGAACTGGCAGGATGCACAATTCCAGATGACCATCACTGACCGTAATGGCCAGAACATCTCCGATCAGGTCGCCGACCGTCGTACCGGCATGCTCTCTTCAACGCAGGAAGTATACGGCCGTGGACAAACCTGGCGCCTGACGCAGTTCTGGTTGAGTAAAGGCCTGTTTGATGACGCGGTAAACCTGAAAGCCGGCCGCGTCACCGTGGGTGAAGACTTCGATAACTTTGACAGTAAGTTCCAGAACCTTGCTTTTGGTAGTGGTCAGGCGGGTAACTGGCGTGGCGATCGTTGGTTCAACTGGCCTGTCTCCCAATGGGGCGGTCGTGTGAAATTCAACATCACACCGGAAGTGTTCTTCCAGGTCGGCTTCTATAACCAGAACAGCGCTAACTACGATCGCGGCGATGGCTTCCGTCTGGATACCAGCAACTCTGAAGGCAACATGGTGCCGGTGGAACTGGGCTGGAAACCGACTTTCGGTGCCGACAAACTGCCGGGTAACTACCGTATCGGGTATTACTACTCGTCTGCCAACAGCGATAACTACGGCAGCTGGCGCGATGGGGCTTATCAGAGCCAGGATCACGCCTACGGCGGTTATGTGCTGTTGCAACAGCAGTTGACAGCGCAAGGCGGGGACGCCAGCCGTGGTTTGGGTGTGACGGTGCAGGCGGTGATGAACGACCACAAAACGTCGAAAACCGACAATTACCAGTCCATCAGTTTCACCTGGAAAGGGCCGTTTGATGCGCGTCCACAGGATGAAATCGGTGTCGGTGCGGCGCGTATTCACGTTAACAGCGCCTATACCCGTTCGCTGCGTGAGCAGAACAACGCTAACGGCGAAACTGACTTCAACAGCCCGACCTATCTGCCGATTCAGGATGGCTCGGAGTATAACTATGAGATCTATTACAATGCTCAGCTGACCAAATGGCTGCAGCTGCGTCCGAACCTGCAGTATGTGGTGGCGCCGGGTGCAGTGAGCGAAGTGAAAGATGCGTTTGTCGGTGGCATCGCGGCGAATATTAACTTCTGATTCGCGGATGCACATGAAAATGGCGGCCAGATGGGCCGCCATTTTTTTGTCGCTTACCTATAGCGCCACAACGCCATTCGCCTCTGCCAGCGAGTCAGTCAATTCAGCGGTAAGCGATGGAGCAGGTCGCGGTAGCGATTAACGGAACATCACTTCTGCCCAGCGCGCCAGACCGGCGGTGACCGAGCCAAAGTCATCGCCACCGGCAATCGGCGTGTCTGGCAATGCTTGCTGTAATGCCGCACGCAGCACCGGCGACCGTGCGCTGCCGCCGGTCAGGTAAATCACTTCCGGCTTGGTTTCACAGGTGGCGAGTGCCAGATGCACTTGCTCGAGGATACGTTCCAGTGGCTGGTTGATGGCTTCTTCCAGCTGGGCGGCACTGATTTCAGCCTGCAATGACTGGGCGATAAACGCCAGTGACGCTTCGGTCTCCGGCAACTCGGACAGCGCGATTTTGCTCTCTTCAGCGGCACGCACCAGACGATAGCTTAGCTTCTGTTGCCACACTTTCAGCAGGTGCGCCACTTTATCGCCCTGCTCGGCATCGCGAATCAAATCGCGCAGCAATTTACCGCTCGCGGCAGAGTAGAAGTCGCTTTGCGCCGGAACATCGTTAATCGCCACCGCATTCCACCACGGCAGTGCGGGCAGGGCGGTGCCTTTTTGCGTGTTACCACCGAGACCCAGCAGAGGCATCAGGGTTTTGAACGCGAGGATAATGTCGAGATCGTTACCGCCCACGCGGCAACCACTGTGGCCCAGCAAACTTTCACGACGGTCGGTTTTATTGCGCCACTCTGGGCCCATCAACAGCATCGAGCAGTCGGTCGTACCGCCGCCGATATCCACCACCAGCACACGCGTCTCTTTCTCCAGCGTGGCTTCAAAGTCCAGCCCGGCGGCAACCGGTTCAAACTGGAATTCCACGTCGCGGAAACCCGCACGCTTCGCCGCACGCAGCAGAATACCCTGCGCCTGCTGGTTTGCCTCTTCGCCGCCAAGGCCCTGGAAGTTGATCGGGCGGCCGATCACGGCTTGCTCAATCGGACGGTCTAGTTGGGTTTCGCCCTGCTGGCGAATGTGCAGCATCATGGCGCACACCAGATCTTCGAAGAAGGCGATTTGCTGTGGTTTAAGGCCGTTGGCGCCAAGGAAAGATTTCGGTGATTTCACGAACCACACTTCTTCCGGATCCACCATATATTGTTGCAGCGCGGTCAGGCCGAACTGCACGCTTGCCGCGGTCACTTCGATATCTTCTTCGCGGTTATAGCGCAGGGCACGCTGGAGCAGCGCGGTACCCTCGGTGTCCGGTGTCGGCACCTGATGATGGCGGTGCAGCCATTCGCTGATCGCTTCACGCGTGGGTGCACAAATCATGGAGGGAAGCAGGCGCTGACCCTTCTCCAGTGTCAGCAGGCGCGGTGTACCGTTATCGCTGACCGCGATAGAACAGTTGGCCGTGCCGTAATCGAATCCAATGAACATTTTATCCCCCATGCCAGAAAAAAAGGGGGCGACTTTAGCGCAGCCAGCGCGGACTGGCAATGATCACATTTGTACTTCCTGATAAACGTGATATTGACCACGGCCCGCATGTTTCGCGCTGTAGCAGGCGACATCCGCCTGTGACATCACCACATTGCGGATGCAGTTGTGCTGATCAATCTGTGTCATCCCGGCGCTGGCGCCCACCTGATAAGGATGATCGTGCCACAGGAAGGTGTATTCGTTGACCGAAGTGACAATGCGTTGAACCACATCGCGCACCTGGTCAACGTGACTGTTCGGCAGCAGCACGCCAAATTCATCGCCACCCAAACGCGCCAGCATATCGCTGCTGCGCAGGTGTTTTTGCATCAACTCCGCCAGTTCACGTAGCAGGGCGTCACCTGCCGCATGACCTGCGTTGTCATTCACCGCTTTGAATTTATCCAGATCGATAAACACCAGCACATGCTGAGTGTTGTTGGCCGCAGCATCGTTCACCACGCTTTTCAGTTGCTGTTCAAAGCTATGGCGATTCGGTAGCCGCGTCAGCATATCGTGCGAAGCACTGTAGCTGAGGCGTTTCATCATTTTGCGTGATTCACTGACATCCTGGATAACCATCACCGCACCGATGCTGGCACCGGTGAGGGTTTTCAATGAGGTAATGCTGTAGTGAATTTCCACCTGCACACCCTCGGGCGTGTGCAATACCAGCTCTTCTTCCAGATCGGGTGAGGTTTTTTCTCCCGGTAAGTTACACAGCAGCAAATTCTCTACGCGCGGACCGTTAGCACCGCGCGTGATATTTAACAGTTCGCTTAACGCCACTCCCGCCGCTTTTTCCTGCGGCCAGCCGCTCAGCGTTTCGGCCACCGGGTTCATAAAGGTCACGCGCATCTCATCGTCGGTACTGATCACCGCTTCGCCAATCGAATCGAGGGTGATCGCCATCCGCTCTTTTTCCTGGAACAGCGCTTCGTTGAGCGCGCGCAGAGGGGTAATGTCCTGACAGATGCCGAGCATGCGCTCGATTTGACCATCCTGACTGAGAATTCGGTTTGCCTCGGTGCGCACATAGCGCGGGCCGCCGGGCAGATTGACGCGATATTCCAGGTGGAAAGCGCTGCGCCGTTCGATCGCCTGCTGCACGGTCAGCGCGGCGTTTTCACGCTCGGCGGGATCCAACAGATGCAGCCACAGGTCATAGGTGGGCACCTGATGGGGTCCGAGCGCGAACAGTTCATACATGCGTTTATCCCATAGCATTTCGCCGCTCAACAGGTTCCACTCCCACACGCCGATACCGCCCGCCTCGTTAGCCAGCGTGATGCGTTCCATCAGGCGGCGATTCACCTGTTCACTCTGTTTGAGTTCAGAAATATCGACTATCTGCGCAATAAAATAGAGCGGCTGGTATTCAGCATCGCGCACCATGGAAACCGTCAGGCGCGCCCAGACGATTTCGCCATCTTTGCGGAAATAGCGCTTCTCCATGGTGTAAGTCATGATGTCACCCGCCACCAGACGTTCCAGCTGTTGCAGGTCGCTGTTGAGATCGTCGGGATGGGTAATTTGCTGGAAAGTGAGTTTTTTCAGTTCGTCAGCCGGAAAGCCCAGCGTGTGGCACAGCGACTGATTGACCTGCTGCCAGCCACCGTTGGGCGACACCAGCGCCATGCCAATCGCCGAGTACTCCATTGCATTACGGAAGCGGGTTTCACTCTCGCTGATATGATGCTTTTCGCGCTGGAACGCATCCATCACCAGCGCCATGACATGGCTGGGAAGGAGCACTAACAAGAACGGCAGCCAGGTACTGACCTGGCCGAGCAACAAGCCGTTTTGCGCCAGATTAACAAAGTTAAACGCCAGCAGAATCGAGATGAAACTCGCATTCAGGAAGAACAGCACAAAGGCTTCGAATTTCGGTAGCCGCACGGCGCACCAAAACAGGATCACCACGATAAAAGTGAACGGCCACGGCAGAAATCGCAGCGATAAGTAACTGGCGAGCAGGGTGACGATCAGGGTCAACAGGGTTTCCAGCTGATGGCCGGGGCTGATTAATTGGCGCAGTGGCTTATTGGGCCACAGTAACAGCACGGGGCCAAATGCCAGTACGCCGATCACCTCGGAGATCACCCAGGTCGAAAAGAAGGGCAGAGACGCGCGATGGCCCACATGCAGCATCCATACTGCCACCACACCGCCAATCAGGGGGGCAATCAAACCGGCGCATAAGGCGAATCGCACCCAATCGAGTAGCGAATTCAGGGGATTTCTGCGATCCAGCAGTGCGCGCAGCATCAAACCCCCGAGAATGGCCTGCACCATATTCAGGATGGCAAATTTAAGGTTACTTAGCGCCGGACCAATGACGATTAAGTTGGCCAGCGAGGTGCCAATGACACAGCTTAGCAGCAACAACGGCACATGTTTTGAGGGGGCGCGGAATACCACTACCGTCATCAGGGCGGTAGAGTACCAAAGTGGGGAAATACGTCCGCTGACCACAATCAGTTCGAGACAAAATAGCGTCAGTAAAAAGGCCAAAGCACCCAGAAACAGTACGTTGAGCCATTTTCTTTGCGGTCGATCCTGTGAGGTTAATATTTCCAGTGTCATGCACGAATCCAGCAGCGCGCATTCGTTACACGTCGAAAAATGCGCCAATCATTCTCTGTTTTCATGCTAGCACATCTGTATAAGATGTCTGCGCAGAATCTGGTTTAGCCCTGATTCAATGAAAGTTTTGGCCCTGACAAAAAAGATTAATCGCGAAACAGATCGGCGCGCGTGTAGGGTTTTTCTAATCCGGCGAGATGGGCGGAAAAACGTTCAAGAAATTGCTGCGTGGTGGCAACGCGGCCATGGCCCATCAACACCAGCGGTACCAGCAGGGCGACACACACTTGTGCCAGGCTAAAACCTTTCAATGCGGTGCGACGCTGTGTGACCAGGAAAGCGCTGCTCAGCGTGAAGCCTAGCATCAGGCCGGTAAGCACTTCACTGAAGGAATGCGCGTGGATCACCAGGCGTGACAGGCCGACCATCATCGGAATCAGATAGCCAATACCAATGGTTAGTGTGCGCCAAAAGGTCGGGAAGCGGCCCGAAACCAGCCACATCATCACCGGCCAAAGCGTTGCTGACATGGCGCTGTGGCCGCTGAATCCGGTGAAGTTAAATCTGGCGCTGCCAATGCCAAATCCGAGAAACAGGATTTTAGACAGGCTAACCAGCAGGCCCGCCAGGCCAAACGCGAGCAGCCAATACCAGACAGTCTGGCGGTTGTCGCTTTTCCACGGCAACACCAGCGCGATAATCACGGCGGTCGGGATCAGCAACATGCTGTCACCAAAATAGGTCAGGGTTTTCCAACTCATATTTTTCCTTGGGCTTTATTGAGTCAACCTGGGTGGTACACCACTCAGGCAGGAGAACAGTGTATCGATTAAGCATCTGGCTGCAAAAGGGGATATTCTGAAAAGCGGCGGGCCCATTTCTCTGGCATCAAACCGGTGAAATACCTATAATTGCCGCCAACTAACCCTCTCAATCGGCCCATTGCGGTTTCGGCTTCAATTGGCTCCAGTTATCAGGTCTTAAAAAAGTATGACTGACAAGTCTCATCAGTGCGTGATCGTTGGCATCGCAGGTGCATCCGCATCCGGAAAAAGTCTTATCGCCAGCACGCTCTATCGTGAAATCCGTGACCAGGTCGGTGACGAGCATATCGGTGTGATCCCCGAAGATGCCTACTACAAAGATCAGAGCCACCTCACCATGGAAGAGAGGGTGAAAACCAACTATGACCATCCCAGCGCCATGGACCACGATCTGCTGTTGCAGCATCTGCGCGCGTTAAAGGCGGGTCAGGATATTGAGTTACCGGTTTACAGCTACGTTGAACACACGCGCACCAGTGACTGTATTCATCTTAAGCCGAAAAAAGTGATCATCCTTGAGGGCATTCTGCTGCTGACCGATGCGCGTCTGCGTCAGGAGATGAACTTCTCCATCTTCGTGGATACTCCGCTGGATATCTGTCTGATGCGTCGCATGAAGCGCGATGTGAATGAGCGTGGTCGTTCCATGGATTCGGTGATGAGCCAGTATCAGAAGACCGTGCGTCCAATGTTCCTGCAGTTTATTGAGCCATCCAAACAATACGCTGACATTATCGTGCCGCGTGGCGGGAAGAACCGCATCGCCATCGATATTCTCAAAGCCAAGATTAACCAATATCTTTGAAATTACTGCGTCCGGATGGACGTGACGCGTGAAGGTTGTCACAACAGTGGCGACCTTTCGCTACACTTAAAGCATGGAGACTCTGCGATGAGATTATGCGATCGCGACATTGAAGCCTGGCTCGACAACGGTAAACTGGCGATTGACCCGCGCCCACCGGTTGAGCGCATTAATGGCGCTACCGTGGATGTGCGCCTCGGCAACCAGTTCCGCACTTTCAGTGGTCACACTGCACCGTTTATTGATTTGAGTGGCCCAAAACACGAAGTCAGCGCCGCACTGGATCGCGTCATGAGCGATGAGATTGTGCTGCCGGAAGGGGAAGCGTTCTTCCTGCATCCGGGTGAGTTAGCGCTGGCAGTGACGCTGGAATCGGTCACGATTCCGGATGATCTGGTGGGTTGGCTGGATGGCCGCTCCTCGCTGGCGCGTCTGGGCTTGATGGTGCACGTGACGGCACACCGTATCGATCCAGGCTGGCAGGGCCGCATCGTGCTGGAATTCTACAACTCCGGTAAGCTGCCGCTGGCTCTGCGCCCGGGCATGCTGATTGGCGCATTGAGCTTCGAGCCATTGTCTGGCCCGGCGGCACGCCCCTACAACCGCCGCGAAGATGCTAAATATCGTGGTCAGCAGGGTGCCGATGCCAGCCGTATCGACAAAGACTGATGTTCGCCTAATGATTCAACGTGCGGTAAAGCGGTAAGAGGGTGAATCCCCGTTAGCTGGCATCAGTGTGTGACTGGGGTAAATGAACGCAGCCAACGCCGCTGCAGCATGAAGAATGACGGTGATGAGGGATTATGAGAAGAGTGATAACGACGCTGGCCATCCTGTTAGTGGTGGTCGTGGCGGGCATGACGGCACTGGTGTTGCTGGTCAATCCCAACGACTTTCGTACCTATATGGTACAGCAGGTAGAACAGCGCAGTGGTTATCAACTTGAAGTCAGCGGTGGCCTGCGCTGGCACGTCTGGCCGCAACTCAGTATTCTCGCCGGGCGCATGAGCCTGACCGCACCTGGCGCCAGTCAGCCGATGGTCACCGCAGAAAATATGCGTCTGGATGTCAACCTCTGGCCGCTACTCTCGCATCAGCTAAGCGTGAGCCAGGTGATGCTGAAAAATGCCGTGATTCGCGTCACGCCTGACAGCGCCGCCCAGAAACCGAGCGGTTCACCGGTGGCACCCACGGACGCGGAGCCGGTGGTGACGCGTACCAATGGTTGGTCATTCGATATTGCTAAACTGCGCCTCGCCGATAGTCTGCTGATCTGGCAGCAACCCGGCGGCGACGAATACAACTTCCGTAATCTCAATCTCAGCCTCGATCAGGATGCCAGCAAAAACGCCAGCATCGAACTCGCCACGCGCATTTCACGCAATCAGCGCAATGTGAGCGTCAACCTGAAAGGGCAAATGAATGTGGCGCAGTATCCGCATCGGCTGGTGGGGCAGATAGAGGAGATGGATTACACGCTGGATGGCGCTAACCTCCCGCCGCAGGGCATCAAAGGGGCGCTTAGCGGGCAGGGCGAGTGGAATGCCGATAAACAGCAATTCGCGTTGCAAAAGATGCAGCTGACGGCCAACGACAGTACGCTGGATGGCAGTGCCGAAGGGCGTTTAATGTTGCCGCAGCAGCTCAATCTGGCTTTACACGCTACGACGTTGAATCTTGATAATCTGATGGCCAGCGCGCCCGCCAGCGACAACAGCACCCCGCAGCATGCCAGCGTGATGCGCACGCCAGTGATCGCTGAACCACGCACGCGTACCAACGCTGACTCGCCGTTGAATCTGATGGATTTAACGCTGAGCCTGAATGCGGATTCCAGCGTGTGGCGCGGATTGACGTTGAACAATCTGCAGATCGATGCCAGCAATCAGGAAGGGTTGATGACCCTGAACAAACTGCAGGGGAAAATCGGCGATGGGCACTTCTCGATTCCGGGCAGCATTGATATCCGCCAGCCGGCGACGAAAGTCGCCTTGCAGCCGGAAATTGAAAACATCGCCATTGCACCATTAATGAAAGCGCTGGAACTGCCGGAGAGTTTGCAGGGCACGGTCTCTCTGAAAGGCGATCTCAGCGGCACGGGCCTAAGCGTGGATGAAGCGAAGCGTAACTGGCAGGGTAACGCCGAGCTAGAGGCCACCAACCTGCAACTCGCTCAGCTTAATCTGCAACAGATGGTGCGCCGTGCCGTGGCGCGCGTGAGTAATAGCGTAACCAATGATGAGCCTGACGATCAGGGGATTCAGCAGCTGAGCGGTCGTATTAGCCTGAACCAGGGCAAGGTTGTCATGCCCGATCTGCAGGGTGGCAGTAGCCGCCTGGCAGTGCAGACCAAAGGCATCGTTGATGTGGTGAACCAGCAACTCGACGTCACCATCAATATGATGCTGCGCGGCTGGAAAGGTGACGATAAGCTAGCGAGTCTGCTCAACGGTCAGGCGATTCCACTGCGGATGTACGGTGGCTGGAACAACCTGCAATATTCACTACCGGTTGACGATGTGGTGCGCCAGCAGTTGCAGAGTGAAGCGAAGTCGCGCCTGAACGAGTGGCTGGATCGCCAAAAGCCTGCGGTGCTACAACCTTAATCTACCTGTGATGCCGTTATGCCTGGTTTGATTGGGCATAACGGCGTCGGTTACGGTGCCAACTCAGGCGCGGGCACAATTTCCACTTTCTGTACCCGATGATTTTCCACCTGCAGCGTGCGCAATAAATAATCCCCCACCTGTAACTCTTCTCCCTCTTCAGGCACATGTTGCAGGCTGTCCATTAATAATCCGGCCAGCGTGTGGTAATTCCGTTTCTCATCCAGTGGCAAGTGCACATAGGCTGCCAAATCCTCTAAAGGAATATGTCCGTTCGCCACCCAACCGCCATGCGGCAATGGCTGGATATCATAGCGCGCATCAATCTCCTCGCCTTCATTCGGCAGATTCCCGGCGATCGTCTCCATCAGGTCGCTCAGGGTGACCACGCCTTCCACCGATCCAAACTCATCGACCACAAACGCAAAATGGGTGCGGGCGTGACGGAACTGCTCCAGTGCCTGCAATAACGTCAGGCGTTCGGGAAAGATCAGCGGCTGCTTCACCAAAACACGTAAATCGAGAGAGTGGCTATGCAGCGACTGATGAAGCAAATCAATCACATGCACCACGCCGAGCGGGTCTTGCCCGCGTTCGGTAATCAAAATGCGGGTGTGCTGATTGTTATCCAGCTTAGTCATAATCGCAGCCGGATCTTCACTCAGATCGATGTGCTCAATATCGTGGCGTGACGTCATGATGCTGCTAATGTGCCGCTGCCCTAAGCCGAGTACGCGGGCAATCATGCGCCGCTCCTGGCGATTGAATAACGCGCCTTCATCGCTGTCGCTGAGCAATGAGGCGGTATCGGCGTCCAGTTCGGCACGCTGGGCTTCACCACGCAATATGCGCAGCACGGCTTCTGAGGTGCGCTGGCGCAGCGGGCGTCCGGCGGTGAGGAAGCGGCGGCGATTAAACAGCGCCAGCTGATTAAACATCTCGATCACTATTGAGAAACCAATCGCCGCGTAGAGATAGCCCTTTGGAATAATAAAGCCGAGGCCTTCCGCGACCAGACTGAAGCCAATCATCAGCAGGAAACTCAGGCAGAGAATTACGATGGTGGGATGACCATTCACAAATCGCGTGAGCGGTTTACTCGCCAGCAGCATGAGCAAAATGGCAATAGTGACCGCCGCCATCATCACCGGCAGCTCGTTCACCATGCCGACAGCGGTAATCACCGCATCAAGCGAGAAGATGGCATCCAGCACCACAATTTGCGCGACCACTGGCCAGAATTTAGCACCGTTCTTATTTTGACCGCTCTCTTCGTCGCTCCCCTCCAGGCGACTATTGAGTTCCGTCGTCGCTTTATAAAGAAGAAACAGCCCGCCGGAGAGCAGCAGCAGATCGCGGGCGCTGAAATTGTGCTGGAACAGGGTAAACAGCGGTTGCGTGAGAGTCACCAGCCAGGAAAGCGATGCCAGCAACACCAGTCGCAACAGCAACGCCAACAGTAAACCGATCACGCGCGCACGGTCACGCGCTGCAGGCGGTAACTTTTCGACCAGGATGGCAATAAAAACCAGGTTATCAATACCCAGCACCAGCTCGAGAACGATTAGCGTGACTAATCCTGCCCAGAGCGACGGATCGAGGATCCACTCCATCATGCTTTCATCACCTGAATGTCTGAAAATGCGTTTTGTCTGATGATAGTGAATCAACAGGCAAGGTACAAATGAGGCAAATCGCGCTATATCACCCCGTTGCCCTGGGTTTTAGGCATATTCTGAGAAGCGACATTTCGTCGATAAGATGAATGTATGGATAAACTTCACCGCATCGTGATAGTGACGATTAATTCTAATATTCACGCGCAAGCGTACGTTTTAAATGCGAAGCAGTCCGAAGGTGAGTATCGAATTATTCTGAATTTTACGCAGGAATGGGCTGAAAGAGATGGCATCAATACTTATGGCTGGTAGTCTTTTTCCTAAAATAGTGCAGGGGACACGGGGCCTACTTGTAAACAAGCCAGTAATAACTAGTATAGCAACGTGTTAGTAAATGTCTGCGCCGAAGTTGTTAATAGCGCGCTGTTTAGCTTCTTAATGTTATGAATTGTGATCGTGCACGGGATTAGTCTGCCGCTGGCTAAGAATAATCTCAGTGAATGCGATGAAAATAGATGCGATTGCAGCGGTATTGGCAGCGACAGCCAAGGGCGGTAGCGTGCCTGAAGTGCTTTTCTCCGTTCAGATTAGGGCTAAATCGTGGCAAGGGAAGTCAGACTAATCTGTTGGTATTTATTGCAATTCTTTGGCTTTACTAAAAAGAGAATTGGCATAAACACCGGAGCGTTTGCCGCAGATTGCCTCCCCGTTAGCAGTGGATATACCGCTCATTTATTACACAGGGCAGAGGCGTTAGGGATTAGGGAAATAAAATAAAAGAGTTAAATATGCGCGATAACCAAATTACATATAAAAGTCTCCTCACTAAAATTTTACTGGCGTGCTCGGATTTAATTTGTTTCAACGCGGCATTGTTTATTGCTCTGGCGGTGATTAATTCGTTCACAGATTCTCCACTGGCAGATATATCTGAAAAATACCTGCACTTAAAAATCGCCACCCACGTTTGTTTATCGATTATTTGCGTAGGCTGGTTCTGGGTTCGCCTGCGTCATTACACCTATCGCAAGCCATTCTGGTTTGAGCTAAAAGAGATATTTCGTACCATTCTTATTTTCTCTGTCATCGATTTGTCAATATCAGCCTTATCGCAATGGCAGCTGTCGCGCTTTGTCTGGGTCACCACCTGGATTCTGGCGCTGATTTTAATTCCACTGGCACGCGCCATCTCGAAGCGTGTACTGAATCACTTCGGTATGTGGAAGAAACAAACCATCATCATCGGCAGCAGCCGTAATGCTGAAGAAGCCTGGCAGGCGCTGCAGAGCGAAGAAGTGATGGGTTTTGATGTGATTGCCTTCTTCGATGTCGATGGCAGTTGCCCGCAGGCCAGCCTCTCTGGCGTGCCGGTGCTGCACAATGAACAAGAGCTGTGGCAGCTGACGCACAGCGAAACCCAGTTCATCGTGGCGGTGGAGTTTGAACAGAGCCAGCATCGCGACAACTGGCTGAAAATGCTGGCAATGCATAACTGCCGTTCAGTCTCAGTGATTCCAACTCTGCGCGGCGTACCCCTTTACGGTACCGACATGGCCTACATCTTTAGCCATGAAGTGATGATTCTGCGCGTGAACAATAATCTGGCGAAACGCACCTCGCGCTTCCTGAAACGTGCTTTCGATATTGTCGGCGCTCTCGGCATCATTATTGCGCTGTCACCGGCGCTGCTGGTCCTCGGCTTTATGGTTGGACGCGACGGTGGTCCACCGATTTACGGTCATGAACGTGTCGGCATGAACGGCCGTAAATTCAAATGCCTTAAATTCCGCTCGATGGTGATCAACTCGAAAGAGGTGCTGGAAGAAGTCCTGCGCACCGATCCGATCGCTCGTGCCGAGTGGGATAAAGATTTCAAACTGAAGAATGACCCGCGTATTACCAAAGTTGGCCACTTCATCCGTAAAACCAGTCTGGATGAATTGCCGCAGCTGTGGAATGTGGTACGCGGCGACATGAGCCTGGTGGGCCCACGTCCAGTGATTGAAGACGAACTCTGTCGTTATGCCGGTGATGTTGATTATTACCTGATGGCGAAACCCGGCATGACGGGATTGTGGCAGGTTAGCGGTCGTAACGACGTTGACTATGAAACGCGCGTCTATTTCGATTCGTGGTATGTCAAAAACTGGTCGCTGTGGAATGACATTGCGATTCTGTTTAAGACAGTGGGTGTCGTGCTGAAACGCGATGGCGCTTATTAAGAGAAGAAGGGCAGGGGACGAAGTCATTATCCCCGTCTGAAATGCCGGTGCTGGGAGTGCCTTAACTGACAACTGCCATTATCGAGCCTGAATAGAGTCGGTGACTTGCCGGCAGGGTAATCACCGACTTTACTTGATGTCGTCTCAGGGCACGGTGACAACATAAAACCAAGGGAGCGCATAATAATGACCCACAGTTTCAGTGTTTAACCCGTCAGTTTTATTTTTTTATAAGACGCTACACAGCGGCGTTTTCGCCTCTATCAATCATTAACTGATAGCGAAGAATCAGATGATAATGAAAATTAAATTGATACCTTTACTGGTATCCGCGACTTTTCTCTCCGGGTGCACCATTGAACCAGGTTCGCACCTTTCCACTAGCGGAAAAGATGTCATTGAGCAACAGGATAGCAACTTTGACATCGACAAATACGTCAACGTCTTTCCGATGACGCCGCGTCTGGTTGAACAGATGCGTCCGAAGCCACTGGTTGCGCAGGCCAATCCGGCGCTGCAAACCGAAATTCAAAGCTACGAATATCGCGTGGGCATTGGCGACGTGCTGAACGTCACCGTATGGGACCACCCGGAGCTGACCACACCAGCGGGTCAGTATCGTAGCGCCAGTGACACCGGTAACTGGGTACAGGCCGATGGCACGATTTTCTACCCGTATATCGGTAAAGTACGTGTAGCTGGCCGCACCGTAACGGAAATCCGCGCTGAAATTGCGCGCCGCCTTGCGCAGTTCATTGAAAGCCCGCAGGTGGATGTCAATGTTGCGGCGTTCCGCTCACAGAAAACTTACGTGACCGGTTCGGTGACCACTTCCGGCCAGCAGGCGATCACCAACGTCCCGCTTACCGTACTTGATGCCGTCAACGCCGCCGGTGGCTTAGCTGCCGATGCAGACTGGCGTAACGTTGTGCTGACGCATCAGGGTAAAGAACAACGCATTTCACTCCAGGCGCTGATGCAAAACGGCGACCTGAGCCAGAACCATCTGCTGTATCCGGGCGATATTCTCTACGTACCGCGTAACGATGACCTGAAAGTCTTCGTGATGGGCGAAGTGAAACAGCAATCCACGCTGAAAATGGACCGCAGCGGCATGACGCTGGCCGAAGCGCTGGGTAATGCGGCTGGGATGGATCAAACCACGTCCGATGCCACCGGTGTCTTCGTTATTCGTCCTATTCGTGGTGCCAACCGCACCAAGATCGCCAACATCTATCAGTTGAATACCAAAGATGCGGCATCGATGGTGATGGGCACTGAATTCCAACTGGAGCCGTACGACATCGTCTACGTCACTGCGACCCCGATTACCCGTTGGAACCGTGTGATTTCTTCGCTGCTGCCAACCATCGTAGGTATCGACGATGCAAGCTCCGCAGCACTGCGTTTCCGCAACTGGTCTAACTAAGGTTTCAGTATGATCAAGTCCGTGTTAGTCGTCTGCGTCGGTAATATCTGCCGCTCCCCTACCGGGGAGCGTCTGTTCCAACGCGCGCTACCTTCAACTCGGGTGGCTTCTGCAGGGCTAGGCGCTCTGAAGGGGTTCCCGGCGGACCAGACTGCCAGCGATGTTGCCGCTGAACACGGCGTATCGCTGGAAGGCCATCATGCTCAGCAGTTAACGGCCAGTATGTGCCGTGACTATGACCTGATTCTGGTGATGGAGAAGCGCCACATTGAGCAGGTGAATCGCATCGACCCAGCCGCACGCGGAAAAACCATGCTGCTTGGGCACTGGCTTAATCAGCAGGAAATTGCGGATCCGTACAAAAAAAGTCGCGAGGCCTTCGAAGAGGTCTACGGGTTACTGGAAAACGCTACCCAGAAATGGGTCAACGTACTAAGCCGATAGTTGGGAATACCCATGAATATTAAAAACAAGGTTATGACCGCGCCAAAAGAAGATTCGAGTGGATGGGATCTGGCGCATCTTGTGGGACAGCTAATTGATCATCGCTGGATCATCGTGGCCGTTACCGCCTTCTTAATGTTGGCAGGAACGCTCTACACACTGTTTGCAACGCCTATTTACAGCGCCGATGCCATGGTTCAGGTAGAGCAGAAAAACACGGCTTCTGTTCTGAATGAATTGCAGGATGTGATTCCAACGACACCCGCCTCCGACACTGAGATTCAAATCCTTGAATCCCGTATGGTGTTGGGCAAAACGGTCAATGACTTAGGTCTGGATACCGTGGTGGAGCAGAACTACTTCCCGGTGATTGGTAAAGGTCTGTCGCGCCTGATGGGCAACAAGCCGTCTGAAATCGCCATTTCTCGCCTGGAAATTCCGCGCACTATTGATAAGCGTACGGTGCAGCTGGAAGTGACAGGGCCGCAGACTTATACCGTGACCAGCGAGGGTGATGAGCTGTTTAAAGGCCGCGTGGGTCAGCTGGAGCAGCATGGTGAAGTCACAATGCTGGTCAGCGGCATCCAGGCTGATGAAGGGACCAGCTTCAACGTCACCAAACTCACTGATTTGCAGGCCATCAGAGCGGTGTTGGGCGCGCTTACCGTCGCCGATAAAGGCAAAACCACCGGTGTGCTGGGTCTGGAATATCAGGATGAAGATCCGGTGCGTGCCAGCAAAGTACTGAATCAGATCGTGAACAACTATCTGCTGCAGAACGTTGACCGCAAATCTGAGCAGGCTGAGAAGAGCCTGGAGTTCCTGCGCAACCAACTGCCACAAGTGCGTAGCAGTCTGGATGATGCGGAGAACAAGCTCAACGCCTATCGCCGCCAGAATGAATCGGTGGATATGTCGCTGGAAGCGAAATCGGCGCTCGACTCATCCGTTAGCGTGCAGAGCCAGTTGAACGAACTGACCTTCAGAGAAGCTGAAGTGTCACAGCTCTACACCAAAGATCACCCGACCTATCGCGCGCTGCTGGAAAAACGCAAAACCCTGGAAGATGAGCAGGCAAAACTGAACAAGAAAATTGCCGGTATGCCGCAAACCCAACAGGAAATTCTGCGTCTGACACGTGATGTGCAGTCAGGTCAGGAAATCTACATGCAGTTGCTGAATCGCCAGCAAGAGCTGGGTATCAGTAAAGCCAGTACCGTGGGTGATGTGCGTATCATCGACGGTGCGGAAACCGCCGGTAGCCCGGTGGCACCGAAGAAAATGTTGATTATTGCCGCCAGCTTTATTCTGGGTCTGATTATCTCGGTGGGTCTGGTGCTGCTGAAAGCGCTGTTCCATCACGGTATTGAGAATCCTGAGCAGCTGGAAGAGCTGGGCATGAACGTCTATGCCAGCGTACCGCTGTCAGAATGGCAACGTAAGAAAGATACCGAAGCGCTGGCGCGTCGTGGTCACAAAGAGAAGAGTGACCCACACAATACGCTGCTGGCGTTGGGTAATCCAACTGACCTCTCCATCGAAGCGATTCGTAGCCTGCGTACCAGCCTGCACTTCGCGATGATGGAAGCTAAAAACAACATTCTGATGATTACCGGTGCCAGCCCGGGTATTGGTAAAACCTTTATCTGTGCCAACCTGGCGACCCTGGTATCGAAAGCAGGCCAGCGTGTGCTGTTCATCGATGGTGATATGCGCCGTGGTTATACCCATGAGCTGCTCGGTTCGGAAAACAAAATGGGTCTCTCCAATGTGTTGTCCGGCAAGAGTGAGTTCTCACCGGCCATGATTCAGAAAGGCGTTTACGGTTTTGATTTCCTGCCACGCGGTCAGGTGCCACCGAACCCGTCTGAACTGCTGATGCATCGTCGCATGAGTGAGTTGCTGGATTGGGCGAGCAAGAACTACGACCTGGTGCTGATTGATACCCCACCAATTCTGGCGGTGACCGATGCTTCCATCATCGGTAAGTTGGCCGGTACGTCGCTGATGGTGGCGCGTTTCGAAACCAACACCACCAAAGAGTTGGATGTTAGCTACAAGCGCTTCGCGCAGAACGGTATCGAGATTAAGGGTGTCATCCTGAACGCCGTGGTGCGTAAAGCAGCGAACTCCTACGGTTATGGTTACGACTATTACAACTACGAATATAAACAGAAAGTGTAACGCACCCTGTTATTGACTTAGAGGCGGCATCTGCCGCCTCTTTTTGCGTAAGGAATGACACCATGGCACCCTATTGGGTTATATCCGGATTGTTGCTTCTGATTTCATTGAGTGAGCTTATTGTCAAAAAAGATGAGCGCACCTCGGGTCTGATGCTCTACCTGCTGTGTATCGCCACCGCTATTCTGATTGTGTTTGCCGGGATTCGCGGTTTGGGTACCGGCATGGATGACCTGCAGTATCGGACATTTTATACCGGCTTTATTCAAAGTCTGCAGATCAACGGCTTTAGCGCCACCGTCGAGCTTTTCCGTTATGAGCCGCTGATTTTTGCCATCGCCTGGCTAACCAGCCTGATTTCCAGTAATGCTGACACCTTCTTATTTGTATTCAGCATTTTGGCGGTGGTGACCAACGCGGTGTTCTTCCGCAAAATGTCACCGTACCCGATCCTCGCGCTGGCACTCTATTCCGCCCATATCTACATCAACAAAGACATGAACCAGATTCGCTTTGGTCTCAGTTCTGCGCTGTTTTTGGGTGTGCTCTGGTGTCTGTATCTGAAGCGTTACTGGGGAGCGTTCGGCTTTTTCCTGCTCTCTTTCTTCAGCCACAACACCGGGATTATGGTGGTTACGGTCTTGCCATTCTTGTTTATCCGTCAATGGCGCTATTGGCCGGTGCTGATTATCTTGCTGAGTATCCCGATGTCGAAGTTCGGCGGGACAAACTTTATCAGCTTGATCAGTGCGCATATGGGCGCGATGGGGGAGAGGGCGGAAGGCTACAGTGCTGAAGCATCGAATACCGCGGATGGCAGCATCTTCTCGGTTTCTAACCTTAAAAACATCATGCTGGTGTGTATGTTTGTCTATTTCATGCTCAGCGATGAATTGAAACGCAACAACGCTGAGCAGTGGCGATTTAACTATCTGATGATTGTGACCTTCGCGCTGGGCGGGGCCATCAGGATCTTCTTCTATAACTATTCATCCGGGGCAAGGCTTTCCAACTACCTGTTGCAAGTTGAGCCTATTCTACTGACCTCGTTGATCTATCAATCACGGCAATTACTCAAACCGGCGATGTTCGCGATGTTCAGTTTCTTTCTTGTTTATTACCTCTACTACAACACCATCTCGCAGAAACAGGCCGTTGTCGGCTACGAGGTGGCGCAGGAGTTCAAAATCTTTAGGTAACAGAGAGGTAACATGACAAGAAAATTGATGGTTTTAGCCTTCGCGCTGGCACCGATTGCGGCGCTGGCAACACCGGGTTTAAGCACGTTGCAGATTGACGCATTTGGTGATTCCACGACCGCGGGTGTCATCAGCAAAGACCGTAAAAGCAGCATCACCCAAGCCAGTGAAATCGGTGAATTGACGCAAATGCTGCAACAGCAGTATGGCGATCGGGTCAACATCGTGGTGAAAAACCACGGTGTTCCCGGTGCGCAGGCCGCTGAGTTGTTGTACCCGCATGGCGGTGATGATCAAAGCCATTGGGAGGACTTAATGAAAACCTCCCCGGCCAAAATCGTTTTGATCAACTACGCCATTAACGATGCCCGACACTATTTTTTCAAGGATAAGAAGGTGCACCTTGAAAGCCCTGAAGAGTATGGGCGGATTATCACGCGGCTGGTTGAAGTGGCGAAGCAGAACCATAAACAGGTTATTTTGCAGGAGCCGAATCCCATTTGCGGCAAAGCGGAACGTTGGAATGTTTGGCCCTACGTCTGGCAACTTAACCAGGTGGCTAAGCAGCAACAGGTTGCCGTGGTTCACCAGTATAGCGTGATTAAAGAAGATCGTGACTGGCAGTCGCAGATGTCTGACGACTGTATTCATCCGCTGGAGTCACTGTATAAAGCCAAAGCGGATCGTACCTTTAGTATTGTTAGCCCACTTGTTCAGCAAAGTCTTGCGCAGCAAAGCCCCTAACCTTGTTGTGTCGATTTTATAAGGGATCCTGATATGTACATCATGATTATGGTGGTTTCGTTCTGCCTTGCATTGCTCATTTTACATGCATGCTCTTATCATCGCGGTATTTATAATGATAAAGGCGTGAAGAGTATTTCTGGCCTGCGTGCTTTCCTTGCCAGTATTGTCGCCTTTTCTCATTTTGTTCATTATATTTACGGGCTGGATCAACCTTGGATATATGATAAAAACTATTTTGCCTGGTTCTCTGAGGGCAACTTTTTTGTGAACTCGGGTAAATTCGGCGTCTTGCTGTTCTTTATGATTTCGGCATTCCTGTTCTATCGCTGGCTGGATAACGATACGCTCACCCCTGCACAGTTGAGTGGAAAACTCTGGCGTTCACGCGTTCGACGTATTGTGCCGATGTTTTGGTTCTCAGGTTTCGTTATCTTTACCATTGGTGCGCTGCAAGGTGCGCTGGTGCCGCCGTTGCAAGCGCTGAAAGATGCCGTTTTATGGCTGCTGTTCATTGGCAGTTACAACGTTGGCGAGATGTCTACAGCGGTGGTGAACTCCGGGGTAGAGTGGACGCTGCGTCTGGAATGGCTGCTGTATTTGTCTATTCCCGTGATTTATTTCCTCAACCGTTTAACGCGCGGGAAATACAAAACCCTGCTGATCCTCTCGTCCATCGGCGTTATTTTCATCATTGCCGTCGCATTACGCTTGTATGGGAAAACCTATACCGATCCGCGTCCGGTACTCGGCTTTGCGATGGGATATTTTGCTTATAAGTTCCGCGATAGATTTGCTGGTTTACGCCATTCCCGCAGTGCGGCAATCCTCAGCCTTGGATTGGCCGTATTCTCTCTGTTCTTCACCTCAAATACCTTCTTCTATGTCTTCTTCCTGATATCCCTGACGGTGATCTTCTTTATTGTCAGTAGCGGTAATTCGCTGATGGGACTGCTGGAAAATAAGACCTTGATGTCGATTGGTGAAGTGAGTTATAGCCTATATTTGATTCATGGCGTGGTGCTGTACGGTATTGAACAAATTCCACCGACGTTATATCCGCATAATTACTGGATGTTCACGCTGTTATCTACACTGTTCTTTGTTGCGGCGTTTTATGTCGCAAAAATGACCTATCTTTGGGTGGAAAAACCGTTTATCGGCAGCAGTGGCGGTAAGTCTAAAGCAGCAACCAAAGCAGCAGCCGAAAATTAAGAATTTGACTGATTACCTTCGCTTAATATTCGTATTACTGTTAACCAGAAGTTTTTAGAGGTACTGGCAATGCAGGATATTCGTTTCTCAATTGTAATTCCCGCGTACAACGCGTCGAAGTCGATTGTAACGACGCTGGATTGCGTCAAAGCGCAAACCTATCGCAATTTTGAAGTCATCATCGTGGATGACAAATCGGCTGATGCCGCTGAACTGGCACAGGTGGTGCGCAGCGAGCGTTATCAGGATCTGGACATCAAACTTGAGCTGTCTGAGGTGAAACTCAACGGTGCCGGTGCTCGTAACAAAGGTATCGAACTGGCTGAGGGCGATTTCATTAGCTTCCTTGATGCAGATGATGAGTGGGGCGTTGATAAGCTGCTCACTGTTTATGACACCATCACCAAACTTGAAGCACAGGGTAAGTCGAACTATCTGATTTTCAGCCAGGTGAACATTCATCAGGATGGCCGCTTCCTCAAGGTGATGCCGATGCAGGAACCGGGCAAGAATGAAACCATCGCTGAGTATCTGTTTGGCTGTTACGGCTTTATTCAAACCAGCACCATTGTGTTGAAGCGCGAAGATGCCGATAAAATCCGTTTTGATGCGCGTTATATTCGCCATCAGGATTACGATTTCTGCATCCGTGCTGACCGCATGGGCTATGAATTTGTGATGATCGATAAGCCGCTCGCCACCTACCATCTGGTGACCAAATTTGGTTCCAAGCACAAAGGTGAGTCGGTGAAGTACTCCTTCTTCTGGCTGGATACCATGAAGCCGCACCTCACGGCACGTGACGTCCATACCTATAAGGCGTTCAAGCTGCCGCTGCGCTACAAGATGGATGGTAAATCACTGCAGGCGAGCCTCAGTTTCGCGCGCTACTTCTTCCTGACCAATCGTGATAACCGGGCTTATTTCCTGAATCGACTGTTCGATAAGGTGAAGTCGCGCTTCTCTGGCGGGCGAGCCGTCTCCTGATTCACATTATATAAATTTCACTTGCTCCCGCACCGGGAGCAATTTTTTGGTTCCTGACACTCCGGGTATGCAAATGACAAATCATGTTGGCACCGTCGGTATCGTGATGCCGATGTATAACGCGCGTAAAACGGTATTGCGTGCGGTAGAGTCGATCGTCAATCAGACCTATAGCGACTGGCATCTTTATTTAATAAACGATCAGTCCACCGATGATTCGCTGGCCTATGTACGTGAACACTGCACTGATGCGCGCATCACTATTCTGAACAATGACGTCAACCTCGGTGCGGCGGAAACACGTAACGTGGGTCTGCGTGCCGCGAAAGAAGAGATCATCGCGTTTCTTGACAGTGACGACGAATGGCACGCCGATAAACTCGCCGAACAGACTGCGGCGATCGCGGCGGGTGATGATTTTGTCATCACGCATTATCACTACAAAACCAAAACCGCCGACCACGATATTCTCTACAGCAAACCCTATCTGCAGCAGGAAAACTTCGTGAAGAAGCAGTATCGCGTCTGCTTCTCTTCCGTGTGTTTCCGCCGTCCTCCTCAGGGCATCTTCTTCCAGCGTAAAGGGCATGAAGATTTCCTGTTCCTCTACGAACTGTTCCTCCGCTACAAGCAAGCTCGGGTGATCCAGAAGACGCTGGTCGACTATTACGAGCTGGGCGATTCCCTCTCGCGCAATAAGAATAAAGCGGCGAAATGGCACCTCGAATTATTAAGAATTATCTATAAAAACAATCCGTTAAAAATCTATTACTATTACGGCTGGTATATGGTGAACGGCGTTCTCTTCACCCTGAAGCATCGTTAAGACCCGGCATCCTTCGTGTTGTTACGACGTGAGCAGCACGCAGGCGCTGGGCCTTAAGTTCACATTTTGAGGTGGAAAGCGTTTTATGAAAAAGATCGTTTTAGTGATTAAGGATGCCTACTCCTACGCGGGCACGGAAAACATCTGTAATTTCATGTCGGAGTGCCTCGGAGAGCAGCACGCCGTCACCATTTATTCGCTGGAAGGGCACGGCAAAACCTTTTATCCGTTCGATCGCGTGAAAGAGATCGTCAGTTTTGAAGGGCACAGCAACCCGATTAAAAGCGCTGTCGCCAGCATTCATCAGCAAGGGTTCGACAGCGTATTTCTGATCAGCATGGGCCGCCTGAGCGTGATGTTCGCCTTCTGGAATTTGATGGCGATGAAGAAAAAACGCTTTAAAGCCTACGCCTGTGAACACATCGCGATTAACTCCTTTAGCAAGCCGATCAAAGCGCTGAAGTGGATGCTGCTGCGCTATTACGACCAGGTCATCGTGCTGACGGACAAGGATCATCAGGTGTTCAGCCGCTGGAATATCGCCAGTAAGCAGATCCCCAACCCGGTGGTGTACAAGGCCTTTCAGCGCCAGAGCCGCAGCCGTCAGGCGCTGGCGGTGGGGCGTCTGGATAATCAAAAAGGCTTCGACCTGCTGCTGGATATCTGGGCTGATTTCAGCAAAACCCATCCTGAGTGGACGCTGGTGATTGCCGGTGACGGTGAATTGCGTCAGCAATTGCACGATCAGGCTGCGGCGTTGGGCATCACCAATAGCGTGAATTTCGTCGGCAAAGTCAGCAACATCAACGATTACTACCGTGACAGCGACATGGCGCTGATGACCTCGCGTTATGAAGGGTTGCCACTGGTCCTGCTCGAAGCGAAATCCTGGTCATTGCCGGTGGTGGCTTATGACTGCCCAACCGGCCCACAGGAAATCATCAACCACGGGGAAGATGGTTTCCTGGTGCCGATGAATGACAAATCGACGTTTCTGGCGCGGATGGAACAGCTGGCGAGTGACGATAGCCTGTTCTACGCCATGAGCGAAAAAACCAAAGAAACTGCGCTGAAGTTTGACGGTAACCAGATCAAACAAAGCTGGCTGGCGCTGGTTTAAGCGTCCGTTCTCGTGCCTCCGGGATCACATTTCTGGCTGTTACGCAGCCCCATGACCACGGGATTGAAAGCATGAAAAGAAGAGAAGTCTTGCAAACTGCAGCCTCCTCCATTGTTGCCGCGCTCTCAGTGAGCGCATTTTCCAGCTACGCGGCAAAAAGTGGTCAACCTGCTTTGAAAGCTGTCGAACCGTCCAGCGTACCGCAGGGCGATGTGCCGATTTTAACGCCGGAAAATGTCTACACCATGCCACCACAGTTCTGGCAGAACTTTGAGGGCAAATTGTGGATCGGGCAGGCCGGTCAGGATGCCAGCAAAGCGGGCAATCAGATTCCGGTATTCCTGCGCGATGCCAGCGGTAAAGTGTCACAAATCAGCCAGCCGATTGCGCTGAATAAGGGCAACTTCGCGCAATTCATTCACGATAATGCGGCGTTGATCGCCAATCCTGCTCACTCCATGGTGGTGGAAGACGATCAGGGGAATACGCTGTTTTCGATTGCAGATGTTTCGCGACCCAACCCGAGTAACTTTAGTCAGCGTCTGGCGCAGCCGAATGGCTATCAGTTGATTGGAGAAATCCCGTCAGTCGATGAGTTACGGAAAACGCGTCCGCTGTTCGCCGGTGCCAAAATCAAGCTGAAAAGCTGGCATGAAGGCTTAGAAGTGGGCGGCGGGGAATTCGTTGGCGCTTTTGGTGACGACAAAGATGATGGCGGCGTTATCTTCAGTGGTAAAGGCTTCTATTGGCGTCGCGTGGTGGAAGATTTTAACCGCCTGACGCTGTTCGATTTTGGCGCCATTGCCGATGCCAAAACCGATGCCGCACCGGCGATAAAAGCCATGTATCAATGGTCAATTGATGCCAATCAGCAGATCTGTGTGCAGTTCCCGGCAGGCAATTTCTTCGTCACCGAGTGCGATTTCGGTAATGAACAACGACGCTACTTCCGTATCTCCGGCGCGATGGTCAATTTTGGCTATTTCCCGGCGACCACCCTGACTTCAGACGGTCGCTCTGAATTCCTGTTCCAGGTGAACGCGCGTTGGACGGAAATCTCCAATCTGATTTTCAACGGCCAAAACGACAAGCGGCCTAATAAGCAGGGGCTGTTCCGCAACACTTGTCCCGGTGGGCAATTTTTCCGCGGTGCCTGCCTGCGCCTTAATCAGGTTGGCGGGGTGTCGCTGAGCTTACTGGATACGCTGGATTGTAAAATCGATCAGTGGTACGCCAATGCCTGTACCGGCGATGTGATCAAAGCCAGTTGGTCAGGCCAAAAGGCTGGCGCCTGGGATCACAGCACGGCGATTGAACTCTCCAACTTCAACGCCCAGCACTGTAAAGGCGGTAAGGTGTTGAATCTGCCGCGTTGCAGCCAGTCGATCATTCATAACGGCTGGATCGAGCACAGCGAGTTTCCCGGTGACATTTCCAATGGGCAGTGGATTATCGATGCGCTCAGCATTGAAGACTGTAAAAATCCACTGATCGCGCACAACTCGCGACTGAACATGCGCCAGACCAACCTGCAAGCGGGGAGTTGGATTGACAACTCGATGGAAGGCGAGCGTTGGCTCAACATCTGGGAGATGGGATCAACGCGCGTGGAATCTTACGGCGTCGCCATCGATGGCAGCCTGAAATACAACTACATCACTTCACGCTTCCGCCTGGCGAATAACACCAACCAGGAAACCTGGTTTGAACTCGGCAACTTCTACTCACCTACGGTGGGAGACAGCTGGGAGATCGAGGTGTTTGGTCAATCGCAATTCAATAATGGCACGGCTAATCAGCCGTTAATGAACGTCATTGATGGCAAAGGCACCGGCGGTCGTGCGGTGATTCATCTGCAACGCAAAACCAAAAATGCGGAAGCCAGCTGGTCAGCCGAAGGCAGTTCACCGGTGGTGGATGTCCGCTTTGAACCGCGTTCAGAGACGGACACGAAAGTGTTCGTCAAGCTGGCCGGTTGGACACCTACCACCGCGATTTTGATTAAAAGCACCGCCAAGGACCGCTTCCTCACCGGACGCTGTGCGCGTGTGGATGCCACCATGGCGCAGGGCAGTCCTGCCAGCGGCAGCCAGCAGGCACCGCAGCGTTTCAGCCTGCACAACGGTAAAGCGGGGATCGGCGGTAACGAGCAGGGCGACCTGCTGTTGGCCTCGCGCGCGCTGAAACCGGAGCAGGTAGATACGCGCGCGCCGAAAGGATTTGTCTCGGTGGTGATTAACGGCGAACAGGTGGCGCTACCCTATTTTGCAGTGAAGTCGTAATGCACGAACCGGAGAGGACGCAGCCGTTTGCGTCCTCTCCGGGAAAAGTTTGGAGCGGCCTTCAGGTCGCCCGTTTGAGAACAGATTATCTATTTTGGGTATTGTTCCCATTGCAGTTTTTTAACACAGAGTTCACTTTGCCCGTGCAGGAAATGGCGTGGCTTGTAAAAAATTAAAAAAATTTTTCTGGAGTGTTTATGAAGATTTTATTGGTGGGAAACCATACCTGTGGAAATCGTGGGGATGGCGCGATTTTACGTGGACTGATCGACTCTTTGCAGTCTGCGCGTGGCGACCTCGATATTGATGTGATCAGTCGTTATCCAACAAGCTCCGGGTACTTATTGCAACAGGATATCCAGCAGGATTCCCTGTTTCTGCATAACAGCAAATCAGCGAAAGGGCTGGTGGGCAGCGTCAAACGTAAAGTGGCCAACCGCCTGATGCCCGAGATCATGATGGCGCACCTGGGCAAAGGTGGCCTGTACAAATCGTTTTCTGTGCCGCCACATCTGGCGCAGTTCACTAAAAGTCTGGAACAGTATGACGCCATTATTCAGGTGGGCGGTTCGTTCTTCGTCGATCTGTATGGTGTGACGCAGTTTGACCACGCGCTCTGTGCATTGATGGCGAAAAAGCCGCTGCACATGGTCGGTCACTCCGTGGGACCCTTCGAGAACCCGCGCGTGAATGCGCTGGCCAACTTCGTGTTCGATCGCGTCGATAGCCTGGTGCTGCGTGAAGAAGTTAGCTTCGATCGTCTTAAACAAGACGGTGTCACCACCAATCGAGTGAAGAAGGGCGTGGATACCGCCTTCCTGGTGAAGGCGCGTGATGTGGAGAACCCGAGCCACAATCTGCTGCACTGGAAAAACATCATCAGTGCGCGTAAAACCATCGCCATCACCGTGCGTGAACTGGCACCGTTCGACAAACGTCTCGGCGTGACGCAGAAAGAGTACGAAGCGGCCTTCGGGAAAGTCATCAATGCGATGATTGCCGAAGGTTATCAGGTGGTGGCTTTCTCTACCTGTACCGGCATCGACAGCTACGCCAAAGACGACCGGATGGTCGCGCTGACGCTGCGCGACCACGTCGAAAATCCCGAGCATTACCATGTCATCATGGACGAGTTCAACGATCTCGAACTCGGCATCCTGCTAAGCCATTGTCACCTGACCATTGGCACCCGCCTGCACTCCGCCATCATTTCCATGAACTTCGGTACCCCAGCCGTGGCCATCAACTATGAGCACAAATCGCTCGGCGTGATGAAGCAGCTTGGACTGCCGCAAATGGCCACCGACGTGCAAAGCCTGATGGATGGCTCGCTGATCGACAAAGTACAAACCGTGCTGGCCGATTACGACAACGTGAAGCGCAAAGTGGATACCGCGGTGACGCAGGAGCGTGAAATTGGTAACCGCATTACGGCAGAAATTCTCAACGTGCTGGGGTAAGTGATGAAGCTGACCTTTTTCACCATGCGTTTTCCGGTTGCCTCTGAGACGTTTGTCCTCAATCAGGTAACGCATTTCATTGATGCAGGCTATGACGTGGAGATTATCTCCGTGTTTCCGGGCGATATGATCAATCGCCACGCCGCGTTCGATGAGTACAATCTGGCGGCGAAAACTCACTATTTACTGCCGGAAGAGAAAGTTTCGAATCTCGATAAGCTGACGCAGCGCATTGGTTTGATGCTGCCGAAAATCGCTAAGCCGGCGTTGATCAGATCACTCAATGTCGGCCGCTACGGCCAGCAAGCGAAAAAGCTGCTGCTGCCGGCGATTGTTGCTAACGCGAAGCAAACCTTCACCGCGGATGTGTTTTTAGTGCACTTTGGTTATGCCGGTGCGCTGGCCAACAAACTGCGTGAGCTCGGTGTGCTGAAAGGCAAGCAGGCAACGGTGTTCCACGGCGCGGATATTTCGCGCCGTCACATTCTCGAAGAGCACAAGCTCGATTACGTCAACCTGTTCAAACAAAGCGAGTTGATGTTGCCCATCAGCCATTTGTGGGAGAACAAGCTGATTGAGATGGGTTGTCCGCGCGAGAAAGTGCACGTGACGCGCATGGGCATCGAGCCGGAGAAGTTTAACTTCAGGCCGCGTGAGGCGTTTCATCAGCCGCTGCGAATTGTCTCGGTCGCGCGTTTGACCGAGAAAAAAGGCTTAGACGTGGCGGTAAAAGCCAGTGAAATTCTGCGCAACAACGGTGGGCAGTTCGAGTTCACCATTATCGGCAACGGTGAGCAGGACGGCATGATGCGTGAACACATCGCGCGTGCCGGACTGGAAGCCTTTGTCACTATGCCAGGTTTCAAGCCGCAAGAGGAGATTCGTCAGGCGTTGAACGATGCCGACATCTTCCTGCTGCCGTCCAAAACCGCAGCGGATGGCGACATGGAAGGCATTCCGGTGGCGTTGATGGAAGCGATGGCGGTGGGGCTGCCGGTGGTCTCGACCTATCACAGCGGCATCCCGGAGCTGATTCAGAACAACGTCAGCGGCTGGCTGGTCTCGGAAAACGACGCCGAAGAGTTGGCCGACACGTTGCTGCGTCTGTCACGCGGTGATGTTGATGTCGCGCCGGTAGTGGCTGCCGCGCGACACAAAGTGGAAACCGAGTTCAATCAGCACATTGCTTATGGTGAGCTGGCTAAAATTCTGGAGCGCATGGTGTGAGCGGATTAAAAAAACAGGCCGTCTGGCTGTTTGGCAGTACCTGCTTCGCGGCATTGCTGCAGGTGTTACAGCTCAGCGTTCTGGCGCGAAAACTGGAAGCGCATGAGTTAGGTTTACTAGCCATTATCAACGCCATTCTGGCGGTGGCAACGGTGTTGCAGGATATGGGGATGAGCAGCTATATCGTGCATCGCCAGGACATCAACCGCCGCCAGCAGAGTACCATTTATTGGGTCAACGTCTCGCTCAGCTTGTGTACCGGCTTGATTATGCTGGCGATTGCCTTCCCGGTATCGTGGTTCTATCACCTGCCTGAATTGACAGGGCTGATCATGCTCACCAGCCTCAACTTCCTCGTGCTGGGACATCTGTCGCAGTATCAGGCGCACTATGTGAAATCCAAACGTATGGTGACGCTGGCGAAGATTGAGATGGCGACCAAGCTGTTCGCGTTCATCTGTACCGTGGCGATGCTGTACTTTACCTCGCTCACGGTGGCGGCGGCGATCCTTGGACTGTTCATCAATGCCTTTACGCGCATCCTGTGCATGATCTACTTCGGGGAGAAGTCGTGGCGTCCAACGTGGGAGTTTGAAGGGGCGACCTTCATCAGCGCGGTGCGTTACGGTATCTATCAGCTCGGTTCGCAGACCATTAATCAGCTGCGTACCCAGGCGGATGCGTTAATCGTCGGTAAAGTGATGGGCGCGGAGATGCTGGGGATCTACTCGCTGGCCAAAGAGTTGATTCTGCAGCCGCTGAAGCTGGTATCACCGGTGATTAACCGTCTGGCGCTGCCGCGTTTCGCCGAGAAGCAGCACGATCCGGAGCAGCTGAAAAATCTATTCCTGAAAGGCACCTTCGTCATCATGTTGTTCAGCAGCGCGATGTATCTGGCGATTGGCATTCTTTCGCCGGTGATCGTACGCGTGCTGTATGGCGCGTCGCATGAGCAGGTTTACCATCTGATTCCACTGATGCTGCTATTCGGTATGCTGCGTCCGATGGGGGGCTTAACCGGCGCGATTTCCCAGGCGAACGGCAAGACCAACGTCGAGTTCTACTGGAACATCGTCGCCAGTCTGGTGGTGGTGGTGGTGTTGGCGACAACCTACATCTGGCCGAACGTGCTGTATGTGGCGCTGACGTTGTCTATCTCGCAGGTGTTGATTTCTGCCTTCGCCCATCCGTTCTTTATCAAGCCGGTGATTGGTATCCGCTTTATGCCGTATGCCCGCCAGTGGGTTTCGGTGTCGGTGGTGTTTGTCGGCCTGATGATGCTAGTGAATCACTTCAACTTGTTTGTGATGCCGGAGTGGTTTGAGGGTTGGCTGTAGGTTTTGCCATTACTACGTGATCTGCGCGGGCATGCACTTGCTGCCTGCACAGATCCGTAACGGCGACATGTATGGCGTAATGCCGCTCGCTTAAGCCAGGGAGTGCGTATTCAACCCGGTTCTCCCTCAATGCGCATCCTGTGAAATTCGCACTGAACAATGTAGGGTCGCCATTTATGGCGACCAAAACGCACTCAACTGACCAGCATTACGCCATTTATGGCGCAGTCTACCCGCACGCACCACGAAAAAACTCCGCTGAACTCATTCTGTAAACCACTGGTCTTAACCTCTGCCACTTTTCCATAGACCTCCCACTGTTTTTCAGCGGTTTAGCGCCTCCATTTTGCTTCGGTCAGGCGAAGCGGCAGCCCGCCATTTTGGCGATTTTTGATGTGGTGACAGAGAGTTAGTGCCGGATTTTCAGATAAAGATTATACTTGCTGCACCGGCCGATCCTGCATAATCGACCCCACGTATTCACTTCATGAAATGGAATAAATATGACCAAGCTTAAAGCAGTAATCCCGGTTGCGGGTCTCGGTATGCATATGCTCCCTGCAACGAAAGCCATCCCGAAAGAGATGCTGCCTATCGTCGACAAACCAATGATTCAATACATCGTTGACGAGTGCGTAGCGGCGGGCATCAAGGAGATTGTGCTGGTCACCCATGCTTCCAAAAATGCAGTGGAAAACCACTTCGACACCACTTATGAGCTGGAAGCGCTGCTTGAAGCGCGCGTAAAACGTCAGCTGCTGAGCGAAGTGCAATCAATCTGTCCTCCTGGCGTGACTATCATGAACGTGCGTCAGGCGAACCCGTTGGGCCTCGGCCACTCAGTGCTGTGTGCACGTCCAATGATCGGTGATAACCCGTTCGTGGTGGTACTGCCAGATGTGCTGCTGGATGACTCAACCGCTGACCACCTGCGCTACAACCTCGCTGCGATGGTCGCGCGCTTCGAAGAAACCGGTCACTCACAGGTGCTGGCGAAACACATGCCGGGCGAAGATCTGACCGAATACGGTGTTCTGACCACCGAAGCGCCAATTGATAACCCAGGTGACATCAGCACCATCACCAACATCATTGAAAAGCCAGAAGCGGGCCAGCTGGATTCAGACCTGACTGCGGTTGGTCGTTATGTGCTGTCTGCGGATATCTGGCAAGAGCTGGAAAATACCGAGCCAGGCGCTTGGGGCCGTATCCAGCTGACCGATGCCATCGCCTCACTCAGCAAGAAAAAACCGGTAGATGCACAATTGCTGACCGGTACCAGCTTCGACTGTGGTAAAAAAATGGGCTACATGCAGGCCTTCGTTTCTTACGGTCTGCGTAACAACGCGCAGGGCCGTGATTTCCGTGAAGCTATCCAGAAAATCCTGGCGAAATAATCCATTCTCATGCCGCGCCGCTTGCGCGGTTTAAAGGAGTACACATGGCTATTTTGGTAACGGGCGGAGCAGGGTACATCGGCTCCCATACGGTGCTGGCGCTGTTAGAGCGCGGCGACGACGTTGTGGTCCTGGATAACCTTTGCAATGCTTCGCGCGAAGCCGTCAATCGCGTGGAGAAGTTGTCTGGCAAGAAAGCGGTGTTCGTTGAAGGCGACATCCGCGATCGCGCTTGCCTGCGTGACTTGTTTGCGGCCAACGACATCTCTGCAGTGATTCACTTCGCGGCGTTGAAAGCCGTAGGTGAATCGACCCGCATGCCGCTGGAATACTACGAGAACAACGTGGCGGGTACCGTGGTGCTGCTGGAAGAGATGCGCGCTGCAGGCGTGTGGAACTTCATTTTCAGCTCTTCAGCGACCGTATACGGCGCCGATGCACCGGTTCCTTATGTGGAAACCACGCCAATCGGTGGTACCACCAGCCCGTACGGCACCTCTAAGCTGATGATCGAATTCGTGATGCGCGATTTCGCCAAAGCAGATCCGAATTTCAAAGCCATCGCGCTGCGCTACTTTAACCCGGTTGGCGCGCATGAGTCTGGCGAGATTGGTGAAGACCCAACCGGTATTCCTAACAACCTGCTGCCGTATATCGCGCAGGTGGCAATTGGTCGCCTGGAGAAGCTGGGCGTGTTTGGTGATGACTACGACACGCCAGACGGCACCGCTCAGCGCGACTACATCCACGTGGTGGATTTGGCCGAAGGCCACCTGAAGGCGCTGGATCATCTGCCGAAAGTCACCGGTTACAAGGCGTATAATCTTGGCGGTGGGGTAGGGTTCTCGGTGCTGGAAATGATTAAGGCGTTCGAGAAGGCTTCTGGTAAGGCGATTCCGTTTGAGTTTAAGCCGCGTCGTGATGGCGATCTGCCGGCGTTCTGGGCGGATGCGACGCTCGCAAACAATGAGCTGGACTGGCGTGTGACGCGTGGGATCGATGCGATGATGCGTGATACGTGGAACTGGCAGAGTAAGAACCCGGAAGGGTTTAAGTAATTGAAAAATGCGAACTCAGCTTTAAAGCCTGTTACTTAAACATGTTTATGAACATAAATTCACTTTCTTGCTTCAAGTTTATAATTAAGGCATTTGACTTGCAGGCATGTTTGCATTGATTAGAAGCTCGAACTCTCGGGCTTCAGTTCCTTAAGTGACCAGCATTAAACTCATGATAACTTTTTTATACCATTGAGCAGTCCTTAATAGCGTTTACATTTTTTACTCCCCCACTGAGTAAGATGTGATGAACTAGTATGCGTTAAACCCACGCAACGCAATTACCCTCTACCCTTCAAATATACGGTCAACTCGACAGGCTAACCCCCCGTTCATTAATAAATAACGATCCAATCTAGCGGAAATGCTCCTGATGCCTGAACAGCGGATTAAAGAACTGAAACAGCAACTGGCTAAATCTGAAATTAAAGCAGGTTTTGTATAAGTCTCTGAAGCGGGAAGAAGTAATCGAATAACGTTCCTAGCATATCGTGCAGCAGGTGGTAGACATCCGTCTGCATCTTCTCTAGCTGCGTAAACATAAGCTATGTCACCTGCCGCGGTGACAGCTGATGGCTGGCCATGGCCTCTTGTTCCAGTTGCTGCACAGCGGCAGGCTTCTAAAATTACCTTGGCGGGCATATTACAAACGACAATAACTATCACTACTTTATTGCCATCCCAATTTGCCAAAAGTGTTGGAAATCAAGAGAAAGTCAGCCGCCCGTAGCAGGTGCGGGTAGCCGAATCACTATTTTGCCTTTACGAGTGGGAACAGCATATGCCAGCCTGAAAACGGACGTCTGGTAAAATATAGGGAATATTATGTGCAGGGTAGCATGCATGCCCGCACGTTGACTGTGCGTTCAGGATCGCTCAGGGCAGCAGACGGTCATAGCTTCCGCTGGTACATCACTCAGACAGGGGCATCCAGTACTGCTCTGAGGAATATCTATCGGGCATTGCACAAACGATATGGCATCACGAACTCAATGACGGACGGTTACGACTGTTAACAGAATGCACTGGCGGAACGGATAAACGGGATACTAAAAACTGAATATCTGCCCGTGAAATCGGAAAATATAGAACAGGAAAGAAATATGGTTAGAGAGTCCTTGAAAGTCTACAGAACCCAACAGTTTCAGGTGTCGCTATAATACAAAACGCCCGCTGAAGTTCATCGGGCGTTAGATAACTGAAAGTGTAAACCTATTCCAAAAGCCGTAACATAACTTCATGGGGATTCTACAATGAATGATTATTATCAGAAAATATCAGACCCTCACTTCATACTTACGGGCAACTTTACGACCTTTATTTCGTAAAGGTATTTCCAGATATCGATAGCTTAATTCAGATGAAATAAAAATTAGCCCTAAAGCAAATATTGTCATCCATAGCGATCTAAGGTAGGAATCTCCAGCTGCAAAACCGTAGTGAACCATAATCCGAACTGTTGATTCCTGAACTAAATAGATTACAGGCATGTGTGCCAGATAAATACTATATGATCGTGATGCAATCCATCTCATAGAACGAGCTAAAATCCCTTCGAATTCGGGTGAAAGAAATAAGCCGCCGTCCCAAGATGCAATATAAACCAGCAATGTAGAAGTTAGTGCTAAAGAACCGAAGAGAAAAATAGAACCTTTTAAAGCTGCCGGAATGGCGAAAAGTGAAAACAGCAGCAAAGTATTCACCAGATATCGGAGATGCCACCGCCTCAAAAAAACGGGTTTGATTTTACTGCCCAGCGACAACTTTAATATGGCTAAGAGGACACCAAAAATAAGACCATGATAGCGAAAGTTCGGACTCCAATCACCCTGTTGAACATTGTAGAGCAGGAGAATAGCCACTATCGAAAATGTGATTATTTTCCAGCGCGTTCTCATGAAAAGAAGAATGAAAGGTGCAACAAAATAGAATTGTTCTTCTAACGATAACGACCAATAAGGTCCATAAGTTGGCAAGTAACCTTGTTCAAGCAGATAACCGGAAAAAGCATTAAATGAAAAAGTGATTATTGTAATGCAATAAATAATATTGTGCCTAAATTCTCCAAATGCGTTGGTGATATTATAAAACGCTGAGAAAAAAAGGACCACAAACATCCAGAACCATGAGGCAGGGATCAATCTGTATATTCTTTTCACAAAAAAAGGAATAATAGTATGACGGAAAAGTTGTGTAGGTGATTGATTATTATTTAGATGAGTCAGAAGGTTCGTAGTAATCAGGTAGCCAGAAATAGAAAAGAAGAGATCAACACCGGGCCAGAGTTCAACGTACTTGTTGATATTTTGAAGTAATTGATGTTTGCTCCAGATATACAGAGTAGGCAAGTGTTCAAGAAGAACAGCAACTATTGCAAAAAACCTCAAATACTCAATTTCAATATTGAGCTTGCCTTTTTTTACCATACTAATCACCACTGCTAAGGGATTTTGGCGGGAAGCCCCGCCAGAAAATTATTTTACCATTCCCAAAAGATATTGACCGTATTCAGTCTTAGATAATTTCTGACCTTCGTTATAAACATCCTGGCTCGAAAGCCAGCCATTTTTGAAGGCGATTTCTTCAAGGCATGCTACTTTAAATCCTTGCCTTTTTTCAATCGTATGAATGAACTGAGAAGCTTCGATCAGACTGTCATGAGTACCAGTATCAAGCCACGCAAAGCCACGTCCTAAAAGTTCTACATTTAGCGAGTTTTGCTCTAAATATAGACGGTTGAGATCGGTGATTTCCAGCTCACCTCTGAGAGAAGGTTTTAATGTACGCGCATAGTCAGTGACATTGTTATCATAAAAATACAAGCCAGTAATAGCCCAGTTAGATTTTGGTTGAACAGGTTTTTCTTCCAGCGATAGGGCCTTAAAGTTCTCATCAAACTCAACGACACCAAAACGCTCAGGATCTTTAACCTGATAACCAAACACGGTAGCACCGTTAGTGTTTGCAGTTGTGCGTGCCAGAACAGGGGCAAATCCCTGGCCAAAGAAGATATTATCACCAAGAACTAATGCACAACTTTCATTGTTGATGAATTTTTCACCGATAATAAAAGCTTGAGCAAGGCCATCCGGACTCGCTTGAATAGCATAACTGAGGTTGATACCGAACTGGCTACCGTCACCCATCAGCCTGACAAATGAAGCGTGATCATCAGGTGTAGTAATGATTAGGATATCTTTGATACCCGCCAACATGAGCACCGAAACCGGATAATAAATCATAGGTTTATCGTAAACAGGTAGCAGCTGCTTTGATACACCTTTGGTTATTGGGTATAATCGGGTGCCAGAACCACCGGCAAGAACGATACCTTTCATTACAAATACTCCCCTGAATTATTATTTAAACCCAAACGCTGTCCCTGATAAGACCCGTCCTTAACGCGTTTCCACCACCACTCGTTTTCGAGATACCACTGAATCGTTTTGCGTAAGCCAGTTGCAAATGACTCCTGTGGAACCCAGCCTAATTCACGCTCAATCTTTGAGGCATCAATAGCATAACGGAGATCATGGCCCGGTCGATCCTTGACGAATGTGATCAGCTCCCGGTAGCTGCTGAGGTTAGGGAGTGTTGATGGAGAAAGCTCATCAAGAATGTCGCATATACTCTGCACAACCGTAAGGTTTGTCTGCTCATTATGACCGCCAATATTGTAAGTCTGGCCAATGACACCGTTTTTAACGACTTCCAGGAGGGCTCTAGCGTGATCTTCAACATATAACCAGTCACGAATCTGGCTACCGTTACCATAAACAGGCAGAGGTTTACCATGCAGAGCGTTAAGAATAGTCAGTGGTATCAATTTTTCTGGAAAATGATAAGGGCCATAATTATTCGAGCAATTAGTCACAAGAACCGGAAGGTTGTAGGTTCGATGCCATGCTCTCACCAGATGGTCGCTGCTCGCTTTTGATGCAGAATAGGGACTGCTTGGCGAGTAAGGTGTGTTCTCAGTGAACAAATCAGAAGTATTGTGCAAATCACCATATACTTCATCAGTTGAGATATGATGAAAGCGAAAGTCAATTTTATTGGTATCACTCAACCGGTTATAATACAGGCGTGAAGCTTCCAGCAGATTATAGGTGCCAATAATGTTAGTCTGAATGAACGCTCCTGGCCCATCAATCGAGCGGTCAACATGACTCTCTGCAGCTAAGTGCATGATTGCATTAGGCTTGAAAGAGTTAATCACTGATCTTATTGCATCGTAATCGCAGATATTAGCTTCAACGAAAGAAAATCCGGGTGAATTTTTAATCGTTTTTAGTGAGTCAAGATTACCCGCGTAAGTTAAAGCATCAACAACCAATACTTCATTATCACGATCAGCTACAAGAAGTCTCACTACAGCTGACCCGATGAACCCTGCACCGCCAGTTACTAAAATTTTCATACTCTTCCCGAAGATTTTGTTGCACGGCTGTACTATCTCACGCCGTACTAAACTGATGTCAATAACTCTTCATTATGACGATTTAATCCAGCCTTGACCAGTTTAGCAAACATCAACTTGGACGATACCATATTGAGCATTATGATAACTATTGCCAATGATATTAATTGAATGTTAATAATAACCTTGTTTATTTTATTATGGATGCTATCCCATGCATAAATTTTCAGACATAAGATCACCTTACAAACACCCCTCCATATTTCGAAGAATGGTGCTACCGTGTTAGAATTAAGGAGTTTTTTCAAAGAACTAATCCTGCCTAAATCGTTTTTTTAATCAGGAAAAGTTAAAAAAACCAGATAAATCATAGGCTTGTCCTTTTTTTTGTTCTGCATTGATGAAGATTTAATGAGCACTTTAGTTGCTACAGCTAAGGGCGGTAGCGTACTCATTTTAGGCAAAATTTTCTGTTTACTTGACTTATCACACTTAAGAAACTGCTACTTTAAAACTAGGTATTTTTAAGGTTAATCTTATGGAAATTAAAAAAGTTGACCAATTCGTGCGCGGTTGGTTTGTTGGCGGTTTTGAGCCCACGCTTTTTAAAACAACCGATGTTGAAGTGGCTGTTCAGCATTTCAAAGCGGGTGATAAAGAAGCAAGCCATTGCCACAAAATCGCTACTGAAATCACTGTGCTCGTCAGTGGTAAAGCATTAATGAATGGTAAGCTTATCAATGCTGGAGAGGTTGTGAAAATATCTCCCGGTGAGTACACGGATTTCGAAGCAATAGAAGACACTGTTACTACAGTAGTAAAAGTTCCTGGCGCATTAAATGATAAATATCTTAAGGCAGAATGAAAATGTTAAATATCGTTGTTCCTATGGCAGGTCGAGGCAGTCGGTTCGCTAAAGACGGTTATAAAGATCCTAAACCTTTGATCCCACTCAACGACAAACGTATGATCCAAGTGGTTATTAATAATCTTAAACCCATTCAGCCTCATAAGTTTATTTTCATTTGTCAGCAGGATCATATTGAAAAATATGATTTATCAAAAAAGCTCAATGAGTGGGCGCCGGGGTGTGACATTGTTGGAATTAACGGTATTACGGATGGAGCCGCATGCACTGTGATGTGTGCGAAAGATTATATTGATAACGATCAGCCGTTGATGATTGCTAATTCTGACCAGTGGATTGATATCGATATTAACGATTATTTAAAGTATATGGATGATAACAAGCTTTCAGGCCTGATTATGACTATGTCAGCAGACGATCCTAAATGGTCTTATGCTGAATTAAATAATGTCGGCAAGGTTACTCGCGTTGTTGAAAAGGAAGTGGTCTCAGAAGAAGCAACGGTAGGTATCTATAATTTCAAACATGGCGCTGACTTTTGCCGTAATGCTAATAAAATGATTGAAATTAATGAACGTACCAACGGTGAGTTTTATGTAGCACCAGTATATACATGGATGTATCGCGAAGAAGATGCAAATATTGGTATTTATAATATTGGTGCTGAAGCAGACGGGATGTATGGTTTGGGCATTCCTTCTGATTTAAAATTATTTTTATCACTGGATGTTTCGAAGAAAGCGCTGGATTTTTAAGTATGACAAATGCTAAGAAAAAAATATGCCTCATTGGTCATGAATGTGGGTATTATAAAGGTCAAGGTGGGGTTGCAACCTATATAGAACATACAGCAAAAGGATTTAGTAGGTTAGGATATGAGGTCCATACTATTTTTTTGCACGGTAGTGACCTACATGATCCTGAAATCACGTGTTGGAAAATAAAAGATAACTATAGCATTTTCAAAAATTCTAAAGCAATTGACGAAGTGCTGTCGCAAATAAAACCTGATTTTGTTGAAGTTACCGACTTTATCGGTCTAGCGAGTTACACTCTTGCAAAGCGCGCGCTTGAGGGACTGGATTATTCATGTCGTTTTATCACGAACAATCATACCGGTATCCGTGAGGTTTGGGAGTGGGGAACAGCCCTTGACTTTATGGAGTGTGCTCCGCCATGGATGATCGAAATGTACCAATATGAGAGAGCTCAATCAATACTAAGTGATGCTAATTTCTCGACTTCAAATTTCCTTTCGAATTACCTCAGTGCTTTACATGACACTAAAGTTAAAACCTGTCCATCATATTATCCGTTAGCAGAACAAACCATCCCGCCTGTCAGAGATAGTAATGGATCTTTTGAAATTCTTTCTCTGGGGCGGTTTGAGCTTCGAAAAAAGCAGGAGTTGTTGATACTTGCTGCCTGCGAATTAATGAGCGAGGGTTGTAACCTGCATGTAACGTTGATCGGTAATAGCGGTGATGATTTTTATGATCGCCGCGACTATATGGATACATGCTATGGACTTATTCCACTTGAGCTAAAAAAGAACTTTAGTTTTTATGATTTTATTCCTTATAAAGAATTACAAAAACAATATAAAAATTATGATCTGTTCGTAATTCCATCGCCATATGAAAACTTCCCAAACACTGCGTTAGAAGCGATTAATTATGGTCTGATCGTCGCCGGTAGTAAAACCAGTGGTATAGCTGATATGAGCGGGCCTGCTGCTGAAAAACTTTGTTTTGAGAAAAACTCTGTTGACTCTATCAAGCAGATGTTGACAGAGTTTAGCAATATGAGTCGGGAAGAGAAAGAAGATATAAGAAAAGTACAGCGTGAATCGCTGAAGTCTTTGGTCAGTTTTGAGAGTGCTATTGTCGCCAGAGCGAGTCAATACGAAAGTATTGAAATCAAATCAACTAATGTCCGGCCGCTTCTTGAGAAATGTCTTTTCGTTACTATGAAAGATGATGCGCGTCTTGAATATATGTTTCTGGGAGACAAGAAAATTCATATCGATAGCAATGAGGCTTATCAATTTGTTGATGCAGCAGAATATATGATTATTCTGCCATCTGATAATTTGGACGATGCTATTACGGAAAAAAATTACCTACCGGAAAAAAATGTTATTTCTGCATTTTCATATGATCATCCCTACGGAACTGTTTTGGATATAAATAAATCAAGAAAAGCTTTTTCACAATTGACCATCAATGTCGCAGATGTCTCAATCAGTAAGCATGTTAAAGCGTCAAGATTGATTGCAGAAATATTGTTCTCCTGTAAAGATGTTGTCTTCTTCAGAGAAGATTCAACAAGGGTGGAAAAGGGTATTGGCATTGATTTAATGTATGAACTTGACCTGTTGAGATATAAATATAATGGTTAAAAACGTTTTCGTGATTATTCATGGCCCTCTTGAAGAGGATTTTTTAGAGAAAAACTTGAATGCAATTCACAAACAACTAAGCAATGCGAAAGTTTTAATATCGACGTACAAAAAAGACGCAGATAAAATTCAGGGTTTGTTAAAAAAATTTAATTTTAGTGCTCGTGATAACATTCAGGTGTTAGGATGTGATGATGTTTTTAATCCGGGTTTTTTTAATATAAATCGTCAGATTAATCTGGTCAATGCAGCACTGAAAGTTGTTGACGAAAATGCTTTTGTGATTAAAGTCAGGATGGACCAGACAATCAACTTTAAGTCTTTGATGAGAATGGTTAAGACCTTTTCAACGGATGTTAAGGATAAGCTTATTACGACTAACTGTTATACACGTGCAGACCGTTGGTATCATCCATCAGATATGTTGCTAGCAGGTGATTACAAGGTATTAAGAGATTATTATCCTGAGGACTTCTTTAGAGAAACGCATATGGATAACATTCTTCTTATCAGAGAGTTAGTCAAAAATAATCATGAGAAGGATTTCTATAATTATTGGCCGGAGTCTCGCTTGTTTACTAACTTTGTTAAAAAGAGAGGCGATGTAATTTTCGAGTCCAATGAAGACAGTCTTGAAAAGCTTAAAAAATATGTTTTTGTTATAAATAGCTGGGATATTTCCCTGAAATGGAAGAAGTTTTTGAAAGGATGGATTCCTGTCCTTCCTTATACTTTTAAAATGGCTCCTTTTAAAGACGGTCCTGAAGAAGATGCTTATAACTTTAAGGCTAGTGATCTTAACGCGGTTCCATCTAAAACTAAAGAAAGTATATTTATAAGGCTCTCGAAAATCTATTTCAAAACAGGAATGTATCATTTTAATCCACTCTTCTTTAGCTACCGTACTTTTCTGCTAAGAGTTGGGCGTAAAGTATTCGATATTTCTTTAAAGTTCATCCCACCTATTTTTCATCACACACTCGTTACGATAGGTAGAAAATTATATTATGCTATCAAGTAATCTATATATCGTGGGCTGGCGAGGTTACATTGGCCAATCTTTGCTGAAGTATTTGGGCAGAACTGGTTTTAGTAAGCAGGTTGTTCTTTATAAACGTAAAAATGAAGCGAGTACACTCGTTCCCAATTGCATTAATGTCAGTATGTCACAGCACGATGATTTCATTAGGAAAATATCTCAGGATGATAATCCTGTAGTCTATTATCTTGCCAATAGTATCTCCCCGGCAGAATCACAAAGTCTGGCTCTTGAAAGTGTTAGTTCCAATCTCCTACCTTTTATAAACTTTCTTGAAGATATAAAATCTTTAGCCAGTAAGGTTACTTTTATTTTTGCTTCGTCTGGTGGAACTATTTATGGAGACACTGGCGGTGAGAAGTGTCATGAAGACCATGTTCTTTCACCGAAAACTATTTATGCTGCGAACAAACTGGCTCAGGAATCTTATCTTCAAGTTTACCATTGTAACTATGGATTAAATTATAGGGTGTTACGGATTGCTAATCCTTATGGACCCGGACAAGTTTACAAAGGCGGGCAGGGCCTTATACCAGCAATCATGGATTCCTATAAAAAGAATAACCCAGTAAAAATTTATGGAGATGGTACAGCTTCACGTGATTACATTTACATAGATGATCTTCATGACTGTTTTATTAAGTCTGCTTGTTATGAAGGCGATATGAGAATCTTCAATGTAGGTTCAGATTCGAAATATTCAATTCTGGATATTATCGATAGATTCTATCGGCATGGTATTATTGTCGAGACTATTAAAGTAAAAAGCGATATATCAGTTATTAATTCCGTATCTCTGGATATTACGCGTGCTAAACGAGAGTTTAACTGGTCACCTCAAACAAGTCTTGAAAATGGATTAAAAAAATACATTGAATGGTATGAATTAACCCCTCATTAAATCAAGGCATGAATATTAAGTAACGTGGACAATGCATCCTGAAAATCTCATCTCACCGAGTGAAGTTTCCTTCATCATTCAAGGGGGGGTTTTAAATACCTCTCGCGAATTAGATAAAGAATTTATATTCAATCTCAACTTAATATTAAAAAATTTCCCAGAATCTGAAATCATAGTGTCAACATGGAAGGCAGATGATGTCATTGAAGACAATCTAATGACTACCTATTCTGGCGTTAAATTTTTATTTAATGATGATGTAGGATCAATATCTAAGAATGTTGATGGTGTCAAGGTTGTCAGTAATGTCAATCGAATGCTAGTATCAAGCCTTAATGGTTTGAGATGTGCTACAAAAAAATATTCGATAAAAATGAGGACAGACTCATATTTTTACAATGATAATATTCTTTCATGGCTTAGCGACTACTTTCTAGAAAATAAATTCCTGTCTGTTGACAATGTTCTAAGGCAGGATGAATACGCGGTTTTTAGTCGTCACCTAATTAACTGTAACCTGTTCGCTCGTAATCCCTTCAGTCAGTTACCTTTTCTCTATCACCCTGGTGATATTTTAGTGGCTGGCTTGACACTGGATGTATTAACTTTCTTTGATATTCCTCTAGCTGACGAAAACATTTTTCTACATTGTAAAAGCATGATGAATGCATGTTATATGCGGTTTGTACCAGAGCAGTATGTTTGGGTAAAAAACCTAGAGCGTTCCGTCCAGGACTTTAAATATTCCGGTAATTTTTCAAGAAATGCTGCTGAGGTTGAACGCTCAGAGAGGTTTTACGTAAATAATTTTTTGCCTTTAGATTCTAAAAGACTGGGGTTTGTATGGCGTAAGCATAAAGAGGTATATTTCAATAAAGGCTGGTCTAGTCTCTATCAACCCTTTGATTGGATTGGTTTATACTCCAAGTACATTTGTAATAAGAATAGCTCTTATCCTTTCATCTGGTATTTAAGATTATTACAAATAACGCTGATGAAGCTTTATTTCTTTTTCAGAACTCAACTGCTTAAGTTGCCTTTTGTGCGTAAAATTGCATATCGCTTATTTGTAAAGAGGGGAAGTTAATGAAAGGTTTTATATCTACTCCGCAAAGCAGGACGACTTTTGCGGAAGTCTTAGACTCCAGAAATTTGATCAAGGAGTTTATTCGAAGAGATTTTAATGTTCGCTATAAACAGACTAGCTTAGGCGTTTTATGGGCAATTATAAATCCAGGTGTAAATATACTCCTATACTTGTTTGTGTTCGGATTACTTGTTAAAGTCCCCACGCCAGAATATAACGCGCCTTACGCTGCTGTTTTAATATCCGGAATCCTTTTCTGGAATCTATTTGCTACCAGCATGATGGCTGCAAGTGATGCCATAATAAATAACATCCATCTTTTAACAAAAGTATATTTCCCTAGGATTTCGCTATGTATAGCGAGTGTATTTGTGGCTTTCATTGATTTTGTTATAGCATTCATTGTTTTTATTCCGCTAGCAATTTTTTATGGTGTTCATTTTGATTTTTCACGCCTCCTCTTCCTTATTCCATGCATAGCTATTACTCTTATGCTCGGATGTGGTGTAGGTTGTTTTATGGCGATTTTAAAATTACGGTTTCGTGATTTACGTCATGTGCTGCCGTTAGCGACGCAGGCTCTGTTTTTCGCTTCTCCGGTAGTATACACGCTTACAATAGTGCCGAAAGAATTCCACCAATATTATTCATTTAACCCCATGACAGGTATTGTTGCTCTTTCACGTTGGGCCTTGCTTGGGGGTGATAGCATTAATATTTCTACTATATTGTATAGCTTTGTTACTGCTATTGTTTTAGTCATCTTTGGTGTGTACTACTTTATCAAAAATGATAGATTAATTGCGGATTACGAATGATTACTTTTGAATCTGTTACACGCGAATTCAGTGTTGGAAATTACCAACACAGTACTCTTAAAGAGCTTTTTTCTTTTAGCAAAAAGCGTCCTCAACCCGGGAAAATTTACCGCGCTGTAGACGACGTCTCCTTTTCTATTACGCCAGGCCAAGCAGTTGGGGTTCTGGGGCGAAATGGGGCTGGTAAGTCTACCCTGCTCAAGCTTTTGACCCGGATCATCGCACCCAGTTCTGGGAAGATAACTGTCGATGGTTCTATTTCCTGTCTGCTGGAAGTTGGTGCAGGATTTCACCATGAGCTTTCAGGTTACGAGAATATTTTTCTTAGCGGTTCTATATTAGGTATGAGTCGCAAGGAAATTGAAACAAAACTTGAAAGTATCATTGAATTTGCTGAGGTTAGAGACTTCATTTACGAGCCTGTGAAATATTATTCCTCAGGTATGTACGTCAGGCTTGCCTTTTCAATTGGTGTACATCTGGATTCCGAGATTTTGGTCATCGATGAAGCTTTAGCTGTGGGTGATGCTAATTTTCAGGCCAAATGTCTGAAAAAAATAAATGAAGTAAAAGCAAGTGGAAAAACTATTTTCTTTGTTAGCCACAACGTTAATCAGGTTGAAAACATATGTGACGCATGCCTTGTTATGGAAAAGGGACAACTTATTTATCAAGGTGAAACTACACAAGCCGTTGAAATCTATAACCAGTTAATTAAGTAAAGAAGGTTAAAAATGATAGTTATTTCTCATCGTGGCTATTGGAAGTCTTTAGAAGAAAAAAACACTGAAGCAGCTTTTATCCGATCGTTTCAGCTTGATCTCGGCACAGAAACTGACTTACGTGACTTCAATGGTGAAATCGTAATCAGTCATGATATTCCTGATGCATCGTGTATTACATTCCAACATATGCTTGAATTGTATAAAACCTACACCAGTACTAATCCCCCATTGGCATTGAACGTCAAAGCCGATGGTTTGCAAGAGAAAGTCAAAGTTATTCTTGAGAAAATGCACATTACGAATTACTTTTTTTTCGATATGGCTTTACCAGACTCGCTTGCTTATTATAAACATTCCTTAAAAGCTTTTGTAAGATACAGTGAATTCGAATGCCTAAATGCACTTTATGATATTTCTGAAGGTGTATGGTTAGATGGTTTTGAAAAAGATCTGGTTGAAGAAGAGTTAGTGCAGAAAATTCTTTCTGATGGAAAAAAAGTTTGCATTGTTTCTTCTGAACTACATAAACGAAACCACCTTGAAATGTGGGGAAAATTAGAAAAATTTAACGGTAATTTACTTTCCTCATCTGATTTAATCATTTGTACCGATTACCCTGAAGAATGTATGGAGTTTTTGAATGTCTACTAATATTAAAGCTGTTATTTTCGATATGGACGGTGTCCTTATCGATGCTAAAGACTGGCATTATGAGGCCTTGAATACTGCTCTTGATCTGTTCGGACTGACAATTTCTCGACAAGAACATTTAACAACATATGATGGTTTGCCTACTAAAGATAAGCTTATCATGCTAAGCAAAGATAAAGGTTTATCAACAAATCTTCATGGTTTCATCAATGAAATGAAGCAGCAGTACACCATGGAGATTGTTAATAACAAATGTAAACCCATGTTTCATCATGAATATGCACTTTCAATGTTGAAAAAAGATGGTTATAAAATGGCCGTCGCTTCTAACTCTATCAAACACTCAATTGAAGTTATGATGGAACGTGCACATCTCGCACAATATCTTGAGTTTTATGTCTCTAACCAAGATGTTGTGAAAGGCAAACCCGATCCTGAAATGTACAACAAAGCTATATCAATGCTGGGTTTGGAACCTGCTGACTGCGTCATTGTTGAAGATAATGAAAATGGAATTAGAGCAGCAAGAGCTAGCGGAGCACATGTATTAGAAGTTGAAACGGTTCACGATGTCAATTATGCGAACATAAAACGTTTTATCTCTTTGGTAGAGAGCGAGGTTTAATGGCATGTTAAATATTATTATTCCAATGAGTGGAGCCAGCCTTTATGAAACCAGCGCTGATTTCATCTATCCAAAAATCCTTACTGAAATTAATAATAGGACCCTGCTGGAATATTCTCAGGATATCTTTTCTACGTTAACCGAAGAGTATAAAAGTCTTTTTGTTGTCCCTGCTGATAAGCTTACTAAGCTAGCGCTGGGTAACATTATTGAACTTATCTCACCTCAAGCGGTTATCATTCCACTACAGGGTATGACAAAGGGAGCTGTTTGCAGCAGCATGATGGCTATTGACGAAATCAATCTCGATGATGAATTGATTATCGCGTCAGCTGATCACTATATCAATGATAATTTGCAACAGGTGCTTGAATATTTTAGAAGTCTGGAGGCTGATGCCGGTGTCCTCACTTTTGAATCTGTTCATCCGAAGTGGTCTTTTGTAAAAACTAACGAAGAAGGCTTAGTAGTACAGACGGCAGAAAAAAATGCGATTAGTCGCAATGCCGTTGCAGGACTTTACTATTTTAAAATTGGCTCTGATTTCATCGAAGCTGCAAAAGAGCTTATCCGAAAGGATAACGCTATCGATAATAATTTCTATCTCTCTTCATCTTTAAATGAGTTGGTACTGAAGGGTAAAAAGATAGTGATGCGTCCTCTTAGCGATTCGGTGTATCACAATTTCTATGATGCCCATGCTGTAAAAGCATTTGAATCATCACACGCTAATCCTTTACCACCCGTTAAGAAACTGACTGAAAAATATATTGCTGCTTTTAATTCTCGTTCTTTACATGAAGTAGTCGAAATGTTTGACCGTAATGCCACGCTAACCGATCCTGGGAACCATAAAGTTGGTCAGGAAAACATCCGTAGTATGTTAGTACAACTTTTTACCGATACTAAATCTCTTGAATTTAAAGCTCTTTCTGTTCTAGCTGAGCAAAACAGATCAGTTATTGAATTTGAACTCCAACTTGATGATAAGTTGCTGCGCGGTGTTGATATTATTGACTGGGATAACAAAGGTCATATTCTAAAACTTAACGCTTATTTGTATTAGTGTTCCAACGAGCATGCTTATCCCTGGAACTTCTAATGATATCTCATAGCATCATTTTCTAACTGGTTGATGCTTACCTAGGTTAACATGTTTGCCACTTTTGTTCACAAACTGCTGCGTTTGTGAAGTGACCTCAGACAGGAGTATGTAATGTCCAAGCAACAGATAGGCGTTGTAGGTATGGCAGTGATGGGCCGTAATCTGGCTCTTAACATTGAGAGCCGCGGTTACACTGTTTCTATCTTCAACCGTTCACGCGAAAAGACTGATGAAGTTATCGCTGAAAGTCAGGGCAAGAAACTTGCTCCATTTTACACCGTTGAAGAGTTCGTTGAATCGCTGGAAAAACCACGCCGTATTCTGCTGATGGTGCAGGCTGGTGAGGCAACTGATAAAACGATCGCTTCTCTGACTCCTCACCTCGACAAAGGTGACATCCTGATCGACGGCGGTAATACTTTCTACAAAGACACCATTCGTCGCAACAAAGAGCTTTCAGATCAAGGCTTTAACTTCATCGGTACTGGCGTTTCCGGCGGTGAAGAGGGCGCACTGAAAGGTCCTTCCATTATGCCTGGTGGCCAGAAAGAAGCCTATGAACTGGTTGCGCCGATTCTGGATAAAATTGCCGCACGTGCAGAAGATGGCGAAGCTTGCGTTGCTTACATCGGTCCAAACGGTGCTGGTCATTATGTGAAGATGGTGCATAACGGCATCGAATACGGTGACATGCAGCTGATCGCTGAAGCCTATGCGCTGCTGAAAGGTGCGCTGGGTCTGAACAACGAAGAACTGGCTAAAACCTTTACTGACTGGAATAACGGTGAGCTGAGCAGCTACCTGATTGACATCACTAAAGACATCTTCACCAAGAAAGATGAAGATGGTAAGTATTTGGTTGATGTGATCCTGGACGAAGCCGCTAACAAAGGTACCGGTAAATGGACTAGCCAGAGCTCACTGGATCTCGGCGAGCCGCTGTCTTTGATTACCGAATCCGTGTTTGCACGTTACCTCTCTTCACTGAAATCTCAGCGTGTTACTGCTTCTAAAGTATTGAGCGGTCCACAGGCTAAAGCCTTTACCGGTGACAAAGCTGAGTTTGTTGAGAAAGTACGTCGCGCACTGTATCTGGGCAAAATCGTTTCATATGCTCAGGGCTTCTCTCAGTTGCGTGCTGCTTCAGAAGAGAACAACTGGGATCTGCATTACGGTGAAATCGCGAAGATCTTCCGTGCTGGCTGCATCATCCGTGCTCAGTTCTTGCAGAAGATTACTGATGCTTACGCAAGCAATGCTGACATCGCAAACTTGTTGCTGGATCCATACTTCAAAAACATTGCTGACGAATATCAGCAGGCGCTGCGTGATGTTGTTTCTTACGCGATTCAGAATGGCATCCCGACTCCGACCTTCTCGGCAGCCATCGCCTATTACGACAGCTATCGTTCAGAAGTTCTGCCAGCTAACCTGATTCAGGCTCAGCGCGACTACTTTGGTGCGCATACTTACAAGCGCATTGATAAAGACGGTGTATTCCACACTGAGTGGCTCGACTAATAATTGTGAGGCTTCCTTCGGGAAGCCTCAATTTTTTACCCCACCAACAACTCTCCCTCTCTGCCCGCATTTTCCCCCGCAAGCCTTACCACCAGCATTCCCGCCGTAGCAAACTTCATGAGATTTCGCGCATACAGCACCCCACCAAACTCTGCCACCAGCGGTGTCACCTGGTCGGTAATCGGATCCACAATCTCCGCCACCACTTCACCCGGCTTGATCCACTCACCCAACTCACGGCGATTCAACAGCAATCCAGAATGCGGTGCATGGATATACTCACAACCTGCCAGCGGTGTCGCGGGATTGATCAGGGCAGGGGACTCACCTGTTTCACCCGCGATATAGCCGCCTTCAATCAACGCGTTAATAATCGCATCCGCATCCTTCTCCGCCTGTTGCGGCGACACATCCGCAACCCCACGTAACTCCAGCGTCACTGGCAACAAACCACGAGGCATCGGATACTCACCACCAAATCGCTCAGCCAGTGTCAGCCACGGTTCACAGCAGGCCTCATCAAAGGGTTCGCCACCGGATATTTGCGCCAGCAGTTGCACTTCACTGCCTAACCAACGCGCTAATGGTTCGATATCCTGCCATGCGTGCGGCGTGGTATACAGATGCGGCAATGCGTCCCAGTCGCAGTGCAGATCAATCATCAAATCTGCCTGGCTGGCCATACGCATTAGCGTGAAGCGCTGCGCATCCAGTTCGGTACGAGCAATGCGATCGCGATAGTGGCGATCAATGGCATCACGGATCAGCCGTTTGTTCTCATATTCGCTTTGCGTCAACGAACCGGCCAACTCTTCAGCCAGGGTATCGCCTAACGCCGGGAAACGGCGATTGAAATCCTGACCTGAAAGCGTATGGAATCGACCCAAATGACTGCCGTGCCAGTGTTGACCCATCGCCAGCGGATTGGCCACCGGCACCAGCGTAATTTTGGATTTGAGCTGCCCGGCAGATTCCAGCGCCAGCAGCTTGTGTTTCAGATACCACGCCACCGCCATACCCGGCAGTTCATCACCGTGCAGTGCCGCCTGAATGTAGACGCGTTGCTGGGAATCGGTACCGAAATGAAAGCTGACGATTTCGCGCTGTGTACCGAGGGAAGCACTTAGCAAGAGATGATGTTGTTGTTGCATGGCGCGGTCGATGTCCTATATCTACGGCACACTGAACGTCGTGCCTGATTAATTTTATTGACTGGAATTATAGTGCTGCTGTGAAAATGAGCGGGGATGAAGCCGCTAAATTTGCGCTCGCTCATGTTAGCAGCGCGAACAGGGCGGCCTGAAGACCGCCCCTGCATTGATTAATGCTGGATCGAGATGTCAGTGGCGAAGTACTTCTTCTGGATCTTGTCAAAAGTGCCGTTTTTCTTGATTTCAGCAAAGGCGTTATCAAGGGCTGTTTTCAGCTCTTCATCGCCTTTACGCAGACCAATCGCCGTACCTGGACCGATAATAGGGTCTTCCACGATCGGGCCAGCCAGTTCGAAATCTTTGCCTTGCGGGTGTTTCAGGAAGCCGTTAGCTGCCTGTGCTGCATCGGTGAACACCACATCCAGACGGCCAGAAATCAAATCGCTCTCCACCTGCGCCTGATCGCCGTAAGGCACCACGTTTACACCGTGTGGCTGCCATTTTGCCAGCGCATAACGTTCCTGCACGGTTCCTTGCTCAACGCCAACTGTTTTGCCTTTCAGCGATTCAGCCGTTGGCAGCAGGCCAGAGCCTTTACGCGCAATTAGCTGAGTTTTGGTGTCGTACAACGGCACGGTGAAGTCGATCTGCTTCAGGCGCTCTTCAGTGATGCCCATATCAGAAAGAATCGCGTCGAATTTACGCGCTTTCAGCGCCGGGATCATGCCATCGAACTGGCTCTCCACCCAGACGCACTTGGTTTTCATCTGCTCGCACAGTGCATTGCCAAGGTCGATATCAAAACCAACCAGCTTGCCTTGTGGTGTTTTGGATTCAAAAGGAGGGTAGGTTGGGTCTACAGCGAAACGTACCTGTTCAATCTTTGCCTGCGCGCCAAATGCGCAACCTGCCAGCGCGGCCAGCGCCAGCGTTTGACGCAGGCGGGCAGTAAAACGAGAACTTGCCATAAAAACGGTCTTCTTTTTTCGTGATGTGGAACAAAGCAGAGTACCGATCACTGTCCGCCATGGCAATTAGCAGATTATTTTCATCACGTTACCATTATGAGTAAGCATTGCTTTCTGGCGTAGGAACAACAAAGCGCACCGAAGTGCGCCTGAATATTATCTGGGAATAAAGTTACTTATGACGCGCACGCAGATTATTAATAATCGTGCTCAAATCCAGCTCCTGGTCCTGCAGCAGCACCATCAGGTGATACAGCAAGTCAGAGGCTTCGTTGGTCAGCTCATGGCGGTCATTTACTGTGGCAGCCAGTGCGGTTTCCACGCCTTCTTCACCCACTTTCTGCGCGATACGCTTGGTGCCGCTGGCATACAGTTTCGCGGTGTAAGAACTCTCAGGATCGGCGCTCTTACGTGAAGCCAGCAGCTGCTCCAGCTGATACAGGAACGCCCAATCTGGCGCAGCTGGAGAGAAGCAGCTTGATGTTCCGAGGTGGCAGGTTGGCCCAATCGGGTTTGCCAGCACCAGCAGGGTGTCGTTATCACAATCCGGCGTGATGCTCGCGACCTGCAGGAAGTGACCGGAGGTTTCCCCTTTGGTCCACAAGCGGTTTTTGGTGCGAGAGAAGAAAGTGACGTTGCCTTCCGCCAGCGTCTTTTGCAGTGCTTCCTCATTCATATAACCGTGCATCAGCACTTCGCCAGAAACGTTGTGCTGGACGATGACGGGCATCATGCCCGCGGTTTTGGCCCAATCCAGTTTGGCCAGTTGTTCTGCAGTTAACACGCGCGAATCTCCACACCGTTGTCGATCAGGAAGTTTTTCAACTCGCCGATATTAATAATTTGTTTGTGAAACACTGAAGCGGCCAGCGCACCATCGACGTTTGCCTGTTCAAAGGCTTCGAGGAAATGCGGCATGGTGCCTGCTCCGCCAGAAGCGATGAGGGGCACTTTACACACGTCTCGGACTTTCTTCAGCTGCACCAGATCGTAGCCATTACGTACGCCATCCTGGTTCATCATGTTCAGCACGATTTCGCCCGCACCCAGCTTCTGCACTTCCTGCACCCAATCCAGGGTTTCCCAGGTGGTGACACGGGTACGTGACTCATCGCCGGTATACTGGTTGACGTGATACTTGCCTGTGGCTTCATCAAACCAGGTATCAATACCCACCACGATGCACTGCACACCAAAGCGATCCGCCAGACGCGTGATCAGCGTCGGGTCAGCCAGCGCCGGGGAGTTGATGGAGATCTTATCCGCACCGAACTGCAGAATGCGCGCGGCATCCTCCTCACTCTTGATACCGCCCGCCACGCAGAACGGAATATCAATCACTTCTGCGACGCGTGACACCCAGCTTTTATCCACCACGCGGCCATCGGAAGAGGCGGTGATATCATAGAACACCAGCTCGTCAGCGCCTTCCTGCGCATAGCGCTGCGCCAGTGGCACGATATCGCCAATAATTTCGTGGTTGCGGAACTGCACGCCTTTTACCACTTGTCCGTCACGGACATCGAGACAAGGAATTATCCGTTTTGCCAGCATGCAATCGCCTCCGCTACGGTGAATTTATCTTCCAGTAAAGCACGACCGACAATCACGCCCTGTGCGCCACTGCCACGTAAGGCAGCGATGTCATCCAGCGATCCAATGCCGCCGGAACTCTGAAACGCGATGTCGGTGAAGGCATCAGACACTTCTTTATACAGCGCCACGTTGGAACCACTTAAGGTGCCATCGCGGGAGATATCGGTGCACAGCACGTGCTTCAGGCCAACCGGCTGATACCAGCCAATCACCTCTTCCAGTGTTACGCCAGCCGCTTCCTGCCAGCCACTGATCGCCACTTCTTTACGATTGTTGGCGTCAATGCGCACATCCAGTGCCAGTACAATGGCATCGGCGCCGAACTCGTTGAACCAGCTTTTCACTTCTTCTGGCTGTTTCACGGCCGTGGAGCCCACCACCACGCGGGTCGCGCCGGCTGCCAGCAAGGCCGCAACATCTTCACGATTGCGGATGCCGCCGCCGACCTGCACCGGTACATTCACGCCGCGCAGCAGGGTAGTAAGCAGAGGGATCTGGCGTTTAGCCGGATCTTTGGCGCCAGTGAGATCCACCAGGTGCAGCACTGCCGCGCCCTGACGTTCGTAATCCTGCAGGCGCGGCAGCGGATCGCTACCGTAGTCGCGCTGCTGGCCGTAGTCGCCCTGATGCAGACGCACCACTTTGCCGTCGATTAAATCTAATGCCGGGATAATCATCACATCTCCAGGAAGTTTTTCAGCAACTGCGCGCCTGCTTTGCCAGAACGCTCCGGGTGGAACTGCACGCCGAAGAAATTATCTTTCTGCAACGCAGCGGTGAACGGATGGCCGTAATCGCACTGGGCGATGGTGGCGGCGTTCACCGGCATGGCGTAGCTGTGCACAAAGTAGAAGTAGCTGCCGTCCGGGATATTACGGAACAGGTGGTTGCCAGCTTGCGAAGTGATCTGGTTCCAGCCCATGTGCGGCAAGGGCAAACCCTGAGTATCCATCAGCGAGACCGGTTCATCCACCAGACCCAGCGTGGTCACGCCGCCATTCTCATCGCTCCCGCGACCCAGCAACTGCATACCAAGACAAATGCCGAGCACCGGTTGTGTACAGGCTTTGATCAGATCGATCAGGTCACGCTCCTGCAACTGGTTCATGGCGGCTTGGGCGGTGCCCACGCCCGGCAGCAACAGCTTATCGGCGCGCAGCACCACATCCGGATCGCGGCTCACCTCGGGCGTATAGCCGAGGCGCTCAATTGCCCACTTCACCGATGACAGGTTGGCGCACCCGGTATCGAGAATCACCACGTTCATCACAGCACTCCTTTCGAACTCGGCAGGGTGTTGCCATCCACGCGAATTGCCTGGCGCAAGGTGCGGCCAAAGGCTTTGAACAGGCTTTCCACACGATGATGGTCGTTCTTACCTTTGGTTTTCAGGTGCAGGGTGCTCATCATGGCGTAGGAGAGGGAGCTGAAGAAGTGCTCAACCATCTCGGTGCTGAGATCGCCGACACGCTGGTAGCTGAACTCGGCTTTAAATTCGATGTGCGGACGACCAGAGATATCCAGTGCGCAGCGCGCCAGGCACTCGTCCATCGGCAGCACGAAGCCGAAACGGCCGATGCCTCGCTTGTCGCCCAGCGCTTTCAGCAGTGCTTCACCCAGCGCCAGACCGGTATCTTCCACGGTGTGGTGATCGTCAATATAGAGATCGCCTTTCACGTCGATGTTCATGCGGAAGCCGCCGTGTACGGCAATCTGATCCAGCATGTGGTCAAAGAAGCCGACGCCGGTGTTAATCTTGCTGCCGCCTTCGCGGCCCAGCCACACTTCCACTTTAATCTGTGTCTCTTTGGTGTTGCGTTGCACCAGCGCATGGCGGTCACGTTTGGTCAGACGTGCCTGGATCGCGTCCCAGTCAATACCTTCCGCACCGTAACGCAGGCCCTGAATGCCCATGTTTTCAGCCAGCTGGATATCGGTCAGGCGATCGCCAATCACGTAGCTGTTTGCGGTATCCAGTGCGCCTTGTGCCAGCCAGGCTTCCACCATTTTGGTTTTCGGCTTGCGGCAATCACAGTTATCTTCTGGCTTGTGCGGACAGATCAGGATGTCGCTGAAGTTCACACCCTGTGAAGTCAGGATCTGCATCATCAGGTTATGTGGGCCATCAAAATCAGCCTGTGGGAAGCTGTCGGTGCCCAGACCATCCTGATTGGTGATGATCACCAGCTGATAGCCGGCATTTTGCAGGGCCAGCAGCGCAGGGATGGCGTTCTTTTCAAACGCCAGCTTCTCCATGCGATCTACCTGAAAATCCGTTGGTGGCTCAGAGATGATGGTACCGTCGCGGTCGATAAAAAGGGTCTTCTGACTCATGCTTGCTCCACTGATAAGGCTTGCAGCGCGGCGATCAGGCGCTCGCACTCTTCACGGGTGCCGATGGAGATGCGCAGGCATCCCGCAAGGCCGGGGTTTTTGTTTTGGTCGCGCAGAATAATGCCTTGATCCCACAACGTTTTAAACACTTTTGGCGAATCAGTGAAACGCGCCAGAATATAGTTGGTTTCGCTCGGGAACACCTGCTGTACCACGCTCAACTGTGGCAGCTGCTCAAACAGCCAGGCGCGATTGGCGTTGAGTTCCGCCACGTGCTGACGCATCAGCGCAATGCCTTCTTCGCTCAGCGCCTGTCCTGCCACATCAGCAACCGGGGTCGCCAGCGGGTAAGGAGCGATCACTTTCATCAACAGGTCGATCACTGGCTTGTTGGCCAGCGTAAAGCCACAGCGCAGGCCAGCCAGCGCAAAGGCTTTTGACAGCGTGCGCAGGATCACCAGCTGTGGATATTCTTTCAACCAACCCGCGAGAGTCGCTTCCGGGCAGAACTCGATATAGGCTTCATCGGCGACCAGCAGTGCTTTACCGGCGGTCATCTCCAGCAGTTTGCGGATATCATCTTGATTGATCAGGTTGCCGGTCGGATTGTTCGGGCTGCACATATAGACCACTTTCACGCCGTCTAACTGGTCCGCAATCGCCGGCAGGTTCAGCTGCCAGTCATCCAGCGCTGCCACGGTGCGATACTCAATGCCGATGGTTTCTGCGCTGACGCTGTACATGCCGTAAGTCGGCGGACAGAACAGAATCGCATCCTTGCCCGGCTCACAGAAAGCACGCATTAACAGCTCAATGCCTTCATCAGCGCCACGGCTGACAATCACTTGCTCCGGCGATAAACCGGCATAAGCCGCATAGCGCTCAATCACAATCTTCGGCTGGCATTCCGGATAGCGGTTCAGCGTTTGCTGAGACAGCTCAAAGGGCACCGGAAGCGGGAATTCGTTGGCATTCAGCCACACATCACCGTTCCCCCCCAAACGACGCGCAGATTGATACGGCGTCAACGCGCGCACATTGGCGCGGGCTAAATCTTCAATGCTCATGCTTGCTCCTTCAGCGCGGCAACACGCAGGGTAACGGCGTTCTTGTGGGCTTCCAGCTGCTCAGCGGCGGCTAAGGTTTCAATGGTGGCCGCCAGATTGAGGAAGCCTTGCGGCGTCAGCTCTTGCACCGTCATACGCTTCTGGAAATCGGCTAATCCCAGGCTGGAGCAGGTGGCGGTATAACCGTAAGTCGGCAGCACGTGGTTGGTGCCGGAAGCGTAATCACCTGCCGATTCCGGTGACCAGTCGCCCAGGAACACGGAACCCGCGCTGGTGATGGCATCCACCAGATCGCGTGGCTGGCGTGTCTGAATAATCAGGTGCTCAGGACCGTAAAGGTTGGAAATTTCCACACACTGCGCCAGATCGCGCAGCACGATCAGACGGCTACTCTCCAGCGCCTGGCGCGCCGTGGCAGCACGTGGCAACTGCGCGAGCTGTTCTTCCACCGCCTGAGCCACGCCTTCAGCCAGTTTCAGCGAAGGGGTCAGCAAGATGACCTGTGAATCCGGGCCGTGTTCTGCTTGTGATAGCAGATCAGAAGCGACAAATGCCGGTGTGGCACCTTCATCAGCAATCACCAAAACCTCTGATGGGCCAGCAGGCATATCAATCGCGGCACCATCCAAACGCTGACTCACCTGGCGTTTAGCTTCGGTGACGTAGGCGTTGCCTGGGCCAAAGATCTTGTCAACTTTCGGCACGGTTTCAGTGCCGAAGGCCAGCGCAGCAATCGCTTGCGCGCCACCAACCTGAAACACTTCTTTCACGCCGCACAGTTGCGCGGCATAGAGAATTTCATCGGCAATCGGCGGGGGCGAACAGAGCACCACACGACCACAACCGGCGATACGTGCTGGGGTTGCCAGCATCAAAACCGTGGAGAACAGCGGGGCAGATCCGCCAGGAATATACAACCCAACCGATTGCACCGGACGGGTGATCTGCTGGCAGCGCACGCCAGGCTGCGTCTCGATATCCACCGCGGGCAGAATCTGCGCGTTATGGAAAGTTTCGATATTACCGACAGCCACTGCCATCGCCTGCTTCAGCGTATCGCTCAAGCGATCGCTGGCGGCTTGCATCTCTTCTGGCGTGACGCGCAGGTTTTCCACCTGCGCCTTGTCAAAGCGCGCGCTGAACTCGCGCAGCGCATCATCGCCTTGTTCTTTTACTTGCGTCAGCACATCGCGCACGATTTCGCTGATGCTCGCCGAAGCAGAAATTGCCGGGCGCATCAGCAGCGCTTGCTGCTGTTGTTCATCACACTGTTGCCAGTCAATCGGGGTCATGATTGTGCTCATGCTGTTACTCCAACATTTTTTCGATTGGCAGTACCAGGATGGAGCTGGCACCCAGCGCTTTCAGTTTTTCCATGGTTTCCCAGAACAGGGTTTCACTGCTCACCATGTGCATCGCCACGCGGCTCACTTCGCCTGCCAGCGGCAATACGGTTGGGCGCTCGGCACCTGGCAGCAGGGCGATCACTTCTTCCAGGCGCTCGCTTGGCGCGTGCAGCATGATGTACTTGGATTCACGTGCTTTGATGACGCCCTGAATGCGCGTCATCATTTTGTCGATCAGTTCTTGTTTCGCCGCTGGCAGTTCGCCATCGCGCTGAATCAGTACCGCTTTAGAACGGTAAATGACTTCCACTTCGCGCAGGCCGTTGGCTTCGAGGGTGGCACCGGTCGATACCAGGTCGCAAATGGCATCGGCCAGACCCGCACGTGGCGCGACTTCCACCGAACCGTTCAGCAGGCAAGACTTAAAGGAAACGCCTTGCTTATCGAGATATTTCTTCAGCAGGTGCGGATAAGAGGTGGCAATACGTGAGTTCTGCAGGCACTGCGGGCCGGTGTATTCTGCATCTACGGGCATCGCCAGCGACAGGCGGCAGCCGCCGAAATCGAGACGGCGCAGGGTGAAGTAGCGTGGATCTTCGCCTTGTGCACGGCGGTCCAGCAGCTCTTCTTCCAGCACGTTCTCACCGACGATGCCGAGATCCACCACGCCATCCATCACCAGGCCAGGGATATCGTCATCACGCACACGCAGGATATCGATAGGCATGTTCTCCGCAAACGCAATCAGACGCTGCTGCTGAAGGTTGATTTTGATGCCGCAGCGGGCCAGCAGTTCGCGTGATTCATCACTTAAACGGCCAGATTTCTGCATAGCTATGCGAATACGGGTGTTATCTAACATGTTTCCTATCCTCTTATTCAATCCTGTCTGAACTCAGTTGGGTTGCGTTCGCCCATAAAAAAAACCCCCGGAAGATGATCTTCCGGGGGCTCTCTTTGCGTTCGCACCACTGGAAGATCCTAATCGTCTCCCAGCACACATCGCCTGAAAGACTAGTCAGGATGATGGTGATGATGGTGGTTGAACTGAACGCGTGTCATAGTAAATTCCGTTGCTGAATGAGTATTCATTTGCGTGCTGATTAACCTAACGAAGATGACGGCGCTTGGCAACCCTTTTTTAACGTCAGTTCTCGGAACCTTCCGCAACAGTTTGCGCTGGTTTGCCACAATCGCTGGGACTAAGATGAAGTGTCTTAGCGCTGTAAAGCAGGAGTCGGTATGAAAAAAGTCGCGATTGTAGGTCTGGGATGGCTGGGTATGCCGCTGGCGATGGCGCTGACGGCGCGCGGCTGGCAGGTAACCGGCAGCAAAACCTCCCCCGATGGTGTGGATGCTGCGCGCCGCTGCGGTATTGAGGCATTTCAACTGGTGCTAACACCCGAGATTGAATGTGAAGCGGATGAGTTGGCCACGCTGATGGCGGTGGACGCGCTGGTGGTGACGTTGCCTGCCAGCCGCACGGTGCAGGGCGGAGAAGATTACATGCAAGCCGTGCAGAACGTGGTCGATACGGCATTAGCACACAAGGTGCCGCGCATCATTTTTACCAGCTCGTCGTCGGTGTACGGCACCGGTTCGGGCGTCATGAAAGAGAGCAGTGCGCTACAGCCAGAAAGTGTGGCGGGCAAGACGCTAGTAGAACTGGAAAACTGGTTGCATGATCTGCCCGGTACCAGCGTGGATATTGTACGACTGGCGGGTCTCGTCGGGCCAAACCGTCATCCGGGGCGCTTCCTCGCCGGGAAGGTTGGACTGGAGAATGGCGGTCATGTGGTCAATCTGGTGCATCTGGATGATGTGGTGGATGCCATTGTGCTGCTGCTGCAAACGCCGAAGGGCGGACGCGTGTATAACTTGTGTGCCTCAAAGCATCCAGCGCGTGATGATTTCTATCCGTTTGTCTCGAAGCAGTTAGGGCTGGTGGCACCAACGTTTGTTGCCGAGCCGGAGCGAGAGGCGGGGAAAGTGGTGGATGGGTCGAAGATCTGTAATGAGCTGGGGTTTGAATACAGCTACGATGATCCAATGAAAATGCCGCTGGAGTGAGGTTAGCGTTCGAGTGCCGACTTTTGCACTTTTTCCGTAGCGGCGAGGTTTATCGCGCGTTGTGCAAAACCCACGCAATAAACTTTGCCGCTACAATACGTTACGGCTAAACCCCCAACCGATCCCGTAACGCATACCACACCGCACCCATCGCCGTCAGTGGCACTTTAAATCGCCTGCCCCCCGGAAACGGTAAATGCGGTAATTTGGCAAACGCATCAAATCTTTCTGCCTGTCCGCGCAGCACCTCGGCAATCAGCCTTCCAGACAAGTGGGTACAGGTCACGCCATGTCCGCTATCCCCTTGCATAAAGAACGCATTCTTCTCGATTTGTCCAAACTGCGGCATACGTGACAGCGTCAGCAGGAAGTTGCCGCTCCAGCGATGGCTGAATTTCACCTCCTTCAGTTGCGGGAAGGTGCGCAACAGCTTGGGGCGAATCAGCGCTTCAATATCATCTGGCTCGCGTGCGCCATACACTACGCCGCCGCCGTACAGCAGTCGGTTATCGGCGGTGAGACGGAAGTAATCCAGCAGGTAATTACAATCTTCGACACAGTGATTGTTCGGCAATAAACCTAATGCCTGATCGAGGCTTAATGGCTCGGTGGTGATGATTTGCGAGCCGCACGGCATGCTTTTACGGCTCAGGCGCGGTTCAAGTTGTGAGGGGAGATAAGCATTACCGGCAAAAATCACAAAGGTGGCAGTGACTTCGCCTTTAGCGGTCTTTACCCGATGCGGCTCGCCATACTTCACTTCCAGCGCAGCAGATTGTTCATAGATACGTCCACCGTGCCGGCGAATTGCTTCCGCTTCACCCAGTGCCAGATTAAGCGGATGCAGATGCCCGCCGCGCTTATCCAGTAAGCCGCCGACGTAGCGATCGGTCGCCACTTCGCGACGAATCGCGCGCTCATCCAGCAGTTCTAATTGATGGTTGCCATAGCGCTCCCAGTTGGCTTTTTGGTTGCGCAAGTGGCCCATCTGGCGCTGATTCAACGCCGCAAAAATGCCGCCTGGACGGTAATCGCAGGCGATGGCGTAACGATCAATGCGATCGCGAATAATCTCCGCGCCCTCAAACATCATATTCCCCAGCATCTTCGCCACGTCTTTGCCGTAGCGCTGTTCGATCACGTCCACGTCGCGGCTGTAAGAATTCACCACCTGGCCGCCGTTACGACCGCTGGCTCCGAAACCAATCCTGGCCGCTTCAAGTAGCACCACGTCATAACCGGCTTCGGTCAAAAACAGCGCCGAGGAGAGGCCGGTAAATCCGCCGCCAATAATACAGACATCACACTGCACCGATTCCTGCAGTTCGGGCCACGGCTCATGCGCATTAGCCGTGGCTGAGTAATAACTTCCCACATGTTGCATCACATCCTCCTTTAGCGCGTGAACTCAGAAATTCGCTGGGGTGTGCGCACTGACGATGCGACACGGCAGCTCAGACGTATTGGTAAAACTGTGCGGCAAGCCGGTATCGATCACATAACTCTCGCCACTATAAAGGTGATAACTCTGACCATTGACTACCAGCGTGATTTCCCCTTCCAGCACCGTGCCGGTCTCCTCGCCAGGGTGACGCAGTTTCTCTCCGGTGCTGGAACCCGGTTCGTAGCGTTCAATCAGCATCGCCAGCGCACGTTTTTCAGCGCCGTTCTCCACCAGACGCAACGACACGCCGAGGCTGCCGATCTCCACGCACTCTTCCGGACGGACAATAACGCGCGGCGTGCTGTTCACCTTGGGTTCCGAAAAAAATTCTGACAACGACAAGCCGTACACTTTCAGCAATTTCTGCAAGGTACTCAGCGCTGGGCTGACTTTGTCCTGCTCAATGGTGCTAATGGCACTGTGTGTGAGTCCTGACAACTCAGCGACGCGACGCTGAGACAATCCCATCTCCTGCCGGATTTGCGATAAACGTCTTCCGGGCGCCAGAGTGGCATCATTCATGGCTGTTTTTCCTTGTGATAACAGACAGCTGCGTGGATAAAAGCCGCAAACAGGCGTTGCGAAACCGGGTCTTGATCGGAGTGCCACTCCGGATGCCACTGCACCGCAAGTGCAAACGGGTGCTGACGCAAACTCACTGCTTCAATCAGCCCATCAGGCGCACGTGCTTCAATACGCAACTGCGGGCCGGGTTCGCGGATACCTTGTCCATGCAGAGAGTTCACGGCAAAGGATTGCGCGCTGCCCAGCAGCTTGCTCAATAAACCTTCCGCTTCAGGCTGCACTTCATGCACCGGCGCGTATTGCTGTTCGAGCGGCAGCGCATCATCCTCACGATGTTCCTGAAACTGGTGCGTCATGTGCAGCTGGCGATGCAGGGAACCCCCGTTGGCCACCACCAACTCCTGCAAGCCCCGACAAATACCCAATATCGGCATTTTTTTACCGATTGCATGAGTGATCAGACCAAATGCGAGGCGATCGCGTGCCGGATCGGCATGTTCTTCTTTACCCTCTTCGCCATAATGCCAGGGCTCAATATTGCTCGGGCTGCCGGTGAGTAAAATGCCGTCCAGCAGCGTCATACTGTTTTCTAATAGATAAGGGGCGTGCATCAGTTGATGCGGCAAAGGCAAGGGAACACCACCGGCAAGCACGATGGCATCGAGATACTTATTGTGAACTGTCTGTCCGAGATGGCTGCCGATGTGGTTCTGACACATCACTACGCCAATCAAGGGTTTGTCAAAAATAATGCCCATAACGTCTCCGCGTTGCTGTTCAATATTTTCACCGTTTTTGCGCGTCCGGCCTAAAAAGTGTGCAATATATTGTCAATCTAGCAACCGTCTGTTCGTTCTTCCAACAGATTTGTTACATTTGCACACTTTTTGCGTTAGCGCTATGTTAGAGGAGTGGCTGTTATTTTGAGCATTGCGCGAACCAATACTAAACGGTAAAGGGCGGGTGGGAACATGACGAACCTCGTAGAAGTAGAAGACTTCACGCGGCACAGTGAAGAGAAACGAACAAGCGCGTTCCAGCTGGAGGTCAAAACCTGGCTGGAACGCCATCCTGAAACGCAGTATGTCGATATTCTTCTGAATGATTTAAATGGGGTATTTCGCGGAAAGCGCATTCCCATCGCTGCATTGGCAAAACTGGAAAAAGGGTGTTACTTCCCGGCCTCGGTTTTCGCCATGGATATCCTCGGTAATACCGTCGAAGAAGCCGGACTCGGACAGTCCCTGGGTGAACCCGACAACCTCTGCATCCCGGTTCCCGGAACCTTAATTCCCTCTGCCGCCGATCCTGAACGCATTGCGCAACTGCTGCTCACGATGTGTAACCAAGATGGCACTCCCTTTGACGTTGAACCCCGCAATGTCCTCAACCGCTTGTGGCAGCAACTGCGCAATCGAGGGCTATTCCCGGTGGTAGCGGTAGAGCTGGAGTTCTATCTGGTGGATAAAAAGCGCGATGCGGAAGGCTATATCCAGCCACCCTGTGCACCGGGCAGCGACGAACGCAATATGCAGAGTCAGGTTTATTCGGTCGATAATCTCGACCACTTTGCGGATGTTTTGCGTGAAATCGACGATATTGCAAAACAGCAGGGCATTCCTGCTGATGGCGCGCTGGCGGAAGCTTCGCCGGGCCAGTTTGAGATCAATCTGCATCACACTCGTGATGTATTAAAAGCCTGCGATCATGCCATTTTGCTCAAACGTCTGGTGCGCCAGGTGGCGGAAAATCACGGCATGACGGCGACCTTTATGGCCAAGCCCTATGAGGAGTATGCGGGCAGTGGCATGCATGTGCACATCAGCATGCTGGACGCCGCCGATCACAACGCTTTCTCACTCGACGACGGCAGCGACTCGCCGCTGTTAAAACGCGCGTTAGCCGGGATGATCGATTTAATGCCCGCTTCAATGGCGCTGCTGGCACCGAACGTGAACGCTTATCGCCGCTTCTTGCCTGAGGCTTACGTGCCCTTGCAGGCTTCATGGGGACACAACAATCGCACCGTTGCTCTACGCATTCCCTGTGGCGATGTGGATAACCATCGCGTGGAGTATCGTGTAGCCGGCGCGGATGCAAATCCTTACCTGGTAGTGTCAACAATTCTTGCCGGTATTTTGCACGGCCTGGATAATCAGCTACCTTTACCGCATGCAGTGCAGGGCAATGGACATGAGGCGGAAGGGCTGCCATTACCGGTCCGCCAGAGTGATGCGCTGTATGAATTTGAAAATAGCTACCCACTGCAAAAACTGCTGGGCGAGCATTTCAGCGGTGTGTGGCACAGCTGCAAACAGAACGAGTTAATGCAGTTTGAACGCCTTATCACCGCCACGGAAATTGACTGGATGCTGAAGAACGCCTGACCTGCAGAAGAATTTCGCTAACGTCTTGTGCCGATGGCATAAGTTGGGGCAGAATACGTCCCCTGCAAAATACGAAACATAACCGACGCTTATACCGTCGGTTATTTTTTTGCAGATAGCAGTACACACACAAATTACCGAGGCCGGACATGCATCCGGATAGATAGATACTGACAACACGCTTGGGCGTGAGATTTGAGGAAAACAAAGATGGGGCTGTTTACAATTGCACCAGCGCAAGCTGGTTCTCGCTTTCGTGATGATTACGGCGCGGCGACAATCGCAAACACTAATATCACTTCTCACTGCAGCACGTTGCGCAGTATCCCGCAGATCACCTCTGTTGGGGGCCTGAACAATGTCGCTTAACACCTCCGCACCACAGCGTGCACACCTGAAAAAATCCCTGACTCTGATCCCGGTTGTCATGATGGGCCTGGCGTATATGCAGCCAATGACCCTGTTTGATACTTTCGGTATCGTCTCTGGATTGACCGACGGCCACGTCGCCACCGCTTATGCTTTCGCGCTGATCGCGATACTGTTTACTGCCGTGAGCTACGGCAAGCTGGTACGCCGCTTCCCATCTGCGGGCTCCGCTTACACCTATGCTCAGAAGGCTATCAGTCCGCATGTCGGCTTTATGGTGGGCTGGTCATCACTGCTGGACTATTTGTTCATGCCGATGATCAACATCCTGCTGGCGAAAAGCTACTTTGAGACGCTGGTGCCGGGCATTCCATCGTGGATTTTCGTGGTGTTGCTGGTGGCCTTTATGACCATCTCTAACCTCCGTGGTATCAAAACCGTTGCCAACTTCAACAGCGTGATCGTCGTGCTGCAAGTGGTCGTGATGGTGGTGATTACCGGCATGGTGGTTTACGGTGTGGCGCACGGTGTTGGCGCAGGAACCCTGACCAGCAGCAAGCCTTTCTGGTCTGAGAATGCTCACGTAGTGCCGATGATTACCGGTGCGACAATTCTGTGCTTCTCGTTCCTCGGCTTTGATGGCATCAGTTCGCTGTCAGAAGAGACCAAAGATGCAGAACGTACCATCCCGCGCGCGATTTTCCTGACCGCGCTGATCGGTGGTGTGATCTTTATCGGTGTGTCTTACTTCCTGCAGTTGTACTTCCCGGACATCTCGCGTTTCCAGAATCCGGACTCTTCACAGCCTGAAATCATGCTGTTTGTAGCGGGTAAAGCGCTGCAGATTGGCATCCTGATTTTCTCTGTGGTCACCGTGCTGGCGTCTGGTATGGCCGCACACGCAGGCGTTTCTCGTCTGATGTACGTGATGGGCCGTGATGGCGTGTTCCCGCAGCGTTTCTTTGGCTTCGTGCATCCGAAATACCGCACGCCATCACTGAACGTGCTGTTGGTAGGCGCTGTGGCACTGCTGGCGATTAACTTCGACCTGGTCACGGCGACTGCGCTGATTAACTTCGGTGCGCTGGTGGCATTCACCTTCGTCAACCTCTCAGTGATTGCGCAGTTCTGGATCCGTGAAAAGCGTAACAAGACGCTGAAAGATCACCTCAACTATCTGGTGTTACCAGTGATGGGTGCTTTAACAGTGGGTGCCTTGTGGATCAACCTGGAAGAGACCTCGATGGTACTCGGCCTGGTGTGGGCAGCGGTCGGTATTATTTACCTGGCGTTTGTTACTCGCACCTTCCGCAATCCGGTTCCGCAGTTCAGCGAGGAAGTGTAATTTTCGCTGCGCAATGCGTAGCGGATAAAGACTTCATGTTGTATGCAAAAGGTCGCCATATTGGCGACCTTTTGCTTTTATCCCGGCACATTCAACCCGCCAGCACCAACTCCCAACTCCCCGCACTCAGCGTTTCACGTCCCGCTTTACTTAATTCTGAATCGGTCACCAGGGTATCAAAGCGCTCCAGCGGCAACGCCAGATGCGTGGCAATCTTGTTGTATTTCGAACTGTCGCTCAGCAGCACGCGTTTACTGCTGACATCGCTGGCCGCCAGCTTGACTGGCACCTTATCTTCATCCGGTGTAAACAACCCACGTGGCCCCCAGCAGGAGGCAGAAATAAACGCGATATCAATCGCCAGCATGCGCAGACTTCTCGCCGCCGCTTCACCCACGCTGGAACGATTCTCACGGCATACGGTGCCGCCAGTGTGAATCAGTTTGCAGCCGCTGCTCTCCATTAATAAACGGGCGATCACGAAATCATTGGTGACCACCAGCAAATCGTCGCGCTCGACTAACTCACGGGCCAGCGCCAGCGTCGTGGTGCCTGCATCGAGATAAATGCAGCTGTTGCGTGGGATGTGGCGCGCGGCAAACTGACCAATCGCCATCTTTTCACTGCTGTACATGCTGGTTTTCGCCAGATGTGATGGCTCGGCCGCCAGTCGATCGGCCGAGCGCACGCCACCCGATACCGACAGCACGGCACCTTGCTCTTCCAGCTTCTGCACATCGCGACGAATGGTCATGTGTGAAACGCCCAAGCGCTCGGTTAGCTCGACAATGCTCACCACGCCGCGTTCGGCAACCAGCGCTAAAATTTGTTGATGACGTTCTACCGGAATCACATCGATCTCCCTGAATTACCAATTTTTCACATTGTAAGGCATCAATTCACAGCCTGCAGCACAAATTATCCCAGAGAAATGTTAGCAAATACCCCGCCATACTGGGCGTTCCCGTGGGGATGCAGGGGTGTGAATCGATGTTATACGTTGTGCGTGTAAGTTAATTTTTGTGATTTACCGCACGTTTCTCCGCCAGTAACTGCGGCAGAATTAACACCATTGAACAAAATATCACTTAAATTAACAGCGGAGGTGTGCTGTGTCAGCAACCGTGAATAACATTGGCGTCATTGGTTTGGGTTCCATGGGCATGGGCGCAGCGCAGTCCTGTATTCGCGCTGGATTGAACACCTGGGGCGTTGATTTAAATCCGCAGGCGCTAGAAACCCTGCGTCAGGCGGGTGCGCGCGATGCACAGACTTCCGCTGCCAGCTTCGCCGCAGAGTTAGATGCCGTGCTGCTGCTGGTGGTCAACGCTGCGCAGGTCAAAGCGATTCTGTTTGGCGAAACCGGTCTGGCGGCACAACTCAAGCCGGGCACCGTAGTGATGGTCTCTTCTACCATTTCTTCGCAGGATGCCCAGGCGATTGAACAGCAGCTGGCGCAACATCAACTGCTGATGCTGGATGCGCCGGTCTCAGGCGGCGCAGCAAAAGCGGCGGTCGGCGAGATGACCGTGATGGCGTCCGGCAGCGATAAAGCCTTTGCCCTGCTGAAGCCGGTACTGGATGCGGTTGCCGCCAAAGTGTATCGCGTGGGCAGCGAAATTGGCCTGGGATCAACGGTGAAAATCATTCACCAGCTGCTGGCGGGTGTTCATATTGCGGTAGGCGCTGAAGCGATGGCGCTGGCTGCGCGCGCAGGCATCCCACTCGACACCATGTACGACGTGGTCACCAACGCCGCGGGTAACTCGTGGATGTTTGAGAACCGCATGCGTCATGTGGTGGACGGTGACTACTCACCGAAATCCGCCGTCGATATCTTTGTGAAAGATCTTAACCTGGTCGCCGATACGGCAAAATCGTTGCATTTCCCGCTGCCGCTCGCTTCCACCGCACTCAACATGTTTACCGAAGCGAGTAATGCAGGCCACGGCCGCGAAGACGACAGCGCAGTCATCAAGATTTTCAGCGGCATCACGCTGCCAGCGTCGAAGGAGAAGTAACCATGCGTTTAGGCGTGATTGCAGACGACTTTACCGGTGCAACGGACATCGCCAGCTTCCTGGTGCAAAACGGTTTGCCCACGATTCAGTTCAACGGCGTGCCTCAAAGTCATGACGATGTGAGCGCGCAGGCGATTGTCATTAGCCTGAAGTCACGCTCTTGCCCGGCGAAGCAGGCGATTGATCAGTCACTGGCGGCGCTCGCCTGGCTGCAACAGCAAGGCTGCGATCGATTCTATTTCAAATACTGCTCGACCTTCGACAGCACCGAACACGGCAATATCGGCCCGGTGACCGATGCACTGCTGGCCGCACTGGGGGAAACGCAGACGGTGATCTCCCCAGCGCTGCCAGTGAATGGCCGCACGGTGTATCAGGGCTATCTGTTTGTTGCCGACCAGCTGCTGTCTGAATCGGGCATGCGTCATCATCCGGTGACACCAATGACCGACAGCAATCTGGTGCGTCTGATGACACGCCAGGCGAAAGGGCAGGCGGCGGTGATCAATGCTGCACAGTTGGATAAAGGCGCTGCAGAGGTGCGTGAACAGCTGAATGTGCTGAAAGCACAGGGCATCAACTATGTGGTGCTGGATGCACTCAACGAACAGCATCTGTTGACACAAGGTGAAGCCCTGAAAGAGACAGTACTGGTCACCGGCGGTTCAGGTCTGGCGATTGGTATCGCACGCGCCTGGGCCACCCAGCAGCAAAACAGCGATGCCGAGCAAGCGGGTCGTCCACAAGGCGAACGTGCAGTGGTGATTTCTGGCTCTTGCTCGCAGATGACCAATCGTCAGGTGCAGGCCTATCGCCAGCAAGCGCCATCGCACGAGGTGTTGGTAGAGCGCTGCCTCGACGATGCGCAAGGTTACGCGCAGGAGCTGTGTGATTGGGTGGCAGCGAATAACGAGCAGCCTTTGGCACCACTGCTGTTTGCCACCGCGGATGCACAGCAATTGCAGGCAATCCAGCAGCAATATGGCGCAGCACGCAGCAGCGAAGCGGTTGAGCACTTGTTTGCCGCCGTCACCCGTGAGCTGAAATCACGCGGCTGGCAGCGTTTTATCGTCGCCGGGGGTGAAACCTCTGGCGTGGTGGCACAGAGCCTGGGCGTAACGGCGTTCCATATCGGCCCGATGATCTCCCCTGGGGTGCCGTGGGTGCGCGACATCCAGCAGCCGCTATCGCTGGCCCTGAAGTCGGGCAACTTTGGTGACGAACAATTCTTTGCCCGCGCACAAACGGAGTTTTCAGCATGACCGAACAACAAGCACGCGAAGAGATGGTGCAACTGGGCGCGTCCTTCTTCCAGCGCGGATACGCCACCGGTTCAGCCGGCAATCTTTCACTGTTGCTGGAAGATGGCAATCTGCTGGCGACACCCACCGGTTCTTGCCTTGGCGAATTGCAGGCCGACCGCCTGTCAAAAGTGACGATGCAGGGCGAGTGGATTTCCGGTGACAAGCCTTCTAAGGAAGTGGCGTTTCACCGCGCGCTTTATCTGAACAATCCCGCCTGCAAAGCGGTGGTGCACCTGCACAGTCACTATCTGACCGCGCTTTCGTGCCTCAACGATCTCGACAGCGAAAACTGCATTCGCCCGTTCACGCCCTATGTGGTGATGCGCGTGGGCGATGTGCCCGTGGTGCCGTATTACAAACCGGGTGACGATCGCCTGGCCGAAGATCTTGCGCAGCTCGCGCCACGTTACAACGCTTTTCTGCTGGCCAATCACGGTCCAGTGGTGGTCGGAAAATCGTTGCGAGAAGCGGCCAATAACACTGAAGAACTGGAAGAGACCGCGCGTCTGATGTTCACGCTCGGCGACCGCTCAATTCGCTATCTTACCGATAGCGAAGTGGCGGAATTGAGGAATTACTGATGCCTAAGTTTGCAGCCAATTTATCTACGCAGTTCGGCGAATTACCCTTTATTGAACGCTTTGCCGCAGCGGCTAACGCCGGTTTCCGTGCGGTGGAGTTCCTGTTCCCGTACGACTATCCGGCTGAGGTGATCAACGCTGAGCTGGAGAAACATCAACTGGAGCTGGTGCTGTTCAACACGGCTGCCGGGAATGTGCAGGCGGGTGAGTGGGGCGTGTCGGCAATTCCAGGACGTGAAGACGAAGCGCGTGCCGATATCGATCGTGCGCTGGAATATGCGCTGGCGCTCAACTGCCCACAGGTGCATGTGATGGCGGCAACGGTGCCTGAAGGTGCCGACCACGCTGCATACCAAGAGACCTTCGTGCGTAATATGCACTACGCTGCTGAGCGTTTTGCGCCACACGGTATTCGCCTGCTGCTGGAAGCGCTCAATCCAGTGACGAAACCGAATTACCTCTACTCCAGCCAGTATCAAACGCTGGCAATGATGGAACGGATCGATCGTCCTAACGTGTTTACGCAGTTGGATCTGTTCCATGCGCAATTGGTAGACGGCAACCTCAGTCATCTGATTCGCGAGTACGCCGGGCGTTATCGCCATATTCAGATCGCTTCTGCGCCGCATCGTCACGAACCAGACGAAGGCGAGATCAACTATCCGTACCTGTTTAACCTGCTGGATGAAGTGGGCTACGACGGTTGGGTCGGCTGCGAATACTTCCCACGCGGTCGCACCGAAGCGGGCCTCGGCTGGTTCGCACCGTACGCAAAATAACTTTTTTGTACCGACCTGCACAGGGCCTTTACGCCCTGTGCGGGGAAAAATTGCCTGAAGCCGTCAATACCAGAGAAAGCTGTACCCAAAATATACTAATATAATTAGAGGTTTATCATGTCTACCGCGTTACTGCTCGCTATTGCGACAGCCAGCATTGTGATATTGCTGCTGCTGGTGATAAAAGCCAAAGTCCATCCGTTTGTTGCTTTACTGATTGTCAGTCTGATCGTCGCCATCAGTACCGGGATTCCGGCTGATAAGATTATGGAAACCATCTTTAGCGGCATGGGCAACCTGCTGGGTCATATCACCATTATCATCGTGTTGGGGGCGATGCTCGGCGCAGTGATTGAAGCCTCGGGCGGTGCCGAATCACTGGCGCAGCGCTTCAGTAAGTCGCTGGGTATCAAGCGCACCGTCGCAGCCCTGACCATGGCGGCATTCATCCTGGGTATTCCGGTATTCTTTGAAGTCGGCTTTATCATTGTGATCCCGCTGATTTACGGCTTTACCAAAGTGGCACGCGTCTCACCGCTGAAATTCGGTTTACCGATGGCGGGCGTGATGTTGACCGTGCACGTAGCGTTGCCGACACACCCAGGCGCAGCAGCCGCAGCCGGTATTCTGCATACCGACATGGGCTGGTTAATGATGCTCGGTATCCTGATTTCTATTCCGGTGGGTATCGTCGGTTACTATGTGGCAAAAGCGATGAACCTGCGTCAATACCATCTCTCAGTGGATGTACTTGAGCAGTTGCAGCTGGCAAAACCGGAAGGCACGCCAAAAAGCGAAGTGCCACCACCGGGTGCGATGACCATTGCGGGTCTGATTGTCGTGCCGATTGTGCTGATCGTGTTGGGTACGCTGGCGCACACCATGCTAGCGGAAGGCAGCATTCTGCGTGACGTGATGACGGTGATTGGCAATCCGCTGATTGCGCTGGCACTGGCGGCATGGCTGCTGGGCGTGCGTCGCGGCTGGAGTAAAGAGAAGCTGGAAGACTTAACTGGACGCGCGATTCCCAGTTCAGCCAGCGTGATTCTGGTCGCCGGTGCGGGCGGTGCATTCGGTAAAGTGCTGGTGGAATCCGGTGTGGGTAAAGCCCTGGCGGTGACGCTGGAAACCCTGCATCTGCCTCTGGTGCCCGCTGCTTTTATCTTGTCACTGGCACTGCGTGCGTCTCAGGGTTCTGCCACGGTGGCGATTTTGACCACCAGCGGCTTGTTGAGTCAGGCGGTGGGCGATGTGACCGATATGCAGCGCGTGCTGGTCACATTGGCGGCGTGCTTCGGTGGCCTGGGCTTGTCCCACGTTAACGATGCTGGTTTCTGGGTGGTAACGCGTTATCTGGGGCTGTCAGTCGCCGATGGCCTAAAGACCTGGACCGTACTCACCACATTGATGGGGTTAAGTGGTTTTGCGCTGACCTGGATGGTGTGGGGGATGATTTAAGGTATTAAGCGGTCGTCATAAATGGCGTAATGCCGCTTACTTAAGTCAATGAGTGCGTATTTAACCCGGTACGCATAAATGCGTACCGGGTCGAATGGTGCGCCGATTCGAATGAAGCATTTATGCATACCTGTCGCATGATGCACTGATTCGAATAACGCATTTATGCGCTCTTGCTGGGCAGATGACGCATTGATACCCACCTGGCAACCTTTAAGACACCAACTCCTGCGCATACAAATACAACGCTTTCAGCTGCGCCATCTTCTCCGCATTATCCTCATGCAAGCTCGCTAACGACTCCAGCTCTAACAGGAACGCCTGCACGCGATCGGCATTAAGTGCTTCACGGCGATGCTGCAACCAACGCTGCTGCTCGTGATCATCCAGCGTGCCGGGGAAGTTACGCGCACGATAGCGGAACAACAGTTTCGCAATACGTTTATCGTCGAAGGTCAAATCCAGTGCCGGTAGATTCTGCGGCGGCGTCTGACGCACAATGTTCATTGCCGCACGATCCGCATCGCTAAAGAAGCCGTCATACAGTTGCGCATCGACATCATCGGAAGGTTTGAACGGCTCCGCTTCAGCAAACAGCGTCACTGCTTTCTCACGCACTTCGGCATGCTGACGCAGCAGCGCCAGGTTCGCCAGACAGCGCTCACGATCAATATTCAGGCGTGCAGCATCTTCAGGGCGTAAGGTATTCGCCGGGGCTAACACCGGGCATTTATTAATGTGCACCAGCTTAATCGGCACTGCTGCGCGGTCTCCTAACTCACTCTGTTTGGTATACAACCGCTCGCGCAGTTCATCCGCATCCAGTTCCAGCAGCGGCGACATATCACCCGCCAGATCCACCACAATCAGCGCATTGCGATTATCCGGATGCCATGCCAGCGGAACGACCCAACTGGTGTTGCCACGTGCCGCACCGAACATGCCGGAGACGTGCACCAAAGGCTTCATCTGCGGAATATCAATCAGGTTCATCAGTTTCTGCTTGTTGCGATGGGTAAACAGAAACTCGAACAGCTTCGGCTGCTTCTCTTTCACCAGTTTCGCCATCGCCAGTGCGGCATACACATCCGACATCGCATCGTGCGCCTGTTCGTGCGCCACGCCATTGGCTTTGGTGAGATGCTCCAGTTTGAAACTGGGGAAGCCGTCATCGTTTTCAGGCCAGATAATGCCTTCCGGGCGCAGGGCATAACAGGCGCGCATTACATCCAGCAGATCCCAACGCGAATTGCCGTTCTGCCAGCTCCAGCCGTAAGGATCGAAGAAATTACGATAGAAGATATTGCGCGTCACTTCATCATCGAAGCGCACGTTGTTGTAACCAATCACACAGGTTTGTGGCTCGGTAAACAGCCCATGAATTCGTTCAGCAAATGCCGTCTCTGTTACGCCGCGCGCTTTAGCGACCTGTGGCGTGATGCCGGTGATCATCACCGCTTCTGGCTGGGGCAAGTAGTCATCGGCTGGCTGGCAGTAAAACACCTGCGGTTCACCTACGGCGTTGAACTCTTTATCGGTGCGCAACCCAGCAAACTGCGCCGGACGATCCAGTGAGGGACTCTTACCGAAGGTCTCGTAATCGTGGAACAAGAAGGTGAACTCAGAGGCGGGCACGGCAGTATCCTGGCAATAGAAAATCAACGCACAGAATAGTCGTGTGCAGCAGGCAGCACAACCTTGTTTACCGCTGCTGCGGGCAGGCGCACAGCATTTGTCCGCAGTTCATACTTTTTTTCAATTTATTCAACTATCCAAGCGCTAATTGCCGTAAAACGTGCGGCGGTAAATTCATTTTTTGATTTGAGGAAGAAGTGTTGAAAAGGCGTCTGCTGGTAACTGTATCTGGAATGATTGTTTGGGCATCACTGGCACACGCTGATGACAGCATGCCATTCCCAATGACACCTCCGCCGATCGATGCGGCTTCGTGGGTGTTAATGGACGCCACCACGGGCCAGATCCTCACTGCCGGCAATCCCGATGAAGAGCGTAACCCGGCCAGCCTCACCAAGCTGATGACCGGCTACGTGGTGGATCGCGCGGTTGATCAGAAAAAAATCACCCGTGATGATGTGGTCACTGTCGGTAAGGATGCCTGGGCTGCAGGTAATCCGGTGTTCAAAGGCTCCTCACTGATGTTCCTCAAGCCCGGCGACAAAGTGACGGTACGCGATCTGATGCGTGGCGTAATCATCGACTCCGGCAACGACGCCTGTGTGGCGCTGGCGGATTATGTGGCGGGCAGTCAGGACAGCTTCGTCAATATGATGAACAACTACGTACAAAAACTCGGTCTGACGCATACCCATTTTGAAACCGTGCACGGCCTGGATGCACCCGGCCAGCACACCACCGCGCGTGATTTGGCGGTGCTGTCGCGTGCCATCATCAATGGTGAGCAGGATTTCTACGCCATGTACGCGGAGAAAACCCTGAGCTGGAACGGGATTACGCAAAATAACCGTAACGGTTTGTTATGGGATCAAAACCTTCACGTTGATGGCATGAAAACAGGCCATACTGAAACGGCAGGTTTCAACATCATCGCATCGAACATTGTTGGTCGCCATCGCCTGATTGCGGTGATCATGGGCGGTAAGAGCTCGAAAGGGCGTGAAGAGCAGGCGCGTAAATTGCTGGTGTGGGGCCAGAACAACTTCGATACCGTGCAACTGTTCCATGCAGGTAAGAAAATCGGCACCGAAAACGTCTGGTACGGCAATCCGCACAAAGTGGATGTCGGCACCACTCAGGATATTTATCTGTCTCTGCCGCGCACCGAAGTTTCAAACGTCATGGCGAAATATGTGATTGAGCGTAAAGACCTGGAAGCACCGCTGAAAGCCGGTGAGCAGGTGGGTGAGATCCAGGTGATGGATAAAGATAAGCAGTTGGCGAGCTATCCGCTGTATGCCTTACAAGGTGTGGATAAAGCCGGCATCATCACGCGTATCAGTGACTACGTAAAACAGAAATTGTAATCCGCAGCGGATAGCTGAGTTACTCCCATGGCACAACAGCATGGGAGTGAAACAGTGAAGCTTTCTGCTGCTGAACGGAGGCAAAGGTATGAAAGCATCTATCGTTGAACGCAATCCTCAAAGCTGGCTGGGCTACCATCTACATGGGCCGTGGCAGGAAACCGTGCCGCGTGGGTTTAACCAGCTTAAAAGCTGGGTCGAGCAGCATGGCATGACAGGCGAGTGGCTGGCCATCTATTACGGCAATCCTGAAGTTCTGCCGCCGGAAGAACTGCGGGTTGAAACGGTGATCACCGCGCCTGCTGATGCAGTGCCCTCCTATGGCGACGACATCGAGCAAGGATTGCTGCCCGGTGGGCCATATTTTCATGCGCGCATGGAAGTGATGAATAACGATTTCTTCACCGCCTGGCACAGTCTGTTTGATCACCTCAAGACGCAAACCGACTGGCAGGTGGATAACCGCCCTTGCTTCGAACACTACCTGTCCGACGGCTCCGACAGTGGCGACTGGCTGGTGGACATGTACATTCCAGTACGTTCAGCCGACTAATATCATCAGTGCGTTACCTCGATGTTTCATAAGAGAAAATAAGATGTAGCGCACTTGTTGAATCGTAAAAAAAGAGCGGAAATAGTGCTGCGCAGCACTCAATGTTCGTGCCGTGCCAGGGTAACATAGCGCGCAAATTTTTATCGTTTCCGGACCACCATGTTACGCGCCGACAAACCCATCTCTGCCATTGAGTTCTGGTTCTACCGCCACTATCGCGCTGTGCACGGCGTGCGCATCGCTATTGCCTTCGTGCTCTGTTTTCTATTTGTGCGTTTGACGGATATTCCAGAGGGAACCTGGCCACTGATCACCCTGGTAGTCGTGATGGGGCCGATCTCGACCTGGGGCAATGTGTTTCCGCGTGTGATCCAACGTATCAGCGGCACTTTTGCCGGGCTGGCATCGGGTTTGATTGCTCTGAAGCTGGAGCTGATCTCGCTGCCGATGATGCTGTCATGGTGCTTCGTGGTGATGATTATTTGCGGCTATCTGACGCTCGGTAAACATCCTTATATGGCGCTGCTGATTGGTATCACGCTCGGCGTGGTAGTGGGTGCACCGGCCGGTGACTTCACCGTGGCGCTGTGGCGTGGCGGCGATGTAATCCTGGGTTCGATTATGGCGCTGCTGTTTAGTGCGATTCTCGCTCAGCGCGCCTACACACACTGGCGCATTCAGCTGTCTGATTCATTTCTGGCGATGGCGAAACTGCATCACACCGGCTTTTCCGCTAACCTGCTGGAAAAACCCCGACTAAACAAACCATTCCAGAAACAGCTGACCAGCGTCATTAAGATGCGCGCGCTGCTGGAACCGGCCAGCAAAGAGACGCGTATTCCTAAATCGGTGTTTGAAGCGATTCAGACCATCAACCGTAATATGGTTAACACGATGCAGATGCAAATTGATGCATGGTGGTCATCACGTGAAAGCCACCTGTTACTGCTCAATGCCCCGACGCTGCGCCGCAGTCAGAAAATGACTGAAGACACGTTGAACGCGCTGGCCACATTGATGGTGAAAGGGGAGACGGAAGGCGTGATCGCCAACAGCCATGAGTTGGAAGAGATCACCCAGGAGCTGGAGCAGTTGATTGCCAACCGCAGTGGGCGCTTAGAGACCACGGCGATCTATGGCTACGTGTGGTTGAGTCTGGAACAGGCGCGTCAACTGGAGCGCATTACGGACTTGGTCCGTCTGGCACTGCGCAAATAGTTTTCTCAGGCAATGACTTAATGTGAATCACCCTTTCTTTGCGCTAAGATAAGTGCCTGTCCGAAATTAGCTGTGAAAATTGCGAACTCAGCTAGCAAGCCGCTAAGCTGTAGCTCACCCGTCATACTTCAAGACGCAGGTGCGTTAGCTACATTCACACACCCCGGTCACTTACTGATGTAAGCTCGCGGTGATGTGTTCATTTGCTGCCTTCCTGCGCCTTGAACTATCTAGGGTGTATGACTATTCCGCCTGCCGCGGCAGGCTCAAAGAAAGGTGCCAACATGGAAAATGCCAAGCAATCATTTCAGGACGTGCTGGAGTTTGTACGTATGTTTCGTCGTAAAAACAAACTGCAGCGCGAAATCGTGGATAACGAGAAGAAAGTCCGTGATAACCAGAAACGTGTGTTGCTGCTGGACAACCTGAGCGAGTACATCAAACCAGGCATGAGCGTTGAGGCGATTCAGGAAATCATTGCATCCATGCGTGTGGACTATGAAGACCGCGTCGATGAGTACATCATCAAAAATGCTGACTTGTCGAAAGAGCGTCGCGAGCTGTCGAAGAAGTTGAAAGCGATGGGTGAACCAAAGCCGCAGTAAAAATGTTGGGACCGTAAGGTCCCAAATTTTTTGCAGCGCAACGGCTTCCGCCACGCATTGCCTGCCGTGGCATGCGTATTAGCCTGTACTGCTTTAACCTGGTCAGGCTTTGGGTTTTAATTGTCGCGCTAATACCTGCAACTGAACGGCGATCTCCGCCATATCCACATCGCCTTGCGTCGGCGCAGCTGTTGTTTCGCGCAATACCAGCTCGGTTACCAGCGGCAGAGGCTGTACCGCTTCTCCGGCCAGTTCCGCCAACAAGCGGTCCACAGATACCGCCCCCAACTGCTGCAAATCCTGACGCACGGTGGTGAGCGGCGGCTGATACCACGCACTCTCGGCAGTGTCGTCATAACCAATAATCGACATCTCTCCAGGAATCTTCACGCCGTGTTGGTGCAGTGCACGCATCGCCCCAAGCGCCATCTGATCGTTCGCCACCAGCAGTGCCTGTGGCAGGCGATCCGGCAGCAACTGCAATAGCGCCTGATATCCGGATGCCGCGCTCCAGTCGCCATGCAGTACGCATATCGGCTGCAACTGGTGTGACGATAACGCCCGTTGCCATGCAGTGAAGCGCGCCCGCGCCGAAGCCGAACTTTCAGGCCCATTCAGCACGCCAATCTGCTGGTGGCCCAGCGCGATGAGATGCTCTACTGCCTGCTGCGCACCCGATTCACTCTGATACTGGCACTGGCTGACAGCAGCATGTTGTTCAACATCGAGAAACAGCACAGGCTTGCTGCCGCACTGCTGCTGCACCTGTGCCGCCTGTTCAGCATCGAGCGGCAGGTTGATGAGTAGCGCATCAACGCGCTGTGCCAGCAGTTCATTCACTGTGTCCTGGGCATTTCCGGCCGTATTCGCCATGGCGATAACCAGATGGTAACCCTGTGCGGCGGCACGTTCATGGATCGCAGAGGCAATCTGTGCCGGGGCCATCAATGCCAGATCGCTGGTTGCCAGCCCCAGCGTGCGCGTGGCTTTTCCTGCCAGCTGCTGTGCCACGCGGTTGGGCACATAGTTCAGCTGTTGCATCGCGGCTTCGACTTTGGCGCGCGTGCGTGGCGAAACCTGCACGGAATGGTTGAGCACACGGGAGACGGTCTGGTAGGAAACCCCCGCCAGTGCAGCGACATCATCGAGGGTAACGGAACGCGCAGTCATAAACTCTCCTGAATCTGATAGCGGCGAGTGTAGCAAATTTTTCTCTGCTGTCGCGGAGTTAAGCCGCTACACTGCCAGTGTTAATGCGAGGAGAACGCGATGCAGCTCAATAGCCAACAGATTCAGGATATCAATACGCTTGCGGCCTGGCTGGCGCTTGACCACATGCCGACAGATGGCACGCTCGAGGTTGATTTGGCAATTCTTGCCGGTCACGCGGTACTGCCCAACGTTGAAGGTGTGATTGCGCTGGCGAAGAAGTATCAGCTGCCTCTGCTGATCAGCGGCGGTATCGGTCATTCCATGGTGCTACTGGCGGAGATGATCGCTAATCATCCGCTTTATCGTCAGATTTCAACCCTAGGCAAAAGCGAAGCAGAGTTGCTGGGCGACATGGCGCGGGTGTTTGCCGCACTGCCGGACGATCAGCTGCTGCTGGAAACCGCCTCACGCAACTGTGGTGAGAATGCCGCCTTCAGCCAAAAACTGCTGGATGAGCAGAAGTGGCAGCCGCAGCATGTGCTGCTGGTGCAGGATCCACTGATGCAGCGACGCACCTGGGAAACCTTCCGCTACCAGTGGCGCGACCGCACCGATGCGCCTGAATTTATCAGCTGGCCGGTGTTTGTTCCGCAGGTCATGATGGATGCCGGTATGCTGCGCATTATCGGTGCGCCGCCGCAAGGATTGTGGTCGATGGAGCGTTTTCTCTCGCTGCTGATGGGTGAGATCCAGCGCCTGCGCGATGATGAAAACGGCTACGGTCCGCGCGGCAAAGGTTTCCTCGGGCATGTGGATATCCCGGATGAAGTTGAAGCAGGCTGGCAGCGCTTGATGCAACTCAAAGGCGTGCAGTCACGTTTTTGAACATCAGGCCACCACCCACAGTGGCCCAACAATCCCCGTAGGGTGTGCATGTTGTACGACGGATGTTAACCATCAGGTCACCAGCAACAGCGACCTTACAAACCGCGCAAAGGTGCGCTTTTATGCGCACCTGGCCCGAAAACCGCAGCGGTTAACGTGGCGCAACTATGCGCTGCGATGCTGTAAATACACCTGCAAATTCACATACACCGCATTCAACAACGGCGTCACCACGCCACTGCGTGCGCCTCGCACCAGCAGATCACCAATCACCTGATCCGCCTCAATCTCATAACCCTGGGTTAAATCGCGATACATTGAAGAGGTCATCGCCACCTGTGGATTATTCAGCGTCTCATAAATCTTTGCCGTGACCGCTGGCCGTTCCTGATAGCCGTCAGCAGCAATCACTGAAAGCACTTCAGTAAAAATCCCCTGCAATAAGGCTTCACCACCTTGAGACCGCAACACCTGCTGGGTATTACCCCGCGCGATGCAGCACACCGCCCCTAAGGTGCTTAGCAGCAGCCACTTCTCCCACAATTCGCTGATGATGTTGTCAGCAAAGACCGTATCGAATTGCGCGATGTTCAACGTCTCATCGACACGTTGCAGACGTGCATCATTGTGCCCATCGAGTGCACCGTAGTAGAGGGTATGCAGTGGCGTCATCTGCACCACTTCACCTTGTTCACCCAGCGTGGCGTTGATTTTGCACAGGCCGCCAATCACCTTGTCGCCAAAGCGCGCGCGCAGCGTATCGATATGCCGCATGCCGTTGAGGATCGGCATGATCAGGGTTTCTGGCCCGACGGCGGGTGCGATATCCGCGATAGCCTGATCGAGCCCGAAGCTTTTCACCGTCAGAATGATCAGATCAAACTGGCCTGTAAGCTTGCCGGTTTGCGCCAGCTGCGGCTGAATCACTTCTGTGCCGCCCGGAGTTTTTAGCACCAGGCCGTTTTGCTGCAGTTGCTGAAAACGGCGCTCGCGCACCAGAAAAGTCACATCACGTCCTGCTTGCGCCAGACGTGCACCGAAATACCCGCCGGTGGCTCCGGCGCCGACAACCAGAATGCGCATGGTTAGATTTCCCGTTGAGAGTGAGACCTTTACCATAAATCGCCTGGGATAAGCTTGCCAGCCCGTAAATGCTGAATCTATTGCAAGATTTTTTCGATGGCTAAAAAAGGCTCAAACTGTTCGTATTTACTCGTACAATAGGTCTATGCTGTTGCGCAGCGGCGGGCAATGGTGCCCGCCCACTTTTCCAGTCGAACAGACTAAGGACGCATCATGCCCCGACCCCTACCTATCGAACGTTATCGCAATATCGGCATCTCCGCGCACATCGATGCCGGCAAAACCACCACAACGGAGCGCATCCTGTTTTATACCGGAATGAGCCACAAGTTAGGTGAAGTGCACGATGGCGCGGCAACCACCGACTGGATGGCGCAGGAGCAGGAGCGTGGAATTACCATCACCTCTGCGGCGGTGAGTTGTTATTGGCCGGGAATGGATGGCAGCTTTACGCCGCACCGCATCAACATCATCGACACGCCCGGACACGTGGATTTCACCATCGAAGTGGAGCGATCCATGCGCGTGCTGGATGGCGCCGTCATGGTGTATGACGCTGTAGGTGGCGTGCAGCCGCAATCGGAAACCGTGTGGCGCCAGGCCAACAAGTATCATGTGCCGCGCATTGCTTTCGTTAACAAAATGGACCGCCAGGGCGCGGACTTCTTCCGCGTGGTACAGATGATGAAAGATCGTCTGCATGCCAACCCGGTGCCGATTGTGATTCCGATTGGTGCGGAAGAGCACTTCGCGGGCGTGGTCGATCTCAACAAGATGCGCGCCATCTATTGGGATGACGCCAGCCAGGGCATGACGTTCAGCTATGCGCCGATCCCTGATGAGTTGCAGGCGCTGGCCGCCGAATGGCGTGAGAATATGGTGGCCGCAGCGGCAGAAGCCAGTGAAGCGCTGATGGATCGCTATCTGGAGCAGGGTGATCTCAGCGAAGAAGAGGTCATCGCGGGGTTACGTCATCGCACTTTGATTGGCGAGATCCAGCCGATGCTGTGTGGTAGCGCGTTCAAAAATAAAGGTGTGCAGCGCATGCTTGATGCCGTGATTGAGCTGATGCCTTCACCGCTGGACGTGCCGCCGGTTTCCGGTGTGAACGAAAAAGGCGAACACGATGAACGCCATGCTGATGACGATGAACCGTTCTCGGCGCTGGCCTTCAAACTGATGAGCGATCCCTATGTGGGCCAACTGACCTTTGTCCGCGTCTATTCAGGCGTGCTGCGCAAAGGCGACAGCGTGTGGAATGCGGTGAAAGGGCGTAAGGAGCGCATCGGACGTATCGTGCAGATGCAGGCTAACGATCGCATCGAAATCGAGGAGATTCGTGCGGGTGATATCGCTGCCTGTGTCGGTTTGAAAGAGGTGACGACTGGCGAAACGCTGTGCGATCCCAATGCGGTGATCACGCTGGAACGCATGGAGTTCCCGGACCCGGTGATTTCTCTGTCGATTGAGCCGAAAACCAAGGCTGATCAGGAGAAAATGGGGCTGGCGTTGCAGCGTCTGGCCGCAGAAGATCCGTCATTCCGCCTGCACACCGATGAAGAGTCGGGCCAGACGATTATCTCCGGTATGGGTGAGTTGCATCTGGAGATCATCGTTGATCGCATGAAGCGTGAATTCGGTGTGGAAGCCAACATTGGTCGGCCACAGGTCACCTATCGCGAAACCATTCGTAAGACGGTTCGCGATGTGGAAGGCAAGTTTGTGCGTCAGTCGGGCGGTAAAGGACAGTATGGTCATGTAGTGCTGACGCTGGAGCCGCAGGCAGCAGGCGTCGGTTTTGCCTTTGAAGATGCCACCAAAGGCGGCGTAGTGCCACGCGAGTTCATTCCTTCGGTGGAGAAGGGGATCCGTGAAGCGCTGAATAGTGGCGTACTGGCGGGTTATCCGGTGGTAGACCTTAAAGCCACGCTGACCTTTGGTTCGTATCATGACGTCGACTCCTCGGAAATGGCGTTCCGCATGGCGGCGATTTTCGGTTTCAAAGCCGCTGCAAAACAGGCTGACCCGGTGATCCTTGAGCCGGTGATGCAGGTGGAAGTGGAGACGCCAGAAGAGTATGCCGGTGGTGTGATGGGCGATCTGTCCTCACGTCGCGGTACGCTGCAAGGCATGGACGAACGCTTTGGCGCTCGTATCATTCGTGCGGAAGTGCCGTTATCGGAGATGTTTGGCTACGCCACCACGCTGCGATCCATGTCGCAGGGCCGTGCCACTTACAGTATGGAGTTTGCGCATTACGCTGAAGCACCACGCAATGTGGCCGAGGAGATTATTGCGGCGCGTGCGGAGTAATTTTATCGGCGGCAGGGAAGCCGCCACTTAATGCCCTTTCAGATCATGACTCGTAAAGTACGCATGACAGCGCCGGATTGCAGATCGCCATAAATAGCGACCTTACGGTTTTATTTCCCGCCTTAAATGATTTCATCACAACCTTTGCCACTATTGTCGTTTTACATTTATTTATCCGGATTTTAATAATTTAGCGGAAATTAAAAACAGACCGAAATCGGACTGATTAAAAATAACACCTGCTATCACCAAGGATAATATGAAAATAAATGCAATTTCTCTGGCACTGGGCCTCAGTTTGCTCAGCGGCGCACCTCACGTTGTTGCCGCCGATAAACCGGTGACCGGTGGCAGTTTGACGGTGGGCGTAGAAACCGAACCCACCACTTTTAACCCGCAGCTGAACGGCCAGGACAAAGCCGAAATCACCCTGCGCAATTTCTGGGAATCGCTGTTGGCACGCCGTCCTGACGGCAGCTTTGTGCCCTGGTTGGCCGAAAGCTATCAGGTCAGCGAGGATAGCAAAACTTTCCGCTTTAACCTGCGCCGCGATGTCACCTTCTCCAACGGTGAAAAATTGGATGCAAACGCGGTGGCTGAAAACTTCCGTCAAACTCAGGTGGCGCAATACTGCGCCGGCACCAGTCTGTGCCTGATGGGATCGCACATCGACAAGATTGAAACGCCAGACGATCACACGCTGGTGATTACACTCAAAGAGGTCTATTCACCGTTCCTCTCTTTCGCAGCAGGGCTGCAGATCCTCTCTCCATCCAGCTGGAAATCATCGCAGTTGAAATCGGGCGGTCCAGAGATTGTGGGCACCGGGCCGTTTATTCTGCAAAGTTACGAGAAGGGTCAGCAGGTAACCTTCGTCAAGAACCCGAAATACCACTGGGCGCCAGCCACCGCTAAGCATCAGGGGCCAGCTTATCTTGACCGTGTGACCTATCGCTTCCTGCCAGAATCATCAGTGCGCACCGGCGCGTTGCTCTCTGGTCAGGTCGATGCCATTGAAGGCATTTCGGGTAACGATGCCGGTGAATTCAAAGACAACAGCGATTTCACCTACCAGCACGCGCTCAATACCGGTACGCCGTACTCGCTGTTCCTCAACGTCGAGTATGGTCCCACGCAGGATGTGAAAGTGCGTCAGGCACTGCTGCAGGGGCTGGAAATCGACCCGCTGCTGAAATCAGTGTATCGCGGTGAACGTACGCGCGCATGGGGCATTACTTCGCCAATTGATCCGCTGTATAACAATGAATTAGAAGGGAAATACGGCAATAACCCGGATGCTGCTAACAAGTTGCTGGATGAAGCGGGCTGGCAAACCCGTGACAGCGAAGGCTTCCGCACTAAAAATGGCGAACGCCTGCGCATTGAACTGATTCAGGCACAGGCCACGGTTCGTGACCAGCGTGACGTATTGTTGCAGGCGATTCAGGCTCAGGCGCGTCAACGTTTAGGCATCGATCTTAAACTCAACTACGTGGATTCCGGCACCTATGCGGACGTGCGCAAGAGCGGCAAATTCGGCACCATTGCTAACTCCAACACGCCGACCGATGGCGTAGATATTGAGAATCACTATCGGCCGATAGCCCAGGGGGGTGCGATTAACTACAGTCGCGTCAACGATGCCAGTATCAATACCTTGCTGGATAAGGCGGCCGCAACGCTGGACTTGCAACAGCGCCGTCAGTTCTACAGTGAACTGCAACAGCGAGCACTGCCGCAGCTAGCCTTAGCGGTTCCGCTTTACGAACCGGAAGATCAATTGGCCTCCGCCAGCTATGTGCACGGTTACGGGTTCCGCAGTTATAAACAGATGCCGGAAAGCGTTTACGATGTGTGGTTAAGCAAACACTGATCCATAAAACGATTTGTAGCGGCATGATTTATTGCGCGTGTATGAAAAGCAGCTTTATTGCTCATCGGCGCGCGATAAATTTTGCCGCTATGCTGCGTGCCGAATAAAATGAGGGTGTTATTTCCCATTATTAACAAATCGATTGCCACTATTCTCGTTTTACTTTAATTCCCCGGATTTCAATAATTCCCTGAAGATTAATTCAGGAAACTCGCAGATGAGCCAATCTATTCAGGTCGCAACTCCCGACGATGCCGAAGAAATATTTGCCCTGTTACAACGGGCGTACGCCTCGCTGGTGGCGCTGGATGTGCATTTCACCATCTCGCAGGGCAACGTGGAGCAAGTCCGTCGCGTCATTGAACAGGAAACCGTATTGGTGCTACGCAAATGGAAGCGGGCGGTGGCGACCGTGACGGTACGTTTTCCATGGCAGCAAGAGACGGATGCGCCTTCCTCATTGCCGTTTATCCACTGGTTTGCCGTGGACCCCGATTACAAGGGGCAGGGCTATGGCCGTGAAATCATCAGCTACGCCGAAGACACACTGCTGAAACAGACACTGAAAGCACCGGGTGTTTATCTGGCGACGGCCACCAAACATCCGTGGTTGAGCGAGCTTTATCTGCGTCGTGGCTATCAGCCTTTCTATCATCGTACCAATGCGTTGGGCGAAGCGCTGGTGTTCCTGAAAAAGGAATTCCACCCGCAGCCCATCGCCAATATTGCCTGATTTACCGGATTTAAAATAACAGGGACATTATGAAAGCGAATTCAATCACGCTCGCTCTGGGGCTGGCGTGCCTGCTGATCACCACGGCGACGTTGGCCGCAGAACAACCGCGCAGTGGCGGTTCACTCACCTATGGCGTGGAAACTGAACCGGCACCGTTAAACCCGCAGTTAAATGGGCAGTCAAAAGCGGAAGTCACGCTGCGTAATGTGTGGGAATCACTGCTGGCGCGACGCACCGATGGCAGTTTTGTGCCGTGGCTGGCGACAGGTTACGAAGTCAGCCCGGACGCGAAAACCTATCGATTCACGCTGCGTCGTGACGTCACTTTCTCGAACGGTGAGAAACTGAATAGCCGCGCGGTGGCGGAGAACTTCCGCCAGGTTCAGGATCCAAAATACTGCGCCGGAACCAGCATTTGCGCCCTGAGCGCACGCATTGCCAGCGTTGAGACACCCGATAACGACACCGTGGTGATCACCCTAAAAGAGGGTTATGCGCCATTCCTCTCGTTTGCCGCAAAGCTGCAGATTCTGGCTCCCGCTAGCTGGCACTCCCCACAGCTCAAAGCGGGCGGTAAAGATATCGCCGGGACCGGACCTTTTATCATCGAAAGCTACGAAAAGGGGCAGCAGCTAACACTGGTGCGCAATCCACACTACAACTGGGCTCCGGCGACGGCACATCACCAGGGTCCGGCATATCTGGAACGGGTGACGTACCGCTTCCTGCCAGAATCCTCGGTACGTACCGGCGCGTTGCTTTCCGGACAGTTGGATGTGATTGAAGGCATCTCGGGGAATGATGCCAGCGAGTTTAAAGACAGTGCGGATTTCACCTATCAGCACGCCCTCAACACCGGTACACCCTATTCGTTATTTCTCAACGTGGAGTATGGCCCTACGCAGGATGTGAAGGTGCGTCAGGCGCTGCTACAAGGGTTGGATATCGATCCGTTGCTGAAGTCGGTGTATCGCGGCGAACGTACCCGAGCGTGGGGCATCACCTCACCCGTGGACCCGCTCTACAACAACGATCTGGAAGGGCAGTACGGCAACAACCCGACGGCGGCCAATAAACTGCTCGATGAAGCGGGATGGCAAACCCGTGATAGTGACGGTTTCCGCACCAAAGCGGGTCAGCGCTTGAGCATTGAAGTAATTCAGGCGCAGGCCACGGTGCGCGATCAGCGTGATGTGTTGCTACAGGCGATTCAGGCACAGGCACGTCAACGTCTCGGTGTCGAAATCAAACTGCGTTATGTCGATTCCGGCACCTATGCCGAGGTGCGTAACAGCGGCCACTTCGGTTCTATCGCTAACTCTAATACCGAAACCGACGGTATCGACATTGAAAACCACTATCGCCCGGTCAATGCCGGCGGGGCGATCAACTACAGCCGGGTAAATAGTCCGGAAATCAATGGCTGGCTCGATCAGGCTGCCGCCACCCTGGATATCAACCAACGCCGCAAGTTCTACAGCCAGCTGCAGCACTATGCACTGGCGCAGCAGGCTTTGGCGATTCCGTTGTATGAACCGGAAGACCAGATTGCGGCAGCCCGCTATGTGCACGGTGCAGGTTTCCGCAGTTATAAGCAGATGCCGGAGAACGCTTACGACATCTGGCTAAGTGACCATTAATCAGGAGGCGAAGATGAGTCTGGAAAGCATCGTAACCCGCGCACCACGACCGCGTAAGCCGGCCCTCTGGCGCGGTGAACTGTCGCGCCGCATTATCGGCCGCTTGCTGGGAGGTGTGCTGGTGCTGTGGGCTGCCGTCTCACTGGCCTTCCTCGGTGTGCATTTAGCACCCGGTGATATCGTCAGCTTGCTGATTGGTGAGCAGGTACGCACCCCGGCGATTGAAGCGGCGATCCGAGCCGAATGGGGGCTGAACGAGCCGCTGTGGTGGCAGTATCTGCACTACCTGTGGCGAGTACTGCACGGCGATTTTGGCCGTTCCTACATGCTCAATACAGAAGTCAGCCATCTGCTGGCGACCCAGCTGTGGCCGACCATCAAGCTCACGCTGGCGGCACTGCTGGTGAGCATCATTTTCGCCGTGGCCGTTGCTGTGGGAACGGCACATCGCCGTATCGGGCGCCGTGTTGCCAACAGCGTTGAGCTATTACTGGCGTCCACACCTTCTTTCTGGATGGGCATCGTGTTGCTGTTTATTTTTAGCTTCACGCTGCGCTGGTTCCCGGTGGCTGGCGATCGATCGTTATCTTCGCTGGTGTTGCCGGCGCTGGCGCTGGGACTGGCACAAGGTGCGGTGGTTGCACAGCTGCTGCGACGTGAACTGGAACGCGCTTTGGATGCCCCGTTCACACTGACACTGCGCGCCTGGGGCGTGGGGGAAACCACCATACGTTTGCGCCATGCGCTGCGCCATGCTGCGTTACCCGCGGTGACCTTAACCGGCTGGCTGGTGGGGGGCTTGCTGAGCGGCGCGGTGATCACGGAACAGGTGTTTGGTCGCCCTGGCCTCGGCAAGCTGACCGTTGATGCCGTGTTAGCCAAAGACCTGCCCGTGGTGCTGGCGGTGGCGATTCTCTCGGCGCTGATCTACGTGGTGATGAGTACGCTGGTCGATATCCTGTCGTTGTGGATCGACCCGCGTCTGCGTGGGGAGAACAAATCATGATTGCCGCATTGCAAAGGCTACCCGCCACATTACCCAGCGCGGTCTGGCTGGCACTGCTTTACCTGGTATTACTCGCCATCGCGGTGATAGCACCAGGTGTGCTCACCCACAGCGATCCGCTGTTAGCCGATCCGGTCAATGCCCAGTTGCCACCTTCCGCCACACATTGGCTGGGCACCGATCAGCTTGGACGCGATCTGCTGACTCGCGTCATTTACGGTAGCCGCTATTCGCTGTTGATCAGCGTGGCCGCCATGGCCTTGGCTGTGGTGTTTGGCACCTTACTGGGTCTGCTTGCCGCGCTGGCGCGTGGTGTGATCGATGAGCTGTTAAGCCGTGCGGTGGACGTGATCTCCGCCTTTCCGGATCTGCTGCTGGCACTGATGCTAATCGCCTTTACCGGGCCAGGAACCAATAACCTGATCATTGCTTTAGGCGTGGCGTCGGTGCCGCGCTTTGCCCGCGTGGTGCGTGCACAAACCTATACGGTGATGACCTCTGGGTACGTCGAGCAGGCGCGTACATTTGGCTTGTCACGCTTCACTTTGATCACTCGCCATATTCTGCCACATGCCATCGCGCAGGTGCCGGCCTTAGCCACGTTGGGTCTCGGCACTGCCATTATCGGCACCGCCGGGTTGAGCTTTCTCGGCATGGGGCCGCAACCGCCGACGGCTGAATGGGGCTTGATGCTGGCGGAAGGGCGTAACTATCTGCGCAATGCCTGGTGGATTGCCGTATGGCCGGGGGTGTTTATCACCCTGACCGTGATTGCGGTGAATACGCTGGGCCGCTATTGGCAGGCCCGTTTTGAAGGGAGAAGCGCATGAGCCAGCCATTTATTGATATTCAAAATCTCAGCATTCGCTTTGGCCCACAGCAGGTGGTGAAAAATCTCAACCTACAGGTATGGCCAGGTGAATCGGTGGCGCTGGTAGGGGAATCTGGATCGGGTAAAACCCTGACCGCACGCAGTTTGCTTGGCCTGTTGCCCGAGGGGGCGGAGATCAGTGCAGACCGCTTCATGATTGATGGTCGCGATATGCGCAAGGCTAACCGCGCTGACTGGCGCGCACTGCGCGGTCGTCGCATCGGCTATGTATTGCAGGATGCGCTGGTTTCACTCGATCCGTTGCGCCGGATTGGACAACAGCTGAGCGATGCACTGAATGCCGCTGGGCATCGTGAAGGGATTGAGGAAAAGAGTCTGTCCCTGCTGAAAGCGGCAGGTATTCATGATGCCGAGAGTCGCCTGGCGCGCTATCCGCACCAACTCTCCGGTGGCCAGCGCCAGCGCGCGTTGATCGCCACGGCATTGGCGGGCAGTCCGATGCTCTTGATTGCAGACGAACCCACCACCGCGCTGGATATGACCGTGCAGCGCCAGATTTTGCAGCTGCTGGCACAACGCCGTCGCGAGGGTCATGGCCTGCTGCTGATCAGCCACGACCTGGCGGTGGTGGCTGAGCTGGCGGATCGTGTGCTGGTGATGCGCGATGGTGAAGTGGTGGAGCAGGGTGAGAGTGGCCCGCTGCTGCAGCGCCCGCAGCATGCCTGGACGCAACGCCTATTGCGCGCGGTGCCCACACCGGCCACCCGTGGGTTGCGCCTGAGTGCCGCAGAACCCACGCCGCTGCCGCCACGTCCACAGCCGGGTCATGCACCGTGGCTGCAGGGCATTAACCTGAATAAAGCCTATGGCGATCGGCAGGTGCTGAACAACATCAATTTCACACTGCATTCCGGGGAAACCTTGGGTGTGGTCGGAGAATCTGGATCGGGCAAAACTTCGTTAGTGAAAGTGGTGATGGGCTTAACCGAACCCGACAGTGGCACGCTGCAACTTGAAGGCGAACGCTGGGACCGCCTGCCAGAGAAAGCCCGTCGCGCACGTCGTGCTCGCTTACAACTGATCGCGCAGGACCCGTTCAGCTCTTTCGATCCACGCTACACGGTCGAGAAAATCATCGGTGAAAGTCTCGACAGCGTGGGGATTTATGGCGACGCACGGCGTCAGCGCGTGCGGCAACTGCTGGATGAAGTGCAGCTTGGCGATCGCTTCCTGCAACGCTATCCACAACAGCTGTCAGGTGGGCAACGGCAACGTGTGGCGATTGCCCGCGCCTTCGCCCCCAATCCGGCACTGTTAGTGGCGGATGAACCCGTCAGCGCATTGGATGTGTCGGTGCAGGCACAGGTGCTGGATCTGCTGGCAGAGATGCAGGCCGAGCATGGCACCGCACTGCTGTTTATCTCCCACGACCTTGGCGTGATCCAGCATCTGGCGGATCGCGTGCTGGTGATGCAAAACGGTCAAATCGTCGAGAGCGGGGCGCTAACGCAAGTCTTTGCCGCCCCACAGCATCCGTGGACACAAAAACTACTTCAGGCGCTGCCGGTCATCCCTGACTGGCAGCCCGCACACGTATAAGAGGAGCACGACATGAGTCAGACACAACGCCAGCTGCGGTTAGGCGCCATCATCCAGGGTGTATCCGGCAATATGTCCGCATGGCGCCATCCTGACGCGGTGGCGGATGCCAGCGTCAATGTGGATTACGTGCTGGATCTGGCACGTAAAGCCGAACAGGCAAAGATTGATTTCCTGTTCGTAGCTGATGGGCTGTACATCACCCCGCAGTCGATCCCGCATTTCCTTAACCGCTTTGAGCCAATAACGCTGCTCTCGGCGTTATCGCTGGTGACGAAAAACATCGGGTTAGTGGCGACACTTTCCACCTCGTATAGCGAGCCGTTTACCGTAGCACGTCAGTTTGCCAGCCTCGATCATCTCAGTCATGGGCGCACGGGCTGGAATGTGGTGACTTCCCCGCTGGAAGGTTCAGCGAAAAACTTCTCACGTGCCACCCATCCTGAGCACGATGAGCGCTACCGTGTGGCCAGCGAATATCTTCAGGTGGTGAAAGGGCTGTGGGACTCGTGGGAAGAAGGTGCTTTTGTGCGCGACAAAGCCAGCGGGCAGTTCTTTGACGCGAGCAAACTGCATACTCTGAATCACAAAGGTCAATACTTTGCGGTTCAGGGGCCGCTCAACGTCGGGCGCTCACCGCAGGGACGCCCAATCGTTTTTCAGGCAGGCGCTTCGGAAGCGGGGAAAGCTTTTGCAGCAGAAGCAGCGGATGCGATATACACCCGACAGGAGACGCTGGCGGAGGCACGCGAGTTTCGTGAAGACGTGCGCCGTCGTTTAGTGGCGCGTGGTCGTGGTGCCGACGATATCCGCGTGTTCCAGGGCATCAGTGTGATCATTGGTGCAACTGAAGCGGAAGCCGAGCAGCGCTACCAGCAAACCGCAGAACTGGTGACCATCGATAAAGCACTGGAGTATTTGGGCCGTTATTTTGAACACCATGACTTCAGCCAATATGCGTTGGATGAACCCTTCCCGGAGATTGGCGATCTCGGCGCAAACAGCTTCCGCAGCACCACCGATAAGATTAAGCAGAATGCGCGCGAGCGCGGTTTAACCTTGCGTCAGGCCGCGCTAGAGGAAGCCACTCCGCGTCCGAGTTTCCTCGGCACTGCACATCAGGTGGCAGACGGATTAGCGCAGTGGTTCCTTGCAGGGGCAACCGACGGCTTTATCGTACGCGGCGGCACACCGAATGCCTTTGATGATTTTGTTGAACAGGTGATCCCGCTGCTGCAGGCGCGCGGTATTTACCGCACCGAGTATGAAGGGGAAACCTTGCGTGCGAACCTGGGCTTAGCCGAGCCAGCAAACCAGTTTGCAGATCAGCGTCGTCAGCACGTGGCGTAAAACTCTGTTAAAGCGCCGCCAGCACGTGGCGTATTACTCTGTTAAAGCGCCGTCATCAAATGGCGTATTACTTTGTCAAAGCGCCGCAAAACCCGTAGCGGCGCGATTTATCGCGCATCATTTAACCGCAGAGCACCAGACAGACGACACATCTCGCCGCTAACCCTCCTATCACAACGCCGTCACACCGTATTCCGCTGCCTGATCTTCCCACGCTTGCACCTCATCGTAGAATGCGCGTTCTGGCACAGCAAAACCGCCGATCAGACTCTGTGCCAGCAACGGCTGATACTTCTTATCCTTGGTGAGTTCGGTCAGGGCGCTGCGCAAATGCTCAAGGGTGGCGGCATCTGTTTTCGCGGAGGTGATCAGTGGCAGGGCGGCGCACAGCGGGGTTTCGCCGATGATCTCTAACCCGGCCAATTCTTCAGGATGATGAGCACGCAGCAGTGCCCAGGTGATGCAATCGATCGCCGCAATATCCGCACGCTGTTCACGCAGCGCGGTCAAAGACTGACGATGACTGCCACTCAGCAGCGTCGTACTAAAGAACGTGCCAGCGCGAGCCAGTGGGGCGATCACATAGCGCAGTGAGTTATAGCCTGAGTGCGAATCCTCGCTGTTGCACACCGCGCGGCGACCGCGAAAATCACGCAAAGTGAGATTCTCATCCTCCTTACGCGCCACCAACCAACTGCGATAGCGTAATCCCTCGCAACCCTGTGCGCTGGATTGAAATGCCCCAACCAGTTGCACATCAGGCAGCAAAGCGACCAGCGGATAGCCGCAGGTCTGGCTCAACAGCACATTATCGTCGCGCCAGTGGGGTAAGAGATCGTTGTGCCACTCAACCTCAGCCAGCACGCCGCGTTGGGTCAACAGCGTCGTTAGCGCTGTGGTCAGGCCAAGCGTCGTCGGATGATGGATGTCGTACATTGGCAATGAAAGGATCGGCATGCTGTGCATCCTTGTGCGTTCCCGGGTGGGCGTTTACATCGACCGGTTTGCGCCAGAAGCGCAGCAACCACTCGCCATAACCGGCGACGCGGAAACCGTGATTGCGCTGATGGTAGCCGTCGCGATACAGCAAATAGACTTTGCGCAGGCCGTACCATGGCAAACCGGGCAGATCGTGATGTACAGAATGATAGTTGAGATTCAGAAATAGCAAACGCCACGGCCACGCGGCTTCGTTGTTAACGGAACGTGCCAGCGGGGCCTCTTCTGCGCGATGCTCGTAAAAGGAGCGTACTTTAGTCAGTGCCAGCGCTGGATAACTGACCGCAACCACAAACCATAGCGGCGACAATCCTTGCTGCTGCATCCAGTAAAAAAGCCCAGCGAGCAGCGTCAAATGAATCACCCACATTGAAACCGCGGCACGACCCCGCGCCAGCAGCATCATTTTCAGCGCAGCCACGATATCCAGCAACGGTGCTAACAGCAAACGACCGGGAAAGGTATTGCGCAGATGGATGACGCGCTGTTGCCACGGTTTGAGCTGCGCCCAGCGTTCCGGTGACAGGTAATAGGTTTCCGGGTCGTCATCCGGTTCGGTCAGAGTGTGATTACGGTGATGGGCCAGATGCGAATCACGATACAGCCCATAGGGGTACCACACCGCCAGCGGCAGGGTGCCGAACAACTGATTGAAGCGTGGCCAACGCGTAGGGTGGCCGTGGATCAATTCATGCTGGAGCGACATATACCAGGTGGTCAACACGATCAGCAGCAGGGTGGTGACGAACAGTCCCAGCGTTTGCCAAAAAATGACACAGGCAAACCAGCCGCTATAGACGGTCACGATTAACACCCAAGTGGGCAACTCGCTGCGCCACAGCCAGCTCCGCGCCAGTTGATGCACCACTGCGCGCTGCTGGGTGTTGATATAGTCGTTTGCCATGCGGATACCCTAAACCTGCAAAACCGGGGAAATTCTGCGCACGATGATTGATCACCGTGATAAACACAAAGACCCTGTTTTTATGACTTATGCAAAAAAGTTGATGAAGCGCGCGAAAACTATTGGCTATCAGTCACCTCTTGCGTGGCGTAACCTTTCTCCATCGAAACGTAATGCATCACGTGCGGGCCAGTGCGGCCCCCTGGAGAATTTCACTATGAAAAAGATTGGCTTCCTGTCCTTTGGTCACTGGACCCCGTCATCGCAGTCAGCGACCCGTTCCGCTCAGGATGTTTTACTGCAATCCATCGATTTAGCCGTGGCGGCGGAAGAGTTGGGCGCGGATGGCGCCTACTATCGCGTACACCACTTTGCGCGTCAGTTAAGCTCGCCTTTCCCACTGCTGGCGGCAGTCGGTGCCAAAACCAACCGCATTGAAATAGGTACTGGCGTAATCGATATGCGCTATGAGAACCCGCTGTATATGGCGGAAGATGCCGGTGCGGCAGATCTGATTTCTAACGGACGCTTGCAGCTGGGATTAAGCCGCGGCTCCCCGGAGCAGGTGATCGAAGGCTATCGTTACTTTGGTTTTAACCCGAAAGAGGGCGAAACTGATGCCGATATGGGACGTCGCCATACTGAGGAACTGCTGGAAGTGCTGCGCGGTGAAGGTTTTGCCAAACCGAATCCGCAGCCGATGTTCCCAAATCCGCCGGGCCTGCTGCGTCTGGAGCCGTTCTCAGAAGGCCTGCGTGAGCGTATCTGGTGGGGCTCCGGCTCAAACGCGACATCAGTTTGGGCAGCACAGCAGGGGATGAATCTGCAAAGCTCCACACTGAAGGATGATGAAACCGGCGAACCGTTCCACATCCAGCAGGCGAAACAGATTCGCGCTTACCGTGAAGCCTGGAAAGCAGCTGGGCACCAACGTGAACCGCGTGTTTCAGTGAGCCGCAGTATCTTTGCGCTGACCAACGATATCGACCGTGCTTACTTTGGTCGCAGTGGCCAGGATCAAGACTCTGTGGGCTTCCTTGATGAGAAAACCCGTGCCATCTTCGGTCGCAGCTATGCAGCAGAGCCAGAGCAGTTGATTAAACAGCTGGCACAGGACGAAGGGATTGCCGAAGCCGATACGCTGTTGCTCACTATCCCGAACCAGTTGGGTGTCGATTACTGTGCGCATGTGATGGAAAGCATCCTGACCCATGTGGCACCTGAGCTGGGCTGGCGTTAAACCTTAAAAGGCGCACTTTTTGAAGTGTGCCTTTTCTTAACCATCACCTTAATCAGTATATCAATCTAACTTAAATTAAAAGATAACTCTGGCAACCCCGAGCATTGCAATTTAGGGTTATTGGAGTTATCTTTCTGCTTTCAGGACGAAGCAGAGAATGGACATGGATAGCAGGTCATTAATGGCTGAGATCAAGGCCGATGGTTGGGAGCTGATTCGGATTAACGGTAGCCATCATCATTTTGTGCATCCTACCAAGAAAGGTCTGGTAACGATTCCGCACCCCAAAAAAGATCTGCCGATTAAGACGGTAAAAAGCATCCGTAAACAGGCCGGGCTTGCAGTTCATTAAACTGAGAGAGGTATTCCTTATGTTCTATCCGATTGCGATTGAAGCGGGTGATGAAAGCACGGCGTTTGGTGTCACGGTTCATGATTTACCTGGCTGCTTTTCAGCCGGAGATACGCTGGAAGAAGCGGTAAAAAACGCGAGAGAAGCCATTATTGGTCATCTGGAATTGATGGTTGAGTTGGAGCAGGATATTCCCGCGGTTTCAGAGTTAAAAAGCGTGATGAAAAATCCCGCCTATACAGGTTATGTTTGGGTGTTGGTAGAAGTAGATGTCACACGCATTTTAGGTGGTTCAGAGAAGATTAATGTCACTCTGCCGAAGTTGTTAATTGACCGGATTGACCGTTGTGTCGCTACCCATCCGGAATTTAAAACCCGTTCAGGTTTTCTGGCTCAGGTGGCACTAGAACGAATTGCCAAAACTCGCTAGTAAACTGTTGGCAAATAAGGGCCTCCGCAATATTGCAGAGGCCCGTATTTGTGAGCCGCATGCCTCAGGCGTTTCTGAGGCGATAATGTTAATTGACCCCTAACTCCCACCACAGCTTATCCAGCGCATAGTAGCGGTCGCGTTCGCTTTCGGGCTGGTTGAGATCGCGCTTCCACGGCTTAGCCAAAATAAAGTGCAGATTCTTCACTTCATCCTCTTTCCACATCACGCTGTGCTGGAACGGCAGCGTTTTCAACGCGTTGTAGATATATGGCAGCGGCAGCCAGCGATGCTCAAACACTTCATTGAGCAAATCCTGTTCAGAGAACGGATAGCGGCGTAAATCCGTGATGGCCGCAACTTTTTGCTGTAGCCAGTTAAACACCTCTTCATTCGGTTCAAGCACCAAAAAGCCGCCATTCAGATAACGGTCAAGGCTAGCCGGTGCCGGCTCACCGCGATCCTGCCACGTATAGTGACAGTTCTCCGGTTGCCAGCTGGCAGGATAACTGGCGATCTTGTTGGGATTGCAGCGGCAGGCATGGCAGGCGGCCAAAGCGTGATCGCCCAGATCCAGCGTAAACAGCTCATCCATATTACGCAGCACCAGCATATCCGCGTCGAGAAACACCACGCGCTCGCAGCCGGTCAGTTCCCAGGCCCGCAGCTTGCTCCACACTTCGCCGAATTGAGCAGAAGCGTAGTGCTGCTCCAGGTCGGCGCTGGGCATCAACGGCTCAACCGGGTGAATCACACATCCTAATTCCTGTAAGGCTTCACGCGTTTCGATATCAATTGCATCGGTGACCATGACAATTAACGGCCATTTCGTTTCGCTGCGTTTTAGCGATCGGTGCAGCACTTTTACGCCGATAAAATAGTCCGGCTGCGTCAGCAGTGTTACCCAGGCGTACATAAATTCTCCCCCGTCAAAATTCAATCAAATAAAGCCGTGACATAGTCATTGCTAAAACGACACTGCGGATCGAGCTGTTCACGCACCGCGCGGAAGGCATCCCACTGTGGATAAATCTCCCGCCAGCCGTAGCGCTGTGGATCGTAATATTTGCCCCAGTGCGGTCGCCCACCTTCTGCGGCCAGCAATTTCTCCACTTCGGTGAGGAAGTGCAGGCCTTCCTGGGACAGCGAACCGTCATCGGCGTAATAGACCACGAAGCCAAAGAAACAGGTCGGCTGCTGATAAGCCGGGCTGAGCCAGGCTTCGGACGCGCCGGTGCAGCGCAGGATAATGGGGTAGTGCATGTGCGGATGATTCTCCGCATACCAGGCTTTGATTTTGCTGATAATCTCCGGGGTTCTGTCCAGCGGCACGCCAATTTCAACATTGATTTGCGGCACGGCAATACCGCGACAAAACAGCTGGTAGATATCGCCGCTCAGGTCGGTGAAATCGCGAAAACGCGTTACCGTACGGAACTGTTTGCCGCCTTTACCTTCGATCTGCGTATCACGATGCATGTGCGCCAGCGTCTGATCGATGGTGTCATTCAGACTGCTGTCGGTATCCTCGCCATGCTCGATCACCTCGCCGCCATTGGCGTGCCACGCCTGAACATCTGCTTCACTGGCGGGGTTGGCATTCCAGACGTGCATCAGGTTGTCATCCACAAACCACCAGGCTTTGCTCAGCTCATATTGTTGATTCCAGCGCGGCAGATCCTGCTCCAGGGTATCGGCAGACACCGCGAATTTATGGCAGGTAAACAGGCGAAATGGCTGGGTACGCAGCGTTATGGCGGTCACAATCCCCAGCGATCCCAGAGACGTCTGTGCAGCAGGAAAATCTGCTTCACCCCGATGAAATTCTCGCACGCGGCCATCAGCCATCACCATGCGGATGCTTATCACTTCATCCGCCAGTGAACTCTGGTCCAGTCCCTGGCCGTGGGTGCCCGTTGCTATCGCGCCCGCCAGCGTCTGCACGGATATCACGCCAGGCGAACAGCCTAACATGCGATTGCGTGCGGTGAGTGCGTCGAACACCTGCTGCAGCAGCGTGCCTGCCGCGAAAGTGATGCTATCGTCATCCTCTCCCAATACGCCTCGCATGGCGCTAAGATCGAGTAACAGATCGTCGCCATTCACACACAGCATGCGGCCGGGTGACAAACGGCTGCCGATGACGCGCACTTTGCCTTTTGACGAACTCAGCAGCTGTTGCAGTTCGGCTTCATTTTGTGGCTGATGGACTTGCTCACGCTGGCCCACCACGGTGTTTTGCGCCCAGTTCCACAGGGCACTGTCGTGCTCGGTATTTTGCGGGTTGCGGAGGGGATAAAGGAGGGAATCTCTATTCACTACGGCGTTCCTTATGCTGAGGTCTGTGACGGTCCCAAACTTTAAGCGTAGACCATCACAGCACTGCTCAGTTTTAAGGCGCCTTGCAGATGTAGCGCAGCGTTGCGGTCACGGCCAGTTGGCGGTTACGACGGATGCTGTCCTCTTCCGTATCTTCAGGGGTGAACAGGAAGTGGAAGGTGTAACGGTTGGCGACGTGGTGCACACAGATACTGCTTAGCAAGCGGTGTACATCCACGGTATTCAGGCCATCAATGAAGATGCCTTGCTGCTGACCGCGCGTCAGAATGTCATCCAGCAGATCCAGCGTACTTTTGTTCAACGCTTTAATGCGCTCGGACTGCACAATGTAGCGTCCGCGCAACAAGTTTTCCGTACACACCAGGCGCATAAAATCCTGATGAGTGGCGTGATAATCGAAGCTGGCTTCGACCAGTTTAATCATCGCCTGCTCGGGCTCCATCTTTGCCAGATTCAGCCCGGTTTCATGTTCGCGAATCGCCTGATACACCTGCTCCAGCACCTCAATATACAGCTTCTCTTTATTGACGAAGTGGTACACCACCATGCGTTTGGTGGTTTGCGCATGTTCAGCGATCTGATCAAGGCGTGCACCCTGCATGCCAAACTCGGCGAAGGTCTTTAGGGCACCGGCAAGGATGCGTTTTTTTAGCCCTTCCGGGTCATTTTTACGTTTCGTTGTAGTGTCCGACATAGCGCTCAATACAGGTCAATCAAAACGGCATGGTATCACAGCCACCCTCTCACTTGTGGCGATGCGAGCGGCTGCGCGTCTTTATTCTTTTCAGGAATAGCATTCCCGAATAAATCATAATGCAGGAATAAGCATCTGCGTATACTGCGGCTAACTGTTCATCACAACAGTCGATTTTACCTGACGCAATAATAACGATTAGGAAATAACTATGCACACACGCCTGGCCTCTGCCAAAAATAAATTTTTGTTAACCGCTGGCGCTTTGCTGCTGGCTAGCACTACCTTAGCACCGCTGTCACTGGCGCACGCCGCCGATAAAACCTCAGTGAAAGTCGGCATCATGAGCGGAGAAGATGAAGACGTTTGGCGCGAGGTGAGCAAACAAGCCGCTGCTAAAGGATTAACGGTGAAAACCGTGATTTTTAACGATTACAACCAGCCAAATGAGGCACTGCAAAACGGTGAAGTCGACGCCAATGCCTTCCAGCATCAGCCGTTCCTCAACAACCAAATCAAAGTGAATCATTATGATATCGTGCGCGTGGGCGATACCGCTGTATGGCCGATTGGCCTTTACTCGAAGAAAGTGAAGAAGGCGGCTGAGCTGAAAGACGGTGCCGTAATTGGCGTGCCAAACGATCCCTCCAATGAAGCGCGTGGTTTAGTGCTGCTGGAACAGCAAGGCCTAATCAAGCTGAAACCGGGCGTCGGTATTGCCGCCACCACCGCGGATATCACCGCCAATCCACATCACCTGCAAATCAAAGAACTCGACTCGGGCATTATTGGCCGTTCAGTACCGGATCTGGACGCAGCAGTGGTGAACACCGACTGGGCATTGAAAAGCGGCTTGACGGCTGACGACCGCATTGCGCAAGAACCGGTGAAGGACAATCCTTACAACAACTTTATCGCCGTAAAGAAAGAGAACGTGGGCGCGCCTTGGGTGAAAACCCTGGTGTCCTCGTATCAGAACGAGGCTGTTAAGACCGTGTTTGACAAGGTCTACAAGGGCACTGGCGAAACGGCCTGGTAAGGATTAAGCATGACGATTTTCTCAGGAGCCGAAGCACCCTTTAGCACGTTGACGCGTGGCGTGGTAGAGAATGCACAAGACCGTGAACGCTTTGCTCGCGAAAGCGGCAGTGTGGTGCGCTTACAGGGTGTTTCACGTCGCTTTGGTGAAACCCAGGCGCTGCGCGATATTTCACTGACGGTGCAGAAGGGTGAAATTCTCGGCCTGATCGGCCGCAGTGGTGCGGGCAAATCGACGTTGATTCGCTGTTTGAATGGACTCGAACAACCTGACGAAGGCGTCATTGAAATCGAAGGCCGGAAAATTACCGGCCTGTCGGAAAAACAGCTGCAATCGGTGCGCAGCCGCGTCGGTATGGTGTTCCAGCACTTCAATCTGCTGTCGGCGAAAACCGTGGCGCAGAATGTGGCGCTGCCGCTGAAAATAGCCGGTCTGGATAAGGTGCAGCGTGCACAGCGCGTGACGGAGCTGCTGGAACTGGTCGGTCTGGCGGATAAGGCGCATCACTATCCGGCGGCGCTGTCGGGCGGACAGAAACAGCGTGTCGGCATTGCCCGCGCACTGGCGGCAAGCCCGGCGCTGCTGCTGTGTGATGAAGCGACCTCTGCGCTCGATCCTGAAACCACCCGTTCCATTCTTGCCTTGCTTAAATCGCTTAATCAAAAACTGGGCATCACTATTCTGCTGATCACTCACGAAATGGAAGTCATCAAGTCGGTGGCACACCGCGTGGCGGTGATTGATGCGGGTGAGATCATTGAGCAGGGCCCGGTGTGGCAGGTGTTCGCCCATCCCCAATCCGAACTGACACGCACCTTGTTGCGGGGTTTGCTGCCGCAACTGCCAGATGCGCTGGCCGCACGGATTAGCGAGCAGAAGCAGGGGGAAGCCATCTACAGCGTGCACTTCGCTGGCGAAGACGCGCAGGGCGATTTGTTGACACGATTCGCGGCGGCGTTGCCCGGCAAGTTCCGCTTATTACAGGGCGGCATCGACCATATTCAGCACTACGCCGTGGTGCGTTTCTTTATCGCGCTTCCGGTCGCCAACGTGGCCGATGAGCTACAGATTCTCAGCTGGCTGCGCGGGCAGCAGGCACAAGTGGAGTTAGTCGGTTATGTCGCCAGTGATGATTGATTTATTGCTCAACGCGTTGGGCGAAACGTTATTAATGACGCTGATTTCAGGGGTGTTTTCGCTGGTGGCCGGCTTACCGTTGGGGTTGATTCTGGTGATAACCAGTGCGGGCGGCATTGCGGAACATCGCGGCATTAACCGGGTGCTGGGGCTGGTGATCAACGGTTTTCGCTCACTGCCGTTCATTATTTTGCTGGTGGCGCTGATACCGTTTACCCGTTTTCTGGTCGGCACGTCACTGGGGACCTGGGCGGCGATTGTTCCGCTGTCGATCACCGCAACGCCCTATTTTGCTCGCGTGGCAGAGGTCTCGCTGCGTGATGTGGATCGCGGTCTGATTGATGCGGTACGTGCGATGGGTGCCAGCAAGCTACGTATCGTCTGGGATGTCCTGATTCCTGAAGCGCTGCCTGGCATACTCTCGGGGTTTGTGGTGACGCTGGTGGCATTGATCGGCGCATCAGCGATGGCCGGGGCGATTGGCGCGGGCGGATTAGGGGATTTGGCGATTCGTTATGGTTATCAGCGCTTTGAAACTTCTGTGATGATTGCGGTGATCGCCGTGTTGATTGTGTTGGTGTGCGGCATTCAGTGGGTTGGCGATCGACTGGTGCAGTACATCGATAAGCGACACTAGTTTTCGCGCGATACATTGCCTGGCTACCGATGTTTAGGCGCTGCGAATCGTAGCTGATGTCCAGCACGCTAAGCATTTTCACGGTGCAGCCTTCAGGCCGCCCAATTCGGGCGTGCCAGGACACGCCGTTGCGAAATAACTGTAACGGCGCAAATTATTACGTATTTTTGTCACAAATCAGTTGTGCCTTTTCCCGCAATCCTTATCACTATTTCTTGATAAACATCAGCAGGTAACGCGCTTAGAGTGAGGGCATTCGATTGCCTTGATTCAGGAGACTTCGTTATGCCGCTGAACACCCTTCAGCTCACGCTGGAAACCCATATCGAACAGCACAACGCCGCGTATATTGCAGTGGCGAAATCGATCTTTGCTAAGCCGGAAACCGGTAACAACGAATACTTTGCCAGTGAGCAGTTGACGCGATTGCTTACTGAGCAGGGCTTTAAAGTGACGCGCAACGTTGCGGGTCATGAGACCGCGTTCTACGCGGTGAAAGCCAGCAGTAAGCCGGGACCAACCGTTGCCTTCCTGGCAGAATACGATGCGCTGATCGGCATCGGCCATGCCTGCGGACACAACCTGATCGGCACCACCAGCGTCGCGGCAGCTATTACGCTGTCTCAGGTGCTGGAACAAACCGGCGGTCGTGTCGTGGTGTTAGGGACGCCAGCGGAAGAGGGCGGGCTGGCGGGTCCCGGCGGACCCAAAGGCAATGTGAAGAAGCGTTTTGTCGAAGCCGGGCTACTCGATGACGTCGATGTGGCGCTGATGGTGCATCCCTCAGGTAAAACGCGCCTCACCGAATCGACGCTGGCGAACAATCATCTCTACTTCCACTTCTATGGCAAACCTTCGCACGCAGCCGGTGCGCCGCATGAAGGTATTAATGCGCTGGATGCGCTGGTGCTGCTGTACAACGGCATCAGTGTTTTGCGCCAGCAGTTGCCGGATGGCGTACGCGTGCACGGAATTATCACTAATGGCGGCCAGGCACCGAACGTCATTCCGGAATACGCTTCGGCGCACTACTACATTCGTGCCGATAGCCGCGAGGTGGTGGAGTCCCTTGAACCTAAGCTAAGAGCGATCGCAGAAGGGGTGGCGCTGGCGACGGGAGCTCGCGTAGAGATAGACCATCAAATTGGTCCGCGTGATTTCAAACTCAATCCCGCACTGGATGCCTTGTTGCTGCAGGAGTTTCGTGCGGCGGGTGAGCAGGTCGATCTCTCGCCGCAGCGCAATAAAGTCTCAACCGATGCCGGGGACATCAGCCATGCGGTGCCCACGGCGCACCCCTGGCTGAAAATCGGCCCGGATGATCTGATTTTTCATACCGTGCCGTTCCGTGAAGCTGCCAACTCGGAACGCGGCTATCAGGCGTTGCTGATTGGCGCTCGCGTGCTGGCACGCACCGGGTTACGTCTGCTGATTGATGCAGACGCACTTCAGGCCGTTCAGGCCGATTTCATCCGCCAGGCCTAAAGGAGATTAGGGTGTCGCAAACGTATCGTCGCAAACTCAAAACATTAGTGGGTGCCAGCAGTGTGATCTCCGCGGGCAATGACAACCAACCTGGCGTGGGGATCACGCGTGCTATTGAACTGGCGAAAATCGCGGAGCGCGAGAAAATCACCGGCCTGTTCACCGCTGATTTGCTGCAGGCTGATCCGGCCGGTTTAGCGGGTACGACGGGCACGCAGGACCCGCTTATCGCATTAGCGGCGTTAAGTCAGGTGACGTCGCAGATTGGCCTGATCGCCACTGTCAGCACAAGTTGGCTACACCCTTATAATCTGGCACGTCAGGTCGCCACGTTAGACCATATCAGCGGCGGCAGAGCAGGCTGGAATGCGGTGACATCCTCGGTCGGTGAGGAGAATTTTGGTGAAGGTCAGCTGCCACCGCCACAGGAACGCTATGCACGCGCCACCGAGTTTATCGAAGTGATGAACGCGCTGTATGACGCCAATGAACGGGCGGCAGTACAGCGCACGGCAAGCGGTGGCATTCGCCTTGACCCTCGCAAACTGCATCCTATCCATTATCGTGGTGACTTTTTCCAGGTCGCCGGCCCACTGAATGTCCCGCCGCCCCCGCAGCGTCGCCCCGTCCAGTTTCAGGCCGGGCAATCTGAGGCTGGTGTCACGCTGGGTGCGCGCTACGCCGAGGTGATCTACACCTCGCAGCCCACCTTTGAAGCGGCACAGACGTTTGTGGCTGTTGTGCAGCAGCGTGCGCGACGTTTTGGCCGGGAGCATAACCCACCGCTGATCATGAACTCATTCCATTCCATCATTGGTGAGAGCGATGCGGACGTAGCACGCCGCTTACGCGACAAACATGACCGCATTAATTATGAACAGGGCCGATTGCGTGTCGCGGATATGTTGGGCGGCGAGGTGAATCTGACAGAAGTGCCGCTTGATCAGCCCCTGCCAGCTGCTTTAATTCCACCGCTGGAGCAGGTGCATCGCCGGCAGGGACGAGCCGCCATTTTTCGCCAATATGCGCTGGAAGGGTTGACGCTACGTGAGCTGATTATTAAAGCAGAAGAGACGGGACACTGGTTTGTCGCGGGTACGCCAGAGCAACTCGCCGATGCTATTGAACAGCGTTATCAGGCGGGCGTACTTGACGTGATTTCCCTGCACGGCCTGGGGAGCCCAGACCAGCAAGATTTGCTGTTAAACGGACTGCTTCCCGAACTGCGTCGCCGTAACCTGCTGGATAGCGACTATCAAGGCAGCGATTTCCGCAGCAGCCTGGAGCTGGCACCTTTACCGCCTGCCGTGGATTAGCGTTTTCGTTGATGAGGGCCACGCCCGCTCAGGACAACTGAGCGGGCATTTTTTTTGGAATCTCTATCGACACGTCATTACAGATAAAGTGCCTGATTTGCCCTACTTCGCCACACTGATTATCGTCTTTAACCTATATAGCATTTGACCTATATCGACAGAAGCGTATCATGTGGCAGATAGTAACAACGGACACTTTTGATGATTGGCTGGTGGCGCAAGATGACACTGCCCGAGCATGCGTCTTGTCTGCATTAATTGTATTGCAGCAAGCAGGCCCAGCGTTATGCAGGCCTTACGCTGACACCCTAAAAGGCTCTCGTTTTAGCAATATGAAAGAGCTTCGTATTCAAAGCATAGGTGTTCCTATCCGGGCTTTTTACGCATTTGATCCCTGGCGCAGCGGTGTAGTGCTTTGCACAGGTCATAAGAGTGGCAATGAAAAGCGTTTTTATGCCGGGCTGATCCCGCTCGCAGATAAAGAATTCATGCATCATCTTCAACGCGAAGAGAGAAAGGAGTAACGGTATGGGCAGAACACTTGAACAAATTCTTGCAGCTGAGAGGCCGGAAGTGGTGGCTGAAGCTAACGCCATGGCTGAAGAAGTCTTACTGAATATCCACCTTGCTGAATTGCGTGAAAGAGTAAAAAAAACTCAAGTGGAGATCGCGCAACAATTAAATATTAAACAGCCTACGGTTGCAGGAATGGAGAAACCCGGCCGGGATTTAAAACTCTCGACGCTTAAGCGTTATGTTGAAGCTGCAGGAGGAAAACTCCGCCTTAACATTGAGCTTCCCGATGGCTCGCATTACGAGTTTGTCGTTTAAACCCCATTTGTGTCCCACCATCCGTGAAAAAACAGTGCGTTCACGCGCATGTAAACCGACTCACTTCTCCTGTCTTGCTTCTTTACTCACGAACAAATCACTAAATCGACAACTGGCGTATAAAAAACTCAAAATGATCAAATCACCCTGAATCTTTCATTTTGGCTCCTCTGACTGGGAGCATTATTGCCGAAGTCTGGTCAGAAGGGATTTGTGCAAGCGGTGCTTGCACAATTACCCTGAAACCATCAGCTTCCCTGCTTAACAAACTCAACAGTCAGTTAAAACGGGGCGGGTATCTGCCAAAGCTAAGACTTCCTTCGTATCCGTTGCAATTAGCTTTTTTGCAAACAAAAAGCCCGCTCAGGTTTCCCTGAGCGGGCTTCTCTAAATATGGCTCCTCTGACTGGGATCGCCTTAGCCAGTAACTGGCTAATAAATAAGCTAAACCTGAATAGTAGTTCTGTCAAGACCACCATAATGACCACCACTTGTTGTTGGTTACATAAATCTGGCATGGGGACTTCCACTGCATGGGATGATCATTCATCAGATGGCTGCAACATTAGCAGGCACAAGTTAAGCTACTCGGCTATGTCACCGGTAATGATTGATTCAATGCTTAATGCCATTGGCTATACTTTGCTGACGATGCTGGTTTCTGGCCTGGTTTGAAGGGGTTAACGGGTTCAACTGGTTTAATTGGTTGCCGGGTCGCCATTGGGTTTGATTATAGTGGTGACCAGCTCCGGTGGCATTGCCGAGCAACGGCTGATTGAACATGTGTTGAGGATCATTATCAACGGATTTCGATCCTACCATTTAATATTCTACTGGTGGCGCTGATTCCTTTTACGCGTTTTCTGGTTGGCACGTCGCTTGGAACCTGAGCAGCGATTGTTCCACTGTTGATCACCGCGACGCTTTATTTTGCCCGCGTGGCGAACGTGTCATTGCGCGAGGAGGATCGTGGTTTGATTGATGCCGTACGTATCATGGTGGTCAGCTAATTGCGTATCGTCTGGGAAATGTTGGTACCGGAAGCGTTACCGGGCATTCTGGCAGGACTCGTTATGACATTAGTGGCGCTGGTCGGGGCATCCGCGATGGCCGGGGCAATTTGTGCCGGAGGCAGGGTGTTCTCGCGAGTCGTTATGGCTATCAGCGGTTTGAAACTAATGTGATGCTGGCGGTAATCACGGGGTTGATCATTCTGGTGTGCGGTATTCAATGGCTGGGCGATCGTCTGGTGCTAAAGTGGATAAAACGTCATTAGTGACGATTTCCCTGTAAAGGCGCGGTTTATCGCGCCATTTTTTATCTTTCTTCCGTTCATTCCTGCCTGAACCATCCATTCATTTCATTTCCTTTACATTCATGCCGGGCGTTTCTGTCTAAGATGCAGGCGAAATTCTGCGATAAACGGACAAAATATCCGCTTCGTAATGTTTTTTAAGTATAAAAACCTGACCTGTCATGGTTAACCCAAATTGAGTAAACACTTCTTTAATCAGTGCCACTTTGTTTGTGAATTTTTATGAATTTTTAATGGATGGTTTTTTATCTTAAGTGGTAATTTTCTTATGTATTCTAAGTTTTTTTTGAGAAGAATCTGATTTCATTAGCGCAAGGCGTGGTGAGTTTCCATTAAATGCATTTGTTAAGCAATGTTTATGTATTTTTTCTAAGGGGAGCGGACGTTGATATTTTGTCAGGCTTATGTAAATCTTTCGCGGATGTAAATACATGGATGATTATTTGTACTCGCGAGCGGATTTAACTGAGCTCGTGCGGTAGCTATGGAGCTACAAGTTGATCTTAAATTATTGATTTAGATCGATTACAATCCATCTTTCTCGCGATTAATATTCGTCACGACTTTTGCACCCTGATTGAGTGGTTTCATATGGCAGGGTGGATTTCAGACCAGGAATGTCATTAGTAAATCTTGTGAACGCTGCTTTACCCTATTTTTGTTGCAAATATTGATCACTTTGATGAATGTTTTAGTTGCAGCTTAAAATCCTTCCTGGTCTTGCGCTCCCTTTTATTGCATCTGAATTACATAATTTGTATTGATCAATCTTAAATTGATATTTGATCTAAAGGTTCCAAAAAAATCCTAGAGACAAAATATCAAATGGTCCTGAATGCATAGGCTTGTCCCTGCATTTAGTGATTTGTTTTGCTAACAACCGGCCAATGGCCATTTTTTAGAGATTAATGGAACTAAACATGAAGAAAATGGTGAATCTCCGCATCGCGTTAAGCCTGCTGTTTGTCTTTGCTATGGCAGGTTGTAAAGCGCCACCGCAAATCACTGATGACATGCTTGAAACCAGCACCGTTGACGGTGTGGCACTGGTCCACCGCCATGCAGTTGTGCCGCCGGCCCAGTTCAGCCCGATCAACGAAACCTATCGTGCGCTCTACCCGACCTCGGTTATGACCCGTCCTGATTTTGGCGGCAAAGTGGTGACTACCCTGGAAACCGGAGGAACCTACACCGTGCTCGGCACCGTAGAGAACAATTGGCTGGCGATTGGCGAACTGGCTCAGCAGGCAGAAGCCGCCCCGGCAGACGGCCAGAAAACTACTGATGCAAAAGCCGCAGCCGCACCAGCCGCTGCCCAGCTCACCGGTTATGTGCCGTTCCGTGCGTTGGTGAAAAGCGATCTTTATGACCAAACCCTGAAAGCTGACCAGCCTAAACGCCGTGTACGCAGTGCGAAGAAAAAGACCTGTGTCTCGGTCGATGGCGACAGCAAAGCCTGCCAGAACGGTAACAGCGGTACCTGGATCATTAACTAAGTGCGCTGAACATGGAGGGAAAGGTGAGGGTGATAATCCGTCTGAAAAAGTGGTGTTTTCCGCTGTTCGCCTTGCTACTGGCTGCATGCAGTGGCGGGCAGCCTTCAGTGGCGCGTTACAACCTGCATTTCCAGGCGCACCCGCAAATCAATTCGGGTGCGCCGCTAAAAGTTCGGGTGATGCTATTAACCTCTGACGCCGCATTTATGTCTGCAGATTTCTATTCTATGCAAAATCAGCCGGCTACGGTGCTGGGCAATTCACTGTTGAACAATCAAGAGTTCTTCCTCAGGGCAGGGCAGTTAAGCAACACGCTCAGTGGCAAAAGCCTCGATCAAGCGCGCTTCATCGGCATCATGGCGGAATACCAGACATTGGACAGAAAAGTCTGGCGTCTGGCGCTGCCCTTCCCGGATGGGAATGACAGTGCGTTCTGGCAATTCTGGAAAAGTCATGATGGCGAGCTGGATGCCAACATCGTTGTCGATATCAATGGCCTGCGCCTGGTTAAGCAGTAAAGGATGATTATGAACAGAGCCGAAAAGGTGGTGTGGACGGAGGGGATGTTTCTGCGGCCACATCACTTCCAGCAGTCGGAAAATTTTCTGCACAGTACCTTACGTGAATGGGGGCAGTCCCAGCGCGTCTACACCTGGGGTTTTTTTGATGTTGAATTTGATGAGGCGCTGTTGCGTCAGGGCAAGCTGGCTTTAAATACGGCCAGCGGCTGCCTGCCGGACGGCACCTTTTTTGCTTTCAGCCAGCCTCAGCAGGGACCGGCTCCGTTGGATCTGCCAGACAATGTCGATCGGGCAAAAGTGGTGCTGGCGATCCCGACGCGACGCAATGGACGTGAGGCTGTGACCTTTCAGGATTCACAAGACTCACTGGCGCGTTATCTGGCATGGGAAAGCGAGGTGGAAGATGACAACGCAATGGCGGTGGGGGCAGCCACGGTTCAATTCGGCAAACTGCGCCTGCGCCTGATGCTGGAGCAGGATCTCACCGCAGAATGGACGGCGATGGGAGTAGCGCGCGTGGTTGAAAAGCGTAGCGATAATCACCTGCGTCTCGATAACGATTACATCCCGCCGATGCTGACCCTGACCGGGAGTCACGGGCTGCAAAGTATGATGAACGATCTGCATGGCCTGATTCTGCAACGCAGCCAGCAACTGAGTCAGCGCACACCGGGCACCGGTCGTTTTAACAGCGCCGATATGGTTGATTTCATGCTGCTGGCCTTATTAAACCGGCAGTTGGGTCTGCATGCGCATCTGCAAAGCCTACCGTTGCTGCATCCTGAATCCCTATATTGCCACTGGCTACAACTGGCGTCAGAGTTGTGCACCTGGTCACCCGCGCGCACGCCGGATGTGTTTCCGCGTTATGACCATGACGATCTGTATGGCTGCTTTACGCGCTTGACCCTGCAACTGCGGCAGGCGTTGTCGCAGGTGATGGAGGAGAGCGCCATTCAACTGCCTCTGACCCAGCGCTCACATGGATTGAATGTGGCAACGGTGCCGGAAAGCAGCATGGTGCGCGAATTTGGCTTCGTGCTGGCGGTAAAAGCCAACGTGCCTGTCGATGCATTAAAAACCCATTTCCCTGCGCAGATGAAAGTCGCCCCTGTCACCAAAATTCGCGATCTGGTGCAACTTCAGTTGCCTGGCTTGTCTCTGATCAGTATGCCGGGTGCGCCACCGCAAATTCCATGGCATGCCGGGTATAGCTACTTTGAACTGGATAAAAACAGTGAGTTGTGGAAGGAGATGGAACGATCAGGCGCCTTTGCGCTTCATCTCGCCGGAGAATTTCCTGGCCTGAATATGGAGTTCTGGGCCATTCGCAGTCAGTCAGAATAATCAAAACTGAGCACGCATGATGCAGCCACAACAGAAATCGAATAGCGATGTCGCACAGCCCGACGTGAGCCACCAGAATGCGTTGGTGGCAGCGGCTAACCCGCTGATTAACGCCATCCCGCAGATCCGGCACTCCGTTTCCCATGACGATCCCGCACGTCTGCGTCAGCAATTGATAGACCAGATCCGTCACTTTGAACTGCGTTGTCAGCAGTCGGGCCTGAGTTATGAAGTGATCATCGGTGCGCGTTATTGCCTGTGCACCGCACTGGATGAAGCCGCCGCGCTGACGCCTTGGGGCAGCCGCGGCGTCTGGACCAGCAAAGGTTTGCTGGTCACTTTTCATAATGAAACTTGGGGTGGGGAGAAATTTTTCCAGTTGCTGGCAAAACTGTCGCAGAATCCGCGTCAGCATATCCTGTTACTGGAATTGATCTACTTTTGCCTGCTGCTCGGTTTTGAAGGGCGCTATCGGGTACTGGACAATGGGCGCTCGCAGCTGGAAACCATCAAACAACGACTGTTGCAGATGATCAAAAGCGTACGCGGCAGCTATGCGGCGGCGCTGTCGTTGCATCCGACCGATCAACCGGTGTTGCGCAAGTTGTGGCGTCCGATGATCCCGCTGTGGGCCTGCGCTGCAGTGGCCGCGCTCGGTGCCTGTCTGTTCTATATCGTTCTCAACTGGCGGCTGGGGGATTACACCACGCCAGTGCTGGCCAACATTTACCAGACTTCATTACCGGAAATGCAGATTCGTCATCCGGCACCGCCGCCACCGGCTGCGCTCAATCTGAAAACGTTCCTCAAACCGGAAATTGATGCTGGCCTGGTCGTGGTGCGGGATGAAGCCGATCAAAGCGTCGTGACGCTAAAAGGGGATGGCTTGTTTACCTCCGGCGCAACCACGGTGCGGGGCCGTTATGAAGCGGTTATCGAACGTATTGCGGCGGCGATGAATAACGTCAGCGGCAAGATTCTGGTGGTGGGTTACAGCGATAACGTACCGATCCGCAGCGCCCGTTTTGCTTCCAACTATGAACTCTCGCTGGCACGTGCCCAGACGGTTCAGAGCTTGCTGCAAAAGCAATTGACCCAACCGGCACGCGTGAAAGCTGAAGGGCGTGGCGAGAGCAATCCAATTGTGCCAAATACCAGTGCTGAGAACCGTGCGCGTAACCGTCGTGTGGAGATTACGCTGCTGGTGGCGCCGGATGCGACGCTAGCTGAACTCAACGGCCTGGCGAGAGGGAACTAATCCATGCTGAATATGCTTTTTGCCGTGCTGACCAGCCGCCTCGCCTGGGGTTTTGTCGGTATCACGGCGCTATCATTTATCATCTGGGTGATTGGCCCGGTGTTCTCGATTGTCGATTCGCGGCCGCTTGAACCTGAGCAGAATCGCGTGATCAGTATTGCCTTGCTGTATCTGGTGTGGGGTTTGAGCCAGGCGATTCCTCGCCTCTACAACATGTGGCTCAACCGTAAACTGATGTCGAGCCTGGAAACCAGCCCGAGCGGCGAACCAGAACAGGATCGCAAACGCCTCACCAACGAAGAGCAAGTGCTGGCAAGCCGTTTTGGCGAAGCGACGGAGATGCTGAAAAAAGCGCATTTCCAGCGTCATAACAGTAAAGGTACGCCGTTTTGGGCACAGCGTTTCAGCCGTCAATACCTTTACCAACTGCCGTGGTACATGATCATCGGCGCTCCGGGGGCCGGTAAAACGACTGCGCTGGTCAATTCCGGTCTGCAATTCCCGCTGGCGGATAAGTTTGGAAAGGCCGCACTGCGCGGCATAGGTGGCACGCGTAACTGCGACTGGTGGTTTACCAATGACGCAGTGCTGCTGGACACCGCCGGACGCTATGCCACCCAGGAGAGCCAACAGGAGCGTGATGCCAGCGAGTGGCACCACTTTCTGGGGTTGCTGTGCAAATACCGTGGTCGCCAGCCGATCAATGGTGTCATCGTCACCCTGAGCGTGGCGGATTTACTCAGTCAGACGCCGGAAGCCTTGCGCAATCAGGCCCTAACCTTACGTCAGCGTCTGATGGAGTTGCACGACCGCCTCGGTATTCGTTTCCCGGTCTACGTGCTGGTTACCAAAGCGGACTTGTTGAAAGGGTTTCGCAGCTATTTTGCCGGGCTGGATAAAACCCAGCGCGAACAAATCTGGGGCTTTACTTTTCCCTGGGCGCAGGCGTCTACGGCCGATTTCGAACTGAGTGGCAAGTTCCAGCAGGAGTATTCGCTGCTGCAACAACGTCTGGATGCCGGGCTAGCCGCTACCTTGCTGGCTGAAAGCGATGCCCAGTCGCGCGCGGATAGTTATCTGTTCCCGCAGGAGTTTGCCGCATTACGTCCGTTGCTGGCCGAAGCACTGGAGACCTTATTCGCCCGCTCCGATTTTGAAACCCAGTTCGCTCCGCGCGGTATCTACTTTGCCAGTGGTACCCAGGAAGGACTGCCGTTTGACCGCGTGATGGGGGAGTTAACCCGCGCGTTGCATTTGCCGGGACAACAGAACGGTGAATCAGGTCGCTGGGATCAGGTTGGCAAAGATGCACCCATCCCCCCGACCAAAGGGCAAAGCTTTTTCCTGAAAGACATGCTGGAAGATGTGGTATTTCAGGAATCCGGCCTGGCAGCCAGCAATCGCTGGTGGGAACTGCGCAATCGTGCGGGATTATGGTCCGGCTATCTGGCGCTTTTGGTCATTGTGGTCGTTGCAGGGGCGTTGTGGCTGACCAGTTACAGTAAAAATAAAACCTATTTACAGGAGATGGCAGCAAAGACGCCGCAAGTTGAGCAACTTGGCGAACAACTGCAACGCCAGGGTAATGGCGATTTGTTTGCGCTGGTGCCTTACCTCAATACGCTGTTGCATCTGCCGGAGAGCAAAGACTTCTCATTGCAGGAACCACCGCTAACGCGTCGTATGTGGTTATACCGTGGCATTGAAGTAAGTGACGCCAGCCAGGCACTTTACAGCAAAGCGTTGAAGCAATTGTTGCTGCCGCAGGTGGCACAAAACATCACCCGCTGGCTGCGTAATGACAACGGCAGTGATGCGGATTACAGCTACGAGGCGCTGAAGGCATATCAGATGCTGTATCAACCTAAGCATTATGACGGCAAGTTCCTGCAAGCCTGGCTGATGCTGAATATCTCGCGTGAGCTACCGCAGAACGTGACCCAGCAGGAAGTCAAACAGCTGGCGTGGCATCTGCAACAGTTGCTGGAAACGCAAATCCAATCCTCGCCTTATGCGCAGGATGATGCGCTGGTAAAGCGCGAGCAGGCGCTGATTAATCAGATGCCGCTATCACAGCGCGTCTACGGACGCCTGAAGCGCCTGCTACAACGTGATGGCAGCTTACCTACGGTTACCCTCGCCGCGCTCGGTGGCCCGCAAAGCGAACTGGTGTTCTCACGTAAAAGTGGAAAGTCGGTTAACGATGGCGTCGCAGGCCTGTATACCCCGGACGGATACTGGCAGCACGTTGATAGGCAAATTGCGCCGGTAACTCAGGCACTGTATCAGGACGATCGCTGGGTATTGGGCGGCACCACGCAACAGGAAAACAGCCAACAGACCGACTTAGCGGTGCGCCAGCTCTATATGCAGGATTACATTCGTCAGTGGGAACAATTCCTCAGCGATATTCAGCTCAATAACAGCGCTGATCTGGCACAGCGTATTAACACCGCTCGTTTACTTTCCGGCAACCACTCACCATTGCGCCAGTTGGTTATCAACCTGAGTAAAGTGTTGACGCTGACGCGTCCGATAACAGATGACAAAGCAGCACAAACCGCGCCGCCAGCGTCAGACAATAGCGCTACCCGCACCTTGCAGGCGTTATTTAGTGCGCCGAAGGCCAGTGCGGCACAGAACGAAGCGAATCCGGCACCAGAACAGGTAGTGGGTGCGCACTTTGCCTCGATTATCGAACTGGCGCAGCCGTTACAGCAGGGCAGTAAAGTGCTGGCGGTGGATGATTTTCTGCACCAGATTGACGATCTCTATCGTTACCTGACCGCGGTGCAAGATGCGGCTAACAGCGGTATGCCACCGCCATCGAGTGATGCCATTAGCCGCGTACAGGCCAGTGCGGGTCGTTTACCTGGTACATTACAAAACATGGTTTCCAGCATGGCGGTGGGGGCCAGTTCAGACGCCCAGCGTCGCGATATGGATAACGTACGCAAACGTATCCAGATGGAGGTGGGCAGTTTCTGTCAGCAGGCTATCGCCGGACGTTATCCGCTGGTGCGCAATGGTCGCAACGAAGTGACTCCCGATGACCTGGCACGCATGTTTGCGCCGGGAAGCGGCCTGATGGACAGCTTCTTCCGTGACAATCTGGCGAGCAAAGTTGATACCACCCACGCGGCCTGGCGTTTCACACCCGGGATTGATGGCAAAACCTTGCCGGGTGGTGAAGCGTTGCTGCGTCCGTTCCAGCAGTCGCAGTCAATTCGCGATGCGTTCTTTACCAACGGCGCGACCACGCCATCTTTTCGCGTCACACTGCGCACGGTAAAAATGGATAACGAAATCCTCACCCTGACGCTGGATGTCGATGGGCAGATCCTGCGCTACAGCCATGGCCCACAGGCGGTACAAATGGTCAGTTGGCCGGGGCCTGGTGGCACCAGTCAAGTGCGTATGCAGCTTGGCTTAACTAATGGTACCACCTCCACGCTGGTCACCAGTGGTCCCTGGGCGCTGAATCGCTTTTTCGATCGCGCCCGGCTGACACAGTCCGGTGGCCTGACGCGCGAAGCCAACTTTAACGTGGAAGGACATCAGGTCACGCTGTCATTTACCCCCGGCAGCATTCGCAACCCGTTCCAGCTTCCCGCTTTTAGCTGTCCCTGAATCGGAGCCTTACGATGACGCAATACGCAGCACCCGGCTGGTACGGCAAACTCCCCAGTGCGGGGGACTTTGTTAAGCGACGCATTCCCGACAGCTTGCTACGGCAATGGTCACACTGGTTTCAGGTGGGGTTACACCACTGGCAAACCAGTGCCGAAGGGGAGAATGCGCCTTCGCGAGCGTTTCTCAGCGCTCCAGTATGGAATTTTGTCGTGCCACCGATGCTCGGCAGCCAACTGGTGCAGATGGGGAGCCTGACCGCTTCACGCGATAGCGTTGGCCGCCACTATCCGCTGTGCGCCCTGCGCCACTTCAGCCCGACAGAATGGTCGCCTGCCATGCTGGGCTATGCGGGCGACTGGTATCAACAGGTCGGCAACACACTACTGCGTGTGGTGCGCGACGGTAGTAGCCCGGAACAGTTGGATCAGGCTTTGCTCAGCATTCCTCTGCCGCAGCAGCCAGAGGAGGAGGCATCAGAGATTCTGGCGATTATTGGTGAAGGGAGCAGCGTGTCGAACCTGAGCTGGCAACTGCCTGCCGACATCTTTGATCCCCAGTTTTACACCAGTTTCTGGTGGACCAATCAAAGCGACGGCTTCCCGTTATACACCCATGTGCATAGTGGCAACTTCACCGCCCAGTTATTTTCGCTGCTGTTTGATCCGGCAGGCGGTGCGAAGCCCGGACGAAATGGACTTTACCCCCCGATGTTTGAATCCTGAGGTGCAACCGCATGACTATTAATCTCGACGCGTTGCTGGCGCCGATCGGTAATGATGACCCTTGCGGCGACAACCTTGAATATCACGCTGATTTTCAGGCGATGGAGCAGGCCAGCGCGGGTAAAGCTGAGCAACAGTTTGGTGAAACCATTATCCCGGCTGAGCCAGCTGACTGGAACCGGGTAGAAAAGCTGGCGACGGAATTGCTGAGCCGCAGCAAAGATTTACGCGTGATGCTGGCCCTCACCCAGGCGTGGACCCATCTTAATGGCCTGCCAGGCTATGCGCAGGGGCTGGAACTGATTGAAAAAGCACTATTGCGTTACTGGGAACCGCTCTGGCCACGGCTGGAAGAGGACGGCGAACAGGATCCGTTCTATCGCATCAATGCGCTGGCACTGCTTGAAGACGCTTCTGCGTTAACGGCAGCCGTGCGCCAGGCCTGGCTGTTACGTCAAGCCTCGGACGGTATCACGCTTCGTGATGCAATCGCCCTGTGTGATGGCAGCAAATTAGAGACACCTGACTACCCAGGCGGGATGGCGCGTCTGCGCGACGAACTGGCGCAGCAGGGGCAACCCGCCGCTGCCACCTTGCAACACATCTATCAATACCTGCAAAGCCTGCACGCGCTGCTCGCCGAACGTCTCGGGGAAAGCGCGGTGCCTGATATGACGCAGTTGCAGAAAAGTTTTGCCTTGCTGGTCAGCCTGACGCAATCCGCAAACTCAGCGGAGGCACTGCCAGATGCTGCTGATGATCAGCCCGCAGACGTGCCAGCATCTACGGCGACTCGTAATGCGCCAGACTGGCGGACAGTACAGCTTACCAGCCGCGCGGATGCCCAATTGATGCTGGAAAAGGTGAAGCAATACTTCGCCCAGCATGAGCCAAGCCATCCGGCGCCGTTAATGATTGACCGCGTACAGCGGCTGGTCGAACTCGATTTTATGGACATCATTCGCGATCTGGCACCGGACGGCGTTCATCAGTTGCAAAACATCTTCGGACGCCACGACTAACGCCGCGTTCCTCATTTCATCACGCAGTGACACCTGCGCGCCTTAACCGCGCATCATTTATGGAGAAAATCATGGCCACTATGAAATCCAGCGGGCAGAAATTTATTGCCCGCAATCGCGCGCCCCGCGTTCAAATTGAATATGACGTGGAGATTTATGGTGCGGAACGCAAAATCCAGCTGCCGTTCGTGATGGGCGTGCTGGCAGACCTCGCTGGCAAGCCCCTGGAACCGCAGGCTGCTGTTGATGATCGTAAGTTCCTCGAGATCGATATTGATAATTTTGACGAGCGCATGAAGGCGATGAAACCGCGTGCGGCGTTTCAGGTTGAAAACACCCTGACGGGTGAGGGAAAACTCAATGTCGAACTGACCTTTGAAAGCATGGATGACTTTTCACCTGATGCGATTGCCCGCCACGTTGAGCCATTAAACAAGCTGCTGGAAGCACGTACCCAGCTTGCCAACCTGTTGACCTATATGGATGGCAAAAACGGCGCGGAAGAGTTGATTGGCAAAATTCTGCATGACCCGACGCTCTTGCAGGCGCTGACGCATCTGCCTAAGCAAGCCGACTTAGCAGAAGGTAAGGAGGAAGAATAATGAGTGAGAAATTGCAACAGCAGCCGCAAGGCGCATCCAGCTTTAGCCAGGATGAATTCAGCGCGCTTCTCAGCAAAGAGTTTCGTCCGAAGAACGACCAGGCGCGTGAAGCGGTTGAAAGTGCGGTCAAAACTCTGGCCCAGCAAGCGCTGGAGAACAGCGTCACCATCTCTAACGACTCGTACCGCACTATCCAGTCACTGATCGCTGAAATTGACGAGAAATTGTCGGCGCAAGTTAACCAGATTATTCACCACCAGGATTTCCAAAAACTGGAAAGCGCGTGGCGTGGCCTGAGTTATCTGGTGAACAACACCGAAACCGATGAGATGCTTAAAATTCGCTTTATGAGTATTTCCAAGCAGGAGCTGGGACGTACCCTGAAACGTTACAAAGGTGTGGGCTGGGATCGCAGCCCGCTGTTCAAGAAAATCTATGAGCAGGAATACGGCCAGTTTGGTGGCGAACCTTTCGGTTGCCTGGTCGGTGATTACTACTTTGATCATGGCCCACAGGATGTGGAGTTGCTGGGAGAGATGGCACGTATTGGCGCAGCGGCACACTGTCCGTTTATTACCGGTGCGGCACCCGAAGTCATGCAGATGGAGTCATGGCAGGAACTAGCGAATCCACGCGATTTGACCAAGATTTTCCAGAACACTGAATATGCTGCCTGGCGCAGTCTGCGTGAATCAGAGGATTCACGTTATCTGGGCCTGGTGATGCCACGTTTCCTTGCTCGTCTGCCATACGGTATCCGTACTAATCCGGTGGACAGTTATGATTTTGAAGAGCAAACGGATGGCTCTGATCATGGCAATTACGCCTGGAGTAACGCCGCCTATGCGATGGCAGCCAACATCAACCGTTCCTTCAAAGAGTACGGCTGGTGCACCTCAATCCGTGGTGTGGAATCGGGCGGGGCGGTAGAAAACTTACCGTGCCATACCTTCCCGAGTGACGATGGTGGTGTGGACATGAAATGTCCAACTGAGATCGCCATCAGCGATCGTCGTGAAGCGGAGCTGGCGAAAAACGGTTTTATGCCACTGGTACATCGTAAAAATTCGGACTTCGCGGCCTTTATTGGTGCGCAGTCATTGCAGAAACCGGCGGAATACCACGATGCCGACGCTACCGCCAATGCGCGTCTGGCGGCGCGTCTGCCGTATATGTTTGCCTGCTGCCGCTTTGCTCACTATTTGAAGTGCATTGTGCGTGACAAAATCGGCTCATTCCGTGAGCGCGATGAGATGGAGCGTTGGCTGAATGATTGGGTGATGAACTATGTCGATGGTGACCCGGCCAACTCCTCGCAGGAAACCAAATCACGCAAACCGCTTGCCGCAGCCGAGGTGAACGTTGAGGAGCAGGAAGACAATCCGGGTTATTACGCGGCGAAATTCTTCCTACGTCCGCATTATCAACTGGAAGGTCTGACGGTATCGCTGCGTCTGGTATCGAAACTGCCTTCGCTGAAAAATGACAATACGTAAGTTTTAATAAGGATGTGCGATGCCTGAGTTTTACCAAGCAGAACACATCCTGAAACTTATAGGATGTCAGGCGCTAAATGGCTTTGCGCCTGATGTCTTCTGGAATCATCGCTGTTTAAAAAGGATTCGGGATATGGATTCGCCGAAAAGTATTGCTGATGGCATGCTGGCCCTGTTCAATACCAAAAAGAAATCGGATGTTGAGACGTTTATGGTGAGTGCGCTGAGTGGATTTGCCGCTATTCCAGGTGATCTCTATGCGCTGACCAAAGACTTTCTTGATAGTGACCATCGCTGGGATAACGAAACGGATCGCATCCGCTTGATCAGCCTGCTGAAGAAGGGAGCGACAAGTGATGATCTGCGCAAGTTGATAAAACTCGTGGTTGAGCAATATTTTAAACGGCTTAGCGAAGAGCAGTTAGAAAAATTACTGGTAAAAATGGGTGGTAGTGCAGCGGGATCTTTTGCTTTTAAATACCTGTTTGTTAATGAGATTGTGTCACGATTCTTTATCCGGGTCATCCCTAAGTTTCTTTTTAGCGCGGGGATGACAGGGATCATCACCATTGGTGCTTCTGTTTCAAGGTCAATCTATACCTCGCGGGATTTGATGAAAAAGAATAAGGAGGTCTATGCCATGTTGCGCGGTGCAGGTGATCTCGATTTACTCTATTTTCTGCTACAAGATAATATTGACCCTTGGCTGGATGCGATTGCACTACAACAGAATAATTCGCCACTGGCGCAAGAGGTGTTTTCGAACTTTCTGGAAGGAATACGTGATGTTTAAAAAAACAGCTCTCTATATCATGAGCCTTTTGCTGACCTTTTTGTCTGCGCTGATTTTAATAACATGTGTAGGTTATTATATTCTGTTCTTTGACTGGGATATCTCTTTGGTGGGGAAAGTTATCAACGCAGTTCTGATAATTATTTCAATAACTGCGTCAATTGCAATCTATGCAGTAGCCGAAAAGTTAAAGCGAACTAATTAAACGGTCTTTTGTGTACTCTTTTATATAAAATAAAAATAATAGCGATGCAGAGCGCTGCAAAGATAATTTTACCGGCAATGATTCCGGTGGAATCGGCATTAAAGTTTTCATAACGAGAAACCAGAACTATCGATTCGATAATATCTGCGATTGAATAGAGTGAGAGCAGCGATAACACTAATATCAGGGATGCTGAGATGACCTTTTTCATATTCGTTCCTTCGGTAAACTTTTGATACGCTGTGCTACTATAGACTATCTGTCAGGTCGCTGTCCATGAAATGAGTGCGTGAAGTTCGGGCATGCAAAAGGGAATCAGGTTTTCAATATATATATCGATTTAAAAACGCATACAAGTTTTTGTCGGATATAAATTCGGCAATACGTTATCTGAAATATTGTTTACGACACTGTTTCAGAAGCAAGGCAAAGGTAAAATATGGACTGTTTTATTCAGCCCCATGCTTTTCTTTTTGCCATATCCTTGCTTTTTTTAAAGCAACAATCTCAATCAATTAAGAGAGAAAGATAATGGCTATTGATATGTTTATGAAGGTCGACGGCGTTACCGGCGAGTCTAAAGACTCAAACCACACTGGCTGGACCGATATTACCTCTTTCTCATGGGGAGCTACTCAACCAGGCAATATGTCTGTTGGCGGTGGCGGCGGTGCGGGTAAGGTTAATTTCAACGATCTGCACGTCAATGCACTGATCGATAAATCCACCACTGCGCTACTGAAGAACTGCGCCAGCGGTAAGCATCTCACGAAAGTCGAACTCTCTATCTGTAAAGCGGGTGGCACTCAGGTTGAATATGCTCGCATTACACTGGAAGACGTGCTGGTAACTAATGTGAACTATAATGGCTCTGACAATGGCGATACGCTGGGAATGAGCTATTCTTTCCAGGCCTCTAAAGTTAAGCAGCAGTATTGGGAGCAGAGCTCTTCTGGTGGTAAAGGTGCAGAAAGCAGCTCAGGCTGGAACATTAAAGAAAACAAAGAAGCGTAATATTATTTATTTGTTAACTCTGCAGTAATTTGTAGCGGCGCGATTTAGTTTCTTTTCAAAGGTGCGCGATAAATCGCGCCGCTACAATGTTATGGGGCTTAAAGCGGGTATTGGTGTTTACTATGATAATAGTACGACGGAAAAATTCCAGAACTCCTCGCTGAAATCTATTGCTGAATTACGCAAGGCCTATCTAAAGTAAAACTCAGCGGTCTTCATAAGGACGCTGAAAAATTTTAAACGATAAGGACGTTGGTATGAAAAAGGGAATCATTGTCTTTCTGTTTATCGGTGTGTTACAGAATTACGCTAATGCAGAGGATGTTTGCGGCAAAGCTGTGAATGATGGTGAGGTTTTCTCCTGCTTTAAATCCGCAAAACAGACAGCAGAAAAAACGTTAAATGAAGAGTATCTCGCAACAAAGAATAGAATCGCGGCTGAGTATTCCGCTTCACCGGCAGCTTTGCAAAGCTATACGTTAACCTTAACCGAGTCACAGCGCGGCTGGCTAAAGTATCGCGATGGTCAATGTAACCTTGAGTCTTTTATGGCTGAGAAAGGAACCGTTACTTACGATGCGCTTAAGGATAAATGCATTGCCAGAGTTGACCTGGAACGTGTTGAGCAACTTAAATCGATTCCTTATGAATAATTATTGCTAATTACTTCTTCTTGCTGACTCCTGTTTGGGGGCCGCTGCTTGTAATAAACTCAAGACAAATAAAATTTCTAATTGTTTAATTATTATATCTTCTCTCTCATCTTTTTTTGATAAATCCCACATTCTGTAGTGAAGCGATTTATCGCGCAGTTTTAAACTAATAATCAACCAGCTAAAAAGAGCGCGATAAATCGCGCCGTAGCCCATCATAAAAACGCTTCCTATATTCCGCCTCTTTCACGAGAGAGGCGCGATATAGATGCCGAACAGCCAACCGCAGGAATCCGTTATGCGCTTTACGATAATAACGACTAAACCCGGCCATCAGCCGCCGCAGACTCTCTTTGACTTCTTACCTCCCGGCGGCACCATTGGTCGTGGGGTGGATAACAATCTGGTATTACCTGATGATGACCGTACCATTTCCCGATTACAGGCCATTGTGCATATTACTGCTGACGGTGAATGTCGTCTGACCAACCGTGGTAATGTCACTCGCGTGCTTCTTAACGATATTCCGCTGGAACGTGGGCGTCAGGTGGAATTGCAGGACGGCGATATTATTGGCATTGATGATTATCAGTTGCTGGTTAACGATACTCACGCCGCATCGTCTGCCAGCGTGGTCGCTAAGCCAGCCGCCAAAGCGGCAATCATTGTCGATGAGCCAGCCACAGCGGTGAGCAGCACTGCCGCAATCCCCAGTGAGATCTGGGACAGCCTGGCGAAAGAATTTTCCATCTCTGACGATTTATCGCAACGTAAAAAACCTGCGCCAGCGTCATCCGAAGCTCATCCGCTGACTGCTCCCGCTGCCGCCGAACGTAATCCGGAAAATCCACTGGCTGCGCTGATTAGTGATGCGCCACTGGATATCGGCCAACAGCCGACTCATCGCAGTTTGTTTGATGAAGAGGATGCGTTGTTTGCCCAGGACAGCATTTTTGATGATGCGACCCCGAGCGCGCTGGTCGGGCAGAAGAGTGTTGCGGCCTCTGCACCGGTTGAGAAGCAGCCTGATGAGCTGGATCCTCTTAGTCTGTTTGGCTGCCAGAATACCCCCGATCCCCGCCATCACGATGACCCACTAGGTTTAATGATGAGCGGGGCGGTTCCGCTGGCGCAACCCGAAGTACCGCCGCTGCCAGAAGTTGAACCAGAACCAGAACCAGAACCAGAGCTAAAGCCAGCTTCGGTCGCGCCTGACGCCGTTGATCTGGCTGAACTTAGCAGCTCGCCATTATTTGATGATACCGACACGGCGCCTGCGCCAATAGTGGCTGAAGAAGCTGAAGAAGCTGAAGAAGCTGAAGAAGCTGAAGAACCGACCGAAACCAGCCCGACACCGCTTGAATATGGTGGTATCACCTTGCCGACGCCGCAGGCGGTGCAGCGTACTCCATCACCTACCCCGAAAGGGCGTCTGCGCATTGATCCGGTGGCGTCTCACAGCCAGCGCGAGGCGGCGGCTCAAAGCAGTGGTGATGCGCTGAAAGGTGAGTTACTGGATGCCTTGCTGGAAGGAATGGGTCTACAGGATTTGCAGCCCACGCCGCAGTTCGATTGCGATCAGATGCGCCAGTTTGGCCAGATGCTCAGCATGTTCTCGCAGGGTACCGTCGCATTGCTCTCATCACGTTCCATTCTCAAGCGTGGCGTAAAAGCAGATATGACGGTGATCCTCGACGATGCCAATAACCCGTTCAAACTGCTGCCCTCTGGCAAAACCGTGCTGATGCAGATGTTTGGTAGCCGGATGCCCGGCTTTATGCCGCCGCGCCAGGCGGTACGTGATGCGCTGATCGATCTTCAGGCGCACCAGTTAGGGATGATCGCCGGTATCCGCGCCATCATCGCTTCTATGCTGCAATCCTTTAATCCTGATCAGCTAGAAGCAGAAGCGCGCGAGGCAGGTTCCGTATCTCGCCTTGGTCTGCCGGGGAGCCGTAAAGCGGCGTTGTGGGAGCATTTTGTCGAGCGCTACGGCGAAACTGCTGGCGAGATCGAAGATGACTTTCACACCCTGTTTGGCGAAGCTTTCCTGCACGCCTACGACATGGAAGTTAATCAGTATAAAGATTCACAAACCCACACGGATGACGCATGAATATCACTATTGCTTCCACGTCGAATCAGGGCGACCGCGCCAGCAATCAGGATCAGACCGGTGAGATTATCGGTGAACGTTCAGCCTGCTTTGTCGTCTGTGACGGCGTGGCCGGTTTCCCGGGTGGAGACGTCGCTGCCACTATCGCCCGCAGCAGTTTAATGGAGACGTTTAACGGCGAAACCCATCTGAATGCGCAGTCGATACGTAACTATGTCAATCACGCGAATCACTCCATCCGTCAGCAACAAAAGGCCAGCAGCGAGCACAGCCGGATGGGCACAACACTGGTGAGCCTGTTTATCGATCGTGATTACGGCCTGGCTTACTGGGCACACGCCGGTGACAGTCGCCTTTATCTGTTTCGACGCGGTTATCTCTTCCACGTCACCACTGACCACAGCCTGGTGCAGCAAATGAAAGATGCCGGGCATCAGACCGAGGGCATCAACACCAATTTGCTCTATTTCGCGCTCGGTATGGGCGACGAGCAGCGTGATGCCAGCTACAGCGATGTGGTGGCGATTGAGGATGGTGATGCCTTTCTCCTGTGTACCGACGGCTTCTGGCATGGGGTCACGCTGGAACAGATGCAGCAGTCACTGCATATGGTCAACACGCCGCAAGAGTGGCTCACGCTGATGCAGCAAATCATTAAAAACGAACAACCGGAACAGGGGCAGCAGGACAACTTTAGTGCGCTAGCCGTGTGGGTTGGTTCACCTCAGGACACCACCTTACTGCACTCGCTCTCAGATGCGGCGCAGTTTTTCCCTCTTCGCGATTGAGAACGCCAACATGAAATATGGATTATTGGGGCTGGCTGCGCTGCTACTGAGTACACAGGCCTTGGCTGAGAACTACCGCATTGTGCAGTCCCCGGCACAGAAACTGGATGTCTGGATCGATGACGTCAAAGATAACCAGCTGGCGAGTTGGTGTCAGAAGAGTGTGGATCTACGCATCGTCAGCAAAGGTGAAAAAAGTGCCAGCGTGCTGGATGGCTTCCTGCCGCGTGTCGCCGGGTTAATGGCGTCGCAGTGCAAATCGCTGCAACAACTGCACTGGCAATTGCAGGATGCAGAAGGTAATGCACTGGCAGAAGGTACTGCTGAGCGGACGAAAGATTGGCAGCCGGTGGTTACCCCGCCACCGCAGGCGGCGATCCCAACACCTCAGGTAGCCACCCCGACACCGACTATCAGTTCACCGCCTGCGGACACCACGCCCTGGCAGCAATTCAGTCTGTTGGATGGCTGCCACTTCCGCACCTGGTGGCAGCAACCGGCTCAATCCAGCGCCATCTTTGTGCCGACAAAGCAGGGGCTGGTGTGTGGCAAGGATGGCTGGTTGAGCGGCAACAGCAATCTGACACAGATGGGTAACGGGGCCACAAAATCAGTCTCTGTTACTTATTTACAAGGTTTCCCGATTGCCGGTTTAAGCAGCGGGCAGTCGACCAGCGAACTAACCATCACCACCGTCAACCGTGAACGTATGGTGCTGGCGAATGAGAAATCCCCGGAAAGCTGGTTGGTGCTGCCGTTCAGTACCCAATTTAATGGCTGGCAGGCACCGGATCAGGTGGTAGTGCAGATGCACGCCAGCGATGCAGCAGATGAAAGCGCACTGCGCGCCCGCTTGCAGGAAGTACGTAAAGTCTGGTCGCCGTGGTTGAAAAGCGCCGCGCCGCTGAAAGTACAACTGGTGGAGCAACTGCATCCGGAATTGAAAGATCCGGCCGCAGCGGCTTACCGCACCCTTAACTAGCGCAAAAGGAGTTTGCATGGAGTCTTTACAACAACGTCTGGCTGATGCATCACTGGCAGAGAATCTGGCCCGTACCACGGCGCAGATTCAGGCCAATCCTGCCGATGCCAACCTGCGTGCCACATTTGTACAACTGCTGTGTCTGGCCGGTAACTGGACGCGTGCACAGACACAACTGCAATCCTGGCTGGCGCTTACCCCGCAGGCACAACCCACCATCACTCTGTTGCAACAGGCGATTACCGGGGAATTACAACGTGCGGCGGTGTTACGCGGTGAGTCGCAGCCCCAACTGCCAGGCAGTGCATGGGAATGGAGTGAAACCCTGCTGGCGGCGTTGCAAGCCGAGGTCAAGGGGGATGAAGCACGCGGCACGGCGCTACGCCAGCAGACGCTGGAGCAAGCCGACGTCAATCCCGGTACCTTAGAGCAGCAGGACCAGTCAGTGGCGTTCCCGTGGTTGATGGATGGCGACAGCCGTTTTGGTCCGGTATGTGAAGCCATCGTCAATGGTCGTTATTACTGGGTGCCGTTTGCCGCTATCCGGGAAATGCAGTTCCAGGCACCGGCCAGCGTAACGGATTTGGTGTGGCGTCATACGCTGATCCAACTGGTGGATGGCAGTGAACAGGTGTGCCAGATTCCGGTGCGCTATCCCTTACCGGCGCAAGCGGAGGAATCCTGGCTGCGCGCCAGCGTCACCGAATGGCAGCCGCTGGGCAACGTTGACAGCCAGTTTATCGGTCTGGGACAGAAAGTCTGGCTAAGCGACAGCGCGGAATTCTCACTGATGACACTTCAGCGCATCACTTTTAACGATATCGGGCCAGCTTATGAGTCGTGAAGACGGCTATGCACAGCTGCACGGCGGCTATCGTGCGCGTAAAACCCGCGACACGCTGACCTCACGCGACAAGCTGCAGTCCTCGCTGCTCGATCGCCTGACAGATGATGCACCGGACAAACGGAGAGAGCCGGGGAATAGCGTGCTGATTACCCATAACACGCTACGCCGCCATGTGCTGCGCGATTTACAGTGGCTGTTTAACACCATCAATAACGAAGCGCAGCAGGATCTCAACCCGTTTGGTGAGGTACAGCGATCGGTATGGAATTTCGGTGTCGCGCCGCTGGCCGGACAAAACATGTCGGATATCGAATGGCAGGACATCCAGCGCAAAATGACCAACGCCATTTTGCATTTTGAACCACGCATACTGCCACAGGGTTTGCAGGTCCGTTGTGTCAGCGATCTGACGGCGCTAGACCTGCACAACGTGTTATCGATTGAGATCAAAGGTCGTCTGTGGTGTGTGCCTTATCCGCTGGAATTTCTGTTTCGTACCCAGGTCGATCTTGAAAATGGCCATTTCGAACTCCAGGATGCGGGGTAATCATGGACAGCAAACTGCTCGACTACTACAACCGTGAACTGGCCTATCTGCGTGAGATGGGCGCCGAGTTTGCCGAACGTTATCCCAAAGTGGCAGGACGGCTGGGGATGCGCGGCATTGATATCGCCGATCCTTACGTTGAACGCTTAATGGAAGGCTTTGCGTTTCTCACCTCACGCGTTCAGCTAAAAATGGATGCGGAATTCCCGCGTTTTTCCCAGCGCCTGCTGGAGATGATTGCACCAGGCTATTTAGCGCCAACACCTTCAATGGCGATTGCCCAACTGACGCCGGATAGCCGCAAAGGGGATATCAGCAACGGTTTTCGGGTGCCGCGTGGCACCATGATGGAGAGCCAGAGCCTGAAGAAATCGGGCGTCACCTGTAGCTATACCACGGCGCATGACGTGATGTTGCATCCGTTACGCATCAGCAATGTGACGCTCGGTGGCGTACCCGGTGACATCCCGCTGGGTGAGCTGAAATTGAGCGGTCTGGGTGCAGCCAGCGCATTACGCATCAGAATTGAGTGTGAAGGCGTTTCCTCCCTAAGCCAACTGACAATCGATGAACTGATGCTTTACCTCAGCGGCCCGGATATTCAGGCGCTCAGGTTGCTGGAACTGTTGATGCAGCATCGTGTGGGCATCGTGCTGCAATCGGTGGAGCCACAGCCGCAGCGTCAGGTACTGGCCGATAACGCGCTGCAACAACAAGGTTTTGCGCCGGAGCAGGCATTGTTACCGGACGATTTGCGCAACTTCGATGGCTACCGTCTGTTGCAGGAATATTTTGCTTTTCCGGCAAGGTTTCAGTTTATCAGCCTGCATCAACTGGCGGCGCTATTGTGCCGTTGCGAACATGCCACAGCCTTCGACATCATTATTCTGCTGGATAAGGCCGATGCCGAACTCGAGAGTGTGGTGGATCGCAGCCATCTGGCGCTGCATTGTACGCCGGTGATTAACCTGTTCCCGAAAATGGCAGAGCGACTAAAAGTCAGCGATAGCCAACATGAATATCACCTGGTGGTGGATAATATACGCCCGCTGGATTACGAAGTGCATTCGGTGCAACGCTTGTTTGCCAGCGTACAAGGGCAGCGCGAGGAGCAGGTATTCCGACCCTTCTGGAGCACCTTCAGCGCGGATAACGGTGACTACGGCGCCTATTTTTCCCTGCGTCGTGAACAGCGCACGCTGTCTGAGCATGCGCAACGCTATGGCACTCGCACCGGCTATATTGGCTCTGAAGTGTTTCTCTCGCTGGTGGATGAACATCACACACCGTGGCGCGATGATATGCGGCATCTCTCCGCTGAGGTCATGTGTACCAGCCGCGATTTACCGCTGATGCTGCTGCAACCGGAACACGGCCAGTTTGTGATGCCGGATTCAATCCCGGTGAGTCAGCTGACATTGTGCAAAGGGCCAACGCCACCGCGTCCGGCGCTGGCAGAAGGCTTATCCTCCTGGCGGCTGATAAGCCATCTGCAAATGAACTATCTGAGCCTGATGGACAGCGCTGACGGGGAAGGGGCAGCCGCCTTGCGCCAGTTATTAAGTCTGTACGCCAATCTGGCGGAAGCCCCAGTGGCGCGCCAGATTGAGGGCATTCGCCATTGCCAACTGAGTGCGGTACATCGGCGAGTGCCGGAACCGGGGCCCGTCGTGTTTGCACGTGGGGTCAGTATTGCGCTGGAAGTGGATGAGCAGGTGTTCTCCGGAGCCAGTCCATGGCTGTTTGGCAGCGTGCTGGAACGGGTCTTCTCGCGATTGGTGGCGCTCAACAGTTTCACCGAACTGACGCTGAGCAGCCAGCAACGTGGCGAAGTGGGTTACTGGCCGCCGCGTATGGGCAAGAAGGCGCTGCTATGAGTGAGGTTGCACAGATTATCCATCTATCGCGCGCCAGCCGTCTGCCGGACGATTTCTGGCCAGCGGTGATGGCGACTCCCTGGCGCTATGACCTGTTCCAACTGTTGCGTCGGTTAAATGCGCAAAGTGGTCAGCGTTATGCGCTGGGGCGTGCACCCCTGCCAAAGTTCGAAAGCCTGCGCATCGGCCAGATGCCCTCCCTGACCTTCGCCCCGGCGACGCTCGCCTCGGTGCGCGAGCGCAAAGAAGAGGGGCGTCATGATGTCTCCATCTACAGCTTTGGCCTGTTTGGCCCTAACGGGCCGCTACCTACACACTTGACTGAATATGTTCGCGAGCGTATCGACCATCATCAGGATCACAGTCTGGCGGCTTTTGCAGACCTGTTTCATCACCGGGCCGCTTTACTGTTTTACCGCGCCTGGGCGGATGCGCAGCCGACCGCTTCTCTCGATCGCGGCGATGATAAACGTTTTCAGGATTATCTCGCCTGTCTGGCCGGGATTGGTTTTCCGGCTCAGCAACAGGCCAGCTCGCTGAGCCTGCATGCGCGCCTGATGTTGGTGGGGCATCTCAGTCGCCACGGACATGATGCGGAGGGTCTGGTGCGCATTTTGCGCCTCTATTTTGGTATCCCGGTGCGGCTTGAGCAAAACCAACCGCAGTGGCTGACGCTGGATAGCCGCGATCAGGCACGCCTGGCCGCCGGGCGGCACATGCCACGCCTGGGTGAGTCGGCTTTTCTCGGGGTGGCGGTGCGCGATGTGCAGCACCGTTTTCGCCTGCGTTTGGGACCACTCACCGCCGCGCAATATGCCCACTTCTTACCCGATGCGCCAGGGGCATGTGAAGTGCGCGACTGGGTGCAGCACTACATCGGTATTGAAATGCAGTGGGATCTTAGCCTAATCCTTGCCGCGAATGAGGTTGAGGGTACGACCTTGGGCGGCAGCGCCCGACTCGGTTACACCAGTTGGCTGGGACAACCAGAACAGCCTGCCGATCGTGAAGATTTTGTTTTTGAAGTTGAGGCAGCCTCGCGCTAGCCCATCGCCTTTTCCTGTCACATAGCCTGCTTCTTCTATTACAGAGATTCGATATGTCAGAAATCAGCCGCGCCGTGTTATTCGGCAAACTGGACACGCTGTTATTTACCTCGCTGGAAAGCGCCACCGCCTTTTGTAAGCTGCGCGGCAATCCCTATGTCGAGTTGGTGCACTGGTTGCATCAACTGATGCAGCAACAGGACGGGGACTTACAGCAGATAATCAGTCATTTTTCACTGGATGAAAACGCGCTGACGCGGGATATCGTGGCGGCGCTTGACCGTCTGCCACGCGGTGCGAGTGCCGTCTCCGATCTTGCCGAGCACATCGACAGTGCCGTGGAGCGCGCCTGGGTCTATGCCTCGCTCAAATACGGAGCAAACCGTATTCGTGGCGGTCATCTGTTGGTCGGTCTGCTTAAAACCTACAGCCTCGCCAGTGTGCTGAAAGGTATTTCAGCGCAGTTTGCACGCATTAACGTCGATGCGCTGTTGGATCAATTCGATGCTTTACTGAGCCAGAGTAAAGAGGCGCAACAGGCGCTGTCCCAACCGGATGTTGCTGCAGCTCCGGCAGCCACCGGCAGCAGCACCCTGGCGCAGTACGCCCAGGATCTTACTGAGCGAGCGCGTGAGGGCCGTATCGATCCGGTCTCCGGGCGCGATGAAGAGATTCGTCAGATAGTGGATATATTGATGCGCCGTCGCCAGAACAACCCGCTACTGACCGGCGAAGCCGGTGTCGGCAAGACGGCGGTGGTGGAAGGGTTGGCACTGCGCATTGCTGCGGGTGATGTGCCTGCGCCATTACGCGATGTACAACTCTGGCTGCTGGATATCGGCATGTTGCAGGCCGGTGCGGGGATGAAGGGGGAGTTTGAAGCGCGTCTGCAAGCGTTGATCAACGAAGTGCAGTCGAGCGCGACCCCGATTGTGCTGTTTGTGGATGAGATTCACACCCTGGTCGGCGCGGGTGGACAGCAAGGCACGGGTGATGCCGCTAATCTGCTAAAACCGGCACTGGCGCGCGGACAGCTGCGCACCATCGGCGCCACTACCTGGGCCGAATATAAAAAATATATCGAGAAGGACCCGGCACTGACGCGTCGCTTCCAGACCGTGCAGGTGCAGGAGCCGGATGAAGCCAAAGCCATCCAGATGCTACGCAGTACGGTTAGTGCGCTGGAGAAACATCATCAGGTGCTACTGCTGGATGAAGCGGTCAGTGCAGCGGTCAAGCTGTCGCACCGCTACATCCCGGCGCGGCAGTTACCGGATAAAGCAGTGGCGCTGCTGGATACTGCCTGCGCACGGGTCGCCGTCAGTCAGGGGGCACAGCCTCCGGCGCTGGAAGATTGTTTGCATCGTCTGGCGGCACTCGACATTGAAGCGGAAATCGCTGGGCGCGAGGCGAAAGTCGGGCTCGGTGCCCCAGAGCGCCAGCAGGAAATTGCCCGGCAGCAGGCATCACTCAGCGCTACGCGAGAGGCATTGACCGCGCGCTGGCAGCAGGAACGAACGCTGGTGGATCAACTTATCGCGTTGCGTGCACGTTGTGTCACTGAAGATGAAACTGCGCTGCGCAGTGAGCTGGATGCCACCCGGCAGCAGTTGCATGAATTGCAGGGTGAAGCACCGCTGCTGTTTGCCGCCGTGGATGCCAGCGTGGTGGCGGCCGTAGTGGCAGACTGGACCGGCATCCCCTTAGGACGCATGGTAAAAAACGAGATCGATGCGGTGCTGAACCTGGCGGAAACCCTGAACCAAAGAGTCATCGGCCAGCGCCATGGGCTGGATCTGATTGCGAAACGTGTGCGCACCTCACGCGCCCGTCTGGATAACCCCAACAAACCGGTCGGCGTGTTTATGTTGTGTGGCCCGTCTGGTGTGGGGAAAACCGAAACCGCGCTGGCGCTGGCCGAATCGCTGTATGGCGGCGAGCAGAACATCATTACCATCAATATGAGTGAATTCCAGGAAGCACACACCGTTTCCACCTTGAAAGGCGCGCCTCCGGGCTATGTCGGTTACGGCGAAGGGGGTGTGCTGACCGAGGCGGTTCGCCGTCGGCCTTATAGTGTGGTGCTGTTGGATGAAATCGAGAAAGCACATCCGGATGTGCATGAACTGTTCTTCCAGGTGTTCGACAAAGGCTGGATGGAAGATGGTGAAGGACGCCATATCGATTTTCGTAACACCATCATCATCCTGACCTCCAATGTGGGCACACAGCTGATTAGCGCATTGTGTGCCGATCCGGAACTGTTACCGGAACCTGACGCGCTCAGCAATGCACTGCGCAAGCCGCTGCTGGAGGTGTTCCCGCCCGCGCTGCTTGGACGCCTGCTGGTGGTGCCGTACTACCCGCTCAGCGATGCGATGCTGGCACAGATCGTCCGATTGCAACTGGCGCGCATTGTGCGCCGTCTTGAGGAGAACCACGGAATCTCAGCGGAAATTGAAGATAGCGTCGTCAGCCAGATCGTGCAGCGCTGCACCGAAGTGGAGTCCGGCGGACGTATGGTCGATGCCATTCTCACTAATACCCTGTTGCCGCAAATGAGCCAGATACTGCTCAGCGCCCACGCCCGCGATGAACGTTACCGTCGGGTGCTGGTGCGTTGTGAACAGGGTGAGTTTGTTTGCCAGTTTGATGTCTAAAGCCGTTCGTTATCAGAGAGTTTTCGTCTATGTCGGAACACGATAATCACCTCAATGTACCCAACGCCTTGCCGCTGGGTTATCGGTTTAATGAGTTTGAGATAAAAGAAGTCATCGGTGGTGGCGGCTTTGGCATCGTCTATCGCGCCTGGGATCATCAGCTGGAGCGCGATATCGCCATCAAAGAGTTTATGCCGGCCTCGTTGGCGGTGCGTAGCGATGGGTTGAATCTGGTGTTGCGCAGTGAGCGGTTCAGCAAAACCTTCCACGCCGGTCTGAACAGTTTTATCCAGGAAGCGCGCTTGTTGGCACGTTTTAATCACCCCAACCTGTTACATGTGCTGCGCTTCTGGGTGCAGAATGACACCGCCTATATGGGGACGACGTTTTACAGTGGCACCACTTTGTCTAATGTACGTGTGCGCAATCCACAGCAAATCGACGAAGCTTGGATCCGTCGTCTACTCCCCCCATTGCTCGGGGCGATAAAAACCATTCATGACGCTGGCTATCTGCACCGCGATATTTCGCTCGATAACATCCAGATCCTGAGCAATAGCGAACCCGTACTGCTCGATTTTGGTTCCGCACGTAAAACCATCGGTAACCTGTCTGATGAAAGCGAGACCATGTTGCGTCCTGGTTTTGCGCCGATCGAGCAGTATAGCGACAACGATGAAAGCGAGCAGGGTGCCTGGACTGATATCTATGCGCTAGGGGCAGTACTGCACATGTTAATCACCGGTGCGCCGCCGCCGGTTAGCGTGGTGCGCAGCATCGAAGATAATTACCAGCCACTGGTGCAAAGTCGCCCTGCTGGCTATTCCACGGCGCTGCTGAATGCGGTCGACCAGGCACTGGCGTTGAAAGCCGAGGATCGCCCACAAAACATCGATGCGTTTGCGGAACTGATGGCGCTGCCCGAGCGCGAATCTGAACCCTTGCTCGCGGCGAAAATCAGTGGGCCGGGCACCATGCTGGTGCCGATCGAAGAGGTGGAAGCCGAGGCTCCGTTATCGCCAGCGAAACGTTTCCTGCAACACCGCTTTGCGCTGCCAGGCCTGGTGGCGGCGGGTGTGCTGGTCGGGCTGGGCGTGGGGGTATTGATGGCCGGAGGCGGTGATGACGTGCCCGCGCAGGCGCAAAACGCCACGGTGGCTCAACCGGCTACACTGCCCCCGGTGGTGGCAGAGAAACCGGTGTCCCAGGCCGAAGTCCAGACCGCACAGGCTAAAGTGGAACCCGCACCGCCCCCGGCACCAGTGGCACAGGTCTACATCCGTCTGCAATCGGGCGAACACGTGCAGGTCAACGGCAAACAGCAGGCCGTGGTGCCTGCGGCGAATGGTTTTGCCGCGCTGCAACTGGCTCCGGGCAACTACACCTTCTCTATCAGCAGCCATAACGGCGCTCGTGAACAGACACTCACCATCAGTGCGGAAGGTGTCTGGCTGCTCGATCCTCACAGTTAATTATTTTCCGGGATTTACTTATGTTCTCACGCATCACCGTCCAGCTGCCCACGGAGGGCCTGCTGTTCTGGAAACTCAGCGGGCGTGAAGCCCTGTCGGAATCATTCACCCTCCAGGCGGAGTTGTTGGCGACCGATGCGCGCATCGATCGCCATGCACTGCTGGGCAAGTCGGTGACTTTTACCCTGCCGACACAGAACTTGCTTACGCCACGTTACTTCAACGGCAAAATCACCCGCGTGGCCGTGCGCAGTGAGGAGCTGAATGGCTCGCGCTATGCGGTTCATGCCCTGACCGTCGAGCCGGATGTGTGGCCGATGAAGCGTGATCGTAACCTGCGTATTTTCCAGAGCCAGACTGTGCCGCAAATCGTGCAGACGTTGCTGAAAGAGTACAACGTCAATGTCGAGTCAAAACTCGCCAGTAGCTACCGGGTGTGGGAATACTGCGTGCAGTATCAGGAGAGTAGCTTCGATTTTATCAGCCGTTTGATGGAGCTGGAGGGGATCTACTACTGGTTCCGCCACGAATCCGATAAACATACGCTGGTTCTGTGCGATGCAGCCGACCAGCATCAGCCGTTCAGTGGCTATGCCACCATTCCTTACCACGTTGCTCCTTCCGGTGGCAGCATAACGGAAGAGGGGATCAGTCAGTGGTCACTGGCCGAGAGCGTGACGCCGGGGATGTACAGCACGGATGACTATGACTTCCGTAAACCCAATGCCTGGATGTTACAGGCGCGGCAGAACCCGGTGGCGCCCACGCCAGGAACGGTGGATGTCTACGACTGGCCGGGCCATTTTGTTGACCACAGCCACGGCGAGTTTTATACCCGCATCCGCCAGGAAGTGTGGGAAGTGGAGCATCACAGCGTCAGTGGTACAGGTACGGCGACCGGCATTGCGCCTGGTTACACCTTCGGGCTGCTGGATGCGCCGCATTTCAGCGATAACGGCACTTATCTCACCACCAGTGCCGAATATAAATTCGAAGAAAACAGCTATGCCAGCGGCAATATTACCTCCTCGCACAACATCATCTTTACCGTGCTGCCGAACGCGATCACGTTCCGTGCGCCACCCCGCACGCCATGGCCAAAAACCCACGGCCCACAGACCGCGAAAGTGGTGGGGCCAAAGGGGGAGTCGATCTGGACCGACCGTTATGGCCGGGTCAAGGTGAAGTTTCACTGGGACCGGCTGGCAAAGGGCGATGATACCAGCTCGTGCTGGGTGCGTGTTTCCAGCGCCTGGGCGGGTCAGGGATTTGGCGGCGTGCAGATCCCGCGTGTCGGCGACGAAGTGGTGGTGGATTTTATCAATGGTGACCCGGATCGTCCGCTAATCATTGGCCGCGTCTATAACGAGGCGAGTATGCCGCCCTGGGCGCTGCCTGCCGGTGCAACCCAGATGGGCTTCCTCAGCCGTACCAAAGATGGCACCGCAGAAACCGCCAATGCCCTGCGCTTCGAGGATAAGTCTGGGCAGGAGCAGTTGTGGATTCAGGCGCAGAAGAACATGGATACCAATGTTAAAAACGACGAAACCCACAGCGTGGGTGGTTCGCGTACCGTCAGTGTCACCCAGGACTACAACGGCACGGTGTCGGGCAGCCACACGGAGGCAACGCAACTGGCCCATTCCCAACTGGTGGGCGGTGGTTTTATCCAACGAGTGCAGGGGGCAATTGTGCAGGCTTCCGACAGCGGCATTCGTCTGGTGGCGGGCCAATCGGTGCTGGAATTAGGCGCAAACGGCCAGGTCACGTTGCAGTGCGTGAATTTTAATATCGATGCCTCCGGCACCGGGCAGATCAACACCGGCGGTACGCTGGATCTGAACCTGAAACAACCCGGAGCATTACCCGCAGTGGAACCCACTCCAGCGCAAATCCAGGACGCCGTTAAAGCGGCATTTGATCAAGGAAAAGATAAAGCATGAAAACCGTCCCTTTTGCCCTCTCAGAAGGCGTACTTAACCTGCCCGCCGCAGTCCAAGACCACAGCATCAATGTGCTAAAATTCGCTGATGCGACGTTGGTCATTACCCGAGCCTGGGATGTCCCGGCAGGGGATGAGGAGAAATACCTCAGCCAGCAACTGGGCAAAATTAAACGCAATATGAAAAAGGTGGTGCTGAGTGAAGTTGCAGATAGCAACATCGCCGGGATCCCTGCCCGCGAGGTGGCGCTGCGCTTCGAAAATCAACATGTGATGGTATATGAAAAACTCGCCGTGGCGCGGGTGGATGACCACTTGCTGGCGTTTACCCTTAGCCGCATGCAGCCGTTTGATGCCGATGGCGATGCCTTCTGGACCGCGATCAAAGCGGGTCTGCAACCGGGAGGCTGAGGATGACAGATTATCTCGCGGCGCGCATTGGCGATCCGCTGGTACACAGTTCGGCGCTGGCGGATTTTGTCGGCGGCCTGGTGGAAGGAGCGATTGTCGCAGGCATCATGATCGCCGCCGGCACCGGCGTTGGGGCGCTGCTGGGTGGCGTGGCCATTGCTACGCTGGTGTTCAGTGGAGGGCTGGAGAAGATCGGCAACGCGGCGGCATCGCTGGTCGACAGCCTGATCGACCCAGGACCGCCGGATGCGTTTATTGTCAGCGGGTCCGGCAACGTCCATATCAAAGGGAAGCTGGCCGCGCGCGCGGCGGGCAGCGTGTCGCGTGATTACCTCAACGCGCCCGCCGCGGTTGACAATGGCATCGACTGGGCGGCGGTTGGCATGCTAGCACTGACCGGTGTGGCGGCGGCGATGAAGACCGCGCTTAACCCTGGTGCCGCGCTGATGGCGGTAGCCGAGCGCGCCAGCCATCTCTCAGTGGATGATGTAAAGGAGTGGGGCAAGAACGTCTGGACCAGCCTGATGCAGCCTGTGGTGGAGAGCGCCAGTCCGTATGCAACCCCACTGCCGCTCGATACCGTGGCCTGTACTAAAGGTCATATGGTCACCAGCAGCAATTTTATTGCGCAGGGCTCGAAAAAGGTGCTGATCAACAATCAGCCTGCCGCACGTAACGGCCACAAAAGTACCTGTGAAGCGGAGATCAAACTGAGCGAAAACCCGCGCGTACGCATCGGTGGCGATACCATCACGGTGCGCGATATCCACAGCGGTAAAAACATCTGGGCATACATGGCCGGTAACCTGATTGGCGGGGCGCTGGTAGGTATTCTGCCGGAGCTCTACCGCTTCGGCTTCAGCCGCCTGATTTTACGCGGGCTGGCAAAAGATATCGTTTGCCCCATCGGCGGGAATATCGTGATGGAAGGCGCTGTCCAGACGCTACACCCGGTGAATATTGCCACCGGGGCGAAAATTCTGGCACGGGAAGAGGATCTCGATTTTGTGTTGCCGGACCGCATGCCGCTTTACTGGCAGCGCATCTACCACAGCCGCAATCTGGCGACCGGGATGCTCGGCACCGGCTGGATGCTGCCGTTTGAGGTGCGTATCTGGCGCCTGCCGGATAATCAGCTGATCTACCTGGATATGACCGGCCGTGAGCTGGGCATGGGGGAAGTGCGCGCGGGCGACGTGATTGATTTCCAGGGCGAGGGGCTGAAGCTGTTTTGCAGCCCAAACGGCGCGATGGTGATGCAGACCAGCGAAGGTGAGCATCAGCTGTTTGAGCCGGACCCTACGCGACCGGGTGAATGGCGCATCCACCGTATTTATGATCGCCATGAAAACGTGCAGCATTTCAGCTGGAACGACGAGGGCAGACTGGTGCGCATCTCCAGCGATAACGATGCGCTGGACGTGGAGCTGGAGTATGGCACGCATGCCGGACGCCTGAGCGCGGTTTATCAAATTGCGGCAGGGGCACGCCATCTGCTGGTTTCCTACGGATATAACCCGCTGGGGCAGCTGACAACAGTGACGGACGCCGACGCTGTCGTCACGCGCCGTTACGGCTGGGATCAGGCGAGCGATATGCTGGCGTGGCACAGCTATTCCACCGGACTGAAGGTCCAGTATCAGTGGCGGCCCGCACTCAACTCACGGCACTGGCGTGTCGATGCTTATCAGGTTTGTGACGAACAGGGTGACGTGCTGGAGAGCTGGCGCATTGAAACGGATGAGCAACAGCGAGTAGCGCGTGTCAGTAATGATGAAGGCGTCAGCAGCGAGCACCACTGGGATGCACTGAGCCGCATCACCGCATGGACCGATGCACACGGCGGACACTGGTCATATACCTGGAGCGGCGACAGCGAACAGTTGCTAGCGATGACGCAGCCGGGTGGCGCACGCTGGGAATACGCCTGGGATGAACGCGGCAATCAGACGATGGAGCGTGACCCGCTGAATCGTACCCGCATCACCACCTGGCATCCGCTATACGCGTTGCCCCTCAAAGAGGTGCTGCCGGATGGCGCGCAGTGGCAGTACGACTATAACCTGGCGGGGGATGTGGTCGCGATGACCGATCCCGCCGGTGGCGTGACCCGCTTTGAGTGGAACGATCAGGGCGACCTGACGCGCCGTATCGACGCGCTGGAGAACAGCCATCAGTTCTGGTGGGACATGCGCGGGCAGCTGATACGTGAAGAGGACTGCTCGGGTTACCAGAGCCAGCGCCAGTATGACGCCTGCGGAAAACTGCTCAGCACCACCGATGCGCAGGGCAACACCGACCGCTACCAGTGGAGCGCCGCGGGACGCCTGCAAACTTATGTGCGCGCTGACGGGCGGGAAACGCTGTTTAAATACAACAAAGCCGGGTTGCTGTGTGGCCAGAACATCGACGGCATGCTGGAGCGCCGGGTCACGCTCAATGCGCGCGGGCAGGTCATCGAGGCTATCGATCCCGCCGGACAGGTGACGCGCTATGACTTCAGCCGGGCCGGGCGGCTGGTGACGCTCACCAACGGCAACCGGCAGCAGTGGCGTTTTGACTACACTCCGGCCGGGCTGCTGACGCAGCAGCAGGATTACGCCGGACGTAAAACCGAATACCAGTATAACGGTGTGCAACAGGTGGAGAGCGTGATCAGCCACCCGGTGCCCAACAGCCCGCTGGCACCGCGGGTGGTGAATTACGAATACGATGTGCTGGGCAGGATAGCGGCACGCGAAACGGCACAGCATCGCAGCGAATATCACTACCACGCGCTGAACACCGAGATCCATCGTTTCCCCTACGCCGCATGGAGGCAGGCGATGATCTGCGAGTGTGAACCGGCGGATGCGGAAGTGATCGTGTTTCAGCGTGACGCGCTGGGCAACCTGGTCAGCGAGCAGAACCACTCTGGCGCTTATCACCATCAGTATGATGCGCTGGGCAACCTGAGCGCGTCGGTCTACCCTGACGGGCGCGAAATGCAGTTCCTGCGCTATGGCACCGGCCATCTGCTGGAGATGCAGCTGACGCTGGGCGGGCGCACGTATGCGCTGGCGGGCTACCGGCGTGACCGTCTGCATCGCGAAACTCACCGCACGCAGGGCGAGCTGGAGCTGGAGACGCAGTACGACATTGCCGGGCGCATCACCCGGCGCTGCAGCGTGGATAACCTGCGGCAGCGTCTGGTATCTGAACGGCGCTATCAGTGGGACGGTGCCGATCAGATCATTCGCCAGATTGTCACCGATGGTGCCCCGTCCAGCCCGGCAGAAAAATACAGCCAGTCACTGTGGGGCTACGATGCGGCAGGCAGAATGACGCGCAGCATTCTGCCGGACGGCGAGGAACGTTTCTGGTATGACGCGGCGGATAACCGCACCGGCGAGGATTTGCACCCGGTGTGGAATAATCTGCTGAAGCGTCTCGAGGGTATCCGCTGGGAATACGACGGTTTTGGTCGTATGACGGAACGGCACGACACCCGGCGCGGTATTGTGCAGCGCTTTCATTACGACGATGAACACCGCATACGTGAGGTGCTTATAGAGGGTGATGCCGACTACACCCGCGCGCAGTATCAGTATGATGCGCTGGGGCGCCGCACCGGCAAGCAGGTCTGGCGGCGTCATGCTGTGAAGCCGGAATGCACGCACTACTCGTGGTCCGGCATGCAGATGGTGGGTGAGCACAGCGACAGCAAACCCGATGCCGCAGTGCAGTATGTCTATGCAGAAAACAGCTACGAACCGATAGCGCGCGTCGACAGCAGTCAGCAGCACGCGGAGGTGTACTGGTATCACTCGGAGATGAATGGCCTGCCGGACAGGGTGACGGACAAGCGGGGTGACACCGTCTGGCAGGGGGCGTTTACCGCCTGGGGCCGCACGAAGCGGGAAAGTAGTGGAGTTGACTGGAAAGTGCCGCAGAACCTGCGGTTTCAGGGACAGTACCTTGACCGGGAAACGGGTCTGCACTATAACACTTTCCGGTACTATGACCCGTGCGGAGGGCGGTATACGCAGCTTGACCCGATAGGGTTGATGGGTGGGTTGAATGTCACAGCCTATGTGATGAACCCTCTAACGTGGATAGATCCCTTAGGGTTAGAAGGATGTTCTACACGACTTGGAAGAAATATGATGGAGTCTATGGGCCTCCCGCGCTCTACAACTTGGAAAGGTTATCAGGCGCACCATATTATTCCGAAAGAATTAGCCAATCATCCAGCCTTGAAGAAGATTAACTACTATATTGATGATGCTTCTAATGGTATTTTTCTCCGGAAAGCGGATGATGCAACAAGTGCTATGTCAAGACATCAAGGAAATCATCATGGATATACTGATGCTGTTAAAGACGCTCTCGACAGAATTAACATTAACCAATCTTCTAGCAATATTTCTAAACAGGTTAGTGCCATTCAGGAAACTGCTCGTCGCGGGATGCAAGATGGAGTGCCAATAAGATCAAAAGAAATGTATAACTCTGACATTTTTGGTCGAGATATTGAACAGGTTGGTAGGCAGAGAGTATATAATTTGTGGTCAGACATTTTTGGGTGATTAAATGAATATTCAATCTGATGATTATATGGAACCAGTAGTTTTTATTAATGATGCACTTTTTCTATCGGGGACAAGTGAACCCCTTTTAAATTATGATGTTGTTTTGGATCCAAAAAAAGCTAAGGAATTGCTTTTTGATCAAAACTTGAGTGAACCATACCTGAATTGGAGTGATTTTTTCTCCGCGTTGATCTCTGATTTAATTCTTGATAAAGATTACAAAAACTCTCAAAAAGAAATAATTGATAACGCAAAAAAATTAAAGGGGGATGTTCTCAAGGATAATATTCGTAAGAGAAAGGCATTTTTACTGAGAAAGAAAAATGGATTAATAGACAATGGAGAATATGATTTATTTGTTAATGAAGTAACTGATGAAGCTGTTAATATGCTTAACTGGGTGGCAACACAAAGATATTTGAAGGGATATCTAGAGGGATCAATGCTAGAAGAGGTTTTTTTAATTTTCAAAAAAGGCTGCATGCCGTGTGGAATTAATAGGGATGGAAGAACACTTTCAGTCTTCAACCCTAATGTGCTGAAAAAATATTAAAAAGTTATTTTTATCTGTGTTAATATTTTATAGGCGACAGGTTATACTCCAGGTGAGGTTAATACAGCAGTAAAGTATAGTATAAAAACCCGTCTGGAGTATGATGTTGTTGGTGGGGGGAATATTTCAAGAATTACAGCAATAACAAATCAGCTGGAACCATGAATATATCCAGATTAGCAATATAACGTCTGCTGAAAATTAATTGGTTTATAAATATTGGAAAGAAAACTGTTTTGCAGAATGTAAGGCAGTTAACAAATGATTCAGATTTTATTACTGAAATAACTAATATTGATTGGGAAAATACTACTCTTGAAGCCAGTAATGAGATAACTGGCCACTTGACGAAAAAACATACCAAGGATTACCAGGAATGGAATGTCATTGTTCGAGAAGCAAAAAAATAATTGATAATGAGCTTCTTCCATTGTTGAGAGATAAAGGTGTAAGTGAGGATATTATAATAGATAATCTTAAATGGGATTTTTTTAATTTTTTGATGTAAGATACCTATAAAAAACCTTTAAAAGGTGACATTTTTTTGATTCCATTATTAAAGTATATGAATTAGGGTATATACCCTGTGGCTGGGATGGTAAATGGCCAGCAGGAAAATTAGTAATTTACTAACGTTATCATAAATGAGATGTATAATAATCAAAACGCCGAAAACGATCTCTGTGATCCTTCCGGATTTTCGTTTCAGCAGCCCATCGCGCCAGCGCGACCCGCATCTTCTGAAGAACCTGTCAGGCTCTAACAAGAGATGCTTGATTATAAATTTCCTGGTAACCAGCTAAGAAATTACTTTTCTATGCATATAACTACTTTGATGGAATCAAATTAAGTAACTAAAAAATCCATTGTTTGAGATTTGAAATTTCATTACGCACAAGTTAAGGTGTCTCAATGGATAAAAATAAAGTTTTAGAAGAGTTAAGATTTATAGAGATTAATTTAAATATAGCATTTCCAAGTGCTTATAAGCGGTTTTTATCTGAAGAAGTACAAGATGCAGATGTTTATGAGATAAAAGATAAACAAGATAATTCTGTTTTTATTTTTAATTTTATGAGTGTCGCTGAGAGAAATGAAATCTATACTGTCCAAGATGTAGAACCTGACTATTTTTTGATTGGTCAAGACGGTGGTCTAGGGTATTTTATCAACTTAAAGAATAAGAGTGATAAAATTTATAGCTTAGATCTTGGAGCACTTGGCAGTCTGGATATGGATGAAGAAGCAAAAGATCTATACGAATTACGAGCATAGTCATGGTTAGACAATGTTTACAAAAATCCAGAAGAGATCTGAATGATCTTTCCGTCTTTTATCGTCAGCCGCTGACCTGCGCTAGCAAGGTCTCGATCTGTTGTCGGGTCTGTCTGGCGTCCCGCTTCTGCTGCACATAGCGGGCCACTTCCTCATTCACACAGGCCAGGCTGAAATCTTCGGGTAGCCGTCCATCACCCGCACGCGAATGCGCATACCCATACTCACCTCAAACCCCGTCTGAGTCAGCCACTTCCCGGTGATGCTCAGCTGCGGTCAACGCCCTGTGGGCGATAGCCGCCGCTACGACGTCTGCGGAAAACTGCTCAGCACCACCCATGCGCAGGGTAACACGTGGAGCGCCGCGGGACGCCTGCAAACCTATGTGCGCGCCGACGGGCGGGAAACGCTGTTTAAATACAACAAAGCCGGGTTGCTGTGTGGCCAGAACATCGACGGCATGCTGGAGCGCCGGGTCACGCTCAATGCGCGCGGGCAGGTCATCGAGGCTATCGATCCCGCCGGACAGGTGACGCGCTATGACTTCAGCCGGGCCGGGCGGCTGGTGACGCTCACCAACGGCAACCGGCAGCAGTGGCATTTTGACTACACTCCGGCCGGGCTGCTGACGCAGCAGCAGGACTACGCCGGACGTCAAACCGAATACCAGTACAACGGCATGCAGCAGGTGGAGAGCGTGGTCCGTCACCCGGTGCAGGACAGCCCGCTGGCACCACAGGTGGTGAATTACGACTACGACGTGCTGGGCAGGATGACGGTGCGCGAAACGGCACAGCACCGCACCGAGTATCGCTACCACGCCATGAGCACGGAGATCCACCGCTTCCCCTACGCTGCATGGCGGCAGGCCATGATCAGCGAGTGTGAACCGGCGGATGCGGAAGTGATCGTTTTTCAGCGTGATGAGCTGGGCAGGCTGGTCAGCGAGCAGAACCACTCGGGCACTTATCATCATCAGTATGATGCGCTAGGCAACCTGAGTGCCTCCGTCTACCCTGACGGACGGGAAATGCAGTTCCTGCGCTACGGAACCGGCCATCTGCTGGAGATGCAGCTGACGCTCGGCGGGCGTACGCATGCGCTGGCGGGCTACCGGCGTGACCGTCTGCATCGCGAAACGCACCGTACCCAGGGTGAGCTGGAGCTGGAGACGGAGTACGACATTGCCGGGCGCATCACCCGGCGACGCAGCGTTGATAATCTGCGGCAGCGTCTGGTGTCTGAACGTCGCTACCAGTGGGACCGTGCCGATCAGATCATCCGGCAGATCGTGACGGATGGCGCACCTGCCAGCCCGGCGGAAAAATACAGCCAGTCGCTGTGGGGCTACGATGCGGCGGGCAGAATGACGCGCAGCATTCAGCCGGGTGGCGAAGAACGTTTCTGGTATGACGCGGCGGATAACCGCACCGGTGAGGATCTGCATCCGGTGTGGGATAACCTGCTGAAACGTCTGGCGGGTATCCGCTGGGAGTACGACGGTTTTGGTCGTATGACGGAGCGCCATGACACCCAGCGTGGCATTGTGCAGCGCTTTAATTACGACGAAGAGCACCGCATATGCGAGGTTCTGATTGAAGGGGATGCCGAATACAGCCGGGCGCAGTATCAGTACGATGCGCTGGGGCGTCGCACCGGCAAACAGGTGTGGCGACGCCATGCGGCTCGGCCGGAATGCACGCACTACGCGTGGTCCGGGATGCAGATGGTGGGTGAGCACAGCGACAGCCGACCTGACTCCGCCGTGCAGTATGTGTATGCGGAAAACAGCTACGAGCCGGTTGCGCGGGTCGACAGCAGCCAGCAGCACGCGGAGGTTTACTGGTATCACACGGAGATGAATGGACTGCCGGACAGGGTAACGGACAAGCGGGGTGACACCGTCTGGCAGGGGGCATTTACCACCTGGGGCCGTACGAAGCGGGAAAGCAGTGGGGTTGACTGGAGAGTGCCGCAGAATCTGCGGTTTCAGGGACAGTACCTTGACCGTGAAACGGGTCTGCACTATAACACTTTCCGGTACTATGACCCGTGCGGTGGGCGGTATACGCAGCTGGATCCGATAGGGCTGGCGGGTGGGTTGAATTTGTATGCGTATGTGCAAGATGCGCTAACGTGGATAGATCCGCTTGGACTTAGCGGGTGTTCACCAAATAGGGAATTTTGGAAAGACAACCCTATTGATTTTAAAGGTAATAAGGTCTATCAACGTAATGACTTATTTGATCCAAATCTCATGACAACCTGGCGTGATAAAGGAAAAGTATTTAAAGGTACAAATATTGAAAGGATGGCGACGGGCAGAGCTCCTGTTGGATACGATGGCAAAGCGGTGAACCTGCATCACATGCTTCAGTCTCAGGATGGACCAATAGCAGAAATGAGTCAGACATTCCATAAAGTTAATCATGGAATTATTCATATCAATCCAAATACGATTCCTTCAGGCATAAACAGAACCGAATTTAACGCCTGGCGAGAAGATTACTGGGCTTTTAGAGCGAGTGGATATCAATGAACAGAAATGAACTAATTAAATTGATTGATAATCATGAGGATATTTGTAACTTTGGCTCCTCAGATGATGCTCCATCAGCAGAGTGGATCCAGAAAGCTGAAAAGGCATTGGGTGTTCAGTTACCGGATGATTATAAGTGGTTTTTAAACTTCTACGGCGGTGGTGATATCAGTGGAGAAGAGATTTATAGTATTTATTGCATTTCATTTGATGAAGCTGTTGGTGGTGATATAATCTATCAAAATACGATTGCAACAAATAATGTGGCATCGGGTAAGCTTGTTTTATCTAATACAGACTTCGGAGAGGAGTTTTATTTTAAAATAGGTGATGGTGATCAGGTTTACCTTGAATATGGTACTAAAAAAGAAATTTACGCGGAAAATTTTCTTGAATATATTGAGAAAAGAATAAATTCTTATCTCTGATAAAAGGCCGGGGTGATCTTAACGATCTTTCCGGCTTTGCCTTCTCATTTACCCGCAATATTCAGCTTCGGTGAAAACAATCTCACTGAGATGCTGTGGTGAGCGGTGATAAAGAGTGTACGCTCTTTAAAAGACGCTATTTATAGAATTTAAATTAGTTAATCTTTGAATAATATATCCTAACCGGTTAGTGCCATTTAGAAAATTGCTCGTTGCGGGATGTAAGATGAAGGATCAATAAAATAAATGTATGGCTCGGACATTTTTTGTCGAGATATCGAGCAGGTTGTTAGGCAGAGATTATGTAATTTGTGGTCAGAAATTTTGGGTGATTAAATGAATATCCAATCTGATGAGCATATGGGACCAATCGTTTTTGTTAATGATACACTTTTTCTCTAGGGAACGAATGAATCTCTTATTAATTATGATGTTGTTTTGGAACTAAACAAAGCTAAAGAATTGCTTTTTTTTGACAAAATTTGAGTGATCCATACCTGAATTGGAGTGATTTTTTCTCCACATTGATTTCTGATCTAATTCTTGATAAAGATTACAAAAAATCCCAAAGGGAAATATTGGATAGGTCAAAAAGACTAAAGGAGGATGCTCTTAAGAATAATATTCGCAAGAGAAAGGCATTTCTACTGAGAAAGAAAAATGGATTGATAGATAATGGCGATTATGATTCATTTGTCAATGAAGTTACTGATGAAGCTATTCATATGCTTAACTGGTTGGCAACGCAAAGATATCTTAATGGGTATTTAGAAGGGACAATGCTGGAAGAAATTTTTTCAATTTTCAAAAAAGGATGTATGCCATGTGGAGTTAACAGGGATCGATGAACACTCTCAGTTTTCAACCCGATTGTGTTGAAAACTTATTAACAGATTATTATTCATCTATTCTACTAGCGGTTGCCCGTCTAGACCGTATTGCGTCAGACTGATCATCATCTCCTTCATTAAGAGCTAATGAAGGATAAAAACTTTAAATCGATCTTTTAATGAAGACGAAAGATTGCCTAGGATGGCGATAGTGCCTCGAATGATATTTTCTTACTTGGTTCTTGAGATCTTACCGGTTAGCCAGATCGTGACCGAGGGGGCACGTTCTAAGCAGGGAAACACAGCCAGTCACTGTGGGGCTACGATGCGGCGGGCAGAATGACGCGCAGCATTCAGCCGGACGGCGAGGAACGTTTCTGGTATGACGCGGCGGATAACCGCACCGGCGAAGATCTGCACCCGGTGTGGAATAATCTGCTGAAGCGTCTCGAGGGTATCCGCTGGGAATACGACGGTTTTGGTCGTATGACGGAACGGCACGACACCCGGCGCGGTATTGTGCAGCGCTTTCATTACGACGATGAACACCGCATACGTGAGGTGCTTATAGAGGGTGATGCCGACTACACCCGCGCGCAGTATCAGTATGATGCGCTGGGGCGCCGCACCGGCAAGCAGGTCTGGCGGCGTCATGCTGTGAAGCCGGAATGCACGCACTACTCGTGGTCCGGCATGCAGATGGTGGGTGAGCACAGCGACAGCAAACCCGATGCCGCAGTGCAGTATGTCTATGCAGAAAACAGCTACGAACCGATAGCGCGCGTCGACAGCAGTCAGCAGCACGCGGAGGTGTACTGGTATCACACGGAGATGAATGGACTGCCGGACAGGGTAACGGACAAGCGGGGTGACACCGTCTGGCAGGGGGCATTTACCACCTGGGGCCGTACGAAGCGGGAAAGCAGTGGGGTTGACTGGAGAGTGCCGCAGAATCTGCGGTTTCAGGGACAGTACCTTGACCGTGAAACGGGTCTGCACTATAACACTTTCCGGTACTATGACCCGTGCGGTGGGCGTTATACGCAGCTGGACCCTATAGGGTTGATGGGTGGGTTGAACCTGTATGGGTATGTGCCGGATCCGCTGGGCTGGGTGGATCCGCTGGGGTTGAGTCCCTGCAAGCCAACAAAAGTATTGCCTGATGCAGAACAAGGAATCTATAACTATAGGGGGATTCATAAGGGGCACCCTGAATGGGACAATGCATTGAGAGGGAAAGTAGTTCCGGGCAATATAAACTCCAAGCTCTCTGCAGAAGAGCATAATCTTGGTGGTTTCTCTGCAAATAGCCCATACACCTCTTGGACAGATGATCCAAATGTTGCGAGAAGATTCGCAGGAGAAGATGGTGTTATCTTAAGAGTCAAAACAGGTGCACCTAAAGCTGGAGATACTTGGTCATGGGATATATCTGTTGACGATTATTTTGAAAGAGAAATATTACTCAAAGGTATTCGAAGCAATGATGTTGAGGTTTTCTTACCATGAAAAATTCTGATGATATATATTTGTTAAGGAAATTCACTCCGAATGATATAAAGAGTGAGGTTTTTTCTTCGGAGATTATTTTTTTTAAGCATTATCAAAGGAGTAAAGGTGAAGAGCTTCGTGAGCTAATAATTCACATTGAGAATGCTAATTATTCAGGTCTGTCAATTAATGGTGGTGATACTTCTGTTCGCATCTTGACAGAATTTAAAGGTGAAACTATTAGCATTCTGGCAGGAAAAAATAGTGTTTACTTTTTTAAGTTGTATATAAATGAAAATATGGAGGACCTCATTTCATTTATCTTAATTAAGAGAAATAAACGGACAAAAGAAGAATTACAATCGATGGCCAAAAAATTAGGAATCAAAGAGATACCATATTAACGCTAAAAAACCGGAATCGAACTCAGCGATCCTTCCGGCTTTTAAAGGTCAGCCACTGACCTGCGCCAGCAAGGTCTCGATCTGTTGTCGGGTCTGTCTGGCGTCCCGCTTCTGCTGCACATAGCGGGCCACTACATCATTCACACGGGCCGGGCTGAAATCTTCGGATAGCCGCCCATTACCTGCACGCGAATGCGCATACCCATACTCACCTCAAACACCGTCTGAGTCAGTCACTTCCCGGCAATGTTCACCTGCGGCGTGCTCCGGTCTCCCCGGTGCGAGCGGTATCCCAGAACATACTGCCGTTCCCGCTTTGCAGCTTTATCTGCGGTAGTGCCGCGTTCCAGTCACGATAATTTCCTCGCTTAGTTACTATGGAGAGCAGTGATCAAGGTTGTCCACCCTTATTGCCGCGTTAAAACCTGTTCCGATCAGCACGCGCCTTGCAATTATTTCTTCCAGGAAGGCCTAAGCGTTATAGAAATAGCGGATAGAATATTGGATGATGAGCCCATCCATTTATAACAAAAAGACGTATGCGAACTCTACGATCCCTCGGCTTATTATATTTAGCGGTAATAAATCAGAGTGAGTTAGCCCTGTTCAACTTTCACCGTTACCTTCTGTCCGCCTCAAATTAATTCTAGTTCTGTAAAATGTTAATAAACTGATTAGTTGTAATGGTCCTAAGCATGAAAGCTCCTTTTAAGAAATGTCCTAGAATGAGTTAGTGTTGGTCCAAATAGTTGAAATAAAGATTGATTAAGATTATTTATTAATACCGTTAATCATTCTATATAAGCAAAGGAGCCTAATATGGCCGTAGATATGTATCTGAAAGTAGAGGGAGTCAATGGTGAATCTAACGACTCTAACCATACAAACTGGATAGATATTCAGTCCTTTAACTGGGGAGCCAGCCAGCCAGGTAATATGTCAGTAGGTGGTGGCGGGGGCGCAGGCAAGGTTCAGTTCAGCGACTTTGCTGTGCAGGCTTTTATTGATAAAGCTACACCGGCCATTATGAAGTTTTGCGCATCTGGTAAGCATGTTAACAGCGTAGAACTGTCAGTATGTAAAGCCGGAGGCCAAAAAGTTGAATATGCTCGTATAGTACTGGAAGATGTTCTGGTCACTGGCTGTAAATTCACTGGCGTTGGAAGTACCGATAAAATCATGGTCAGTTATTATTTCCAGTCGGCTAAAGCCAACATTCATTACTGGGAACAGTCCGAACAGGGTACGAAAGGTGCAGAGACGCAAGCGGGATGGGATATTAAACAGAATAAAGAAATTTAATTAACGGGGACGGAATTATGGCTGGAATAGCATCCTCTATAACCAACGCTATCTATAATGGCGGTTCATTCAATAGTTCAGAGATGGAACTATTGGTGGATATCATCAATAATACTCATGACGATGATTTATTTAGCTTCGCGAATGATGATGTTGAACAGGCTATGAAAACCTATTCATCACTTCTTGCAAACAGCAGTGGTCGCGCATCTGTAGGAGGTAATGATCTTGAAATGGGGTTGTTATCAAACAGAACTAATCTAGTCATGTCAACGCCAGACAACAAAGATTTTTTTAACAAATATAAATCCGGCAATTCTGACTGGTGGAATCCTTTGAAGGTCAGAGATGTGTACAACAAGTCAGCAAGAGACTATCTCTGGGAGATTTTAGCCCCAATTGGGACCTTTTTGACTTCAGGCAGCACCATTGCCGCGATAATGAGAGAGGTAAGTGTGAGGGTGGCGTTGTACTCTGCCGGTTCAACTTCAGCATTTGTATCGTTATTATTAATCTTGAGATCAAGAAATAAAGATGATCAACTTAAAAATAATAAGGATCTGATGAGCTCATTTAAATCGCTTGCCAAAGCGAAGATTGAGTTAAATAAATCTTATTTAAAGATGGTTTCAAAACTCAGGAATGATTTAGGGCCTCATGTAAAGGATGATAAGAAGCAAGATACTATCGCTAATCTAAATAGTGATTTAGGTTTGTGGAATGCGAGTCCTAATATGAGAAGCTTTGTAAATGGAGGGTTCCTTAATATTTCTGGTGATGCTAATCCTGAGATAAAGATAGAAGGCAATGATTGGTTTATTAAATTTGATGACAGCATGACATTTAGTAAGAACGATGTGGAAATTCTTGAGAGGCTGTCTTAATCACTTGCCATTATCGGTATTAGTTACGGCGCAGTTGCGCATGATATTGTGCGTAATTCGTAAATGCCTTTACAAGTCTCAAATTGTATTCTGCATGCTAAGCTATGGCCAAGAGCAACAGTTTTGGCCTTTTATCCCTCTGCATTTTAGCAAATATCCACAATTCAACACTATTATGTCCAGGACTTGCACCATACTCTAAGCCGGGATCTTCAAACAGATTTTATCGCCAGTGCTTCCCAGTTAAAATCGTCCAAGATATTAAAGGTATAGAATGGTACGCCACGGATCACTTCTGATTTGGCGCATAACGTGTGGCTAGCGGTGCAGGGCTAAGCATCGACAAAATTGCTTACACTTGGAAAGGGACTTCGGTTTCAGCTTGCAGCAGATGCGGTGAGCAAGTTTATTACCTAATCGATCAATATTCGCATGTGATGGGTCTTTGTCTATGTCTATCTGACACCAGATTTGACCACCAATTTTCCCCGATGCGGAGGGTAAAATAAAAGTACATCGGGAAGAGTTTTCACGCTCGCCTGTTGAATCAAAATAATGCAGAAATTCGCAAGGATGCATGAGAACTGGAAATTGGCTCCTCTGACTGGACTCGAACCAGTGACATACGGATTAACAGTCCGCCGTTCTACCGACTGAACTACAGAGGAATCGTGTGAACGAGGCGCATATTAGCGATGCCGATCCCTGTTGTCAAAGCCCTATCGCACACTTCTGGTTTAAGTGCGCGTAAAAGCAGCGGAATGCTGTTTTTCTGCCTTGAACGTTCAGATTTCAAACTGCCAGCAAGATCTCACTTTAAGCGCATTTCCTTTGAGATGTTAGATGCATGTCAAAGTTTTGTTATTTGCCGATTTTAAAACAATCATTTCAGTGCTTTTATGATGAAAATTTCAAATGCTGATCGGATGAAACAAATGAACTGCTTATCATCACGGGTGAAATCAGTTTTGGCGTCTGAAACAGCATTTTGAAAATAACCTTTTGATAAGTAGATAGTTGCAGGAAAGAGCAGTACCGAAACGATAGCGTTAGACCAGAAGCCTTACCTCTACAACCAGATAAATAACGCCAGTGCCGTTGAGTGAATGTAAAAAATATTTTTCATTCGTCGTATCAGCCCAACTGAGCATGTTAACGAATAAGAAGGGTTACCTATGAAATTCAAAAAAGCGTTAGTGACTTCCCTGTTAGCTTGCATGTTACCTGCCGCTGTTATGGCAAAAGACCTTCAGGTAGGCGTCTCTATGGCGCTGTTTGACGATAACTTCCTTACCATTCTGCGCACCGCGATGCAGAAAGAGATGACCAAAGATGGTGTTCAAGGTCAGGTCGAGGATGCGAAAGGCGACGTTTCCCAGCAGCTGCAACAAATTCAGAACTTCATCGGTCAGGGCGTTGACGCCATCATCGTTAACCCGGTGGATACCAATGCGGTTAAACCGCTGATGGATGCGGCTTCTAAAGCGGGTGTGCCACTGATCTTCGTTAACCGCAAACCGGCAGGTGAATTGACCGACAAAATGGCTTACGTCGGCTCTGACTCCGAGCTGGCGGGCCGTCTGCAAATGGAAGCGCTGGCAAAAGCGATGAACGGTAAAGGCAACGTCGCCATTTTGATGGGCGATCTGGCTAACGAATCCACCCGTGACCGCACCAAAGGTGTTGAAGCGGTAGTGGCTAAATACCCGGGCATCAAAGTGGTTCAGAAACAGACCGCGAAATTCACCCGTAACGACGCGGTGGACGTCGTGAGTAACTGGATGACCGCAGGCGATGACATTCAGGCGATTGCGTCTAACAACGATGAAATGGCGATCGGTGCGCTGCAGGCGCTGGGCAAAAACCCGAACCACATCCTGATTGCGGGCGTGGATGGTACGCCGGATGCGTTGCAGATGCTGAAGAACGGCAAGATGGTCGCCACTGTATTCCAGGATGCTAAAGGTCAGGGTGAAGGCGCCGTACAGGCTGCTGTGAAACTGGCGAAAGGCGAGAAATTGGAGAAGGTGATTAACATTCCTTATCAGCTGATCACTAAAGACAACATGGCGCAGTTCGAATCTCGTAACCAGAAATAATCGTTCCCGACTCAGCCGTACGGAGGTGATGTATGACCGCTTTTGCGCTTGAAGCCGAAGGCATCAGCAAGTTCTTCCCCGGAGTGAAGGCACTCGACAATGTCTCACTACGCATTAAACCGGGGTCGGTACATGCCCTGATGGGTGAAAATGGCGCGGGCAAATCCACTTTAATGAAATGCCTTATCGGGATGTATCGTCCCGATAAGGGCACCATTCGCATTAAAGGGGAGCCGGTGCAGTTTCAGGACACCATGGATGCGCTGCGTTCTGGCATTTCCATGATCCACCAGGAACTGAATCTGGTGCCTTACATGACTGTGGCTGAGAACATCTGGCTCGGTCGCGAACCGATGAAGTACGGCTTTGTTGACCACGCGTTGCTGAACAAGCAAACGCAGGAATTACTCAACAAACTTAATATCCGTTTAAAAGCCGATCGTATGGTTGGCGAGCTGAGTATCGCTGCTCAGCAGATGGTGGAAATTGCCAAAGCGGTGTCGTGGAACTCCGACATTGTGATTATGGACGAACCGACCTCGGCACTGACGGAAACCGAAGTGGCGCATCTCTTCACCATTATCCGCGACCTGCGTGCACAGGGTAAAGCCATCATCTATATCAGCCACAAGATGGATGAAATCTTTACCATCACCGATGAGATCAGCATCTTCCGTGACGGAACATGGGTGGGCAGCAACAGCACCTCTGAATTTACTCGTCAGTCATTAATTACCCAGATGGTGGGCCGTGAACTGACGCAGCTGTTCCCGAAATTCAATGGTGAGATCGGTGAAGAAGTGCTGACGGTGCGCAACCTCACCTGTAAAGACCGTTTCACCGATATCAACTTCACGGTACGCAAGGGTGAAATCCTCGGCGTTGCCGGCCTGGTCGGAGCGGGTCGCAGTGAGGTAATGGAAAGTTTGTTCGGTATGGAAAGCTTCGACAGCGGTGAAGTGCTGATCGATGGCGTACCGGTCAAAATTGATTCGCCTTCCACGGCGATAGAGAAGGGCATGGCGTTCCTGACCGAGGACCGTAAAAAGTCCGGCTTATTCCTGGTGTTGTCGGTGATGGAGAACATGAGCATCGTCAACATGCCGGATTATGTCAGTAAAGCCGGTTTCGTTAGCCACATGAAGATGGCGCAGGACTGCATGGAGCAGATCCGCAAGCTCAATATTAAAACGCCGACCATGGATCAGATCATCAACAACCTCAGTGGCGGTAATCAGCAGAAGGTGTTGATTGCGCGCTGGCTGCTGGCGCAACCTAAGATTCTGATCCTCGATGAACCGACGCGCGGTATTGACGTCGGGGCAAAAGCCGAGATTTACCGCTTAATCAGCGAACTGGCGAACCGTGGCGTGGCCATCATTATGGTCTCGTCTGAGTTGCCGGAAATTCTGGGCATGAGCGACCGCGTGATGGTTATGCACGGCGGACGTATAACTGGCATCCTCGATAAAGAAGAGGCCAATCAGGAAACCATTTTGTCGTTGGCATCCGAGTGAGGCGCGAGACATCTATGAGCAACGTAAAAATTACGGCCCCGCAGGCCGCGGAATCGACATCCTTCTTTGGCAATCTGCGCCATAAGCTGCCGAAAGATACCGGCATCTTTGTGGTGATGTTAGGTATTGCCCTAATCTTTGAAATTGCAGGCTGGTACGTACGTGACCAATCTTTCCTGCTCAACACCAACCGTCTGGTTTTAATTGTGTTACAGGTGGCGATCATCGGCATTATCGCGGTGGGTGTGACGCAAGTCATCATCACCACGGGGATTGACCTGTCGTCTGGTTCGGTGATTGCACTGACCGCGGTGGTGGCGGCCAGCCTGGCACAAACCTCTGACAGCCTGACACCGATGTATCCTTCTCTGGTGAACCTGCCCGCAGTCATTCCGATTGTGGCGGGGATCGGCGTAGGTCTGCTGTGCGGGGTAATGAACGGTTTCCTGATTACCAAAACCGGTATCCCGCCTTTTATCGCGACACTGGGCATGATGGTGTCGGCGCGTGGTCTGGCGCAGTACTACACGCAAGGTAACCCGATCAGCTTCCTGTCAGATGGCTTTACCTCCATCGGCCAGGGTGCAATGCCGGTGATTATCTTCCTGGTGGTGGCCTTCCTGTTCCATATCGCTCTGAAGCATACGCGTTACGGTAAGTATGTGTATGCCATTGGCGGCAACATGACCTCGGCCAAAGTGTCAGGGATTAACGTCAATAAATACCTGATCATCGTCTATACCATTGCCGGTGCGCTCTCTGGTCTGGCGGGTGTGGTGCTGGCGGCGCGCGTCAGTAGCGGCCAGTCAAGTATGGGTATGGCGTACGAGCTGGATGCGATTGCCGCAGCCGTTATCGGCGGTAGCAGCCTGATGGGCGGCGTGGGCCGTATTACCGGCACGCTGATTGGTGCGGTGATTCTGGGTCTGATTAAGAGTGGATTCACCTTCGTCGGTGTGGATGCTTACGTGCAGGACATCATTAAAGGCATCATTATCGTTGCCGCAGTCTCCATCGATATGCATCGCAACCGCAAAAAACGCTGATACGCGTCGTCCTTCGCGCTGTAACTGCGTTGGCTACGCTTGTTCACCCCGGTCACATAGTGGCCTATGCTCCCGGGGATGAACAATCTTGCCGCCTTGTTACAGCGCGAATGACTTAGCGTATCTGCTTTTTTTGGAGTGGGTTGCACAACAATTCATTTTTACGTTCATCTCCATCCGTTATCTGTATATCCCATGCTGAACGGCCTTTTCAGTTTTACAGCGCGAATGAGTGAACATATCGCCTTGAGCGTGCTGGAATCAAAACTCCGCTTCTTGAGTTCTGTCACGCTTTAGCTGCCTTGCCTCACAATAAGTTTTCCCACTGGTTGATCCTGTTCCTTTCCCCGCGTTTGCTTTCGTTCTGACCGTTTTTGGTCACTTTCTGCGACTTCTGCACCACTACAACGCTTTGGGTCATCACTTTTTTGCACATCTGCCACGCAATTTACGCACCATGGTGGTGCATTCTGATTCGTTTTTAATCACTCTGCGTCATGCGCTCAGCTTATTAACTCTTAAGAGGTAATCAGAAAGGCTTATTTTCCGTGCCGTTAGGAATATTCTGGCACTGCTTTTTCACGCTTCGAATAAACCTGGCCTGCATATTGCAACTTCATGAACACAAGCCAGCAGGCTGAGACACCCAAACGGGTTATTCGGGGATTGACGGAGGCAATATGAATTTAAGACGACTGAAGTACTTTGTAAAAATCGTCGATATCGGCAGCCTGACTCAGGCAGCAGAAGTGCTGCACATCGCGCAGCCTGCGCTTAGCCAGCAAGTTGCGACGCTGGAAAACGAACTCGATCAGCAGTTGCTGATTCGCACCAAACGTGGCGTAACGCCAACCGAGGCGGGCAAAATTCTTTATGCTCATGCTCGTACTATTCTGCGCCAGTGCGAACAGGCGCAAACGGCCGTCATCAACGCGGGCCAGGCGTTAAATGGCCAGGTATCAATTGGTCTGGCACCGGGCACCGCCGCTTCATCGCTGACGATGCCGCTGTTGCAAACGGTGCGTGAACAATTCCCGGATGTACTGGTGTATCTGCATGAGAACAGCGGCACCTCTTTAAATGAAAAAGTGATGAACGGCCAGTTGGATATGGCGGTGCTGTATGACCGTGCTCCGACAGCCGGCATTAATAGCATTCCATTAATGAAAGAAGAGTTGTATCTGTTCGGCGCGACCGCATGCCCGGGCGCTACCGTTGATCTCGCCGACGTGGCGCAGATGAATCTGTTCTTGCCGCGTGATTACAGCGCGGTGCGCAAACGTGTTGATGAAGCTTTCTCTCTGCGTCGTCTGAGCGCAAAAATTATCGGTGAAATCGAGTCAATCTCAACCCTGACCGCCGCGGTTTCCAGCGGCATGGGCGTAACCGTTCTGCCGGAATCAGCGGCTCGCGCCCTGGTGAGTTCAACTCACGCGTGGATGGCACGTATTAATAGCCCATCGCTGAATCTGCCGCTCTCGCTGAATATCTCTGCGCGCCTGCCACTGTCACCTTCCGCGCAGGCAGTGAAAAACATCCTGCTGTCACTGCTAAATAAGCCAATGACGGAAGAACGCGAGTTGATGCTGGTCGGTTAATCCCTTCTTCTTTACCCCAGCTATCTACGGCTGGGGTAAAGCCTTCACGGTTAAACACCCGCAAACGCGTCGAGATATCACCCCCCTTATTACTATTCCGCATAACACACCGTTTTTTATTATTTCCTGCAATGACACCAACTTCATAACATGGACGAAACAGGGCAGGGTACAGGAGAAAAGGGTGTGAATTTCCAGCAACTTAAAATTATACGTGAAGCAGCACGTTGCGAATTCAACCTGACAGAAGTGGCGAACACGCTGTTTACCTCACAATCTGGGGTCAGCCGCCATATTCGCGATCTGGAAGATGAACTCGGCGTGGAGATCTTCATCCGTCGCGGCAAGCGACTGTTGGGCATGACGGAACCAGGCAAGGCGCTGTTAACTATTGCTGAACGCATTCTTGATGAAGCAGGCAAAGTGCGTCGCCTGGCGGATGTGTTTACCAATGAAACCAGCGGCGTGCTGACGATTGCCACCACGCATACGCAGGCCCGCTATAGTCTGCCGCGTGTGATCAAAGCATTCCGACAGCTCTATCCTAATGTTCGTCTTGAACTCAATCAGGGTTCGCCGCAGGAAATTGTGGCCATGCTGCTGGCGGGTGAAGCGGATATTGGTATTGCCTCCGAGCAACTGGTGAACAACAGCAGCCTCGCGGCATTCCCGTGGTTTAGCTGGCATCACTCATTGTTAGTGCCGCATGATCATGAATTGCTGCAGCATCAGCCGGTGACGCTGGCCAGTTTGAGCCGCCATCCGCTGATCACTTATCGTCAGGGGATCACCGGTCGCTCACGTGTTGACCGCGCGTTCCAGGCGGCGGGCATCAAGCCGGATATCGTGCTTAGCGCGCAGGATTCTGATGTCGTGAAAACCTATGTTGAGCTGGGTCTCGGCGTCGGCATTCTGGCTGATCAGGCATGTGACATCTATGAGGGTGAGGATTTGGTGAAAATTGACACTCATCATCTGTTTGATGCCAACACCGTCTGGCTGGGATTGAAGCGTGGCCAGCTGCAACGCAATTACGTCTGGCAGTTTCTGGAACTGTGTAATGCCAATCTGTCGCTGGAAGAGATTAAGCGTCAGGCGCTCTCTTATGAAACGGAGTCTGAACCCGCTATCGATTTCCAGATTTAAGCCACAGGTCGCCATGAAGGGTGACCCAACATTCCCCGTAGGGTGCGCATTCATGCGCACCTGGCCACAAACCTCACCGTAAACGACGACGCATTCATGCGCACCTGGCCACAAATCGCACCGTAATTGATGACGCATTCGGTGCAGCATAAAATTTCTTTTGTCGCCTTAAAACGCATCCCAGCCCAGTTTCCACCCCGTAGAAAAACATCCTGCACTGCTGCGCCACGTTACAGTGAAATGAACAGGATAAAGGGGATGAAAATGTCGCGGATACAATTAAAAGATGCAGAGCTGTTGCGCCAACAGGCGCTGTTTGGTGGACGCTGGCAAGACGCTCACGCGGGCGCCACGCTGCCGGTCATCGATCCCTCCACTCAACAGCAGATTGCGACTATTCCGGCACTGGGTGTAGCCGAAACCGAGCAGGCGATAGATTATGCCGAGTCGGTGCGCGTTAGCTGGGGCAAAACCCCGAATGCATCGCGCGCCGCGCTGTTGGATAAGTGGCATCAGCTGATTCTCGATAATGCGGACGATCTGGCGATCATCATGACCGCCGAGCAGGGCAAGCCGCTGGCAGAAGCGAAAGGCGAGGTGTTATACGGCGCCAGCTTTGTGAAGTGGTTCGCTGAAGAGGCGCGCCGCATTTATGGCGATACCATTCCGGCGCCCAGCGAAGACCGCCGCATTCTGGTTCTGAAACAGCCCGTTGGCGTGGCCGCCGCGATCACACCGTGGAATTTCCCGATTGCGATGATTACCCGCAAAGTGGCACCTGCACTGGCCGCCGGTTGCCCGATCATCGTGAAACCTTCTGAACTGACACCGCTGTCGGCCCTGGCACTGGCGGTGCTGGCAGAGCGGGCAGGTTTTCCCTCGGGCGTGCTCCAGGTGCTCACCGGATTGCCGACCGAAATCGGCAGCACACTGACCGCCAGCCGCACGGTACGCAAAATCTCCTTTACTGGATCCACTCGCGTTGGCCAGTTGCTGATGCAACAAAGTGCCGACAGCATCAAACGCCTGAGCCTTGAACTGGGCGGCAATGCCCCTTTGATCGTGTTTGATGATGCCGATCTCGATGTCACCATTCCCGGTGTGATGGCGAGTAAATTCCGTAATGCCGGGCAGACTTGCGTCTGTGCCAACCGCATTTTGGTGCAACGCGGCATCTATGAGCGTTTCAGCGAGAAACTCATTGAGGCAGTGGCAACCCTTAAAGTGGGGGATGGCTTTGAACCCAGTAGCACGATTGGGCCACTGATTAACGATCGCGCTGTTGAGAAAGTGAACAGTCATATTGATGATGCGCTTAGCCAGGGCGCCACCTTACTGCGTGGCGGGATCAGTGCAGCGAATGGCACCTTTGTTGAACCGACCGTGTTGGGTAATGTCACCAGCAGTATGCGTATTGCGCATGAAGAAACCTTCGGCCCGGTCGCACCGCTTTTTGTCTTCGATACGGAAGAGGAAGCGATACGCATGGCGAATGACACACCTTATGGATTGGGCGCTTATTTCTTTACGGAGAATATACGCCGAGCCTGGCGCGTGGCGGAATCATTAGAGTTTGGCATGGTCGGTTTTAATACCGGTGCGATTTCATTAGATGCGGCCCCCTTTGGCGGAATTAAATTATCAGGATTAGGACGTGAAGGTTCTCGCTATGGTATTGAAGAGTATCTTGAGCAGAAAACGTTTCATATGGGCAGTTTATAAATACAGCAATGCGCGTTAAATCGTGCCGCTACAAATAGGTAGCCGTGCAATTTATTGCGCATAATGACTTTCATCATCAATTTCATAATCAGCGCCGGCGGCCTCAGGTTCCCGGCGCTGTTTTATTTTGTGCGCACCGTCATAATTTTCCGGCTCATCACCGTTTTAGTGCAAGTTTCGTGCGAGCTGCACCGTAGGGATGCACGAATTTTGTGAAGTAAATCATCTGTTTATTCCTTCGGCAATTCCGCAAATTTTCCCTCTCCAATACGGCAGAAAATTTTTCTGGACTGTTTTTTACGCATTTTTATTTTTTACTGGGCTGGCATACTTTCTGCATTAGCTTATTAACGTGACAGATAAATGCAGTGCAAATCGTTAATTGGCGCACATGTGATGGGTGTAACAAATAAGGAATTTTCCATGTTAAGTTTCGACCCTGAAAAAGTTTCTCTCCCGATTGGCCATTATATTGGTGGCCAGCATGTCACCACCCAGGGCGCACGTTTCGCCGTAAAACGGCCGTCTGATGGCAAAGTCTATGCCGAGCTGAGCGAAGCCCAGGCCAGTGATGTTGATCGGGCTGTCACCCTGGCTCATGAAGCGCTAAAAACCAGTGGCTGGCGCAGCTGCCCACCACGGCAACGTGGCAAAGTGTTACGCCGCTGGGCGGATTTGATTGAAAGCGATCCGTTACTGGCTCAGCTCGAAGCGTTAGGGTCGACGCGGCCGATCAGCGATGTGGTACAGCATGAAATTCCGTTTACCGCAGAGGCCATCCGTTTCTACGCCGAGTGCGCAGACAAATACAGTGGCGATCTATTTCCGACGCAGGAAAGCAGCCTCGGCATGCTGATTTCGGAGCCGTACGGCGTGATTGGCGCGATTACTCCGTGGAATTTCCCGCTGTCGATGGCGTCATGGAAATGCGGCCCAGCACTGGCAGCAGGTAATGCGGTGGTGCTGAAACCTTCGGAGCTGACACCTTTCTCTACGGTGCGCATGGCAGAACTGGCGGTGCAGGCCGGTTTACCAGCGGGCATTCTGAATATTGTGCAGGGCAGTGGCGCAGTGACCGGCAGCGCGCTGGTCACCCATCCGCTGGTGCGCAAAGTCTCGTTTACCGGTTCCACTGTGACGGGCGCTCGCATCATGAGTGACGCAGCACAGCATGGCATGAAGCCTGTCACGCTGGAGTTAGGGGGTAAAAGCCCACAGTTGGTGTTCGATGATGCGGGCGATATCGATGTGCTGGCACAGCGCATCCTGCGCGGCTTCACCGCCAACGGAGGACAGGCATGCGTCGCGGGTACTCGCCTAATTGTGCAACGTGGCATCGCTCAACCGCTGCTGGATCGCCTGGTGGCGCTGTGTCAGCAGCCGCAGCCAGGTGTCACCTGGCAAGACAGCAGCCGTTATGCGCCGCTGATCGATGAGCGCCAGGGCAACAAGGTGGCATCAGTGATTGCTGAAGCCAAAGCGCAGGGCGCGGAAGTGTTAGTGGGCGGTGAGCGTTTTGCCGACACCGATGGCGGGTGGTTCTGGCAACCGACCTTGCTGTGTGGTGTGGCGACAGACAACCCAGCCGTACAGCAAGAGATTTTTGGCCCGGTGCTGACCGTGCAGGAGTTCGACAGCGAAGAGGAAGGTCTGGCGCTGGCCGCGCATGAGACTTACGGATTGTGTGCGGGCGTGCATACGCTGAGCCTGCCGCGTGCCATGCGAGCGATGCGTGCCATCGAATCTGGCACCGTATGGATCAACCGTTATGGCCGCTCCGGTGATTTTATTATTCCTACTGGAGGCTTCCTTGGCTCTGGTATTGGCAAGGATCTGGGACGTCAGGCATTTCAGGCCTGTCAGCGCCAGAAGAGTGTATTAATCGATTTTTAAATTCACGTATCAGACAACGACGAGGTCGCGTCATGGCACTGTTTAAACCGAAATTCATCACCTTTGATTGCTACGGCACCCTGATTAACTTTGACATGGCGGGAGCGGCTGAACGCTGCTTTAAGGATCGTGTATCCCCGCAGGAGATGCTCGCATTCACCACCGATTTCGCCATCTATCGCCGCGATGAGGTGCTGGGAGCGTGGAAGCCTTACTACGATGTGGTGAGTGATGCATTGCAGCGCACCTGCAAAAAATGGGGCGTGCAGTGGAGCCAGGCAGACAGTGATTTTATCTACACCGATTGCGCCACCTGGGGACCGCACCCCGATGTGCCGGCTGGGCTGGCAAAAGTGGCGAAAGAGTTTCCGCTGGTGTTGCTCACCAACTCTATGAACGATTTGATTCCGCACCATGTGCCGCGTCTCGGTGCACCGATCCACATGACCATCACCGCGGAAGAAGTGGGTGCGTATAAGCCACAGATGAAAGGCTTCGAGTACATGCTGGACAAGTTGAATTGTGGTCCGGAAGAGATCCTGCACGTTTCGTCGAGCCTGCGCTATGACCTGATGACCTGCTACGACATGGGCATCAAAAACAAAGTGTGGGTCAATCGCGGTCACGATCCGGCCAACCCAGCGTATGAATACACCGAGATTAAAGACATCGGCGGTCTGCCCGCTGTGGTTGGACTCTAAGCCCGGAGGCGGCGATGAAACTCGAATCATTCTGGCAAGCCACCGCACCGGAATTTACCGGCGCAGCGAGCGGCGCACTGCCGACGGTTGCGGATGTGGTGGTGATTGGCGGCGGATTTACCGGCATCTCAACCGCGCTGAATCTCGCACGACAGGGTATCAACGTGGTGGTGCTGGAAAGTGGCAACGTGATGAGTCAGGCCTCCGCGCGTAACGGTGGGCACTGCAATACCGGCGTGTCGCAAAACTTTGCTTCGTTGGTGGCCAGCCAGGGGATCGAACAAGCCAGTCGCTTCTACCGTGCTTTTGACGACGCCGTGAGTTATGTCCAGCAACTGGTGCGGGAAGAGCAGATTGATTGTGATTTTCGCCTGTGCGGCAAGCTCAAGCTCGCCAGCAAAGCGTCGCATTTCCCCGGGCTGCGCAGCGCATGGCAACTGATGCGTGACACCGTTGACCCGGAAATCGAGTTGATCAGTAAAGATGAGATTCGCCGTGAAGTGGGCAGCGATGCCTTTCACGGTGGCTTACTGCAAAAACGTGGTGGCCAGATGCATATGGGCAAGTTCGGCATGGGTCTCGCCAATGCGGCGGCCCGCGCGGGAGCGAAGATCTTTCCGCATCACGCGGTGACCGGCTTGACGCGTCTGGATGGCTACCGTCATCGCGTCACCACCGCCAGGGGCGAGATCATCGCGGAAAAAGTCATGATGGCCACCGGCGTATCGAATGAAGGGCCATTCCCGTGGTTCCAGCGCCGCATCGTGCCGGTAGGCAGCTTTATCGTGGTGACTGAACCGCTGGGTGATGCGCTGATTGAACAAGTGCTGCCCAAAGATCGCACCTACGTCACCTCGCTGAACATCGGCAACTACTTCCGTACTACTGCCGATCGTCGCCTGGTGTTTGGGGGGCGCGCACGTTTTGCCGTCAGCAATCCGACCTCGGATACGCGCAGCGGCGAAGTGTTGCGCGCCGCGATGACCGCGCTGTTCCCGCAGCTGGGCAAATCGCGCATCGATTACTGCTGGGGCGGCATGGTGGATATGACGTCCGATCGCCTGCCGCATGCGGGTGAGCACGATGGCGTGTTCTATTCACTGGGTTACAGCGGCCATGGCACACAGATGTCGGTGTGGATGGGGCGGGTGATGGCGGATTTACTGGCAGAAAAACGTAACGAAAACCCCTGGCAGCGCGATGCATGGCCTGCGCTGCCAGGTTACCACGGGAAACCCTGGTTTTTGCCTCTCGCGGGGCTGTATTACAAGGCTAAGGATCGGCTCTCCTGATAGTTAGTCTGGTGCGCATCAATGTGCACTCTACGATGGGATTCTTCAGGTCGCTACTGATGCGCGCCGGGGGGACTCTCTCGAGGGGGCGCATAAATGCACATCCTAAGGTGTCATTGATTTGGCATTCATGCGGGCGCTATCCGGTCTGGTCGGGGCCACATTGATGGCGATGTGATTGACGCTCGATTATCAAAACAAACAACTTTTCATATTGAGGGTGTGCAGATGAGTAAATTCGATAAAGAGTCTGACGCTGTAAATCCGGCCCTGACACGTATGCTGACTGAGGGATCTCTGTCACGTCGTGGCCTGATGAAGTTGTTGTCTGCTGGTGCAGTGATGAGCAGTGGCTTGATAGGTTTTCCGCAGATGAGCTTTGCGGCTGAAACCCCGGTGAAAGGCGGCAAGATGCGTGCAGCCATGTCCAACGCCTCCGCTACCGATACACTCGATCCTGCTAAAGGCAATAACAGCGGTGACTACACCCGCCAGTTTATGGTTTACAGCGGCTTGACCGAACTCGACCAAAAGTTGGCGATTCAACCGGGGCTGGCGGAATCCGTGGAGTCTTCGGATGGTGTCACCTGGCACATTAAATTGCGCAAAGGGGTCACGTTCCACGACGGTAAAGCCCTCACCGCGAAAGACGTCATTTTCTCACTCAGCCGCCACAAAGATCCCGCCGTGGCTTCCAATGCTTTTAAGCTGGCCGATCAGTTCAAAACCTTCACGGCGGTGAACGATAACGAAGTCACACTGGAGCTGAGCAGCGCCAACTTTGATGTGCCTTATATGCTCGCCAGTGCCCCGTTCCTGATTGTGCAGGATGGCACCAAAGACTTCAGCAAAGGCATTGGCACGGGTCCGTTCAAATTGAAAGAGTTCACGCCGGGCGTACGCTCTGTTGGCGTGAAGAACCCGAACTACTACAAGCCCGGCCTGCCACATCTCGACGAAATCGAACTGCTGGGCGTCACCGACCAGGCGGCACGCGTCAATGCGCTAATGTCGGGTGACTTGCATATCGTATCGACCCTGAGCGCAGCCGACAGTAATCGTTTGAAAGCCACGCAAGACTTCGCGGTGCTGGAAAGTAAGGCGGGCATGTACACCAACCTGATCATCCGCACCGACATGAAGCCGGGTAGCAGTGAAGATTTCGTGCTGGCGATGAAGTATCTACAGCCGCGTGAAATTGTGCTGAAAACCGTGTTACAGGGTTATGGCGATATCAGTAACGATACACCCGTGCCGCCGTGGCATCCGCTGTTTAACGCCGATCTCAAACCGCGTCCACTGGATGCCGAAAAAGCCAAATTCCACATCGAAAAAGCCGGCATGAAAGGGGCAACGGTAGAGATCATCACCACACCCAACATAGAAGGTGCGGTGGAAGGGGGCCAGTTAATCCAGCAAGTGGCACGTAACACCGGGCTGAACGTTAAGGTACGTCGCGTGCCGTATGACGGCTACTGGTCAACGCACTGGACCAAAGATCCGGTGGGCTATGGCTCGATCAACCCGCGTCCAACGCTGGATATGCTGTTTTCTCAGTTCTATATGTCGAGCGCGGCCAACAATGAATCTGGCTGGAAGAACGATCAGTTTGACCAGTTGGTGGTCGCCGCACGCGGTGAGCGCGATCAGGGCAAGCGCAAACAGATGTATGGCGATATGCAGAAGCTGATCTATGACCACTGCGGCACCATCATCCCCACCTTTATCAGTACCCTCGACGGGTACAGTAAAAAAGTGGGCGGCGTCGAAGCCTGGCCAAGCGGCATGATGATGGGTTACCGCTTCCATGAGTTCGCCTGGCTGAAAGCCTAATTCGTCATCCGTCAGAGGAGAACGCCGATGAATCGATACATGTTGTTTCTGATTGCCCGGCGCGCAGGTGCGGGCATCCTGACCTTGCTTATCGTCTCGGCGGTGGTGTTTTTTATCACCAGCCTGCTGCCTGGCGACGCCGCGCAGATGATCCTGGGCCAAAACGCCACGCCGGAAACGGTGGCGGCGTTACGCCAGCAGCTGGGTCTGGATCAGCCGTTGTTGATGCGTTACTTCAGCTGGCTCGGCGGGATGCTGCACGGTGACTTTGGCACCTCGTTTGCCAGCCATCTGCCGGTGACGCAACTGGTGGGACAGCGTATTCCTGCCACGCTGGAGCTGGCGGGCATCACCACGGTGATCTGCGTCCCGCTGGCGCTGGTGATCGGCATTCTGGCCGCCATGAATCGCGGTTCAGCACTGGATCGCTTTCTGGTGATCGCCACCATGGCGACGGTGGCGGTACCGGAGTTTCTGGTGGCCACCGTGGCGGTGTTGATCTTCGCGGTCAAACTGCATTGGGTCTCGGCGATGTCGTTTGGCAGCCCCGATATGGATCTCGTCAGTTATCTGAAAGCCTATGCACTGCCGGTGCTGACGTTGTGCTGCGTATTAGTGGCGCAGATGGCACGGATGACGCGTTCGGCGATCATTAATCAGCTCGACAGCCCATATCTTGAGATGGCGTTGCTGAAAGGGGTCTCGCCGCTGCGTGCCGTGTTGCGTCATGCGCTGCCGAATGCGGTGGGACCGATTGCCAACGCCATTTCGCTCAGCCTGTCTTACCTGTTTGGTGGGGTGATCATTATTGAGTCGATCTTCAGCTACCCCGGTCTCGCCAGTGCGCTGGTGGATGCCGTGAGTAACCGCGATCTGCCGGTGGTGCAGCTGTGCGTGATGATGTTCGCCGCCTGTTATCTGGTGCTGCTGCTGATTGCTGACATCCTGACTATCGCCTTTAACCCAAAATGGAGGAGCTGATGAATAGCTTGCTGCTTCCTGTACGAATTTTTCAGTCGCTGTCGATCTCCGGTCGCATTGGCCTGGCGATCTCTCTGTTTTGGGTACTGATGGCGCTGTTCGGCAATCAACTGGCGCCGCATAGCGTAGAGGATATCGGTGGTGGCCCGATGCTAGGAGGGATGACCGCTAACAACCTGCTGGGCACCGATTATCTCGGTCGCGACATCCTCAGCCGCATTTTATACGGTGCGAAATTCTCCATCGGTCTGGCGTTGACCGCTGCGCTGGGTGCCAGTTTAATCGGCACCTTGCTGGCGCTGTTGGCCGCCGTTGCCGGACGCTGGCTCGAGGAGTTGCTGGGCCGCATTAACGATGCCATGTTGGTGCTGCCAGGCAAAGTGCTGTCGCTGATGATTGTGGCCGTGTTTGGTTCGTCGCTGCCGATGCTGATTCTGACTGCTGTCTTCACTTACTGGCCCGGTGCGTTCCGTATCGCGTTCGCCATGGCCAGCAGTTTGCGCAATATGGATTACGTCCGTGCTTCACGACTGCGTGGCGAAAGCCGCTGGTATGTGGCCATCCATGACATTCTGCCGAATATGGTGCATCCGATGCTTACCGATTTTGGCCTGCGTTTTGTCTATATCGTGCTGTTACTCAGCGGCTTGAGCTTCCTGGGCTTAGGCGTGCAACCACCTTATGCTGATTGGGGCACGCTGGTACGTGAAAATCTGCAGGGCCTGTTTAACGGCTCACCTGCGGTATTGATGCCGGCAGTGGCGATTGCCAGCTTAACCATCGGCGCAAACCTGTTTATTGACAGCCTGCAGCAGATGCGTCCGCTGACGCTGGCAAAGGAGGGATCATGAACGTGACACCCCATACAGCCATGCCCGTGATCTCCGTTGAAAACCTGCGTGTCACCGCCGAGACGGATAAGGGCGAAGAGATCGATCTGGTTTCAGATATCCGTTTTACCGTACAAAAAGGCGAAGTGCTGGCGCTGATCGGCGAATCCGGTTCGGGTAAAACCACCATCGCCATGGCGCTGATGGGCTATGCGCGCCACGGCTGTCGCATCGCCGAGGGCAACATTCATCTGGCGGGCACCGACGTGCGTAGTCTGTCGCCCGGCCAGCTGCGCGAATTCCGCGGCAACAAAGTGGCCTACATCGCCCAAAGTGCGGCTGCTTCCTTCAACCCAGGGATGCGTATTCTCGATCAGGTTATCGAGCCGGAGGTGATCCATGGCACCATGAAACGCAAAGCCGCCAAAGAGAAGGCGATCACGCTGTTTCGCGAGCTGGCATTGCCGAATCCTGACACCATTGGCGACCGTTTCCCGCATCAGGTCTCAGGCGGACAGCTGCAACGTCTGATGACGGCCATGGCACTGATTGGCGATCCGGATGTGGTGATCCTCGACGAGCCGACCACGGCACTGGATGTCACCACTCAGGTTGAAGTACTGAAAGCGTTTCGCCGTGTGGTGGCACAGCGCGGTGTGACCGCAATTTACGTCAGTCACGATCTGGCGGTGGTGGCGCAGATGGCGGATCGCATTCTGGTGCTGCTGCGTGGAAAAATGGCCGAGTACGGCTCCACTGAGCGTTTGATTGGCGCACCGCAGGCTGAATATACCCAACTGTTAATGGATGCTGCACGCCAGAAAGAGCGAGAAAGCAGCTGGACCTGCGCAGAGGCTGATGTGCAGCCGCTGATGGAAGTGCGCGATCTCAGTGCCGGATATGGCCCACGTGATAGTGAGGGCAAACCGAAAACGCTGATTCTGCAAGATATCAATCTTAAGCTGTGGAAAGGGCAAGCGATTGGCATTATCGGTGAGTCGGGTTCGGGTAAAACCACGTTGGCACATGCGATTGCGGGCCTGAATGCCCCGAGCCACGGTCATATTCTGTTTAATGGTCACTACATCAATGGCGACATGCATAAACGCCCGGATAACGAACTGCGGCGGATCCAGTATGTGTTCCAGATGGCGGATACCGCGCTGAACCCGGCACACAGCGTGGAACGTATTCTGACTCGCCCGCTTGTGCTGTTCCACGGTCTGAAAGGGGCCGATCTTGAGCGTCGTTTGCATCAGTTACTGGACCTGGTCAAATTACCGCGCTCAGTGTTGTGGCGCCGCCCATGGGCGCTGTCCGGTGGGCAGAAGCAGCGTGTGAATCTGGCCCGTGCCCTTGCGGCGGAGCCGGATCTGATTCTGTGCGATGAAGTGACATCGGCATTAGATACGGTGGTCGCTGCCGCCGTACTGGATCTGATCAGCGAACTGCGTCGTGAGTTGGGGCTGTCGGTGCTGTTTATCAGTCATGATATGCATGCGGTCCGCGCCGTTTGCGATGATATCGTGGTGATGAAATCAGGCCGTATCGTCACGCAAATTTCCCGCGCTGATTATGATAAGCCGACCAGTGAGCTGTACTTCGAGCGTCTTAAACGGGCGGTGCCGGAGCTGCGACAGGGTTGGCTGGATGAGCACGAAGAAGTGCTTAAAGCAGAATAAACATCACGGCATTCGTAGCGATGCGATAAATCACATCTCAATGGCGAAACCGCTCGCGCAGCAGATTGCGCCGCTACGTCGCGGGGGCGTTTTACAAGATAGGAGCAACAGATGATCACATTACGCGCCATGACGCAGGACGATATTGAACACGGCTATGCCATCACCCAACAGCTCAAGTGGCCGCATCGTCGTGAAGACTGGCAGCAGGCGTTGGCATTGGGTGAAGGCGTGGTCGCTGAAGAACAGGGCAAATTTGTCGGCAGCGCCTTTGGCTGGCGTTGGGGTGAACACGCCGCCACCATTGGTCTGGTGGTGGTGAATCCCAACAGTCAGGGACGCGGCATTGGCAAGCAACTGATGCTGGCCGTGATGGAAAAATTTCCGGATGCCGTGATTCGTTTACATGCGACGGAAATGGGGCAGGGGCTGTATGAGAAGCTCGGCTTTAAGGTGACGGGCAGCATCCAGCAGCACCAGACACGTGAGCTGGCAGCGGTGCCTGCGGTGAGTATCCCCACCGGTCTGACGCTGCGTAATGCCGAGGCGAATGACGTCGATCTACTCACCGAATTAGACCATCAGGCTCACGGTATGTGGCGTCCACAGTTGATGCAAACGCTGATCGCTGACCATCAAACGGTTTTGCTGCAGGACGCGCAGCAGCGGGTGCAAGGGTTTGCCAGCCTGCGACGCTTTGGTCACGGCTGGGCGATTGGCCCGGTGATTGCCCGCAATATCGAGGTGGCACAGGCGTTAATTGCCGCGCTGATGCAGGGTTTGCGCGGCGAGTTTGTGCGCATCGATACCGATGCGGCTTTGCCGCTGGCGAGCTGGCTGGAAACTCTGGGATTGGTCAAGGTTGATGCGCCCACCACCATGTATCTGGGAACGCCGTGGTCACCGCAAGCCGGTGAGATGCAGGCGTTTGGGTTGATGACCCAGGCGATGGCCTGATGCATATCGTTTATAAATCGGAAGCCACGCGTGGAGCCCACTGGCAGCGCTGGCTGGCTGAACATGCACCGGATGTGCAGATGCATATCTGGCCGGATGTGGGTGACGCAGAACAGGTTGAACTGCTGGTGGCCTGGCAACCGCCGGAAGATGTCATGGCGACGTTCCCTAATCTTAAGGCGCTACTGTCGGTGGGCGCGGGGGCCGATCAGTTTGATCTCAGCCAACTGCCGCCCCATTTGCCGGTGGTGCGCATGATCGAACCCGGCCTGACGCAAGGCATGGTGGAGTACGTCACCTTTGCCGTGCTGGGGTTGCATCGTGATATGCCGCGCTATTTCCAACAGCAGCGCGCAGCAACGTGGCAAACGCACCCGATTCGTACCGCCCATCAGCGGCGGGTGGGTGTCATGGGCTTAGGCGAACTCGGCCAGGCATCTTTGCAGCAGCTGGTGTCATTAGGTTTTGACTGTGCTGGCTGGAGCCGGACACCGCGTGAACTCGAGGGCGTGCGCTGCTGGCATGGCGCCGAGCAACTGGCTGAGTTTCTGGCACACAGCGACATTCTGGTGTGTTTGCTGCCGTTAACTGACAGCACACGCGGTTTGCTCAACGCTGAACTGTTTGCGCAGTTACCTGCCGGAGCCGCACTGGTACAGGTGGGGCGTGGCCCGCAGTTAAATCATGACGATCTGCTCACGGCGCTGGCCAGCGGACAATTGAGCGCAGCCGTGCTCGATGTGACCGATCCCGAACCTTTACCGCCGGAACACCCTTTCTGGCAGCATCCTGCCATCTGGCTCACGCCGCATATTGCCAGCCAGACGCAAACCGATAGCGCAGTGGCGGCGCTGCTCGACAACCTGCGCCGCTACCAACGCGGCGAACCGATGGTCGGTCTTATCGATCGCAAACGGGGATACTGAGATGGAACTGGAACAATTAGTCGCTCTGCGACGGGATCTGCACGCCCATCCCGAGCTGGGGTATCAGGAAACACGCACCAGCGACATTGTGGCGCAGGTGCTGCAAGAACATGGAATTGAAGTGCACCGTGGCATGGGCAAAACCGGTGTTGTGGGTGTGCTGAAGCGTGGCAACGGCACGCGCATCATTGGCCTGCGCGCTGATATGGATGCGCTGCCGATGCAGGATAACGGCACCCAGGCATGGAAAAGTGTGCATGCCAATGTCTGCCACGCCTGCGGTCACGATGGCCATACGGTGATGCTATTAGGTGCGGCTATCCAACTGGCGCAACAAAGTGATTTTGACGGCACGCTGGTGTTTATCTTTCAGCCGGCAGAAGAGGGGCTCGCCGGCGCGAAAGCGATGATCGATGACGGATTGTTCCAGCGATTTCCTTGCGATGCAGTATTTGCCCTGCATAACTGGCCCGAACTGCCGCTGGGCGACGTGCAGACGCGACCGGGCGCCATCATGGCAGCGGCGGATCGCTTTGATATCACGGTAAAAGGTGGCGGCGGTCATGCCGCACAGCCGCACCTGACGCGCGACACGCTGCTGGCGACCAGCGAGTTGGTGGTGCAACTCAATACGCTGGTGGCGCGTGCACTTGATCCCTGCGAGCCGGGATTGCTCACGGTGACGCGCATGCAGGGCGGTTTCTCCCACAACATGATTCCAGCAGAAGCCAGTATCACCGGCACAGTGCGTACATTCAGCCCAGCGGCGCAGGACATCATTGAAAGTCGTTTGCGTGAAATGGCGCAACATGTCACGGCGGCGCACGGCCTGCAGGCAGAGGTGAGCTATCTGCGCTATTACCCGGCCACGGTCAATCATGCGGGGGCTGCACAAGTGGCGCTGGAGGCTTTGCGCGAGGCGGGCATCCCTGCTGAACAAGCCAGGCAACCGGCACTGACGTCAGAAGATTTTGCCTTTATGTTGCAGGCAAAACCGGGCGCCTATTTGTGGATCGGGTCGGCAACCAGCCAGCCCTTACACCATTCCTCTTACGACTTTAACGACGCACTGATCCCGCACGGTATTCAGACTTTGACGGCCATCGCCCGCCACGCGCTGCGTGCAGAATTTCCCTGCTGATTGGCAGAAGATTTTGAAACGAAATGCCGCTGCTTTGCTGATTACGGCAGCGTGAGAAACCAACGGGTTGCGATACTTGAGCCAACCGAACGTTACGTGGATGAGGATTTTGAAAATGCAGAATGTCATGGCGGAGCAGCAAGCGTATAGCGATAACGGCCTGTTACTGGATGCACGTGAGCAGAATGTGCCACGTGGTGTGGTCACCGCGCATCCGTTGGTGATTGAACGGGCAAAGGGCAGTGAAGTGTGGGATGTTGAGGGCAATCGCTATCTCGATTTTGTCGGCGGGATTGGGGTACTCAACGTGGGTCATAACCATCCGGCAGTGGTGAATGCGGTGACAAAACAGCTTGGGCTGGTGTCACACGCCTGTTTCCAGGTTGTTGCCTATCCGGGCTATATCGAACTGGCGCAGCGCCTGAATGCGCTGGTGGGTAAAGGTGAAGATTTCAAAAGCGTGTTCTTCACCAGCGGCGCGGAGGCGGTAGAAAATGCGGTGAAAATTGCCCGTGCGCACACCAATCGCAGCGGCATTATCGCGTTTGACGGTGCCTTCCATGGCCGTACCTTACTAGGCTGTACCCTGACGGGGATGAGCCAGCCGTATAAACAGAACTTCGGCCCGTTCGCCTCAGAGGTGTATCGCCTGCCTTATCCTAATGCCTTCCATGGCGTCAGCGATGATGACTGCCTGCAAGCGCTGGAACAGTTGTTCGCCGTGCAGATCCTGCCGGAGCGAGTGGCGGCAATCATCATCGAGCCTGTTCAGGGTGACGGTGGCTTCCTGCCAGCGGGTGCGAACTTTATGCAAGCGCTGCGTCGCATTACCGAAAAACACGGTATCGTGCTGATTCTCGATGAAGTGCAGACCGGATTTGGTCGTACCGGTACGCTGTTTGCCTTCGAGCAACTGGGCATTACGCCGGATCTGGTGACAGTGGCGAAGAGTCTGGGTGGCGGTCTGCCGATTTCCGGCGTAGTCGGCAAAGCGGCCATCATGGATGCGCCATTGCCTGGCGGTCTCGGCGGCACCTATGGCGGTAACGCTCTGGGCTGTGCGGCGGCGCTGGCGGTGCTGGATCTGCTGGAAAATGACAATCTGCTGGCGCGCAGCAATCAGCTGGGTGAACAGCTCAACGCGCGTCTGCAACAGCTGGCGGAGAAGTATGCCTGTATTGGCGAAGTGCGCGGTGTGGGCTTTATGCAGGCGGTGGAGATCATCGACTTCGAAACCAAACGCCCTGACGCAGCGATGACGCAGAAAATCCTCGACTGCGCCTGCCAGGAAGGTCTGCTGCTGATCAAATGCGGCCTGCATCGCAACGTGGTGCGCTTCCTCGCGCCACTGGTGACCACAGATTCTCAGTTGGAAGAAGCGTTACATATCTTTGATATTGCGCTGGCCCGCGCCAGTGGTCGCCTGGGATAAATCCGGCTTCCTCATTGATATCTCTGGAATTATTGACTCGACCAATGAATGATGTGACGTGCGGAAGTCGCTAGCGCCGTCACGTCAAAGCGTGATATACCATCGTATCAGCCTGCGCGATTGGTCAACAATGAGGGGTGCTATGAACGGCTTAATGAAACTCGACCGCATCGACATCAACATCCTGGTGCAACTACAAAAAGATGGCCGTATCAGCAACGTCAATCTCGCCGATGCCGTTGGACTTTCGCCCAGCCCTTGTTTGCAACGGGTGAAGCGCCTGGAGCAGGCTGGATTTATTACCGGATATGAAGCCCACATCAATCTGACCAAAATTACCGATTCCGTCACCGTGTTTACTGAAGTGACGCTCTCGGGCCATCGCCGCGAAGATTTTATGAAATTTGAAAATGCGGTACGCGATGTGGATGAGCTGATGGAGTGCCACTTGATTACCGGCGGCTACGACTATTTGCTGCGCTTTATTACCCGCAGCATTGAGCACTACCAGGAAGTGATTGAGAAGATGCTGGATGCGCAAATCGGCATCGATAAGTACTTCAGCTATATCGTGATCAAATCGCCGATAATGAAAAGTAGTGTTCCACTGCGATCGCTGATTGCTAAACATAACTCAGTTGATTTTAGTGTCTGATATCCCCTCATGAGACCTTCTCCCGTTGTGGGAGGAGGGATCCACTAAGCTTGTGCATTGAAGATACGGGAACATGATTCTCCCCACCCTCAGATCTCATTTTTCGTTTCAGCTAACCCAGCTATTGTCATGTTGCCCGCCGCATCGATTGGGCGGTTGCTCGCGGGTGGGAGAGAACGGTAATACGCGCTTTGACCCCGCAGCATAAAATTTCTTCTCTGCCGTAAATTCCCTTTATCTTTACTGTTCAGGTCGTGGCTTCACGCGCGCCCGGTGCCTGCGTATCCGTACACTCAATTTATCGCTTTACAAGGAGTTGCCATGACCGCTCTAACCCTTGCCGATCATCAATGGCCGCGCGACGACTTCACCATCTCTACCGAACGTCAGCGCCTTGATATGGATTACATCCACCAGCAATTGACAGAGAAGTCTTACTGGGCCAGCGCGCAGTCACGCGCGAAAACCGAGCGCGCATTTGCCGGCTCGTTACCGTTCGGTGTTTATCATCTTCAGCAACAGATTGGCTTCGCGCGGTTGGTCACGGATTACACCCGATTTGGCTGGCTGTGCGATGTGATGATTGATGAAAACTGGCGGGGTCATGGCCTGGGCAGCTGGCTGGCAACCTGTGTGCGTGCGCACCCGGAACTGGCCACGGTGCACCGCTGGATGCTTTCAACCAATGATGCCCATCAGCTGTATCAGCGCCTTGGCTGGCGCGTGGTGCAGGACCCACAAAAACTGATGGAATTTCCTCTCTCCTGATAACGGAGCTTGCTCACCATGGGTTACCGCGTTGGCGTTGATATTGGCGGATCCTTTACGGATTTTGCCGTGCTGAATGAACAAACTCACCAGATCCATACCTTAAAAGTTCTGTCGCGGCCGGATCAGCCCGGCAGCGAAATCCTCACCGGGTTGTCGCAGTTGCAGCAGCGTGACGGTATTGAACCCCAGCATATTGACTACTTTACCCACGGCACCACCGTGGGCATCAACGCGGTGATCCAGCGACGAGGCGTGCGGCTGGCGCTGTTTGCCACCGAGGGATTTTGCGATGTGCTGGAGCTGGCGCGTCTTAAAATCCCCCATATCCACGATCTCTTCTCGCGACGTCCGGCACCGTTGATTACCCGCGACCGGGTGTATGCCATCAAAGAACGCACTGACCGCCATGGCAACGTATTGCAGCAGGTGGATCGCCAGAGCGTGCTGGAAGCGATTGAGCAAGTGCGGGCAGCGGGTTGCAAGGGGATTGTGGTGTCGCTCCTGCACAGTTATCGCAATCGCCAGAACGAAGCGGCGGTCAAAGCGATCATCGAGGACGTGGCGCCTGAACTACTTACCTCTTGCTCTGCCGACATCTGGCCGATTATTCGTGAATATGAACGGACCATCACCGCCACTATCAATGCTTACGTGCAGCCGATGGTGATTCATTACCTCGAATCGTTTGAACAGGCGTTACACACCATGGGCGTTAAGCCACCGCCGCGTATCACTAAGTCCAACGGCGGCGTGATGGGTGTGGAGCAGGCAAAAAGTGAATGCGTGCAGATGGTGTTGTCAGGTACGGCTTCGGGGGTGATCGGTGCCAGTTTCCTCGCCAGCGCCTGCGGTTTCGACAAAATTCTCAGTCTGGATATCGGAGGTACCAGCGCGGACGTGGCGGTGATCGTCAATGGGCAAGTCGCGCAGGGCAACGGTGAAATCATCGGTGATTTCCCCATTTATATTCCGTCGGTGGCCGTTACGTCGGTGGGACAGGGGGGCGGATCGCTGGCGTGGATCGATAACCAGGGGGTACTGCAAATGGGTCCAGACAGCGCCGGATCGCTACCGGGACCGGTGTGTTTCCAGCGCGGAGGGACGCAGCCAACAGCGACCGATGCTTTTGCAGCCTGTGGGATGATCGGTCATGGCGATCTGGGCTACAACGCGGTGAAAGTCGATGTCGCCGCCGCGCGTGCCGCCTGGCAGCCGCTGGCGGAGCAACTGGGCATTACGGTGGAAGAGACGGCGGAAACGGCTATCGAACTGGCGATCTCCAGTATGTACGGTGACACCAGCGGATTGCTGTCGCGTTTTGGGCTGGATCCGCGTGAGTTCTGGTTCCTCGCCTTTGGTGGCGCGGGTCCGATGATGGGGTGTTTCCTCGCCCGCGAACTCAATATGAAAGGGGTGATCGTGCCACCTACGCCGGGGGTACTGTCTGCGCTGGGAGGGCTGGTGGCGGACATCCGCAATGATTTTATCCGCACGCTCTACAGCGATCTGGACGCCAATCTGGCGGATAGGCTGGCAACGGAAGCGGAAGCCCTGAGCCAACGTGCGCGTGGCTGGCTGCGCGAGCAACACGGCGCGGACATGCCGTTCACTTTGCATTACAGCGCCGATATGCGCTATCGCGGCCAATCCTTTGAGATAGAAGTCGCATTGCAACCGGAGTGGCTGGTGCAGGCCAATGTAGCGGCCTTACATGAGGCCTTTGACCGCCAGCATCAGCAGCTGTTTGGTCACTGTGATGCCGATGCGCCGGTGCAGATTATCAATCTGCGGTTGGTGATTGCGTCTCCCACACCAAAACCCACGCTCAATCTGTTGCCTGCGGCCACTCATGCCGTCGAGGTCGCAAAACAGGTGCATGCCTGGATTGACGGTGCGTCGCATCCGGTCGATGTGGTGTTGCGTGCCACTCTGCGTGCCGGACACCATCTCAACGGACCGGTGATCATCGCACAGGATGACTGCACCACCTGCGTTCCACCGTTCATGCAGGTGGATGTCGATAGTTTTGGCAACTTGCTGATTACGCCTCTGGAGGCAAACTAACATGGCCATTAACGGACGTAACCTGCAAATTCTGGCGAACTATTGCGCGGCGGCGGCCGATGCGATGGCGTTTACGCTGATGCGCACCGCGCACTCCACTTTCGTCAAAGAGACCGAAGATTTTTCCTGTCAGATTGTCAGTCGTGACGGCATGGCGTTCGCCTCACCGCGCAGCTTTGGCGCGCCCTGGTATAGCGGCATCGATTACGGCCCGGTGCTGGCGTTAATCGACAGCTATCAGGAGGGCGATATCTGCATCACCAATGATTCGTATGCGGGTAATGTGGCAACGCACTCGCCGGATATCCATATCTGGAAGCCGGTGTTCCACAACGGTGCGATTGTCTGTTTTGTGGTGGGCCATATTCACAACACCGATGTGGGCGGCGCGGTGCCGGCTTCGCTGTCGCGATCGCTGACCGACATCGTGCAGGAGGGCATCCGCATTCCGCCACTCAAAATTGTGCGCAACGGTGAGTTGAATGAAGAAGTCGCCAGCATTATGCGTCTCAACGTGCGTGTACCAGAGCAAAACTGGGGGGATTTCAAGGCGCAGATTGCCTCGGTGAACGTGGGCGAGCGTAAGATCCATGACATCATCGCGCGTTTTGGTGTTGAGGATTTCCTGCAGGGTATCGAGGGTATTCTGGACTACGCCGAAGCGCAGGCGCGCAGCATTATTGCCACTATTCCGGACGGGGAGTACTTCTATGCTGACTTTGCCGATGAAGATGGTGAAGGCGGCTATCCGTGCCGCGTAGCCATCACGCTGCGCATTAGCGGCGACACGCTGGAGCTGGATTACACCGGCAGCGATCCGCAGTTGGCCTCGTCGCTGAATATGCCCACGGGCGGCCGTGAACGCCACCCGCTGGCACTGGTGGGTGTCACTTATGTGCTTTCCACGCTGGATCGCCATCTGCTGCTCAATGCGGGCACCTTACGCCCGACGCGCGCCATCCTGCCGCCCGGTACGGTGATGAACTGTGAAGCGCCTGCCGCGGTGGGCATGCGATCGCTGACCTGCGCGTTGTCGCAGATCGCCACCATTGGCGTCTTTTCCCAGGCATTGCCCGATCGCTTACCGGCCAACTCACCCGGCGGCAACTCGATCATGAATATCCGTACCAGCGACAGTCAGAACCGCAGCGTGGTGGCTTCGCTAGGACCCGTCGGCGGTGGCGCGGGCGGTACGCCACGTCATGATGGCCCGGATGGTTCTGGCGGGTTATCGGCGTTTCTGAAAAACACGCCTATTGAGATCAACGAGGCAGAAGTCCCCATCCATTTCCATCGCTATGGGCTGGCAGCGGACAGTGCCGGTGCCGGGCGCTATCGTGGCGGCCTGGCCACAGAGATGGCGTTTGAAATTACCGCGCCCAACACCACGGTAACGGCGCGCAATCGCAACCGGTCAGTGTTCGCCTCGGCTGGCGTGCTGGGCGGTGAGTCAGGGGCATTGTCGCACTTCCGCACGCTGCGCAACGGCAAGGCCATTGAACACGGCAACACCGATGTCATTCGTTGCCAGCCGGGCGATATCGTTGAGGTGCGCGGTCCGGGCGCGGGAGGGTATGGCCTGCCAGTGGAACGTGACACGGCGGCAGTGCTGCAGGATGTGCGCTGCGGATTCGTCTCCTGCCAGATGGCGCGTGAGCGCTACGGCGTGGCGATCATCGATGATGAGGTGGATGCGATCACCACTGCGCGTTTACGCGCTGAGATGCAGCACGAAGCCCGGCAGCATTTTGATCACGGCCCAGCCCGCACCGCGTTTGAACAGCAGTGGACTCCGGCACGCTATGCGTTGCTCACCGCGTTTCTGGCACAAGCGCCGGTCAGCTGGCGCCACTTCCTCAAGCAGCAGGTGTTTGACGCCGTGGCAGTGGCGGCACAACCGGCAACACGTGAGGCGGTTGCAGCAGATCCACAACCGGCAATGCTTGAGGCGCAGATGCAGGCCATCTTCCAGAATCTGCAACAACGCTATCCGGCGATGATGAACAGGTCGCACTAAGCGCTAATATTCGGCTTCAGGCTTTGCCATAGTCTTTTGTTGCCCGATGACGGTTCATCAGGCGCATTTAAGAGGATGTCACTATGGCTTCAGCAAACACGCCCGTTTGGTTTATTTCTGGTTGTTCAACCGGCTTTGGCCGGGAGCTGGCGCAGCAGACCATTGCGCGCGGCTTTCATACCGTGGTGACCGCGCGTGACCTGGCAAAAGTGCAGGATTTGGTGGCGGGGCATGACAACGCCCTTGCGGTGGCACTGGATGTGACCGATGCGCAAAGTATCGTGCAAGCCGTTCAGGCCGCACTGGACAAATTCGGTAAGGTAGATGTGCTGGTGAACAATGCCGGCTATGGCTATCAGAGTTCAGTGGAAGAGGGCGATGAGCGTGAGATCCGTGCTCAGTTCGATGCCAACGTCTTTGGTCTTTTTGCCTTGACGCGCGCGATTTTGCCGGCGATGCGTAAACAGCGTCGCGGACACGTGATCAATATCACCTCGGTCGCCGGATTCATTGGCTTTGCCAGTTCAGGCTATTACTCGGCCAGCAAACACGCGGTGGAAGGCTGGTCTGATTCCCTGGCAGTGGAAGCGGCGCCTTTAGGCATTCATGTCACTTGTGTCGAGCCTGGCCCATTCCGCACGGATTGGGCGGGGCGTTCACTGCACCAGACGCCGAGCACCATACCGGAATATGCTGATACGGCGGCGGCGCGCATGAAAGCCACTTCCGAATACAGCGGCACCCAGGCGGGCGATCCGGCTCGTGCGGCCACGGCGATGATCGCCATCACGGAGCACGATAATCCTCCGCGCCATCTGGTGATGGGCGCATGGGGTTATGAGGCAGTGACCAGTAAGTTGAAAGAGAGACTGGCACAAATCGAAGACTGGAAGCAGACGTCGATTGATACGGATTTTCCATCATAACCCTGATGCACGGTAGATCGCGCCGCCACCGCTAACCGGGATTAAACGCGAGCGGCGCGGCATTGACGCCAATGCCCGCAGGGCGGAACACGCTCCTCCCGCCGGGCATTTATACCATCTTTTCAATCTCTTCAAACGGTACGGCCTGGCTGAACAGATATCCCTGTAGCTGATTACAGCCCGCATCGGCCAGCGCCACCTTTTGGCCTTCGGTTTCTACTCCTTCGGCGGTGACGGTTAAGCCCATGGCGTGACCCAGACGCACCACGGATTCAACGATTGCCGCAGAGTTTTGCGCGACGCCCAGCGATTGGGTGAAGGAGCGATCAATCTTGATTTTGTCGACCGGGAATGTGCTGAGATAGTTAAGGCTGGAGTAACCGGTGCCAAAATCATCCAGCGCAATGCGGAAACCGGCCTCACGCAGCGCGATGATGTTGTTGCGTGCTTCGTGCTCATCCTCAATCAATACGCCTTCGGTGATCTCCAGTTCCATATGATGTGGATTGGCGCCTTCTTCACGCACAATTTCAACGATGCGCTCCACAAAGCCACTGGCGCGAAACTGCACGGGAGAAACGTTAACCGCCACAATCACCTGCGGCAGTTTCAGTGAGGTTTTACAGGCTTCACGTAACACCCATTCGCCCAGCGTAATGATCATCCCGGTCTCTTCGGCGATGGCGATAAAGTCACCCGGCGAGACATCACCACGCACCGGATGCTGCCAGCGCAGCAGGGCTTCTAATCCCACCACTCGCTGTCCGCTGATCTCCATCAGGGGTTGATACCACACGCGCAGGCCATCGAAATTGACCAGCGCCTGACGTAAATCCGTCGCCATCTGCTGGCGGGTGCGCAGCGATTCATCCATCACTTTTTCGAACTGGCGATACTGGCCGCGACCACTGTTTTTTGCCTCATACAGCGCGATGTCCGCTTTACGCATCAGCTCCAGACGATCAATGCCATCTTTAGGGGCCAGCGCCAGCCCGATGCTGACCCCAACCCACACTTCGCTGCCTTGCAGCTCATAGGCTTCACTCAGCTCACTGATAATGCGTTTTGCCAACGTCTGCACCTGACCGATGTTATCGACGTCCGGCATCATCACAATAAATTCATCCCCGCCGATGCGCCCTACGGTATCGCTGGCACGCAAGATGTGCGTGAGGCGGCGCGCCACCTCAATGATCAACTCATCGCCCGCATGATGGCCATAGGTATCATTGATGTTTTTAAAGCGATCGAGATCAAGCAACAGCAGCGCCACACGTTGATCGTGCCGGGCGGATGCAGCCAGCGCCTGGGTCAGCCGATCTTCCACCAGTGCCCGATTAGGCAGGCCGGTAAGCACATCGTGAAAAGCCAGATGCTGCGCCTGCGCCTCACTGGCGCCGAGCTTAAGCAACGATTGCGACAGATTGAGAGAGGAGGTCCAGATGCGCCTGACCATAAACAGGCAGAGCAGGGTAATCAGCACCACGGATAACAGTGTTGAAGGGCCGAGCATGCGCAGCATCTGCGCGCCGGGTTTATCTGGTAGCCAGCTCAGGTAACCCACTGCATCGCCTTGCTGTGAATTCAGTTGGTAGAGTGCATCTGTTCCAGGCTGCGGTGCGCCATCGCTGAAATGCAGCTGTTGCAGTTGGCTGCGATCCGCCAGATTACGTAAATAGCCATCATCGAGGAATTTGATACTGACTAATCGATAGCGGCCTGCTTCACGTGTGCTGCTGATATCGCCCACAGCGAGGGCCGTGGCACGTTGCCCAATGCGCACGAAATCGGCGCGATCGCTGGGACCCGCCACTTCATCACTGCTCACCACGAGCGGACTGGCCAGCATGTCTTTTAGGTATTGCCCCACGCTGTCACTGGGCACGCGTTTACCCTCACGCCAGATCGCCAGCGGCTGATTGTTACGATCCATCAGCAGAATCAACTGGTGGTCAAACATGTCATAAAGCCAGCCGCCGATATTTTGATCTAACCAGCTCTGATCCGGTACGCCCAATGCCAATTGGTCCGCGAGAGGCGACCAGCGAGTCAAACTGCGCAGCTGACGCAAATGTTCATTCAAACTTTGGCTAAAGGAGGCCTCAATCATGCGTTGCTGTTGATCGCGAGCCTGTTCATTGCTCAGCGAGGTGCCCCAGAACAAGCCAACACCTGCTCCGGCAAAGGTTAAAACTAAAATCGCCACCAACGGCAAAATAACTTCCCGTACAAAATTGCGGCGAAAACCGTCGGACAGTTTGATTGTGTTAATCATTTTAGGGTTCGCGTAACAAGGAGGGATCATTAATAACGTTAGCAGACTTTACGCAAGCTGCATCCTGTAAGGGAAGCGATAAAGCTGTGAAAATAAGCGATAATTTTTTGAACACTGTCACAAAGGTAACAGTTAAAAATTTTTTATTAAAACCACAGCCGTTTCGCTTCGATCCTGCTGCCCTAAAGCAAATTCATCCTCACGTCATTGAGCCGTCACGGCGCTGTCATCTGGCTCGCGCACTGTAGTCGCCATCTCGCAGCACTTGTCGCTGCGCTCCTCAACCCATAGCGAATGAGGTATTGAACGTGATGGAGATATCCAGACATCCGACCACTGTGTATCAGGCGGTCGCCGCCCAACTGGAGCAGGCACTGCAAGAGCGTTATCGCTGTGGTGACTATCTGCCTTCTGAACAACAGTTAGCCGATCACTATGAAGTCAACCGCCATACGTTGCGCCGCGCGGTGGACGAACTGGTGAACAAAGGGCTGCTGCAACGCCGTCACGGCGTCGGCATTTTGGTGCTGATGCGTCCCTATGATTACCCCTTACATGCGCAGGCGCGCTTTAGCCAAAACCTGCTGGAGCAGGGCAGCCACCCCACCAGTGAGCGACTGCTGGCGGTGCTGCGTCCCGCCAGTGGCGATGTGGCCAGTGCGCTCGCCATTAATGAAGGCGACAACGTGATTCATCTGCGCACGCTGCGCCGCGTGAATGGCGTGCCGGTGTGTGTCATCAATCACTTCCTGCCGGAACTGAGCTGGTGGCCGACGATACAGCAGTTCCAGAACGGCTCGCTGCATGACTTTATGCAGCAGCACCTTGGCCTCGATTTAACGCGTTCGCAAACCCGAATCAGCACCCGCCGCGCCCAGGCTAAAGAGTGTAAACAGCTGGAGATTGACCTGCAGTCACCGCTGCTGTGCGTGCGCACCCTGAATAAACACCGTGACGGTCAGGTAGCGGAATACTCCGTCAGCCTGACGCGTGGCGACATGATTGAACTGACTCTGGAGCATGAATGAAACAGCAAACCGCTCGCCAGCATTGGCTATCGGTACTCGCGCACAGCGAAGCCAGCCAGCTAAATGCCCACTGGCAGTCGCTGCACCTCAAAGCGCAATTTGAAGCGATTCGTCCCGCCGAAACCGGTTTAACCCGTTTGCAGGCGCGCATGGGCGGTAGCGGCAAACGCTTCGTGATGGGCGATGCCACCGTCACGCGTGCCGTAGTGAAACTGCATGATGGCACCCTCGGTTTCAGTTATGTGCTGGGCCGCGATAAAGCCTATGCCGAACGCTGCGCCGTGATTGATGCGCTGCTGCAACAGCCGGAAACCCATGCGCTGTTGCAGGAAAAATTAATTGCCCCGCTGGCGGCCCTGCGTGAAGAGCAGCGTCAGCTGCGCGCACGTGAAATCGCCAGCTCTAAAGTGGACTTCTTTACGCTGGTACGCGGAGATAACTCATGACATTACTCGCCAGTTTTAACCATCCGGTTGCCGATTCACAGCGTGCCTTCCGCCGCATTCTTAAAGCGATGAGCGAGCCAGGCGTGATGGTCTCTCTGCCACTGGAACAGGGCTGGGGCGACCTGTCGCCTGCCGCAACGGCGGTACTGCTGACGCTGGTGGATCAGGAGAGTGCGTTGTGGCTGGATGGTCGTGTTGATAGCGAAATCGTGCGTAACAACCTGCGTTTTCACACCGGTGTGCCGATTGTGGAAGAGCGCCATGCACCCTTTGCCCTGACGCATGCTGCATCCAATCCGGATCCCGCGCAGTTTGCGCCGGGCGACAATATGTCACCGGAAAAAAGCACCACACTGATCATTGAAGTGCCATCACTCAACGGCGGCTTAACCCTGCGCCTGTCTGGTCCTGGCCTGCGTGAGTCACGTGCCATCGCCCCGCAGCTTCCCGAAGCCATTCTGACCTATCTGCGCGAGCGTCCGCACCCGTTCCCACTGGGCGTGGATCTGATTTTCACCTGCGGTGAAGCGATGATGGCCTTGCCACGCACTACCGACGTGGAGGTGTGCTGATGTACGTTGCGGTGAAAGGGGGCGAGAAGGCGATAGCCAGTGCTCATGAGCTACAGGCTGATTTGCGCCGTGGCGACCGCGATATCGCCGAACTCGGTTGCGATCAGGTCGCACAGCAGCTGGGATTAGCGGTGGATCGCGTGATGACCGAAGGCGGTATCTACGATCCCCAACTGGCGGCACTCGCCATTAAACAAGCCAGCGGCGATTTGGTCGAAGCGATCTTTCTGCTGCGTGCCTATCGCACGACGCTACCACGTCTGGCTGACAGCCTGGCGCTGGACACCGATGAGATGCGCATCGAACGTCGTATCTCGGCGGTGTACAAAGATTTGCCGGGCGGTCAGGTGCTCGGTCCCACCTACGATTACAGCCATCGTCTGCTCGATTTCACCTTGCTGGCCAATGGTGAAACTCCGGCGGCACCGCGTGACGATCAGGCGCTGCCAGAGCACTGCCCGCATGTGTTCAGCATGATGACCAGAGAGGGCCTGGCAGCGCGCGAAGAGGATGATGGCAGCGAGCCTTGTGATATCACGCGTGAACCGCCTGGCTATCCGGCCACGCGCGCGGCACGTCTGCAACAGTTGGTACGCGGCGACGAAGGTTTCTTGCTGGCGCTCGGCTACTCCACGCAGCGCGGTTATGGCCGCAACCACCCGTTTGCTGGCGAAATCCGTACCGGCTATCTCAGCGTGTCGATCTGCCCGGAAGAACTGGGCTTTGAGATTGATATCGGTGAAATCCTGCTAACCGAGTGTGAAATGGTCAACGGCTTCACCACGCAAACCGAAGGTGCGCCGCACTTCACGCGCGGCTACGGGCTGGTGTTTGGCCGTTCAGAGCGTAAGGCGATGGCGATGGCACTGGTGGATCGTGCTCTGCAAGCACCCGATTACAACGAACGTATTGCCGGCCCGGCGCAGGACGAAGAGTTCGTGCTGTCGCATGCCGACAACGTGGAAGCGGCGGGCTTTGTTTCGCATCTGAAACTGCCGCACTACGTCGATTTCCAGGCGGAGCTGGAGTTGCTGAAACGGCTGCGTGAACAGGTTCAGGAGCAAAACGATGAGTGAGTTAACCGGCTATAACAACGGCTATCTGGATGAGCAGACCAAGCGCACCCTTCGTCGCGCGATCCTCAAAGCGGTAGCGATTCCGGGTTATCAGGTGCCGTTTGCCGGACGTGAAATGCCGATGCCTTACGGCTGGGGCACCGGCGGGATCCAGATCACCGCCAGCATCATTGGCGACAGCGACGTGCTGAAGGTGATTGACCAGGGCGCGGATGACACCACCAACGCCGTGTCGATCCGTCGCTTCTTCCAGCGTGTCAGCGGGGCAGCCACCACCGAAGCCACCAAAGACGCCACGCTGATCCAGACGCGTCACCGCATTCCAGAGACGCCATTGCAGGAAGATCAGGTGCTGATTTTCCAGGTGCCGATTCCTGAGCCGCTGCGCTTCATCGAGCCGCGCGAAACGGAAACCCGCACCATGCACGCACTGGAAGAGTACGGCATCATGCAGGTCAAACTGTATGAAGATATCGCCCGCTACGGCCATATCGCCACCACCTATGCCTATCCGGTGAAGGTCAACGATCGCTACGTGATGGACCCTTCGCCGATCCCGAAATTCGATAACCCGAAAATGCACATGATGCCTGCGCTGCAGCTGTTTGGCGCCGGGCGTGAAAAGCGCATTTATGCCTTACCGCCTTATACCAAAGTGGAAAGCCTCGACTTCGACGACCACCCATTCACCGTACAAAGCTGGGATGAACCCTGTGCCCTGTGCGGTTCACGCCACAGCTACCTCGATGAGGTGGTCATGGATGATGCCGGTACGCGCATGTTTGTCTGCTCCGATACCGATTTTTGCCACCAGCAGCAGGAACAACAACATGCACAGTGAACAGCCGCTGCTTGCGGTCAACAATCTGACGCACCTTTATGCGCCAGGCAAAGGTTTTGAAGACGTCAGCTTTGAACTCTATCCAGGGGAAGTCTTGGGCATTGTGGGTGAGTCGGGTTCCGGCAAAACCACCTTGCTGCGCAGCCTGTCTGCGCGTTTAGCGCCGCAGCAGGGCAACATTCTTTATCGTGCTCAGGACCTTTATCAACTGAGTGAGAGCGACCGCCGACGTCTATTGCGCACTGAATGGGGCGTGGTGCATCAGCATCCGCTGGACGGATTGCGCCCGCAGGTCACGGCGGGAGGCAACATCGGTGAGCGCTTGATGGCCGTCGGCCAGCGTCATTACGGTGACATCCGTAAAGAGGCGATGCGCTGGTTGCAGGACGTCGAAATCCCCGCCAACCGCATCGACGATTTGCCGACCACCTTCTCTGGCGGTATGCAGCAGCGTTTGCAGATTGCACGCAACCTGGTGACGCAACCCACGCTGGTGTTTATGGATGAGCCGACCGGTGGTCTGGATGTGTCGGTGCAGGCACGACTGCTGGATCTGCTGCGAACGCTGGTGCGCGAGCTCAATCTGGCGGTGGTGATCGTCACCCACGATCTCGGCGTCGCGCGCTTGCTGGCGCACCGCCTGCTGGTGATGAAGCAGGGCAAGGTGGTGGAGAGCGGTCTTACCGACCGGGTGCTGGACGATCCGCACCATCCTTACACGCAACTGCTGGTCTCATCGGTGCTGGCTTAACTTCATCAGGACATCAACATGCAACCTTTATTGCGCGTAGAGAAACTTAGCAAAACCTTCGTGCTGCACAACCAGAGCGGTGCTGAACTGCCGGTGCTGCAGGATGCCAATCTTGAGGTCGGCGCCGGTGAATGTGTGGTGCTGCACGGTCGTTCCGGCAGCGGTAAATCCACGCTGCTGCGCGCGCTGTACGGCAACTATCAGGCCAACAGCGGCCATATCTGGCTGCAACATCAGGGCGCATGGATCGACATGGCACAGGCACCCGCACGGCAGATTTTGGCGATTCGTCGCGAAACTGTTGGCTGGGTGAGCCAGTTCTTGCGCGTTATTCCCCGTGTGCCCACGTTGGAAATCGTCATGCAACCTCTGCTCGAACGCGGCGTGGATCGTGCTTTTTGCGAGAAGCGAGCCAAAGACCTGCTGACCAGGCTGAATGTGCCTGAACGTTTGTGGTCACTCGCGCCGTCCACGTTCTCGGGTGGTGAACAGCAGCGCGTGAACATCGCACGGGGTTTTATCGCGGATTATCCGGTACTGCTGCTGGATGAACCCACCGCCTCACTCGACAGTGCGAATAGCGCAGCGGTGGTGGAATTGATTGAACAGGCGCGCACCCGTGGCGCCGCTATTGTGGGCATTTTCCATGACGAAGCGGTGCGCGCACGCGTGGCCGATCGCCTGCACGTCATGCAGCCGGTTAAAACAGGAGCAGAAGCATGATCGTCAATAATGTCCGTCTGGTGCTGGAAAATGAGGTTGTCGCCGGTTCGCTGGAGATCCGCGATGGTCGCATCGCCAGTTTCAGCGACAGCACCAGCCAATTGCCTGGTGCGCTGGATGGCGAAAACGCCTTCCTGTTACCAGGACTGGTTGAGCTGCATACCGACAACCTCGACAAATTCTTCACGCCGCGTCCAAAAGTGGATTGGCCCGCGCACTCGGCAATGAGCAGCCACGATGCCCTGATGGTTGCCAGCGGCATTACCACGGTGCTGGATGCGATTGGCGTCGGCGATGTGCGTGATGGCGGTCATCGCCTCGAGAACCTGAGCAAAATGATCAACGCCATTCAGGACAGCAACCGCAAAGGCATCAACCGGGTCGACCACCATCTGCATCTGCGCTGTGAGTTGCCACACAACACCACGCTGCCGCTGTTTGAAAAGTTGATGAGCACGCCTGAGCTGTCACTGGTATCGCTGATGGACCATTCGCCAGGCCAACGTCAATACGCCTCGCTGGAGATGTATCGCACCTATTACCAGGGCAAATACTCGTTGAATGATGAGCAGATGGATCAGTTCGAACGTGAGCAACTGGCACTGGCTGCCGAGTTCTCGACACCGAACCGCAACGCCATCTCCAGCCTGTGCCGTTCACGGGGGATCCCGATTGCCAGTCACGATGATGCTACTGCCGCACATGTGGCCGAATCGCATGAGGTGGGCAGCACCATTGCGGAGTTCCCCACCACCATCGAGGCTGCCCGCGCCTCGCGTGAGTGCGGTATGCAGGTGTTAATGGGCGCGCCGAATATCGTGCGTGGTGGATCGCACTCGGGCAACGTGGCAGCCTGGGAGCTGGCCAGCCATGGGCTGCTGGATATTCTGTCATCGGATTACTACCCAGCGAGCTTGCTGGACGCGGTGTTCCGCTTAGTGGCAGATGAACGCAACAGCCTGACGTTGCCACAGGCCGCCGCGTTGGTGACACGGCATCCGGCGCGTGCCATTGGCTTGCACGATCGCGGCGTGATTGGCGAAGGCATGCGTGCCGACCTGGTACTGGCGCATACCGAACATGGGCATCCACACATTCGCCACGTCTGGTCGCAGGGCAGGCTGGTGTTCTGATGGCGCGCCTGATCTGGCTCACCGGGCCTTCGGGCTCGGGTAAAGACAGTTTGTTGAATGCGCTACGCGAAGCGCCGCCAGATAACCTGGTGATCGCCCATCGCTACATTACGCGCCCGGCTGATGCCGGGGGCGAAAATCATGTGGCGCTGAGCGAGGCTGAGTTTAGGCGTCGTCAAGCCATGGGGTTGTTTGCCATCAGCTGGCAGGCACACGGCCTCTACTACGGGCTGGGAGAAGAGATCGACCACTGGCTGGCGCGCGGGTTGAATGTGCTGGTCAACGGTTCGCGTCTGCATCTGCCGATTGTCGAGCAACAATACGGCACACAACTGTTGCCGCTGGTGCTGCACGTTTCACCGGCGGTGCTGGAAATGCGCTTACGGCAGCGCGGACGTGAAAGTGAAGGGGAGATTCGTCAACGGCTGGCGCGCGCATCAGAACCGCTGCCTGCGCACTGCCATCCGCTCAATAACGATGGCGCACTCAGCGATACCCTCAACGGGTTGCGTCAATTGCTGGAGCATCCACCATGAAACTCACTTTTCTCGGTACGGGTGGCGTGCAGTCTGCGCCGCTGTTTGGCTGTGATTGTCACGCTTGCGAACGTGCACGTCTTGAGCCAAGGCGCGCACGTGCCGCGACCAGTGCACTCATTGACACGGGCAGCGAGCGTATATTGCTGGATGCCGGACGCCACGACCTGCATCAGCGCTTTCGACCCGGTGAACTGAGCCGTATTTTGCTCACCCATTTTCATATGGACCATGTGGCAGGACTGTTCAGTTTACGTTGGGGATTAGGTCAACAGATTCCGGTGTGGGCACCGCCGGATGAGAAGGGCTGCGATGACCTGTTTAAACATCCTGGTTTGCTGGATTTCCGTTCTGCCCTCACGCCTTTCGTCCCTCATAGCTTTGGTGCGTTGCAGGTAACACCTCTACCGCTGCAGCACTCAAAACTCACTTATGGTTACCTGTTCGACTGGCAGGGTACGCGTCTCGCCTGGCTTTGTGATACCTGTGGATTGCCACCTGACACTGCAGATTTTCTTCACGGTCAACCGCTGGATCAACTGGTGATTGACTGCAATGACCCGCCACGAGAAAGCGTACGCAATCATAACGATGTGACGCGCGCATTGCAGATTATTGAACAGCTGGCACCGCGCCAGGCGTGGCTTATCCACCTCAGTCATGAGATGGATGGCTGGTTGCTTAATAATCGCTTACCTGACAATGTGCTGGCGGCCACCGACGGCCAGACGATTACGGTCGGCTCCTCACTCAGTGTCACTGTTTAATCATTTAACTGTCATTAAGTCTTCATCGGATTTGCCCGTAATAACGGGCAATCAAGACCTCAGAGAGATGGAGTGCAACATGGCACAGGCATTACTGAAAACCGTTATCGACAATCCTTATGTTCCGCACGCCGGGCAAGGCAACAAGGTGCTGTCGGTGCAGGGACTGTGCAAGGCGTACGGCGAAAACCGCGTACTGGATAATGTCAGCTTCGATCTGCATGCGGGCGAGCTGGTGGCCGTGATTGGTCGCTCAGGCGCAGGCAAATCGACACTGTTACATATGCTGAATGGCACCATCAGTGCTTCGCAGGGTGCGATTCTCAGTAATCGTCAGGGTGAAGCCGATCATGATGTGGTGACGCTCAATAGCCGCCAGATGCGCGAATGGCGCAGCGAATGCGGCATGATTTTCCAGGATTTCTGTCTGGTGCCGCGTCTGGATGTACTGACCAACGTACTGCTGGGGCGGCTGAGCCAGACTTCAACACTGAAATCGTTCTTCAAAGTGTTCTCCGAAGCGGACCGCGCGCAGGCGATTGAGCTGCTGCAGTGGATGAACATGCTGCCGCAGGCGCTGCAGCGTGCGGAGAACCTGTCAGGTGGGCAGATGCAGCGCGTGGCGATTTGCCGTGCGCTGATGCAAAACCCGCGCATTCTGCTGGCAGATGAGCCGGTGGCCTCACTCGATCCGAAAAACACCAAACGCATCATGGATGTGCTGCGTCAGGTGAGTGAGCAGGGCATCAGCGTCATGGTGAACCTGCACTCGATTGAACTGGTGAAGCAGTACTGCACCCGTGTTATCGGCATTCAGCGCGGTAAAGTGCTGTTTGACGGACATCCTTCTCAGTTGACCGATGGCTTGCTGCATGAGCTGTACGGCGACGAAATTAACCAGCTCCACTAACTTCCACGGCAAGAGAAAAAACACGAATGAAACTGACCTCTTTAGCTTTATTGACTGTTGCAATGACTTTTGGCGTTAACGCAGCGGATGCACCAAAAGAATTGAACCTCGGGATTTTGGGTGGACAGAACGCCACTCAGCAGATCGGCGATAACCAGTGCGTGAAAGATTTCTTCGACAAAGAGCTGAACGTCGATACCAAAATGCGCAACTCGTCTGACTACTCAGGCGTGATTCAGGGCCTGCTGGGTAACAAAATTGATATGGTGCTGAGCATGTCTCCAGCATCTTATGCGTCGGTTTATCTGCAGAACCCGAAAGCGGTTGACGTGGTCGGCATCGTGGTGGATGACAAAGACGGATCACAGGGTTATCACTCTGTGGTGATCGTGAAAGCAGACAGCCCGTACAAAAAGCTGGAAGACCTGAAAGGCAAATCCTTTGGTATGGCCGATCCGGATTCAACTTCTGGCTTCCTGATGCCAAACCAGGCGTTCAAGAAAGAGTTTGGTGGCACGGTTGACGACAAGTACAACAACACCTTCTCCAGCGTGACCTTCTCTGGCGGCCACGAGCAGGACATCCTGGGTGTGCTGAACGGTCAGTTTGAAGGTGCTGTAACCTGGACTTCAATGATCGGCGATTATGACAAGGGTTATACCTCTGGTGCCTTTGGCCGCATGATGCGTATGGACCAGCCTGACCTGATGAAGAAAATCCGCATCATCTGGCAGTCGCCGCTGATCCCGAACGGTCCAATCCTGGTGAGCAACAACTTGCCCGCTGACTTCAAACAGAAGCTGGTGGCTGCGATCAAGAAGCTGGATAAAGAAGACCACAGTTGCTTTGTTAAAGCGGTGGGCGGTGCTCAGCACATCGGCCCGGCAACCGTTGCCGATTATCAGAACATCATCGATATGAAACGTGATTTGATGAAAGGTTCACGCGGTTAATGAACCTGCGGGGCAGGTGTGCTGGCAAAGCATACCTGCCTGATGCGCTTGCAGCAAACCGTAGCGGCGCGATGAATCGCGTGGTTTTGACCCGCAGATGAGCGGGTATCAGTGTGCAATGAATCGTGCCGCTATACCGTTGTGCCACGCAATATTACCTCCAATACAGGACATCCCCCTTGACCGATTTCGAACACTACTACCAACGCATCCGTCGTCAGCAAAAACGCGACACTGTGCTCTGGTCGCTGCTGTTGGTGGCGCTCTACCTCGCTGCGGGCAAGATGGCGGAATTCAATCTGGTCACCGTCTGGCAATCACTGCCACACTTTTTTGATTACATCGGCGAAACCGTGCCGGTGTTGCATTGGTCGGTGTTGTTCGCAGATGTCAAAACCGAAGGCTCGCTGGCCTACTGGGGCTACCGCCTGCATTTCCAGCTGCCGCTGATTTGGGAAACTTTGCAGCTGGCGCTGTCGTCGACCATCGTTGCCGTGATGATCGCTGGGGTACTGGCGTTTTTCGCCGCCGACAACACCCAAACGCCGCGCAGCCTACGCTTTGCGATCCGTGCCTTTGTCGCTTTCCTGCGCACCATGCCTGAACTGGCGTGGGCGGTGATGTTCGTCATGGCGTTTGGCATTGGGGCGATTCCCGGCTTCCTCGCACTGGCGCTGCACACCGTGGGAAGCCTGACCAAACTGTTTTATGAATCGATTGAGAGCGCTTCGGACAAACCGGTGCGCGGCCTCGCGGCCTGCGGCGCCACCAAATTACAGCGCATGCGCTTCGCCTTCTGGCCACAGGTGAAACCGACGTTTCTCTCCTACAGCTTTATGCGCCTTGAAGTGAACTTCCGTTCTTCCACCATCCTCGGATTGGTCGGTGCGGGCGGTATCGGCCAGGAGCTGATGACCAACATCAAACTGGACCGTTACGATCAGGTCAGTATTACGCTGCTGCTGATCATTGTGGTGGTTTCGCTGCTGGATACGGTATCCGGCTGGTTGCGCCGTCGCGTGGTGGAAGGGGATATCAAATGATCGCATTAGCACCGGATGTGGCGAAACTGAAGCAGGAACATCCTGCACTGTTCGCCGCCCAAAACCGTTATCTGCGCCGGGTGGCTGGCGTTGCACTTGCCATCGCGCTCTATTACCTGTTCTTCTTTGAGTTCTTTGGCATTGAGTGGAGCCGAGTCATTATCGGTTGCGAGCAACTAGGGCGTTACTTCCTGCGCATGTTCGTTTGGCAAGACTTTATGAATTGGCCATTTGGCTATTATTTCTCGCAGATTGGCATAACGCTGGCGATAGTATTTGCCGGGACATTGACTGCATCGCTGATCGCGTTGCCAGTGTCGTTCCTTGCGGCGCGTAACGTGATGCACGATCCCATTGCCCGTCCGATCTCCTTAGTGGTGCGCCGTTTGCTCGACATCCTGCGCGGTGTCGATATGGCCATCTGGGGCCTGATCTTTGTGCGTGCGGTTGGCATGGGGCCGTTGGCGGGCGTACTGGCGATTGTGGTTCAGGATGTAGGCTTGCTGGGTAAACTGTATGCGGAAGGGCATGAAGCGGTTGAACGTTCGCCAAGCCGTGGTTTAGGTGCGGTGGGGGCCAATAGTCTGCAGAAACATCGCTTTGGCATCTTTACCCAATCCTTTCCGACCTTCCTGGCGTTGAGCCTGTACCAGATTGAATCCAATACCCGTTCGGCGGCGGTACTTGGCTTTGTCGGGGCAGGTGGCGTCGGCCTGGTGTATGCCGAGAACATGCGTCTGTGGAACTGGGATGTGGTGATGTTCCTGACCATCCTTCTGGTCGGCGTGGTGATGATTATGGATGTCATCTCCAGCAAATTGCGTAAATGCTACATCACGGGGAAACCGTTGCCGCTGTGGCAGCCTGCCGTGCGCGATTAAGCCGTTCACTGCGTTGCCAGGCGCGCTCCAGCGCCTGCGCCAACTGCACCTGTTGCCAGGGTTTTGCCAGCCGTTCACACAGCGGCAAAGTGACCTGACTTTGACGCAAATCCTGACCGCTAATCAGCAGCGTGGCCAATTCCGGCCACTGCTGTTGTGCCTGACGAATCACATCTGCGCCGTTTAACGCCCCGGGTAACATCAAATCACTGATCAGTAACTCAATGTCTGGCGTCTGCCGCAGCAGCGTTAACGCGGATTCGCCATCGTCACACTCTAATGTGAGATAGCCGAGCTGATGCAAGTGCTCACACAATGTCTGCCTGACGGCGGGTTCATCATCCAGGACCAACACCAGACGGTCGCTGCTGGCAACTGGCGTGAATTCCGGCAGCGCCGGTGCAGACTGGGCCGCTTCCGGTGCACGCGGCAGTAACAGGCGCACGGTGGTGCCCTGGCCGGGGGCGGTTTCCACCTCGATCTGCCCGCCAGATTGACGCACAAATCCATACACCATCGACAGCCCAAGTCCACTGCCGCTGCCGGTCTCTTTGGTGGTGAAAAATGGCTCAAACACCTGTTCTCGCACCTCGGCTGACATGCCGCAGCCGTGATCGATAACTTCAATGGTCACGCGATCGCGTTTGCCATCCGCCTCCTGCATTCGCTGATTCCAGATGCGCAGGCGAATTTCCCCGCTTTGTTTCTCCATGGCATCGCGCGCATTGACCACCAGATTCATCAGCGCATTTTCCAGTTGCCCGGCATCGATCCACGCTGGCCAACCGGGGCGTTGCGCATCTACCACTAATTGCTGACCGGGCAACAGTGAATGCTGCAACAGTGAGTGCAGATTATCGACCAGCTCAATCACTGATACCGCACGCGGATATAGCGACTGTTTACGTGAGAAGGCCAGCAGCCGCTGGGTAAGCTGTGCCGCGCGGTCGGCCGCCAGCCGCGCACGATCGATTCGGCTAGCCAGCGAACCAGAGGGGAGTTGGCCCACGGTGAGCGCCAGACTGCCAATAATCACGGCCAGCAGGTTGTTGAAGTCATGGGCGATGCCGCCGGTGAGTTGGCCCACCGCTTTCATTTTTTGGCTGTGCAGCAGCGCTTCTTCCAGCGCCTTGCGCGTGGTGCGCTCCAGTACGGTATTGACCATGCCACGGCGTGGCACCGGGCTAAAGCGCAGTTCCAGCGTGCGGCCGTCGGGCAGGCGAACTTCCTGCGCATCGTGCAGGCTGGTGAGTTGCACATCCATCCGCTCTAGCAGACGTTGATAATGCAGGCCGCGATGCAGGTCGCGCGCCGGAATGCCGAGCAACTCAGCATATTGCGCGTTCCATACCACCAGTTGCCCGCTGTTATCGAACAACGCAAAGCCATCGCGCATCGCGAGGAAAGTGGATTCCAGTTGATTACTTTTCTCTTTTAACAGGCGCGAAGTGTGGGCCAGTGAAGCGGTATTGCGCGCAAAGACGTTAAAGGCGCGAGCCAGATCGCCAAGCTCATCGCGGCGGGCCAATCCCGGAACATTGACGCTTTTCTCGCCCTGGGCCAGGCGCGTCATGGCCTGGGCGATAGCGGTCAGGCTCGAACCGAGATTCCGATAGATGTAGTAGCCCGCGTAACCGGTGATCAACAGTGCCAGCAGCATAAACAGACCAATAAACCCGATGATGGAGTCCAGCTCCTGATGCGTCACCGTGCTACGCGCATCGCTCTGCTGCGCGACCAGTTGCACATAATGGGTGATGTCACCATTCAGCATCGCAACCAGTGCTTTGATGCGATAGGTCGCGTAGGCAATGGCGATATCGCTCTGCTCAAGCTGTTGAGCGACGGGTTGTAAGCTGCGCGTGGTGTCGACCAAGCGGTCACGCTGCATCGCCAGCGCATCCTGTAGCGGCAGGGCGGACCAAATGGGCAGTACCTGTTGTAATTGCTGTTCAGCAGCTTGCGGTGCCGTGGACTGGATAGCCACCTTTAACAGGGCATCCGTTTGCTGGCGCAGCGGCAAAAAAGCGCCGTCGCTGGCGAGTACATCAATGCGATTCAGCAGCAATTGCGCCTGCCACAGACCACTCAGCATCACGTTGCGTTGTAAGTGGCGTTGATGACCAACACGCAGCAGCTGATTGATGCTCTGTTCAAGCATCTGGCTGCGTTCACGAATGCGCGCCAGCAGTGCGGGTTGCTGTGCGGCCAATGGCGCGTTCGCCAGCAGGGATAAAGACTGCTGCAAGGCTTGCTGCGTCTGTTGCAGACGTGCCGACTCGCTCTGGTACTCCAGCGCACCCACCACCTGCGCCAATCGTACGGCGGCGGTGGCCACATTGGCCGTATCCCGCGCCAGCGCCAGGCTGCCGTTCATATCCGCTAGCGTTTGCGCCTGTGCCTGCTCCTGAATGTGACCCGCGTGGCGAAATCCAAAAATAGCCACCAGGCTCACCGCCAGCGTCACGCTCACCACTAACAGGTTAAACAGCAGCAAGCGACCCCGTGCGCCAGCGTGCCAGTGCAGACTCTGACTCATTTGCGGACACTCCTTACCTCTCAACTCCCGGCGAGTATAAAAGCGTGAACGGGGTGCAATATGACAAATATGAATGGCCGCTGACATTTTCCATTTATCTGGCGTTGCAACACTCGGCGACAACTTCACACAGCAGGAGCCTGGCGATGGCGGCGACACCTATATTAGAAATGCGCGAAATCACCCGACGCTTCGGCAGCTTCTACGCCTTAAAAGGCGTGGATCTGACCGTGTGGCCGGGTGAAGTCCATGCGCTGATGGGCGAAAACGGTGCCGGAAAAAGTACGCTGATGAAGATTCTGGCCGGTGCGTATATCGCCAGCAGCGGGGAAATTCTTATTGATGGTCAGCCCTACGCCATTAAAGGCCCGAAAGAGGCGCTGGCAGCGGGCATCACACTGATTTATCAGGAAATCAATCTGGCGCCCAATCTCACGGTGGCAGAGAACATTTTTCTCGGCAGCGAGATCACGCGTGGCGGGCTGGTGAAACGTCGGCAGATGGCAGAAGAAGCACAGCAGGTGATTGATCGTTTGGGTGCGCAATTCAGCGCAACCGATCTGGTGAGCAGGCTGAGCATCGCCGAGCAACAGCAGGTGGAGATCGCCCGCGCGCTGCATCGCAACAGCCGTATTCTGGTGATGGATGAACCCACTGCCGCACTCTCCAATCGTGAAACCGAACAGCTGTTTGCGCTGATTAAACGCCTGCGCAGTGAAGGCATGGCGATCATTTATATCAGTCATCGCATGGCGGAAGTGTATGAGCTCTCCGATCGCGTCAGCGTGCTGCGTGATGGACAGTATGTTGGCAGCCTGACGCGTGACCAACTGAATGCCAGTGAACTGGTGCGCATGATGGTCGGGCGTCCACTCAGCGATCTGTTTAATAAAGATCGCGATATTCCCTTCGGTGAGGTCCGCCTGGCCGTTAATCATCTAACCGATAACCGGAAAGTGCATCCCAGCAGTCTCTCGGTGCGCGCCGGGGAAATTGTCGGGCTGGCAGGTTTGGTCGGTGCCGGGCGCAGTGAGCTGGCACAGCTGATTTTTGGCGTGCACCAGCCGAAAGGCGGCGAGCTCTGGATCGACGGTGAGAAGGTGAAAATTCACTCCCCGCGGGATGCCATAGCACGTGGCATTGGTTTCCTGACCGAGAACCGTAAAGAGCAAGGGCTGTTTCTGGAACTGGCCGCGCAGGAAAACATCGTGATGGCCACGCTGGAGCGTGATGCCAGTTACGGTCTGCTCAATCGGCGCAAAGGGCAAAAGATCGCCGGTGATGCCATCGAATCACTCAATATCCGTGTGCCGCACGCCCAGGTGCGGGCAGGTGGATTATCGGGCGGTAACCAACAGAAGCTGCTGATTTCACGCTGGGTGGCGATTGCACCGCGCATCCTGCTGCTGGACGAACCCACGCGCGGCGTGGATGTCGGCGCCAAAAGCGAAATCTACCGCATGATGAATCAGATGGCGCAACAGGGCGTGGCGATATTGATGATCTCCAGCGAGCTGCCGGAGGTGGTCGGGATGAGTGACCGCGTCTACGTGATGCGCGAAGGCAGCATTGCGGGCGAGTTGAGCGGCGCAGAGATCAGCCAGGAAAACATCATGACACTGGCCACCGGCGCACAGCCGGTTCAGGCCTGAGGAGACCGAAATGACCAGTGAAACCGCACGCGTAAAAAGTCCTACGCTCAAACGCGCCTTAATGAGCGATCTGCTGCAAACGGTGGGCATTCTGCCGATTTTGATTCTGATTGTGGCGGTTTTTGGCTTTGTCGCACCGAACTTCTTTACCGAAGCCAACCTGCTGAATATCACCCGCCAGGCTTCGATCAATATCGTGCTGGCAGCAGGCATGACCTTTGTCATCCTCACTGGCGGGATAGATTTATCCGTCGGTTCGATGCTCGGCACCACGGCGGTGGTGGCGATGGTGGTGTCACTCGATCCCGCCTTTGCCGGGCTGACGATACCGGCGGCGCTCGGCGCAGGGCTGATTATGGGGCTTTTCAACGGCATTTTAGTGGCGTGGGCCGGTTTACCGCCCTTTATCGTCACGCTCGGCACCTATACCGCCTTGCGCGGCGCGGCTTATTTGCTGGCGAACGGCACCACCGTCATCAACTCTGACATCAATTTTGAGTGGATAGGCAACGGTTATCTCGGGCCGATCCCATGGCTGATCATTATTGCCTTTGCCGTCATCGCGCTGTGCTGGTTCATTCTGCGCCGCACCACCCTGGGCGTGCACATCTACGCTGTGGGCGGCAACATGCAGGCGGCTCGTCTTACCGGCATTAAGGTCGGCATGGTGCTGGTGTTTGTCTATGCCATGAGCGGCATGTTGTCGGGATTGGGCGGATTGATGAGTGCATCACGCCTTTACAGTGCCAACGGCAATCTGGGGGTGGGATACGAGTTGGATGCGATAGCGGCGGTGATCCTGGGCGGTACCAGTTTTGTCGGCGGCATCGGCACCATCACCGGCACGCTAATTGGTGCGCTGATTATCGCCACGTTGAACAACGGCATGACGCTGATGGGCGTGTCTTACTTCTGGCAACTGGTGATTAAGGGCGGAGTGATCATTATTGCCGTGCTGATCGATAAGTACCGTACGCGTCATCACGTGGGTTAAGGGCTATTTGCAACAGGTTGTCACACAACGGCGATCTGCTGGGTCGCCAATATAATCAAAAAAGCAGGAGAACATCGACTATGCGTTTTAATCCGATTATTACCGGACTGCTGGCGGCGACGTTGTTGAGTGCGCCACTGGTGCAGGCAAAAGAACTCAAATCCATTGGTGTCACGGTCGGCGATCTCGCCAACCCGTTCTTCGTGCAGATCACCAAAGGCGCAGAGCTCAAGGCGCGCGAACTGGCGGGCGACAAGGTCAATGTGACGCTGGTCTCCAGCGGTTACGATCTCGGTCAGCAGGTGGCGCAGATTGATAACTTCATCGCCGCTAAAGTGGACATGATTATCCTGAACGCCGCCGACTCCAAAGGCATCGCGCCCGCGGTAAAACGTGCGCGTGACGCCGGAATTGTGGTGGTGGCGGTGGACGTGGCCGCAGACGGTGCTAACGCCACCATTACCTCCGATAACACCCAGGCTGGGGCGATGGCGTGTAAATACATCTCTGATCGCCTGAAAGACAAAGGTAACGTGGTGATCATCAACGGACCGCCTGTATCAGCGGTGCAAAACCGGGTTGAAGGCTGCATGAACGAGCTGAAAACCCATCCGGATATCAAACTGCTTTCCTACAACCAGAATGCCAAGGGCAGCCGTGATGGTGGCCTGGAAGTGATGACTGGACTGCTGTCAGCCAATCCGAAGATCGATGCGGTATTTGCGATCAATGATCCAACGGCGATAGGTGCGGATCTGGCGGCTAAACAGGCACAGCGCAGTGAGTTCTTTATTGTCGGCGTCGATGGATCGCCTGATGGTGAAGAGGCGCTGAAACGTAAAGGTTCGCTGTTTGTCGCAACGCCAGCACAGGACCCACAGGTGATGGCGGCCAAAGCGGTGGAGATTGGCTACGACATCCTGCAGGGCAAACCCGCGCCTGACAAACCGGTGCTGATCCCGGTCACCATGATCGATCGCAATACCGTCAGCAGCTACAAAGGCTGGACAGTGAAATAACGTTGATCACTTGAGGCGGTCTCTGGGCCGCCCGCATTGGGAGAGGAGTTATGCATCGATCCGAAGTGAACGCCATTCTGCAACTCACCCGAGAATTCTTTATGCGTCAGGACGTGCATCTGCCGCCGTGGGCCGATTATGGCCTCAGCCAATGGCGTGCGCTGGATAAACGCAGCGCAGAAGAGCTGCTGGCGCTGCATCTGGGCTGGGATGTCACCAGTTTTGGTGCTGATGATTTCTCTCAGACCGGCTTAACCTTGTTTACTCTGCGTAACGGATCGCGCGGCGGCCAGCCGTGGGGCAAACCCTATGCCGAAAAGATCATGCACGTGCGGGAAGGACAGGTGACGCCCATGCACTACCATCCGCAAAAAATGGAAGACATCATCAATCGCGGCGGCGGAAATCTGATCGTGACACTGCATAACCGCGCGGGCGACCGGCTTGATGATTCGCCGGTGAACGTCACGTTGGATGGCATCCGCCAGACTCACGCGGCGGGATCGCAACTGCGCCTGTCACCGGGTGAGAGCGTAACCCTGCAGCCCGGAATCTGGCACAGCTTCTGGGGCGAAGAGGGCTATGGCGATGTGCTGGTTGGCGAAGTCTCGATGCCCAACGATGACGAGCATGACAATGTCTTTCTCACGCCGCTGGCACGCTTCAACCCGATTGATGAGGATGAAGATCCGCGCTGGCTGTTGTGCAACGAATATCACCGCTGGCTGGCATAAAGGAGTTCACGATGGCACTGATTTCTCTGGCGCAGGGTCTGGCCCACGCGCAACAACACCAATACGCACTCGGCGCATTTAACGTGCTCGATACCCACTTTCTGCGCGCCCTGTTTCAGGCGGCAGAGCAACAGCGATCGCCGTTTATCATCAATATCGCGGAAGTGCATTTTAAGTATGTCAGTCTCGCGCCTCTGATTGCCGCTATTCGCACCGAAGCGGCGCTGCATGATATCCCGGTAGTGCTTAATCTCGACCACGGTTTGCACTTTGAAGCGGTAATGCAGGCGATTCGCCTCGGTTTTACTTCGGTGATGTTTGATGGCTCAACCCTCAGCTATGAGGAAAATGTGCGTCAGACGCGCGAAGTAGTGAAAATGTGCCACGCCATTGGCGTTTCGGTTGAAGCGGAACTCGGCGCGGTAGGTGGCGATGAAGGGGGGGCGCTGTTTGGCGAGGCTGACAGCAACAAGTTTACCGATCCTGCTTTGGCGGCGGAGTTTGTCCAGTCGACCGGGATCGATTGTCTGGCCGTGGCGATTGGCAATGCGCACGGCAAATACAAAGGCGAACCGAAACTTGATTTTGACCGTCTGGCGGCCATTCGCGCGGCCGCAGGCATTCCTCTGGTGCTGCATGGCGGCTCAGGGATCAGTGACGCCGATTTCCGCCACGCCATCAGCCTGGGCATCCATAAAATCAATTTCTACACGGGCATGTCGCAAGCCGCACTCGGTGCAATTGAAAAGCAAATTACCCAGCGTGATGCCCGCTACGACGCCTTTGCTGAACTGCTGATGGCGGTAGAACACGATATTGCCAATGTGGTGGCGCAGCAGATGCAGGTGTTTGGCAGCGCCGGGAGGGCCTGACATGGTGCAACGCAACGGTATTCTCGGTGCGGGCAGTATGCTGGTGGATCATGTGCAACGCATCACGCATTGGCCGGAACAAGGCTGGTTAGCCGAGATTACCCACAGCGAGAAGTGTAGCGGAGGCGCTGCACTGAATGTGCTGTTCACCCTGGCGCGCATGCAGGTCAATTTGCCGCTGGCGGGTGTCGGCATGGTGGGCGGGGACAGCGACGGCGATTACATCGTGCAGTTGCTGGACGAGCATCAGATTGATCGTCAGTTTGTGCAACGTACACACAGTGTCAGCACGGCGATGACGCAAGTGATGACCACGCCCGATGGTCAACGTACGTTTTTCCATGCGCGCGGGGCCAATGCCGAGCTGGATTTGCCCCATTTTGCTGAAGTTGCCACGTCACACCGTATTTTTCATCTTGGCTATTTGCTGTTGCTGGATAGTCTCGACCAGCCAGATGAAGTGTTTGGTACGCGCAGTGCGCATCTGCTGGCACAAATGCAGCAACGCGGTTACCTCACGTCGCTGGATTTGGTGTCGCGAATCGGGGAGTATCGCCCGTTGGTGGTGCCGGCGTTATGCTGGCTCGACTATCTGGTGATTAATGAACTGGAAGCACAATCACTCACCGGAGTGACGCTGCGCAGCGCTTCGGGGCTGGCAGCACCCAGCGCGTTTGCCGAGGCCGCCGCCTGGTTAATGGAACAGGGCGTGCGCCAACGCGTGGTGATCCATGCCCCTGAAGGTGCGTGGGGACAAGAGAGAATGGGTGAGAAAGGGTGGCAGCCGGCGTGGTGCCTGAAACCAGAGGAGATTGTGGGCAGTGTTGGCGCGGGAGATGCATTTTGCGCTGGGGTGTTATTTGCCAGCCATGAAGGTTGGCCCCTGCTGGAGACCTTGAAGTTGGCACACACCTGCGCCTGTTTCAATTTGCATGCAGCAAACGCGCTGGACGGCACGCGGCCATTGGCCGAGATGCAGCGCTGGATGGATCAGGCAATCTGTGTTTCACGTGCGGCTGAAGCCGGACGCAATACATCAGCGGAAAATACGTAACCGAGGCCACGGATGGTGCGGATCAGGCTGGGTTGATGTGGATTGGCTTCGATTTTCCGCCGCAGTCGCATAATGAGCACGTCTATAGTACGGTCGAACACCTCAAGACTTTCATTGTGGGTCAGTTCCAGCAGTTGATCGCGCGTCAGCACTTTGCGTGCGTGACCTACAAGGGCGCGCAACAGGGTATATTCGCCTTGGGTGAGGGCAACACTTTCGCGCTGAGGATTAAACAGCTGACAACGCGCATCATCCAGCCGCCAGCCATTGAATTGCCATCCTTCATCCTGCTGCGCATCAGCTTGTGCCAGACGCCCACAGCGACGCAATGCCGCACGTGCACGCGCGACAACCACCCGAGGATTAAAGGGTTTGGCGATGTAATCATCAGCACCCATCTCTAATCCCACCACCATATCCGCTTCCGACCCCATTCCGGTCAGCATGATGACCAACAGGTCCGGCCGCTGTCGCTGCATCTGTTGCAGCACCAGTAAGCCGTTGGTGTCCGGTAGCATCATGTCCAGCATCACCAGGGAGATCTCCGGATGCAGGCTGAGCAGCGCAAGGGCATCTTTGCCCTGATGGCAGCTGTAGACGGTAAACACATGTTCACTCAAAACATCGTGCAGCAATTCACACACGGCACGATCATCATCAACGACCAAAATCGCGGGCTTCATTGCACTGTCTCTTATGTTGCGAAAGGGTTAAAAAGCAGTGTAACCCGATGTTTTTAAGCTGCTGCCCTATGCTGCAGAAACGTGAGCGCCATCGCTGAGCAGTGTGCGAAAGCGTGCGGTGCCGCAATCTTTTTTCTCCTGAGGGCAGTAGAAGGGAAAACGATTGCGCAGCCATGGTGCAATGCACCATAATCGCGCCCTGATCGGGTTCAGAATTATCCTAACCGTAACCGCATTTTGAAACGTAAACGATTGCGTACGGTGATGGCATAGCTATTGCTATGTGGACAGGGGAAAGCGGAAGGTGTGTCTGCCTTGGGTCCAGCGTGTGTCGCTTTCATCAATACAATAATTAGTTTGTTAACCACATTGGCAAGAGAGAACGTGCACCCGTGCCGTCTCCGCTCATGAGAGATGATGATGTTAGAAAAACTCTTCAAACTTAAAGCGCACAACACCACCGTGCGCACCGAAATCATTGCGGGTATCACTACCTTCCTGGCCATGGCCTACATTCTGTTTGTTAACCCGAGCATTCTCGGTGCGACCGGCATGGATAAGGGTGCGGTCTTTGTGGCGACCTGCTTAGCGGCGGCAATTGGCTGTGTGCTGATGGGGCTGATCGCCAACTATCCCATCGCGCTGGCACCGGGCATGGGTCTCAATGCTTTCTTCACTTATACCGTTGTGCTGCACATGGGTTACACCTGGCAGATCGCACTCGGTGCGGTATTCCTGTCAGCGGTGATCTTCTTTGCGCTGTCAATTTTTAAAATTCGTGAGTGGATTATTGCCAGTATCCCGCTTCCCTTGCGCGCGGGTATCGCTGCGGGTATCGGCTTGTTCCTGGCATTGATCGCGCTGGAAGGCGCGGGCATCGTGGTGGATAACCCGGCAACACTGGTTGGCCTGGGCGATCTGACCAAACCGGGTCCGCTGCTGGCTCTGTTAGGGTTCTTCATCATTGTGGCACTGGAAGCGCGTCGCGTAACCGGCGCGGTGCTGATTGGCATCCTGATTGTCACCTTTATCTCGATGGGGATTGGCCTGACGCCATTTGGTGGCGTGTTCTCCGCACCACCGTCAATTGCACCGACCTTTATGCAGTTGGATATCGCGGGTGCGTTTAACGTGGGTCTGGTGAGCGTCATCTTCGCCTTCCTGTTTGTGGATGTGTTCGATAACACCGGCACGTTGCTGGGTGTGACCAAGCGTGCCGGTCTGGCTGATGAGCAAGGCAATGTGCCGAAAATGGGTCGTGCGCTGATCGCTGACAGTGCGGCTGCACTGTTTGGTTCATTACTGGGCACCTCAACCACCACCAGCTATGTGGAATCGGCTGCGGGTGTCAGTGCTGGTGGTCGTACCGGTTTGACGGCGATTGTGGTTGCGGTGTTGTTCCTGCTAAGCCTGTTCTTCTCACCGCTGGCCGGAAGCGTTCCGGTATACGCTACCGCACCGGCATTGCTGTTTGTGGCGGTGTTAATGGCTTCTGGTCTGGCCGAAATCGACTGGAAAGATATCACCACGGCTGCGCCAGTGACCGTGACCGCGCTGACCATGCCTTTGACTTACTCAATCGCTAACGGTATCGCCTTCGGTTTCATTACCTGGACCGTAGTCAAACTGCTGAGTGGCCGTACGAAAGAGATCAATGCCGCACTGGTGATTCTCTCGATTCTGTTCGTTATCAAACTGGGCTGGCTGAGCGCTTAAGTTTTGGTTTCCGGAAGCCCGCTCGGGCTTCCGTGTTTTCAGTTTCATCCCCCGCAAATATTTCCTGTGCGATTTCTCGCAATCCTTCGCTGTGGCGGCTTTTGTTATTTCTCTGCCAGTTTTAGCCTGTGCGGCGTATTGATGCCTGCCTGATTTTTTTTGCCGTGTATGGCGGGTTCGTGGAATGTTTAATCGGCTCGAATCTGTTTCACTACTCTGCAAGGTGAAGAGGTAGCCGGGACGCTCTGGAGGTTTGTAATGGAATACGCCATGCGTACTGCCCCGTTTCTTCCGCCACTTATTTACGTCGTCAGGAATATCGGAGGTTCAAAAATGGAAGAGCTTACTCAACGAGTCGGGTTGTTGGAAAAGACCACCCATCAAATTCAACAGGATGTTGCCGTCCTGACCGCGCGATCGGAGAATTTTGCGACCAGAGCTGATATCTGCACGCTGCGTAGCGAACTGCTGGGTGAAATGGGACAGTCGGAAAAGCGTAGCGATGGCAAGTTTGACAAGATGGCGCTGAATTTCGACGACAAGCTTGGAAAAATGGCGTTGCACTTTGACGATAAATTGGAAAAGTTAGAAGTGCGTATCGACGGCAAGCTGGACAAAATGGCGCTGCACTTTGACGATAAACTGGAAAAGTTAGAAGTGCGTATCGACGACAAGCTGGACAAAATGGAACTGCGCATCGACGACAAGCTGGACAAAATGGAACTGCGCATCGATGACAAGCTGGACAAAATGGAACAACGCATCGATGTGAAGTTTGAACGCATGGATGAAAAATTCGAGAAGAAATTTGTCAGGATCGATGAGAAGTTTGAAAAGCTGAATGTGAAATTTGAAAAGCTGAATGATCGACTAACCTGGTCAATTATGGTGCCCGCTATTCTGGCTGTGCTGGCCTGGTTTGTGAAAGACCTGTTGGTGAAAGTTTGACCTGTAATCCAATATCATTCCGGCCCCAGTGGGACCGGAATGAAGCATTTACCTGAACGGTGGTTCATTAAAGGTGCGCAGTTTCCTTGAATGCAACTTATCGCCCTCAGCACGCAGCAGCTCAACCGCGCAGATGCCGATCTGCAGATGCTCAGAAATCGCCCCTTCATAGAAGCGATTCGCCTGGCCCGGCAGTTTAATTTCGCCGTGCAGTGGTTTATCCGACACGCACAGCAAGGTGCCATAGGGAACGCGGAAGCGATAACCCTGTGCCGCGATAGTGGCGCTCTCCATGTCTACCGCGACCGCGCGGCTCAGGTTGAAACGCAGCGCGGAAGCGGAGTAACGCAGCTCCCAGTTGCGATCGTCCGTTGTTACCACCGTACCCGTGCGCAGCCGCTGTTTCACCTCTTCTCCCGGCATGCCGCTCACGGCCTTAGTGGCGTCATACAGCGCTCGCTGCACTTCAGCAATGCTTGGAATAGGAATGTCCGGCGGCAGCACGCTATCCAGCACATGGTCGTCTCGCAAATAAGCATGCGCCAGCACGTAATCACCGATGGTCTGGCTTTCGCGCAGGCCGCCGCAGTGACCAATCATCAACCAGGCGTGCGGACGTATCACTGCGAGGTGGTCGCAGATGGTTTTGGCATTGGACGGACCCACACCAATGTTCACCAGTGTGATGCCACGACGATTTGGTGACGTCAGGTGCCAGGCGGGCATCTGGTGCTTTTTCCACGCCAGATCAGACATCATTGCTGTGGGATCCTGGGTGTCAGCGGTGATCACCACATCGCCAGCACAGGCAAGGCTGTCATAAGGTGTGGAGGGATCCTGAACCTGTTCAATGGCCCAACGCACGAACTCATCAACATAACGCGTGTAATTGGTAAACAGCACAAACGGCTGGAAGTGCTCCACAGCGGTGCCGGTGTAATGGCGTAAACGCGCCAGAGAGAAGTCGGTGCGCAGCGCATCGAAATGTGACAGCGGGAAAATCGCGTTGGCATGGAAGAGGCCGTCTGCGGTTTCATCGCCAATCTGTGACAGTTCAGTGGTAGGGAAATGGCGCGCAATGCTGGCGCTCATCGAGCGATCCAGTGTCAGGCCATCGATCACGTAGGGGTACGGGATCTCCTGCTGGGAAGGCACCACTTCAACCAGGACGTCGTACTCTTTCTCCAGCATCTGCAGCTGCTCACTCAGATAGTGGCGCAACAGTGCCGGGCGGGTAATGGTGGTGCTATAACTGCCGGTGTGGGTAAAACGTCCCCATGCACGAGTGCGGTTTTGCTGTGGGCCTTCACCCAGCCAGGTGATGCGCAGTTCCGGATAAACAAACAGGCCTTTCTGTCGCGCATCCTCATCCGGTAGCGTGCCCTGTGTCGTGAAATCGCGAATCGCATTACGCAGTGCTTCCACCGCACTGTCATACAGGCGCTCCAGCTCATCCAGTGCTTGCTGGCTACTCAATCCGTTCCGTTGCGTATTCATAGATTCTCCTTCAGGAAACGTGGACCGATTTGACCAGAGCATAGCGGATAAACACCCCAGCACGATGAATAATCTGTGATCGACCGCATTCTGCACCATCACGGTGCTGGTATGCGGCTTAACTCTGGCTATGTTTATGATTAGCAGGGATGTCAACTCGCGCCTTGTCTGCCCTGGCGCGATGTCACTGCAAAAAGCTGCCACCGACCGTCTTCTTTGGCGAGTTTCTTGCTTATTTCATAACCGTGGCCCTACCAGCCACACTATGCGCTGCAAAAGTTTCAGAAATTGATTTCTCCCAGGCCGTGGTATGGCTCCGTTCCTGACCCGTTGAGGATTGAAAGCATGTCTTTGAAATTCATGAAACACCCAGTGAAGGTGGTACTTGCAGGTTGCCTGAGCATGGCATTTTACGCTCAGGCGGATATCAAGATTGGTGTGGCAGGCCCGTTCTCTGGCCCGAATGCGACCTACGGGGCGCAATATTGGAAGGGCGCAAGTCAGGCAGCCGATGATATCAATGCCGCTGGCGGTATTAACGGCGAAAAAATTGTGCTGGTGCAGGGCGATGATGCCTGTGAACCCAAGCAGGCGGTGTCGGTAGCAAACCGACTTGTCGATCAGGACAAAGTGATGGCGGTGGTGGGGCACTTCTGCTCCTCTTCCACCATGCCCGCGTCAGAGGTGTATGACGAAGCTGGCGTGCTGGCGATTACTCCCGGATCAACCAACCCGCAAATTACCGAGCGCGGCATGAAAACCATGTTCCGTATGTGTGGCCGTGACGATCAGCAAGGCGCGATTGCAGCGGACTTCATTATCGACAAACTGAAAGCGAAAAAGGTGGCGGTCATCCATGACAAAGACACTTACGGTCAGGGGCTGGCCGATGCCACCAAAGCTGCGCTGGAAAAACGCGGAGTAAAAGAGGTGCTTTATGAAGGGCTTTCTCGCGGTGAGAAGGACTTCAATGCGCTGGTCACCAAGATTGGCGCGGTGAAACCCGACGTGGTCTATTTTGGTGGCTGTCACCCGGAAGCCGGTCCTTTGGTGCGCCAGATGCGTGAACAAGGCGTGAATGCCGCCTTCTTCTCCGGTGACTGCATCGTGACGGAAGAGATGGTAACAGCGGCAGGCGGCCCTCAGTACACCAAAGGGGTATACATGACCTTTGGCAATGACCCGCGCACCATTCCGGATGGCAAAGCGGTGATTGAGAAGTTCCGTGCCAGCGGTTTCGAACCGGAAGGTTACACCCTGTACGCTTACGCCTCTGTGCAGGCCATTGCGGCGGCTTACAAAGCGGCGGGTAAAGACAACGCGAAAGCCAGCGATTGGTTGAAAGCGAATAGCGTTGACACCGTCATGGGTAAAAAAGCCTGGGATGGTAAAGGCGATCTGAAAGTCTCGGATTATGTGGTTTATCAGTGGGATGACAAAGGCAAATATCACCAACTGTAATTCGATACGCGGCCCCGTATCACGGGGCCTTTCGCCATTGGGCGCGAGGTATGCGCTCCCTTTACGCGCGGGATGGATTTATGGACGCCTTCTTCTTACAGCAGTTGATCAACGGCCTGACGCTGGGCGCAGTGTATGGGTTGATCGCCATCGGTTACACCATGGTTTACGGCATTATCGGCATGATCAACTTCGCGCATGGCGAGTTGTATATGATCTCCGCCTATTTGTGCGCGATAGGCTTAGCACTCCTGAGCTTCTTCGGTATTCACTCCTTCCCGTTGCTGATTTTTGGCACTTTGCTGTTCACCATTATTGTCACGGCGGCTTATGGCTGGGCCATCGAGCGTATTGCTTATCGCCCCCTGCGTAACTCGACACGTCTTGCACCGTTGATTTCCGCCATCGGCATGTCGCTGATTCTGCAAAACTACGTGCAGCTCAGCCAGGGCCCCAACCAGCAGGGCATTCCGACGCTGCTCACGGGGGTGTTGCGCATGGAAGTGGATGGCGGCATTGTGCAAATCACCTGGACCAAGGTCTTTATCCTGATAGCCGCGTTTTGTGGTATGGCGCTGCTCACCTGGATTATTCAGTACACCAAACTTGGGCGCATCTGCCGGGCTGTTCAGCAGGATCGGCGCATGGCATCCATTCTTGGCATTAACACCGATCGCGTGATTTCGCTGGTGTTTGTCATCGGCGCAGCCATGGCCGGACTGGCGGGTGTGCTGGTGACCATGAACTATGGCACGTTTGATTTTTATGCGGGATTCATCATTGGTATCAAAGCCTTCACGGCGGCGGTGCTGGGCGGTATCGGTTCTCTACCTGGTGCCATGCTCGGTGGACTGCTACTTGGGGTAGCGGAAGCGCAGTTTGCGGGGCTGGTTAACTCTGACTACAAAGATGTGTTCTCGTTTTCGCTGCTGGTGGTGATTTTAATCTTCCGTCCGCAGGGACTGCTGGGTCGTCCGCTGGTCGCGAAAGTGTGAGGAAGCCACGATGAATGCAATGACGCAAAAAGCGGGCGTGCGTGAAGCATTGCTCGACACGCTGCTGGCGGGAGTAATTGCGCTGGTGGTGTTTGGTCCGATTGTGGGTGTGGTGCTGGATGGTTACAGCTTCAAACTGTCGCCGCAACGTGTAGCGCTGTTGGTGGGACTGGTGATGGCAGGGCGCTTAATGCTCAGCCTGTTCACCAGTACGCTTTATGGTCAACGCTTTATACGCAAGTTTGAAGGCAATGATGATGGCGTATATGTCCGCGAGCCGGGTTATCGCTCGCGGATGCGCTGGATATTGCCGCTGATACTGATTGCTGCGCTGGCCTTTCCTTTTCTCTCCAGTAAATACCTGCTAACGGTCGCTATTCTGGGGCTGATTTATGTGCTGCTGGGGCTAGGGCTCAATATTGTGGTGGGGTTGGCCGGATTACTCGATTTGGGTTATGTCGCATTTTATGCCATCGGCGCTTATGGCCTGGCGCTGGGCTACGAGTACCTCGGCCTGGGGTTCTGGAGTATGTTGCCGATCGCGGCATTAATGGCGGCGTTTGCCGGAGCGTTGCTGGGGTTTCCGGTGCTGCGCATGCATGGTGACTATCTGGCGATTGTGACCCTCGGCTTTGGTGAAATCATCCGTCTGGTCTTAACCAACTGGTTGTCATTTACCGGCGGCCCCAATGGCGTATCGGTGCCTTCACCGACATTTTTTGGCCTCGAATTTGCTCGCCGGGCGCGGGACGGGGGGGTGCCTTATCACGAGTTTCTGCATCTCGATTACAACCCCAATATGAAATTTATCTTCATTTATGTGGTGCTGGTACTCGTGGTGCTGCTGGTGCTGTTGATCAAGCATCGGTTAACGCGCATGCCCATTGGCCGCGCCTGGGAAGCATTGCGGGAAGATGAAATTGCCTGCCGCGCCATGGGGCTTAACCATGTACTGGTCAAACTCTCCGCCTTTATGTTGGGTGCCTCGACAGCCGGGATTGCCGGGGTGTTTTTCGCCAGCTATCAGGGGTTCGTCAATCCCACTTCCTTTACTTTTTTCGAATCGGCATTAATCCTGGCGATTGTGGTTCTGGGGGGGATGGGCTCGACACTCGGCGTGGTGCTTGCCGCCTTTGTGCTGACGGTCGCGCCGGAACTGCTGCGTAGTTTTGCCGAATATCGCGTGCTGCTGTTTGGCATGCTGATGGTGTTAATGATGATTTGGCGACCACGCGGATTGGTTCGTACCGCGCGTGTGGGTGTTCCGCTGCGGAAAGGAGTGCGCCATGAGTGATGCCATTCTACAAGTTGATCACTTAATGATGCGCTTTGGCGGCATCAAAGCCCTGAACGATGTCAGCCTTTCTGTGGCGCGCGGTTCGGTTACCTCATTAATCGGTCCGAACGGGGCGGGAAAAACCACGGTGTTCAACTGCCTGACCGGGTTTTATCGCGCCACCGGCGGGCGCATCATACTCAATGCCCACCAGCGCAGTACCGACGTGATTCAGGTACTGGGGCAAAAAATTCATCCGCAGGACTGGCTTCATCCGGCACGGCTGGGATCGCGTGTTTGGTACAAAATGTTTGGCGGCGCGCATCTGGTTAACCGTGCTGGACTGGCGCGGACGTTCCAGAACATCCGCTTGTTTCGTGAGATGTCGGTGGTAGAGAACCTGCTGGTGGCGCAGCACATGCAGGTCAATCGTCAACTGCTGGCCGGTGTATTGAATACCCGTGGTTATCGCGAAGCAGAAAACCGCGCGTTAGACCGCGCGTTCTTCTGGCTGGAAAATGTGGATTTGGTCTCCAGCGCCAATCGACTGGCTGGCACGCTCTCGTATGGTCAGCAGCGCCGACTGGAGATTGCGCGCGCCATGTGCACGCGACCGGAACTCATTTGCCTGGACGAGCCCGCAGCGGGACTCAATCCCGTTGAAACCGATGCGCTGAGTCAGATATTGCATCGCTTACGCGCCGATCACCGTATCAGCGTGTTGTTGATTGAGCACGACATGCCGATGGTCATGCGTATCTCCGATCACATTGTGGTGCTGGATCATGGCGATGTTATTGCACAGGGGACGCCGCAGCAAATTCGCCACGATCCCAACGTTATCGCCGCTTATCTCGGCGCAGATGAGGAGAGCGACCATGACTGAACCGATGTTAAGTTTTGAACAGGTGGACGTGTTTTATGGCCCGGTTCAGGCGCTCAGACAGGTTTCCCTGACGGTGAACCAGGGGGAAACGGTGGCGCTGATCGGCGCTAACGGCGCGGGAAAATCTACGCTGCTGATGTCGATTTTTGGCCAGCCGCGCATTGCCAGTGGTGACATTCGCTTACGCGGCGAGTCGATCAGCCATCGCAGCACCCATTTTATCGCCGCCAGCGGCATTGCGCAGGCGCCCGAAGGCCGCCGCATCTTTCCCGATATGACGGTGGAGGAGAACCTGCTGATGGGCACGATTGCGGTGGGCGACCGCTTTGTGAAAGAGGACAAGGAGCGGATGTACCAGCTGTTCCCACGTCTGCTCGAACGCCGCAAACAGCGTGCGATGACGCTTTCCGGGGGTGAGCAGCAGATGCTGGCGATTGCGCGTGCGCTGATGAGCCGCCCTAAATTGTTACTGCTGGATGAACCGAGTCTCGGGCTGGCGCCGATTGTGGTGAAGCAGATCTTCAACATCCTTCGCGAACTCACCCAGCAGGGCATGACGCTGTTCCTGGTAGAACAAAATGCCCGTCATGCGCTGCGACTGGCCGATCGCGGTTATGTGATGGTCAACGGAGAGATAAAACTGAGCGGCAGTGGGGAAGAACTCCTAAATAACGATGAGGTGCGCAGCGCTTATCTCGGTGGTGCAGCGGATCCTGCGGTGGTGGCGACAAAAAGTTTGTAATAATGATTAAATGGTGATGGGAAACACTTTGCATATTTCTCAGTGGCCTATCATCATTATTACTCTTCTTCCTCTCCAAAGTGATTTGGTACTCCCTTGCAAAATCCTGGCGTAGCAGTGATGCGGGCGGTCAGAAATACGGCGTGGTATCCGAAACGTCGCTCTTATCGCACGCTGTTGTGGCGTGAAATTACCCCGTTAGCCGTGCCCATCTTTATTGAAAATCTGTGCGTGATGCTGATGGGCGTCCTGAGTACTTTCCTCGTGAGCTGGCTGGGGAAAGAGGCGATGGCGGGCGTGGGTCTGGCCGACAGCTTCAACATGGTGATTATCTCCTTCTTTGCGGCGATTGATCTCGGCACCACGGTGGTGGTGGCCTTTAGCCTTGCCAAGCGCAACGGCAAACGCGCGCGCGCAGCTACGCGGCAGTCGCTAGGCTTGATGACGGTGCTGGCATTCGTGCTGGTGATTGTGATTGAGATCTGGGGGCATCTGATTATCGATGTTATTGCGGGCAGCGCGGAACCCAAGGTGAAGGAACTGGCGCTGAGCTACCTGCAAACGTCGGCGTGGAGCTATCCGGCCGCGGCGATCGCCCTGATCGGTAGCGGCTCGCTGCGCGGAGCGGGAAACACCAAAATTCCGATGCTGATTAATGGCGGCATGAATATCCTTAATATCGTGATCAGTAGCGTACTGATTTATGGTGCGATGGGGTGGGAAGGGATGGGCTTTGTCGGGGCCGGGTTGGGATTAACCATTTCACGCTATATCGGCGCGGCGGCCGCCATTTATGTGCTGTATCGTGGCATTACGCCGGCATTAAGAATCAGTATCGCCAGCTATTTCCGTCGCTGGGATCGCAACATCCTGATGGAAGTGCTGGGGATCGGGGTACCGGCCAGTATTGAGTCGGTGCTGTTTAACGGCGGTAAATTGCTGACGCAGATTTTTGTGGCAGGTATGGGCACCAATGAAATCGCGGGTAACTTTATCGCGTTCTCCATTGCCACTTTAATTAACCTTCCGGGCAACGCCCTCGGTTCGGCTTCCACCATCATTACCGGTAAGCGGCTGGGTAAAAATCAGGTGATGCAGGCGGAAAGGCAGATTAAACATGTGTTCTGGCTGGCGATGATTGGGCTGTGCACACTGGCATTGATTACCGTACCACTGGCGGGCACGCTGGCTAAATTTTACACCCGCGATCCCGAAGTTATCGAAGTCACCAAACACCTCATCTGGCTCAATGCGGCCTTTATGCCCATCTGGACCGCATCCTGGGTGCTGCCTGCTGGTTTGAAAGGCGCGCGCGATGCGCGTTACACCATGTACGTGTCGATGTTCAGCATGTGGGGTGCGCGCGTAGTTGCCGGCTACGTGTTGGGGATCATGCTCGGTATGGGTGTGGTCGGGGTGTGGCTGGGTATGTTCCTCGATTGGACGGTGCGCGGTGTGTTCTTCTGGTTCCGTTTGACCAGTGGCAAGTGGCTTAACAATTATCGACGCATGCTGGCCAAAAGCCGGGCATAACCTGCATGGCCGCCGTAGCAGTAGGCGGCCATGAATATATGCATTAATTGGGATTCCATCGCATAACTAATCGTTTTGGTTATAAAGCAAGTTACGCTTTACTGTCAGGGTCAACCATTACTGGAGAACCTGACGATGAAAACGATGCTGTCACAGTGGTTCCATCGCCTGATCAACGCCACATCGACACCCGCTGAAGAGCGTGAATTCGATCTCAGCAATCATATTGATCTGCTGATCCCGGTCAGCCAGCTTTATGGCATTGAATTCCACCCGTCGGTTTATCGCTACTATGAGCGATGAACGCCTGCATCACGTTATGCGTTACAGCTACTGGAATGAACTGTGCGCGCTGCTTAAAAACCCGCTGCCCTGTCCAGCGGGTTTTTTGTGCCTGAATGATAGCCCTTCCTGACGACTTCTTGAGCAAACCCTGACGCAACTCTCCTGCTGGCACTGATTGTATTAATTATGTAAGGCCACCGTAAAGAAATGTATTCCCAAGCCGCTGCGCTCATGCAAGAATAAAAAAGTAAATGATAACCATTGGCGTTATCATTTAGGTGTTGCATCCCGAGGCAGTGGAGGTCAGGGCAGGTTACATGCGCTGATTTGCCGGATGCGATGAGCCCGTCAATAACGATAAGAAATTTACCTTTTAAATGGAAAACAATCGCAATTTGCCGTTTGGCAGTTTCAATTCGCTGACCCTGTTCACCGGGCTATGTATCGGTATTTCACCTGCTGCCGCTCTGGCCGCTGATAATGCCAACAAAAAAACAGACGATACTCTCGTGGTGACGGCGCAAACGCCTTCACTGTATGCGCCTAATACATCTGCCGATCCCAAATTCACGCGCCCGCTGGTGGATACCACCCGCACCATGACGGTGATTCCTGATCAGGTTATTAAAGATCAAGGCGTCAATAACCTGACCGATGCACTGAAGAATGTGCCAGGTGTGGGGGCGTTTTATGCTGGGGAAAATGGCAGTTCTTCGACCGGTGATGCCGTGTATATGCGTGGCATGGATACGTCGAACAGCATCTATGTGGACGGTATTCGTGATATTGGTAGCGTGACACGCGATACCTTTAATACTCAGCAGATTGAAGTGATTAAAGGGCCGTCCGGCACCGATTACGGTCGCAGCGCGCCGTCGGGTTCAATCAACATGATCAGTAAGCAGCCGCGTCTGGACACGGGCCTGGATGCATCGGTCAGTGTCGGTAGTGCGTGGATGCGCCGCGGTACGCTGGACTATAACCAGGCTATCAACGACAGCAGCGCGTTTCGCCTCAATCTGATGGGCGAGAAAACCCACGATGCCGCACGCGATAATGTGCAAAATGAGCGTTATGGTGTCGCGCCTTCACTGGCATTGGGTCTGGATACGTCAACACGTTTATACCTGAACTATCTGCATGTACATCAGAACAATACGCCAGATGGTGGCATCCCAACCATCGGCCTGCCGGGATACGCATCGCCGACGGCAGCCACTTCTGCACTCAACCATTCTGGCAAAGTGGCGACCAGCAATTATTACGGCACCGATTCCGATTTCGATAAATCCACCACGGATAGCGGCACCGTTCGCTTCGAGCACGATCTCAGCGACAGCACCACGATTCGTAACACCACACGTTGGTCGCGCGTGAAGCAGGAGTATCTGCTGACCGCAGTAATGGGCAGCACCATTACTACGCCAAATCCTAATGATGTTGGCACCTGGACCTGGACGCGCAACGTAAACCTGAAAGATGTCAGTAACCGCATTCTTACCAACCAGACCAATATTACCTCGAAATTCTATACCGGTTCAGTGGGGCATGATGTCAGTGCTGGCGTGGAATTCACGCGTGAAAACCAGACCAACTACGGCGTCAACGCCATTACTGCGCCTGCGGTTAACATCTACCATCCGATCAGCAGCATTTCTGTGGGAGGGCTGGATCGCAACGGCGCCAATGCCAACGGGCAGACCGATACCACCGGAATTTATGCCTTCGATACGCTGGCTATGACCAAAAACTTCGAGCTGAACGGCGGCATTCGTCTTGATAGCTATCACACCGATTATGACAGTGCCACGGCGTGTGGCGGCAGCGGGCGCGGTGCACTAGCGTGTCCGACGGGCATCGCACGCGGCACGCCGCTCACTACCGTTGATACGGCCAAGTCTGGCAATCTGGTGAACTGGAAAGCGGGTGCGCTCTATCGTCTGACCGAGCAGGGCAATGTTTACGTCAACTATGCTATTTCTCAGCAGCCTCCAGGCGGCAGCAGCTTTGCGCTGGCGGCAGGTGGCACCGGCAATAGTGCTAACCGCACTGATTTCAAACCGCAAAAAGCCAAATCAAGCGAAGTGGGAACCAAATGGCAGGTGCTGGATAAACGCCTGTTGTTGAATGCTGCACTGTTCCGTACCGATATCGAGAATGAAGTGGACGCTAACGACGACGGCACTTATTCGCAAACCGGTAAAAAACGCGTAGAGGGCTATGAGCTTTCAGCTACCGGCAACATCACCCCAGATTGGGAAGTGATCGCCGGTTACACCCAGCAGCACGCTTCGGTGAAAGAGGGCGCAGCGGTTGCTCAGGATGGCTCTTCTGCTATCGCTTATACACCGAAACACGCCTTCACCTTGTGGACGCAATATCAGGCCACTGATGCGATTTCTGTTGGCGCGGGTGCGCGTTACGTGGGCAGTTTGCGTCGCGGCAGCGATGGTGCGGTAGGCACGCCAGACCATACAGAAGGATATTGGGTGGCCGATGCGAAGCTGGGCTACAAGGTTAATAATAACCTCGATCTGCAGCTCAACGCGTACAATATTTTCGATACCAACTATGTGGCTTCCATCAATAAGAGTGGTTACCGCTACCATCCGGGTGAGCCACGTACCTTCCTGTTAACGGCAAACGTGCACTTCTAAGATTCACCATGGGGCGTTCGCGCCCCTATTTATGAGAGAACACCGCGATGATGTATCACATTCCTGCAGTACTGACGCCAGAAGACGTGGCGAATTTCAGTTCGCTGCTGCAACAGGCCGAATGGATTGACGGACGCGCCACGGTGGGCAGCCAGGGCGCCACGGTAAAAAATAATCAGCAGATTGATACGCGTACGCCGCTTTATGATCGCTTGCAAACCGCAGTGATGCAGGCTTTGAACAACAATCCGCTGTTCTTCTCTGCTGCACTACCGCGCTCCATTTCTACACCGCTGTTTAACCGTTACGAACAGGGTGAAACCTACGGCTTTCACGTTGATGGCGCGGTGAGACATAACGGTGCCGCTGGCTGGATGCGAACCGATCTCTCGGCCACGCTCTTTCTCAGTGAACCTGACAGTTATGACGGCGGCGAACTGGTGATTGAAGACACTTATGGTCAACATAAGGTGAAATTGCCTGCCGGCCATCTGGTGCTTTACCCTTCGAGCAGTCTGCACTGTGTCACACCGGTGACGCGCGGCGCACGTGTGGCGTCGTTTCTGTGGATTCAGTCGATGGTGCGTGATGATAAGCAACGCGCCATGCTGTTCGAACTGGACCGCAATATCCAAAGCCTCAAAGCGCGTCATGGTGATAGCGATGAGCTGCTGTCCCTGCTGAACATGTATCACAACCTGTTGCGGGGGTGGACGGAAGTGTAACGAATGAGGGGGGCTTGCAGAGTGCACGCCTTCACCTGATGACGCAAAGGTTCATATTTGAACCTTTGACCTGTTCTATTGAGCGTCCTGGCGTTTAAAATTCAAATCACGCTATGAAAGGCTCAATAAATGAACCTTAAGCGCGCAAAGTCTGGTGAGTGATGTCGAAGTCAGTGTGCCAGAGACGAGGGAGCAACCGTGTGATTAACAGCAAAAAGCCCGCTCAGGTTTCCCTGAGCGGGCTTCTCTAAATATGGCTCCTCTGACTGGACTCGAACCAGTGACATACGGATTAACAGTCCGCCGTTCTACCGACTGAACTACAGAGGAATCGTGTGAACGAGGCGCATATTAATGGCACCTCCTGAATGTGTCAACAGCTAGAAATACATTTGCATTCAACTGGCTAGCAATAGTACAAAGCGATCGCGATTTAATCAGAACCTGCTGAAAGACGCGCCATCGGGTCCTGACGATAAAACAGTTGTAAGTGGCGATACATCGCAGGGAAGCGATCCGCCAGTAAATCAGGGGCGCTGAAAAAGTATTCCGACAGCACTGCAAAGCATTCGGCAGGATCGCTGGCAGCGTAGGGATCGATAGTCGCCGCCTGTTCACCCACCAATTCCACTTCCGCCTCAATCTCTTCCATCGCCTGTAGCAAGTCCTTCTCCCATTGGGCGACATCTCGTAAGGCAATGGCGGGAATACCGCTGGTATAGCCGCTGCCGCGTGCATCGAGTTTATGCGCGATTTCATGGATGACGAGGTTGTAGCCGGAAAGGTCGAAAGAGTCCTGAATATCCAGGGCATTTAACACCACCGGACCTTGTGTCCAGCTTTGACCAGCATGCACTGCAGGTGCCTGGTGGACTAAGCCGCTGCTGTCTTCCCAACGGTCGTCAACATTGAAGGGCTCGGGATAAATTAACACTTCATGAAAGCCATCCAGCCACTCCAGACCGAGCTTCAACACGGGCAGGCAAAACAGCAAGGCAAGGCGTGCCAGCTGTCGTTCGTCGAGTTGCAGTCCATTCAACAGCGAGATTTTTTTTTGTTGCAGAAAGCGTTGGGCAAGCGTGGTCAGGACGCTTTGCTCTTCAGTCGTCAGCAGCGAGAAGATCGGTTGCGCCAGCGCCTGTTGCCAGGGAAGTGCCGTGACGGTTGTATCTACCTGCGCATTCCATGGCCATTTGAACATCGCGCGACTCACTCTGCAGGGCGGAAAGGGTTATCCTGGCGCGACAAAAAAGAAAATGCCAGCGCGGAATCAAAGCCGTGTATTCAATCAGTTACTGCAGGTTTTTTCTGTGATTAAGATGGCAAAGCAGGAAAATTGCCCTCACCCAGGCGGGTGAGGGCTGAAGACAGTTAACTCTCGCGATCAACGCGTTGAAACTCGATCACCCATACCCACGGGTTCACTTCCCAACTGGTGGCGCCATACTGCTTCTGCCACGCTTTACGATAGGCTTCTTTCGGCGATTCTGCGTTCATGTTCATCGTGAAGAAGTTATTCAGGAAGTGCGTATCTGTTTGTACGCCTTCAGCCATGATGTCATCTTCACTGATGTCCTGAATCTTTTCAGCACGTACCGAGGTAATCGCCAAATCAATACGGCTGGCCCAGCGCGGCATATGAATCGCCGTTTGCCAGCCAAACTGCTCGGCGTGCTCCACATCGTCATCCAACTGACCCAGTTCATTGCTGTCGGAACGATACTGACAGAAAGCCGGGCTACGGAACGGCAGTGGATCGCGTTCATATTCGGCGAGTTGCTCTTCTGGCACGATGGGGCCGCGCCAGGTTTCACGCACCCACAATCGGTCACCTGCCTGGCCAAACGGGCAGTGCGAGCTGACATCTGCCATCGACATCAATTTATAGCCATGCAAATGGTTGGCGCTAACGTCAAATGCATGCACGCCTTCGTGATGATCCTGGCCTGGGCCAAAAGCCTGGGTTTTCATAATGCGCCGGGTTTGCGTCTGCTGGCCAACCAGCAGGGCGCGGACCCGCTGTTCGGAAAAAAGAATCGGCCGTTCTTTCATTACGTACCTCATGTAGTGTTACTCACCCGGAAAACTTCGACGAATCACCCGCATCAGCAGATGTGAGAGTTAGCATAATGGGTTTGAATCAATTTGCTTAATAATTTGTCGCCTCAGTATCAGGCTATTCCTGCATATTCCGGTTTTAAAAATGGCGCTTAAGCAAAATACATGCTGGAAATGCCTTCTCAGGCGAGAGAAAACCAGAAATATCCCCTATACAGTACGTTATAACGGCCTGCATGGGAATCTTTTCAGATTTTCCCGTGAGCGTTTATCGCTTTTACCTTGTGATAGTTAGCATCATTAACTGGAATAATTCAAAAGCGTGAATACTGTTGATGGTGGAAATAGATTACGCCTGTTTAACAGAGTTATTTAACTGCAATGACGCTAAGGAAATGCCTAAAACGTGATCTCCGCTGGGAAAGCGACATTAACAGCGCTATAACAAGATCGGGATCGCATTTTTACGCTTTGCACATCCAGGAAGGATGTAAAAAAAGTGTCACGACCAGACCGCTATGATGTCCCCAGGAGCAGCACCCTGAATTGGCGGTGCTTTTATAACAGCAATAAGGAGAAGCACGATGTCACTCACCCGCTGGCAACAACGCTACGAGAACTGGCTGCAGCAAAACTGGCTGCACGATGATAAAGCCCATGATATCGCGCACCTGCGTCGTGTCTGGATGAGCGCCACGCGCATCATGCAGCACAGTGCAGCCGATCCTATGGTGGTCCTCACCGCCTGTTACTTCCATGACGTGGTTAACCTTCCCAAAAACCATCCAGAGCGCCATCTGGCTTCCACCTATGCGGCTGAAGAGACACGCCGAATTTTGCAGCAGGACTTTCCGGACTTCCCACAGGAATTGCTCGAGGGTGTCGCCCATGCTGTCCAGGCGCACAGTTTCAGCGCACGCATCACGCCACTGACATTGGAAGCAAAAATTGTTCAGGATGCCGATCGCCTCGAGTCTTTAGGTGCTATCGGCCTCGCACGCGTTTTCTACACGGCCGGGGCGTTGGGCCGTCCGCTGTTTGACAGTGAAGATCCATTAGGAAAAGAACGTGAATTAGACGATGTGAAATGGACGTTGGACCACTTCCAGAAGAAACTTTTACGCTTGCCCGAAACCATGCAAACCGAAGCGGGGCGCCTGCTGGCGGAGCATAATGCGGATTTCCTGGTGCACTATATGGCTAAGCTGTGCGCGGAATTGCAGGGCAATCTCACCAGCATTGATGAGTCTGTATTAAGGGATTTCAGCCCTATACACTCTTAATATTAAATTTTTATGACAGTCTGTTAACTTTCATCTTCTTCCGCTACGTTGTTGTAAATCAAAAGGGAGTATGAAGATGACCGAGACCGTTAACTTAACCATTAAAATTGACCCGGCTCTGAAAGAGCACATCAAACAGTTAGCCGCCGATAACCAAATCTCCATGAGTCAGGAGATCGTTAACCGCCTGCAGGCCAGTTTACATGCGGTTGAGCAACCGGCCGTCGATAGTCTGAATACCGAAGAAGCGGTCGCTGAACAGCTCTCCGCGTCTGAACTGAAGCAGGTACGTGCACTGCTGAAGAAAGGCAAAAAGAAAAAATAAGCGATATAAAAAACCCGTCATTGACGGGTTTTTTTATCTTTGTACTCAAGCGGCATCGACGCGGAATTGCTGTGCCCGCTGGGCGAGGCGATCAGAGAGTTCACGCAATTGTGTAGCCGAATTGACCTGATGGGCGTTGAGCGCTTCGTTTTGCTGTAGCTGATTACTCATCTCCACCACTTCGTGCGCAATTTTACTGACGCGGTGACTTTGCGCGGTGCTATTTTGCTGCAACTCATCGAGTTGCGTTACGACTCCCGACACCGCGCCGCTGATTTGTGTAAACAACACTTCCAGCGCTTTCACTTTGTCAAAACCATCATTCACATGCTGCTGGGTGTGCTGAATTAAACCATCAATCTGACGCGTTGATTCACCACTCTTTTGCGACAGCAGTCCCATCTCTTTGGCGACGACGGAGAAACTGCGACCGTACGAACCGGCGTGGGCGGATTCAATCGCGGCATTCAACGACAGCAAACGGGTTTGCATCGACAGGCTATCCAGCATGCCGACAATTCCGGCGATATCACCCGAAGCTGTAACGATCTGCTGCATTTTGAGTTCCATATTGTCGACTTCCGTGGCGCAGTTGCGCATCAGGGCATCGGCTGACTGCGCCTCCTGTGTGGCCTGCTGCGAGAACTGCGCACCAATTTCGACCTCTTCAGACACGCGATGTAAACGCTGTGACAAATGGTGGAAGCTGGCATTCTGCGCCTGATGTTGTTGCATGACTTGTTCGTTATGCTGCTGCATATCTTCTGCACCGGCCGCCACGCTGACCGCAACAGTATTAATGTCACTGACAATCTGCTGCAGACCGAAGCGCATCGACTCGATCGACTGAAACAGCTGGCGCGTCTCCAGGCACTGGCGACGCGGCGTGTCATGGCTCGGTACCAGGTCACCTGTGGCAATCTGTTCCAGCTGTCGGTTGGCGCGTCGTAGCGGCAATAGCACGCCGCGCATCAGCAGGCTGGAGGCCAGCACCAGTAGCGCCATCAAAATGGCACTAACGATCAGCGACATATTGCGACTCTGCTTTAGCGTACTGAGGGTATTTTGATTCACGCTGCTCAACTGATGGTTGGCTTGTTCAATCTCGCTGAACCAGGCATCGTTAAACTGCTGCTGGAATGCCTGCATCGGCACCATAAAGAAGGCATTGATGTCATTGGCCGCTAACCCTTTCAACTGCTCTTGCAAACCTTCCGCTAACATTGCAAAGCCCTGAGCCAGCGGGCTGTCCGCTTTAGCATGGTAGGCGGTGAACAGTGCTTGGGCTTTTTTTAACGAATCATCAGAGGCGGCCGCCAGACTTTTCCAGCTATCGACTGAGCCGCTTTGCTGATCCTGCATTAAATAGATACCGGCACGGTGGCTGTTATCACTGGCGGTGAGCAACTCGATACGTGCTTTATCCAGCAGGGCCAATCTTTCCCGCAGTTGATTGGCTTGCTGGAGTGAAATTTGCGTCTGATTAACGTGATTACTGAGCAGCAGTACGCCCGCGAACTGCAGTAAACAAAACAGCACGATAAACAGCAAAAACTGGCTGCGCAGGCTGGTCAGCCAAAGCGGCATACGCCAGGTAAGACGAGTACGTAAACGCAGCGGTAACGAGATTACAGAAAGGAGTGACATCTAACGCCCCCAAAAATAAAAAGGAGTATTGGGAGCGGGCGTGACAGTTCGGTGACAGCGGACGCGATTCAGCGCAAAACAGCATAATGCGCGTCCCTAAAGGAAATTATGGCCCTGTGGCGCTAAGCGTTTTGGCTAAGATGCTGTTCGATAAGTGGCGAAAGTAGCTTTGCCACAGCAGCAAAAACCGGCACCACCACGGAGTTGCCAAATTGCTTATAAGCCTGGGTATCCGAGACCGGAATACGGAACTGGCTTTGCCCCGGCGCCTCAAAACCCATCAGTCGGGCGCATTCGCGCGGTGTTAACCGACGCGGACGCAGGGCCATATTGCTGGCGTGCTGGAAATCCGCTTCACCTTGCGCCTGATCCCAGCCGCGATCAATCAGGATTTCAGAACCGTCTTTGTAGTAGCGCGCTGACAGGGTGCGTACGCATACGTTGGGATTACGGGGATCGTTAAGACCAAAGCCGAAGCCATTACCTTTGGCCTTGTGCTTTTTGGCGTATTGATAGAGATAGTTCCACAGTGTCGGTGACAAGGTGTACTTCGCGTCCGGTGTCGGCTCAAGCAAACTCTGCAGCGTGGGTACCTGCTGCGGATAGTGTTGAGAGAGCGCGCGCAGTGAAAAGCCGTCGCTCAATCCGGTGTCACGACGAATACCCACCAGCAAAATACGTTCGCGATGTTGCGGCAGAAAATGGCGCGCATCTACCACTTTTGCATCCGGTGTCGCGCTGTCGGCGGCATCGGCAACGTCGTATCCGAGTTCGTCCAGCGTCGCCATGATGATGGCAAAGGTGCGTCCTTTGTCGTGGCTCTTGAGGTTTTTCACATTCTCCAATACGAAGAACGGTGGCTTTTTGGCAGCCAAAATCCGCGCCACATCAAAGAACAAGGTGCCTTGTGCTTCACACTCGAAACCGTGTGCACGGCCTAACGCATTTTTTTTGCTGACGCCGGCCAGTGAAAACGGCTGGCAGGGAAAGCCCGCCAGTAGCACCTGATGGTCCGGGATGGTTTGGTCGATGTGCTGATAAATCGCCTGCTCGTCAGCGAGTCCTGCGGGCTGCGTCACTAATCGGATATCACTGTTGAACTGGTGTCGTTGCGGATCGCTATAGTGATTGGCTTTATACGTGCGTACCGCTTCTTTATTCCATTCACTGGTGAACACGCACTGGCCGCCAATCTGTTCAAAGCCGCGACGAATCCCACCGATACCGGCAAACAGGTCGACAAATTGAAATTTAGGCGCGGCGTAATGTGCAGGGCGCGAAGGCAGTAACGCTTGCAGGCTGCTGACTTCACGGCTGGAAAGCGCAGGCACGCTGCTTTTGCCCTGACGAATGCGATTCAGACGCGGCACGCTCCAGTCGCATCCCCCCGCTTCGGTTAAGGTGTGCACCACATCGCGTGCGGCATAGATATCGAGAACCTGCAATAACAGCGATGTGGCGTCATCCGAAGGGGCAGAAAATGAGGGGGGTGAAACCGTCGCGGCGGGATCGATAGCAAGCATGCGTTTTTCCTTAACAGTGAAGCCGCTATGCTATCACTCCTCGCGCCTTCACACACTTGTTGCGCGTGCCTTTCGCTTTTACGCCAAACCGCTAAAGTTGAAAGAGCCTCATTAAAAAGGAGACGCCATGGTCGACGTCCACTCGCAAGCCATTCGCAGCAAAAATATGCGCGCCATTCGCAATCAGGACACGGCGATAGAGCAGCGTATCGCGTTGATTTTAAAAGATCGTGGCTTTAGCTATCGTGTGCAGGATAAAGCGTTGCCGGGTCGGCCTGACTTTGTCCTGCCACAGGAACGAGCGATTATCTTTGTCCATGGCTGTTTCTGGCATCGTCATCACTGCTATTTATTCAAGATGCCTGCGACGCGCACCGAGTTCTGGAATGGCAAAATTAACAGCAATGTTGAACGTGACCGCCGTTATATCGGCCAATTACAACAAAGCGGCTGGAAAGTGCTGATTGTCTGGGAATGCGCGCTGCGCGGTAAATTGCGCCTTGAAGATGAGGCGCTGATTGAACGACTGGAAGAGTGGCTGCTGGCCGCTATGCACAGTGGCGAAATCGATCATCAAGGCTTGCATCACTATCGCGTTGAATAGCGTGTGATTGTTGCTTTTAGCCGCCATAACGGTTTAGATCTTCTCTTTCTCTGGGACGCGGAATCGAGCCATGAGCAGTATCAAACTGACGGTCAAACGCCTGTATCAACTCCGTGATGAACGGATGGTGAACACCCACGCAACGGCACGCATTTATTTGGGCGAGCAACTGGTGGCCACCGAGGAGATCAGCGGAATGACGGAAAGTCCGGTGAGCAAATATGTGCACACTGGCGATCTTGCCGGGCAAACACTTCGCGTCGAATGGGACTGTGCGGGCATCGCTGATATGTCAGTGACGGCGGTTGAGCGATGCCCCTGTTGTCAGGATCACAAAACGGAATAAGGATAACTATTTTGGCAGGAACCAGTTTACTCACGCTTCTGGATGACATTGCAACGCTGCTTGATGATATTTCAGTGATGGGCAAGGTCGCGGCAAAGAAGACCGCTGGCGTATTGGGGGATGATCTCTCACTCAATGCTCAGCAGGTCACCGGTGTAAAAGCCAACCGTGAATTACCCGTGGTCTGGAGCGTAGCGAAAGGCTCTTTTCTCAATAAATTAATCCTGGTACCGCTGGCGCTGATTATCTCGGCGTTTGCGCCCTGGCTTATTACACCGCTGTTGATGCTGGGCGGCGCTTACCTTTGCTATGAAGGCGTGGAAAAGGTGCTGCATAGCCTGAATCACGATAAAGCTGAAAGCAGTCCGGAGGCACGTCAACAGCGTCTGGACAAGCTGGCGCAGCAGGATCCGCGCCAGTTCGAAAAAGATAAAGTGAAAGGCGCTGTACGCACCGATTTTATTCTTTCAGCGGAAATTGTGGCGATTACCTTAGGGATTGTCTCTGAAGCACCGCTGCTGAATCAGGTACTGATTCTGGCGGGGATCGCGATTCTGGTCACGATTGGCGTTTACGGCATCGTGGCGATGATCGTGAAAATCGACGACCTCGGGTACTGGCTGCGGGAAAAATCCTCCACGCTGGCGCAGGCGATCGGCAGTGCGCTGTTAGCCCTGGCGCCCTGGCTGATGAAGGTGTTATCGGTGGTGGGTACGGTAGCGATGTTTCTGGTCGGTGGCGGCATCATTGTGCACGGTATTGCCCCGTTACATCATGCCATCAGTGAGTACAGCAGCGGCTTCCATGGCGTTATCTCCGCCTTGCTGAGCAACGGTGCCAATCTGGTACTCGGATTTATCATTGGGTCGATCGTGCTGTTGGCGGTAAATCTGGTTGCGAAAGTGCGCGGTAAATCGGTATAAAGCGCAGGAATTTATCAATCACGGGTCAGGAGAACGATGATGAACGACGATATGTTTGAATTTGATATCGATGCGCAGCTGGAACAGGCTGAAGCGAAAGCAGCTGAAAAAGCCAATGAAGTCCCGGCTGATATCAGTGATGAAGCAGACTGTGAAGGTTGCAAAATCTGATTTTCCCACCCGGGAAAGCATTCAAAGCCGATAATAATTTTTATCGGCTTTTTTTATAAACAACATTTTACACTGCTTATTCCGATTTCGTCGCAGTAATAACATTATCCTATAGGCACAAATGGGGTTCAGCTGCTATAACTTTATTCGTTCATTCAACGGAAAAAGGGAGGGCGCGGTATGACCTTTGCGATCAGTGACGAAGTTCAGCATAAAGAGGGCGGACCCACAATGGTGGTGACCGGCTATGCCAGCGGAATGGTAGAGTGTCGTTGGTATGATGGCTACAGCGTGCGCCGTGAGGCGTTCCGTAGTGACGAACTGAGTCACTTATCCGGAGCGCGCCAGCTGGCTAGCTAAGCGTGTGCGGGACGGTGATGCCGTCCCGTTGCGTTTTTTACCTATTTGATTTTCCTTTGATCCCTGCCTGTACGACTTTTCTCCTGCTGACTACACTTTTCGCATCCGCCCTTTACCGAATAACTGTCGCCCATGCCCACTACGCCTTTGACGCCACGCACTGGTAATCCTTTTTTACCGGTGCATCTCTGCTTTCTGGCGGTCTTTTTGTTCTCTGCTTTTCTCACCGTGCATGAAGCGATTGAACTGAAAAATAACTATGAAGCACGTCAGCGCGCACAGTTGGCTGAAATCCAGAAAAACCTCGACAGTCAGTTTCAGGAAAGTATCGATGAGCTGATGTTTTACGAGAAAATGCTCAACTATGCGTTGATGCATCCGCTCGATTCGAGCCAAACGCGCGAAGCGATTACCCGCTTTGAGCAACTGCGCCAGCAAACCACCTGGCAATTAAAGTTGGCCAGCCTGCGCAGTATGCCGCTCAATGGGGTGAGTGACAGTTGGCTGGCGCGTGATCCCTTGCTGCTGCGAAAAAACGATCAATTGATTGCAGAACTGCGCGCTGCAATGGAATTCAGCTTTATCATGCAGTTCAGCGACCCCGCTCAGGACTTTCACTCACGCTTTTGGTATATCTCGCGCGCCGGTTTCTTCATCAGCTCACGTCCGCCGCAAAGCCCGCAAGAGCTGGAAGAGAGTTATAGCACCATGACGCAGCGTCCCTATTTTCGCGACCAGGCACCCAATAATCCATTACATGCCCGGTTGCGCTGGACGGAAGCCTATCAGGGGGAATTCAACGAAGGGCTGATGATGACGGTAAGCACGCCGATCGTCAGTCATGGCTACTGGTACGGTGTACTGTCGATGGATTTCACCCAGTCACGCATCCATGCGTTGATGGCCGAAGCACGACACAGCTTGCTGCAAGGCAAGCTGCTGATAGTGGACCGCTCGCTGAAAGAAATCACCCGCTTGCATGCACCCAACGATGAGCCGCTGACGCCTGAACAGCAGGCGCGTCTGGAGAGCCGAATCCGGCAACTGCCCGGTGGTGTCATGCGCCTTGGCACTCAGTTTGCCAGTTGGAGCAAATTAAAGAATGTGGACGCGTATATCGTTAATATTCAGAGCCTGAGGCAGGGGATGTCACAGGAGCTGGGCCGCGTTTCACTCTTCTTACTCAGCATGTGGCTGCTGTTTGTTCTGCTGCTGCTGGTGGCGCATCAGGTCATTATTCGTCTGGTACGTCGTATGGACGATCTTTCCGCCAAACTCACCTGGCGCGCCAACTACGACGGTATGACGCGACTACTCAATCGTAATGCGTTTTTTGAACAGTTTGTCGCGATCTCTGCCCACAGTCAGCAGCAGCAAACGCCGCTTGCGGTGATTCAGCTGGATGTCGATCACTTCAAGAAAGTGAACGATACCTGGGGCCATGCGGCGGGCGATCAGGCGTTGATCAGAGTGGCAGGTGTGATTAGCCATACGCTGCGCAAATATGATGTGGCGGGTCGTATTGGTGGGGAGGAGTTTTGCATCGTGCTGCCGGAAACCACGCTGGCGGATGCGATTGCCGTCGCTGAGCGAATCCGCACGCGTTTAGCGGCAAAAACCATTCTGGTCAATTGTAATTCGACTTTCAACATTACCCTGTCTGCCGGCGTGACCGGCAGCGAAGAGCAGGGCGATTATCATGTGGAGAGCCTGCAAGCCACCGCCGATCGCCGCCTGTATCTGGCGAAAACCGGCGGTCGCAACCGCGTGGTAGCAGAAGATTAAACTTTGCCTTCGTTATCCTCTTCCACTGCCTGATAAATCCGCTGCAGGATATCCGGGAAAGCCGATTGCACGCGGCTCCAGCTGGGAATGAAAGGTTTCTCATTAGGCCGCTCAATAAAGGATTGTCCGGCATCGAGTATCGCCTGAGTGAACATCTCGACCGCCGCTTCCTCAATATGCTGATCAAACTTTAGGCCATTCATTGTCGCTTCGTGGTTGTAAATCTCCATCATATCCAGCGCGTTGCGATAATAAGTGGCTTTGAGCACGCGGAACGAATCACTGGTGAGCGGCACGCCCATGGTCGCCAGCTTACGCAGCAACGATTGCACAATATCATTGCTCATACGTTTCAGGCCGCCGGTGCCATCTTCTTCTGCCAGCGGCTGATGTTTGTGATCGTAGTTATTGGCAATCTCCACCTGACAGGTTTGTCGCGTGGTGTAGTTGCGGTAAATCTCCGATAGCACGCCAATTTCCAGCCCCCAGTCGCCAGGAATTTTGATGCCGTTCAGCACATGGGTGCGCATGGCGAATTCGCCGGAAAGTGGGTAGCGGAAGCTGGTGAGGTAATCCAGATACTCAGAATGGCCATACACTTTTTGTAGCGAACGCAGCAACGGGCCTACCAGCAAGCGACCTACGCGGCCATTGAGCTTGCCGTCCGCAACACGTGCGTAAAACCCTTTACAAAATTCGTATTGAAACGAGGGGTTGGCGAGCGGGTAGAGTAAGCGCGCCAGCATGCTGCGCTCATAGGTGACGATATCGCAGTCATGCAGCGCCACGCACTGAGTGCGATCCGAGGCCAGCGTATACCCAGTGCAGAACCACACGTTACGCCCTTTGCCCGGCTGGCTCGGCGACAACCCTTCTTTATCCAGTTCAGCATCCAGCGCTTTCAATCGCGGGCCATCATTCCACAGGATGCGATGGCGTTGTGGTAAACGAGAAAAGAACTCACGAGCAAAGAGAAACTGGTCGCGGTCAGCACGGTCGAGGCCAATCACAATCTCATCCAGATAAGGCACTTTAGCCAGCTCATTGACGATGTTATCCAGCGCCGGACCCTCCAGTTCTGAGAACAGGGAGGGCAGAATCAGCCCCATTTTGCGTTTGCGCGCGAAACGTACCATCTCTTTTTCCAGCGATTCAACGCTGCGTTGGGTGAGATTATGAAAGTTAGTAATGACACCATTTTGGTAAAAATCACTCATTTTCTCATCCTTAGGTCAGAGGGTTATTCGGGTTGCGCGAGAAAATAGTCCAGCCCTTCACGCCAGCCCTGCGGGCCGACATGCGCGGTGTGATAGACATTCTGTTGATCGCGCCGTGAGAGGATCACCGGAGTTTTACTGAATCCTTTAATCACCACGGCATAATCCACCTGCTCCAGCATCGGCACATCATTGGGGCCATCGCCGAGGCCGATGGTGGTGCGCTTCTCCCCGGTACGTTGTTCGATATGCTGCTGGAGCTGATGCAGTGCAATGCCTTTACCGCAGCCCGCTGGCATCACATGCCAGAATCGTCCTCCCTGGGTGAGCGTCAGGTTGTGTTCCGCCAGCGCCGCGCGAAAATCATCCAGCTTTTCGCCATCATCGCGCCAAAGTATGACTTCTGAAGCATCGCGCAAGCGGCTCTGGCTGGCTTCGGCCAGGGTTAATCCGGTGAAGCGGGCCACGTCCGCATCACTGAAGTCGTGAAAACCGGTGAAACGGAAGGTGGGTTGCAGTGTTTTCAATGAGCGGCACAGCGCAAGATAGTTTTCGCCCGGTTCCTCCGCTGCAATCTGCTCGCCATTAAAAGCGATAAACGCCCCGTTTTCAGCGATGAAAGGGGTACCGGAAAGACCCAGGCGTTTCTGTAAGGGGATCATTTCAGCGGCCGTTTTACTGGAACAAAACACCACGGGAATCGCCTGCTGTTTGAGGCGCTGCAACCATTCACTGGCGGCATCCCAGTTGTAATCATGATGATCTAACAGCGAGCCATCGAGATCGGTCACAATCATCAGCGACGAGTTAAGTCTAAGCATCAACACACTCCTTACGCCAGGCGCGTCCGTAAAGCAGAGAGTAATCAGTATAATAGCGTTATGACGATCACACTTTTATGCGAGTGGTTCACGTCAACTTCCAGGATAAATCTTAAATCAACAGGGTGACGATTAGGGACGTGCACACATTGCGCATAAAAGAAACACAGTAGGCACACGGTGTTTTCGGTAACAAATGGGGAAGGTCATGCTTTTTTGTTCGTTTTACACGCAAGATTGGGACTTGTCTTGTGTTGACTAAAGCGTAGTCTGAGTCAGGTGTTAAGAATTTCCTGGTGTAACGAATTTACTGAATTATTTTACCCGGCCATCCCGCCGGGTATTTTTTTTATGAAATCGATTTCAACGGTTAACTTCAGTGATCGAGAAGTCACGGATATCGAGTTCAAATGCCTCAGCCAGTTCGATATAAGAGTCATAGGCTTCACCATTCACTTTCACCCGGTGAGCGTGTTCCGCTTCCATGAACTCTTTAACCTCGCCTGAGGTTTTCTTCTGAATCGCTTCCAGCAATGCTTCAACGTCAATGTTCACTTCGCGCTGCACGTTGTCACTGTACTCTTTTGCGGTTGTCATAGTCGGCCTCCCAGAGGCGATGAGATTCTTTATCAGTATAGACAACGGGGAGAATGGGCAGGAAAGGGCGGATTTCAGGCAAAAAAAAGCCCGCGCTGCGCGGGCAAAAATCCTTGTTACTTTTAGGTTGACTGCGCCTTTGGGGTTGGTGCAGTACGAAGAAGTGTACGGGCTGCCCGCGTCAGAAGTCTCTCTGCGTACTGTTAAGAAAGTGAAAAGCCGCGTTCTGACAGAACTTTACCCACCTGTCATCTCATTAATCGAATCAGCGGCTATGCTTAGAGCTTGACGATAAATAAGTGATATCAGGGAGTTAGTATGGATTTTATTCGAATTGTAATTGCGATTTTACTGCCACCGCTGGGGGTATTTCTGCAGGTGGGCTTTGGCGGCGCCTTCTGGCTGAATATCCTGCTCACGTTGTGTGGTTACATCCCGGGCATTGTGCATGCAGTTTGGGTAATCGCCCGACGCTGATCCGGATCAGGCAGCCGCCATTTTCTTCCGTTACACTGTATTCAGGACAATATCTGGAGAGTAATCAATGCAGGTGAATGACCGCGTAACGGTAAAAACCGATGGCGGCCCACGTCGCGTGGGTACGGTACTGGCAGTTGAAGGCTTTAACGAAGGGACCATGTATCTGGTGGCGCTGGAGGATTATCCGCTGGGGATTTGGTTCTTTAATGAAAGCGACCATGCGGAAGGGGTGTTTGTTGAGCCCTACGAGGAAGCTTAAGACTGCGTAAAAAATCAGGTGCACATAAGGTGCACCTGTTGTGTATCAACCCCTGCCATCAATGACGGCGTAAGGGTTTAGAACGTTTCCCAGTTGTCATTGCTGTTCGCCGCTGCCAATGCTGGACGCGGTGTCAGCGTAGGGGACTTCAGGGTGGCTGATGAAGGTGCCATCACCCGCGATGCGGGCGAATCGTTAAGTTTAAATGCTGCAACGGCCTGCGTCAGACGGCCCGCCTGATCTTCCAGCGAGGCTGCCGCTGAAGAGGCTTCTTCCACCAGCGAGGCGTTCTGCTGGGTCACGTTGTCCATCTCGGTAACCGCCAGGCTCACCTGCTGAATGCCCCGGCTCTGCTCATCGGAGGCGGCGGCAATCTCCGACATAATATCGGTCACGCGACGCACCGCCTCGACGATCTCACCCATGGTCGAGCCGGCTTCACCCACCTGATGTGAACCGTTATTAATCAGGTCAACCGACTCGGCAATCAGCGATTCAATCTCTTTCGCGGCCTGGGCACTGCGCTGGGCCAGATTGCGCACTTCGCTCGCCACGACAGCGAAACCACGCCCTTGCTCACCAGCACGCGCTGCTTCTACCGCTGCGTTCAGCGCCAGGATATTGGTCTGGAAGGCGATACTGTTAATGACGTTGGTGATCTCAGCAATTTTCTTCGAGCTGCCAGAGATATTGTTCATGGTTTTCACTACGCCATGCACCAACTCGCCACCGCTACGGGCTTTGCCGGAAGCATCCGCAGCCAGTTGACTGGCATGGTGGGCGTTCTCCGCATTTTGCTTCACGGTCGCGGTGAGCTGTTCCATGCTGGCAGCAGTTTGCTCCAGCGCAGAAGCCTGCTCTTCAGTGCGTGAGGACAAATCGGTGTTACCGGCGGAAATCTCGCTTGATCCTTGATAGATCGCAACGGCGCCTTCGCGGACGGTGCCGACAGTACGCACCAGTGCGGCCTGCATCAGTTGCAGATTATGCAACAGGCTGCCGATCTCGCTACGGCCATACGCTTGTTCCGGTGCGGTCAGATCGCCCTGAGCAATGCGCCCGATGCGCTCAACCGACTGACGCAGTGGGCTGATCACCACACGACGCAGGAAGACGAAGGTGAGGAGCACCAATACCAGAGCAGCAGCAAAGGCCACAGCCATGGCAATAAAGCCGACGCGGGACTGGTGCGCGGCTTCCGCGTTGATCGCTTCGGCACGGTCAGTACGAATTTTTATCGCTTTCAGTAATACCGCGTTATACGCATCATCCAACTTGCGTGTCACGTCGGTTTCCTGCGCCACGATCCCTTCGAAGCTGCCTTGCTTAGCCGACTCAATCATCGGCTTCAATCCCTTATCGATATAGTCATTGAATGCCGCGGTGAGTGGCGCATCCAGCGCGATATCTTCTGGCGTTTTCGCCTTGCGGTCCATATAAGTTTTAAAACCGTCACGCGCTTGCTTGATGCGGGTCTCGGTGCGCGCCAGATCGGCACGATAGCCGTCCATTTCCCCAATACGGGCAGCGGCGCCGGATTGCAGCACGTTCAGGCGAGCGGTACGCAGATGGTTCGAGCTATTAGAGATGCCCATACGGATTTGAATTTCATCCGTCGCATCGTTGAGGGAATTATTACTCTGGATTAAGAAATAGCTGGCGAGGCCGATACACAGGGCAAAAAGCAGCAGAATGCCACCAAAGATCATGCTGAAAAGAGGCATCAGGCGCAGGTTCTGCCAGATGCTGAGCTTATATTGCTCATCAATCGATGCTGTTTTCATATCCTTGCTCTCATTTTGGGTAGGTGTTCTGAGAACAAGCATCGGCAGTTCAGGCCAAAGGATTAGGGGGCGAAGTGAGACCTGGCTCGCAGATCCAGGCAAAACGACAAAGGGCCAATCTGCGGATTGGCCCTTTGTCGGCTACGGCTATTTACTCAAACTGTTCACATGCAGGACTATCGCACGTTGACATAAATACCGGAGGTCACGTTATCGGTCAGTCGCACCACATGATAAATAACCTGTTTATTATGTGTCTTAATTTTGCGTTTTATATTACCTTTGTGTGACGATACCGTTTTGGCTTTAATTTGCATCTTGTCTGAAATTTGAATGGTGTCATGACCTGACATCCACATTTTCAGCATATTTGACTCAGTCTGACTTAATGTCAGTGGGTGAATATCCAGGCCTGCTGAAATACGCGGGGTTGCGCTGAGTTTCTTTTGCAGGTAAGTGCCAAGCAGTGAGTCCAGAGTCGAAGTTTTCACCGATTTTGATGTAATAATCAAGTTCTTACGAACGTAGAGGTATTCCTCAAAATGGATGTTCGAGATCGCCATAAAGATAAAAAATAGCGTATCTGGATGCTGCATAATAATGGCGCGAATACGATCGCTGGAATCAGCTTCATGAATAAAACATTCTTCATTAATAAAGACGACACCAGGTTTAAGCTGTTCACATCTTTGTTGCAATTGTTCAATATCAGAGACCGGAGTAATATTTTTCTTTTTAACTCCTTTGGCCGACATATAGTCTGATAATCCCAGGCGTGTGTAGTTACATGAATCCATAATAATCGTTGGCATTATAGCGACCCTCACCAATTTGTTATCCGTTTAAATCAACGATGAATACGCGTTTGCGGTACGAGAGAGATTTCCAAAGACACTTTTTTATTCTGCTCGGCAGATTGGCGAATGATATCCGTGCGCCATCATGACTCTATCCCTGAACCCTTCTGCGAAGTTTTTTGTGTTACTTCCACGTCACTCTTGTCCCCGCGATAGTGGGAATCGCCGGGAGTTTGCATTAAGTGTGTAATTCGCTCTGTTTTTGAGAGCCCTGTCACTATCGCGCAAGTCACAGACAAATCTGATAGGACAATTCTTAAAAACATTTGAATCGCGAAAGTGTGACGTTTCAGCGAGTGTTGACAATGCCGGAAAAAAGGGATTTAGACAAGAAAAATCGCTGTAAAATTTTTTTTGTTTAAAAACAGCCCTTTGAGCATTTATTCAACCAATTCACAAGGTTTATCGCCTTAGGAATCGTCTGACTAAAATACGCGAAGCGCCGTTTAATAAGAATAATTTTCACCTGAAATGCGCATTTATCAGAATAACCTCAGTTGATTTCTGAGAAATATGGTTCGAAAAATGCGCAGATTGATTTTGAATACTTAACTATCGCATAAGAACTTCTACAGAATCGTTAATTATCGTGCGCGGGAGAGTTCTGAGACAAACTGCGCGAGTAAATCAAAGACTTCGCCGAAGAGATGTTCGCAGAAGGGGGCGAGCAGCGGCATCATCATACCCAGACTGAGGATCCCCACCGTTAAGGTAATCGGAAAGCCAATCGCGAAAACCGACAGTTGTGGTGAAACACGGTTTAACAAACCTAGTGCCATGTTTAGCGTGAGCAATAAAACAATTAAGGGTAGCGCTAACATCATCCCATTAAGGAAAATTAACCCGGCGGACTTCACCAGCGCCATAAAAGCATTGGCGTTGAGGGGGTGATCGTTAATCGGCAGGGTATGAAAACTGTCCACCAGCAGCGAAATCAGCCACAGGTGTCCGTTGAAGGTCAGAAACAGCAGCATCGCCAGCATATCGAGAAAACGCGCCAGCACCGGCATGTTAAGGCGGCTGCCAGGATCAAAGAAGGTGGCAAAGGATAAGCCCATCTGTAAACCCACGACTTCACCGGCCATACGCACCGCGGCAAACGCCAGTTGCATCGTCAGGCCAATCCCTACACCAATCAATAATTGCTGTAACAGGATCCAAAAACCGGCGGGGGTAAATAACGTGACTTCAACCGGGGGCAACACAGGAATGACGATCCAGGTCGTCAAAACTGCGAGGCCCACTTTCACGCGCTTGGGAATGGATTTCTCACTCAGCACCGGCGCACTGGCGAAGAGTGCCAGCAAACGCACCATCGGCCAGAAAAATTGAGCGACCCAATGGACCAGCTGGCTGCTATCGAGATTAATCATCAGCCGATGATATAAGGCAAGTTGGTCAACAGATTACGCATGTAATCCAGTATCAGGTTCAGCATCCACGGGCCGGCAATCACCGCGGTGGCGGCAACGGCAAGGATCTTAGGAATAAAGGAGAGTGTCTGTTCGTTGACCTGCGTGGCCGCCTGTAACAGGCTGATGATCAGACCGCTGACCAGTGCCGCCAGCAACAGCGGGGCGGCGAGCATCAGGGCAATTCGCATTGCTTCCTGGCCGATGACCATAACCGATTCGGGTGTCATGCTGCGCTCCTGGCGTTATATGCTGCGGCTTTCAGGCCGGCCGGATTGAGAGTTGCCATCGACTTTTCTCTGCGCCGCTAGGAGTAGAAACTTTGAGCCAGTGAACCCACCAGCAGCTGCCAGCCATCCACCAACACAAATAACATCAGCTTGAATGGCAGAGAAATGGTCGCCGGCGGCACCATCATCATCCCCAATGCCATCAACACGCTGGCAACCACCAGGTCGATGATTAGGAACGGGATAAATACAGTAAAACCAATCTGGAAAGCGGTTTTCAGTTCACTGGTGACGTAAGCCGGCAGCAAAATGCGCATCGGCACGGCTTCCGGGCCTTGAATCGGTGCGGTGTTGGCGAGACGAGCAAACAGCGCTAAATCGGCTTCACGTGTTTGGCGCAGCATAAACTCACGCAGCGGCTGAGCGCCTTTGTCGATCGCTACATCCATGCTGATTTTGTCCTGGCTGAACGGCAAATAGGCATCGCTGTAAATCTTGTCGAAGGTCGGCGCCATAATAAAGAAGGTTAAAAACAGCGCAAGGCCAAGCAAAACCTGATTGGGTGGCGCAGAAGGCGTGCCTAAGGCGTTACGCAGCAAGCCAAAAACAATGATGATGCGCGTGAAGCTGGTCATCATCAGCAAAATGGCCGGAATAAAGGTCAGCGAGGTGATAAACACCAGCGTCTGCACCGGCAGTGACCAGCTCTGGCCGCCATTCGCCAGAGGCTGGCTGACCAGTCCTGGCAATTGCGCATGGGCAACCGGTGCCAGCAACAGCAGTGGCAAAAGGGGAAGCAATCGACGCATCATTGGGGTTTTCCGGGACGTTTAACCAGGTTCTGCAACAGCTGACGAAAATCCTGCGGCGCCACGGTTTTGCTCACCAACTCTTCAGGTGGCAGCGGCGGCAGTGAATGCAGATGGGTAATTTGCTGGGCGGTGACGCCCAGCACTAAACGCGCATCGGCGGTATCAACAATCACTACCCGCTCCTGACGACCCACCTGCACACTGGCGCTAATTTTCAGCGCCTGGGTGTTGACGGTTTTGGGCGCAAAGCCAAGGCGTTTTGCCAGCCAGCCACAGGCCAGAATCAGCAGAACAATCACTGCCAGCACGCTGCTGACTTGTCCAATCACCGAACCGGTAGAGACCACCGGCTGGCTATGAACAGGCTGGCCGATTTGCGCGTTCTTTAACATGCTTAACGGCTCAGACGACGCATACGTTCAGATGGCGTAATAATGTCGGTGATACGCACGCCATATTTGTCGTTCACGACCACGACTTCGCCCTGCGCAATCAGGTAGCCGTTGATCAGAATATCCAGGGGTTCACCCGCCAGGCCATCCAATGCCACCACGGAACCCTGCGTCAGGCGCAACAGTTCTTTGATGGTCATCTTGGTGCGACCCAGTTCCACGGTGAGTTTGACCGGAATATCCATAATCAGATCGATGTCTTGCAGCGAGCCACTGGCGCCGTTGCTTTCAAACGATTTGAAAACGTTCTCTGTTGGATCAGGCGTGCTGGTGGTTGCCTGCTCGTTCATTGCCTCAGCCCACAGGTCGTCCGCAGAAATATCATCGGACGGTTTTTTGCTGTCACTCATCGGGCTGTTCCTCGTTCAGCGAATTCAAAATCGGGTTAATCAGGTGTTCAACACGCAGCGCGTACTGGCCATTCATGGTGCCATATTGGCTGGTCAGCACGGGTACGCCATCGACGTGAGCAATGATGCGGTCCGGCTTCTCAATGGGCAGGACGTCACCAGGTTTCAATTGCAAAATACGTGACAGGCGCATGGATGTTTCCGCGAAGTGGGCAATCAGCTCCAGCTCCGAGTGCTGCACCTGTTTCACCAGATTGTCGCGCCAGTGCGTATCTTCCTGACGGGAGTTTTCCAGTGGTGGATTGACCAGCAGCTCGCGCAGCGGCTCAATCATTGAAAACGGAATACAGATATTAAATTCACCCACCAGGTTACCAATCTCTACCTGGAACGGGGTGTTGACGACGATATCGTTCGGTGAAGTGGTGATGTTGGTAAATTTCACCTGCATTTCCGAACGGACGTACTCAACATCCAGCGGGTAAATCGCTTTCCAGGCATCGCTGTAACCATCCAGCGCCAGCTTCAGCATGCGGCGGATGACGCGTTGCTCGGTATGGGTAAACTCACGGCCTTCCACTTTGGTCGGGAAACGGCCATCACCACCAAACAGGTTATCTACGGCGATAAACACCAGACTCGGTGAAAATACCACCAGCGCAGTACCGCGCAGCGGTTTCAGGTGGATCAGGTTCAGGTTGGTTGGCACCGGTAAATTGCGGGCAAACTCATGGTAAGGCTGAATCTTGATCGCACCGACACTGATATCCGGGCTACGGCGCAGCAGGTTAAACAGCGCCATACGAAAATGACGGGCAAAACGCTCGTTAATGATCTCCAGCGCCTGCAGACGCTCGCGCACCACGCGACGCTGGGTATTGGGATCATAGGGACGGATATCGCCATCGGTCCCTTTGGAACTGTTCTCTACTTCCGCGCTGTCACTGTCGCCATTAAGCAGCGCGTCAATCTCAGCCTGGGAGAGAATGCTATCGCCCATTAAATCACCTCAAAATGAAGGCGGTAAACAGCACGTCACTGACCACCTGTGGCGGTTGCGTTTTTACCAGCGGTGGCGCCAATGCCTGTTTGATCTGCTCAACCAGGGCCTGCTTACCTTGTTCGGTGGCAAGCTGAGCGGCACTTTGACGTGAGAGCAGCAGCAATAAACGGCTGCGCACCTCAGGCAGGTAATCATTCAACCGACGACGGGTATCCTCATCGGGCAGACGCAGGGTAAATCCTACGTACAACACACGGTCGGGATCGTTGTCAGGATTGACCAGGTTAACCGTAAACGTATCCATTGCAAAAAATACAGGGGCGGCCGGTGGCTCAACTTTCGCCGCTTCCGGTTTGTCATCCCCGTGTTTATTCATCATTCGCCAGACTGCATAGCCTGCCACGCTGCAAGCGGCCAGCGTTACAATCAGTAACACCGGTATTAGTAGTGAACGTTTGCGGCCTTTAGCTTTCGCGTTATCAGACATGTTTGCAGTTACTTCCTGTGAATTATGGGCAAGCCTCTCGGCTCGCCTGGACAGATTATCCCGCGTCTTAAGTCAAACAATGGGAAGAAAAGACGCGGGTTTTACGCTTACCTTCAGCGTTTAGCCGCTGTCAGGCAAAGATATCGACAGCGCCGTTACCTGTCGCGCGCGCCTGGAGGGCTGCCGGGACGGCAATAGGCGTTATCTCGTTTTCACTGTCCTGGGAGAGGGTAAAGCTGCCGTACTGGCCATCACGGCGTCCTTCCTGCTGGCCCTGATAATTCTGGCTTTGTGCGAAGGCGTCGCTGCTGACATTACTCTGTCCCAGGTTAATACCGCTCTCCGCCAGCGCTGAACGCAGCTGAGGAAGAGCCGCTTCCAGCGCGGCCCTCACTTGGCTGTGGCTGGAAACCATACTTAACTGCGCCTGATCCTTGTCGAGGGTCAGGTTGATCTGGATTGCACCCAAATCTTCGGGATGTAAGCGCAATTCGGCATTTTGCTGACCGTTGCGACTAAACATCACGATTTGCTGGCTTAACGCCTGCTGCCACTCATTGCTGCCGAGTTGGGCATTCAGCATCGGCGTCGACGGAGTGGTGCTGGTCGTCGCCGTACTGTTGGTCAGTGTGCTACTGCTGCTGACCGGGGCGCTGGTTAAGGCTGTTACCGTGTCGCTCTGAGTATTACGATGTTCTTCCGGTTTGCTGAGCGTGCTCAGCACCTGCTTAAAGCTTTCATCCAGTGACAGCGCGCTGTTACTGTTGCTGGCCGTGGTGCTGGCGGCAGCGGCACTGCTACTGGTTGGCGTCGTACTGGTATCACGGCTAACACCGCTCAGCACATCGCTGGATTTCTTATGAGGCGTACTGTCGGACTGTGCCTCTTGTTCATCTTTCACGGCGCTCTGCAGCGTTCGGCTTAACAATGATCCGTTTAGCGTAGTCCCTGCATCGGCAGATGTTGTATCCGTGCTGGCGCTGACGGCGCTCTGACTGTTTCGCGCTTCAACCGCAACCGGTAACATCGCGAACAGTGCCTGAACATTCTGTAAGTCGCTGGCACTTAACGAACTTGCTTCAGACTTGTCTTTATCATCGGCTGATTTCAGCGTGGCTTTAGTGTTTTCCGGTTGTAAAAGTGCGTTTAACGCCTCTGGTTTGTCCAGTGCCTGCAATAACGCGCTTAATGATGCTTTTGTGACGCCTTTTTCATCGACTTCTGCTGTCAGATCAGTCGATTGCGTGTTAACACCTTGTTGCTGAGCCAGTGTCAGTAAGCGGTTACCCAGTTCAGTGATAAAACCCTGTGGCAGCGCATCTGTACCCAGCAAATTGTCCGATGCAACAGCACTGTCTGCATCGCTGACTTTAGAGGTTTGCGTAACCATAGTTGGCAGCGTAATCATTCGCCTCTCCTCATAGCGGCCCGTTGGGCAAATTCATCCATCCGTTTCTGATCGAGACGGTTTTCTTGTCGTAATGCGTTTTCGGCAGCCCGAGTGATCAGCGTTTGATAAGCATTCAATCGCTTATGCTTTTCTTGCCAGCTGCTCAGCGCCTGATCCAAACGTTGATTCCACTGATTCAGCTGTTGCCGATGCTGTTCAATGGCTTTTTCCAGCGTCTGGATAAACTGGTGATAATTGGTCCAGCGCAGGCTGGAAATACCGCCTGACATATCGGTGTTGAGCTTATTGCGGTACTCATCCTGATAGTCGAGCAGCATGGTGAGCTGCTCATCTGCCTGCTTTACGCCACGGCGCATGTCACCTAAATGAATCACGGCCTGTTCCAGATCCTGCTCCGCCATATCGCGCAGCTTATCGATTGCACTGGCAGTTTTCATGGCTTACCTCGCTTGGGCTCGCGCTAGCCGAACATGGCCTGCAGGTGCAGACTGGCGTCGTCATAGTCGCTGCGTTCGAAAATACCCTGTTGCAGGAAGGCTTCCATCTCAGGGTAAAGCTTGATGGCTTTATCGAGCATCGGATCGCTTCCAGCGGCATACGCGCCTACACTCACCAGATCGCGGTTGCGCTGGAAACTGGAGAGCAGTTGTTTGAACTGACGCACGCGCGCGTAGTGGTTGTCATCAATTAACGCGGTCATCGCACGGCTGATTGAGGCTTCAATATCAATCGCCGGATAGTGACCGGCTTCGGCCAGACGGCGCGACAAGACAATGTGACCATCAAGAATGGCGCGCGCCGAGTCGGCAATCGGGTCTTGCTGATCGTCACCTTCGGTAAGCACGGTATAGAACGCCGTAATCGAACCGCCGCCGTGGGTGCCGTTACCGGCGCGTTCCACCAGGGCAGGGAGCTTCGCGAACACAGAAGGCGGATACCCTTTGGTGGCCGGTGGCTCACCAATCGCCAGGGCGATCTCACGCTGCGCCATGGCGTAGCGGGTGAGGGAGTCCATGATCAGCAGCACGTGCTGGCCGCGATCGCGAAAATCTTCCGCGATGCGTGTGGCATACGCGGCACCCTGCATACGCAGCAGCGGTGAAACGTCAGCCGGTGCGGCGATCACCACCGAGCGCGCACGACCTTCAGCGCCGAGGATGTTCTCAATGAATTCCTTAACTTCACGGCCACGTTCACCGATCAGGCCAACCACAATCACATCGGCTTTGGTGTAACGTGCCATCATGCCAAGCAGCACCGACTTACCGACGCCAGAACCCGCAAACAGACCCATACGCTGACCGCGCCCGACAGTCAGCAGGGCGTTGATCGCTCGGACGCCGGTATCCAGCACATCGTGGATTGGCGTACGTTGCAGTGGGTTAAACGGTGCGGTGATTAATGGCGCGCGATAGCCGGTATCCGGGGCAGGTAAACCATCCAGCGGTTTGCCTGCGCCATCCAGCACGCGGCCGAGCAGTTCTGGCCCAAGTAGCAGTTGTTTACCGCCTTGTGCGTTGTCACCGCTAAAACGGGCATAAACGCGCGCACCTGGCAAAATGCCGTCCACTTCTTCCAGTGGCATCATCAACAGTTTCTGACCGTTGAAACCCACTACTTCACTCTCTACTTCAGTGATGTTGTTGCCGTCGTGACGTTCGATGATGCAGGTCGCACCAAGCGGCAGTTGCAGTCCGGTGGCTTCCAGTACTAAACCGGTGGCGCGGGTCAGACGACCATAGCGGCGCACGGTCTGCACCTGCGAAATACGATCCTCGAAAGCATCGAGTGCGCCAAGCCAGCGGGAAAGACGCGACGAGGTCATTACAAGGTCCCCGGTGCGGCCAGACGGCACAGTTCCTGCCAGCGGGTTGCCACGCTGGCATCGAGATCGCCATCTTCGGCGCTGAGTTTACAGCCGCCGGGATGCAGTGAGTTATCGGCGAGCAGTTTCCAGCCGTGCAGATCCAGCGTCGGGCCCAGTGTCTGCTCAATGCGCTGTAAATCATCAGGATGCACGCGCAGCTGCGGCTTGCCGCTGAACATCGGTTCTTGCTGAATCAGTTGCTGAATCTGGCGCAGCAGGGCGGTGCCATCCACTTGTGTGGCCTGGCCAATCACCGTGCGCGCCGCTTCCAGCGCCAGCTGCATCAGACGTGAGGCGATGACGCTATCCAGCGCTTCCAGCGTGTGATGGAACTCAGTCACTAACTGCTGCATACGCGCCTGCAAGGGCGCCTGCTGCTGTTGGGCATCGGCCAGTCCCTGCTGGAAACCGGCGTCGTAACCGTTCTGCTGCGACTCGGCAAAACCCTTTTGATAGCCTTCGCTGTAGCCTTGCGTCTGTGCATCTTTGCGCATCTGCTGCTGCATGCGCTCCAGCATCTGCTGTTGCTCAGCTTCGGCACTCATTTCGACATCCACAGCCGGCTCTTCCTGCGGCGGTTCTTCTGCCGCTTTGAAGGTGCTGCCTAAATCATCAGGCTGCCAGCGCTGCCACGCACGGGCGGAAAAGGCATCAGACATAAGTTTCCTCGCCACCACCAATTACCATTTCGCCGGATTCTGCCAGGCGACGGACCACCAGCAGGATCGCTTTCTGTTCGTTCTCCACGGCCGACATACGCACCGGGCCACGGTTGGCCAGATCGTCGCGCAGGATATCGGCTGCACGCGCTGACATGTTCTTGAGGAACTTCTCGCGCAGCGGCTGTTCGGCACCTTTCAGTGCAACCAGCAACTGCTCGGACTCCACTTCCTGCAGCAGGCGCTGGATACTGCGATCGTCCACTTCCACCAGGTTTTCGAACAGGAACATCTCGTCGATGATCTTCTGTGCCAGCTCGCCGTCGAAGTCGCGTACCGCTTCGATAACCGCCTCTTCCTGCTGCGTTTTCATCAGGTTGATGATTTCGGCTGCGGTTCTCACGCCGCCCATCTTCGCACGCTTGAGGTTGGTACCATCCAGCAGGCCGTTCAGCACCTCGGTCAGTTCTGCCAGCGCCGCTGGCTGGACACCGCCGAAGGTTGCGATACGCAGCATCACGTCGTGGCGCAGACGTTCGTCGAACAGCGCCAGAATATCCGCAGCCTGGCCACGTTTGAGGTGCACCAGGATGGTGGCGATAATCTGCGGATGTTCGTCGCGGATAAGATCGGCCGCTGCCTGCGGTTCCATAAAGTTGAGCGTTTCCATGCCGCTGGTGGTCTCGTTTTTCTCGAGAATATCTTCCAGCAGGCTGGAGGCACGCTCCTCGCCCAGCGCTTTGATCAGCACCGAACGCAGGTAGTCGTTGGAGTTCAGGCTCAGCGCCGCAAACTGCTCGGCATCCGCTTCAAACTCGCGCAGCACTTCGGTCAGTTGCTTGTGCGACACCTGACGCATCCCCGCCATCGCGGCGCTCAGGTGCTGCACTTCACGCTGGTTGAGATGTTTGAACACCTCGGCCGCACGCTCTTCGCCAATGGTCATCATCAGAATGGCGCTTTTTTCAGTACCGGTCAGACTCATAGTTCTTTACTCATCCATTCGCGGATAACCAGCGCCACAACGCGCGGATCGTTTTCAGACATATCGCGGATGCGCTGGCTCATCACCTCGGCGCTCATGCGGTTATTCGATTTACGCTCTTGATCCAACTCATCTTTACTGAGCTGCACGTTGTAGGCTTCTTCAGATTCCAGCGCTTCCGCACGTGCTGCCGCCGCCTCTGCTGCCGCCTGCTCCTGCGCTTTCTTACGCATCAGCTGCGGACGAACCAGTTTGCGATACAGGATGAAGGCAACCAACGCCACCAGCAGCCAGCGACCACCGCTCATCAACATGTCGAAGAAGGCTTGCGATTGCCAGAACGGCAGGTCACCGCCAGACGGCTCAGTCATGTTGAACTGCGAGTTCACCACGTTGACGCTGTCGCCACGATTCTGCGAGTAGCCCATCGCTTCACGGGTCAGGTCTTCAATCTGTTTGATCTGCTGATCGTTCAGTGCAACGGCTTTGCCTTTGCCGTCATCACGGTAGTTCACCACCACGGCCACTGACAGACGCTGCACATCGCCGACGTTCACCTTGGTGTGGCGAATGGTGCGGTCCAGCTCGTAGTTCACGGTGTCGTTACGGCTTGAACTGCTCGGGCCGCTGCTTTGCTGCGTGCTGGTGGTGGTGCCGTTGTTGTTTGCCGCGTTGTTCTGGCCATTAGCATTCTGACCATTGGCATTCTGGCCGTTGGCATTTTGCTGCTGCGGATTATTAACCGGCGCAGTATTCGCAGGGGCAGGTTGATTCGACAACGCACCCGGCACGCCGCCTGGGTAGGGGCTACCGTTCTGCTGGTTAGTATTGGTCTGACGCGAGCGAATGGCCGTGCTGTTCGGATCGGCGTTCGGTTTGTACTTCTCGTCAGTTTGTTCGCTGCGGTCAAAGTTGATCTGCGCTGTCACCTGCGCATGCACATTGCCCTGCCCAACAATCGGATTCAGGATGGCTTCGATACGTTGCTGGTAACGCGCTTCCACTTCAGACGCGTACTTCAGCTGTGCATCATTCAGGTCACGACCTTCGCTGTCAGAACGGGTCAGCAGGCGACCGGCCTGATCCACCACGGTCACGTTGCCTGGCGGCAGACCGGCGACGCTGCTCGACACCATATGCTGAATGGCCTGAATCTGGCCTTCATCTAATGCACGACCCGGTTGCAGGTTCAATGTCACGGAGGCCGAAGGCGCTTTCTGCTCACGCACGAACAGCGTGGGTTTTGGCATCGCCAGATGCACGCGCGCGCTCTTGACCGGGCCGAGCGTTTCAATGGTGCGGGCCAGCTCACCTTCCAGCGCACGCTGGTAGTTGATCTGCTCGCTGAACTGGCTGATGCCGAACTTCTCTTTGTCCATCAGCTCAAAGCCAACAGAGCCACCTTTCGGCAGCCCCTGTTGCGCCAGGCGCAGACGCAGTTCATGTACCTTATCGGCAGGCACCATCAAGGCACCGCCGTTTTCGGCGAACTGGTAAGGAATGTTCATTTGCGTCAGTTGGGTAACAATCGCGCCGCCATCCTCATCGGAGAGGTTGTTATAAAGGACGCGATAGTCAGGGGCTTTAGCCCACAGCACCAATGCAAAAACCACTGCGATAGCGGCAGCGGCAGCAACAATGATAGGAATTCGCGGATTGGCGCGCAGGCGGGCCAGAAGGTCATTCAGACCTTTCTTTGCGGTATCTTGTGTGGCGGCTGCACTCGCATTCATGACCGATTCCTGCCTGACATAATTGACCGGGTAAGTTGTGGTGACAAAACAGACTCCCTGAAGCAACGTCTTAAATGAAATTCCAATCTTATGGCTGGCATTATTGATGAATCGGGTCACTTCGATGGCTGGATAAGCTGGGTTTTTTACGTTTATTTAGCGCCTTTGTCCTATTGACAGTGTGTTAACTTTTGCAGCGTGAAAATTTAAACCCTTCTTTAATGAGGTACAGGCAATGTCGATTCAGGCAATTGATGGTGTGTTGCAGCAGCTGCAGTTAACGTCGTTACAGGCCAGCGGCAAGCAGGCCGAGTCAACCAATCAGGTAGATTTTGGTGCCACCATGAAAGCCGCACTGGATAAGATCAGCGACACGCAAACCGCGGCTCGCACCCAGGCGCAGGATTTTGAAATGGGCAAACCGGGCATCCAGTTAAACGATGTGATGGTCGATCTGCAGAAATCCTCCATTTCCATGCAAATGGGGATTCAGGTGCGTAACAAACTGGTCTCGGCGTACACCGATATCATGAATATGCAGGTGTAGTAGCGGCACAGATTGTTGCGGTGTCAGGCGGGAAAGCATTTATCTTTTTCAGTAACAGCGGCATGATGCTGGCCTGACACACAGCGTATATCGAGAAGAGGATTCTCACGTGAAGCCCACCCTGCTGCTGCTGATGGCAACGATCTTGCTATCCGGCTGTGATAATAAAAATGCGGACTTTGCACCGCAGATGAAAAATTACGCTTACCTCTATCAGTTCGAAGCCATTCCCGGCAAAGTCAAAAGCACTCATCAGCGCCTGTTTAGCGCCGATGACACGCCAATCTTTGATGTCGATATCGCGTTCGATGGGCAAGGCTGTATTTCCCATGTGAAATCGATCGATAAAGCCGGAGAGATCACCGAAGTGACGCGGGAAGGTGATAAACTGACTGGCACTGAGAACGGCCAGGATGTGGTCGTCACGCTGAATAAGCAGTGCGCGCTATTAAAAAAAGTCACGCCCACCATGACGGTGGATATTGGCTATAACGAACAGGGTTGGGTCGATCAAATCTCCTCTCCCGCCTCTGATGTTAAATTCCATCTGACCTACAATAACGTCGGTGATATGACGCTGTTAAGTATTAAGAAGGGCGATGAGGAAGTTTCACGCGCCAGTGCCAAACATGATACGGACGCGAAAAAGATATCCGACGTGGTCACGACGGTGCAAAGAAACGAGCAGAGCAAGACGGTCACCACCCAGTGCCAATATAAGAATGATGTCCCTTTCCGTTGCGACACCGTAACCACCGACGCCGCAGGGCAAGTGACGGATAGGCAGTACGGCACCATAGATGTCACCTATTATTGATGCCTGAGTAAGCCGCAAATGCGGCTTTTTTTACGCCGTTAATATCGGCGTCGATAAGCGAAGCGCTAAATAAAACAATAACTTACTGATCAAATACGCCTTCGGTATGATAGAGTGTGCCAGTCAGGAAAGCATTCTTCAGAGCAGGGAACTCGGTGTGCAACATGCGCATCACGCGAGGCGTTGAGGAGTGTTGAGTAAGGGCTGCAGCGACAAGAAGCGTGTAAGAATGAAAGAAGGTTATTACTGGGTTAGAGATAAAGATAATCCACCAGAAGTCTGGCGATATATAAAGCAGTTTGGCTGGTATCGTCCCTGCGTTGCCGTGCCCATCACGTTAAGCTCTTTTAAGTTAATGAATTACCAGGTCATCAGCGATCGATTATTACCACCGGGTTATTTCCCGCTTTAAATTAAAAAACCGCCGGCTGATGGGCGGTTTTTGTCATTTCTGGGGCTCAGGACTTAATTTCCGGCCAGGCGATGGCCGGGAAGCCGTTTAACTGCGGACGGGCGAACAAATATCCCTGGAACTGGCTAATGCCCGCGGCTTCCAGCCACATCCACTCTTCCGCTTTCTCCACGCCTTCGGCGATGACCGCAATTTCCAGCGAGTTACAGCACTTAATGATGGCATGCAAAATGGCCTGTTTAGGACCGCTTTTGTGCACATCGCTGATCAACTCACGATCAATCTTAATTTTGTCCGGCTGGAATTTGGATAATAGTGACAGGCCAGCAAAGCCCGCGCCGAAATCATCCAATGCCAGACTGATACCCGCCGATTTCAGTTTACGCACCTGTGCCGCAAACTCATCGGTGCGCGAGATGATCTCATTTTCAGTGACTTCAACAATCACCTGCTCGGGTACCAAACCATTGGCTTCAATCTGCGTCAGCAGAAACTCCACCGCATCAGGAACCGTGACCAAAGACATTGGCAGCAGGTTAATGGAGATACTGTGTTCGCCAATACCTAACTTTTTCGCCAGTTCGAACGCCAGCTTTTTAGACTGAATATCCGCTTGATAAACAGCCTCGCCACCAAAGGCAGAAAAGTACTCGCCAGGTGAACCGCCATTCGGGGTGCGGATTAACGCCTCATATGACGCCACGCGGCGTGCAAACGGATCGATAATCGGCTGAAAGGCAAAGTGGCACTCTTTCAGTGAGTCAATGACTTCATCCTGAAGGGTACGAGAGGGCTCATCCGCAATGAATTCCCAGGTGCTGGCTGCGGGGATTTCAAAGTAGTTTTCTTTATCACGAGCGATTACAAAGGTGCGCAGGAATTGCAATGCGCGATCATCGTAGGTCAGCTGATAGCGCGAGGTACCTTTGTCTAACACGGCTTGTAGCACCATGGATTTATCATGCTCGCGTAAATCAAACAGCTCCATCCCCACTTTGCCGAAGCGGCGAGCGGGAGCAAAGTCATGCATTAACTCCACCAGATTGTGGTGGCGGGCGTCCTGGCAAATGCGATCATAAATACCCTGCACAGCATCACGGGGCCCTTCAAGTAACTGGAAGAAGTGCAGTCCATCAAAAAGCAGAATGCCTGTGACATCGTGCGAACTGTTTTTGTTATTCGCTTTTGTCACCATGTCCTCAAGGGTTTTGATAGGTACGTGGTCATGGAGGTGACTGCGATAAATAATGGTGGTCAGCATAGCGATTGTCCGGACAGCTTATTATTGTGGGGCCTACAGTAGCAGGCCTGGGGCGGGGGCTGTCCACCAATATAGACTCGAACCGTAAACTATTTTCCAATTAATGAGCTAACCGAAACGGCTAGCGAAAGGGCGTCAAATCGAATTGTTAATTAATTGCACTGGGGGAGTATCTACGATAAATAATTTCGATTGAATGGATAAATAAAAAGCGTATCTTGGCCCTCGTTAACCAGAGGTGAGCATAATGTTACGCGACTATTTAAAGATTGATGATAGCGACCGTTTAGTTGAACAGAGCGTATTAAGACTCAACAACCGCGGTCAGGAAGATGTCACTGAATGGCATATTGTTAGCGTAGACGGCAAGCAAAAAGGCAGCGTGACGCTGTTCGACAAGCTCTGCAATCGCCGCTCATATTGCGTTAATTATCGCATTACGCAGAAGGATGTGCACGGGAGGGTTGTCGTCGATCATCTGACCGACGTTTTGTAATAATTGCCGTAGTTTTGATTGTTTTGACCCGCTCATAGGCGGGTTTTTTGCATTCTGTTACCTGACGCGATAGCGGCGCATTTCCATCATAGTTCCGATTAATTCAATCTTTTTCTCAGACGATGTCTGCACAGGAAAATCCTCATTCAACGGTCGTAACGAGAAAATTTGTTCGTCGTGCTGTTCAGTCATCAGGCGATAAATACGTACCAGAACCTCGCTATTGATGTGCGCCAACACCACATCACCCGGTTGCGGCGCAACCGCTGGGTCGAAAATCAGCGTATCGCCGGGTCGGTAGTCAGGTTGCATCGCGGCATCATCCAGAGTGATCGCCAACGCCGATTCACTCAGTTTGCTATCGCTATAGAGAAAGCGGGTTGCCTGCTGCTGAATCAATAAGCGCTGCTCCTGCATCCATGCTGCCGCTTGTGTCAGAGTGATCAACGGCAGGGCGCTGACGTCACTGACTTTAGACGGGGTGGTAAACACCTCGCCCTCACCATCAATAATCCATGCGGCAGTACATTGCAGCAGTTCTGCCAGCCTTAACAGATTCTCGCCACGCGGAAGGGTCTCGTCCTTTTCCCATTGTGAAACAGCAACGTGTGACACGCCAATGCCGCTTGCCACCCCTTGCTGTGTCAGCTTCAGGTTTTTACGACGGCTGCGGATGCGCTCACCCACAGATTCTTTTTTCATCATCTTGACAACTCCTCTGTGTTTTACTTAAGTATACTTAAATTCATTAATTAAAGTAAACTTAAATTCTGATGTTGGCCGCATAGCTGGCAAGGGCGGCCAACATGTTCCTCAGGCGGATCCCTTGCCAGTTAAGAGAGGTGAGGCATGGAAAGTAGTTTGGTGACCAGCGTCGGTGCGCTGCTTCTCGGTGGCGGTGCGGCAGCTGTGTTCTGGAAACCCTTAATGGCAGGCATCGCGGCCATCGTCACCAGCAATCGCGCCGGCGGCGAGATCATCACCAGCTACAAAGAGCAGGTGATGCTTCTCAAAGAGAGCCATGCGCTGATGCGCCAGGAGAATGATGACCTGCGTATTCGCCACGACAAAAACCTGCGGCGCATCTCTTCGCTGGAGACCGATCTACGGCTGATAAAGAACGCGTTGGGCATTCTGTTAGCCACCACGGAATCTGATCATAGCGATAAATTCCGCAGTCAGATCAATCAACTGATCACCACCTTAGAGGAGAGTCGCGATGGTGCAGATAAACAGTGAGTTTTCAGTGCGAGGCCACCGGCGTCAGCTACTGCTAGGCGGCCTGCTGCTGATGCTGTCGCTGCTGTGTGTGGCGATGACGATTATGTTCGTGTTCGTGAATAACAGCGCCAATCGCCGGGTGGAAGACATTCGCCAGCAGTACCGTGCGATTTCGGACCGGAGGGAAGCGCGGGTGGCCGAACTGACCAGCCAGTTAGTGACGTTGCAGAAAAAACTCGATGGCTTGCCGAATCGCACCGCGAACAAAACGGCGGACAAAGTGAAGCAGGTGGTGGGGGAGGACGCGCCGCCCGAATCGACGCATTAAGGAGGCCATGATGAGTATTACCGAGCGGATTGCAGTTGGCTTCGGCCGATTGCGGTCTTTATTAAGCAAGAAGGAGAAAATTATGAGCGACCAAACTGTAATCGAAAATAGTGCAACAACTGCAACACCGGATGCCAGCACGCTGTCACCGTTAGAGAGTTTTGCTAATGAGGTGGCGGGGAAGGCGGAGAGCAGTGCATCAGCGGCAGATGGCTCAACTTCAGCCGTGAGTAACGCGCCAGGGCAGGACGCCATAGCACCAGTGTTAAGCAGCGTGCCTGCAACGGATGCTTCAACGACAAACGTGGATAGTGAACCAGCACAGGACGTCTCAACAGCAGCCGTGAGTAGCGTGCCAGCGTCGGATGCTTCTACGCCCGCGGTGAATAGTTTTCCAGCAGCTGACGCCACACTTCCCGCTGAAGACAGTGCAGCTGTCCCAGACACCTCAACGCCAGCAGTGAATGCTGGCAGCGAGGCACAACCTGCAGCGGCCGTAGCGGATGCAACGGATCTCACTCAGCAGTTGGCCACGCCGGATCCGCTAGCAAACGGTTCTGCCAGCGCCGGGCCTTCATCGGCTTCTACCGTCGGCAATCTGGCTGAGCAGCCTGTAGCAGGAATCATTACGGATGCGGTCAGTCAGGATATCAGCGCTAGCGTGAAGGACTTCACTCAGGCATTCAACTTTGTCGAAAGTGGGGTTGAGAAGTTAGGTACGGCCGCGAAGGATGAGCTGATTGCCCTCGCGCGCAAGTATCTTTAATTCTGTGGCGGCCTTCGGGTCGCCTTTTCATCTTCCGATTATTCTTAATGCGGTCTCGCTATTTTCTACTAACTTTAATCATTCAGACGTTATTTAAACGGGTTTAATTAGCGAAAAGGAAGATAGCATGAGTGATACAGAGGCAATCAAAACCAAAACTGACTACCTGCGTGATGTCACCTCCCAGTTAAAAGAGATGCGTCACTATGCGCAGACCAATACTGAGACGCTATCCAGCCACTGGTTGGCATTTGATGCAGGCGAGTACAAAGATAAAGAGTACGCAGGACGTTTTGACACGCTGCTCAACAAGCAGGGACAGCTGTTAGATGATATTGAGCTGGCGATTCAGGATTTAGAGATCGCCATCAATCACAGCGAGCAAGAAGGCTAAGTTCCCCCACGCTGGTGGCTTAATCGGCCACCAGCCACATCTCGGCTTCATCAAACATCTCTTCAACAATACGCGCTACGGTTGCTTTATCGTTCTTACTTAAATCGGTATCGATAGCGTTGCGTTCCATCGGCTTAACGCGCACCTCAATCTCTGGGAAGACGCGTTGCACGCGTTTCTCAAGCTCCTGCAAAATCATCTCACGCGCGCCCGGCAGACCGGCAACGTTGCGTTTATCGTAAATCAACTCCACAAACATCAGGGCATTCCATTCATCAAGCGGGTGCGCCATATTACTGTAAATAAAAACAGTGGCAAGTGATGAACCGTTGCGCCGCGAAAATTTTTTGTTTCTGGCAAGCGCAGCACCACATTTGCGTTGATACTCAACAGCGTTACACAGGGAAATGGATTCATGAGGGGGTAATATGCGGCAACTGGTGATCGATATTCTGCTGAAAATGGCAAAGATGGATACGGATGCAAAAGAACTGGTGGCACAGGTGGAGGCACAATCACTGCTGCTGGCGGCATTATTGATTCAGGCTAAAGAGGATAATTCGCTGACCATCACGGAAACCGTGCAGGACGCCATCGTTACCGCATCGCGTTCTGGCGAGTTGTTTCTACAGTCAGACGTGGATCTGCTATTGACGCACATTAACCGCCTGCTAGCCGTTGCGCGTTATGTCGAAGTGAAGGGAGTCGAGCGAGAAGGATAGGGTAAAAAATACTACCTCTGGAGGGGAAATCCAGCAACTCCTCCAGAGGCGGCGCAATAGCACCTTCGTTCAAGGACAATCTACGACCGAAGCCGTCAGATAGAAGTTATACAACTTCTTCTGACTTGTACAACTTTTTCCTTGCCGATTTGTGTGGTTGGAGGTGTGCTTGAGATATATTTTTAGGGCCGCTGCGCTTAAAGTTCGTTCTTGATGCAAAACTCTTCCCACGTCATGCCGAGCGCTTCCGCATGTGATTTCAGGTAAGTTTCAATGGCTTCAGCCGCAACCGCTTTATCAGGCTCTGCCAGTTGAATGGAAAACAGCATGCCATCCAGCTTTTTCTGGCGTAAGAATGCCGCATAAATGCGCTCAGCGTGCCACTCGCGCAGTTGGCGCAGTGACAGGTTGGCCGCGCGCGCGTCGCTCTCGGTCAGTTCATCCAGCGCGGCTTGAAAATCGGCGTGTGCGGCAAAAAACATCGTGCGTGCCTGGGCGTAATACTCTTCTGGGGTTTTCATGCGAATTTCCTGCTTATCGACTTGCGCGCTAGTGTAACGTGCGCGAGCCGTATTGTCAGGCTCAGCTGGCTTTTCACCGAGATTCCTTGCGTAACTTACGCGAAAAATTATAACGTAGCCGCCATTGAGGCGAGTGTAGGGACCAGGAATGAAAAAGTGGATGGTATTGGCCGCGCTGGGCTTGAGCGGATGTGCGCAGATCAGCAATTACGATGAAGCGGTAAAAACCCCGGCACCAGTGGAATTGCAAGGTAACTGGCAAACTGTCGGACCGCAGAGCAAGTTGATCAGTGGCCAGGCGATGGGCAGTCTGATCATTGGTGCAGAAGGCGACACGCTGGACTGCCGCCAGTGGCAGCGCGTGATAGCTAAACCGGGCAAGTTAACCCGCCTGAGCGATGAGTGGGTCAACGTGACGCGGCAGGTGCGCGTCATGCCGATAACGCTGGAGAACGGTGAACTGCGTTATGACGGCTTGCGCATGCGTAAGGTCGATCAACCCACCGTTGAGTGCCAGCAGGCGCTGGAGCAGGTGGCGAAGCGTCCAAAAGAGGCGGTGATACAGGATATTCAGCCGCAGATTATGGAGCCGGTGTCGGTCCCTGCGCAGAAGTGATGCCGTAAGCAAAGCATAAAAAAAACGGGTGAGCATCAGCTCACCCGTTTCTCATTCAGCCCGCCGCGCATTAATTCTGCGGCAGATACACATTACCTTGCTTGCCGTAAGCACTCATCACCGACTTTTGCATCGTGGATTGACCAATCAACTGCGACAGTTCGTCCATGCGCGCCTGTAGTAGACGTCTGACTTCACTCTCATTGTCCAGGATATGGCGCAGTACCGGGCGCAGTTGTTCTTGCATAGAGTTGGACGGTGGCGAGGCCTCAGTCGAGCGGGCCAACGTTTGCACCGCACTGACGTAATCCACTTCCTTAATAATCAGGTCATCCCATTCGCCGTCTGCGGCAAGGCGCAGCATTCCATGGCTGAGATCGAGTAGCTGTTGGTAAACGTTTATCAGTTGCGGTGCGTTATTCATTAAACGGCGTCCTGAAGGTGTTGAGGTTGTGCGACTTCTTTCCAGGCATCCGCGATGTTACGCAGAAGGCCTTCTACTTCTTCGAGAGCTTCAACATCATTACGCAGATTCGCCTGAATCAAACGGCGAACCATATAGGCATAAAGACCTAACAGATTGTCGGTGAGGTCATCGCCTGACTGCTCATCCAGACCCTGCTTCAGTCCGCTTTCGATGATGTTAATCGCTTTGGAAATCGAATTACCTTTTCCCTGAATATTGCCATCCTGCATAAACAGGCGAGCACGGATCAGTGCACTGATCGCGCCGTCAAACAGCAGCGTGATCAGTTGCTGTTGGTTGGCGCTCATTACGGAGCTTTCCACACCAATTTTTGCATAGGCCTGAGTGCCATTTGCGCTGTACATGTTCACTCCTTACGATTTCGAGCTAGAGCTGCTTGACGTATCGAACTGCTGCGTCAGGTAAGAACTGGTGCTGTTCAGCGAGCTCATGGTGACGTCGAGCTGGGTAAACTGCGCTTTGTAACGCGCGATCATATTGTTGATACGCGTGTTCATGTCGTTGTACTGCTCGGTCAGATTGTTCAGCGTCTTACTGACACCGTCTTTTGCTGACTGAATGCTGCCAGTGGAAGAGAGCCAGCTGGTGAGGTTAGTGGCCAAGGTGGTGGTGATGCCGGTGGTTTTGCCGTCACCCACAATCATCTGTTTGATGCCATCCGGATCCTTCGTCAACTCGGTTTTGAGCTTGTCGGAATCCAGCGTCAATTCACCCGTCGTCGGATCAGAAGTAATGCCAATCTGTGCCAGCGTTTTATAGGTTGAAGAGCTCGACGAGTTGGTCAACATGCTTTTGATCTGCGTCTGGATGCTGCGCAGGGTGCTATCACCACCAGAGCGCCGTTGCTGGAGTCCTGAGTATCGGAACCAACGTCGACTGCTGTGTATTTGGTCAGGCTATTGAACTGATCCAGCAGGGTGTTGTAAGCAGTGACAAAGTTTGAGATCGCGGTGGTCGCTTTAGAGGTATCTTGCGCGACAGTCAGCGTCTGGTTACCGGTGGTTGTGTCATTCAGGTTGAGCGTGATCCCTTCCAGCGCATCACTGATGGTGTTGCTGCTGTTGGTGATCTCAACGTTGTTCACCGTCAGTTTGGCATCCTGCGCCGCCACGCTCACGTCCATCGGGTTATCGGCATCGGTCTTGGTCGAATCAAAACCGACGATATTGTTCAGGGTGTCATCGCCCGTCACGCTAATCGATGAAACGGCATTGGCCTCACCCGTTTTGGAAGAGGTCAGCGACAAGCGGTAAGAGCCGTCTGCCACTTTGATAATACTTGCGCTGACGCCGGCGCTGGCACCGTTGATGGCGTCACGCATGCCAGTCAATGACGTCTGGTCGGTGGTCAGCGAGATATCTTTGCTGGAGCCATCAGCGAGCTTGATGGTCAGGGTGCGGCTGGTGGCAGAGCTGTCGCCCAATGCGTTGGTGTTGCTGGTTTGCACCGCAGAGGTCAGGGTCTGCGCCTGTGCCAGCTGCGTGACAGCCACATTATATTTACCGGCCACCACAGTGCCAGACGTTGTCGCGCTAAAGGCGCTGCTGCTACTGGTGGCGGTGGTGGCAGAGAACAGGTCTGCACTGTTCAGCGCGGTGTTGGCGGTCTGGAAAGTCGTCAACGCACTGGAGAGCGTACCGTAGGCACTCAGCTTTGCGGTATAAGCGCTCTGCTGATTGGAGATCGGTGTTAAGGAGGCTTTTTCCGCAGTGGATAAGCTATCCAGGATACTACTCAAGTCGAGGCCTGAACCGACACCGAGGGTAGTGATACTAGCCATGTTGTTTCCTTTTCATGTCGACACGGAGAGTGAATACCGCGGTTATCGGCTTATTTGAGGCAAAGTTTAGATTTATTTACCAGCGAGTGATAAAGCGAATAAAGGCTATAGAGAAGGGTATTTCTGGCGCTAGAAAAATGATCAAGTTGCACTAAAGAAGTGCGGGGGCAGGGCGATAAAGATAAGCGTGACAGGTTGAAGGGAAAAATTTTCGCCTGGTACTAAAAAAAATCTAAAGGTTGTTTGAAGGCAGACGATAACAACTTTGACGGCGCTGAAGCCGGCGGGTTGAAGCCCACACCTTAACCAAAGACTTGATTAATAGGAACTTAACCATGGCTCAAGTAATTAACACCAACAGCCTCTCGCTGATCACCCAGAACAACATCAACAAAAACCAGTCAGCGCTCTCAACTTCTATCGAGCGTCTGTCATCTGGTCTGCGCATCAACAGCGCAAAAGACGATGCAGCAGGTCAGGCAATTGCCAACCGCTTCCAGTCAAACATCAATGGTCTGACTCAGGCTGCACGTAACGCCAACGACGGTATCTCTGCTGCGCAAACCACCGAAGGCGCACTGTCTGAAATCAACAACAACTTACAGCGTGTACGTGAACTGACTGTACAGTCTCAGAACGGCACCAACAGCCAGTCTGACCTGGACTCAATCCAGGACGAAATCAAATCACGTCTGGACGAGATTGACCGCGTGTCAGGTCAGACCACCTTCAACGGCGTGAACGTGCTGGCGAAAGATGGCTCTATGAAAATTCAGGTTGGTTCTAACGACGGTGAAACTATCACCATCGACCTGAAGAAAATCGACTCTTCAACCTTGGGCCTGACTGGCTTCAACGTTAACGGTGCTGGATCCGTGGCTAATACTGCTGCAACAGGCGCTGACCTTAAAGCAGCTGGTACTCAGATTGGTACAACCAATGGTTATACAGTCTCTGCTGGATTGAGCAAATCAACAGCGGCAGATGTACTGAGCAGCTTAGCTACTAATGATACTGTCACCGCTACCGTTGATAACGGTCTTACATCTACTCCAGCATCTAATACCTACACTTATGACAAAACAAGCGGTTCATTCTCATTTGGTGTTAATATCGGTGCAAATACAGCCGCTCAAGGTACCAACACGGGCACTTTGCAAAGCTATCTGACTCCTAAAGCAGGTGATACTGCTAAGCTCTCTGTCACCATCGATGGCAGCGCCCAGGATGTTATTCTTTCCAGCGATGGTAAAATTACCGCGGCGGATGATAATTCTGTTCTTTATTTAGATACAACTGGCAACCTGACTAAAAACGGCAGTGGCTCACTGCAACAGGCCACGCTGAGCAGCCTTGCAACTAACCATACTGCTGCACCAGCTGTTAAAGCTGTAGATATCACGGCTGCTGATGGCACGAATATTCACATGGCTGGTGGTAACGCAGCTGGTGATAGCGGTGCTATTACAATTACAAATGCTAAAATTAGCAGTGCAGCTTTAAATTCAGCAAGTACTGCTGCAGGATTCACTACTTCAACTGGTTATACTGTAAGCACTGCTGGTGCTGTGACTTCTGGTGGTAACGATGTATATACTCAGAAAGATGGTACACTGACAACTGATAACACCGTCACCTATTATCTTCAGGATGATGGTTCTGTTACTAACGGCTCAGGCAAAGCTGTATATAAAGATGCTGCTGGTAAACTTACAACTGATGCCGCTACCACATCAGCAACCACCGCAGATCCATTAAAAGCACTGGACGCCGCTATCAGCAGCATCGATAAGTTCCGTTCTTCACTGGGTGCGATTCAGAACCGTCTGGATTCAGCGGTAACTAACCTGAACAATACCACCACCAACCTGTCTGAAGCACAGTCTCGTATTCAGGATGCTGACTACGCCACTGAAGTTTCAAGCATGTCTAAAGCACAGATCATCCAGCAGGCGGGTAACTCAGTGTTGGCTAAAGCTAACCAGGTTCCACAGCAGGTTCTGTCTCTGCTGCAGGGCTAATCGCTACTTAAGCTCCTTGCTTATCAAACCCCGCTTCGGCGGGGTTTTTTTATACCTGCATATCATGAATTTGCAGATATACTCACAGCTCTCACTATTCACAGGACGTGAACCATGCGTAATCGATTTGCCCTTTTAACGCTTCTCCTGGTCTCTGGCTGCGCGCCCATAAAACACCCTCGCACATACACGCAAAATCCTCCTGCGCCCGTTGTTACCGATCTCAAAAGTTATTACGACGCCGTCCACTTTGCTATCCAGACGCAGTTTTTTGACGTCGACAACTACGTTGGTAAAACCTGTCAGATAGACATTGATCTGGATGACAAAGGGCAGCTAAGCGACGTACATATGCGCACCGGTGATTTATCGCTTTGTACCGAAGCGTTGTATGCGGCTAAGCATGCTAAACTGCCGGTACCGCCTTCGGCAGAAGTGCATGAGAAGACCAAACATATGGTGATCAACTTCGCACCTCAGTGATAATTCCTGCATTAAACCAAATTTGATCTCATCAGCGACGATGATTTCCCCCAGCACCCTATAACCCTAAAAAAGTAACCAACCTGTTACAGTCCCGCACAGAATTGCCGATAACTACCCCAGAATCATTCCCATTTTTTGCACGTCTTTTTTCTGTTTCTGGGGTGTCTATGCGCTTCAATTATGACTTGTTACCGGGTGAGCTACTGACCTTCGAAGAGATTGCGTTGCGCTATGCGCAGCAGCATCCTGATGAGAAAGAACTCACCGCCCGCGGGTTGCTGAGCCCGTCGACCAGCTTTCGCAATTTGGTGATCCGCGCGGTGTTTGCGCAGGAGGAGATCAACAGTCCGTTAGAGGATCTGCTGTTCGTCTCTGACGATAACGAGCGCAAAAACTATCTGCGCCGTTTTGAGCACTATCTGAAAAGCCAACAAGCTTTCCTTTATTTCCGCCGTAACGATGAGATTAAGAAGGAAGGGCGCTGGAAGGTGGTGGGTGAAACCCAGGTTTACGCCATGCTGGATCCGAATTCGGCAGAAGCGCAGAACTTGCTCACCAGCCGGGGCTTCAAACTGGTGCTGATGCGACAGACGGAAGAGGAGGAGTATTGGCAGCTGTTTGATCCCCATGCGCACCCTTGCTTCCCACTGTCGCGCAAAATTCAGTTTCTGGTGGTGCTGAGTACGCCGCAGCATAAAGTGCCGACGGCGGTGATGCCAGGCGCAGAAGTCGGGCGGCGCGTAAAGGCGAAAGTGTTCCAGCGTGCCAGCCAGGCAGAGTTTAATTCAGCCGTTAAAGCGCGCTATGGCGCCTGTATTATCACCGGCACGCAGCTTACGGAACGTCACAGCTGGCCGTGGGTGGAGGCCTGCTATATCGATACACAAGAAAATGAAGAAGGTTTTCTTGCCGATAACAGCGTCGATAACGGCTTGTTCCTGCGCAGTGACTTACAGCGGTTGTTTATCAATAAAATGATAAGCATAAACGCGGAAACCGGTCAGGTGCTGTTTAATCCAGCGCTAGAAACTGAAGCGCCGATAAGCGATTTTTATCAGACACTTGAGGGCAAAACCTGTGCACTGTGGGACGCCGTGCCGCCTGGCACGCGGTTAAGGCTGAAAAACCTGCGCTAAAGAAACCACCGATGGCGGTGCATTCCACCGCCATCCATAACAAATTTGAAATAACCTCGCTTTTGCCCGCCTATTCTGCCAATCGAAACCCCTACAGAATTGGATAATCATGCCGATAACTTTATTAACGCAGGGTAGTCACCGTGAACGATCTCTATACGCCCGAAGGCGTGATGGATAAACATTCGCTCTGGCAGCGCTACGTTCCTCTGGTGCGACACGAAGCGTTGCGCTTGCAGGTACGTCTGCCAGCCAGCGTTGAGCTTGACGATCTGCTGCAGGCCGGTGGCATTGGTTTATTAAATGCCGTGGAGCGCTACGACGCGCTGCAAGGCACCGCCTTTACCACTTATGCCGTGCAGCGTATCCGGGGCGCAATGCTGGATGAACTGCGCAGCCGCGACTGGGCACCTCGCAGCGTGCGTCGTAATGCGCGCGAAGTGGCCGGTGCGATGCATCAGGTAGAACAAGCGTTGGGGCGCTCGGCTACTGAGCAGGAAGTGGCTGAACAGTTGAATGTTTCGCTGGAAGAGTATCGGCAAATTCTGCTCGATACCAATAACAGCCAACTCTTCTCCTACGACGAGTATCGGGAAGAGCACGGTGACAGCGCGGAGCTGGTGACGGAGGGGCATGAAGAAGCCAACCCGCTTCATCAGTTAATGGAAGGAAACCTGCGTGATCGCGTGATTGAAGCCATCGAGGCATTGCCCGATCGTGAAAAATTAGTGCTCACACTGTACTACCAGGAAGAACTGAACCTGAAAGAGATTGGCGCAGTGCTGGAAGTGGGGGAATCCCGCGTCAGTCAACTGCACAGTCAGGCGATTAAACGCCTGCGTGCCCGGTTAGCGGGGGCGCGCTGACAGACTCAGTACCTGGCATCGAAAAAATAAAAATACCGGGGACTCAGCAATGGGAGCCAAAGCCAAAGCCAGACCTTTAAGTCGTTATCTTAAAGACTACAAACACAGCCAAAGCAACTGTTCACATTGTGGCAAAGTTTTAGATCGTATGGCGTTAGTGTTTCGCGGACAGATCATCAATAAAGAGGCCATCGCGCGGATGGACCAGATGATTGATGACCAGTTATGGATGAAACTCCAGCCGGAACTGACCGCATTATGTCGTTTCTGCAGCGATATTTTTTGTAATACCCATCCTAATTACTTCGACATTATGGCGTTCAAACAGTATCTGTTTGAGCAGACCGAGATGAGTCACAGCACCATTCGCGAGTATGTGGTGCGGCTGCGTCGTCTTGATGACATGCTGAAAGCGAAAAATTTCCCGGCCGACAGATTACGGGGCAACAGCTGGCATGAATGTCTGGAAAACGATTTGCCGGATGCGGGTAACAACAATTACCGCATCGCACTGCGTAAATATGACCAGTTTTTAGGCTGGCAGCAGGGCTGATTGTGATCCTGCCCTTGTTGTTGCTGAGCATAGCAACAACAGGGGCCGCACTCGCAGAATTCCGGGTGCGACTTTTCTCATCTTCTGCAACACTGTATGGATAATTGCACATTGCCCGAATGGAGGCTGCATTGTCTTTACATCTCTTGCACCAGTTCCCACGTCTTGAATTACTCGGTGCACCTACGCCGCTTGAGCATCTGCCACGGCTTTCTGATTATCTCGGTCGCGATATCTTTATCAAGCGCGATGACTTCACGCCTGTGGCGATGGGCGGCAACAAACTGCGCAAACTCGAATTCCTGGCGGCCGATGCGCTGCGCGAGGGCGCGGATGTTCTGCTGACGGCGGGCGCGATTCAATCCAACCATGTGCGCCAGACGGCGGCGGTGGCGGCGCGCCTTGGCCTCAAGTGTGTGGCGCTGCTGGAAAACCCGATTGGCACGACTTCAGAAAACTATCTCACCAACGGCAATCGCCTGATGCTCGACCTGATGGACGTCGAGGTGGTGATGGTCGATGCGTTGCACAATCCCACTGAACAGCTGGCCGAACAGGCTGAACGTCTCGAAGCTCAGGGTTTCCGTCCTTATATCGTGCCGGTTGGCGGTTCCAACGCACTGGGCGCGCTCGGCTACGTGGAGTGTGCGCAGGAGATTGCGCATCAAAGCGAAGGCGTGGTGGATTTCGCCGCTGTGGTGGTAGCATCGGGCAGCGCCGGCACCCATGCAGGTTTGGCGGTGGGGCTGGAGCAGTTGCTGCCCAATACCGAGCTGGTCGGTGTGACGGTTTCACGCAAAGTCGACGCGCAGTTGCCGGTGGTAGAGCGCATCCGCAGCGCGCTCGCTGAACAGCTGGAAGTGCAGACGCACGCGCCGATCACGCTTTGGGATGACTATTTTGCGCCGCGTTACGGTGAACCTAATGATGAAGGCATGGAAGCGGTGAAACTGCTGGCGCGTCTTGAAGGCATCATGCTGGACCCGGTCTACACCGGTAAAGCGATGGCCGGATTGATTGATGGCATTGCGCAGAATCGCTTCCGTCGTGAAGGGCCGCTGCTGTTTATTCATACTGGCGGCGCGCCTGCGTTATTTGCTTATCATCCTTCGGTCTAAGGCTAAGATAAAAAAGGTTTATAATCCGGCAGCTGCTGTTCTGGCCTGAAATGGGCCTGAATGCAGCGCCAATAACGAAAAGGCGGCAAACCCCGGTTTCGCTGCCTCATTGCACACAACACATCACAATAAATGGGGTAAACATGGCTTTCTCTCCAATTCGTCGCCAACTGGTGATGGGCATGATGGCGGTCGCGCTGGTCGCGGGCGTTAACGTTAAAACGTTCGCTGCAGAAGATCTGCTGGCACAGGTGAAGAGTAAAGGTGAGCTGCGCGTGGGTCTGGAAGGCACCTATCCGCCGTTCAGTTTCCAGGATGAGAGCGGCAAGCTGACCGGTTTCGAAGTGGAATTCGCACAAGAGCTGGCGCAACACCTTGGCGTCAAAGCGGATCTGAAACCGACTAAGTGGGATGGCATGCTGGCGGCACTGGATTCTAAGCGTATCGACGTGGTGATCAATCAGGTAACGATTTCACCCGAGCGTAAGAAGAAGTATGACTTCTCCACGCCATACACCATCTCTGGCGTTCAGGCGCTGACGATGAAGAAAAATGCCGGCAGCATCACCAAGCCAGAGGATCTCTCTGGTAAGAAAGTCGGTGTCGGTCTTGGCTCGAACTACGAGCAGTGGCTGCGTGACAACGTCAAAGGCGTCGATATCCGTACCTATGATGATGACCCAACCAAATACCAGGATCTGCGTTCAGGTCGTGTTGATGCCATTCTGGTGGACCGTTTAGCGGCGCTGGATCTGGTGAAGAAAACCGGCGACACCATGGCGGTTGCGGGCCCGGCCTTCTCCCGTCTGGAATCCGGCGTGGCGCTGCGTAAAGGCAATGACGACCTGCTGAAAGCCATTGATGCGGCGATTGCTGATATGCAGAAAGATGGCTCGCTGAGCAAACTCTCTGAGAAATGGTTCGGCGCGGACGTCACTAAATAATGCAGGAAAGCTTACAACTGGTGCTGGATTCAGCACCATTCTTACTCAAAGGCGCGTTGTTCACGCTGCAGCTGAGTATCGGCGGGATGTTCTTCGGTCTGGTACTCGGCTTTGTGCTGGCGCTGATGCGCCTGTCACATTTCTGGCCAATAAACTGGCTGGCGCGTATCTATGTGTCGATTTTCCGTGGCACGCCGCTGATCGCCCAGCTGTTTATGATCTACTACGGCTTGCCGCAGTTCGGTATCGAGCTGGATCCTATCCCATCAGCGATGATCGGTTTGTCACTCAATACCGCCGCTTACGCCTCTGAATCCCTGCGTGGTGCGATTGCTGCCATTGAACGCGGACAGTGGGAAGCCGCGGCCAGTATCGGCATGACGCCATGGCAAACCTTGCGCCGCGTGATACTGCCGCAAGCGGCGCGCACTGCTTTACCCCCGCTGGGTAACAGCTTTATCAGCCTGGTGAAAGACACCTCGCTGGCGGCCACCATTCAGGTGCCGGAGCTGTTCCGTCAGGCGCAATTGATCACCTCACGTACGCTGGAAGTGTTCACCATGTATCTGGCTGCCTCACTGATTTACTGGGTGATGGCGACGGTGCTGTCGGCATTGCAAAATCGCCTGGAAGCGCATGTGAATCGACAGGATCGGGAGGCGAAATGAGTGCGATTGAAGTACGTCAGCTGGTCAAGCAGTTCCACGGCCAGACCGTGTTGCACGGCATCGATCTGGATGTGGCACCGGGCGAAGTGGTGGCGATTATTGGGCCAAGCGGTTCGGGAAAAACCACCTTGCTGCGCAGTATTAATCTGCTGGAAGTGCCTGATAGCGGCCGCGTCACGGTGGGTAATATCACCATTGATGCCAGTATCGGGCTTAATAAGCAGAAGGAGCAGGTTCGCCGTTTGCGTCAGCAGGTGGGTTTCGTGTTCCAGAACTTCAATTTGTTCCCGCATCGTTCGGTGCTGGAGAACATCATTGAAGGGCCGGTGATCGTGAAGGGTGAACCGAAAGCGGAGGCCATTGCCCGCGCCCGCAGCTTACTGGAAAAGGTCGGTCTGCACGGCAAAGAGGAGAGTTTTCCGCGTCGTCTGTCCGGTGGGCAGCAGCAGCGTGTTGCGATTGCGCGTGCGCTGGCGATGCGCCCGGAAGTGATTCTGTTTGATGAGCCGACTTCGGCCCTGGACCCAGAGTTGGTGGGCGAAGTGCTGAACACCATTCGCGCGCTGGCGCAGGAGAAGCGCACCATGGTGATCGTCACGCATGAGATGAGTTTTGCGCGTGACGTGGCCGATCGAGCGATCTTTATGGATCAGGGCCGTATCGTGGAGCAGGGCGCAGCGAAAGAGCTGTTCAGCCATCCGCAGCAGGCACGAACCCGGCAATTTCTTGACAAGTTTCTTAACCAATAGTCTCAAGCGTCGTCTGGAACTGACGGCGCTTTCTCTTCTCCTGTCTGAATTCTCCCTCTCAGTTTCCTCTGAAAATTGTCAAAGAACCTTCAATTAACTAACTGAAAAATAATATTTTATTGTCTGCAGAAATTCACTGGCAACAGGCAGAATGATTTTTAAGACGCCCCCGATTGAGACATCTTTGTAAATATAAATAATTCTTTACAAATTCATGGCGCAATCAGGATCATAAAATGACACATGCCAGAAATGAAGTCCTCTGGATCAACACGCTAAAAGGGGCCTGCATCCTACTCGTGGTGTTGCACCACTCGATCATCACCACTTTCGCTCCCTCACTGCATCACCTCACGGCCGGCATGGTGCCTGCGCACTGGTGGGTGACCTTCAATACCTATCTTTCTCCGCTGCGTATGCCCGCCTTTTTCTTTGTCTCGGGCCTGCTGGCGGCCAGTTCGATCGTCAAGAAGAGCTGGAAAGAGGTGTTCACCAAGAAGTTCAGCAATATCGTGTATCTCTATTTGCTGTGGGGAGTGATTCAGTGGCTGAGCATTCACTATATCTCCACGCACCTCGGTGAGCGGCTATCCAGCACCAAAAACGCGGCCTATGCCGACACGCCGTTTGAGTTCCTTAAACTGCTGCTGACCTCCATGACCAGCCTGTGGTATCTGTACGCGCTGGCGGGTTTCTTCCTGTTCACCAAGTTGTTCCATCGCCAGAAAATGGCGCTGATGGCACTGGCGATTGTCGCGACCTACGCTGCGCAGTTCAGCCTGATCCCCGGTTGGGGGCCGGCCAGCGTGGCGCAAAACTATCTCTACTTCCTGCTCGGCGTATTCTTCAGCCAGTCTCTGATTGAGATTAGCCAGCTTAAGCGCCAACACTGGCTGCTGTTGGCAGGCATTGCGGTAATTGGCGTGGCACATCACGTGGGCGGCATCTATAAAAATCCGTTCTACAGCCTGCTCACCATCGTGTTTGGTATCGTTGTGTGCCGTTTCCTCAATGAGCGCCTGAACATGGCGTGGCTGAACTGGATTGGCCGTAACACGCTGCAGATTTATGTCCTGCACCGCATTTTCATTGAGTTGCTGGGACTGAGCGCGATTGCCCTGGCGCTGCATTACGGCTGGTTTGGTCATGCGGCCTTCAGTTGGGCATGGGCGCTGCTGATGCCGATAACGGGCGTGGCGCTCTGCGTGACAATCTCCCTGGCGGTGTGGTCACTGCTGAATCGCGGTCCAGGCAGAATGTTATTCCTTTATCCTCGACTGTTGCGAAAACCCGTGCCAGAGACAAAAGCGGCACCGCTGCAATAATCAAATAGGGCCAGTTTGCTGGCCCTAATTATTTCCACTTAGCACAATATTAATATCCGCGTTTATCCATCTGCCACATTTCATAATTATCCGAATAAAATTTGATTTTAATTTGGTTTGTTTGTGGTGGATTGCTCTTAATTTCCCTGTATTAATTGCTCACCTTATTTCCCTCTTCATACCCTTAGTGACTCTAATTTGGGAAGATATTGTTAGCCTGCTTAGCATTTGATTAATATCTGGAACTGTAAAGTATTGTTATATCAGGACCAGTAAAAAACTTTTAGGACTTTCGCTAGAGTCATCCCCCGCCAGCTTGTTTAATAATCGTTGAATAACCAGAAATGCATCATTGCTTATTTCCTCATACTTCTCCTTTTAGACCTACACAGCAGCGGGAGTTAATCATATGAATAACGCCAGGAAAGAAGATATTGCATGGGTCAATACCCTGAAAGGGGCCTGCATATTGCTGGTGGTGTTGTACCACACCGTATTACCCGGATTTGAAGGAACGGTGAAATTATTGACGGCGGGTTGGATACCGGCAGAAATATGGGTGCAGTTTAATACCGTTTTATCTCCGCTGCGTATGCCAGCCTTTTTCTTTGTTTCGGGCTTGCTGGCAACCAACGGGATTCTTAATCGTCCCTGGAAGCAGGTATTTACCAGTCGTATTACCAATCTGTTCTATCTCTATATTTTGTGGGGCTTTATTCAGTGGTGGTCGATTGTGGGTATCTCGACAGAGATTACCGGCCAGCGTATCTCACACAATCTGAATGCCGCCTATGCGGGTTCACTGTTGGAGTTCCTGAAGCTGACGTTTATGGCGATGAGCACCTCGTGGTATCTATACGGACTGGCACTGTATTTCCTGTGTGCGAAGATCTTCCACAAACAGAAAGTGGCGTTGCTGGTGGTCGCGGTTGCGCTTAACTATCTGGCGGTGGAGAAGATCATTCCATACTGGGGACCGCAAAGCGTGGCGCAGTACTTCCTGTTCTTCCTGCTGGGCGCGTTCTGGAGCCCGCTGATGCTGCGTATGAGCGAATGGCGTAGTGAAAATCTCGTGCCATGGGCGCTGCTGGCGGCGGTCTCAGGGATTCACATTATCTTCGGTCTGGATAAGAGCCTGTTCCTGTGCATCATCGCAGTGCTGGCGAGCGTGGCGGCCTGCCGCTGGCTCAATGCGCACTTTAAGATGACGTACTTTAACTGGATTGGCCGTAACACCCTGCAAATCTACGTGATTCATCGCATTTTCATTGAGTTTTTCGGCATGTCAGCGATTTTGTTCGCTCAGCGCCATCATCTGTTTGATTATGCCTGGTTCTCCGTGCTGTGGGCGTGTTTCTATCCGGTTGCGATTGTGGGGATTTGCTCACTGCTGTCGGTGGCGGTGTGGTCTGTAACCAATCGTGGGTTGGGGCAGTCGCTGTTTGTTTTCCCGACCTTGATTGGCATGAAGCGCAACAAGTCTGCGGCGTAAATACAAAGCGTCAAAAACAACGCCGCAACGAATAGGTAAATTCGTCGCGGCGCGTCATGGATAAGGGCCCGTTTGGGCCCTTATCTTTTTAACCAATGGTCATCAAACTGGCGTTACCACCCGCTGCGGCGGTATTCACGCTCAGTGAGCGCTCTATCAACAGACGTTCCAGCAGTAGATTGGTTTCGCCACGCGCGAAGCCCTGCACCGAAACAATCGCACCGTCCCGCGCGGCAACCTGCTCGCACAGCACACGCAATTGATCCGCGTCCCCGTGATAGATCACCGCATCAAACCCGGCTGCCAGCACATCTTTCACCAGCACTACGTGTTTTTGTACGGCCGCAGGTAGAGATTTGCGCAGCGCGCGATGCAACTCATCATCCTGCCACAGCGCCTGGCTGCCCACGCTGGTCACTGCCGCCAGTTGCGTCAGTGCATCCTGCTCGTTATCCGCAATACAGAGGACGTGATCGCGCGGCAGCAGCGTGAAGGTGTTACGTTCACCGGTTGGACCCGGCAGCAGTCGCACCGTACCCGCCTGCGCCAACTCGTCATAACGCTGACAGAGTGCCAGCAGCTCAGGTTTATCCTGCGCCCAGCTCTGCAATGCCTGGTGCGCGCTCATCAGCTCAGCACGCACGGAACTGTCAACCGGACGCTCGGCATCCTGACGATCGAAGGTCTTACGCAGTGCATTGTCCGGGCGGTTTGCCAGCAGGCGATAGAGATACAAAGGACCACCGGCTTTTGGACCGGTGCCCGATAAACCTTCACCACCAAAGGGCTGCACGCCGACGACCGCGCCGACCATATTGCGGTTCACATACAGGTTACCGACCTTCGCACCTGCCGTGACCTGCGCGATGGTTTCATCGATACGCGTATGCACACCCAGCGTCAGACCGTAACCAGAGGCGTTAATCTGATCAATCAACTGTGGCAGGCTGTTACGCGCATAACGCACCACGTGCAGCACCGGGCCGAACACTTCTTTATCCAGATCGCTGACCTGATCCAGTTCGATCAGGGTTGGCTTGATAAAGGTGCCGCTGGTCCACTCTTTGCTGTCTTGCGGATTGTCCTGCGCCGCCTGATACACGGTGAAACCTTTATTGCGCATCGCCTGAATATGGCGCTCGATGTTACCTTTGGCTTCGGCATCGATCACCGGGCCGATATCCGTCGAGAGACGTTCCGGATTGCCCATGCGGCATTCGGCCATCGCGCCACGCAACATTTTCAGGGTGTGATCGGCGACATCATCTTGTACGCACAGCAGACGCAGCGCCGAGCAACGTTGTCCGGCGCTGTCAAAGGCGGAGGCAACGATATCGATCACCACCTGCTCAGTCAGCGCCGAGGAATCCACGATCATGGCGTTCATGCCGCCGGTTTCAGCAATCAGCGGCGTTGGGCGGCCTTGCGGATCGAGACGACCCGCCAGATTGCGTTGCAGCAGCGTCGCAACGGCGGTGGAGCCGGTGAACATTACACCGCGTACACGCTCGTCGCCCGTTAACTGTGCACCGACAGTCTCGCCCTGGCCGGGCAGCAGTTGCAGCACGCCTGACGGCACGCCCGCATCCAGCATGATTTGTACCGCCTGCGCGGCAATCAGCGGCGTCTGCTCAGCGGGTTTCGCCAGCACGCTGTTACCGGCTGCCAGTGCTGCAGCAATCTGACCGGTGAAGATCGCCAGCGGGAAGTTCCATGGGCTGATGCACACCACCGGGCCGAGCGGACGATGGGTTTCGTTATCGAAATCATCACGCACCATACCGGCGTAGTAATAGAGGAAATCGACCGCTTCGCGCACTTCGGCAATGGCGTTGTTGTAGGTCTTACCTGCTTCACGCACCAGCAGACCAATCAACTGCTGCATCTGGCCTTCCATCGCTTCGGCGGCGCGCTCCAGAATCGCAGCGCGTTCTTGTGGCGGGGTGGCAAACCAGATTGGACCGGCATTCACTGCGGCATCCAGCGCTTCCGAGACTTCTGCTTCGCTGGCTTCGCGCACGCTGCCCACCACATCGGCTGGTGCAGAAGGGTTGAGTACCGGACGGCTCACGCCGTCACCCAGATCACCCTCGACCAGCGGCTGGGCAATCCATGGCTGGCTGGCGCTGTTGAGTAGGGCACTGGAGAGTGACGCCAGACGATGTTCGTTCGCCAAATCCAGACCGGCTGAGTTGGCGCGCTTCTCACCATACAGATCGCGCGGCAGCGGGATTTTCGGATGCGGTAAACCGACTGCGCCTTCGGTCAGCGCCATCTTCTCCACCGCAGAAACCGGATCGGCAACCAGCTCATCCAGCGGCAGGGTGTTATCCGCGATGCGGTTAACAAACGAGGTGTTGGCCCCGTTTTCCAGTAAGCGACGGACCAGATAAGCGAGCAGGGTTTCATGGGTGCCGACCGGTGCGTAGATACGGCACGGACGGTTCAGTTTACCGTCTGCCACTTTGCCGACCACCTGCTCATACAGCGGTTCGCCCATGCCGTGCAGGCACTGGAACTCGTACTGACCCGGATAGTAGTTATTGCCTGCCAGCTGATAGATCGCTGCCAGCGTGTGGGCGTTGTGGGTAGCAAATTGCGGATAGATCAGATTCGGTACCGCCAGCAGTTTGCGGGCGCAAGCCAGGTAAGAGATGTCGGTGTACACCTTGCGGGTATAAACCGGATAACCTTCCAGCCCTTCAATCTGCGCGCGTTTGATTTCGCTATCCCAATACGCGCCTTTCACCAGACGAATCATCAGGCGACGGCGGCTGCGTTGGGCGAGATCGATCAGGGAGTCGATCACAAACGGACAGCGCTTCTGATATGCCTGAATGACAAAGCCAATCCCGTTCCAGCCGTCCAGTTCCGGCTCGAAGCATAGCTTTTCCAGCAGGTCGAGCGACAGCTCCAGACGGTCTGCTTCTTCTGCATCAATATTGATACCGATGTCGTAAGAGCGCGCCAGTAAGGTCAGTGATTTGAGGATCGGATACAGCTCTTCCATCACGCGCTCATACTGCGCGCGGCTATAGCGAGGATGCAGGGCCGACAGTTTGATTGAAATGCCTGGACCTTCATAGATGCCACGACCATTGGAAGCTTTACCAATGGCATGGATCGCCTGCTGGTAGGACACCAGATAAGCTTTGGCATCGCTGGCGGTCAGCGCCGCTTCACCCAGCATATCGTAGGAGTAGCGGAAGCCTTTCTCTTCCAGCTTGCGCGCATTGGCCAGTGCTTCCGCAATGGTTTCGCCGGTGACGAACTGCTCGCCCATCAGCCGCATCGCCATATCCACACCTTTGCGGATCAGCGGTTCGCCACTCTTGCCAATAATGCGGTTAAGCGAACGCGACAGATTGGCTTCATTGTGGGTCGATACCAGACGTCCGGTAAACAGCAATCCCCAGGTCGCAGCATTGACGAACATCGACGGGCTGCGGCCGAGGTGCGACTGCCAGTTACCGTTACTGATTTTGTCGCGAATCAGCGCATCGCGGGTTGGTTTGTCGGGAATACGCAGCAGCGCCTCCGCCAGACACATCAGCGCCACGCCTTCCTGTGAAGAAAGGGAGAACTCCTGCAACAGGCTTTGCACCATTCCGGCGCGCCCGGTTGCACCTTTTTGGTGCCGAAGCTTATCCGCCAGGCTGTAAGCAAGCTGATGAGTTTTCTCGGCCAGCGGGGCAGGGAGACGCGCCTGCTCCAGCAGCATCGGTACCGCATCGGTTTCCGGACGACGCCACGCAGCGGTGATGGCTGAGCGCGTGACCGACTGCGGCAAAATATGTTCAGCGAAGTCGAGGAAGGGCTGGAATGACTCGTCTGGCGTGCCTTCTTCACTGGCGGCATCGGCAAGTTGCAGGGGAATTTCTGGCAAAGATTCACCGGCTTCCAGCTGCGAAAGGTAGTTAAAAATCGCCTGTTTGATCAGCCAGTGTGGCGTGCGGTCAATTTTACCTGCCGCCAGTTTAATGCGATCGCGGGTGGCTTCATCCAGCTTCACCCCCATGGTGGTGGTTCCCATGATTTCCTCGTCCTCAAAATATGATTCGACATCAGCGTGGGCTGCACTATCACTCATGTTGCAACTTTGTGCAACCATGTTAAATGTGACCTGAGTTGCACGTTTATCACCGCTTAAAATCAATCTGATGAAAAAGCGGCACAGAACTTGCTGCAAGAAGCTCGCCAAAGTTGCAACTCCGGTCAACGAGAGCACTCTCATGTTGAATAAGGTGCAACTCAAAGTGTGAGCGTGTGCAACCTATTGGCATTAAATCATCGAAGTCAGGTGAAACCATTGTGACAGCTGTGTTAAATGCATTGTGCGCGCCGCCCCTTTGCGGCAGGATACCGCGCCTTAAGAGAAATCGCTTTCTCTGGATGCGGTAAATCCCTGCGTTATCACGTTCCGATGACGCAGGAAAAAGATTTCTCTTAACGGATTAAATAATAAGTGGAGAGAGTATGAGTATAAGTACACCGATGTTGGTGACCTTTGTAATTTATATCCTGGGAATGGTGCTGATTGGTTTTATTGCCTACCGTTCAACCAAAAACTTTGACGACTACATTCTGGGTGGACGCAGTTTAGGCAGCGTGGTCACCGCACTGTCAGCGGGTGCATCAGATATGAGCGGTTGGTTGCTGATGGGCTTACCCGGCGCCATCTTCCTTTCCGGCATTTCAGAAAGCTGGATCGCCATTGGCCTGACTATCGGTGCCTGGCTGAACTGGAAAATTGTGGCAGGTCGCCTGCGCGTGCAGACCGAACATCACGATAACGCTTTAACGCTGCCGGACTTCTTCTCCAGCCGTTTCGAGGACAAAAGCAAGCTGCTGCGTGTTATCTCCGCTGTGGTCATCCTCATCTTCTTCACCATTTATTGCGCATCTGGCGTGGTTGCGGGTGCCCGTCTGTTTGAAAGCACCTTCGGTATGGATTACCAGACCGCGCTGTGGGCCGGTGCTGCTGCCACCATTCTTTATACGCTGGTGGGCGGATTCCTGGCGGTCAGCTGGACCGATACCGTGCAGGCCAGCCTGATGATCTTCGCGCTGATTCTCACTCCGGTGTTTGTGATTATCGCGGTAGGTGGTTTCGATGATTCACTGGCGGTGATCGAAGCGAAAAGTCTTGAAAACCTCGACATGCTGAAAGGGCTCAACTTTGTTGCTGTGATCTCCTTACTCGGCTGGGGCCTGGGCTACTTTGGACAACCGCATATCCTGGCGCGCTTTATGGCGGCGGATTCACATCACTCGATTCGCACAGCACGTCGCATTGGCATGACCTGGATGATCCTGTGCCTGACCGGTGCCGTGGCGGTAGGCTTCTTCGGTATCGCCTACTTCCAGAACCACCCTGAACAAGCGGCAGGCGTAAGCCAGAACGGCGAACGCGTGTTCATTGAACTGGCGCGTATCCTGTTTAACCCATGGATTGCTGGCATCCTGCTGTCTGCGATTCTGGCAGCGGTGATGTCCACCCTGAGCTGCCAGCTGCTGGTGTGCTCAAGCGCCCTGACAGAAGACCTTTACAAAGGCTTCCTGCGCAAAAATGCCAGCCAGAAAGAACTGGTGTGGGTAGGGCGTTTAATGGTGCTGCTGATTGCGTTGATCGCTATCGCGCTGGCGGCCAACCCGGAAAACCGCGTGCTGGGCCTGGTCAGCTATGCATGGGCAGGCTTTGGTGCCGCCTTCGGTCCGGTTGTCCTGTTCGGGGTGTGCTGGAAGCGTATGACACGCAACGGCGCGCTGGCAGGGATGGTGATTGGTGCACTGACGGTGCTGCTGTGGAAACAGTATGGTTACACCGAACTGTATGAAATCATTCCTGGCTTCATCTTCGCCAGTATCGCGATTGTGGTGTTCAGCCTGATCGGCAAAGGCCCATCAGAAGAAGCGCAAGCGCGCTTTGCTGCGGCTGAAGCGGAATTCAACACTAAGTAATGTGGTCTCTGACATATCAAGCCCGCCCGTTAAACGGCGGGCTTTTTTATTGAATAGACAATGTTCAAACGTTCAATGCAAAGCAACAACACTGCCAAATGTTCGATACAGGCTATGCAGAATAGCGAAGCATTTGCGCCGTGAATGGCACCAGTCTGCTCTGAAGCTTCCGTGTGTGTCATTAAAAACGGCAATGCTTAAACTCTCAATTCAAAGCAATACCACAGCCAAACGTCCAATAAAGGCCATGCCGAAGAGCGAAGCGTCCGCGCCATGGACGGCGCGGCCGATCTGCAGGGATGCGTGGTTTCTTCGCGATCGGGATGGCCTTTAGTGGACAGAGCACTGAACGTGCAGCGATACCCCTGCACTGAACCTGCAGCGATAGCCCTGCACTGAACCTGCAGCGATACCCCTGCACTAAACCTGCATTCATGCCCATACGCAGCAGGCTTAGCAGTATCGACTACATAAAACTTCACTTACCAGACCAAACGCCGCGATCTCCTTCGCATAGAATCCGTCGCCCTCCCCGCAAATGAGAAATAATTTCATTAAGTGACTTGTAATTTTACCCGCGATAATGATAATCGATATCGTTTGCACTTTACGTATTTTTACCTAAGGTTTACCCTGCTTAACAATCAAGAGGTTGGTGATGTTCGTACCGTTTCTCATTATGCTGCGTGAAGGTCTTGAAGCAGCTCTCATCGTCAGCCTGATTGCCAGCTACCTGAAACGCACCCAGCGTACACAGTGGTTCCCCGCGATGTGGGCGGGTGTTTTCATTGCCGCAGCACTCTGCTTAGGCCTTGGCATTTTCATCAATGAAACCACCGGCGAATTCCCGCAAAAACAACAAGAACTGTTTGAAGGCATCGTGGGAGTCGTCGCGGTGGTCATCCTCACGTCCATGGTGTTCTGGATGCGCAAAGTCTCGCGCAACATCAAAGCCACACTGGAACGCTCGGTGGATCAGGCATTGCAAAAACAGGGCGGCGGTGGCTTCCCGCTGGTTCTCATGGTCTTTCTGGCCGTTGCTCGTGAAGGGCTGGAATCGGTATTCTTCCTGCTCGCCGCTTTCACCCAGGATGTCGGCTACGCACCGCCGATTGGTGCAGTACTCGGCCTGTTAACGGCGATTGTATTGGGCATGCTGCTCTACTACGGCGGCATTCGCCTCAACCTGGCGAGCTTCTTCCGCTGGACCAGCTTATTCATTCTCTTTGTTGCCGCAGGCCTCGCGGCAGGTGCGATCCGTGCTTTCCACGAAGCAGGGCTCTGGAACCACTTCCAGGACATTGCTTTCGATCTTAGCAACACGCTCTCCACCCACTCGGTGGTCGGTACGCTGCTGGAAGGCATTCTCGGTTATCAGGAAACGCCAAGCGTCAGTGAAGTGGCGGCCTGGCTTATCTACCTGATTCCGGCGCTGCTGCTGTTCTTCTTCCCGGCACGCCCAACGGCCAGTGCTGCACGCACCACACGCTGAAATTAAATCAGGCGCGATTGCGCGCCTGTTCTTCCATGTAACAGGGATATCACTATGACGATTCGCTTCCGCCGTAAGGCGCTGTTAGTTTCGATGCTGGCTCTCTCAGGCGCTGCATCTGCTGCATCCATCCCGCAAGTCACGGTTACCGTCACTGACAAACAGTGTGAGCCGATGTCACTCAATGTGCAGGCGGGTAAAACCCAGTTCATCATCAAAAACAACAGCCAGAAAGCGCTGGAGTGGGAAATCCTGAAAGGGGTGATGGTGGTAGAAGAGCGTGAAAACATCGCGCCGGGTTTTAGCCAGAAACTGACCGCGAACCTCGAAGCAGGCGAATATGACATGACCTGTGGCTTGCTGACCAACCCGAAAGGCAAACTGGTGGTTTCGGGTGAGTCGAAAACCGCTGCCAAAGGCAAAACCGACATCATGCAGCTGGCTGGCCCAATCACGGACTACAAAACCTACGTGATGAGCGAAGTCAAAGAGCTGGTGGCGGGCACTCAGGCCTTCACCGATGCAGTCAAAGCGGGCGATCTGGAAAAAGCCAAAGCGCTGTACGCACCGACCCGTGCACACTACGAGCGTATCGAGCCGATTGCTGAACTGTTCTCCGATCTGGACAGCAGCATCGATGCCCGTGAAGATGACTTCGAGAAAAAAGCCGAAGACCCGAAATTCACCGGTTTCCACCGCATCGAAAAAATCCTCTGGGCCGACAAAACCACCAAAGGTGCTGAAGAGTTTGCCACTAAGCTGAATCAGGACGTGCTGGATCTGCAGACCCGCATCAGCGAACTGGCATTCCCTCCGGCGAAAGTCGTCGGCGGCGCAGCAGGCCTGATCGAAGAAGTGGCAGCCAGCAAAATCTCGGGTGAAGAAGATCGTTACAGCCGTACCGACCTGTCTGACTTCCAGGCCAATATCGACGGTGCACAGAAAATCGTTGATCTGCTGCGCCCACAACTGCAAAAAGCTAACCCGCAGCTGCTGGCGAAAGTCGATGCCAACTTCAAGAAAGTGGACAGCATCCTCAGCAAATACCGCACTAAAGACGGTTTCGAATCCTATGAGAAACTGACCACCGCTGACCGCAATGCGCTGAAAGGGCCGATCACCACTCTGGCGGAAGATCTCTCCCTGCTGCGCGGTACTTTAGGTCTCGACTAATCATGAGCCATAAAAATGACGCGGCGCAGACGTCGCGTCGTCGTTTATTGCAGGGATTAGGCATGTTGGGCGGCGCGGCTGCCCTGAGTGGCGGCTGTCCGTTCCATACGGCAGCCGCGGCTGACAGCTTCTCTCCCGGCACGGTTGCACCCGATGCGCGCCAGCAGGCGCAACCCTTCTATGGCCCGCATCAGGCTGGCATTATCACCCCGCAGCAGGCTTCCATGATGCTGGTGGCTTTTGACGTCTTAGCCAGTGACAAAAGTGACCTCGAACGTTTGTTCCGTCTGCTCACAGAGCGCTTCGCTTTCCTGACCAAAGGAGGCGCCGCGCCAGTTGTCACCAACCCGCAGCTGCCGCCAATGGATTCCGGTATTCTTGGCGCTGATATCGCACCCGATAATCTCACCATGACCCTGTCCGTGGGCACCTCGTTGTTTGATGAGCGCTTTGGTTTAAGTGCACACAAACCGACGCAACTGCAAAGCATGACACGCTTCCCCAACGATTCGCTGGATGCCGATCAGTGTCACGGCGATTTACTGCTGCAAATCTGCGCCAATACGCAAGACACGGTGATTCACGCACTGCGCGACATCATTAAGTACACGCCCGATCTGCTGGCCGTACGCTGGCGGCGTGATGGTTTTATTGCCGATCATGCCGCACGCAGCCATGGCAAGGAAACGCCGATCAATCTGCTGGGCTTCAAAGATGGCACCGCCAACCCTGATACGCATAACCCTGCGCTCATGGATCAATTGCTATGGGTGACGGCGAATCAGCAGGAACCTGCCTGGACGCAGGGCGGGAGTTATCAGGCGGTGCGTATCATTCGTTTCCACGTTGAAATGTGGGATCGCACTCCGCTGGGTGAACAGCAAACCATATTCGGTCGTGAGAAACTTTCCGGTGCGCCGCTGGGCATGAAAGAAGAACATGACGTGCCGGATTACAGTAAAGATCCGGATGGTGATGTCATCGCGCTGGATGCGCATATCCGTCTCGCCAACCCACGCACGCCGGAAACCGACAGCAGTTTAATGCTGCGCCGGGGTTACAGTTACTCCTCAGGGATTACCGGTTCGGGGCAGTTGGATATGGGACTCTTGTTCGTTTGCTATCAGCATGATTTAGCCAAAGGCTTTATCACGGTGCAAAAACGTCTCAATGGCGAAGCACTGGAAGAATATATTCGTCCGATTGGCGGCGGATACTTTTTCGTTTTGCCGGGCGTCCCTGACGAAAAACATTACCTTGGCCAGCCTTTACTGCAGGCCTGATTAATAAACGCACCGCGCCAGCGCAGCGATAAGGTTGTGCTGGCGCTTTTTTCACCGACCGTAAACTTTCCCCTGGTCGCTTCCACTTCCGAATGTTCTGAAAAAGTTCGGCGCGCGTCAAATAATCCATCCAACTGAAAAATAGAGATAATTTAATTTAAGACGAAAATTCTCATGCTTCGCTTATCTCTTTTTCTTTGTCGTGACGTAAAAATACTGTTGCAAAGCATGGTTAATATGATGCACTTTACTCATAAGCGTTGTCAGTTGTGTGGCTAAGTCCACTGGAGTTCGCGCATGACCCGGTCCTTCTATGGACAGTTAAATACACTTCAGCTAGCGCAGTACACTGCGGGGGATTTCTTCCCTCCAAAGTATCCTCTTCACTTTTCAATTATCGTTCCCGAACTATCGCCATTTCTTTACCGGTGCGCTTCAGCGCTTCGTCGTTGTTGCACACTACTCTCAATAGCCAGACCCGGCTTACAAGGAAGCCAAACAAACCTCTAAAGCGTTCAAGTCATCGCCGCGGGTGATCCGCCGCGATAAATGAAACCAACTGTAAGGTGCCACTATGGGAAGACAGAAAGCAGTGATCAAAGCGCGTCGTGAAGCAAGAAGAGTCGTTCGTAGTGATTCTCGCAGTCACCGTCAGCGCGAAGAAGAATCGGTCACTTCGCTGGTGCAGATGGGTGGGTTGGACTCAATTGGCATGGCGCGTGATTCACGCGATCGTGGTCCGATTGAAGCCAGAAATGAAGCTCAAGCGCACTATCTTAATGCCATAGAAACGAAACAGCTGATATTCGCCACCGGTGAAGCCGGTTGCGGTAAAACCTGGATTAGCGCAGCCAAAGCGGCTGAGGCCCTGATCAATAAGGATATCGAAAGGATTATTGTGACGCGCCCGGTTCTGCAGGCGGATGAAGACCTCGGTTTCCTTCCTGGGGATATTTCCGAGAAGTTCGCCCCGTATTTCCGACCGGTATACGACGTTCTGGTTAAACGTCTCGGCGCTTCCTTTATGCAGTACTGCCTGAGGCCTGAAATTGCCAAGGTAGAGATTGCGCCCTTCGCATATATGCGCGGACGTACGTTTGAGAATGCGGTAGTGATCCTTGATGAGGCACAAAACGTCACTGCGGCACAGATGAAGATGTTCCTGACACGCTTAGGCGAGAACGTGACGGTTATCGTCAACGGTGATATCACCCAGTGTGACTTGCCGTCCCACGTCAAATCTGGTCTGGCCGATGCGCTGGCGCGTTTCGAAGAAGACGAGATGATTGGTGTGGTGCGTTTCGACAAAAACGACTGCGTCCGTTCGGCACTTTGCCAGCGCACGCTGCTGGCTTACGGTTAACGATTGAGAAGTTGATTGAGAGTGTAGCGAAGCAAAACCCGGCGCAAGCCGGGTTTTTTTATGGCTGCTCAGCCAGGTTCATTGGCGCGTATCAATAACTGCTGGGCAGGAAAATCGATCAGAACACGATGATGTTGTAAAAAATTAGTGCCTAATAAACCATCCGCCACCATTTTTGAATCAATATCATCCACCAGGGTCGCCGCGATATTTATTTTCCCGGATGTGGCCTGTTTGATATTGATTTGCGTCGCCTGACAACCTTCATCATCCATTTCCGCTATGACTTCTTTGCAAGGAAATACGTTATCTGTTCTATTTAAACGTTTACTCCATAACATTGAGAGTGTTGCACCGGTATCCAGCAGCATATTAAAACTCTCATTATTTTTCATAACCTCAATGATTATGCCTTCATCTGTGATCGTTAAAGGCAGCGTTAACCATTGCTGGCGGTCGATAGTGAAATCGTCCAGCCGATTCGCCACGGTGAACAGGCGATGCGGGTAATCAATCATCAGGACCTTTTGCCGGAAAAGCCCCAATCCGATGACCATACTTTCCGGTCTTTTGCCGTCAGGCTGCAGCGTCAGCCCCCATGGGCTCAGGGAAACACCTTCAACGTTCTCAAAGCTCATGCCATTAACCGAGACATGGTGAAACATGAATTTATCATTCAGGAACACCTCGCCGGTCAGATCGGTGGTGCGCACTTTATCCTTTAACGGCTTTAGCCACGGCACCTGTCGTATAAACGCCGGATCAAAATGGAAAGCAAATGCAGAGCCGGTATCCAGCATAAACTCGCCCTCCTGGCCGTTAATATTCAGCGTGACAATCGGTAATGCACTTTCATCTAATTTAAAGGGGATTTTAATGACTGCTTCAGCTAATGATGTGAACGTCAGTATGAAGATAAAAACCCCATAATGCATGAATCCTTTCATTTGTTTTTTCCTAAGTTGGTATTTACCTCAACCAGATATCTTCAGCGTCGGTATAAATAAAACGCGAAAGGTTTACGCCTCGTGTGGCTTTATGTTTTATCCAAAGATGTTTTATGCGCCATTTTGTGATCGAACACAGGAACATCTTCGGAAAATCGTGCGGTGCGTGCATCCCGCTCATAACCTTGTGGTTCACAGAGCAGGTGATAAAGTTCTGGCCGTCTGCCGTGGATCCAGCGGCGCCCGGTAGACATCGCCAGTAACGAAAGGTCCAGATCGGCGCTCACCAGCGTATCTCTGAATGAAGTGGTTTCGTTGACGATGCGACCATAGGGATCAATTACCATCGCATTGCCGGTGCGGATCTCACCGTTATCCAGTCCTACGCCATTACTGAACAGGATGAACAGTCCATTATCGTGTGCACGCGAGGGCAGCCAGCGCATCAACCAGCCTCGCCCGCTGTCACCCATTAATGCGGCTTCCAGCGCTTCAGGGGCTTGCTGGCGGTTTTCCCAAAGGCTTACAGGGATGGGTTTCATGCCGAAGGGGCTGCGCGAGTGCGTGCCGCCCGTTTGATGTGGCGCAATCAAAATATCGGCACCCAGCAGGGCGGTGACGCGAACGTTATCGGTGAGGTTATTGTCCCAGCAGATAAGAATCGCTATTCGTACACCCCACGGCGTATCAAACACCGTAAATGCATTCCCCTGGGAAATGGATGGATGCTCGAAAGCGTGGATCTTACGATGTACATGGCGTTGACCATCAGGCATGCAAACCGCGTAAGCATTGTAGAGCTGGCCGTTTTGATGCTTTTCAATATAGCCCGCCCCGATCGCCATCTGATAGCGCTCTGCCAGCGCCGCTATCCGTGCCAGTGACGGGCTGTCATCGCTGCGCTCGGCGAGGGCTGCCACTTCATCATGCGATAGCTGAGGCACATGCCAGTAACCCGTGATACACATCTCAGGAAAAGCCAAAACCTGAGTATCTGTCTGAGCGGCCTGATCAATAAACTGTTCCATCAGCGCTAAGTTGTACTGCTTGTCTCCGGCGCGATGACAAAACTGTACGGTGGCAACACGAAGCTGTTTGTTCATGGTGGTTTCTCTCGTAGGGGGATGGCGTGCTATTTCACCAGAGAGAAATCCACCGTGTATAATCACAACTTCGCTCACTTCGATAACCGAATGGAATGGATATTAAACTGCTCCGTGCCTTCGTTACGTTGGCTAAAACCCATGCTTATCACACTGCTGCTGAACAGTTGTGCGTGACGCAACCCGCGCTAACGAAACAAATCCAAACGCTTGAGCACCTTGCGGGTGTCACGCTTTTCCAGCGCGGGCGGCATGGCGCCCGCCTCACTGTGGCGGGAGAGCAGTTTTTGTCCGGTGCGCGGGATATCGTGGAGCGTCATGCGCAGTTTTGTGCCTCGATAGCGGAACGGCAGCAGGGCCAGACGGGAACGTTGACCATTGGATTTGGTATCTCGTCCTTTCGCATGGCACCTGAAAGGGTAGCGGCGTTCCGCACTGCGTATCCTGGCGTGCAGGTGTTATTAAACGACATGCCTTCTGCGGTGCAATGCCAGCAACTGATGGAAGGGCGACTGCAGATTGGATTTGTGCGCTTGCCGGTAACCGAACCGTTGCAAAGTCTTGTGCTGGATGAGGAGCGCTTAGTGCTGGCGATCGCGGCAGACCAGCCTTCCGATCTGGCGGAAGCGAAGGTGTTTATTGAAACTCACCAACTGCTCCAGCTCTCACCCGATCGCGGCAATGGCTTAACGGCTCAGGCGCAGCGCTATCTGTGCGGGCAAGGTTTTCCGCCTTGTAGGGTTGCAGCCGCCGATGATATCCAGACATTGCTGGCACGAGTGGCGGCAGGGGATGGTGTCGCGTTATTGCCGGCGAGTGTGAAACACATCCTTCCTGCTGGCGTCAGGCTATTGCCGCTGGAGGGTGAACATACGCATTGGCAAACAGGTTTGGCCTGGAACGCACAGATCAAAGACCCACTCAGAGACAAGTTCCTGGCGATGGTAATCGGGGATGGCCAGGTAAGTTAATGATGTGGCTGATCTGAAGACAAAAAAAAGCCTGAACTTTCGTTCAGGCTCTTCTTCAAAATGATGGCGGTGAGAGGGGGATTCGAACCCCCGATACGTTGCCGTATACACACTTTCCAGGCGTGCTCCTTCAGCCACTCGGACATCTCACCACATTTTTTCTGCCAACCGCACTGGGTCAACGGGGCGCTACTATAGGGAGTTACCTGAAAACGGTCAAGCCCTATTTTCTCCTTTTGTTCTATCCGCTTAAGCTCTGTGCAGCTTGCTGCATCTCTCGCCGAACTGCGTGTTCTGTCATCAAATTATTCCTTCTCTGCCACAAAAGTGTCACCAGACTGTCGCAGACTTGTCTGCGGAAACATTTGGTTATATTTACTGATAAGGATGCTTATAAATGAAACACATACCTCTTTTCACGGTTTCTCTGCTGGCTTCACTCATCGCAACGTCAGCAGTGGCAGATTCAACAACGTATAGCCGCGCCGCCACCGGTGATATCACCGAACACGGTGGCGCGCGCCGCCTCAGCAGCGACCAGACGGAAGCGCTGAAAGCCTCACTCATCAATACCACGGCCAAAAACGTCATCTTGTTGATCGGCGATGGCATGGGCGACTCGGAAATCACCGCCGCACGAAATCAGGCGATGGGCGCAGGTGGTTTTTTCCCAGGCATTGATGCGCTGCCGTTAACCGGCCAGTACACCCACTACTCGTTAGACAAGAAAACCCACAAACCGAACTACGTGACAGATTCCGCTGCCTCCGCTACCGCCTGGGCAACGGGCACCAAATCTTATAACGGTGCCATCGGCGTAGACGTCAATGGCAAGGATCAGGTCACCATTCTGGAGTTGGCGAAAGCTGCCGGCAAAGCCACTGGCAACGTCTCAACCGCAGAATTGCAGGATGCCACGCCCGCCGCTTTGATGGCGCATGTCACATCGCGTAAATGTTATGGCCCGGAGAAAACCAGCGAACTCTGTCCAACCAATGCGCTGGAGCAGGGCGGTAAAGGGTCGATCAGCGAGCAGATGCTGAAGACTCGTCCAGACGTCACGCTCGGCGGCGGGGCGAAATCGTTCACGGAAAGCGCCAAAGCTGGTGAGTATCAGGGAAAAACCCTGCGCGAGCAGGCTCAGGCGTTGGGCTTCCAGCTGGTCGATAACCTGGATGGCATGAATGCCATCCAACAGGCCGACCAAAGCAAACCGGTACTGGGTCTGTTCTCCGACGGCAATATGCCGGTTCGTTGGCAAGGGCCAAAAGCCAGCTATCACGGCAACATTGATAAACCCGTAGTGACCTGCGAAGTGAATAAAGATCGCCCGGCATCAACACCGACACTGGCGCAGATGACCAAAAAGGCAATTGATTTGCTGAGCACCAATGAGAAAGGTTTCTTCCTGCAGGTGGAAGGCGCGTCGATTGATAAACAGGATCACGCAGCAAACCCATGTGGTCAGATTGGTGAAACCGTGGATCTGGATGAGGCCGTGCAGCAGGCGCTGGCCTTTGCACGCGAGCATGGCGATACCCTGGTGGTGGTGACGGCTGACCATGCGCACAGCAGCCAGATTATTGAAAATGGCAGCAAAGCGCCGGGCCTGACGCAGGCGGTGAACACCAAAGATGGTGCGGTCATGACCATCAGCTACGGTAACTCTGAAGAGGATTCTCAGGGGCATACCGGCACACAGTTGCGTATCGCGGCCTATGGTCCTTATGCGGCTAACGTGGTGGGCCTGACCGATCAGACGGACTTGTTCTTTACGCTGAAGGATGCAATGGGCATTAAGTAACTGCGCCCGTCAGCAACGAGAATCCCCGCATTAGCGGTAATGCTTGTCAGTTAAGATCTTAATGGAGGCCGCAACGGATAACGTTGCGGCTTCTTTTTTACCGCCCTTGGGTAATGCCGCACTCTTCTTTCCGGCAGCACCAGCCCTGGCGCCATCGCCATTACCTCTTCCATTATCCGCGGTATTTTTCCCGGTGAGATGCCCGGTAGCAGGCTCAGATGACTTCTCAGATACAGTGCGGACTGCTTAAAACTCATCTGATAAGGTTCCACACCTTTCAGGCTGTACGCCATCTGCGCCATCATGAACCTCAGAAGGTTATAGGCCAGGACCACGCCCCACAGCTCCTGACGCACAAGTTCTGGCTTTTTGCTTCTCAGCGTCAGCTCATTATTCAGCAGGTGTTGTTTCATCTCGCGGAACCCATGCTCTATTTCCCAGCGATGGCCGTATAAATCCACGACATCTGCTTTGGGATACCTCAGGGGATCGCACATGGATGTCAGGATTTGAACCGTTTTTCCGTTGAGTTCTTTGCTGATAAGCCTTGCCGTCAGCGTGTCCGCAGCTCCCTGCCATTTTTTCTTCGCCTGCGGCGACAGCTGTAATTCCACCAACGCCTGCCCGGCCCCTAAGCTACGGACTATACGGTACTGTGCTCCTTTGCGCAGCGGCAGCATCCAGTGTCTTTCCGTTCCCGCTGACTGCCAGGCGTGCAGCAGACCCAGCGCGTAAAAACCTTTATCAAAGAGGGTCAGAGAGTGGTCGGGGGTCTGTGGGATAAGCTGAGCGGCAAGATCGGCTTCGCCGGCAGCTGAGACGCTGTCGAACGCTGCTGCTGACAGCAGGTGACTGGTGACTTCCATCTGACAGACCATTCGCACCTGCGGCCACTCAGAGCACTTATTAATATTGGCCGTTCGCCCGAAGGCGGCATCATTCTCTGGTGTGTCAGGGGTACGCCATACGGTGCCATCCACCGCCATCAGAGTCAGTCCGTTCCAGTGCGACAGCGGTGTCTTTTCAAACCACAGGCGCTGCGTTTTCTCAAACATTAACCGGATAACATCTTCTCCAAATCGCTGCCGGGCCTGCACAACCGCGCTGGGCGCAACAAAGGGCCTTTTCCCCGGCAGAAGGATATCCAGGTGTGAGACGAGCTGAGTCATCGAATGGGAGCGAAAAAGTGCCATGCCCGTCACTGCCCAGACCATCATTTCCATCGACAACCTGCGCTTACGTAACGTTACTGTCCCGGTATCCGCGAGACACTCGTCAATAAGTTCAGGAGAAAGGAGATCAGAAAGCGTCGAGAACTCCTGAGGAGTAAAGTTATGAACAATATCGAGAGCCTGACTGAGAAGCATAAAAAAATCCGTAATCCCTGAGAGATTACGGATTCTTGCAGAACTGTTGGATCGTTCAACCGATCATTTTTGTCTTAACTGATCGGCATTACGCATTAGCGGGGATTTTTTTAGTTGAGGAGGAGGGCGAATTACAGGCCGCGCTGTGCCATGAGACGTGCTAAATCCACCAGTCGATTTGAGAAGCCCCACTCGTTGTCGTACCAGGCAAGAATTTTCACCAGGTTGCCGCCAATCACCAGCGTGGAAAGGCCGTCGATGATGGATGAACGAGGATCGCCCTGATAATCACTGGAAACCAGTGGTTCATCGCTGTAACCGAGAATCCCTTTCAGCGGACCTTCTGCTGCTGCGGCTTTAAAGGCATCATTGACCTCCTCGGCGGTGACATCGCGTTTAAGCGTCACGGTTAAGTCGACAATCGACACCACCGGCACCGGTACGCGCAATGAATAGCCCGTCAAACGCCCATCCAACTCGGGGATAACACGGCCCAACGCTTTAGCCGCGCCGCTTGAATAAGGCACGATTGACAGCGCCGCCGCGCGCGCGCCGCGCAGATCTTTCTCCGGCTGATCGTGCAGTACCTGGCTATTAGTATAAGCATGAGTGGTGTTCATCAGACCATGCTCAATACCGAAGGCCTGATGGAGAACCTGTGCAGCCGGGGCTAAGCCGTTGGTGGTGCAGCTGCCGTTGCTCACGACGAAATGCTGTTGAGGGTCGTAGCGCTGATCGTTCACGCCCAACACTATCGTCAAATCATCGTTTTTACCCGGCGCGGAGATAATGACGCGTTTCGCGCCACCGCGGGTGATATGCACCGCTGCTTTGTCACGTTCAGTGAAGAATCCGGTGGCTTCGATAACAATATCGACACCCACATCGCTCCAGCGAATATTGGCCGGATCTCGTTCGCTGAACACGCGTACTGGCTTACCATCAATGCGCAGTTCAACTTCACCCGCTTCCACTTCTGCAGGCAGTCGACCCAGCAGAGAGTCGTGTTTCAGCAGATGCGCCAGCGTTTTGCTGTCGGTGAGATCGTTAATCGCCACAATCTCAATATCATCACTGCCCAGTGCGGCGCGGAATACGTTACGTCCGATACGGCCAAAACCGTTAATGCCTACCTTGATCATTATTGACTCCTTATCCGAAGTGGTTGCAGTCAATGTAGGACGATGTGGGATTGGCGTAAACGACAAAAAAGGATCACTTTACGCCATTTTACGGCAGTGAAAGCGTTGGCGATATTCACCGGGCGTGAGATGCAACTGGCGCTCAAAACTGCGGCGCAAATTGATGCTGCTGCCAAATCCGGTGTCGAGGGCGATGCGTTCCAGCGTCGCGCGGCTCTGCTCCAACAATTCGCGTGCGGCAGCCAGTCGCGCCTCTGCGACATAGCGCGCCGGTGACGCACCGGTTTCACGGGTGAATACGCGGGTGAAATTGCGTGGGCTCATCGCGACACGTTCGGCCAGCTTCTCAACCGACAGATCTTCCGCCAGGTTGGCGCGTATCCAGCTTTGCAGATCGTGGATCGGGCCGGTGCTGGTTTGTTGTAGCTGGTAGCGGCTGAACTGCATCTGTCCGCCGGGGCGGCGCAAATACATCACCATATCCTGAGCGATATCGCGTGCCACGCTGAAACCGAAGTCTTCCTCAACCAGCGCCAGCGTGAGATCAAAGCCGGAACTCACGCCACCGGACGTCCAGATTGGGCCATCCTGGATGTACAGCGGGCCACCTTCCACCTGGACGCGGGGAAAGCGGGTTTGCAGCGTTTCCAGCAGACGCCAGTGTGACGTGGCACGGCGTCCATCCAGCAAACCCGCTTCAGCGAGCAGCATCGCGCCACCACAAATTGACACCACACGCCGGGCCTGCGGAGCCGCCAGCCTGATGAAATCCACCACCATGTTGCCCTCTTCGACGCTGTCACCGCGTCCGGTAATCATGATGGTATCCCAGGCGGTGCGGGGATCTACTTCGGCCAGCTTCAGGTCAGCCAGCAGGTTGAGGCCCGACTGACCGTGAATCACCTGATGCGACTGCGTGGTGGCGATACTGACACGATAACGTGGCTGATCGACGCCAACGGGCAGGTGTAGGTTGGCGTGCATCAGGATGTCGGCAATACCGGCGGCTTCAAACAGCATGCCGCCATCGGGGACGATAACGAGAAAGTGCTTCATGGCGAAAAATGCTCATCGTGGCAAAATAAGCCAGATTATCGCACGGTAGCGTTATTTTTGCTGGTAATACGGTCCCTGGGTGATCGAATTACGCAGCACCAGTCGGCCCGGCATCAGTGGCTGCGCCGTCACGCTTTCACCATCCAGCATTTTAGACAGTTGCGTTAACGCGCTCGACACCATCTCAGCAACCGGAACATGCACCGTGGTTAACGCCGGCAGGAGATAGGGCGCAACCGGGATATCATCAAAGCCCAGTAAGGAGACGTCCTGCGGGATGCGCAGACCCGCGTTGTGCAAGGCGCAGGCGGCGCCAATCGCCATATCATCATTGCTGGCGACAATCGCGGAAAATCTCACTTTACGACGTAACAGTGCTTCAACCGCCAGTTGCCCACTGGCGCTGGTCCAGCAGCCGTCCAGCATCAGGTTTTCGTCGTATTCAATGCCATTTTCTATCAACGATGAAATATAGCCTTTCAGGCGACTTAATCCGGTGTGAGAGCTGCCCATCCCTTTGATAAAAGCGATCTCGCGGTGGCCCTGAGCAATTAAATGATTCACAGCGTTGAGGGTGTCATTTTCGTGGTCAGCACACACCGAATATTGCGGATGCTGCTTCAAACGGCGGTTTAACACGATTAACGGCTTACTCATACCAGGAATAAGTGCATCAATATCTTCCACGCTTAAATAGCGCGGATAGATGATCACGGCATCGCAATAGCTATCGATCAAAAAGTTTATGGCTTTACGCTCTTGCTGCGCATTGTGTTTACCATCGCCCAGCACCAGTTGTGAGCCGAGTTTTTTCCGTCATGGTCGCGGCCTGGAATAACAGCTCGGTGAAAAAAGGACCATTGTAAAGCGTGTTGGGCACCATCAGACCAATACTGTGCGAACGGTTGGTCGCAAGACTTCGTGCCAGCAGATTAGGACGGTAATCCATCTCATCTATGGCCAGCATCACCCGATCCCGCACCGTTTTAGACACATAAGCATGGCCAGCCAGCACCCGTGACACCGTGGCTTTTGACACACCTGCGCGTTTTGCGACATCAAGCATTGTCGTCATTTATCTTCCTTCTCAGCGTTCTCGCGCATTGTAGCGCAAAAGCTCAATCTGAAAACCGCAGAGTGAGGCTCTTCTAACCGATAACGTTTTTTCTCATTATCATCCGATTTCATCACATATTTAAAAGGCTAACATAAAAATAATATGAAACCGGTCTCAGATTAATCATATTTTCACTCTTTAAATAAGGTTTAACGGTTTGAGTTATGGATCACAAAAAAAACAAATTGAATCTGTAACCGGTTGCAGAAACGGTTCTCGGCGCGTAATTATTTAAAAAAAACGGAGGGTATCATGGTGAAAATTCTATTGTGTTGTTCCGCAGGTATGTCAACCAGCATGGTGGTACAAAGAATGCAGAAAGCCGCTACGCAGCTGGGTTTAGAAGCCAAAATTGATGCCGTTGGCATGGAAGAGTTCAATGAAAAAATCGCGGAGTATGACTGTTGTCTGTTAGGTCCGCAGATCAAATATAAGCTGGCAGATTTCGAACGCCAGGCGCAGGAATATCACAAACCGGTCACCGTCATTAACACCATGGATTACGGGATGTTAAATGGCGAAAAAATCCTGAAGTCGGCACTCGCCCTGATTGATGCCAATAAGGGGGCATGATGAGTACACTGGCTGACTCTTTATTTGGCGTGATTGAGAACCGCATCAGTCCGATTGCAGCACGACTCTCCTCGCAACGGCATGTGGTGGCCATCAAGGACGGATTTATTGCCTCGATGCCGTTCCTGATTGTCGGTTCATTTATGCTGCTGTTCTCACATCCTCCTTTCAGTCAGGACAGCCAGTGGGGCTTTGCCCAGTGGTGGCTGGGCATGGTGAAGCAGTACAACGACCAGCTGATGATGCCCTACAACATGACGATGGGCATCATGGCGGTGTTTATCACTGGCGCAATTGCCTACAACCTGGCGCAAAGCTACAAACTCAATGGCCTGATGGCGGCGCTGCTGTCGCTGATGACCTTTTTGGTGGTGGCTGCACCGGAAAAGGATGGTGCGTTATCCGTGGCATCGCTGGGCGGGGAAGGGATATTCTCCGCCATCCTGATCAGTCTGTACTGCACGGAAGTGATGCACTGGCTGGTGAAATACAACATTGGCTTCAAACTGCCAGAACAGGTGCCACCGAAGATTCGTCAGTCGTTTGACCTGCTGATCCCCATTATGGTGATTTTCCTGACGCTTTATCCGCTGAACCTGTTTATGGAGAGCCACTTTGGCTTACTCATTCCTCAGGCCATTATGTCGGTGTTTGCGCCAATCATCTCCGCAGCCGATTCACTGCCCGCCGTGCTTATCGCCGTCTTGCTCTGTCATCTGCTGTGGTTTGCCGGTATTCACGGTGCGGCGATTGTCGGTGGGATTTTACAGGCATTCTGGCTGAGTAATCTGGGGCTGAACCAGGAAGCGCTAAATGCCGGCCAGGATATTCCTAAGATCTTTATCGAGCCGTTCTGGCAATTCTTCATCACCGTGGGCGGTTCGGGCGCCACCATGGGCCTGGTGATTCTCTATCTGCGCAGCCGCTCCGCGCATCTGCGCGCCATCGGCCGCCTCGGCTTTGTACCCGGTATGTTTAACATCAATGAGCCGATTATTTTCGGTTCGCCGGTGGTGATGAATCCGCTGCTGTTTATTCCCTTTATCACCACGCCGTTGATCAACGCGGTTATCGCCTGGACCGCCACCCGCACCAACTTGATCAACCACGTCATTTCGCTGGCACCCTGGACCACGCCGGGACCAATTGGTGCCGCCTGGTCAACTGGCTGGGACTGGCGCGCGGTAGTGCTGGTGGCCTTCCTGATTTGTTTATCCACGCTGATTTATTACCCGTTCTTCAAACTGTATGAACGCCAACTGCTTGCGCAGGAAGAAGAGATGGCGCAGGAACAACTGGCAGAGGAGATGAAGTAATGCAAGAGATGCAGGAAATGGAAAGCACGGTGATGGAGCTGATTATTCATGCCGGTGAAGCCCGTTCATCATCGATGCAGGCACTGCAAGCAGCCCGAAAACACAACTGGCAGGAAGCCGATGCGCTGCTGGCCAGTGCCCGAGATGCCGCACGCGAAGCCCACAAAATTCAAACCGCCTTAATTGGTGCGGATGAAGGCTGCGGCAAGATTCCCGTCAATCTGATTATGGTGCATGCGCAGGATCATCTGATGAACGCCATGCTGTGCCGTGATTTAGTCGAAGAGCTGATTTATCTGCATCGTCAGGTGCAGGCGTTGTCGAAAACCCACGTGCAGTAAGACGCTGTTAATCACATAAAAGGATGGATTATGTCTCAGTTACCGGCTGATTTTTTATGGGGCGGCGCCGTTGCCGCGCATCAGGTTGAAGGTGGATGGAACGAAGGAGGTAAAGGACCGAGCATCGTCGATGTGTTAACGGGCGGTGCGCATGGGGTTGAACGTGAAATTACCGATGGGATTGTCGAAGGGAAACACTATCCCAACCATCAGGCCACTGATTTTTATCATCACTACAAAGACGATATCGCGCTGTTTGCCGAAATGGGTTTTAAGTGCTTCCGTACGTCGATTGCCTGGACACGCATCTTCCCGAAAGGCGATGAGCAACAACCTAACGAAGCGGGCCTGCAGTTTTACGACGACATGTTTGATGAGCTGCTCAAATATGGCATCGAACCGGTGATCACGCTGTCGCACTTCGAGATGCCATTGCATCTGGTGAAGGAGTATGGCGGCTGGCTCAATCGTGAGTTGATCGATCTCTTTGTGCGCTATAGCGAAGTGGTGATGAAGCGTTACAAAGGCAAAGTGAAATACTGGATGACCTTTAACGAGATCAACAACCAGCGTAACTGGCGCCGCCCGCTGTTCGGTTACAGCAACTCAGGGGTGATTTTCACCGAACATGAAAAGCCGGAAGAGGTGATGTATCAGGTGCTGCATCATCAGTTTGTGGCCAGTGCCAAAGTGGTGAAGCTGGGGCATCAAATCAATCCTGAATTTAAGATCGGTTGCATGCTGGCGATGGTGCCGCTGTATCCGTGGTCATGCCATCCTGATGATGTGATGTACGCGCAAAAATCGATGCAGGAACGTTATCTGTTTGGCGATGTGCACATGCGCGGCGCCTATCCGTCGTACATCTTGAAAGAGTGGGCGTTGCGCGGTTTCCACATTGAGATGGCAGCGGAGGATGCACAAACACTGCGTGAAGGCTGCACCGATTATCTCGGCTTTAGCTATTACATGAGTAATGCCGTGGAGTATGCCAGTGCGACCCGCATGGACAGCGCACTCGAGGCTTTCCCTGGCAGCCGAAAAAATCCACACGTGCAGGCGTCAGATTGGGGATGGCAGATTGATCCAGTTGGTCTGCGCTACACGCTGAACGCGCTGTATGAGCGTTATCAGAAGCCGCTGTTTATTGTGGAAAATGGTTTTGGCGCCGTTGATCAACGTGAGGCCAACGGTGAGGTAAATGATGACTATCGTATTGCCTACCTGCGTGAACACATCGAGCAAATGAAAAAAGCTGTACTGGAAGATGGCGTGGACCTGATGGGCTTTACGCCCTGGGGCTGCCTCGATTGCGTCTCTTTTGGTACCGGCCAATACAGCAAGCGCTACGGTTTTATTTACGTGGACCGCAATGACGATCAAACCGGCGATTTTTCGCGCTCGAAGAAGAAAAGTTTTGCCTGGTATAAAAAGGTCATCGCCTCGCAAGGTGAAGCGCTTTAAGTCGCATTGCCCGGGCAGGAGGCCCGGGTAAAACAGATGTGTCATCTCTTCTTCAGTAAATATCCTTTCCAGCCTGCGCAGGCAGGCTGAATAAATAACATGAACCTGAGCCAGGAAAAATATCATCCATGCGGTGAGGCGTAATGCTGCCTGAAACGGCGCTGTTGACTCACCTGATTGCAACCAAACGGAGTTAATCCTATGCCAAATAAGATCAAGATTGTCACTATCGGTGGGGGGTCCAGCTATACGCCAGAGTTGATTGAAGGGCTTATCCTGCGTCAGGCGCAGTTGCCGATTGCCGAGTTGTGGCTGGTGGATATTGAGGACGGCGCAGAGAAGATGGAAATTGTTGGCAGTATGGCGGAGCGGATGATTGCGGCCGCTAAACTCGACTGGCAGGTTCATCTTTCTCTCGATCGTAAGGAAGCGTTAAAGGATGCGGATTACGTGACCACGCAGTTCCGTGTGGGGTTGCTGGATGCGCGCTTAAAAGATGAAGTGATTCCTTTGGCCAATGGTTTACTGGGTCAGGAAACCAACGGCCCGGGCGGAATATTTAAGGCGTTTCGCACGATTCCGGTGATTCTCGATATTATCGAGGATATGCGTCAATTGTGCCCTCATGCCTGGCTGGTGGATTTCACTAATCCGGCAGGCATGGTGACCGAAGCGGCGATTAAATATGGCAAGTGGGAAAAAACCGTCGGCCTGTGCAATGTGCCGTTCGGTCATATCACTCAGGCCAGCAGCGTACTCGGTGTGGAAGAGAAAGATCTCTATTTCAAATTTGCCGGGCTCAACCATTTCCACTGGCATCGCGTTTGGGATCAGCAGGGCAATGAACGCACCGCCGAACTGATTGATAAAATCTATTCACCAGACCAGCAGGAAAAAAGCGATGAAGGGCTGAAAAATATTCATCAGATTCCTTTTAATTACGATCAGGTGAAACATCTCGGCCTGCTGCCCTGTGGTTATCACCGCTATTACTATTTGCAGGAACCGATGCTGGCTCATGCCATCGAAGAGTTCGAACAGTATGAAACCCGCGCTGAAGTGGTGAAGAAAACCGAAGCGCGGCTTTTCGAGTTGTATAAAGACGTCAATCTTAACTACAAGCCTGAAGAGTTAAGTCAGCGGGGCGGGGCGCATTACAGCGATGCGGCATGCGATCTGATTGCATCGATTCAAAATAACAGCGGAAAATTGATGGTGGTCTCGACGCGCAATAACGGCGCGCTTGCCGATTTGCCGTTTGATTGCGTGGTGGAGGTCACTGCCGCCATCACTTCTCATGGCGCAGAACCGCTGCGTTGGGGAGCGTTACCGCCTGCGGCGCGCGGCATGATTCAGTTAATGAAAGCCATGGAAGAAACGGTGATTGAAGCGGCCGTTAGTGGCGATTACGGCGCAGCATTACACGCCTTCACGATTAATCCGCTTATTCCGGCGGGCGATACGGCGATAAAAGTGCTGGATCAATTGTTGTATGCCCATAAAGACTATCTGCCGAAGTTCGCCAGTAAAATTGCCGAGATTGAGAAAACCAAACCGGAAATCGTCGCTTTCGTCGATCAGTTACTGGCCGACAGACATGCGCACAGGGCGTGATGAGGTTTTTTCAGGATTGGATGATGCAGGCAGGAGACGGAAGACGGTGCCCGGATGAACATCGCTGGGCACCGAAGTAAAGCACTCACCGTCCTGCTGGGCGGTGAGTGGATCATCATTACGCGGTGAGTTCGTTACGGACGATAGCTGCACCCGCGCTCAAGGCTTCCAGCTTACCTCTGGCCACGCGGCGCGACAGTGGCGTCATACCGCAGTTAGTAGAAGGATAAAGCTTATCGGCATCAACAAACTGCAGCGCTTTACGCAAGGTATCAGCCACTTCTTCTGCGGTTTCAATGGTGTTGGTCGCCACATCAATGGCACCGACCATGACTTTTTTGCCACGAATCAGCTCAATCAGATCCATTGGCACGCGCGAATTCTGGGCTTCCAGTGAAATGATATCGATAGAAGACTTTTGCAGTTTAGGGAACACTTCTTCATATTGACGCCACTCAGTGCCGAGCGTCTTTTTCCAGTCGGTATTCGCTTTAATGCCATAGCCATAGCAAATATGCACGGCGGTTTCGCACTTCAGACCTTCAACGGCTCTTTCCAGTGCGGCAATGCCCCAGTCATTCACTTCATCGAAGAACACGTTAAATGCGGGTTCATCAAACTGAATAATATCGACACCGGCTGCTTCTAGCTCTTTCGCTTCCTGATTAAGAATTTTGGCAAATTCCCAGGCGAGTTTTTCACGGCTTTTGTAGTGGCCATCATAGAGGGTATCGATCATGGTCATTGGGCCTGGCAAAGCCCACTTAATCTGTTGTTTGGTTTGCTGGCGCAAGAATTTAGCATCTTCAACAAACACCGGCTTTTTACGCACCACTTCACCGATCACACTTGGCACGCTGGCGTCATAACGATTGCGGATCTTCACAATCTCACGCTTTTCAAAATCAACGCCGCTCAGATGTTCAATAAAGGTGGTGACGAAGTGCTGGCGCGTTTGCTCGCCATCACTGACGATATCAATGCCCGCTAATTGCTGATCCTGCAGGGATAACAGCAGAGCATCTCTTTTGCCCTCGATTAATTCATCACCCTGCAGTTTCCATGGCGACCACAGCGTTTCAGGTTGAGCAAGCCAGGCCGGTTTCGGTAAGCTTCCTGCCGTTGAAGTAGGCAATAACAATTTCATAATCAATAACCTTTTATTTTGGCTTAATCAAAGAACGTATTGTGCAGACCACTGCTCAAGAATCTCTTGATAGGGTTTGATGAAGTGCTCTTCCGTAAACTTCCCCTGCTCAATTGCCAACTGGCTGCGTTCTTCTCGATCGTAAACAATGCGCGTTAATGAATGATCGCCATGCGTCAGGCTTGGCTGATAGCACTGGCCTGCGGCAGAGTTGGCATTGTAAATCTCTGGGCGGTAAATCTTCTGGAACGTCTCCATGGTGCTGATGGTGCCGATCAGTTCCAGATCCGTGTAATCATTCAGCAAGTCACCGGTGAAATAGAAGGCTAATGGCGCGACGCTGTTTTCAGGCATGAAATAGCGCGCCTGCAAGCCCATTTTGCCGAAATAGTGGTCGGTGAGAGACAGCTCATCTTGCTGATATTCAAAGCCCAACACCGGATGCTGATAGTCAGTACGGTGATAGATATTTTTGCTCGATACACTCAGGCAGATCACCGGCTTTTTATTAAAGCGCTCCTGATAAGCCGACGAGTTGACGAAGCTTTTAAAGATATTGCCGTGCAGATCGCCGAAACCTTCCGGCAGGCTGAAACCGGATTGGTTGTTATTGGCCGCCAGCAGACGCACGCTAAAATCGTAATCACGCACGTAGGACGAGAAGTTATTGCCTACGATGCCGTCGGTACGCTGCTGAGTTTTGCGATCAACAATATTGGTTTTCAGGATCTCAATGACCGGGAAGGTTTTGCCATTGCCTTCAATATCAATTTCCGCAGAAATGATTTCCAGCTCAACGGCATAACGATCGCCTTTTGGGTTATCCGCGTGCGCCAGAGAGTTGAAACGGTTGTTCATCATCATTAAGGCATTGCGCAAATTCTGCTGGCGGTTGGTTCCTCGTGCCAGGTTAGCGAAGTTCGTGGTGATACGCGTATTCTCAGAGGGGTTGTAGTGCTCATCGAAAACGCTGCTCTTAATTGAAAATGCAAAATCGTTGCTCATGATGCTCGGGTATCCTGATTTCTGCTGCAAAACCTCTCCGATTTCAGACGGGTTGCCTTGATGCCTGGCCTACCACCTGCGGGAGAATTCACATTGTCTTAAGTCAATAACAATGCGAATTTTATGCCAGAGTCCCTCAGCGATTGATAGTGATTAAATTTCAAAGCTGCATGAGCCAATTTCATGAGCGGGCTCACACTCTGGATCAGGGCCGTCAGAAGGGGGGATTGATGCGGAAAAGCGAGCGGTGACGGTGGAATAGGTCAGCGACGGAAGCGAAGTGAGAGTGACGCTACGCGAGCGCGATGCGGAAGAATTTACTCAATGAGAAATAAAAAATCCACGCCAGGCGTGGATTTTTTTGCGGTGCTTAATCCATCGGGATTAAATCATCGACGTGAAGATTAGACGTTGAACAGGAAGTTCATCACGTCGCCATCTTTCACGATGTACTCTTTACCTTCTGAGCGCATCTTGCCGGCTTCTTTCGCGCCTTGCTCACCTTTGTAGGTAACAAAGTCGTCAAACGCGATGGTCTGCGCACGGATAAAGCCTTTCTCGAAGTCGGTGTGAATTTTACCGGCAGCCTGCGGCGCGGTGGCACCCACTGGGATGGTCCATGCGCGCACTTCTTTCACGCCAGCGGTGAAGTAAGTTTGCAGGTTGAGCAGGGCATAACCTGCACGGATCACGCGGTTCAGCCCCGGTTCTTCCAGACCCAACTCCGCCATGAACTCGTCACGCTCTTCGTCATCCAGCTCAGCAATGTCGGATTCAACGGCTGCGCACACTGGCACCACCACTGAACCTTCGGCTTCCGCAATCGCACGCACCTGATCGAGGTAAGGGTTATTTTCAAAACCGTCTTCGTTAACGTTGGCGATATACATGGTTGGCTTCAGGGTCAGGAAGCTCAGGTAGCGGATGGCCGCTTTCTCGTCTGCATCCAGTTTCAGCGCGCGCAACATGCCAGCTTCGGACAGGTGCGGCAGGCACTTCTCTAATGCAGCCAGTTCAGCTTTAGCATCTTTGTCGCCGCCTTTGGCTTTCTTCTGGCAACGCTGAATGGCACGTTCACAGGTATCCAGATCGGACAGCGCCAGTTCGGTGTTGATGACGTCAATATCTTCCGCCGGGTTCACTTTGCCGGAAACGTGAATAATATTGTCGTTCTCGAAGCAACGCACCACGTGGCCGATAGCTTCGGTTTCACGGATGTTGGTCAGGAACTGGTTACCCAGACCTTCACCTTTGGATGCGCCTTTCACCAGACCGGCGATATCGACGAATTCCATGGTGGTCGGCACAACACGCTGCGGCTTAACGATTTCGCTCAGCTGATCGAGGCGCAGATCGGGCATTGGCACCACACCGGTGTTAGGCTCGATGGTGCAGAACGGAAAGTTGGCTGCTTCGATACCCGCTTTGGTCAGCGCGTTGAACAGGGTGGATTTACCGACGTTCGGCAGGCCCACAATACCGCATTTAAATCCCATGGTCTGATTACCTTTCTCACTGAGTGTGCGGCACTGGCTGGCAGCGCCGACAGATTCAAAAAATTTCGCGCATTATACACAGAATTGCCTTCTGCGGCGCGGGAATTGGCCTTAGCCAGCCTTGAACGCATGCAGGCGGTTCATCGCCTTGATTTTGTCTTCTTTCAGCCACAACTCAGTACAGCGCACCGCTTCATCCACGGCATCATCAATCAGCTTTTGCTCACTGGCTGGGGGTTTACCCAGTACGAAGCCGGTGACTTTATTGCGATCGCCGGGATGGCCAATGCCAACCCGCAGGCGATGGAAATTGTTGTTATTGCCCAGTTTACTGATGATGTCTTTCAGACCGTTGTGTCCGCCGTGACCACCGCCCTGTTTAAATTTCGCGATGCCCGGAGGCAGATCCAGTTCATCGTGTGCCACTAAAATCTCTTCCGGTGCGATGCGATAAAACGTCGCCATCGCGCCCACCGCTTTGCCGCTGAGGTTCATAAAGGTAGTGGGCACCAACAGGCGCACATCTTCACCCGCCAGTGACAGGCGCGCGGTATAGCCGAAAAATTTTGGCTCTTCTTTTAACGACTGATTATGTCTTTCGGCCAGCAAATCCACATACCAGGCACCCGCGTTATGACGCGTTGCGGCGTATTCAGCGCCGGGATTGGCCAGCCCCACAATCAGTTTAATGCTGCTCACGATGTTTATCCTGTCTTGCTGCGGAAAGGGCGATAGTTTACTGCCTGCAAGCGGCGATGACAAAGGGTGCTGAGTACAGATGATACCTCTGAGTGACTTATCAATTTCTATCGAAATCAAGCCTCTGGCCGTAAAGAAATGTCAGAGATTGTGAAGGATGTGTGATCCTGTCCGCAACTTAACCTGCGGTCATTGCCTAAACTTATGACAAGTTAACCATACGTGCTGTTTTGCTTTTTCATAAGGATGGGGGTGAATCATGAAACGTCAACAATGCCGCTATGTAGGTAATGGACTGATGTGTTTAGGTTTACTGACGATGGTGTTAGGCGTCGGCTATTCCATTATTAATCAGCTACCTGCGTTAAACCTGCCGCAATTCCTTGCCCATGGTGCCATGTTCAGTATCTTTGTCGGGGCACTGCTGTGGCTGGTCGGCGCGCGTGTCAGTGGACGTGAGCGTGTTGAAGACCGCTACTTCTGGTTGCGCCACTACGGTGACAAACGCTGCCGCCGCGATCACTCCTCACATTAAGAGAGAGCCGCTTCCTGCATAGGCTGTAACTGCACGAAATAACGCTCGACGCGGTTACGGCCACTGGCTTTTGCACGATACAACGCTTCATCTGCCAGCCCGAGTAAAATCGGGAAGGTGTGATCGCGATGATAAGCGGTGGCATAGCCAATACTCACCGTGTAGCAAACATCGTTAGGCTGTGAGAGCTGCGTGGCCAGTCGGATTCGCTCACACACTCGTTCCGCATCCTCGCTATTGCCCGGCAGAATCGCCGCAAACTCTTCGCCGCCCAAACGAGCAAAATGCCCCCCGGCGGGCAACAACGCTTGTACCACATGACAAAAATCAATTAATACACGATCACCTTGCAGATGGCCGTAACGATCGTTGATGCCTTTGAAATGGTCGAGATCAAACAGCACAGCGGTGTAAACCAGCGGTTGCGGACTTCGCGTGTTACGCACCACTAATCTGTCGGCTTGCTCAAACAGAGCGCGGCGATTCCAGACGCTGGTCAGGGGATCATGAAGCGAAGCTCGCTTGTGAGCTATCTGCGTGCGTTCGTTGACCATCGCCAGAATGGTAAAAGTCAGGCCAATCACAAATAGAATGGACTCAAGAATCACATAAACCGAAAAACTGGAGCCTGCTATTGCGCCGTGCACCGGTGTGGCGATGGCGTCATCAAGGAAGATACGCGCCACGTGAAACAACAGATGGATCCATAGCAACATCTGCGCGGGCCAAAAAGTCACTTGCAGGGCATCGCGTGATTGCCATAACAACCTTATCAGTGCGCCGGTGTAAATGATGCACAGCAGGCACAGCACTAAAACGCGTTTAGGCTGACTGGCATAAAACTGTGGGAAAGTGCAAAGAATGGCCCATAACAGTGCGCCCGCTAACCAGCTGAAGCCTAAGGGTTTATTGCAGAAAGCACGAAAAGCATTGAGCAGATTGCCGTAGGCCAGCAGCATCACCACGTTGCCAACAGCAATGGGGAGAAAAACAAAGCCAGCACTGCGCAGACTGCTGAGGAAGACCGCCATCAAGGTTAACGTGAGCGCCAGCGTGGTGAACCCCAGCACGCGATCGTACTGTGCACCTACCCAGGCGAACACCAAAATAATGCTCAAAAACCCCAGCACATAGAGCTCGCAAACAAACAGCGTGTAGATGTCGAGAGTCATAGTGGTCGGAGTTCTCAAAAAAAAGTGTGGAGAAAAATACCACTAATCAATGGCCCGCTAAAGCGAAGCATCGCATGTCGTTTGAAAAGAGTGTAAGGCAGGGAGAATAGCGAGTTTTAACGAAATTTATCGCGAAAATATCTGCGCTGAAAGCGGCTTAATCGGTAAATGAAGCGGATTATCAGAAATAAAAACCGGGCGCGAGGCCCGGTTTCATGCAATGTATTAATGTTCGAACATTGCGGAGATGGACTCTTCGTTACTGATACGGCGAATCGCTTCGGCCAGCATGCCAGAGAGCGTTAAGGTACGCACGATTGGCAACGCTTTCATCTCGTCTGACAGTGGAATGGTATCGCACACGATAACCTGATCGATCACTGACTTACGCAGGTTTTCCACCGCGTTGCCAGAGAAGATGGGGTGAGTCGCATAAGCGAAGACACGTTTCGCACCGCGCTCTTTCAACGCTTCAGCTGCTTTGCACAGCGTACCGCCGGTGTCGATCATATCGTCGACCAGTACACAGTCACGACCCGCCACGTCACCGATGATGTGCATCACCTGAGAAACGTTCGCACGCGGGCGACGTTTATCGATGATAGCCATGTCAGTGTCATTGAGCAGTTTAGCAATAGCACGCGCACGCACGACGCCGCCGATGTCCGGAGAAACCACAATCGGGTTTTCCAGGCCAATCTGCAGCATATCTTCCAGCAGGATTGGGCTACCGAACACGTTATCAACCGGGACATCGAAGAAGCCCTGAATCTGTTCGGCGTGCAGATCAACCGTCAGAACACGGTCAACACCTACGCTGGAGAGGAAATCGGCGACCACTTTGGCGGTGATAGGCACACGAGCAGAACGCACGCGGCGGTCCTGACGGGCATAACCAAAGTAAGGGATAACAGCAGTAATACGACCAGCAGAAGCCCGACGCAACGCGTCGACCATCACAACCAGCTCCATCAGATTATCATTGGTGGGGGCACAGGTGGACTGGATGATGAAAATATCACCACCGCGTACATTTTCGTTGATCTGTACACTTACTTCACCATCACTGAAACGGCCGACAGCGGCGTCTCCGAGGCTAGTGTAAAGGCGGTTGGCAATACGTTGTGCTAGTTCCGGGGTGGCGTTACCAGCAAATAGCTTCATATCAGGCACGAGAAGAACCTCAGGCTTGGCGTCCAGAGAATGAACGTTTCAAAAGTAACCGGCGAATACTTTTGAAGTCGTTCATACGGGTGTGTTAATGCGTCACGTGCAGTGCCTGGAACAGGGTGGCACTGTCACGCAAACGCTTAGAGCCCGGAAAGGGTACGTTGCAACGGCGAGTGATTAAGCCCGCGAGCCACAAATCCGTTAATCCATTTCGGGGCAAGCTCCAGCACCTGACGAGCAGCGGACTCGGTGTTAAATTCAGCAAACACACAAGCTCCCGTCCCGGTCAGGCGCGACGGCGCGTATTCTAGCAGCCAGGAAAGCAGCGCATCAACCTCGCGAAAACGTTTTCTTGCCACAGCTTCACAATCATTGTGAAAAGGACGCTGTAACAGTTCATCTAATGTGCGTATCGGTGAATTGCGCGTCAAGTCAGGATCGCGAAAGATATCCGGCGTGCCGATGCTTATGCCAGGATGCGCCACCAGATACCATTTTTCTTCCGGTTCAGCAGGCTGAATCTCTTCGCCAACCCCTTCGGCAAAGGCGGCATGACCGCGCACGAACACCGGAACATCGGCACCGAGCTTGACGCCAAGCGTGGCTAACTCATCCACGCTAAGCTCGGTTTGCCACAAATGGTTGAGCGCCACCAGCACGGTCGCGGCATCAGAAGAACCTCCACCGAGACCGCCACCCATCGGCAGGCGTTTCTCAAGCGCAATTTGCGCACCCGCGTTTTCGGGCAGCGTACCGCGAACGGCCGCTGCCTGTTTTAACATCCGCGCCGCCCGCACGATCAGGTTCTCGTCGTCGGCAACGCCCGCCAGAGGCGTCAACAGCGTAATGTTCCCGCTGCTATCAGGCGTGATTTCCAGCGTGTCGCCGTGATCAAGAAACTGAAACAGCGTTTGCAGATTGTGGTAGCCGTCAGCACGACGGCCGGTAATGTAGAGAAACAGGTTCAGTTTTGCCGGAGCAGGCCAGGTGGTGATCATTGCGTGGTCCAGCTATCCATACGCAGTTTGATACGCTGACCACCTTCGGTCAGTTCCAGGTTGGCCGGCAGCGGTGGATTGACCTTGCTGTCGTAATCAGAGATGTTCACTTTCCACTGCTGGCCATTACGACTGTAATTCACACTCTGCAACTGATAGCTGCTGTTGAGCTGATAATCCGTGGCATCACCCGGCAGACCCATCATCCACTGACGCAGATTCGCGAGTGGGATATCCATGCCGGTCAACTGTGAAATCATCTTCTCAGCGTCATTGCTCACATAGCGCTTGCCTTTGTTATCGACGATTTGCACCACCGAACCCTGCGCATCAAGTTGCAACTCGGTGCTGCCAAGCGGATTGGTTAACAACAGACGATAGCGATCGGCGGCAGTTTGCTGCCAGTTAAAGCGCGCATAGACTTTTTGCTTGTCAGAGAGATAAGCAAAGGCGCCACGCGTTTGATATTGGGTGATTTTCTCAACGGCTTGTTGATGCTGCTGCCATTGCGGTGAGGTGGTGCTGGGGCCAGGACCTTGTGGTTTGTTGATGCTACAAGCAGCCAGCAATACGCTGGCAAGGGGCAAAAGGCGCAACAGCTTGCGCGGGGGCAAATGCATCACGTGGTCGTCTCCTCAGACACGTTTTTACTTCGTAACCGATAACGCTAACCATCCAATACTATGCCGTCAATGCCGATGTAAGGATAATTGCGCACGATCAGTTTAATCTTATTACAGTCATAGCCTTTGTATGGCTTTTCTTGATCTGTGGCATCTTGTAGAATGCGCTTCACAAAGCCCTGACAAATATTGGGACATCCCAACCCGAATCACCATGACGCTGCTTGCTCTCGGAATCAACCACAAAACCGCACCTGTTGCGCTGCGCGAACGCGTTGCGTTTCTGCCAGACACGCTGGATCAGGCTCTGAACAGCCTGCTATCTCAGCCGATGGTTCAGAGTGGTGTGGTGCTCTCAACCTGTAATCGTACTGAACTCTATCTCAGCGTAGAGCAGCAGACAGATTTGCAGGAGAGGCTGGTGCGCTGGTTGTGCGAGTATCACGATCTGCGTGAAGAGGATGTCCGCGCCAGCCTTTACTGGCATCAGGACAACGCCGCCGTCAGCCATCTGATGCGCGTGGCCAGCGGTCTGGATTCGCTGGTATTGGGCGAACCGCAAATTCTCGGCCAGGTGAAAAAGGCCCATGCTGATTCTTCGCGTGACCATGCGCTAAGCAGCGAGCTGGAACGCATGTTCCAGAAAACCTTCTCCGTCGCCAAACGTGTTCGCACCGAAACTGAAATCGGTGCCAGCGCGGTCTCTGTCGCCTTCGCCGCCTGTTCTCTGGCGCGTCAAATCTTCGAATCACTCAGCACGGTAAATGTGTTGCTGGTGGGCGCCGGGGAAACCATCGAGTTAGTGGCGCGTCATCTGCGTGAACATAAAGTGCAGAAGTTGATGATCGCCAACCGCACGCGCGAGCGTGCACAGTTGCTGGCCGATGAAGTGGGCGCCGAAGTGATTGGGTTGGGCGATATTGAAACGCGCCTCGCCGATGCGGATATCATTATTTCTTCTACCGCCAGCCCGCTGCCGATTATTGGCAAAGGCATGGTGGAGCGCGCGTTGAAAGCACGTCGCAACCAGCCGATGTTGCTGGTGGATATCGCCGTACCACGTGATGTCGAACCTGAAGTGGGCAAGCTGGCGAACGCCTATTTGTATAGCGTCGATGATCTGCAAGCGATCATCGAGCAGAATATGGCACAACGCAAAGCCGCTGCCGTCCAGGCCGAAAGCATTGTTGTACAGGAAAGTGGCGAATTTATGGCGTGGCTGCGTGCGCAAAGCGCGGGCGACACCATTCGCGAATATCGCTCACAGGCTGACGACGTGCGTGCCGAGTTGCAGGAGCGTGCGATTGCCGCGCTACGTCAGGGCGCGGATGCCGAGAAAGTCTTGCAAGAGTTAGCGCATAAGCTGACCAACCGTCTTATTCATGCACCAACCAAATCACTGCAGCAGGCCGCGCGCGATGGCGACAGCGAACGCCTGCAGATCTTACGTGACAGCCTCGGTTTAGAGTAATCTGATCTGTCACGACCTATCACTGGGATACCCTCTATTACATGAAGAGCTCTATTGTTGCCAAGCTGGAAGCCCTCCAGGAACGCCACGAAGAAGTCGAAGCGTTGCTGGGCGATGCCGGCGTCATTGGCGATCAGGAACGTTTTCGCGCGTTATCACGCGAATATGCACAGTTGACCGATGTGACCCGTTGCTTCCGCGACTGGCAGCAGGTGCAGGAAGATATCGAAACGGCTGAAATGATGCTCGACGATCCTGAAATGCGCGAAATGGCTAACGAAGAGTTAAAAATCTCGCGTGAAAAGCGTGAAGGTCTGGAGCAGCAGCTTCAGGTGCTGCTGCTGCCGAAAGATCCTGACGATGAACGTTCCTGCTTTGTTGAAGTGCGCGCCGGAACAGGCGGTGACGAAGCCGCGATTTTCGCGGGCGATCTGTTCCGTATGTACAGCCGTTATGCTGAAGCACGCCGCTGGCAGGTTGAGATCATCAGCGCCAACGAAGGTGAGCACGGCGGCTATAAAGAGGTAATCGCACGTATTCATGGAGAAGGCGCTTATGGTCGCCTGAAGTTTGAATCCGGCGGTCATCGCGTTCAGCGTGTACCGGAAACCGAATCACAGGGCCGTATTCATACCTCTGCCTGTACCGTGGCGGTGATGCCGGAATTGCCTGAAGCAGAAATGCCAGAAATCAACGCGGGCGATCTGAAAATCGATACTTTCCGCTCTTCAGGGGCTGGTGGTCAGCACGTTAACACCACCGACTCGGCGATTCGTATTACCCACTTACCCACTGGTATTGTGGTGGAGTGCCAGGACGAACGTTCACAGCACAAAAACAAGGCCAAAGCACTGGCGGTGTTGGGTGCGCGTATTCATGCCGCCGAAACCGCTAAGCGTAATGCGGCAGAAGCCTCAACCCGCCGTAACCTGTTAGGCAGTGGCGATCGTTCCGACCGCAACCGCACTTACAACTTCCCGCAGGGACGAGTGACCGATCACCGCATTAACCTGACGCTATACCGCCTGGATGAAACCATGGAAGGCAAGCTGGATACGCTGATTGAGCCGATTGTGCAGGAGTATCAGGCCGATCAGCTGGCCGCGCTGGCTGGACAGGATTGATGATGATTCGCCACTGGCTCAAGCACGCAGTGGTCGCGCTCTGTGGCGGAGACAGCCCGAAACGGGATGCGGAGATTTTGCTGGGGTTCGTAACGGGAAAATCGCGCAGTTGGCTGGTGGCGTTTGACGATCACGAACTGGACGCCTCCCAGCTTGCCCAGCTCGATGCGCTTCTGGCGCGTCGGTTAAACGGCGAACCAATTGCGCATTTGGTGGGTGAACGTGAGTTTTGGTCGCTGCCGCTGCGCGTTAATGATGCCACCTTGATTCCACGACCGGACACCGAAGTGCTGGTGGAGCAGGCGCTACTGCGCATACCTGCAACCGCATCCTCCTTACTCGATCTTGGCACCGGCACGGGTGCTATCGCGTTAGCGCTGGCGAGCGAACGTCCTGACTGCCAGGTGCTTGGCTGTGATCGAATCCCACCTGCTGTAACGTTAGCCGAAGAGAACGCTCAGCGGCTGCACATCAGCAATGCACGTTTCCTGCTTAGCCACTGGTTTAATGACATTCCCGCTCAGCGTTTCGATGTCATCGTCAGTAATCCTCCTTATATCGACGCCGCCGATGAACATCTGCAGCAGGGAGATGTGCGCTTTGAACCGCTCAGCGCACTGGTCGCCGACGAGGCCGGGCTGGCCGATTTACGTTTGATTATTCACCTTGCGCCGCAGTGGTTGCAGCCTGGCGGCTGGCTGTTGCTGGAGCACGGCTGGCAGCAGGATAAAGCGGTGCGCGAGATCATGACGCAGCACGGCTACCAGCAGGTCAGCAGCATTAACGATTATGGCGGCAATCCGCGCGTCACACTTGGGCAATTTTTTGATTTGAGGAAGCACCATGGCAAGCTGGTATCCGCTGGTTAAACATTTTCACCTGCTGACGGTAGCGTTGACGATCAGCTTGTTTCTGCTGCGCTTTTACTGGTTAACCACCGGCTCAGCGATGCTTCAGCGCCGCTGGGTACGCATTGCGCCGCATATTAATGACACCTTTTTACTGCTCAGTGGCGTGTGGCTGGTGGTGATCACACACTTTTATCCGTTCTCACCACAAGGAAGCTGGCTGACGGAGAAGCTGTTAGGGGTTATTATCTACATCGCCTTAGGTTCCGTGGCATTGAGCCGTCGCCCACGCAAGATGGGGACACGTTGGATCGCTTGTCTGATTGCAATCGTAGCACTGCTGTTTGTGATTAAGCTGGCGATGACCAAAATGCCGTTATTGGGGATAGTATGACCTCGCCAGAGCTAGTTGATTACAGTGAAACACCGTTGAGTGAAGCGGTGATTGGCGCAACCTGCGCCATACGCAATGATTTTTCTGCGCCATCCGTTCAGCAACAGCTGGCGGCATTAGTTGAAGAAGCACGGGAATACGTCAGCAGCGAACAGGATGCCGACTTGCAACTGGGCAAGCTGCTTGAATTGTTTTATCGCCAGTGGGGCTTTGGTGGCGCCAGCGGCGTCTACAATTTGTCCGATGCGCTGTGGATCGATAAAGTGCTGAAGAGCCGACAGGGCACCGCCGTATCGCTGGGGGTGATTCTGTTACACATCGCCGACGAACTGGAGCTGCCGCTGATCCCGGTGATTTTCCCTACCCAGTTGATTCTGCGTGCAGACTGGCTGGACGGTGAAATGTGGTTGATCAACCCTTTCAACGGCGAAACGCTGGATACACATACGCTGGAAGTGTGGCTGAAGGGCAATATCAGCCCGACCGCGAAGCTCTACAATGATGATCTGGATGAAGCCAAAACCATCAACGTGATGCGTAAAATGCTGGATACGTTGAAAGCGGCGCTGATGGAAGAGAAGCAGATGGAACTGGCGCTCAACGTCAGCCAGGTACTGCTGCAGATTGATCCCGATGACCCGTATGAAATCCGCGATCGGGGGTTAATCTACGCTCAGCTTGAGTGTGAACATATCGCACTGACCGATTTGACCTACTTCGTTGAACAGTGTCCAGAAGACCCGGTCAGCGAAATGATTAAAGTGCAGATTCACGCAATTGAACAGAAACAGGTGACGCTGCACTAAGCGTCATCTCGACAATAAGGAAAGGGCATGACTCAGAAAGTAGTAAATATCGGCGATATCAAGGTCGCAAACGATCTGCCATTTGTTCTCTTTGGTGGCATGAACGTGCTGGAATCGCGCGACCTCGCCATGCGTATTTGCGAACACTATGTAAAAGTGACCGACAAACTCGGTATCCCTTACGTGTTCAAAGCCTCTTTTGACAAAGCTAACCGCTCTTCCATCAAATCCTACCGTGGTCCGGGTCTGGAAGAGGGCATGAAGATTTTCCAGGAGCTGAAACAGGCGTTCGGCGTGAAAATCATCACTGATGTGCATGAAGCTTCACAGGCGCAGCCGGTGGCGGATGTCGTTGATGTGATTCAGCTGCCTGCGTTCCTGGCGCGTCAGACCGATCTGGTGGAAGCGATGGCGAAAACCGGTGCAGTCATCAACGTTAAGAAACCGCAGTTCGTTAGCCCAGGCCAGATGGGTAACATTGTCGATAAATTCGCGGAAGGCGGTAACGACAAAGTGATCCTGTGCGATCGTGGCAGCAACTTCGGTTACGACAACCTGGTTGTTGATATGCTGGGCTTCAACGTGATGAAGAACGTCACCAACAACAGCCCGGTGATCTTCGACGTGACCCATGCTCTGCAGACGCGCGATCCGTTCGGCGCGGCTTCAGGTGGACGTCGCGCACAGGTCGCTGAACTGGCTCGCGCGGGTATGGCGGTGGGTATCGCCGGTCTGTTTATTGAAGCGCACCCAGAACCGAACAGCGCGAAATGCGACGGTCCATCCGCGCTGCCGCTGGATAAGCTGGAGCCATTCCTGGTGCAGATGAAAGCGATTGATGATCTGGTGAAGAGCTTCCCGGAACTGGATACCAGCAACTGATTGCGCTATCCAGATGTAAGAAAGGCGCCGATGGGCTAATGCTTGTCAGTTAAGATCTTAATGGAGGCCGCAACGGATAACGTTGCGGCTTCTTTTTTACCGCCCTTGGGTAATGCCGCACTCTTCTTTCCGGCAGCACCAGCCCTGGCGCCATCGCCATTATCTCTTCCATTATCCGCGGTATTTTTCCCGGTGAGATGCCCGGTAGCAGGCTCAGATGACTTCTCAGATACAGTGCGGACTGCTTAAAACTCATCTGATAAGGTTCCACGCCTTTCAGGCTGTACGCCATCTGCGCCATCATGAACCTCAGAAGGTTATAGGCCAGGACCACGCCCCACAGCTCCTGACGCACAAGTTCTGGCTTTTTGCTTCTCAGCGTCAGCTCATTATTCAGCAGGTGTTGTTTCATCTCGCGGAACCCATGCTCTATTTCCCAGCGATGGCCGTATAAATCCACGACATCTGCTTTGGGATACCTCAGGGGGTCGCACATGGATGTCAGGATTTGAACCGTTTTTCCGTTGAGTTCTTTGCTGATAAGCCTTGCCGTCAGCGTGTCCGCAGCACCCTGCCATTTTTTCTTCGCCTGCGGCGACAGCTGTAATTCCACCAACGCCTGCCCGGCCCCTAAGCTACGGATTACACGGTACTGTGCTCCTTTGCGCAGCGGCAGCATCCAGTGTCTTTCCGTTCCCGCTGACTGCCAGGCGTGCAGCAGACCCAGCGCATAAAAACCTTTATCAAAGAGGGTCAGAGAGTGGTCGGGGGTCTGTGGGATAAGCTGAGCGGCAAGATCGGCTTCGCCGACAGCTGAGACGCTGTCGAACGCTGCTGCTGACAGCAGGTGACTGGTGACTTCCATCTGACAGACCATTCGCACCTGCGGCCACTCAGAGCACTTATTAATATTGGCCGTTCGCCCGAAGGCGGCATCATTCTCTGGTGTGTCAGGGGTACGCCATACGGTGCCATCCACCGCCATCAGAGTCAGTCCGTTCCAGTGCGACAACGGTGTCTTTTCAAACCACAGGCGCTGCGTTTTCTCAAACATTAATCGGATAACATCTTCGCCAAATCGCTGCCGGGCCTGCACAACCGCGCTGGGCGCAACAAAGGGCCTTTTTCCCGGCAGAAGAATATCCAGGTGAGAGACGAGCTGAGTCATCGAATGGGAGCGAAAAAGTGCCATGCCGGTCACTGCCCAGACCATCATTTCCATCGATAACCGGCGCTTTCGTAACGTTACTGTCCCGGTATCCGCGAGACACTCGTCAATAAGTTCAGGAGAAAGGAGATCAGAAAGCGTCGAGAACTCCTGAGGAGTAAAGTTATGAACAATATCGAGAGCCTGACTGAGAAGCATAAAAAAATCCGTAATCCCTGAGAGATTACGGATTCTTGCAGAACTGCCGGATCGTTCAACCGATCATTTTTGTCTTAACTGATCGGCATTACGCCGATGGGCGCCTTTTTTTTGCTTTTAATCTGAGCGTCCCACGCTACAACATAATTGTCAGTAAATAGCCGGCGAACAGTGCCAGATGCGCGGCGCCGTTCAGCACATTGGTACGCCCGGTTGAGAACGAAATATGGCACAAAATCAGCGCGGCACTCATGATCACCATATGTGGTGGCTCAAGACCAAATATCAGCTGCTGACCGGTCAGGGTAGCGATGATGCTCACCGCCGGCACCGTCAGGGAGATGGTGGCTAATACCGAACCAAAGAACAGGTTCATCGCGCGCTGTACCTGGTTCATTAACACCGCTTTGATTGCCCCTAACCCCTCCGGCGACAGAATCAGCAACGCCACCAGGAAACCGGTGAACTGCTCAGGTGCATTGAGTTCTGTCAGCAGATGCTCCAGCGTGTTGGCGTTCATCTTGGTCACGCTGATCACGGCGATCAGATGAATGATCAACCATACCGTGTGCCACAGTGAGCTATGCGCGGAAGGTTTACCGTGATGCGGGTCGCCATCGTCACCGTCATCCTCATGCTCATAAACAAACAGGCTCTGATGTGTTTTGGTCTGAATCAGCAGGAAAACGCCGTACATCGCAGCGGAGATCGCGGCAATGATCAGCGCCTGAGCCGTGGTGAAGTTACCGCCTGGCAGCGCATTCGGAAACACCAGCACCAGAATCGCCAGCGGGAAGATGGCAATCATGTACTGCTTTACGCCCGCCAGATTGACATATTGGGTGGCGAATTTGCGTCCGCCGAGCAGCAGCGCAAAGCCCACCAGACCGCCGGTCACAATCATGATGATGGAGTAGAGCGTGTCGCGCATTAGCGCGGGTGCGGCATCACCGGTGGCCATCAAGGCGGAGATCAAACTGACCTCCAGAATCACTACGGAGAGGCTCAAAATCAGCGAGCCATAGGGTTCACCCAGGCGGTGTGCCAGCACGTCAGCATGACGTACCACGCTGAAAGCACTGCAAAGGATGGCGACCAGCGCCAACAGGTTGATGCCGATAACCGGCAATAATGCCGTCTGACCGCCAAAGAAGCTCAGCACCGTCAGCGCGACAATCGGGAAAATCAGTGAGTACTCGGTATGTCGGGTTTTCTCATGTGTAGCCATTCACCATCCTCTCCGGCAAAAAGAACAAAACAGGCGATCAATGCCTGATAAATATAATGACTTTTCTGACGCAGCGCAGTGTAACTTTTCAACAGTTGTGTTTCAGGCTTTTTACGCGACTTTACTTAGTCAGGTTTTTAATGCTAACACGTCAAAATTAGGTGTTATCAACCAATAACATCTAATTTTCATGCTGTTGAAAAATAGTAATGTCACTCTTTTGATAAAATGATGCCTGTTTTTACCTAATTGGAATGCGGTTTATTGGCGCTTTGGGGGTTAAAAAAACCTTGTGTAACTAAAGTACATGTTTGCAATTTTTCCGCTATCTTCCAGACTTAATAGGATCCATAAATCAGGAGGAATCATGCCGTATTCATCCAATCGTGAATTGCCTGACAGCGTGCGCCATGTCCTGCCAAATCACGCTCAGACCATTTATCAAAAGGCGTTCAATAGCGCCTGGGATCAGTATAAAGATGAAGAAGACCGCCGTGGTGATGAATCACGTGAACAGGTTGCGCACAAAGTTGCCTGGGCAGCAGTCAAGCATGAGTACGCCAAAGGCGATGACGACAAATGGCATCCTAAGCACTAGCCACACTCGCGGGTCATAGCGACCCGCTTCACTGTTTTCATTCCCCCTATTCAAGTTATCTGCCAGACAGCCGATGCTATTTACAAAGAATTTCCCCTTTGTGATCGGGGTCAATCTTGAAACTTTTGTTAAAAATGCATTAATGTCTTCTCTTAAGTCGACGCAACGCGTGTTGCCTGTAAGACATCATCTTTGAGGAGCCGAACCGACAGGATGTCAGCGCAGTAGAGGAGGTCGCATTGTTAACCCGGGAATTTCTTTTAAAAGCGGATTGTAAAACATCGTTTGGCGATATCGACGAAGCGCTGCTGTGGAGCTGTGAAAAGCGTGCCGCGTCACTCGCTGCCACACTGGCTTGTCGCCCTGACCAGAGCCCGGTGTGGATTTTTGGCTATGGCTCCCTGATGTGGAACCCGGTTTTTGAGGCGGAAGAAGTGGCTTCCGGACGACTCGAAGGCTGGCATCGTGCTTTCTGTCTGCGTCTGACCGCCGGCAGGGGCACGGTATCGACGCCCGGTCGAATGCTGGCGCTAAAAGAAGGCGGTTCAACCAGCGGTCTGGCTTTTCGTTTACCTGAAGCGCGGCTGCATGACGAGCTGGAGCTGCTGTGGAAGCGCGAGATGATCACCGGCTGTTATCTGCCCACCTGGTGCGAACTGGAACTGGACGATGCTCGCAAAGTGACGGCGTTGGTATTTATCATGGATCCGCGTCACCCGCTGTATGAAGCAGACTCCTGTCGCAGCACCATCGCACCGTTGATTGCCCAGGCCAGCGGACCATTGGGCACCAATGCTCAGTATCTCTACTCCCTCGAACAGGAGTTGGGTAAACGCGGCATGCAGGAAGACGCGTTGACGCGTCTGGCCGCTGAGGTGAGGGCGCTGCAGCAATCTGCAGCGCGTTAACTACGGTTTACCCGGATTAATCAGCCAGGTTCCGGGCTTGTCGATGGTCAGTGATTGGCTCATTACCTGGCTGCCATTTTGCACTTCAATTCGATAACTTCCCGCCGCCAGATTGAGTGAAGCAAAGCCACTGCTGGTGGGTTTCACATCCTTCGCTTCGCCGTTGAGCAGCACTTTCTCGCCCTCCTGCAAGCGCAGATAGACGGTTGCCATACCTGGCGCGCTGGCTGCTGCACTCTGACTCGCCACCGGCGCTGAGGCAGAAGGGGTCGCGGCTATCGGAGCGGTTTCACTGTGGCGATTGGTTTTCCACACCACCACCACCACGGCCAGAATGGCAATGGCAGCGGCGGCGACCAGACCAGGCGAAAGGCGACGCACGTTGCGTGGCGTGACAGGTTCAATCGCCGCCGCTGCATGATTCACCGCCATCACCTGCGGTTCAGGCACCGGCACTACGGCGACGGGTTCAGGCGTTGGGGCTTCCACGGCGACAGGGAAGGTGGTGACCAGGGCTTCAACATCACTCACCGGCAAATCGATCAGGCTGGCAAACGCATCAATGCTCTGCGGACGGTCACCGGGTTTCATTGCCAGCGCACAGTCGATGGCATGCAGTAGCGGCAGCGAATAGCCGGCTGGCTTGCGTTCAACCAAGGGTTGATAGTTATCCTCGATGCAGCGCACCACGCTGACAGGCGGCGCGTGGCCGGTAATCAGATTGTGCAGCACCGCGCCTAGCGCATAGATATCGGTCCAGGGGCCTTGCTCTACCTCACCTTCTTCGCTGTATTGCTCAATCGGGGCAAAGCCGGGCTTCAGCATGATTTCGGTTTCATCAGAGAGATTGCCGATCTCCTTACGGGCTGAACCAAAATCAAGTAACACCGGCAGCTGATTTTCCTGGATTTGGATGTTATCCAGCGAAATATCACGGTGCAGATAACCGGCGGTATGGATGGTGTTAATTGCGCCAAACAGCGGCGGTAACAGCCGACGAATCCAGGACTCATCGATACTGTCCGGGCTGGTCACCTGCCACTCTTTTAATGTCATCCCGCTGTAGTAGAGTGTGCCCATGTAGGCGGTGCCGTTCTCTTCCCAGAAGCGCAACACGTGCAGCAGGCCGGGATGATTGAAGCGTGCCAGCAGGCGCGCTTCCTGAATAAAGCTGTTTCGTCCGGCATTGAACAGTTTCTGGAAACGTTCGCCGCGCAACTCCAGTGACAGATCCGCGGCACGTACTGCCAGCGAGACGGGCATGTACTCTTTGATGGCGATGGTGCGTTCCAGCTGATGGTCCCAGGCACGGTAAACAATGCCAAAGCCGCCGCCGCCAATCACTTCCTTGATTTCAAATTCATTAAACCGGTAACCCGCAGGCAGGGCATTCGGTGTGTGGTTTTCGTTTGCCGACATAGTGAACTCTCTGAACACGTCCTGTAGCGCCTGTCAGTCTGTCGACGTCAGGCGACGACCGCTAATTAATTAATGTTACGCCAGGCACCAATCGCCGGATCGGCAAGATCCGCATGCAGGGTGTCAATCAGTAACACAGTCACTTTTTGCTGTGGCATAAACTGCGACGACCAGGCGCCGCGTAAAGTTTCAACCCGGCTCTTCACCGCATCACTGTCCTGTCCTGCTGTCTTATCCATTTTAATCAGCAGGTTGCCAGTGAATCGCCATACATGTTGCTGGCTGTCGAACGGCAGCACTAGCCAGCTATCTTCGGCATCCGGACGCGCCACAATCATGCGCTGTTTGTTCACTGCCACCACTTCCAGTGCCGGGCCGCTGAGTTTCAGATTGGCAATGGGATAGCCCTGATAGAAATTCACCGCCAGCGAGCGCGTTTTATCTCCGCTCATCAGTGTTAACTCACTGGGGCCTTCCAGCCAGCCTTCCGTGGAGCAGTGCTGTTGTGGGTTATCCGGAATAAACAGCGAGTCGCCGTTTTCGTCCCAGGAGGTGCGGAAATGGCAACCTGCGGGTAAAGCGAAGTGTTGCAAAGGGCTGTTATCTGCCGGTCGCGAGAGATCCAGCGGGGCGGCATTGCTGGCACTGGCGCTGGCGGTGGCATCGTTGATCACGATTGGCCGCCAGTTCTGCAGTTTTGCTGCGCTGCCATTGGCCAGTACGCTGCCGTCTTTATTGGTCATCTGCCATGGGATTTCGTCCAGCGTGCCGCATTGATTCGCCAGCAGTGTGCCAACGCGTGGCAGGAAGCTGGTCAGAATGCTGGAATCGGTGCTTTTGCCGGAAACAATACGCAACGGCAAGGTCTCTTTGCACCAGTCGTTGGGTGAATTGCTGGCTACATTATCGATATAGACTTCAAGCGACAGACTCGGCGAATAGACCACGCGATAATCATCAGCTTGCGCATTTAGAGCCAGCAACAGGGTCGCTAAGCCCGGCAACCACACTTTCATAAGGGTCCTTGGGATCAATAACGTGTCGGCAGAAAACGTGCCGCATCAGCCTGGGAATAAAGCAGCGTCGCTTCCTGCGGTTCGCCAATCCAGATGGCCAGAGCGCTGAGATTGTCGCTTTTTACACTGCGGTTAACGGCTTGTTCCATCAAAGTCAGCCACTCTTCGCAGGCATTGACCATGCGCAGGGCTTGTTCCATCTCGTGAGTGGTCAGATTGAGCCAGAACCCGTCCGTGCAGACGAGAAACGCATCGCCATCCGTTAAGGGAATCACTTCACTAAAGGTGGCGGGACGTGCAGGCTCAACGCCGAGCGCATTATAGAGTAAATTACTGTTAATTCCGGTATTTTCATAGCCTGCTTCCCGCAGCTGCTGGGCCAGACTATGGTCACGTGTCACCTGACTCAACACCCCATGACGGAAGTGATAAACCCGGCTGTCACCTGCATGCGCCCACCATGCGCGCTGTGTCTCGCGGTCAATAAACAGCGCGGCCAGCGTGGTGCTCATGCGTGCATATTTCGGATTTTTTCCCTGCGCCTCAAGCAACACCTGCTGACAGTGCTCAATCGCTGCGCGTGTGCTTTCGGGCGTGAACGTCGGATTGTTGTGTAACTGTGTCAGCAGCGTATCCCGCACGATTTGCGCCGCTTTATCACCGCCAGGCAGACCGGCCACGCCATCGCAAACCAGAAAGCAGGCTTTGCGCTCATCCAGCTCGGCCCCGGTGCGATCCTGGTTTTCATCGCGCATTCCCTGCTGGCAACGGCTGGCAAACATCATTTTCATGCGTCTTCGGTCCGAGTCTGGGAATCTTTATATTGATTCACTTCCATGTCATACGCATGCAGGAAGGCTTCACCAAACAGGGTATGGAAGTCATCTTCAATTTCACCGGCAGTGCGCTGGTAGTGGCGTGAAAAGTAATCCCACAAGGCCGCTTTACGCCCGCCGTTAAACGGTAGCTTAGGCAACACGCCATCTTTACGTGCTTCCTCTTCCAGCCGTTGCGGATTGAAGGATTGCAGCATCGCCGCGATGATCGCGCGGATGCCCGCAATCATCCCCAACTGATGCGCCTGCAAATCCACCAGTGCATCGCGCACTGCCGCTTCTGGCGGCATGAAACCGGGCATCTGACTCTGATAAATCTGCATCAATACCGTTTTACCCGAAGGCAAAATTTTAAACGGATTATTCGCCTCATTGAGGATCATCGTCATGTCGGCTTTCACGCCGCGTTTGAGGATCGAACGGGAAGAGAGCAGGGCAACAGTGCCTTGCGAGAACAGGCTCAGCATACGGCCCGTCACGCGCATCTGCTCTTCGGTGATTGTCGTGTGATGGCCATTATTCAACCCCATGCCTTCCAATAGCGCGGCCAGCAGCTTGTCTTGATCGGCTTGCGGCAGCGTGGCGGGAGCCGAAGGGGCATCACTTTGTGGGTCAATACCCAGGCGTGGATCAGTACGGCGCTCCGGACGCGCCGCAGTGGATTCCGGCACCACGTCGAATGCCTGCTGCATACCGAGTGGATCGGCCGCACTGTCCGCGAAGAACGTGAGCGGGTCATCCTGCTGGGTGCTCTGGCAGGCAGGATCGCGCACCTCAAGGCCATAATCGCCGATTTGCAGTGCATCACCATGCTGTAATTGCACTTGTGAACCGCGCTGTAGCGCCACGCCGTTCAATACCACTGAGGTCACACTGCCCTGATTGGTCAGACGGCACTCACCTTCCGGGGAGATATGCACCAACGCCTGCAAGCGTGAAATGGCGCGCGATTCGTCAGGCAGTACCAGATCGTTATCCTGACTGCGGCCAATGGTTCCCCCAGGCGGTTTAAAAGCAACCGTCTTTGCTGGCACATCCGTATTGCACTGCACAATGGTAAATTGCATGAGTCATCCTGTTAACAAGGCAAACGCTGCGGCTCATTCAAACATGGGTGGATAGAGGCCGTTGCGTCCCGGCTGTGCACCTGCCGCCGGGTTAAACAGTAACGCAAAAAGTTGCGCGGTGAGCGGCCCACTGTGTTTATGTGTGGCGTGGGCAAAACCGTCACTGCGATTACTCCACCAGTAGCTAATGTGCTGCTGGGGATCAAATTTATCCGCCACTTCACGCCAGCTCAGCGTACAGGGCAGATCATCAAAACCAATCACATCCATAATATCGCTGCGCTGATTATCCGGGACCACCAGCGGCGTCACGCGTTGCATCTGCTGCTCCAGCGCATCGGGGTTCAGCCGGTCACGCACGCCGCGCAGTAGCAGCGTGCCCAGCTCCTGAAACCAGTCGCCCGACATGGCCAGCTGAGCGCTGTGCCAGTGGCTGAGCGGAAAACTTCGCAAGGCCAGCAGCGGCCAACTGCGCCCTACGCGATCGCACGAGGGCATCAGGCAGCCCATCTGCACCTGCTGACGCAGCGGCGACAGCGGCAGAACAAAATTCCAGACAGGTGCGCGCAGAAACAGCTGAGTGGAGGCATCGGGTTGCTGATGCCAGTGCATGAGCCCCTGTTGAAACCAATGGCTCCAGGGCGTCACGGTATTCTCACTCAGGCGCTGGCGCAGGAAATCGCCGGTGGCCGGCAATTTGCCGTACCAACCCGGCGCGGTGTGCGTCGCCATGGTTACCTCACCATTACTCACTGTGTCCGGTCAATCGCTGCGAAGCCCGCTGTGGTGCAATCGCCAGCGAACTGCCATTCGCACCAGCAATTTTCAGATTTTCCGCAAGCTTGCGCATCATTAGTGCGTTATCTCGCGCATAAGGTGACGACTGAATCTGCTGATCCAGAAGCTGGCTAAGATGCCAGTCAAGCTGCTGCAAATCCCGGGCGCTGACATCATCTGGCAGATTGCGTTGAAGATTCTGCATCAGCCAGGCACGCAGGAATTCGCCGTCATAATTGCGCGGCTGATACAACATCTGATAGGCACGCAGCGCATTGCGGCTGTATTCATTGTCGTTACCGGGATCATCACGCAGCAAATTGGTGATTTGCTGGGCCACGCGCGGTAACAGCAGAGACTTAAGCGCATTTTGATAAAGCACCCATGCCGCATCGCTTACCTGGTTGCCACGATACAGACCCGCGCGCATGCTAAGCGGTGGATTGTCGAGGGAAAAGCGCTCCGACAAAGGCAACTTCACCAGGTTATTTAAGAAGGGTAGCAGATCAAAGATATTATCGGCTGGCTGATGAATCACCTGCTGACTCTGACGAGTCATCGGCTCAATACGCGCGGCGACCTGGTTAAGATATTGCTGGTTCTGGAAATAGCTGGCCAGCCATAAACCGGAGAGCAAGAGCAGTGCACCGGTCAGCGCACCGTAGCCAATCCAGTGAAACAGGCGGTTGCGGTATTCCCAGTGGCGGTTGCTGCCCGCCAGGCCACTTTCGCGGAACACCAGATCGCTCAGCAGGTCACGGATAAAGAAGCTCTGGCCTTTGTTGCCAGGGATGGGATTATTACGAGTCACGCTATCCCAGGTTGCGAAGCGACTCTCACCGGTGTGCGGCAACTGCAGCTTACGGTTGAGTTCGCCCATGATGCGGTCAAACGGTAAGCCTTCCTGTGTGCCGCTGGTAAAGAATAAGCCGCGCGCTGACCAGGCAATCTCATCCTCATGGCGCGAGAACACCACATCAAGGTACTCATTCAGCAGCGGGCGCAGGGAGCTGAACTCCTGTGGAAACAGGAAACAGTCCGCACGTAGGGTGAGATCGCGTTCGTTTGCCATCACCATCGGCAGTTGCTGCTTTAGGCGCTGTTCTAGATGCTGATATTGCAGGCTAAAACTGGTATGCCAGTCATCTTTGTGCGGTTTGCCGGGTTCCCATGGGAAGGTGAATCCCCAAATGGCGTCGCGCTGTGGTTTGCTCAAGCCTTCGTGGAAGCTTAAAAAACCTTTCAGCAGATCGGTCTTGGTCACCATCACATACACCGGGAAATGAATACCGGTTTGCTGATACAACTCCTGCATCCGGCTTCGCAACGCGCTGGCCTGCGCATGACGCGCCTCCGCGGAATCGGTGAGCAGGTCAGCCACGCTGATGGTCATGATCACGCCGTTGATTGGCTGGCGTGTGCGATAGCGTTTCAGCAGGTTAATGAAACTCTGCCACTCGGCGCCGTCGCGTGCACGCTGGCTCTCCTGCAGGGCATATCGCCCTGCGGTATCGATCATCACCGCGCTGTCGGTAAACCACCAGTCACAGTGCCGCGTGCCGCCGACGCCGCGAATCGCCGCTTTGCCAAGGCTATCGGTCAGCGGAAACTCCAGTCCGGCATTGAGCAGGGCGGTAGTTTTCCCTGCGCCGGGCGCCCCAATCATGACATACCAGGGCAGTTGGTAGAGATAGTGGCTCTGAAAACGTGCCAGCCAGTTCTGTTGATGACGACGACCAAACTGTGTGCGTTTCAGGCGCAATGCGGCTTCGCTGAAGCGCTGAGCCAGCAGCGCATCAGTGGCCTGACGATCGGACAGCTCTTCGTGACTCATCTCCTGCAAACGGTTGAGGAGTTTACTGTTAAACCAGCCACGCCAGATCGCCGGGATAAACTGGAACAGCACCCAGCAAAAGAACAGCAAACCGACCAGGAGTTGACGAGGAAAAACCGGCTCAAGCGGACGGGTATCTCCCCAACTCCACAACGGGCCGAGCATCCACAGCACACAGCTTAAGGCGGTGACACCAATCAGGCTCCACAATAGGCGGTGGGTTAACAGATGTTGCAGCGATGCGCGCATCACTCACCTCCTGGATGATTGCCGAGGGTTTCCGGTGCGGCAAACAGGGTGATCTCCACACGCCGGTTGCGCGCGCGGTTTTCATTGCTGTCATTGGGCAGCAACGGATTACTGTCGCCGCGGCCTTCCGCTTTCACACTGTGCCCTTCAGCCAGTTGCGGATTCAGTAATTGGGTCACGGCGCGTGCGCGCGCAAAGGAAAATTCATAGCTTGAGGCAAAACGCCCATCCACCGGGCTGTTATCGGTGTACACCGACACCAATACCGTTCCTTTAACGGTTTTCATGGCGCTGGCAACGTGTGCCAGCAGCGCGCGACCGACCTGATTGACCACGGTACCGTCCGGGGAGAAGAGTTTATCGGCGGGAATGATCACCTTACTGCCAAATGCGCCATCGCTGACTTCCAGTTGACCGGCGGCGATCACATCATTCAAACGCTGATGCAAATCCAGCAACGCCTGTGGAGAGGTAGGTCGACGGCCAGGCATAATTTGTGGCAGCGGAGTTTGATAGATGGCGCGCAGCAGCGGCTCGGCCGCATTGCCCAGCCGCCAGTTCAGGCCGCTGTAAATCAGGCAGGCAATCAGGGCCGCTAGCATCGCACAGGCCCATAACGGCACCATCGGACGGGTTAAGCGACTGACCAGAGGATGCACTTCCACCAGTGGCGCGGCCGGGTTAGCGGTCGACGGGCGTGTTTCCTGGATCAGTTGAGCGAGACGTTTACGAATCCCTTCACATTGTGCACGGCCGTTATCGCTACCGCGATAACGGCCTTCATAACCCAGCAGCAGACAGTAATGGATCAGCTCCAGCAACCACAGGTGTTGCTGCGGGCTTTGCGAGACGCGGGAAAGCAGCTGAAATACTTTTTCGCCGCCCCAGCTTTCATTATGGAAAGTGACCAGCATGCCGTTCCCTGACCACACACCCCGCGTACCCCACGGGGTTTGCGCGGCGGCTTCATCCAGTACGCTGCATAAGCAGTAGCGTGCACCAATAATCATCTCAAACGGCAAACCGGCTTGCTTACAACGATATTCGAATTGGCGGATCTCTTCAATCAGTAACTGACGTAAACCGGCGGGATCGTCATGCGTAGCAGCCTGCCGTATACGGACAACGGCATTCAATATCGGTGCTGCGGCATTAAGCAAAAGGTTATCGTTGCCCGCGACAATGCCATCGCGGACAACAGAATCCTGGGTCATTAAATATCTTTTTTCCTGGCAATGGCGCCAGGGAGCGTCCACAGAGTGCGACCTTGCTGTGAACAATCTGCGCCATATTGCATTATCAGTCTAGGATCCAGGTCGCGGTATCGTTGGTGCGGCAAGCCTTGCTGGCACCGCCAACGGCCACGCAGACCTGTTTAGTACGGCGGGGACGTGGACGGTCGCTACGCACGGTGGCGTCATAACGGCTACTTTCAACCCCGGCTTTCGGCGGGATGTAACCAATCAGCTGTCCATTGGGTTCATCGGCAACGGCTAACCAACTGTGGTCGACACGTCCCAGTACTTCAAACGGTTTCGCGTTATCGAGATAACGAACAACCTTGCCGCCATAATCAGGCGTGGTCATCACCGACGCCGCATAGAGTGCGCGGAAACTCCCATTAACCGGCGTGAATTCGCCTGGCGCTGCCACCGCATGACGGTGGACTAGCTTGACGCCATTGACCTCACTGGTGACCAGGGTGTCATCAGTCATCGGCGGTGGTGGCGCTTTACAACCCGCCAACGTCAATACTGCCAGCAGAGTGAGCAACAGACTCTTATTCACCATGAACCTCAAATTTCATCAGATTAGCTGCAGATTAATATGTGGCACACGCATCTAAGGCGGGCAGAGTATGCAGCGGGAAAGCCATCAAAAAACAGTCAGATTACAGAAAGATAGTGCTGTGTTCAGTCTACCTAAGACTTTTGAGAATTCAATCCATTGCATAGCGAGAAAGCCCGTGCTATCGGGCGGAAATAGCGCATATCAGGGTGATAAAAAACCTGTGCCTTTAGTGATAGATAAGCTGAGTTTACTTATTTAGTCGTGTAAGCGTGTGACGCAGGCGATAAAGCCGAAGAGCTGCAGAAAGATGTCTCGAAATTGATAAATGATCTTAATCTTTTCTTAAGGTTGAAAAAAGATTGCGCAGGTAAACAATTTTCTTACTTTCGGAATTTCCGCGCGCATTTCCGCCAGTGCTAAAGCCAGTCCGGCACGGCTTTTGCTTAAAATCGTTATGTCTATTTTGCGCGAGAAAACGTGATGAGCCGGGCCCTAGAGTATTTGCATGCCAGCCGCGCCAGCGAAATTGCCAGCTTGCGACGGCTAATGCGCACAGGCGAACAGATTCTCGCCATTAGTGAGTTAATTCACGTGCTGCAACGTGAACGCGGTGCCAGCAACATCTGGATCTGTTCAGCCGGACGGCTGTTTGGAGATGAGCTGGACGCGCGCGCGCGTGAGGTTGAGCAGCGTCAAAAAATTGCCTTAACAGTCCTGCCGGAAGCGGTGGCACAGCCGGGTTACAGCCGTTTCTGTATGCTGATTGCGGCAGCACTGCAGTCGTTAGAGAGTCTGCCATCACTACGTCAGCATATTCGGGAGGGGCAATACAGCCATGCAGAGGCGATGGAGGGCTTTAATCACATTATTCGTACCTTACTGAATCTGGTCTTCGAGGCTACGGATACCGCCAGTGAGCCCGCAATTTCCCGTGCACTGATTGCGCTCTTTAGCTTTATGCAGGGTAAGGAGCTGGCGGGGCAGGAGCGCGCCACGGGGTCTGCCGGTTTTGCTGCCGGGCAGTTTACCCCGGAACAGCGTCAGCGGATTCAAATGTTGATTGCCGCTCAGGAGCAAAGCTTCGCAACCTTTAGTCAGTTCGCGGATGCGCAAAATCAGCAGCAATGGCTGTTGATGGCAAATGCGGACAGCCAGATTGAGCGTCTGCGTCGCATTGCCTGCACCGGTGCGCAGTGCGGTGAAAATGGTGTGTTGCAATGGTTCACGCTGCTGAGCCAACGTCTCGATCAAATGAAACAGATCGAGGATGGGTTATGCAGCACATTAATGGCGTGTTGCCAGCGTGCCATTACCACCAGCGAACAAGCTGAACCGCAACACCTGGCGACCAATCAGGACGCGAGCTTCTCCTTGTATGTCGCAGGCGCCAGCTGGCTGGGTGAACAGGAAGCAACGCTGGACAGTAACGGCCTTGCCCCTCAACTCGGCCGCTCGGTGTTGTCGCTGATCCGTGAGCAGGCGCAACGTTTACAAGCGCAGGCGGATGAACTTGCCACCATGCGTGCTTCTCTGGATGAACGAAAAATTATCGACCAGGCCAAAGGATGGCTGATGCAGCAGCACGGTTTTAGCGAGCAAGATGCGTGGCAAGCGCTGCGTAAAAGCGCCATGAATCAGAACAAACGCATGCTGGATATTGCGCAGGCGATCCTCGCCGTGGCGGCGACGCTGAAGCCATAACCCAAAGGAGGTAGTTGCACAAACCTTGTGCGTATTGTGCGTCAGGGCAGTGCAAAGCGTTGTCAGATTCTTGCGTCATTCCCGCGGTAATATTGATTTTTCAGTGAAAAATTTTCTGGCACAGGCTTTGCACTAATTCATAGACATTGCGCATTTGTTTCGCCAACGGCGGTGAAGCGAGTGCTTTGGATAAAGGCGTCCGGCCCCATGTTTTAACGACATGCGGGAGGACGCCTTTTTTTATTTCTTTTTTTCAGGAAGCGCATGATGAGTAAAACGCGGTTTGCAGTCTCACGTCGTCAGTTCCTGCTGGGTAGCGCGGTGGTGGGGAGCAGTTATTTACTGCCAGGCTTACGTAATGCGGTGTGGGCCGCCGGTTCAGATGCGCCCGAAAAGAGCAGCGTGCGCGTCGGCTTTATTCCACTCACTGACTGTGCTCCGGTGGTGATGGCGTCGGTTAAAGGTTTCGACAAAAAATACGGGCTGACGTTACAACCGAGTAAAGAAGCCAGCTGGGCGGCGGTGCGTGACAAACTCACGGCCGGTGAACTGGATGCCGCGCACGCGCTTTACGGCATGATCTACGGCTTACAGTTGGGTGTGGCAGGGCCACAACACGACATGGCCAACCTGATGACGCTGAATAACAACGGTCAGGCCATCACGCTCGCTAATCAATTGAAAGAGCAGAAGATTACAGATGCTGCCAGCTTGCAAAAGCTGATCGCCAGCCAGGCCAAAGGCACTTACACCTTTGCGCACACTTTCCCCACCAGCACCCACGCGATGTGGCTCTATTACTGGCTGGCAAATGCCAGCATCGATCCGTTTGAAGATGTGCGCACCGTTGTGGTGCCACCGCCGCAGATGGTGATGAACATGAAGATGGGCAACATGAGCGGATTCTGCGTGGGCGAGCCATGGAATCAGCGTGCCATCAGCGACAACATCGGTTTTACCGCCACCACCACCCAGCAAATCTGGCCCGATCATCCGGAAAAAATTCTCGCCACCCGTGCGCAATGGGTCAAAGAAAACCCCAATACCGCGCGTGCGATGACGGCCGCGGTACTGGAAGCGGCGCGCTGGATCGATGCTTCTGATGAAAACCGTAAAGAGACCGCTGCTGTGTTAGCCGGGCGGGCATGGATCAACACCAAAGTTGAAACCTTAGAAGGGCGCATGCTCGGCCAGTACGAAAACGGACTGGGCCAGCAATGGCAGGATGCCCATGCCATGCGTTTCTTCCACGATGGCGAAGTGAGCTACCCGTGGCTGTCTGACGGCATGTGGTTCCTGACGCAAATGAAGCGCTGGGGCATGGTGAAAACCGCACCGGACTACGCTGCTGTTGCCCGTCAAATCAACCGTATCGATATCTATAAGCAGGCTGCCACGGCAGTCGGCGGTATTTCTGTTCCCGCCAGCGAAATGCGCAGCAGCACGCTTATCGACGGCAAAGTGTGGGATGGCAGCAATGCTGCCGCCTATGCCGACAGTTTCACCATCAAACGTAGTTAAGTGAGGTCAGCATGAAATCTGAAGCTCGTACGCTGAACGCCGCGACGCCCGTCGTCGCTCAACCGGCGCAGGTGATTGCGCTTAACGTGCCACAGAAACCGCGCGCACGTCAGCGCTGGCTGCGGCCGCTGCTACAGCGACTGATCCCGGCGAGTTGCGGCGTCATTCTGCTGCTGTTTGTCTGGCAACTGGCATCAATGTCGAGCAAAGGCTTCCCAACGCCTTTTGCCACCTGGCAGGCGGCCGTGACGTTGTTCGCCGATCCCTTCTATAACAACGGTCCTAACGATCAGGGTATTGGCTGGAACGTGGTGGCCTCACTACAACGCGTGGCGGTGGGCTTTGGTCTGGCGGCGCTGGTGGGCATCCCAGCCGGTTTCCTGATTGGCCGCTTCACCTTTGTGGCGCGCATGTTTAATCCAATCATCGCGCTGCTGCGTCCGGTCAGCCCACTGGCATGGCTGCCGATTGGTCTGCTGCTGTTCCAGCGTGCGGAACCCGCTTCCAGCTGGACCATTTTCATCTGCTCGATCTGGCCGATGGTGATCAACACCGCCGAGGGCGTGCAGCGTATTCCGCAGGATTACCTTAACGTCGCCCGCGTGCTGCAACTCAACGAATGGACGGTGATGCGGCGCATCCTGTTCCCGGCGGTATTACCCGCGGTGCTCACCGGCATGCGCCTGTCGATGGGCATCGCCTGGCTGGTGATCGTCGCTGCCGAGATGCTGACCGGCGGGCTCGGCATTGGTTTCTGGATCTGGAACGAGTGGAACAACCTCAATGTGGAAAACATCCTGATCGCCATTGTGGTGATTGGCGTGATCGGGCTGTTGCTGGAGCAGGCACTGATGCTGCTGGCACGTCGTTTTAGCTGGGATAAATAGGGAGCCGATGATGAATCCGATTATTCGCGTACAACAGGTGAGTCAGCGTTTTAATACCGCCAGCGGTGAATTTCTGGCTCTCGATAACGTGAGTTTTGATATCCACGCGGGCGAAACATTGAGCCTGATTGGTCACTCCGGCTGCGGTAAATCCACCTTGCTCAACCTGATTGCTGGCCTAACCCAACCCAGCAGCGGTGTGCTGCTGTGTGAAAACCGTGAAATCAGCGGCCCCGGCCCCGAGCGTGCGGTGGTGTTCCAGAACCATTCATTGCTGCCATGGCTGACCGCGTATCAAAACGTCGAGCTGGCGGTGCAGCAGGTGTTTAAAGGGCAAATGAGCAAAGGCGAGATGAGCGAGTGGATCGAACACAACCTCAATCGTGTGCAGATGGGCCATGCCATGCACAAGCGTCCCTCGGAAATCTCCGGCGGCATGAAACAGCGCGTGGGTATTGCACGTGCGCTGGCGATGAAACCGCGCGTGCTGCTTTTAGATGAACCCTTTGGGGCTCTCGACGCCTTAACGCGTGCCCATCTGCAAGACAGCGTGATGCGCATCCAGCAGGAGCTGAAAACCACCATTGTGCTGATCACCCATGACGTGGATGAAGCGGTGTTGCTGTCGGATCGCGTGCTGATGATGACTAACGGCCCGGCGGCGCAGGTTGGCGAGATCCTCACGATTGATCTGCCACGCCCACGTTCCCGCGTGGCGCTGGCGGATGAGCCGCGCTACCACCAGCTACGCCAGCAGGTTCTGCATTTCCTCTACGAAAAACAGACGGCAGTGGCGTAAGGAGCGGGCGATGGTACAGCATCTGGTGGTGATTGGTAACGGGATGGCGGCGATGCGCATGGTGGAAACCTTGTTGCAACGGGCGCCAGGCTGCTATGCCATCACGGTGATTGGCCGTGAAGCACAGGGCAATTACAACCGTGTGCTGCTGTCACCGGTGCTGTCTGGGGAAAAAGACTTCGCTGACACGTTGATTCACACGCCGGAATGGTATGTCGCACACGACGTGCAACTGCTGATGGGTGAAGAAGCGCTGCAGGTGGATCTCATTGCACGGACGGTATTCACCGACCAACGCACGCTGCACTGGGACAAGCTGGTGTTCGCCTGTGGTTCACAACCCCGAATGCCGGATCTGCCGGGTGTTGAGCGCCCGCAGGTGTTGGGATTTCGCACCTTGCGCGATGTCGACACCATGCTGGCACAGGATGGACCCGTGGTGGTGCTGGGCGGCGGATTGATTGGGGTGGAAGCGGCTGCGGCGCTGCGCCTGCGCGGGCGCGACGTCACGCTGCTGCATCACCGTCCATGGCTGCTAGATCGCCAACTGGATCAACAGGCAGGCGCGCTGTTGACCCAGCATCTCACCCAGCGCGGGATCCACTGCCGGCTTGGCGTGTCGCTGCAATCGATCCATCGCGATCACGTTACGCTCACCGATGGCACGTCACTGCTTGCTCAGCAGGTGGTGATGGCGATTGGCGTCGTGCCTGAAATCGCACTGGCACAGCAGGCTGGCGTACCGTGCCAGCGCGGGATTCTGGTCAACCGTCAGCTGCAAACCTCGGTCGCTCACGTCTATGCACTGGGCGAATGCTGTGAAATCGACGGTGAAACTTTTGGTCTGGTGGCACCTTGCCTCGCTCAGGCTGAGGTGCTGGCGGCACAGCTGGCCGGCGAGCCAGTGGCGGATTTTCACCATCAGGAGAGCGGTACGCGGCTCAAAGTCACTGGCATTGAGATGTTCAGTGCGGGCGACATCCGCGAAGGTGAATCCATCATCAGTTTTGATCCTTTCGACGGCCACTATCGCCGTCTGTTCTTACGCGATGGCGCACTGCGCGGCGTGCTGCTGTTTGGTGACAGCCAGGGCGCCAGCACGCTGCTAACCCAATTACAACAGGCGGAACACGTAGGCATTCACGCGCTGTTCGGTCTGGATAATCCCTTAACGCAGCCTGGTGCTGCAGGAAGCAATGTGATGAGCAAACCTCTTCTCGCCGTGGTGGGCCACGGCATGGTCAGCCACCATTTTCTTGAGCAGCTGGTGAGTCGCGAACTGCATCACCACTACCATGTCGTGGTGTATGGCGACGAACCTCAAATGGCGTATGACCGTGTGCACCTGACGGAATACTTCACCGGAAAAAGCGCCGACGATCTGTCACTGGTCAGCGACAACTTCTTCGCGCAACACGGAATAGAACTGCGCACGGGGTGCGAAGTGCTGGCGATTGATACCGACAAGCGCAGTCTGCGTGATGCCAGCGGAGCAGAACTGGCGTGGGACAAACTGGTGCTGGCCACGGGTTCCGTACCCTTTGTGCCACCGGTGCCGGGACGAGAGAGCCCACGCTGTTTTGTCTATCGCACGTTGGCCGATCTGGATGCCATCGCGGCCTGCGCCAACCAGGCCACGCGCGGTGTGGTGATCGGGGGTGGTTTACTGGGTCTGGAAGCGGCTAATGCGCTCAAGCAACTGGGACTGGAAACCCACGTGGTGGAGTTCGCTCCGCGTCTGATGGCGGTGCAGCTGGATGACGGCGGCGCGCAGATGCTGCGCGGCAAAATTAGCGCACTGGGCGTGCAGATCCACACCAGCAAACAGACCGAAGCGATTGAAAGTCAGCCGGACGGCAGCGTGCAGCTGCGCTTTGCCGATGGCAGTGTGTTAGAAACCGATCTGATTGTGTTCTCAGCGGGTATCCGACCCCGTGATGCACTGGCGCGGGCGGCGGGTATTCAGCTCGGCGAACGGGGCGGCATTGCCATTAACGACGGCTGTGAAACCAACGTCGTAGGCGTCTATGCGATAGGCGAGTGTGCGCTGTGGCAAGGACAGATTTTTGGGCTGGTCGCGCCGGGCTATCAGATGGCGCGGGTGCTGGCAGCACAGCTGGCACAGGAGGAACTGGCGTTCAACGGCGCGGACATGAGCACCAAACTCAAACTGCTTGGTGTAGAAGTGGCATCGTTCGGTGATGCGCATGGCCGTACCGCAGACAGCCAGAGTTATCACTGGACCGACAATCCCAAAGGCATCTACAAAAAGCTGGTGGTGTGCAAAGACAGTAAAACATTGCTCGGCGGGGTACTGGTCGGTGACAGCGGTGATTACAGCAACCTGTTACAGATGATGCTCAACAAGATGCCACTGCCGAGTGAACCAGAAAGCCTGATTCTGCCGCAGCTGGCAGGCGCGCCCTCTAAAGCGCTGGGCGTGGCCGCGTTACCGGAAACCGCACAAATCTGCTCCTGCCATAACGTCAGCAAAGGCGACATTTGTGACGCCGTGCAGGCTGGTTGCGGCGATATGGCCGCGATCAAAAGCTGCACCAAAGCCGCTACCGGCTGTGGCGGCTGCAGCGCACTGGTGAAACAGGTCATGGAACTGGAGCTGGCGAATCAGGGCGTGGTGGTCAAAAAGGATATCTGCGAGCACTTTGCCTACTCAAGGCAGGAGTTGTATCACCTGATTCGCGTCGGCAAAATCACCACCTTTGATCAACTGATTCAGCAACATGGTCGTGGCCATGGCTGTGAAGTGTGCAAGCCGCTGGTGGGCTCGCTGCTGGCTTCTTGCTGGAACGAGTATCTGCTTAAGCCGCAGCATTTGCCGTTGCAGGACACCAATGACCGCTACTTTGCCAACATCCAGAAAGATGGCACTTACTCGGTGGTGCCACGTGTGCCTGCCGGGGAAATCACACCCAAGGGGCTGATTGCGATTGGTGAAGTGGCGGCACGCTACGATCTCTATACCAAGATTACCGGCGGACAGCGCATCGATCTGTTTGGTGCACGACTCGAACAGTTGCCTGACATCTGGGAAACTCTCATTGCGGCGGGCTTTGAAACCGGCCATGCCTATGGCAAATCATTGCGCACCGTGAAGTCCTGTGTGGGGTCGACCTGGTGCCGTTATGGCGTACAGGACTCCACCGCGTTCGCTATCGCGCTGGAGAACCGCTACAAAGGGCTGCGTGCCCCGCACAAGATTAAAATGGCGGTGTCGGGCTGTACGCGTGAGTGTGCGGAGGCACAGAGCAAAGACATTGGGGTGATCGCCACTGACAAAGGCTGGAACCTTTATGTCTGTGGTAACGGTGGCATGAAACCGCGCCATGCCGATCTGTTCGCCAGCGACCTGGACGATGCGACACTGCTACGTTATGTAGACCGCATTCTGATGTTTTATGTGCGTACCGCCGACCGTTTACAGCGCACCAGCGTGTGGATGGACAACATGGAAGGTGGGCTCGATTACCTGCGCAGCGTCATTATCGAGGATGCCCTCGGCATTGGCGACATGCTGGAGCAGGAGATGCAAGTGGTGGTGGATCGCTACCAGTGCGAATGGCAGAGCACGCTACAGGATCCCTCCCGTCGTGCACTGTTTACTACCACGATTAACAGTCAACAAATGGATGAGACCCTCAACTATGTGCGTGTGCGCGAACAACGCCAACCTGCCGCCATGGACATCATTCCGGTCACCAACGTGCCTGCCGAACCCTGGAGTGAAATCTGCGATGTGACCGCCATTCCTGAGGCTGCGGGCATGGGCGCACGACTGGGAAGCCAACGCGTGGCGCTATTCCGTTTTGGCGAAACCTTTTACGCGCTAGAGGATATCGAACCGGGCACGCAAGCCAGCGTGCTGTCTCGCGGCATTCTGGGTGATGTTGCGGGTGAGCCGGTGGTGATCTCCCCGCTGTACAAGCAGCGCATACGTTTACGTGATGGGCAAAGTTTAGATAACGCCGAGCATCAACTACGCTGCTGGCCAGTGCGCGTGGAGGGCAGCAAAGTGTGGCTGGGCCATCAGCCCATTCTTGCGCTCGCGGCGGCATCATGAAAACCACCTGCCCATACTGTGGCGTCGGCTGTGGCGTGGAGATTAAGGCGCCGGATCAGCTGGTAAGCGGTGATCTGCAGCATCCGGCGAACTTTGGTCGCCTGTGTGTCAAAGGATCTGCGTTGGGTGAAACGCTGTCTCATGAGGGGCGTTTGCTTTGGCCGCAGATCCATGGCGAACGCGTCAGCATGGATGAAGCGCTGGATCATGTCGCACAGGGCTTGCGCGATATTATCGACAAGCATGGCCCGCAGGCCGTAGCGTTTTACGGTTCCGGCCAGCTGCTTACTGAGGATTACTATACCGCCAACAAGCTGATGAAGGGCTTTATCGGCGCCGCCAATATCGATACCAACTCACGCTTATGTATGGCATCGGCGGTGGTGGGCTACAAACGTGCATTCGGTGCCGATGCCGTGCCCTGCTGTTATGAAGACATCGAGCAGGCGGATATGGTGGTGCTGGTGGGTTCAAACGCGGCGTGGGCGCATCCGGTGGCGTGGCAGCGCCTGGTGCAGGCGAAAACCGATCGACCAGAAATGCAGCTGGTGGTGATCGACCCACGTCGCACCGCCAGCTGTGATATCGCCGATCTGCATCTGGCTCTGCAGCCGGGATCGGACAGTGCGCTCTTCGCCGGGCTGCTTAACTGGCTGAACGAGAATGAGGCGGTGGATGAAACGATGCTGCCGCATCTGGCGAACGTCGAAACCACGCTGGAGGCCTGCAAAGCGTGGGATCTGGCCACGGTGGCCGTCGCCTGTCAACTCAGTGAGCACGCTATTCTCAGCTTCTGGCAGCGGTTTGCTGCACAACCACGCGTACTCACGCTGTGGTGTATGGGCATTAACCAGTCACAAACCGGCAGTGACAATAACAATGCGATTATCAATGCGCATCTGCTGAGTGGAAAAATCGGCTATGCAGGCGCGGGTCCCTTTTCATTAACCGGACAGCCGAATGCCATGGGCGGGCGTGAGGTCGGTGGCTTAGCGAATCAGTTGGCGGCGCACATGGGGTTCAGCGCAGTGGAAGTGGATCGCGTCAGTCGCTTCTGGAACAGCCCTCATGTGGCGCGTCAGCCCGGTTTAACCGCGGTTAATCTGTTCAATGCAATTAATCGTGGCGAAGTCAAAGCGGTGTGGATCATGGGCACCAATCCGGCGGTGTCGATGCCGGAAGGCAATCGTGTCGCTCAGGCATTGGCCCGGTGCGAATTGGTGGTGGTATCAGAAGTGAGCGCGCGCAGTGATACGGCTGATTTAGCTGACGTATTGCTGCCCGCGCAAGGGTGGGGCGAAAAGAACGGCACGGTGACCAATTCTGAACGCCGTATCTCACGTCAGCGCAGTTTTATCGCCCCAGCCGGCGAAGCGAAACCTGACTGGTGGTTACTGGCGCAAGTCGCTCAGCGTCTGGGATATACCGAAGCCTTTGCCTGGCAGCACCCCAGCGAAATTTTCGCCGAGCATGCCGCACTGTCTGGCTTCGAAAACCATGGCCGCCGCGCCTTCGATATCAGCGCACTGGCACATATTACGCGAGAACAATATGACCAGCTCGCACCCGTACAGTGGCCGCTGAATGACCGCGCGCCGACGGGCACCGCACGGCTGTTTGCCGATCGTCGTTTCTTTCACGTGGATGGCAAAGCACGTTTGCTGCCGCCCGCCATTCCAGTTAAGACGCTGACCAGTTCGCATTATCCCTTATTGATGAACACCGGGCGCATTCGTGATCAGTGGCACACCATGACGCGCACCGGCAACGTGCCGCGCCTGATGCAGCATTACGATGAGCCTTTTGTCGCGCTGCATCCGCATGATGCTGCGGCGCACGGCTTGAGCCAGGGCGACCTGACACGCGTACAGTCTGCGCTCGGCTGGTGGAGCGGCCGCGTGGTGATCGACAGCGGGTTAATGCGTGGTCAGCTGTTTATCCCGATGCACTGGACACGCCAGTTTAGTGCACAGGCAAATGTAGACGGCTTAGTGGCGGCTCACTGCTGTCCTGACTCTGGGCAACCTGCGTTGAAGCAGACCGCCGTGCGTTTGCAACCTCTGCGTCCGGCATGGCAGGGATGGCTGTTCCTGCCTGAGGTGATAACGCCGCAGCCAGTGCTGTATTGGTCGCGTGCGCCGCAGCAGGGGGCACAGCGTTATGTGCTGGCGGGCGAGGCGCAGGCAGCGGATTGGTTAATGCAGCTCCCCACGATGCAGGAACTGCAGTGGCAACAGGCGCGGGCGGGACAGCAGCTGCACATGCTGGGCTGGCGTAACGGTCGATTAATGTGTGCGTTTTATGCTGCTCCCTGGCTGCCAGAGATCGATCATGGCTTTGTGGCGCGAGCCTTTACGGAAACACCCTCTTCTCCACAGCAGCGCCATGTGCTATTGGGCGGACGTCCCGCATTGGGTGAAAGCCAGGGGCGGACGATTTGCAGTTGTTTCGGCGTGGGTGAAGTGGCAATCCGTCGGGCGATTGAGCAGGGCTGCGATTCTCCAGCGGCACTCGGTGCAGCGCTGAAGTGCGGCACCAACTGTGGCTCCTGTATTCCGGAGCTAAAAAACTTACTGGCAACCCTGCGCGTGGCGCAGTAGCGGAGAGCATCATGACTCAGGCCATTGGGCGTCTCGATAAACTGTTCAACCCCCAGAATGGAGAGGCGACGCCAGGGGGTGTCTGGCTGGTGGGGGCCGGGCCGGGCGATGTCGAACTGCTGACGGTAAAAGCGTTGCGTTTGATCAAAAGCGCGGACGTGGTGGTGTATGACCGCCTGGTGAGCGACGCGATCATGGCTGAAGTCCCGTCCGGTACGCTGGCGATTGATGTCGGTAAAAAGCCGGGCAGCCATGGCCTGAAGCAGGCGCAGATTAATCAGCTGCTGGCGGATCTGGCGGCCAGTGGTCGATCGGTGGTGCGTTTGAAGGGCGGCGATCCCTTCATTTTCGGCCGCGGCGGGGAAGAGATGCTGTTTCTGCAGCAGGCGGGCATTGCCTGCCATGTTGTGCCCGGTATCACCGCAGCGGCAGGTTGTGCGGCGGCAAGTGGCATCCCGTTGACGCATCGTGACTGTGCGCAGTCTTTGCGGTTAATCACCGGACATGGCAAAAGCGGCGAGCCGCAGCTTGGCGACGCCAGCCTGGCCGCCGCCAATCAGACGCTGGTGTTCTATATGGGGCTGAAATGGAGCGAGAGCATCAGCGCTCAGTTACAAGCCCATGGACGCGCTGCCACTACGCCAGTGGCGATCATTGAAAATGGTACACGGCCTGACCAGCGCGTGATGGTGACGACGCTGTCGGACCTGAGCGCCACTATTGCACGTGAGCAGGCGCAATCCCCCGCATTGTTGCTGGTGGGAGAGGTGGTGCGCTTTTATCGCCAGCCCCATACTGCTGATCTCAGCGCAATTTCACTTATGGCTAAATAAACTCGTATTTTCCCCCCTTAATCCACGCTTTAGCCTTGGCGGGTTTTGGCATCCTATGCTCAGAATTCCTGCCAGCTGAGGTATGTCGTGGCTGAAGAGAGCGACGAGGACAAAACAGAATCGCCCACGGCGCACCGACTAGAGAAGGCGCGAGAAGAGGGGCAGATTCCGCGATCGCGCGAGCTGACATCGGTACTGATGCTGCTGGCGGGCTTGCTGATCCTGTGGCTTGGCGGCGAACTGATGGCTGAACAGCTGGCCAGCATGTTGGCCACTGGCTTTCGTTTCGATCATGCCATGGTGACCGATGACAAAATGATCATCGCCCACATCAGCAACCTGATCGGCCAGGCAGTGATGGCGCTGCTGCCGTTGATGGCAGGTCTGGTGATCGTGGCGATTGCTGCACCGATGCTGCTGGGTGGGATCAATATCAGCGGTAAATCGATCAAGCTGGATTTCAACAAGCTGAACCCGTTGAGTGGTCTTAAACGCATGGTTTCCTCCCAGACCTGGGCGGAACTGCTAAAAGCCATTTTGAAGGCGGTGCTGGTGGGGCTGGTGGGTGGCTGGTACATCTGGTCACACTGGCAGGAGATGCTGCGGTTAATCAGTGAATCACCCGTCAACGCGCTTCATCACGGTTTAACCATGATTGCCATTAGCTGTGCGTTGATCATGCTGGGCCTGGTACCCATGGTCGGTTTCGACGTGTTCTGGCAGCTCTACAGCCATTTCAAAAAGCTGAAAATGTCCCGCCAGGAAATCCGCGACGAACACAAACAAAACGAAGGTGACCCGCACGTCAAAGGGCGCATTCGTCAGGCGATGCGTGCGGCGGCCCGCCGTCGCATGATGGCAGATGTACCGAAAGCCGACGTTATCGTCACCAACCCAACGCACTACTCGGTGGCGTTGCAGTATCAGGAAGGCAAGATGAGCGCGCCAAAGGTGATTGCGAAAGGGGCCGGCGATATTGCGTTAAAAATTCGTGAGCTGGCAAAAGAACATCGCATTCCGATTTTAGAAGCACCGCCGCTGGCGCGTGCGCTGTATCGACACACGGAAATTGGTCAGTTCATCCCCGGCGCGCTTTACGGTGCCGTGGCGGAAGTGCTGGCCTGGGTATGGCAACTGCGTCGCTGGAAACGTGAAGGTGGCCTGATCCCAACCAAACCAAAACAGCTGCCGGTTCCGGCAGACATGGACTTTGCAGGAGAGAACAGAAACGATGGCTAATCTGGCCGAAAAGCTGCGTTTACCGGGCAACTTTAAAGACACGCAGTGGAAGGTGCTGGCTGGACCGATACTGATCATGTTGATCCTGTCGATGATGGTGCTGCCGTTACCTGCCTTCATTCTCGACCTGCTGTTCACCTTCAACATTGCCTTATCGATCATGGTGTTGTTGGTGGCAATGTTTACCCAGCGTACGCTTGAATTCGCTGCATTCCCGACCATTTTGCTGTTCTCCACGTTGCTGCGCCTGGCGCTGAACGTCGCCTCAACCCGTATTATCCTGCTCGAGGGCCATACGGGTGCTGATGCCGCCGGACGCGTGGTTGAAGCTTTCGGCCACTTCCTCGTGGGCGGTAACTTTGCCATCGGTATCGTGGTGTTCATCATCCTCGTTATCATCAACTTTATGGTTATCACCAAAGGTGCCGGACGTATCGCCGAAGTGGGCGCGCGTTTTGTGTTGGATGGGATGCCCGGTAAGCAGATGGCGATCGATGCCGACCTTAACGCCGGTTTAATCGGTGAAGAGGAAGCCAAACGTCGACGTAGCGAAGTGACCCAGGAAGCCGATTTCTACGGTTCAATGGACGGTGCGAGTAAGTTCGTACGTGGTGACGCCATCGCCGGTATTTTGATTATGGTGATTAACGTCATCGGCGGTCTGTTGGTGGGCGTGGTGCAGCATGGCATGGATCTGGGGCACGCAGGTGAAACCTATACACTGCTGACCATCGGTGACGGCCTGGTGGCACAGATCCCGGCGCTGGTCATCTCTACCGCTGCGGGTGTTATCGTGACGCGCGTCAGCACCGATCAGGATGTGGGCGATCAGATGGTCTCCCAGCTGTTCAGCAATCCGCGCGTGTTGATGCTGAGTGGTGGTGTTATCGGTCTGCTCGGCCTGGTGCCGGGTATGCCCAACTTTGTCTTCCTGCTGTTTACCGCCGCGTTGCTCGGTCTGGCCTGGTGGTTGCGCGGTCGGGAGATGAAACCGAAGACTTCCTCGGAACCCACTAGTCTGGTCAAAACGCAGGAGACCCCCGCCACGGTGGAAGCTTCCTGGAAAGACGTACTGCTGGAAGATTCGCTGGGTCTCGAAGTGGGTTATCGCCTGATTCCCATGGTTGATCATCTGCAAAACGGTGAGCTGCTGGGCCGCATCCGCAGTATCCGTAAAAAAGTGGCACAGGAGGTGGGCTTCCTGCCGCCGGTGGTGCACATCCGCGACAACATGGAGTTGCCGCCTGCGCGTTACCGCATCCTGATGAAAGGCGTGGAAATTGGCAGCGGTGATGCCTATCCGGGGCGCTGGATGGCGATCAACCCTGGTACCGCAGCCGGCTCTTTGCCGGGTGAACCGACAGTCGATCCTGCCTTCGGTTTAGCGGCAATCTGGATTGATAGTGCGTTGAAAGAGCAGGCGCAGATTCAGGGCTTTACCGTGGTAGAAGCCAGTACCGTGGTGGCAACGCATCTGAACCACCTGATTGGTCAATACGCCAGCGAGTTGTTTGGCCGTCAGGAAGCGCAGCAGCTGCTGGATCGTGTGACCCAGGAGATGCCGAAGCTGACGGAAGATCTGGTGCCGGGCGTCATCACCCTGACCACCCTGCACAAAGTGTTGCAGAACCTCTTGATTGAGCGCGTTTCGATCCGCGATATGCGCACCATCATCGAAACCCTGGCGGAACATGCGCCGGTCCAGACCGATCCGCAAGAGCTGACCAGCGTGGTACGTGTGGCGCTGGGCCGTGCGATTACTCAGCAGTGGTTCCCGGGTAACGGTGAAGTGCAGGTGATTGGACTGGATGCCACCTTAGAACGCCTGCTGCTGCAAGCCTTGCAGGGCGGCGGCGGGCTGGAGCCCGGTCTGGCCGATCGTCTGTTAGTGCAGACGCAAGGCGCATTGCAACAGCAAGAGATGACAGGAGCACCGCCGGTGTTGCTGGTGAACCACCCGCTGCGTGCCTTACTGGCACGATTCCTGCGCCGCAATCTGCCACAGTTGGTGGTGCTGTCAAATATGGAACTGACCGACAATCGCCAGATCCGTATGACCGCCACCATCGGAGGTAAATAACCATGCGTCGTTGGTGCTGGGCATTAATGATGTTACCGATGATGGCGTTGCCGCTCTATGTGGATGCAGCCGGATCCTGGAATGACAGTGCCAGTGGCCCGAGCCTCGGCGTGCGCGGCAACTGGCACACGACGCCGGCTTTAAAGGCCCCTTCGCCCGCTGTGGGCACCATCACGGTGGTGAACTGGCGTTACCAGTTGAGCCGTCCAGCCCCCTCGGGGTTGATTGTGCGTTTGTGTGCGACTCAGCGTTGCGTAGAGATTGAGGGCGGCAGTGGTTCAACGCGTAGCCTGGCGAATATTCCGGCTGACGAAACGTTGCATCTGGCGTTCGGTTTTCAGGGGAAGGGCGCGTTACCGCCGGGATTACGAGTGGTGAGCAGTGAAGTGACGGTGAATTACCAATAGCCCATAAAAAACCCGCCGAGGCGGGTTTTTTGTTATTACATACGCTCGACGGTTTTGATACCCAGCGTATCCAGACCTTGTTTCAGCGTTTTAGCGGTCAATGCAGCCAGTTGCAGACGGCTTTTACGCACCTGCTCATCCTCGGCGGAGAGGATTGGGCAGTGCTCGTAGAAGCCAGAGAACAGGCCAGCCAGATCGTACAGGTAAGCACACATCACATGCGGTGTGCCATCACGCGCAACCAGGGTGATCACCTCTTCAAACTGCAACAGGCGAGTCGCCAGTTGCGCTTCACGCTCTTCGGTCAGCACGATGTCGCCGCTCAGGCTGTCAGCTTCAATGCCGGCTTTACGGAACACAGAAAGCACGCGCGTGTAGGCATATTGCATGTAGGGTGCAGTGTTGCCCTCAAACGCCAGCATGTTATCCCAGTCGAAGATGTAATCGGTGGTGCGGCTTTTTGACAGATCGGCATATTTCACCGCGCCGATACCCACCACTTCCGCCAGATCCTTCAGCTCTTGCGCTGACATTTCCGGGTTTTTCTCGCTGACCAGCGCATGCGCACGTTCAACAGCTTCATCCAGCAGATCGGCCAGCTTAATGGTGCCACCGCTGCGGGTTTTAAATGGACGACCATCTTTGCCCAGCATCATGCCAAACGCATGGTGCTCCAACGGCACAGACTCGGGCACGTATCCGGCTTTACGCACAATGGTCCACGCCTGTTGCAGATGTTGATGCTGGCGCGAATCGATGTAGTAAAGCACACGGTCGGCATGCAAGGTTTCATAGCGGTATTTGGCGCAGGCGATATCGGTGGTGGTGTAGAGGTAGCCGCCATCCTTTTTCTGGATGATCACCCCCATCGCTTCGCCTTCCTTGTTTTTAAACTCATCAAGGAACACCACGGTTGCGCCTTCGCTGGTCACGGCCAGCCCCTTTTCACGCAGGTCGCTTACGATGCCAGGCAACATATCGTTGTACAGGCTTTCACCCATCACATCTTTACGCGTCAGCGTCACGTTCAGGCGGTCATAGACTTCCTGATTCTGGCTCATGGTGATATCAACCAGTTTTTTCCACATTGCGCGGCAATATTCGTCGCCGCCTTGCAGTTTCACCACATAACCACGGGCGCGTTCGGCGAAGGCTTCGTCCGCATCATAGGTGACCTTGGCTTCGCGGTAGAATTCTTCCAGGTCCGCCAGCGCGATATCTTCGTGATGCTCATTCTGCTGCTTTTCCAGATAGGCAATCAGCATACCGAACTGGGTGCCCCAATCGCCGACGTGGTTGGCGCGGATCACGTTGTGGCCGAGAAATTCCAGCGTACGTACCGCAGCGTCACCGATGATGGTGGAACGGACGTGACCGACGTGCATCTGCTTGGCGACGTTGGGTGCCGAGTAGTCAATGACAACGGTTTGTGGCTTGAGGCTGCTGACGCCAAGGCGCGGCAATTGCAGAGCCTGCGCGGCCTGGGTAGCCAGCCAGTTGCGATCGAGGAAGATATTGATGAAGCCGGGGCCGGCGATTTCGACTTTGCTGGCGATGCCGGCGAGATCCAGATGCTGAATCACCTGTTCAGCCAGCTGGCGCGGAGCCTGACCGAGCTTTTTCGCCACAGCCATGATACCGTTCGCCTGATAATCACCGAACTGCACTTTAGCCGACTGACGAACCTGAGGTTCACAATCCGCTGGCGCACCCGCCGCTACCATTGCCTGACCGACTTTATCGGATAGAAGAGCCTGAATATTCACCGCGTTACCTTCATATGCTGAAAAGGCCCGCCAGTGGCGGCGAGCCGATGCCTTCATCCCGCAACAGCGCGGCGGGACGGAAAAATAAGAGGGGAAGTATACGTGAAATGTTAAAGTGCGTCAGCTTTTAGCATGCGCAATGGCGGGTAACAGCAACCCGCGCGCCGATTAACGGCGACGCGGGTGACGACGAGGATTTTTAACGCTTTTGTCTTCACGCACCTTCCAGTGGCGGGAAATTGCAAATCCCATCAATGCAATCAGGACCGCGACAACAATGAGCATAGACATAGAGCCATTCCTTGTGGTTGTGAAACACAAATTTATAAGAAAGGGTATCAAGCTGCAATTGTTTGCAACTGAAATAAGACTTATCTCATTGTATTAATTATCGTTAATATTAACAGTGATTTAAGGTGTTTTCATAAAGTAACTGCTGGACCTATTTAGGCGAATAATCCTAAAGAGAGGGCCTATTTATGCGGTTTCAGGTCTTTTCCATGATGAAATCGGAGGAATCCGACGACTTTGTCAAGGGGATTCTGAAGCGCTGCTGTTTTTAAATTGATTAAAATAATTGAACTAATATTGATGTATCTGGAGTGTTGAGATGAATTTTCCTGCGGAACTGAGTGATTTAGAACAAGACCTGGCTCGATTTGAGCGCTCCTTGCAGCAATTTGCTGAAAGATTAGGGCTGCGGTTATCCGAACATGAGGCTGATCACCTGGCGGTGCGCTGCCATCAGTTCGCAACGGCGGAGCGCTGGAAGGCGGGATTGCTGCAGATGGGCAGTCAGTTTTCCGAAGCGATGATCAACGGGCGTCCGATCTGCTTGTTCAAATTGCATCAGCCGTTAACGCTCGCGGGATGGCAGGTCGATGTGATTGAGTTACCCTGGCCGGGTGAGAAATTGTATCGCCATGAAGGCTGGGAACATGTGGAAATTGTGTTGCGCGGTGAGCCAGAAACATTGGGTATGCGCGCGATGGCCTTGCTCTCCGATCATGCACTGACGCAACCCGGCATTTCGTTTAAAACCAGCGCGCCAAAAGGTGAGCATGAGCGTTTGCCCAACCCGACACTGGCGGTGACGGACGGGCAAACCACCATCAAGTTTCATCCCTGGCGATTAGAAGAGATTGTCGCCAGTGAACAAGGCTAACGCCGTGCCAAGACCGCGCTGTGCAATCGGCTCACCGCCTGCTCCAGTAAAGCGCGCGTGCAGCCGAAGTTAAAGCGCACGAAGTTGTCATCCCCAAAATCGCGGCCGGGTGAAAAACCGAGGCCGTGTTTTTCAAAATAGAGAGCGGGACTGGCCACATCCAGCTGGCTGGCATCAATCCAGCCGAGATAGGTCGCTTCGGGCGAATTCATGTGCAGTTCGGGGAGTGCATTCACCTGCGCCACCAGCCAGTCGCGATTCGCTCGCAAGTACTGGATTTGCGCCTCCAGCCATGCATCACCTTCACGCCAGGCTGCTTCTGCTGCCACCAGTGCGAGAATATCGACCCCTGGCACAATACCTTCGCGTACCTGTTTAAACCGTTTGCGTAATTCAGGATTGGGGATAATCGCCATTGATGCGCCCAGACCGGCGATGTTGAAGGTTTTCGACGGCGAGATGAGCGTAATGCTGCGCTGTGCGGCATCATCACTCAATGCCGCGAAAGGCGTGTGGCGGGCATCAGGCGACAAAATCAAATCACAGTGAATTTCATCAGAACAAACGATTAAATCGTGTTGCTGAGCAAACGCCAGTTGCGCCTCCAGTTCCTCGCGACGATACACCGTGCCGCCGGGGTTTTGCGGATTGCACAGCATCAGCAGACGTTCATTACCCTGCATCGCAGCCGTATCGAGATCGACGACCCAGCGGTCGTGCTGTAATTGCAGCGGCAAATTGATCTGTTCACGCTCGGCGAGTTTTGAGGCAGCGCGGAACGGTGGGTAAATCGGTGTTGGCGCGACTGTGCGTTGCCCAGCCTCGGTAAACGCGCGGACCGAAAGGTTAAGGCCACTGACGACACCAGGCAGCATAACGATCCATTCCGGCTGAATAGGCCAGTTGTAGCGCTGCGCCAGGCGGGAAACAGTGATATCAATCAATCCCGTGGGCGTACCGCCATAGCCAAAACACCGTGATCGGCGCGTTTTTTAATGGCCTCAATAATGCAGGGTGGCGAGCGAAAATCCGTGTCTGCAACCCATAAAGGCAGCACATCACGATCGCCATATTTGTGCCACTTCAAACTATCGCTGTGACGACGGTCTATCCATTGATCAAAATCGAATGCCATAGTGAGGTTTCCACGTAAACTGTCCAATTAAGCAGACTAACTTAAGCCATCCTCTCGAGCCAGAAGTCATGAAAAGGAGCAAGCTATGACGAAACTGGAAATTTGTTGCTACGGCATCGACTGTGCAATGACTGCACAGCAGTCCGGTGCCGATCGCGTGGAACTGTGCAGTGCCCCACGCGAAGGCGGGCTGACGCCGTCAGCTGGCGTGCTGGAAGCCGCACAGCGTGAACTGTCCATACCGGTTCACCCGATTGTTCGCCCGCGTGGCGGCGATTTTTGTTACACCGCACAGGAATTTGAGGTGATGAAATCCGACGTGGCGCTGATGCGTGAACTCGGTTTCCCCGGCGTGGTGATCGGCATGCTAGATGAAGATGCCCATGTGGATATTGTGCGCATGCGGCAGATCATGGCGCTTAGTGATGGCATGGCGGTGACCTTCCACCGCGCTTTTGATTTGTGCCACAGCCCCAAACGTTCGCTGGACGTACTGGCGGATTTAGGCGTTGCGCGTATTTTGACTTCCGGCCAGCAGCAGAGCGCGGAAACGGGAATTGCATTGTTGCGGGAACTAAATGAACTGAGCACGGGTCCAATTATTATGGCCGGTGCCGGAGTCCGTTTGAGCAATTTGCAGAAATTTATTGATAGTGGGCTGCAGGAAGTCCACAGCTCCGCAAGCCGATTAGTTGCTTCGCCGATGCGCTACCGTAAAGCCGGTGTTTCTATGTGCTCCGAAGCAGAAGTCGACGAATTCAGCCGAACTTGTGTCGACGGCGATGTGGTCGAAGCGATGAAAAGTATGCTGGAAATGACCGCGGTTCGTGTCGCCTGAGTTCGCACCCGTTTTGCCGCGCAGCACGCCAAAACTCTGACGTGATGTTTGCAAGTACCAAACCCCAGTGAATTTTGCTGGGGTTCTTTTTGTCTGCCGTATAGCCGTTGATAGCGCATTGTTAAAAAAGATGCTTTGATTACTCTATGGCTTAGCGCGGATAACATTCATGAAATCCTACTCTTGTGCTGTTTTAGTGCTGCTGTTCCCCCTGTCTGGCACGGCGCTGGCGGTGAGCACTGCCTGTCCGCCTCTGAGCAAAAACATTACCAGCAGCAACAACTGGATTATGCTGGGGGGTGATGCCAAAGGCGCGGTACGTCAGGTGGTGGCAGGGGAATTCGGTAAAGATGTCGATTCGCAGAAACGCGTGCTGGGGCAGTTCGATCAGTGCGGGGATTTGATGGTTGCCGACATTACGTATGACAAGAACGAAGGCAACGTGGTGCTGACCATGGAGCAGCACATCGCCCGCGTGCAGCGAGGTTGGGTGGCGGAGTATGCCTACCTGGTCAAAGTGGTAAAAGCGGGCAAAGAGGAAGTGGTGGATAACCGCCAGGGCACCATCAGTTGGCAAATGGGCCAGCATGGCAACATCATCAGTTCGTCCGACAAATTCACCAGTATGGGCAAAGATGGCTTCACCGATACCACCTACCGCTACGATAAACATTTCCGCCTGGAGAAGAGCGTCGCGCGCGGCAGTGATGTGATGACCAACGGAGAGAGCACCTGGCGCTGGAATCCACAAGGGCTGGTCACCTCATCGTCCAGTGCGCGCGGTAAAGACACCTACAGTTATGATAAGCAGTGGCGAGAGCTGCGGCTTAATGGCTTCGCTACCACGCCTGTCAGTACCTTAAGTTCAGTTGATGAGTGTCAGTTATGGGATGAGGTGGGCAACTGTACGTTGAGTTATCTGCATGAAACCGAGGTGTTTGCCAAAGGCACCATCGAGCGTCACCTGAGCTCTGCCTATAAATATCAGTATTGGGATCGCCCGCCAGCCGTGGCGGATGAGGGGGAATAAGCCGTTTTATCATTGCTGGCAAGTTGACAATTATTATCAATTGCTGACGGAAGGTAACTATCGTCAAGATGTTGCGGCAAGGTTAAGATAGTGGCCAACTGACAGGGAGCTCGCCATGACACTGATATTCTCATTTCTTTTTGCCATTACTATTCTGACGTTAACGCCAGGCTTTGATACCGCGCTGGTGCTGCGTTCCGCAGCCGCACAAGGCTGGAAACGGGCATCAGCCACCGCTTTGGGCGTCACCATGGGCTGTCTGGTGTGGGGCGTAGCGGTGGGGCTGGGTCTTGGCGCGCTGCTGCTGGCTTCCGAAATGGCGTATAACCTGCTGAAGTGGGTCGGCGCCGCCTATCTGCTCTATCTCGGCGTTAAGTTGCTGTTGAATCCCCGCACTCAGGCGGAAGAGAGCCAGAGTGTGCAGGGCAAAGAGCAAAGCTATTTCGCCTGCTTCTCGCGAGGATTATTCGGCAATCTGTTAAATCCGAAAGTCGGTGTGTTTTATGTCACTTTCCTGCCACAGTTTATTCCGGCCGGTGCGTCAGTGGCGCTATGGTGCACCCTGATGGCGTTAACGCATATGATGATTGGCCTGGTATGGAATGCGGTATTGATTGGCGGCAGTCAGTATTTTGCTGCGCATCTGCGTCGTCCAACCGTGCTGAAAGTGATGGATCGTTTGACTGGCTGTGTGTTTATCGGTTTCGCCGCGAAGCTGGCGCTGTCGCGGCGTTAAGCATTACGGCTTGCGTGCCACCAGTACCGCGCGTAGCGGTGCTGGATAACCTTCAATGGTTTTGCTGCTGTCGTTAGGATCGAGGAACTCGGCCAGTGATTCGCTGGTCATCCAGCTGGTGCGACGTTGCTCTTCCGTTGATGTCACCGCGTAATCCGCAATGCGCACATCGACAAATCCGCACTTCTCCAGCCAGCCTTTCAACGCGGCGGCAGACGGAATAAAGTAGACGTTACGCATTTGCGCATAACGTTCACCCGGTACCAGAACGGTGTTTTCATCCCCCTCAACCACCAGCGTTTCCAGCACCAGCTCTCCCTCGCTGACCAGTTGATTTTTCAACTGCAGTAAATGATCGAGCGGCGAGCGGCGGTGATACAGCACACCCATGGAAAACACGGTGTCGAAAGCCTGCAAGGCGGGCAGTTGTTCGATGCCAAGTGGCAGCAGATGGGCGCGACGATCGTCACCCAGCAGCTTGCGCACCGCTTCGAACTGACACAGGAACAGCTGCATCGGATCGATGCCGACTACCAGCTTCGCGCCTGCGCCAATCATGCGCCACATGTGATAGCCGCTGCCGCAGCCGACATCCAGCACCGTGCGATGCGTCAACGGCGAGATATGCGGCAGCACGCGATCCCATTTCCAGTCCGAGCGCCATTCGGTATCAATCTCGGTGCCGTAAAGGGAATAAGGACCTTTGCGCCAGGGCATCAGGTTGCGCAACAGGTTTTCAATACCAAGACGTTGGCGATCGGTGAGATCGTCAGCCGTGGCCGTGACGCTGTTGACCAGATCCAACGTTTGCGGGTTTAGCAGCGGCAGATAATCCACTGACTTTTCCCAGTCACGGAATTTACCGTGCAGATTTTCACGCTGCCAGGCCGCTACTTGTGCGGGTAAGACTTCCAGCCAGCTCGCCAATGGGCCGGTGGCGATTTGCTGATAAAAACGGCCAAAATCAATCATTTCAACGCTACCAAAGAACCAAAGTTAAAGCACTGGAACCACAACTCAGCGTGGGCAAAACCGGCGGTTTTCAGACGCGCTTTGTGCGCTTCTACACTGTCGGTGAGCATGACGTTTTCCAGCATGCTGCGTTTCTGGCTGATCTCGAGTTCGCTATAGCCGTTAGCACGTTTAAAATCGTGGTGCATGTTGAACAGCAGATCGCCCACTTCGCTATCTTCAAAGCTGAACTTCTCAGACAGCACCAGCGCGCCGCCAGGGTTCAAGCCGTTGGCGATTTTTTTCAGCAGTTCCAGACGTGCAGGAGGCTCAAGGAATTGCAGGGTAAAGTTCAGCACCACCATTGAAGCATTCTCAATATGGATATCCTGAATATCCGCTTCAATCACCTGTACCGGCGTGTCCGCGCGGAAGGCATCAATGTGACGGCGGCAACGCTCCACCATCGCCGGAGAGTTATCCACGGCAATAATCTGGCAGCCCGGCACGTGAATATTGCGGCGGACAGAGAGCGTGGCGGCACCCAGCGAGCAGCCGAGATCGTAAACCTGGCTATCAGGCTTCACGAAGCGTTCTGCCAGCATGCCAATCATCGAAATGATGTTGGAATAACCCGGCACCGAGCGCTGAATCATATCGGGAAAGACTTCAGCCACGCGCTCGTCAAAGGTCCAGTCACCCAGCTTATCGATGGGCGCAGAGAATAGCGTATCGCGGTCAGACATAATGAAAAGTCCGGAGAGAGGAATCGGAAAGGGCGCTATTCTGTCAGAAAGTCCCGCAGGCTGCACCCGCTTTGAGTTTAGAACAAGCTGCTTTGTTGCGGCCAGTCGGGCAGATTGCGCAGCGAAGGCTCAAGCTGCAACAGTTGAGGCCACAGCGCCTGCAGCAAGGGAAACACCTCGCCCATATCCGGCGTATGGATAAACAGCATCGGATCGCTTTCTGTCTGCCACTCCGCCAGTTTATGTTGCCACGGCTGGAACAGCGGCACGCTCTCATCCACGCTATCGCTGCCGATAAAGCGCACCATCGGTTGCGAACCGCTGCGCACAGCATGCGTTGGCACGCGCGGTTTTTTCGCCCGGGCGTCCACGGCGGCGGCGCTTTGCGAGGTGGACGCGTGCACCGGACGGCTATCGAGGATCACGCGATTCACGCCGCGTTCCAGCAGGCCACGGTTGAGCGCGCGCTCAGCCTCGCCTTTGGCAAAAAACTGCTCGTGGCGCACTTCCACGCCGTAACTAAACCCGCGCGGCAGGCTATCAAGGAACAGCCACAAGTCTTTCAATTGCGCAGGTGAAAAGGTTGCCGGCAGTTGCAGCCAATACTGCCCGATGCGCTGGCTTAACGGATCGAGCAAGCGGAAGAATTCGTTCAGCAGTTCATCGCAGTTCCGAAGCGCGGCTTTATGGCTGATGCTGTTGGGAAATTTAAAGCAGAAGCGAAAGTCATCGTGTGTCATATCGCGCCAGCGCATCACTGCTTCCGGAGAGGGCAGCGCATACAGCGTGGTGTTGCCCTCGACGCAGTCAAACAGCTGTGCGTAATCCGCCAGAGTTTCCAGGCCATACTGCTTCCAGCGGGGATGCTGCCATTGCGGTAATCCAATGCGAAGTGTCAAACGTGGCTCCTGAATCCTTTTGCGGGCGGGAATAGGCCAGGTAATGTACCCTGTTTTGGTGTTGGCAGGAAAATCCGTGCGATAAACCGCAATGTTTTGTCCGCTTTGATCTGGCTCTACTTATCCTGCCTGGGTTTTTCCATTATAATAGCCGCCTTTTTTGCGACAGCATCTCAGAAGGTTACGCGGCCTGATGCTGTCTGGCAGCAGCGGCGAAGTTAAAAGGATACGTTATGCGTACAGAATATTGCGGACAGCTCAATCTGTCTCACGTGGGTCAGCAAGTCACTCTCTGCGGTTGGGTTAACCGCCGTCGCGATCTGGGTAGCCTGATTTTTATCGATATGCGCGACCGTGAAGGTATCGCACAGGTATTCTTCGACGCCGATCATCAGGACGCTTTCCAGCTGGCCTCTGAGCTGCGTAACGAATTCTGTATCCAGATCACCGGCACCGTGCGTGCGCGTGAAGAGAAAAACCGCAACAGCGATATGGCCACCGGCGATGTCGAAGTGTTTGCTCATGCGCTGAACATCATCAACCGCGCTGAACCACTGCCGCTGGACTCTAACCAGACCAACAGCGAAGAAGCGCGTCTGACCTATCGCTATCTGGACCTGCGTCGTCCGGAAATGGCGCAGCGCCTGAAAACCCGTGCGAAAATCACCAGCTTCGTGCGTCGCTTTATGGATAACGAGGGCTTCCTCGATATCGAAACCCCGATGCTGACCAAAGCCACGCCAGAAGGTGCGCGTGACTATCTGGTGCCAAGCCGCGTGCATAAAGGCAAATTCTATGCGCTGCCGCAGTCCCCACAGCTGTTCAAACAGCTGCTGATGATGTCCGGTTTCGACCGCTACTATCAGATCGTTAAATGCTTCCGTGATGAAGACTTGCGTGCTGACCGTCAGCCAGAATTCACCCAGATCGACGTGGAAACCTCTTTCATGACCGCCGAGCAGGTGCGTGAAAAGATGGAGCGTCTGATTCGTGAACTGTGGATCGACGTGAAAGGCGTGGATCTCGGTGATTTCCCGCAAATGACCTTTGCCGAAGCCATGAACCGTTACGGTTCTGACAAACCCGATCTGCGTAACCCAATGGAGCTGGTGGACGTGGCTGATCTGCTGAAAAGCGTGGAATTCCAGGTGTTCGCTGGCCCGGCTAACGATCCGAAAGGTCGTGTTGCCGCGCTGCGTGTGCCGGGTGGCGCAGCGCTGACGCGTAAACAGATTGATGAGTACACCAAGTTTGTTGAGATTTATGGCGCCAAAGGTCTGGCGTGGATGAAGATCAACGAGCGTGCAAAAGGCTTCGAGGGTGTACAGAGCCCGGTCGCGAAGTTCCTGACGCCAGAAATCGTGGAAGCGATTCTGAACCGCACCACTGCGCAAGATGGCGATCTGATCTTCTTCGGCGCTGACCGTGCCAAAATTGTCACAGATGCTCTGGGTGCACTGCGTCTGAAAGTGGGCCGTGACCTGAAGATCACTGACGAAAGCATGTGGGCACCGCTGTGGGTCATCGACTTCCCAATGTTTGAAGCGGATGAAGAGGGCGGTCTGGCTGCGATGCACCACCCGTTCACCTCGCCGAAAGAACTGACGGCTGAACAGCTGGCGGTTGACCCGACGCAGGCCGTGGCGAACGCTTACGATATGGTGATCAATGGCTACGAAGTGGGCGGCGGTTCCGTGCGTATCCACAACGGCAAAATGCAGCAGACCGTGTTCAGCATTCTCGGTCTTACCGAAGAAGAGCAGCGCGAAAAGTTTGGCTTCCTGCTGGATGCCCTGAAATACGGTACACCACCGCATGCGGGCCTGGCCTTTGGTCTGGACCGTCTGACCATGCTGCTGACCGGCACCGATAACATCCGTGATGTTATCGCGTTCCCGAAAACCACTGCAGCGGCGTGCCTGATGACCGAAGCGCCAAGCGAAGCCAACCCGGCAGCGCTGTTGGATCTCGGCATTCTTGTGGCGCCGAAGAAAGAAAAGTCAGAGAACAAGTAATGGGCTATAAACATCCGGTTTCAGTGCTGGTGGTGATTTTTGCGCGAGATACTGGCCGGGTGTTAATGCTGCAGCGACAGGATGATGAAAGTTTCTGGCAATCTGTGACGGGCAGCCTGGAAGCGGGTGAAAGTCCGCGCCAGGCGGCAGAACGCGAAGTGTCGGAAGAGCTGGGTATCGATGTCGCGGGCGAACAGCTGGTGCTGGATGATTGCCACAAGCATATTGAGTTTGAAATCTTCCCGCACTATCGCCATCGCTACACACCTGGCATCACGCACAACCGTGAGCACTGGTTCCGGCTGGCACTTCCGCAAGAGCGCGATCTCCTTCTTACGGAGCATCTCGCCGCGCGCTGGCTCGATGCTGCCGCAGCCGCAGCCCTGACCAAGTCCTGGAGTAACCGCCAGGCAATCGAAGAATTTACCTGAATGCCCGCCGCCGCGCGTTTTTCCGGCGGCAATTAAGGTAGATTCCACGAATTCGACGAAGCGTATACCCTTCGTACTTAAATCCGGTGCCAGGCATTCATCTTGCACCGCTAAAATTGAACAGATGGGCGTAATCGGCACAAAGTGTCAGTTACAGGTTGCCCAATAATGAACAGTCAGGCGTTATCGGCGCAGCAAGGTTGTTCACCGCCAGCGCACAGCAACCGGAGCGTACTTTTGTACGTGAGGATTGCGAGCACTGCCGGGGGACAAGATTGCAAGTGAGATAGCCTGCACCCTGTTAAAGATCGGAGAAACAGTAAAGATGGCTGGACATAGTAAATGGGCGAATACCAAGCACCGCAAGGCGGCGCAGGACGCTAAGCGCGGTAAAATCTTCACCAAAATCATTCGTGAGCTGGTGACCGCAGCGAAACTGGGCGGCGGCGATGCCGGCTCGAACCCGCGTCTGCGCGCAGCAATGGACAAAGCCCTGTCCAACAACATGACCCGTGACACCATGAACCGTGCGATTGCACGCGGCGTGGGCGGCGAAGATGATTCCAACATGGAAACCATCATCTATGAAGGTTACGGTCCAGGCGGCTCAGCGGTGATGATTGAGTGTCTGAGTGACAACCGTAACCGTACCGTGGGCGAAGTGCGTCACGCCTTCACCAAAACTGGTGGCAACCTCGGCACCGACGGTTCCGTTTCTTACCTGTTCAGCAAAAAGGGTGTGATCTCCTTTGCGCCAGGCCAGGATGAAGATGCGGTCATGGAAGCGGCGCTGGAAGCCGGTGCGGAAGACGTGGTGAGCTACGACGACGGTGCGATTGATGTGTTTACCGCGTGGGAAGAACTGGGTGCAGTGCGTGATGCGCTGGAAGCCGGTGGCCTGAAAGCGGATACCGCTGAAGTCTCAATGATCCCTTCCACCAAAGCGGAAATGGATGCGGAAACGGCACCGAAACTGTTGCGTCTGATCGACATGCTGGAAGATTGCGACGATGTGCAGGAAGTTTATCATAATGGTGAAATTTCTGATGAGATCGCGGAAACGCTGTAATGGCGTTTTCCATTAACCGAACAGCCGGAGGCGCGTAGTGGCGATCATTCTCGGGATTGACCCCGGCTCGCGCGTCACCGGTTACGGTGTGATTCGTCAGGTTGGCCGCCAGCTCAGCTATCTGGGCAGCGGCTGTATCCGCACCAACGTTACCGATCTACCTTCTCGCCTCAAATTGATTTACGCCGGGGTGACGGAAATCATCACCCAATTCTCGCCAGACTATTTTGCTATCGAGCAGGTATTTATGGCGAAGAATGCAGACTCAGCGCTAAAGCTGGGCCAGGCGCGCGGCGCAGCGATTGTGGCGGCGGTGAATCTCGATTTGCCGGTGTTCGAATATGCAGCGCGTCAGGTCAAACAAACGGTAACCGGCACCGGTGGGGCAGAAAAAAGTCAGGTTCAGCACATGGTGCGCACCTTGCTGAAACTACCCGCTAACCCGCAAGCCGATGCCGCTGATGCGCTGGCCATCGCCATCACCCATTGTCACCTGAGCCAAAACACCACGCGATTGAGTGACGCTAAGCTGGTGATGACGCGTGGACGATTGCGGTCCGGCTGACGAAAACCCAAACATTGAAGGCTGGATATTGATCCAGCCTTTTTTATGATATAAATACCCGTCATATTTCCACTGTCTGATGCGCGGGCTGCCCTTGTTCACCTGAATCACTGACCTCAGTGCGTTCATCGTGATGCGCTCGCTTGCCGCTTTAACGTCAGCGGAAATCAATCAGGTATTTTTAGGATTATATAAGGAACTGCTCAGGTGATTGGTCGCTTACGAGGCAATATTCTGGAAAAACAGCCGCCGCTGGTGTTAATTGAGGCGCACGGTGTGGGTTATGAAGTGCACATGCCAATGACCTGCTTCTACGAGCTGCCGGAGATCAATCAGGAAGCGATTATCTTCACCCAGTTTGTGGTGCGTGAAGATGCGCAGCTGCTGTTCGGCTTCAATAACAAACAAGAGCGTGCGCTGTTCCGTGAACTGGTAAAAGTGAATGGCGTGGGGCCAAAGCTGGCACTGGCGATCCTTTCTGGCATGTCAGCACAACAGTTTGTGACCGCCGTTGAGCGTGAAGAGATCGCGTCATTGATCAAGTTGCCTGGCGTCGGCAAGAAAACCGCCGAGCGTCTGGTGGTGGAGATGAAAGACCGCTTTAAAGGCATGCACGGCGATCTGTTTGGCAGTGACTCGACCTTCACATTGACCACGCCGTCTGAAGCACCAGCAGCGAATGACGCTGAGGCCGAAGCGGTGGCTGCACTGGTGGCGCTTGGCTATAAACCGCAAGAAGCCAGCCGCATGATCAGTAAAGTCGGCAAACCTGATGCGGATTGCGAAACGCTGATCCGTGAAGCTCTGCGCGCAGCTATTTGAGGTAATGCATGATTGAAGCCGATCGCCTGGTCTCGGGCGGCTCTATAAATGAAGAAGAGAGCCTCGACCGTGCCATTCGCCCTAAGCTCCTGGCGGAATACGTGGGGCAACCGCAGGTGCGCGAGCAGATGGAGATCTTCATCAAAGCAGCGCAACTGCGTGGCGATGCGCTGGACCATCTGCTGATTTTCGGCCCGCCGGGATTAGGTAAAACCACGCTGGCTAACATTGTGGCGAATGAGATGGGCGTGAATTTACGTACCACCTCCGGTCCGGTGCTGGAAAAAGCGGGCGATCTGGCTGCGATGCTGACCAACCTCGAACCTCATGACGTGCTGTTTATCGATGAGATCCACCGCTTATCACCGGTGGTGGAAGAGGTGCTCTATCCGGCGATGGAAGATTATCAGCTGGATATCATGATTGGCGAAGGCCCAGCGGCGCGCTCAATTAAACTCGATTTGCCCCCCTTTACCCTGATTGGCGCCACCACGCGCGCGGGCTCGCTGACATCACCGCTGCGCGATCGCTTTGGCATCGTGCAACGTCTTGAGTTTTACAACGTACCGGACCTGCAACACATCGTCAGCCGCAGTGCAGCGTGCTTAGGATTGGCGTTGAGTGAAGAGGGCGCGCTAGAAGTGGCGCGCCGTGCCCGTGGTACACCGCGAATCGCCAACCGTTTATTGCGTCGTGTACGCGATTACGCTGAAGTTCGTGCCAGTGGTGTGATGAGTGGGGAAGTCTCTGCCAGCGCACTCGATATGCTCAACGTCGATAATCAGGGTTTCGATTACATGGACCGCAAGCTTTTGCTTGCGATCATCGACAAGTTCTCGGGTGGTCCGGTAGGGTTGGATAACCTGGCGGCGGCGATTGGTGAAGAACGGGAAACCATTGAAGATGTGATTGAACCCTTCCTGATTCAACAAGGATTTATTCAGCGCACGCCGCGCGGCCGTCTGGCCACGCAGCATGCCTATAAGCATTTCGGCATCAGCCGCGAAGAGTAAAGCCGGCGTTTGTCCGGCTTAGCGATTTCACGATCGGGCATTCACGAAGGGGCCATTAATGGCCCCTTTATTACGACGCCGGCTTTTTCGCCATGCTGATGATGAACAGCACAGCGGCGCAGAGTACGACGGAAGGGCCAGCGGGCGTGTCGTAAGTGGCAGAGAACGTCAGTCCGCCAGTGACCGCCAGAATGCCAATTATCACCGCAAACCCGGCCATCTGTTCTGGTGAACGGGAAAAACGACGCGCTGTGGCGGCGGGAATAATCAGCAGTGAGGTGATAATCAGTGCACCGACAAACTTCATTGCCACACCAATGGTCAAGGCGGTGACCAGCATCAGCATCAGGCGCGTGCGTTGAATGTTGACGCCATCCACTTGAGCCAACTCCGGGCTGATGGTCATCGACAGCAGTGAGCGCCACTGCCATGCCATTACTGCCAGTACAATGGCCACGCCAGCGCCCATCATCCACAAATCATCCGGTGTGACCGCCAGCAAATCGCCAAACAGATACGCCATTAAATCGACGCGTACACCCTGCATCAGGCTGACCACCACCAAACCCAGCGACAGCGCGCTGTGCGCCATAATGCCGAGTAACGTATCAATGGCCAGATGCGGACGACGCTCCAGCCACACTAAGCCCAGAGCCAGAAATACAGTCACCAGAATCACGGCATAATAGGGATTCACATTGAGCAGCAGGCCAAAGGCCACGCCGAGCAGCGAAGCGTGCGCAAGGGTATCGCCGAAATAAGACATGCGACGCCAGACCACAAACGAGCCAAGCGGACCCGCCGCCAGCGCCAGCAGCACGCCACCGAGCCAGCCGGGTAATAACAGTTCAATCATGACGGACCATTTCCTTTACGCAGCACAATTCGTCCCTGTAAATCGTGACGGTGATTGTGATGATGGCGATAGATTGCCAGTTGCTGCGCGCCACGTGGGCCGAACATGGCGATAAATTCTGGATGCTGAGACACCGCTTCTGGCGTGCCGGAACAGCAGATGTGGTGGTTGAGACACAGCACTTCGTCAGTTTTTGCCATCACCAAATGCAGATCGTGCGAAACCATCAGCACGCCACAGTTGAGTTCCTGGCGAAGCTGATCGATTAAATCGTAGAGCGCCACTTGCCCATTCACGTCAACGCCTTGCGTAGGTTCATCTAACACCAGTAACTGGGGTTGATTGAGCAGGGCACGCGCCAGCAGCACACGCTGGGTTTCACCACCCGAAAGTTTTTGCAGAGGCGCATTGAGCAGATGTCCGGCCTGCACGCGTTTCAAAGCCGGGAGAATAGCATCACGCTTGCTGCCACGCGTCAGACGCATAAACCGCTCAACGGTGATCGGCAACGTCGGGTCAATGTGCAATTTCTGTGGCACATAGCCGATGCGTAAACCGGGGGTGCGTTTGACGCTACCGCTTGTTGGCGTAAGAAGGCCGAGCACCGTCCGGACCAGCGTCGATTTGCCCGCGCCGTTCGGCCCAAGCAGCGTCAGTATTTTCCCCGGCTCCAGTGTCAGGCTGATACCTGCTAGCACAGGGCGCTGGGAAAACTTCACGGAGATGTTTTCAAGTGTAACAAGTGACGACATATTATTTACGGGTTGCATTGAATTTCGAATGTTATAATATCACATTCCATCAACAGGTCACGATGGAATGACGCATTATGTTACACATTAAGCAGCGCTTCGCTTTCACTCTTCCTGCTGCGGCACTCGCCGCCGCCTGCGCGATGCCCGCGCACTCAGCCGTAGTCGCTTCAATCAAACCGATCGGATTTATCGCAGCGGCGATTGCCGATGGCGTGACGCCAGTGGAAGTGCTGTTGCCAGATGGCGCTTCAGAGCATGATTATGCTTTACGTCCTTCTGATGTAAAACGTATTAAAAACGCGGACTTAGTGGTATGGGTTGGACCAGAAATGGAGGCGTTTCTGACCAAGTCTGCGGCAGAGTTACCTGAGGCTAAAAATCTCGAAATAGCGGCGATGCCAGGGGTGAAACCGCTGCTGATTCGTGGTGGTGAAGACGAGGACGAACATGAGCACGGTCACGATCATGACCATGACTCAGATAAGTCTGAAGACCAGGAGCCGTCTCATACACACCACCACCATGGTGAGTTTAATATGCACCTGTGGATGTCACCTGAGATTGCGCGACAATCTGCGGTTGCAATCCACGGAAAATTATTGGAACTTATGCCGCAAAGCAGAGCCAAACTTGACGCGAACCTGCAGCAGTTTGAAGCAGAATTAGCAGATGCGGATAAGCATATTGGCGCGCAGCTTGCCCCCGTTAAGAGTAAGGGTTATTTCGTTTTTCACGATGCGTACAGCTACTTTGAAAAACACTACGGTTTGTCCCCTGCTGGACATTTCACCGTCAACCCTGAGATCCAACCGGGCGCCCAGCGTTTACATCAAATACGAACACAGTTGGTTGAGCAGAAAGCCGTATGCGTTTTTGCTGAACCACAATTTAGGCCGGCCGTCATCGATGCCGTGTCTCGCGGAACCAGCGTGCGCAAAGGCACACTTGATCCGCTGGGCATGGGAATCAGCTTAACCAAAGACAGCTATGTGAAATTCCTCTCACAGTTGTCGAGCCAGTATGCGAGCTGCCTGAATGGAGCATAGAGGAATAAGTAAAAGTGCAGCAGATAGCCCGCTCTGTCGCCCTCGCATTTAATAATTTGCCGCGTCCCCACCGCGTTATGCTGGGTTCATTAACTGTTATCACGTTGGCCGTCGCTGTTTGGCGGCCTTACGTTTACCATCCCCATGATGTTGCCCCCATCGTGAAAGACATCACGCTGGACAAAAACGAATTGCGCACGCTGTTACCCGAAGCCAGTGAGCCGATCGATCAGACCACGGTTGAACCGGAAGAAGAGATTCCGGCCGATGACATCGATAAAGATGTGCAGGACAACCCGAATCAACACGATTACACCGTTTCCTCTGGCGATACCCTGAGCAGCGCACTGAATCAGTACGGTATTGATCTCAGTGATATCAATGCGTTAGTCAGTAGCGATAAAGACTTCCGTAACCTGCGCGTCGGCCAGCAACTCAGCTGGACGCTGGATGCGGATGGTCAACTGCAAAACTTTACCTGGGAAGTGGATCGCCGCGAAACCCGCACTTACGAGCGTCAGCCGAATGGCAGCTTTAAGATGCAGCAGGAGATGCAAAAGGGTGAGTGGCAGAATAGTGTGCTGAAAGGTGAAGTGCGTGGCAGCTTTGGCGCCAGCGCCCAGCGGGCAGGCTTGACCAGTGCTGAAACCAGCAACGTCATTAAAGCCATGCAGTGGCAGATGGATTTCCGCAAACTGCGCGCCGGGGATGATTTCAGCGTGCTGATGTCCCGCGAGATGCTGGATGGCAAAAGTGCGCAGAGCCAGCTGCTCGGCGTGCGTCTGCGTACCGGCGGCAAAGATTACTACGCGTTCCGCGCTGAAGATGGCAAATTCTACGATCGTAACGGCTCAGGCCTTGCCCGTGGTTTTATGCGCTTCCCGACGGTGAAACAGTATCGCGTCTCCTCCAACTTTAATCCGCGCCGTCTTAACCCGGTAACGGGCCGCATCGCGCCGCACAAGGGTGTCGATTTCGCACTGCCTATCGGCACACCGGTGCTTGCCGTCGGTGATGGAGAAGTGGTGATGGCAAAAAATGGCGGGGCGGCAGGTAACTATGTGGCGATTCGTCACGGTCGTCAGTATATGACCCGTTATATGCACCTGAGTAAGGCGCTGGTGAAACCAGGACAGAAAGTGAAGCGCGGTGACCGTATTGCGCTGTCCGGCAACACCGGGCGTTCTACGGGGCCACATCTGCATTACGAAGTGTGGATCAACAATCAGGCCGTCAATCCACTCACGGCAAAACTGCCGCGTATGGAAGGGCTGACGGGTAAAGACCGCAGCAACTATCTGGCGGACGTGAAGAGTTATCTGCCACAGCTGGCACTGAAATAACCCATTTCTGTAGCCAATATTGAAAAAACCGACGAATTATTCGTCGGTTTTTTGCTATCTGACGCATGATGATTGCAAAATTAACCACCGTCACTATCATTGTCCCGTCATTGTCAGAGGCGAGTGCATGGAAACCCGAAAGAAAAATAACAGTGAATTTATTCCCGTTTTTCAACGTTCTTTTTTAAAACCGAAATATTGGGGCAACTGGCTGGCGATTGGTGCGCTGGCGGGCATGGCAATGCTGCCAGCCAAAGTGCGTGACCCGATTTTGGGTGGATTGGGGCGCTTTGCCGGTAAGCTGGCAAAAAGTGCGCGTCGTCGTGCGCTGATCAATCTCTATTATTGCCTGCCGGAGTTAAGCGAAGCACAGCGCGAAGAGATTGCTGATCGTATGTTTGCCACCGCGCCACAGGCGATGGTGATGATGGCTGAGTTGGGGATGCGCGATCCTGCTCGTGTGCGCCAACGCGTTGACTGGCACGGCCGTGAAATTATCGAAGCCTTGCAGGCCAACAAAGAGAACGTGATTTTTCTGGTGCCGCACGGTTGGGCCGTGGATATCCCGGCGATGCTGCTGGCGTCAGAGGGCCAGATGATGGCGGCCATGTTCCATAATCAGAGCGATCCGCTGCTGGATTATGTGTGGAACACCGTACGCCGTCGCTTTGGTGGCCGCATGCATGCACGTAATGACGGTATTAAGCCATTTATCGCTTCGGTGCGTCAGGGCTATTACGGTTACTATCTGCCGGACCAGGATCATGGCCCGGAGCACAGTGAGTTCGTGGATTTCTTTGCCACCTACAAAGCAACACTGCCCGCAGTCGGCCGTTTGATGAAAGTGTGTCGAGCGCGCGTGGTGCCACTGTTTCCGGTGTACAACAGCGAGACACATCGTCTGGAAATCTATGTGCGACCACCGATGGACGATTTGCTGGATGCCGACGATAACACACTGGCGCGGCGAATGAATGAGGAAGTTGAGATATTTGTGCGGCCGCATCCAGAGCAATACACCTGGATTTTAAAGCTGCTGAAAACGCGCAAAGAAGGGGATATTGAACCTTATGCGCGCAAGGAGCTTTATCCTCGCAAGAAATAACGAAGGGGCCGATTGGCCCCTTTGATTATTCTACCGATTCAACGTGGCTGCGTCGGATACGTTCACGCAGGAACAGCGTCACCAGGCCAAACCACAGCACACCCGCCGCAAAATTGATGCCGCTGAACCATGGCGTACCGCCACTGAAGTAGCCTGCTTTCGCCAGTTCAATCCCGATAGCCAGCGTCAGAATACTGATCATACCCAGCATGGCTGCCACGCTGCCTTTCCCTTCGCTGCTGGAATACAGCGTCAGACGATACAGACCGGCGTTGACCATGCCCGCACCAAAGGCATACAGACTTAATCCTGCGGTCAGCAGCAGGTAGGTGTGGCTGTCGAGCAGGTTTGCCAGCCACGAGATACTTAAACCTATCAAAATCGGCCACGCAGCGAATTTGACCGGCTGCTCGATGGGAACGCGACCCGCCAGTTTACCCAGCGTCAGGTTACCAGCGATCATGGCGAGGAACACCGGCAGTTGCAGCAGCGCATACTCCATGCGCGATAAGCCCTCGTCATGCATCAGAATCACGGGCGACAGGGCAACCCAGGTCAGAATCGGAATAAACACCAGGCCAATAGCGAAAGATCCATACATCACCTGACGATCGCGTGCCAGACGGCCATAGGCGCGTGCCAGATTGGGCAGGGCAATGGAATGACTGCGATCGCCAGCGGTTTCCGGCATGATGCGCCACAGCACCACAAAAGCCACCACGCTACAAATCGCAAACAGCCAGAACATGCTACGCCATTCACCCACGGTCAACCAGGCGGCACCCGCCAGCGGACCGGCCAGCGGGGCTAAGAGGGCCACGTTAGCCATTAACGCCATCATGCGCACCGCTAAAGCCTCATCAAACGCTTCCTGCACTGCGGCATAACTGACTGCACCGATAAAGCACAGGCTGATGCCCTGGATAAAGCGCAGGGTGACAAACTGTTCGATGTTCGTGACCCAGGTGGTCAGAATGCAGGCCGCAGCAAAGAACAGAATGCCGAACAGCAGGACTGGACGGCGACCATATTTGTCCGAGAGCGGACCGAGCAGCCACTGCAGCACCACGCCGCCCATTAGATAAGCAGTAAGAGAAGTCGACACCCATTCCGGGCCGACGTTGAATTCAGAAGTGACCAGCAGCATGCCGGGCTGAATCATGTCATGGGCGATGTAAGTCGCGAACTCAAACAACACCAGCGCGAGCGGGAACAGCAGCACCCGTCCGGTGAGTTGGGTAATCGGTTGATAGCGGGCCATCTGGCCTCCTTGTCAGAAAAAATAAAAACGCGACTGCCAGGCAGTCGCGTTTATCCATGTTGTTACAGCCGCTGTTGGTGGAGCGTGCGCGTTTAGTCTACGCGCAGAACACGGCTGGTGTTGGTGGTGCCGGTGGTCGCCATCACGTCGCCCTGGGTGACAATCACCAGGTCGCCCGAGACGAGGAAACCTTTGTCGCGCAGCAGGTTCACTGCATCATGCGCGGCGGCTACACCATCATTGTTGCTGTCGAAATAAACTGGCGTCACGCCGCGATACAGCGCAGTCAGGTTCAATGTACGTTCGTGACGTGACATGGCGAAGATCGGTAGGCCAGAAGTGATACGTGAGGTCATCAGCGCGGTACGGCCCGATTCGGTCATGGTGATGATGGCAGAAACACCCTGCAGGTGGTTGGCTGCATACATCGCGGACATCGCAATCGCTTCTTCCACGTTGTCGAACTGCACTTCAAGACGGTGCTTAGACACGTTGACGCTTGGGATTTTTTCCGCACCGAGGCATACTTTCGCCATCGCAGACACGGTTTCCGCTGGATACTGGCCAGCAGCCGTTTCAGCTGACAACATCACAGCATCGGTACCATCCAGCACGGCGTTCGCCACGTCCATCACTTCAGCGCGGGTTGGCATCGGGTTAGTGATCATCGACTCCATCATCTGCGTGGCGGTGATGATGGTACGGTTCAGCTGACGCGCACGACGAATCAGCGCCTTCTGGATACCCACCAGTTCTGGATCACCAATCTCAACGCCGAGGTCGCCACGTGCCACCATCACTACGTCAGAGGCGAGGATGATATCATCCATCGCTTCTTGTGACGCAACGGCTTCAGCACGTTCGACTTTGGCCACCAGTTTGGCATCACAACCTGCATCGCGCGCCAGGCGGCGAGCGTAGTTCATGTCTTCCCCATTACGTGGGAAGGACACGGCAAGATAATCCACGCCGATTTTCGCGGCGGTGATGATATCGACTTTATCTTTCTCCGTCAGCGCTTCTGCAGACAGACCGCCACCGAGTTTATTGATGCCTTTATTGTTGGAAAGCGGGCCGCCGACGGTGACTTCGGTGAAGACTTTCACACCCTGAACTTCCAGCACCTTCAACTGCACACGACCATCATCCAGCAGCAGGATGTCGCCAGGCACCACGTCTTCTGGCAGGCCTTTGTAGTCGATACCGACTTTCTCTTTATCGCCTTCGCCTTTGCCCATATCCGCATCCAGCAGGAAGCGATCGCCGACATTCAGGAAGACTTTGCCTTCTTTGAAGGTGGAAACACGAATTTTTGGACCTTGCAGGTCGCCCAGAATCGCCACGTGACGGCCAAGCTTAGCGGCAATCTCACGCACCTTGTTGGCGCGCATCTGGTGGTCTTCCGGGGTGCCGTGGGAGAAATTGAGTCGCACCACGTTCGCGCCCGCCGCGATGATTTTTTCGAGGTTATTGTCGCGATCGGTGGCTGGGCCGAGGGTAGTTACGATCTTGGTTCTTCTGAGACGTCTTGACATGAAGGACTCCGTTGACAAAGGTTCGTGTCACTCTCAAGGGGACACGGTGTAATCGCATATTCTATATGATCGATGGGCTGTGATTCGACTCACATTGTGAATGTGATGTTAATTATTTTACTGCACCCGCTTTTCAAGGCGCGAATCTTTGAGCGCTTCTTTCACCCGTTTCAGATTTTCGCGGAAAGCCGCGCCAAGCTCAAGGGTAAAACCTGTCGCCAAAACATCAACCACGGTTAATTGCGCAAGGCGGGAAACCATCGGCAGGTAGATATCCGTATCTTCAGGTACATCGAGCGTCAGTGCGAGGGTTGCTTCTGCCGCAAGGGGTGAACCCGGAGAGGTGATAGCCAGTACTGTGGAAGCGTTTACACGCGCCAGGCGAGCCAGTTCTATCATATTTTTGGTTCGACCAGTATGTGATATGAGAACAAAAACGTCATTTGGCCCACTATTTATGCAACTCATGCGCTGGATCACAATATCCTCTGACCAGATGACTGGCAGATTAAAGCGCAGGAATTTATTGGTCGCGTCGTGCGCCACAACCGCTGAGGCGCCAAGACCAAAGAAGGCGATTTTTCGGGCCTGAGTCAGAGCCAAAACGGCTTGATCAATGACCTGTAGATCCAACTGTTGGCGCACATGGCTTAAGCCGGCGAGGGCGGAATCAAAAATCTTGTGGCTGTAACTTTCAACGCTGTCATTTTCTTCCACATCGCGACTGACCCAGTTCGGTCCTTTCGCCAGACTCTGCGCCAGCCGTAACTTGAAGTCGGGGAAGCCGCGCGTGCCCATACGATGACAAAAGCGATTAACGGTCGGTTCGCTGACATCGGCGGCACGGGCCAGGGTAGCGATGCTGGAGTGCATCGCCTGCTGCGGAGCGGCAAGAATCTGTTCTGCCACTTTCCGTTCTGATTTGCTCAGCGCGTGAAGTTGCGCCTGAATATGTTCCAGCATGTCGTTAACCCGATGCGTCTCAATCACTTTCGTCGCGTTCATCACATGATAAAACGCTGCCAATTCACAACAATATACCGTGTAATACACCCTCGCACGCAGCAGCGGACAAATGTAAGCGCGTTTTTTTTGTCATACTTTGATCGTTGCCGGGTTTTATCCCGACAAACATCGAAACAGAAAAAGCGGCAAAAGCGCACACCACAACACACCTTTGTTCGCCATCATGTTCAAAGTAATGGCTAATGCCACACCGCGTCTGGGTTGTTCCGATGCGGGGAAAAAAGTACATTGTGCTGTAAGAAAATTACAATAAGGACCTGGGATGATGAGGACGCTCAAACCGGGTATATCCTGCAACGAGGAGAGGAAAATGTCGGTAACACAAACAGCCCAGGCATGCGATCTGGTTATTTTCGGTGCCAAAGGCGATCTTGCTCGCCGGAAACTGTTGCCTTCACTGTATCAGCTGGAGAAAGCCGGTCAGATTCACGACACCACACGCATCATCGGCGTGGGGCGCGCGGAGTGGGACAAAGACGCGTACACCAAAGTGGTCCGTGAAGCGCTGGAAACCTTCATGAAGGAGAAAATCGACGAAGCGCTGTGGGATAAACTCAGCAGCCGTCTCGATTTCTGCAACCTCGACGTTAACGACACCTCGCATTTCACCAAACTGGGCAAGATGCTTGACCAGAAAGATCGTGTCACCATCAACTACTTCGCCATGCCGCCGAGCACCTTTGGTGCCATTTGCGACGGTCTGGGCGCCGCCAAGCTGAATGCTAAACCGGCGCGTGTGGTGATGGAGAAGCCGCTCGGCACCTCGCTCGAGACCTCGCAAGAGATCAATGACAGCGTTGGCAAGTACTTCGAAGAGAGCCAGGTGTTCCGTATTGACCACTATCTCGGTAAAGAGACGGTATTGAACCTGCTGGCACTGCGTTTCGCCAACTCCATCTTCGTCAATAACTGGGATAACCGCACCATCGATCACGTGCAGATTACCGTGGCGGAAGAGGTGGGTATCGAAGGCCGTTGGGGTTACTTCGATAAAGCTGGCCAGATGCGCGACATGATCCAGAACCACCTGTTGCAGATTCTCACCATGATCGCCATGTCACCGCCATCCGATCTCAGTGCGGATGCCATCCGTGATGAGAAAGTGAAGGTACTGCGTTCGCTGCGTCGTATCGACCAAACCAACGTGCGTGAAAAAACCGTGCGTGGCCAGTACACCGCCGGCTTCGTGCAGGGCAAAAAAGTGCCAGGCTACCTGGAAGAAGAGGGCGCGAACAAGCAGAGCGCCACCGAGAGCTTCGTGGCGATCCGTGTTGATATCGACAACTGGCGCTGGGCGGGCGTGCCGTTCTACCTGCGTACCGGTAAGCGCTTGCCGACCAAATGCTCTGAGGTTGTGGTGTACTTCAAGAACCCAGAGATGAACCTGTTTAAAGACTCCTACGCTGAACTGCCGCAGAACAAGCTGACGATTCGTCTGCAGCCAGATGAAGGTGTGGATATCGAGATCCTGAACAAAGTGCCGGGTCTGGATCACAAGCACAAACTGCAGACCACCAAGCTGGATCTGAGCTACTCCGAGACCTTCAACCAGTCGCATCTGGCGGATGCCTATGAGCGTCTGCTGCTGGAAACCATGCGCGGTATTCAGGCGCTGTTTGTACGCCGCGACGAAGTGGAAGCGGCGTGGGGCTGGGTAGATTCCATCATTGATGCCTGGAACGCCGATGCCGAAGCGCCTAAGCCATACCAGGCCGGCACCTGGGGCCCGGTGGCTTCCGTCGCGATGATTACGCGTGATGGCCGTTCGTGGAATGAGTTTGAATAAGCCTTAAAATCCAAGCCCGCCATTGAGCGGGCTTTTTTGTGCCCAAAATTCATTTCTCTTAAAACTGAACCAGAGTTTCAAAAAATTTTGATATCCGATAGACGCCGCTCCAGCCAATCTTGTATGGTAGAGCCCAAACATTGACAGCCGGATGTGAGTCGGGCTGATGCAACCAAGGAAACGTGATGAAGAACTGGAAAACCACTGCTGAACAGATCATGACGACGGGCCCGGTTGTGCCGGTGATCGTGGTGAATAAACTGGAACACGCCGTGCCGATGGCCAAAGCGCTGGTGGCTGGTGGTGTGCGCGTACTGGAAGTGACGCTGCGTACGCCGGTCGCGATGGATGCGCTGCGTGCGATGATCAAAGAAGTGCCAGAAGCGATTGTCGGCGCGGGCACAGTGATCAACACCCAGCAGCTGAAAGAGGTGACTGACGCCGGTGCGCAGTTCGTGATCAGCCCAGGTTTGACCGAGCCGTTGCTGAAAGCCGCAGTTGAAGGTCCGGTGCCACTGATTCCGGGCATCAGTACCGTTTCTGAACTGATGTTGGGTATGGATTATGGCCTGCGCGAGTTTAAGTTCTTCCCGGCTGAGGCGAATGGGGGTGTTAAAGCGCTGTCAGCGATTGGCGGTCCGTTCCCGCAGGTGCGTTTCTGCCCAACCGGCGGTATTTCACCCGCCAACTATCGTGACTACCTGGCGCTGAAAAGCGTGCTCTGTATTGGTGGTTCGTGGTTGGTGCCGAATGATGCGCTGGAAAGCGGCGATTGGGATCGCATTACGCGTCTGGCTCGCGAAGCCGTTGAAGGCGCGAAATAACGCATTTGCAGATTTAATCGAGCGCGCATCATTGGAACTGAAAGGGCGGCCTGGTGGCCGCCCTTTTACGCTTTCTCAATAGACGAATAGCAGCCGAGGGGATTAGCCCTCAACTTTCACGGCTGCGGCGCTTGCTACGGCACGTGCAATCGCCTCGTCGGTATTGTCACCGGTTGCCAGTGCTACGCCGAGGCGACGCTGACCGGCAATTTCCGGCTTGCCGAACAGGCGCAGTTGCAGACCGGCACCCAATGCCGCTTCGATGTTCACAAACTGCACATTGTTGCTGTCCAGCTGTGGCAGAATCACCGCCGAAGCCGCCGGGCCATACTGGCGAATGCCACCGATTGGCAAGCCGAGGAACGCACGCACATGCAGTGCAAACTCGGACAGATCCTGAGAAATCAGCGTCACCATGCCGGTATCGTGTGGGCGTGGCGAGACTTCGCTAAACACCACCTCATCACCGCAGACAAACAGCTCAACGCCAAACAGACCGTATCCACCTAATGCTTTCACCACGTTGGCTGCGATATCCTGAGCGCGTTGCAGCGCCAGGTCGGTCATCTGCTGTGGCTGCCAGGATTCACGGTAATCGCCATCTTCCTGACGATGGCCAATCGGCGCGCAGAAATGGATGCCATCTACTGCGCTGATGGTCAGCAGGGTGATTTCGAAATCAAATTTCACCACGCCTTCAACGATCACGCGACCGGCACCGGCACGACCACCTTGCTGTGCGTAATCCCAGGCTTTATCCAACTGGCTCGCTTCGCGGATGAAGCTCTGACCTTTGCCCGATGAACTCATCACCGGTTTAACGATGCACGGGAAGCCAATTTCATTGGCGGCCGCTACGAAATTCTCTTTGCTGTCAGCGAACTGATAGGTTGAAGTCGGTAACGACAACTCTTCTGCCGCCAGACGGCGAATACCTTCGCGGTTCATGGTCAGGCGCGCAGCACGCGCGGTAGGCACCACTTTCTGGCCTTGTGCTTCCAGTTCCAGCAGTTTTTCAGTGGCAATAGCTTCAATTTCTGGCACCACAAAGTGCGGTTTTTCCTGCGCGATTAACGCAGCCAGCGCATCACCGTCCAGCATATTGATCACATGGCTACGGTGCGCAACGTGCATTGCAGGTGCATCGGCATAACGATCCACGGCAATCACTTCCACACCCAGACGCTGACACTCCAGCGCCACTTCTTTGCCCAATTCGCCTGAACCTAACAGCATCACACGCGTTGCGGCAGGGCGCAGCGCGGTTCCGAGAGTCGTCATAATTTCACCTTAGCAGTCAAAATGCGCGCGCAGTATATACGAAAACGTTTGCGTACTCACGCATTCGCCTTCATCAGGTTTGCCATACTTTTCCCGCTCTGACGTTACCTGACACAAGCTGCGGCAGCATGGAACGCGGAAACTTAAACGGGAGTTAAACGATGAGCAATTGGTTGCAGCAAATCCAGTCGGTGCTGGCGAAGAAGGGCGGCGACGGCAAAGCCGGTGGTTTGAGCGATATGCTGGCACCCGGCGCGCTGGGTGGGTTAGCGGGATTGCTGGTGGCGAGCAAGTCTACACGAAGCCTGTTGACCAAATATGGCGGCAAAGCCTTGCTGGTCGGTGGCGGTGCGGCAGCGGGTGCCGTGCTGTGGAATAAATACAAACAGCGTGTGCGTGAAACGCATCAGGATGAGCCGGGATTTGGTCAGTTGCAGACGCCCGTTGATCAGCGCGCTGAACGTCTGGTGACGGCGTTAGTATTCGCCGCCAAAAGTGATGGTCATATTGACGATCGTGAACGCGCCGCCATTGAGCAGAATATCCATCAGGCGGGTTATGGTTCACAGGCGGAAACGCTGATACAGCAAGCGATGAACCGTCCGCTCGATCCACAGTGGCTGGCAGCAGATGTGAAAAACGAAGAAGAGGCGCTAGAACTCTATTTCCTGAGTTGCGCCGCTATCGATGTGGATCACTTTATGGAGCGCAGCTATCTCTCTGCACTGGGCGATGCCCTGAAGATCCCGCAGGATGTGCGCGACGGTATTCAGCGCGATATTCAGGCGGAGAAAGCCGCATAATTGAACGGAGGGCCTGGTCATGGGGCCCTTCACTGTACTTCCTGTGCGCTGCTGCTTGGCTTCCCGCGTGATAAGTGCCACGCTTGCTGAATGTTGTCTTTCAGGGAAAGGAGCCAGAATGAACCAGCCGCAAGCGAAGAAAATCCCCCACGTCATGAACCTGCACGGTGAATCGCGTACCGATAACTATTATTGGCTGCGCGATGACGAGCGTGAAAACCCAGAGATTCTGGCACATCTGCACGCCGAGAATGCTTACGGTAAAGCGATGATGGCGTCACAGGACCCACTGCAGGAGCGGGTATTAAAAGAGATTGTCGACCGCATCCCGCCGCAGGACCACTCCGTCCCCTACGTAAAAAACGGCTATCGCTATCAAAGCCGCTACGAGGTGGGCAACGAATATCCGCTCTATTTTCGTCAGTCGGTGAACGCACCAGCGGATGAACCCTGGCAACTGCTGATCGACGGTAACCAGCGTGCCTCCCACAGCGATTTCTACACCATGGGCGCACTGGCCATTTCTCCTGATAACCAGGTGATGGCGCTGGCGGAAGATTTTCTGTCGCGTCGTCAGTATGGCATCCGTTTCCGTAACCTCGAGAGTGGTAGCTGGTATCCGGAAGTGCTGAGCAATGCTTCTTCCAGCGTGGCGTGGGCCAATGATTCGCGCACGCTGTACTACGTGCGCAAGCACCCGAAAACGCTACTCGCGTACCAGGTGTGGCGCCATGAGTTGGGCCATCCGCAATCGGACGATCAGCTGGTGTATGAAGAGCAGGATGAGAGCTTCCACCTCAGCGTGCATAAAACCACCTCCGAGCACTTCATCCTGATTGCGATGTACAGCACCACCACCAGCGAGATCCAGCTGATTGATGCTGAGTATCCGGATGCGCAGCCGCAGGTGTTCTGCCCGCGTCGCCGCGATCATGAATACAGCATCGATCACTACAATCATCAGTTCTACATCCGCTCGAATCGCGACGGCAAAAACTTTGGCCTGTACCGCAGCGCGTGGCTGGCCGAGAACCGCTGGCAGGCGTTGATTCCGGCACGCGATAACGTGGTGCTGGAGGATTTCCAGCTGTTCCGGCATTGGCTGGTGGTGGAAGAGCGCCAGCGCGGCGTCAACACGCTACGCCAAATCAACTGGGAAAGCGGAGAAAGCATCGGGATCGCCTTTGACGATCCGGCTTATGTCACCTGGCTGGCCTACAATCCTACCCCGGAAAGTGACACGCTGCGTTATGGCTACTCATCCATGACCACGCCGACCACGCTGTTTGAACTCAATATGGAGACGGGCGATCGCCGTGTGTTGAAACAGACGCCAGTGCCGGGCTTCCACTCAGAGGACTACAAAAGCGAACATCACTGGATCACGGTGCGTGATGGCACAGAAGTGCCGGTATCGCTGGTCTATCACCGCAAGCATTTCAAACCGGGCAGTAATCCCCTGCTGGCATACGGCTATGGCGCTTACGGCAGTAGCATGGATGCCAGTTTTGGCACCAGCCGCATCAGCCTGCTGGAGCGCGGCTTTGTCTACGCGATTATCCATGTGCGCGGTGGTGGCGAGTTGGGGCAGCAGTGGTATGACGATGGTCGCCTGAAGAATAAGATGAATAGCTTCACCGACTTCATTGATGTGACGCAGGCGCTGGTGGCGAAAGGCTACGGCAATCCGCAGCAGCTGTATGCGATGGGCGGCAGTGCGGGCGGCTTATTGATGGGCGGTGTGATTAACCTAGCCCCCGAACTGTTCCACGGTGTCGTGGCACAAGTGCCGTTTGTCGATGTGGTGACGACGATGCTGGACCCATCGATCCCGCTGACCACCGGCGAATATGACGAGTGGGGCAACCCGGAGCAAGAAGAGTTTTATCACATCATTCGTCAGTACAGCCCGTATGACAACATCGAAGCGAAAGCCTACCCGCATCTGTTAGTGACGACAGGATTGCACGATTCCCAGGTGCAGTATTGGGAACCGGCGAAGTGGGTAGCAAAACTGCGTGAGCTGAAAACCAACGATACGTTACTGCTGCTGTGTACCGAGATGGATTCCGGTCACGGCGGTAAATCGGGGCGTTTTAAAGCGTATGAAGGAGTCGCGCAGGAGTTTACTTTCCTGATTGGTCTGGCGCAGGGCAGCTTGCCAGACCGCGTCGATTATTGATCGACCTTCACGTACTTGCGCAGCGCCTGCCGTAACGGTGGGCGCAAATCGCGCACATTTTCCAGCACCCAGCGCAAGTAGCCGGGATCTTTGCGCGCAATGCTACCGATGCTTTGCCCACGATATTTACCAAATGGGAACACATCACCGCTGACTTCTGCGGGCTGACAGCGGCCGACCATATCACTGACGCTCCAGCCGGAGGTCTCCATGATGCGGATCAGCAGCGCAGCGGTGACATAGCAGTCATACAATGCACGGTGCGCATGCAGTTCGGCAGGTGGCGTGACGTCCAGCTTCAGGCTGTGACGCAGTGCCTGATTACCGTATTTAATGCCCGGCCACAGCTGGCGTGCCAGCGTCATGGTGCAAATCCATTCACCGGGCATGATGGGCAGCATGCGACGATCGAAACTGGCATTGTGCGCGACATAATGTGGGCTGCCATGATAGCGACCAATCGCTTCTTCAATGGTCGGCTTATCGGCGACCATCGCTTCCGTAATGCGATGCACCGCCATGGCCTGACGGCTGATAGGGCGGTCCGGGCAAATCAAATCGCTCATCGGATTGACGATCTGTCCGTCGATCACATCCACCGACGCGACTTCGACCACGCCGCCTTGCAAGCCACAGGTTTCGGTATCGATAACGCGTAACATAGGTTAATTACTTCTGTTTGGGTTCGTAGGGCAGGCGAGAGAGGCTGAGCGATGTCTGGCGATAGCTCATCAAACGCTGGCGGAACCACTCGCGCAGGGCTTCCGGTTGCTCGCGCTCAACCATTTCCGCGATCACGGGCATGTTGTAGCGCTCTTTAAAGGCCACACCTGCGGCGGCCAGATCGACATTCACTTTGTCTTTCTCTTCCTGCGACAACAGGGCAAGGTTTTGGCTCATGCATTTCTCCTGATAAACAGGGGCAAAAGTAATGGTTTCCTCTTTACGGATCAAGGAAATTGGATCGCACCGCAAGTCTCGACACGTCTTTGCCAGCGGCGTATCCTGCTGCCACGTTTGCGGCAGAGCGCCGCATGGCAAAGGGAAGAAGTGATGAAGAAAACTGCGTTAAACCCGATTATGGCGCTGTTGCTGGCGTCATCCACGTTGGTCTTCAGTCAGTTTGCACTGGCACATGCTCACCTGAAAACGCCGGTTCCCGCCGATAAAGCGGTGATCGACAGCTCGCCACAAAATCTTACGCTGACCTTCACTGAAGATGTTGAGCCTGCCTTCAGTGGTGTTGAGGTGCTCAATGCCCAGAATCAGCCAATGGCCGTGGAAAAAGCCAAACTCAACGACAAGCAGCATGATCAGTTGATCGTACCGATCAGCAAACCGCTGCCGTCAGGTCACTATCAGGTGAACTGGCATGTGTTGTCCGTTGATGGTCACAAAACCAAGGGAAGTTACGCGTTCAGCGTGAAGTAATCGATGAGCCTGAGCACGTTGTGGATTGGTCTGCGCGCCCTGCATTTTATTGCGGTGTTATTGCTGGCTGGCAGCGCGTTCTATACGGCTCTGCTGGCGCCACGGCGTTATCGCCCGGTGCTGGCGCAACGTCTGCACTCAATTTTAGTGACGACAGCGCTATTGAGTTTGCTCAGCGCGGTATTCATGCTGGCCACGCAAACCGGTTTGATGAGCGGCGACTGGCGCAATGTCGGTGACGTGGAAACCTGGCAAGCGGTATTAGCCACGCGCTTCGGCGCGGTGTGGCGTTGGGAGCTGGGGTTCGCACTGCTCACCACGCTGGTTTTGCTGCTGCGTGGCACACTGCGCCAGCAGCTCTTGCTGATCAGTGGCCTGTTGCAGTTGGTGGCGCTGGCTGGCGTCGGGCACGCCGCGATGCGCGATGGTTTACCCGGCTTATTGCAGCAGAGCAATCACGCGCTGCATTTGATTGCTGCTGCATTCTGGACCGGCGGCTTACTGCCTCTGTTAATACTGATGCGTGAAGCCCGACAGATTACGTATCGCACCGATGCGATTCGCTGCATGATGCGCTTTTCGCGTTATGGGCATCTGGCTGTCGCACTGGCGTTGCTGACCGGGATGATCAACAGCCTGATGATTGGCGGCACGCCGCTCAATTGGGGTGCCACGCTGTGGGGTGCGATGCTGGTGGTTAAAGTGATGCTGGTGATGATGATGGTGGGCATTGCGCTGATCAATCGCTATATTCTGGTGCCACGTTTTCGCGTCGCGGGCAGCCACGCGCCGCAGCAGTTTATTCGCCTGACGCAGCTTGAGCTGCTGCTGGCCATTGTTGTTGTCGGATTGGTTAGCGTGTTTGCCACGCTGTCACCGGCCTGAATTGTAATGAATGAAAAATGAGGTCGATATTTTGCTGAAGAAATTGATTCCAGCCTGCATTCTGATGGCGCTGTGCAGCCAGGCGATGGCCGCACAGATTATTACCGTCAGCCGCTTTGAGATTGGCAAGGACAAATGGCCCTTCACCCGCGAAGAGGTGATGCTGACCTGTGAGAAAGATGGCGCGCTGTTTGCCATCAATCCGAGCACCTTGCTGCAATATCCGCTGAATGATAAAGCCCATGCACGCGCTGACGCGGGTAAAGGCACTCAGCAATCCATCGATACCATCGTGGCGGAAGACAAAGCGCATTCTGGCCAGAAAATGAGCCTGCAACCGATCGTTGATCGCGCGCAACAGCTGTGCGGTAAGTAATCCCTGCAAAATTCGGGCGTAGCGCACAGTTTTGCCGCTACGCTTGCTTTCCTGATGTGCCAGCACGATCACAGAGTTGGCAGCTTCCTGCCCGCATCATGACGCTTGGCTGGAAAATAACCACCCTTGGACTACCTTTAAATGGCAAGGCGAACTCGCCTTCAAAAATGCCAACTTTTAGCGCACGGCTCTCAAAGAGCCATTTCCCTGGACCCGATACAGGAATCGTATTGGGTCTTTTTTTGTTCGCTATTCAACATCAATAACCTATCTATTTATCAATAAGTTATCACCCATCCTGCTACACTGAGTTCTATCCTGTTATAACTCCCGCCGCCATTTTGCCGCCATTTTTGGCGGCCATGACCGCCAACGGATTGCAGTGAATAGCATCTTCGAGATGCTTAGGCGCGAAGTGGGTATAACGCATGATTACGCGTATGTCCGGGTGCCCGAGGATGCGCTGCAGCACCAGTATGTTGCTATCGGTCATCATAAAGTGGCTGGCGAAACTATGGCGCAGCACATGGCTCATTTGTCCTTCTGGCAGCTCAATACCGGCGAGACGTATCACCCGATAAAACTGGCGATAATACTCCGCGAATAACTTTCCCTCTTTGTCTTTCAACTCATCGTGCAGCTCTTTACCGATCGGTACAGTGCGATTGCGTATGCCTTTGGTATTAATGAAGGTGATTTTCTGTGGGGAAATCTTTGAGGATTTTAAAGCTGCAGCTTCATTCCAGCAGCATCCGGTCGAAAGACAGATTCTAATTATAAGCGTCAGCTCTGGATTGCCATGCATTTCACAGGCCGCAAACAGTTTCTTAATTTGCGCCTCGTTTAAGCGCAACATTCTGGCGTCAACGTTTATCCCGCACCCGCTGCTGAGCCAGCAGGAGTTCAGCAAGTTTGCGCTCGACTATCTGGTGTTCGGCAACGCCTTCGCCGAGCTGCGCCGCAACGCGCTCGGCAAACCGCTGCGTCTGGAAACGTCACCGGCCAAGTATACGCGGCGCGGCGTGGAGGATGGGGTTTACTGGTTCGTGAACGAGTGGAAGGGGGCGCACCAGTTCGACGTGGATCAGGAGCTGTACGGCCTGCCGGAATATCTTAGCGCATTAAATTCCGCCTGGCTGAACGAGGCGGCAACGCTGTTCCGCCGCAAGTATTACCAGAACGGCACGCACGCCGGTTACATCCTGTACATGACCGACGCGGCGCAGAGCAGCAGCGACATCGAGCGCATGCGCCAGGCGATTCGCGATACCAAAGGGATCGGCAACTTCCGCAACCTGTTTATGTACGCGCCCAACGGCAAGCCGGACGACATCAAGATTTTGCCGCTGAGCGAAGTGGCTACCAAAGATGACTTTTTCAATATCAAGAAGGCCAGCCGTGATGACCTGCTCAGCGCGCACCGCGTACCGCCGCAGATGATGGGGATTATCCCGGACAGCGCAGGCGGGTTCGGGGATGCGGTGAAGGCGGCGCAGGTGTTTGTGAGGAATGAATTAACACCGTTGTAAGAGAGAATGAAAGAACTTAATCACTGGTTAAATGAAGAAGTAATAAAATTCCAAAAATATAAATTGGAAGTAGGTGAATAATAAAAATTGGCGGCGGTAGATTGTACCGCCGGAACTTCAAATTTCTTTTTTGAGTAAGTGTTCGCTTATGGTTGTGTCAAAAAAAGGGATTAGATTTTCAGCAGTGCAAAGAGAACCACTTCTTGAAAGCTCAAATTCGCATTTTTCTTCTAACAAGAAACCTGAAGCCTTTACTTTGTCTAAAGAATAACCCCTATTATTAATGATGCTTTCTATATCGGAAATGGCATTCTTTTTAGACGTTATTTCTATGGATGCTTTTGCGTTATCATTAATCACCAAGCTGCTAATCTTAACCTTTTTAATATTTATAAGGTTTAGATGGTAATTGGAATGCAATACTTTAATGTATTCATCTATCTGAATATCAACCAAACCAAACCCAATCTTGTATTTTGATATAGAACTAAGTTTATCCGTAAGAGGACGCAAAGATTTTGGTGGATTGATTATACATAGTAAATATAACTTATTGGTTATCTTGGAAATTGAAAATTCAAATGACTCGTATGTTAAAAGCTCTTGAGAATTTTCATTACCGTAAGGATCTACAGAGAAATTTATGTTTATCTTTTCCTCTGTGTAAGTAGATAGGATCTTGTCATTTTTTAATGAGGTGTTTGAGTATCCATGTCCTTGTGATTGAGAGTAGGGATGCGATTTAATCAGTAAAAACATTTCATCTATGGATAAATTACTTTTAAGTCTGTTGTACTTGACCCGCACTTGATTTCTCATGATTCGCCTCCTTGAGCCATTTCAGTTATATCAATTATAATTGAACGGGCTGTTTTTTCAATGAGTCGATTAAAAAACAATTCTTTCTCATCTCTCAATGGATAAAATGTTTTGTTATATTTCCCATCCCCTTTATATTTTTTCTCTCCTCTTGAAATATAAGAAAACCCGCTAAAAGAATCAGCGTCATCAAATTGGGCTTCAAACTCATAGATGTTTTTATCTGCACTCTTATCTATTACTCGCCACTTAATACGACAAATGTAAAAGCCTCTATCATACAACGAATTTATTTCATCAGACTTTAAAACTCCCTGACCTTTTAGCGATGCTTTATCAACATGAATTCCATTACTTCCATCTCCATCACTGCCATCTGGCTTGGGATGATACACATAAGCATCCGTTACATCATCAAGTTCATAACCTTCCATTTCAGTTATCAATCTAGTAAAGAAGTCTGTTCTATATTGTGGGTCGTCAATGTTTTCTAAGCTTACACTCTTTATATCAAGCTGAGCATCGGATATAGAGGAACCTTCTTCGATTGCTTTATCGGTGGAAAGCCTTTCAATAAGGTCTAGAAACTGTTTTTCATAAGATTCTGTTTGCTCATTGTCAGGACGACGAATGACATAACCCTCATCTTGAGGCTCTAGTTCAATCAGTGCTTGCTTCTTTACCACCTGTTTGAAATCACTCTTAGAGAAATTAGTAGACATATACGTGACATATATTTTAACCACTCCGCTTTTGTCAGCAATTACATGGCAAAGATCCTTTTTTTCAATAAGAATTTGCTTGAAATCCTCAGCAGCAGAGAGGATTGTTCCTTTGTCAGGCATGTTATATATTTCCTTAGAAGTTACCCTTTCCCTTCTAGGTTCACTGCCTAACATTGATGCTATTTTTTGATGATCGTAATAATCATGAGTAAATTTTGAGAAGTTCTTAGATAAAACTTTTTTGGAGGTTTTTTTTGAGATGATGATCCCCCGAGATAGAAACAGTTCTCTAAGTTCGTTTTGAGTTACTTGTGATTGGTTTAATGCATCACAAAGTACTTTATCAGTAACACTATAAATATCGTTCATCTTATCTTTCCCAAGACATAGCTTCTGAACTATAGAATTCTTTAACGGTTGGAACTAAATGGAGTTCCATTGCTAACAACTTCTGCTTAGCACTTTCGTCATAGTTCCAATCTAAGGCGTATTTTTCTAATGCTCTTTGAAAATGCGATCTTATAGAATCATTTCTATCACTCGTAGCGATGCGAATACGAATGTTATTTTTTCCATTTAAAATTTGATAGTTCGATAAAAGATCTAGCAAATAATAAAATTCCATATCAGAAGAACCGGGGCGATTATAATAAACAATATATCCTGGAGGATAACATTCAAACTCTTTTTGGGTTTCTCTGTTAAATGAATATACTGCATCATGTTTGATTATTAAAAAGGGTGCAGTTAAAGACTCTACAGTGGCTGGGAAGTAATCGTCCGTAACCACAACTTTGTGATAGACCAATTGTGGGTAATAGAATCCATATTCTTCCCTAGGGAATTGGTTGTCTCTAACCAATTCATTCATGTCCGCTATTATGGACAGCATATAACTAATTGTCTTTGGTTCTATTATATGGAGTTGCTGACCTTCAGATATATTTATATTATCTAACTTAATGGACTTAGGACGTTTTCCTCTTCCCTTCGGCGGTGGAGGATCAAAGAAATTATAAAAATTATGTTCAAAGTCATTATCATGATTATATACAAATAGCAGGCCGCGAACTTCACTATCACCTGCACAAATGTTATATTTTTCACGCCATTGAGAACTGTATCTAGCACAAGATATTGTTTCTCCCAATGAGGATAACGCACCTTCAATCATATCAACATTAATTGAACCTTTAGCATAACTTTTAAGGTCTGTATTCAGAAGTATCGTTTTATTAAGATAGGGGTCTTTATAACTAAATACGACATCGACAGGATGCGTATGGGCTTGTTTTTTATCAATGGGTTTATGATTATCTTCATCGATACATGCAAAGTCTTGATCGAAGGGACCAGAAATTTTCCATTTAAACCGCTCAAAAATTTTTGACGAAACAATTTTAGCTAACTCTTCAATTGGTCCATTCTCTGCCACAAGTACACCCCTTATAAACTGTGAGATATTTCCTATGGACAAGATAAGGAATCGTAAAAACATTTACAATACTTATGTAAGTTCAAAAGTGGTTTTCGCAACAGCGTCTGCGCGCAATGCTACCCCCCACGCCTGCCCGCTTTATGCATCGCTTTTCATGCAGATGCATGCACTACGTGAAGCCGCGGCAGCAGTGAGCACCATAGCGATTGACGATCCTTTCAGGATCATGCGAAATCATGCACAAAAATGCGGTTTGCTGCACTACGAAAAAATCCACCAAAATGGTGGCTTAGGGCAGGGGAGTTACCGAGATGAAATCATTCAGCTTGGCGGAAAATGGCATCCTGATAAATCGCCGTATCAATCATTCCCGCCATCTCACTTATCATCGACAGAGCCGTTTTTTAACTCGTCTTCTTTGCAATGTGCGACAAGTGATACGTCAGTAATGAACTGAATTCTTGCCAAGGTCGCGCTAAGATTATCTCTATCCATCAGTCGATTAACTCCTCTTTTTAATGAACTACTGTATATATAAGCAGTATCATAGTGATAAGGAATCGTAAAGAATCGTGCAGCTCGGATTGGTCCGAGCGCTGCTTTAATGAGCAGCTCTACTAGTTTTATGTCGTTTTGCTAGCGAAGCAAATCCTTCTAGAACTGTTGAGGGCTTCCTTCTGTCCCTGAACAGATGTCACCTAAAATCCAGCCGTGTCCGTAGGACATTGACGGGCTTTGCCTTTTGAGCTGTGCAGCAAATGAAATCATGACTGCACCTCAGACCGCGCAAAACGAAGCGCCAAGACCGCTGATCGCATCGACTGTTGAAGACAGAGCAGGGTTAGACTGTATGCGCGCTTGAACGGGCAGCGCTGCAAGCGTTAAGCAACGAATGCCGCTGTTAACGTTTTGCAGCAGGCCGCGTTTGCAGCTCGCGTTCATTTGCTCATTGGAGATCGCGCCTGCCGCGAGTTGACCAACCTCGGCGGTAGCCTTCATCACATACAGCGGCAGCTTATCGTTCGCCACTTCGTTTATCGGCACGCAAGGCAAGCACTGGATTTGCGCAAGCAGGCCATCAATCAGCGTTGCGTCTTCGGTGACATCGGTAAGCACTAACACTTCTTGCACGGTGAGCTGGTGCGGCTGATTGGGATTCAGTTTGGTACACAGCGTTTGCGCCCGCAGGCCTGCCTGCTGTGCAACGTCTTCCATGTTGTGCGTTAACGCGAACTTGCGACAGGCATCGTCGTAATGTGCATGGTTAGAAACTTTGAAATCAAACATGTTTAAAATGCCCTCGACTTGCAAAATCAAATTAGGGTTTGATGTAGCGACATTTGATTGCGTGTTGAGGGTTTTTTCACGCCATGCAGCAACATTGATAAGTGGGTTGCCATGTTTGGTCATTGTGGTTGGTACTTTCTCACCGGTCTTTTTGTTAGTGTGGTTCTGTGTGTAGATGAACGAAGGGGTGGGGGCTAGTAATACCACTCCGTTAGAGATCCATTTCTCTAGCACCGACTCGCTGATACGGTTGGCTGCTGCGAAGTCTTGTTTAGACATGGTTGGTGAAATTGCGAGCGCGACAGCTTTGTTCACGGCATCGTTAACCACTTCACTGATGGCGGGCATTAAAATAGCAGCGACATTGGCAATGAAATCTTTAGATTGCAATTAGTCAAATGCGTTTTGGCTGTTTGCATTTTCTGTATGCATAACGCAGTATCTCCCATTAAATAGCGTGTTCTACGGTGTTACATGTGGTGTGTACATACGGTGGATCACAATTGTGATTGTGTAAACTGCTTTTGTGGTTGGTTATGTATGTCTAATTTAGAGCCTAATCCTCAAGAGGTGATTGAGGGGCTGCTTTCGGCTTATGGTGTAGCAACACAACGCGCATTAGCAAAGGCGCTCAATGTGCCATCAAATAATGTAAGTGCTTGGTCTCAACGCAACAGCGTTCCAGGTAGTGCGATTATCAAGTGCGTTCTTGATACTGGTGTTGACCTGCAGTGGCTTGTTAACGGGAAATTTGCAAAAGCAAATTTAAAGCGGGTTGGTGGATTGCCTTCTGGTGCAGAACTTTTAAATGAGATCATGTCCAGTGGAGGAAAAGCAGTTCTGCGCAGAATCATGGATGCATATGGATTCACTCTTCAAAAACAACTTTGCGAGCTTCTAGGTATTTCGTCTGGAACGGTAAGCACTTGGGTTAGAAGAAATTACTTTCCCGGAGATGTAGTTGTCGCTTGCGCACTTGACACTGGCGTTTCTTTGCAATGGTTGGCAACCGGAAAAGGTTCAACTCGAAACGAAAATCAGCAAGATAGTCGAAACTATTCAATACCTCATAAAAATTTGACTGCTGGGATTTTACAAGATGCAGGTTGTTGGAATATAAACCTGCGTTTTTTCCGCAAAAAATCAGCGAGCCGACTTTCGTATCAAGCAGCACTGGCTCTTGGGTTTTAGATATGAAAATTACTGGTTTAAGCAATGGTCAATGGCTGCTAGGAATCGATGATGCGCATGATATGTATGAAGTTACACTTCTGCCTGGTAAAAAAATTAGTGTATTAAAAAATGGTTCAGGTTTTACCTGTTCCATTAGTGAGGTGAATATAGTTGGGAAAGTCGTCTTAATAATGACGTATAGTCTTTGATTGGGTAATTACCCCAGGGTTTTTTCTAGGTTTTTAATATCAAAATAATGAATTCATAGCTAATTTTTAAGGAGGAGCTTGAGTGCTAAGAAAATCATCAGAATTACTCAGGGAATTTATTGAATATGAAAAAAAGGTGCTGGCAGAACTTCCGGACATGCCACACATGCCAACTTTAGGGGATGCCTATGAAGAAATAACTAAAACTATGCTTGAAAAAGATTATGTTTTGCCACCTGAGTTTGATTTACATGTTGTTTCAGGATTTATAACTGTTAATGGAAAATTATTACCCCAGCAAATTGATTGCATGCTTGTTGTTGGAAAGGGGGTAAGATACGGACGTACAGACAAATATCTATGCGAAATAGACCAAGTTTTATGCGTTTTTGAAGTAAAAAAAACCTTAAACAAGGCAGACCTTAGCGATGCTATGGAACATTTGGCAGCTATTCGACGTGCCCACACTGATAACTTCGAACGGAAGGTTGAAGAAGGATTTTTACCAAAAATAGATAATGCTAGTAAGCATTTTTCACAATTAACTGGAAGGGAAACTATTGTTAATTATGAACAAATCAATTCTCTGCCTCCAGAGGATGGGATTTTACTCTATTCATTAGTTCAAGAGATTTTAGCACCAGTAACGATCATACATGGCTATGCCGGATATAAAAAAGAAAGTGGGTTGAGGGGAGCATTTGGAGACATTCTTCAGGAGAAGTTTGATAGTGGGGATAATTCATTCGGCGTTCTGTCCTTACCAAATATAGTAACGTCAAATGAATTCAGTCTCGTAAAAACAGGAGGACTTCCATTTATTGTCCCAAACAAAAACTCAGAATGGGTTTCAATTATATCGACTAGATTCAATCCATTGGAGATAATATTAGAGGTCGTCTGGTCTAAAATATCCAGTCATTTTGAAGTGGCTATGCCATGGGATGATGATGTTTATATGAATAATATATCACCTTTCATGCTGGCAATACCTAAAGCTCAAGGCGAACAGGTTGGGTGGAAGTATGAAACGATAGATTGGAATGAAAAAAAATTATTAAGGAGTGATGATAATACTTGGTCGCCAGATTTTTTAAATCCGGCTCAAATGTCCATAATGAGGTTGATATCAGCTTATGGTGAGTTAGAGATTAATTTTGAGAATGAAAAATACTTCGAAGAAAGATATGGCGTTGAATTGAAAACTGAGATTGCTGCTCTCATCTCAACCCGCATTTTTATGATGAGCCGCGATTCTATCAAACCAATCAATCAGCATACTCTTTTGTTAGATGGAGAAGATGGCACTGGGTATGTTGCAAGTGATAGAGACAGATTTGATAGTTGGTGCTCGATCAACGATATTGAGCCACATTATACTCACATGGTTATATATTGATTATGAAATGACTAGGGAGTTTACATTTCATCCTTTTGCTAATATGGCGATAAGAAGCCAATTTGTCGCCACATCCCATTGTAACCTATTGATGTTAAATGGTTATGATAGCATTGGGTCTTTTTTGTTCTATTGATTTTTATGATTAAAATTTTATTTTCACCCAGATTTCCCGAAATTTGTCCGAATCTTTATATCCGAATCAAATTCCTACCCCTCAATCCTTACCCAATCTTTGCGCAAAATACCCGCAATTCCCCCCAGCTAATCCGCCAATCGCGCCACGCTTCACGTGCTACATTTCGTCTCAGCCACACGCCAACCCTGCCAGCCTAAACGAGAGTCTTGCGATGTTAAAACCTGCTGTCCTGTTTACCGCGATGCTGCTTCTCAGCGGCTGCGCACTGAAGCAATACCCGCAATCACCCAAAGTCAGTGATGAAGAAGCGCAAACCTACAACTGCGCGGCACTGGATCAGGAGATCGCGAAATCCCACAGCGTCCAGCAGCAAATCGACAAAACCGGCGAGTTTGATGCGCTCACGGTGATTGGTTTTATCGGCGATTTTGGTATTGGCAACGGTATCGCCAAGGCCAGCGCTAACAAGCATGCGACTGCGCGGTTGAATCAGCTGGAACAATTAAAAACGGTGCGTTGCGGGCATCCAACGGCGTAATAGATCTATGCCAGCACGAAAGATGCGGACATTTAACAGCAGCCAGATAGCGTGAAAAATGGTATAAGAGTGCGCACTGTTTGTATTGCCGATTAATAAGGATCCTTCATGGCAAATGCGCAATATCTTCTCTGGGTAATGATTGGTACCTTAACGCTGCTGAGTCTCTTTATTGGTGTTGTCGTCGGGCGGACGAAAACCCCGCGTGTAGGCTTTGCGACCTTCGCCGGATTGTGGGTATTCTTCTTGCTAGCGATATTCTTCCTCTCGCGCTAGAGAACACCGTTTGCCACACGGCTTGTGTGGCAAATCAGTTGGTTAAGCAGTGTGGTGTAAAGCGGCACGATGCTGAGCAATTAGCGTGTTAGCCAGGTAACGATCTTCTTCATGTTGCGACACGTAATATTCATATGGGTCGCGCACGCCAAGGCTATAAATATAATCCAGGTGAGCTTGTTTAACTTCCCGATTAATATATTGCACTACCTCTAATCCCAATTCATCCGCATAGACTGGCGCTTTGCTTTTAATGTCGCGAATCAAGTCCGCGTTATTTTGCATGAAAAGCTCCAGATCGATTTTGTAATAGTCTTTCATTGCTCACTCCTTAAGAAAATACTGTCCTTTAAGTCTGGCACACGCTGTTAATTGCGTGTGGCTTAAGATGCCAGCCACGCCGCAACGCCGCCGTGACGCGAGCAGGTGCCGCGATGATGGGTGCTAAAATTGTATGAACCATCGCGGCAACGGGCCGTTGCGCCTTCGGGTACGTCATTATTTTGCGTATGCGCGGGGCGATGGATCGACTGTCCTTCGCTGTTGATATAACTGCCTTGCTCGATCAGTTCAACGTGCCTTTTGGCGTGTGAGGGCATGCTGACCAGCAACAGCATCAGTGTGATTACAGAAAGCCTTTTCATGATCTCTTTGCGGTGGAAAGGGGGATAGGAGGTTATCGGCAGCAAGGATAAAAGCTTAAATCACCATCACTAATGTAAGCGAAGCGTAAAATACAATGATGAGAATGATAGTTAATATCATTTAACTTGTTCGGCATTGTCTGGATTGATAGAGTAGCCGCCGTCCCGCACAGAGCTAACGCCTTTAATGAGCGCCGGAGATAAGCGCCGGACGGGACTTTCATCAGGGCTGCAGGACGCGGCCGCTGTTGAAACTTCTGAGATGACAAAATCCTTCAGCCCACAAACAGCAGATGCACCAATCGCGCCAGCGATTCCAGCAGCAACAGGCTGCCGAGAAATATAAACACCAGTACACCGATAAATTGTTTACGGCTGCTCACGCTGCTCCCTCCCCTGGCTTCATCTCACCGGACTATACTTTATGCCGGGTTCACTAAACTTCCAGTCAACCGGGGAAGATTACATGTTTTACCAGACGGTGAGTGCCAAAACGTGGCGTAACATTTGGGTGGTGGGTGATTTGCATGGTTGCCGCGCTCAACTGGATTCGCAACTGATTCTGCATGACTTCGATAAAGAGCGAGACCTGCTGCTGTCAGTGGGGGATTTAATCGATCGCGGGCCCGACAGCCCTGGCTGCTTGCAACTGTTGCAGGAGCCATGGTTTCGCTGTGTGCGTGGTAATCACGAACAGATGGCATTGTCGGCGCTGGAAGGCCAGGATCCGATGCTGTGGATGATGAACGGCGGTGACTGGTTCTGGCAGTTAAAAGGCGCGGATTTAATTGCGGCACGTCATGCGCTTAAACGCTGTGCCGATCTCCCGCTGATTTTGCATCTGGAGTTAGCCGATCGCGTGGTGGTGATCGCCCATGCCGACTATCCAGCCAGCCATTATGAGTTGGGTCAGGACGTGGACTGGCATCAGGTGGTGTGGAGCCGCGATCGTCTCGGCCGCCATCATCGTGGCGCTTCCGCCAGTATTGACGGTGCGAGCGATTTCTATTTTGGCCACACGCCGCTGGAACAGCCGCTCAATGTGGCGAACCAGCATTACATCGACACCGGAGCAGTATTCGGTAATCGCTTAACGCTGGTTCAGCTGCAGTAGAGTTAACGGAACAAACGCCCGTCGCGCACCAGTTCACGTGGATAGCTATTTTTGATGCGGTTACTGACTTTCTTGGCTAAACCCAATGGCTGTTGCTGATAGGTGACGATCACTTCATCGCGAGCCGGGGCAGTTTCAGGGTGAATATCCTGGCCGCGATACCAGCTTTCTGCTTCCGTTTCCGTCAATTCGAAATCCAGTGCGCTGCCAGGTTTTGTCAGGGCAACCACGGCTTCATGCTGCCAGCGATAGCCTTTCGGGAAAGTCTCTGCCAGCTTCAGGCCAATGCGTGAGAACCGGACTCTGCCGAGCCAGTTTTCCAGCGCAGCCGGGAACAGCCACAGTTCTTTATCACGCAGCCACAGCGAGTGATGTTCATCCCACTCGATACCCACCTTAGCTGCCGCCTGTTGCACTTCAGCAACCAGCTTGCGGCTGGCAGGCGAGAAGGGCAATTTACCCACTTTATAGGTGGGCACGGGCAACGCCGGGATACTGGCGGTTTTGCGCAGGCGTGCGACAAAGAAGCCTTCACTGTCGAAAATCTGTGGGAAGACATGCAGGAAGCCTTCCGGCGTCAATGCACGCTCGGCACCGTCAAACAGCTCGCCCAGAGGCACGATTTCAACCGCATCGGGATAGCGCTGCTGCAACCAGGCGATGACCTGTTGGTTCTCAATCTGGTTCAGCGTGCAGGTGGAGTAGATCAACGTGCCGCCAGGTTGTAATGCATGGAATGCACTGTCGATCAGGTCACGCTGGGTTGCGGCAATCTCTTCAGTACTGGCCAGCGTCCAATTACGCAGGGCGTCGGCATCTTTGCGCACTACGCCTTCGCCGGAGCAGGGTGCATCCAGCAGGATGGCATCAAACTGTTCAGGAAGGGCGGCGCCAAACACGCGGCCATCAAAGTGCGTTAATGCCACGTTGCTGACGCCACAGCGGCTGATATTGGCATGAAGCACTTTTACTCGACTGGCTGAATATTCATTGGCGAGGATCGCACCTTCGTTGCGCATCAACGCTGCCATTTGCGTGGTTTTGGAACCGGGTGCCGCAGCGACATCCATCACCTTACGTGCTTCCGGCGCGGCATCAAATAACGCGGTCACCGGCAGCATTGAACTGGCTTCCTGAATGTAGAACAAACCACTCAGGTGCTCAGCCACACTGCCCAGCGGCAATGTCTCATCTTCCCGCTCGATCCAGAATCCTTCGGCGCACCAGGGAACCGGCGTTAAGCGCCAGCCATAGTGCGCGGTGCGTGCTAAAAACGCCTCCACGCTAATTTTCAACGTATTGACGCGCAGGCTGCGGCGCAGCGGCTGTTGGCTAATCGCCAGGAAACGCTGCAGTTCATTTTCGTCAGCCAGGCTGGTGCGCATCAGCGCAAGGAAATCTTCAGGAAAGCGATCGGACACGGACATTTACCGGGGTATCAAATTTAGCGCGAAGTGTAACACGTGCAAATAAAACGGGCAGCCCGCAGGCTGCCCGATTGCTTAATTGGGATCCGGAATCGCCGTTCCCCAACTGCGCCACTCTTTCGGCGCTTCATCCTGCAACAGGAAGTGTTTATCAGCACCGGCCTGTGGCGCCAGCGGCACCGTCGGCGGTGTGGCAAATTGAATGCCGCCACGAATGAACTGCTGGAAGGTGCCGGTTTTCACTACGCCACCAATCAGACCGAAGTCGAGGTTATAGCCAGACGCCAGCCAGAACACGGAGTTATTACGCACCAGATGCTGATATTTTTTGCTGATGCGCAGCGCGATCTGTACGCGATCCGCCATGTTGCCCAGCGAAGTACCGGTTACCGTACCCACTTCCACCCCACGGAACAGCACCGGGGTACCCAACGACAGCGAACCGGCTTCGGTAGCATCAACATAAATGTTGAGTCCGTTGAGGTAACGCGAATCGGTGATGGTACTCTCCTGCAACTCAAAGGTACGTGCCTGAGCCCCTTTGCCGGGATCGACATTGAGGTAAGGCTGCAGCAAGGTCTCCAGATGATTAACACCCGCTGGCGAAATTTCCGGTGAGACCACCGAGAAGCGACTGCCGATACGCGCAAAGTCCTGCACATACTCGGGATAAAGCACCGCTTTCGCCACCACCTGATTGTTGTCTTTACTCAATGCCAGTGATTCGACCTGGCCGACATTAATGCCGAGGTAACGAATCGGCATGCCCGCGGCCAGCTTGCTGGCATCAAAGGTATGCAAGGTGATCTGGCTGCCGACTGCACGCGCAGCCGTTTCAGAGGCATAAAGTACGCGTTTCACGCCTTTCGCTGCTTGCGCGCCAGTGAGGTTATCGAAGCTGATCGCGCCTTTCAGCGCACGGTTAAGCGGCGAAGCCTGCACGGTTAAACCGCTGCCGTTGAGTTGTACTTTCGCACCACCTTCGGCCCAGAATACGCTCTCGCTGGTCAGCAGCTTGCGGTATTGCGGCTCAATGTGGATGGAAATCTCAAAGGCATCGGCGCGCGGCACCACATCCACCACTTCACCCACCTGGAATTTACGATACAGCACCACTGAACCGGCCTGCACATCTGGCAAGCTGTTGGCGGTCAGTTTCAGTGTGGTTGGCGGCTGGTCACCAATAATCCCTTCCTGCGCACGCTCAGCATCGGCATATAAAGGATAACGGGCGGAAGGATCGCCTTTCGCCCCCGGCACCAGACGTATGCCGCCGTCTACCCATTCACGGGCACTGGCACCCAGCACCTGCATTCCATCTAGACCAAACTTCACGTCGAGACGGCTATTCACGATGAATTTGCTATCCGCGTGCACCAGATGGCGATATTCCGGATTGATGGCTACCGCAAAGCTAATGCCATTCTCATCCAGTTGGCGCGAAATGACCTGCCCAATCTTCATGCCGTACAGCATCACCGGCTGACCGCCATCAATACCATAGGTTTCCGGCGCGCTGAGTTTTACCGTCAGGACATCCGGTTTTTGCAGCAGGGTTTCGCTGGCAGGCAGCACGGTAAAGTGATCCTGCGCGGGACCTTCACCCGGTACCAGTTCGAAGGTGTTACCGGTCAGCAAGCTGCTGAGATTGGTGTCGGTCAGGCTCAGCTTTGGCGCACGCATTTCAATGCGGGTACCGCTGCGCATCAGGCTGGTTACCGAAGGATCCACGGTGAGTTCGCCGGTGACTTTGCCGCCCGGCAACAGATTGAGTTTGGTCAAGGTGCCGACTTCCAGACCCTGATACATCAGTGGCGTGCTATTCGCTTTGAGGTTATCGCCGCTCGGTAAATCCAGACTGATCTGCACACCACGCTGGCTGCGTGCCAGATCAGGGTAGAGCTGATAGTTTTCGTCGCTGTTGGCCTGCTGGCCTTCTTCTGGAGAATCAAAGGCAATTGCGCCATTCACCAGCGCGGCCAGGCTCTCCAGCTTCACTTTGGCACCGCTCAGACTGACGTCAGCGTCTACTCCAGACACGTTCCAGAAGCGGCTCTGCTTTTTCACCAGATTGACGAAACGACGCTCAATCAATACGTCGACCGTGACGCCATCAGTATTACCGTTGATGCTGTAGTCATAGACGCGTCCCACCGGGATTTTGCGGTAGTAGACCAGCGAACCGGTGTTCAGCGAGCCCAAATCGGGAGAGTGCAGATGGAGCAGCAACTCGCCGGTGTTGACGCGATACTTGGGTTGCGTGTCCAGCGCGGTAAAGTGCTCACGCGGATTGCCGCCGCCAGGCATCATGCCAATATAGTTACCGCCCACCAGCGCATCCAATCCTGAAACGCCCGCCAGCGAGGCTTTCGGCGTCACCAGCCAGAACTGTGTATTGTCCTTCAGCGCATCGCGCATATCGCTCTTGATACTGGCCTTGATCTGGATGCTGTGATAATCATCGCTCAGCACAATACCTTGCACGGTACCCACTTCCACGCCCTGATAGCGAATCGGCGTACGGCCCGGCACGATGCCATCCGCGGTCTGGAAGTTGATGGTGATAGTGGTACCGCGTTCCTGATAGTTGGTCCATAGCAGCCAGCCAGCAATCAGCAGGGCAATAATGGGCAGTAACCAGAACGGCGAAACCTTGCGTTTGTTACGCAGGTTGGCGCTAGTCGGTGTAGTCGGCGTTTCCTGTTGCATGTGCATCCCAGATCAGGCGGCTATCAAGCCACTCTACAGCCATAATGGTCAGGATGACTGCCGCACCGAAATAGAAAGCGGCAGGTCCCATGGTAAAAGCCAGCAGTTGATCGCGATTCACCAATGACATGGTGACCGCAATCACGAACAGATCCAGCATTGACCAGCGTCCCACCCAGGTGATGGCACGCAGCAGTCGAATACGGGTTTTTAAGCCCTGTTCACACTTAAAATGGATGCTGACCAGCAACGTCAGCATCACTAACACTTTGGTAAACGGCACCAGAATACTGGCGATAAACACCACCGCCGCTACCGGGATGTTACCGGAAGCCAGGCCCAGAATACCGGAGAAGATCGTATCTTCACGGCGCGCGCCATTGACGTAAACCACTGAAATCGGCAGCAGGTTAGCGGGGATCAACAGCACAATCGAAGCGATCAGCGCGGCCCAGGATTTCTGCAAACTGTGGCGACGACGGAAGTCGAGCGGGGTGTGACAACGTGTACAACGTCCGCGATCGTCCGGCACACCGGTTTGATGGCAGTTCAGACACACCTGCCACAGTTCAGGGGGGGACGTCGGCAAAGCCTGCGGATAATAGTGTTCCCACAGCTCTTCCACGTTAAGGTGAATCAGCGTCAGCAGGCTCAGCACCGTCAGCGCGATGTAGGCCACCAGACCGTAGCCCACTTCCAGCGCGGCATAATCCTGCACCTTAATAGAGGCGACCGCCACACCGACCAGATAGATATCCAGCATCACCCACTCTTTGAGCTTCTCCAGCATTAGCAACACCGGACGCAGGTTCATCCCGATGGCGTTACCAATCCATAAATAGCAGATGCCAGCGACTAAGGTTACCGGTGCACCAATGGTACAAAACGCCACCATTGAGGCCGTCAGCACGTTGCCCTGCTGCGCCATCTGGATGACGCCTTCCACCAGGCTGGCGTTGATGCGCATGCCAAGCAAGCGAATATCCACCAAAGGCAGGCTGAAGGCGAAGGGCATCAACACGATCATGGTCACGGCCATCACAGTGAGTCGCGTCATTGACCAATCGCGGCCGCTTTGAATTTTTGCATGACAGCGCGGGCAATGCGCCGACTGATGCGATTTCACATCCGGTAAGGAAAAAAGGGTATCGCATTGCGGACAACGCTGATAACGTGCGTGGGGCAACGTCTGGCTGATAGCGTGAATTTTCATAGGTGACGCAAGTGGCCCATCGTTCGTTACGTTTACCGGCATGCTGTTCAGAGCATTCTGACTGCAATAGGGAGTGGTACAAGAATAGTTTAACCACCGACTGCTAAGGGTATAGTAACTAACACAATGATTCACCTGATGGGGCTGGATTATTAGTGCTTATTTTAACAACTGAGTGACAACAAGCTCACGACAGTGACGAGTTATGGTTAAACAATGAACAAAAAAGCCTTTTACGAGGATTTAAATCGTGATGTCCGCGCACTGTTAGCGGGCGAAACCTCTTTCCTGGCAGCACTGGGTAATTGCAGTGCGCTGTTGTTTGAACGCCTGGAAGGCGTGAACTGGGCAGGATTCTACTTGCTCACCGAGCCGAATACGCTGGTGCTGGGCCCGTTCCAGGGAAAAATTGCCTGTGTACGCATTCCGGTGGGCAAAGGGGTTTGTGGCACAGCGATTGCAGAAGATAAAGTACAGCTCGTTGAGGATGTGCATGCGTTCCCTGGCCATATCGCGTGCGATGCGGCCAGCAACGCTGAAATCGTGATTCCTCTGAAAGTGAATGGCACCGTTGTCGGTGTACTAGACATTGATAGTACGGTTTATTCTCGCTTTGATAGTGAGGATGAAGCGGGGCTGGTGGCCCTTACCGACGGGCTTTGTGAAGTGCTGGCGGGCAGTGACATCGAAAAATTTATTCAACTGTCACGCAGCTAATCGACTGGATCACATAGCATTTGGCGATGTTGTCATTATAATGTCGCCTGTTCATGCCTGCTCTGGTCGGCAAACCCGTAGTAATCAGGAAATTTCATGGAAAATCAACCTAAGTTGAATAGCAGTAAAGAAGTGATCGCCTTTTTGGCGGAACGTTTTCCGCAATGTTTTAGCGCCGAAGGTGAAGCGCGTCCGCTTAAAATCGGTATCTTCCAGGATCTGGTTGAGCGCGTTCAGGGTGAAAACAGCCTGAGCAAGACGCAACTGCGTTCAGCCTTGCGCCTTTATACCTCAAGCTGGCGTTACCTGTACGGCATTAAAGCGGGTGCAATCCGTGTTGATCTCGATGGCAACGCCTGTGGCGTGCTGGACGAACAACACGTTGAACATGCGCGCAAGCAGCTGGAAGAAGCCAAAGCGCGCGTTCAGGCGCAGCGCGATCAGCAAAAAGCGAAGAAACGCGAAGCCGGTGAAGAGACCGCTGAACGTCGTCCTCGTAAACCTGCTCCTCGCAAAGCGGCTGAAGGCGAAGCACCACGCAAGCCTCGTCCACAGGCACCGCGTGCCGCATCAGCAGAACGTACTGCTGCACCGCGCCCACCGCGAGCTAAACCTGTCACTGACACCTCAACTTTGCAACCCGGCCAGAACATCAAAGTTAAAGCAGGCAAAAGTGCAATGGACGCCACCATTCTTGAAATCACCAAGGATGGCGTTCGGGTGCAGCTCGCTTCCGGCATGGCTATGATTGTGCGCGCAGAACACTTGCAGTTCTGAAACGGAGGCTGACCTCGGCATGAACAACATTTTAAAGATCGGTATGATCGCGGGCCTGCTGTTAGCAGGCCCCACCTTTGGCGCAGATAACATTACCCGCGCCGACCAGATTCCACAGTTACATGAAGACCCGCAGCATCCTACCGTCAGTGAACGCGTCACTTCGCGTTTCACCCGTTCTCACTATCGCCAGTTCGATCTGAATCAGGATTTCTCTGCGAAAATTTTTGATCGCTACCTGAATCTGCTCGACTACAACCATAACGTGTTGTTGGCTTCAGACATCGCGCAATACGCCGATAAGAAAACCACGTTGGGTGATGAACTGCGCAGCGGTAAGCTGGATGTGTTCTACGATCTCTACAATCTGGCGCAGAAACGCCGCTTCGAGCGCTATCAATATGCGCTGAGCGTGCTGAATCGCCCGATGAATTTCACCGGCAATGACACCATCGACATTGACCGTGCAAAATCACCCTGGCCGAAAAACAGCGATGAGCTGAACGCGCTGTGGGATGCCAAAGTCAAATATGACGAGCTGAGCCTGAAACTGGCCGGCAAAGATGACAAAGATATTCGTGAAACGCTGACTAAGCGTTACAACTTTGCCATTCGTCGCCTGGCGCAGAGCAACAGTGAAGATGTGTTCCAGCTGGCGATGACCGCCTTTGCGCACGAAATCGACCCGCACACCAACTATCTTTCACCGCGTAACACCGAACAGTTCAACACCGAGATGAGCCTGTCGCTGGAAGGTATCGGTGCCGTGCTGCAGATGGACGATGATTACACGGTCATCAACTCCATGGTGGCCGGTGGACCGGCCGCGAAGAGCAAATCCATCAGCGTGGGCGACCGTATTGTCGGTGTTGCCCAGCCAGGCAAGCCAATGGAAGATGTGATTGGTTGGCGTCTGGATGATGTTGTCTCCAAAATCAAAGGACCGAAAGGCAGTAAAGTACGCCTGGAAATCCTGCCTGCTGGCAAAGGCACCAAAACCCGCACCGTGACACTTACGCGTGAAAAGATCCGTCTGGAAGATCGCGCGGTGAAAGGCACCGTACATAACGTCGGTAAAGAGAAAGTCGGCGTACTTGATATTCCAGGCTTCTACGTTGGCCTGACTGACGATGTTAAAGTGCAGCTGCAAAAACTGCAGAAGCAGAACGTCGACAGTATTGTGATTGATTTGCGTACCAACGGCGGCGGTGCTCTCACCGAAGCGGTATCACTGTCTGGTCTGTTTATTCCAAGCGGCCCAGTGGTGCAGGTACGTGACAACAACGGTCGCGTGCGCCAGGACAGCGATAACGACGGCATCGTTTATTACAAAGGTCCGCTGGTGGTGCTGGTCGATCGTTTCAGTGCTTCCGCATCTGAAATCTTTGCTGCAGCGATGCAGGATTACGGCCGCGCTCTGATTGTCGGTGAACCGACCTTTGGTAAAGGCACCGTGCAGCAGTATCGTTCGCTGAACCGCATCTACGATCAGATGCTGCGTCCAGAATGGCCGGCGCTGGGCTCAGTGCAATACACCATCCAGAAGTTCTATCGTATCAACGGTGGCAGTACTCAGCGTAAAGGCGTGACGCCGGATCTGCTGATGCCAACCGGCGTAGAAGCGGCGGAAACCGGTGAGAAGTTTGAGGACAACGCGCTGCCATGGGATAGCGTGAATGCCGCGACTTACACCAAAACCGGTGATATCACCGCGCTGGTACCGCAGCTGACCAAAGAACACGCCGATCGTATCGCTAAAGATCGCGAGTTCCAGTACATCATGAAAGATATTGCGCGCTTTGACGCGATGAAGGACAAACGCAATATCGTGTCGCTCAATCTCGGCCAACGTGAGAAAGAGAACCACGAAGATGATGCACTGCGTCTGGAACGCATTAACGCGCGCTATCAGGCAGAAGGCAAAGCCCCGCTGAAGAGCATTGAAGATTTGCCGAAAGACTACAAAGAGCCAGACCCGTATCTGGACGAAACCGTGAAAATTGCCAATGACATGGCGCAGCTGGAGAAAACCCAGCCTGCTGCCGAAGGCGCGAAGTAAATTTTCGCTGAATAAAAGCACCGCTCCGGCGGTGTTTTTTTTTCATCAAAGGTATTGTTCATTGTGGCTAATGGGCCGATTTGCGCACATCATTACCAAATGTAAAGTTATGTCTTTTTAGACACTTAAAGATTAAGGTTGCTTGAAAACCTGCGCAATGGACATAGGATGTATATCCGCGCATGAGCGCGAGCACAACTGAGGAAGATTAACGTTTATGATGCGTATTGCGCTTTTCCTGGTCACCAACCTGGCGGTGATGTTGGTATTCGGACTGATTCTGAGTCTGACAGGAATTCAGTCAAGCAGTGTTCAGGGTCTGATGATTATGGCAGGTCTGTTTGGCTTTGGCGGTGCGTTTGTTTCACTGCTGATGTCTAAATGGATGGCATTGCGCTCCGTCGGCGGTGAAGTGATTCAACAACCCCGTAACGAGACAGAACGCTGGCTGATGGATACCGTCAGTCGCCAGGCTCAACAGTCCGGCATTGCGATGCCACAAGTGGCGATCTATCACGCGCCAGACATTAACGCCTTTGCGACCGGTGCACGTCGTGACGCCTCACTGGTTGCGGTCTCGACCGGCTTGCTGCAGAACATGAGCCGTGATGAAGCGGAAGCGGTACTGGCGCACGAAATCGCCCACATCGCTAACGGTGACATGATCACCATGACGCTGATTCAGGGTGTGGTGAACACCTTCGTGATCTTCATTTCGCGTATTATCGCGCAGGTGGCATCGGGCTTCCTGTCGGGTAACCGTGACGGTGAAGAGAGCAGCAACGGTAACCCGCTGGTCTATTTTGCGGTCGCGACCGTGCTGGAACTGGTGTTCGGCATTCTCGCCAGCATCATCACCATGTGGTTCTCACGTCACCGTGAATTCCACGCGGATGCAGGTTCAGCCAAACTGGTGGGCCGCGAGAAGATGATTGCCGCTCTGCAGCGTTTGAAAACCAGCTACGAGCCGCAGGAGCCAAGCAGCATGATGGCATTCTGCATTAACGGTAAAAGCAAATCGTTGAGCGAATTGTTTATGTCGCATCCGCCGCTCGATAAGCGTATCGAAGCGCTGCGTAACGGTGACTATCTGAAATAATGGTTTGGCTGTTGCAATAAACAAAGGTGCCCAATTGGGCACCTTTGTTGTTTTATGACTTCACCGTCTCACTCGATTGCGTCATCCGCGACATACTGACGACGGCTGCCACCGTGGCGAAGCTCCCCGCTAAAACCAGTGATGCATGTGTTCCGCTGTCGTTAAACAGATTGAACATCAAGGCAACCAGTGCGGCACCGCTGCTCTGACCGACCAAACGCGCCGTCCCTAACATACCGCTGGCGCCACCGCTGCGATGGCGCGGGGCAGAGGAGATAATCGTGTGATTATTCGGAGACTGGAACAGGCCAAAGCCCGCACCGCACAGCATCATTCGCCAGATAATATCAATATCAGTGGGTTGTGTAGGCAGCAGTGCCAGTAAGAACAGACCCGCCGCAAACATCGCCAGCCCCAGGCCACCCAATAATCCCGCATGGACTTTCTCAATCAACCGGCCGGCAATCGGTGCCAGCACCATGGTGGCCAGCGGCCAGGGTGTGAGCAGCAACCCGGTCGCCACTTCATCCCGTCCCAGCACGTTTTGCAGGAAGAATGGCAATGAAACCATTGCCAGCATCTGCGCGCAGAACGAGCAAATAGAAGTGCACATCGACAACGAAAAAATGGGGATGCGCAGCAAATCCACCGGCAGCAGCGGCACTGGCATCGCCAATTGGCGACGAACAAACACCACGCCCACCAACACCAGTGCTACGACTTCCGCCAGAATGAGCCAGTGATCCTGCCCCTGTGAGAACCCGCTGAGAGCCGATATGAGCAGGCCAAAGAACAGGGCGTTCATGATGGCGCTGGGAATATCAAACTTCTGCTGTTTGGCTTTCTGCGTGTTATCCGGCAGAAAACGCAGCGCTAGCCATAATGCCACAATGCCCAGCGGCACGTTGATCAGGAATAACCATTTCCAGCTGGCGATGGAGAGAATCGCGGCAGCCACCGTGGGGCCCGCAGCGCTCGATACCGCGACGATCAGCGAGTTAATCGCCATACCGCGGCCGAGATAACGCTGCGGATAGATAATACGAATTAGCGCTGTGTTCACACTCATCAGTGCCGCGCCGCCAAAACCCTGCAGGATACGCGCCACGGTAAGCATATTGAGTGAAGAGGAGAGGGCGCAGAACAGTGAAGTGGCGATAAACAACGCCAGCCCTACCTGATAAACACGGCGATAACCCAACATATCGCCGAGAAAGGAGAGCGACAGTAACGAGATAACAATGGCGATTTGGTAGGCGTTAACAATCCAGATTGATTCCGCCGGACTGGCATTCAGTTCGCGCGCAATGGTGGGTAACGCGACGTTAGCAATGGCACCATCCAGTACTGCCATCATGATGCCTAACGCAATAGTGATAATCGCGCCGTACCGCTGCGGAACAGGTAATCCATCCTGAGAGACTGTAGGGGACATAAATGAAATAAATGAAGGAAGTGAATATCATCATGCTAATCAATTTTGTGACGGAAAGCACCGCATTCATTGACAAAAAATTACGAAGGAATGTGTCGCTGAGTGCCAGTCGTTGCCGCCGTTGGGCTGAAACGCATATACTGGCGCTTCTGTTCCGTTTTTTTTGAAACACCGTCAAAAAAGGATACGCGCAATGGCGAGCAGTGATAACGATAAACAGCCAGACTCCGTCTCTTCGGTAATGAAAGTGTTCGGCATTCTGCAGGCGTTAGGCGAAGATCGTGATCATGGTATCACCGAACTGTCGCAACGCGTGATGATGTCAAAAAGCACGGTTTACCGCTTTCTGCAAACCATGAAATCATTGGGTTACGTGGCGCAGGAAGGGGAAAGTGAAAAATATTCGCTGACGCTCAAGCTGTTTGAATTGGGTGCCAAGGCACTACAAAACGTCGACCTGATTCGTAGTGCCGATGTCGAAATGCGAGAACTGTCGCGTTTGACCAAAGAAACTATCCATCTGGGTGCGCTGGAAGAAGACAGCATTGTCTATATCCATAAAATCGATTCACTGTATAACCTGCGCATGTACTCGCGCATCGGGCGTCGTAACCCGTTGCACACCACCGCCATCGGTAAAGTATTGCTGGCGTGGCGCGATCGCACTGAAGTTCAGGAGCTCCTGAGCGAAGTTGAATTTCGTCGCAGCACTGCAAACACCATCGTCAGTGCTGAAGGGTTGCTTGAGGTATTAGATCAAGTAAAAGTGCAGGGCTTCGGTGAAGATAACGAAGAGCAGGAAGAGGGCTTACGCTGTATTGCCTTGCCGGTTTTCGACCGCTTCGGCGTGGTGATTGCTGGATTGAGCATCTCGTTCCCGACAATCCGATTCTCTGAAGAAGCAAAAAACGAATATGTGGCGATGCTGCATCGTGCTGCGCGCAATATTTCTGATCAGTTGGGTTACCACAACTACCCATTCTGAATAGCTGAACGGGCTGTCGCCAGCCCGTTTGAATCACTAATTATCTACCACTTCGCCACTTTTCTTCAGCAGTGGACAATCGGTAACACCCACAATACCGCTGTCGGTATGCAGATATTGCGCGGTGATCATGCCGCGTGCAGTGAGATAGCTACACTGTAAGCCCAGTCCTGCGGCGTTTTTGTTGCTTCCGGTGAGTACGCCATAGCCGGTGAGCAGCATCCCTAGCCAGACCACTGCTACCACGATTATCGCCCGAATGAATAGTTTCATTTTATCTCCTTGTGATACACAACGCAGCTATCCTGAAGTCGCTGCGATTTCTATAGTAGCAGCATGACGCGTCCTGCTTATGAAATCGATCAGAGATAACTGAAAGCCATCAAGATGCGGGATAATCTGCTTTCCACCGGCAACCATTATCTTTTCCGCACACAACGAGTAGAATCAGCGGCGGTGTAAGTGTTTTATGTTTGACAATAGAGGCAGTTATGAACGAGTTAGCCGCAAATACCAGTCCGCTGTTCAGTTATGGTGTACTGGCCATCATTATTGTTGTGGCCTTGATAGCCTGGTTCTTCGTTAACCGGGCCAGCATGCGCGCCAGTGAACAGATTCGTTTGCTGGAAGCACTGCTGGAAGAGCAGAAAAAACAGAATGCATTGTTGCGCCGCCTGGCGGATGCTCAACCTGACACGGCAAAACAGCAGGAGGAAGAAGACGCCGTAGAACAGCGCGACTTCATCCGTATGATTCCAGAACGTTAAACACATGATGGAGCAGTAATGGCCTGGCAAAATCCCTGGTACGACGCAGCGCTGGCGCATCACACGCCAGAAGGTTTCCGCAACCCGGAACCGGAATTGCGCCAGCCAGGGGATTTGCAGCGCTGGCGGCGGGAGCGCAAAGCGGACCATTTGCCGCTGCCGCCTCAGGCCGGTTATCCGGCATTTATTGCCCGCTGGTATCAGGAAAGCGATCTGGGTGGTGATGACGATCGCATCTGGTGGTTAGGTCATGCCGCCGTGTTGATGCGGCTCAATCGCCGCTATATTCTCATCGACCCGGCACTCTCTGCGCGTGCTTCACCGCTGCCGTTTGCTGGACCACAGCGTAAAACGCCCGCTCCGCTCCATATTGCACAGTTGCCACATCTCGACGTGGTACTGATTTCGCACAATCACTACGACCATCTCGATCGGCCTACGGTAAAGCGCATCGCACGTCATTTCCCGGATGCGCAATTTGTTGTGCCGCTGGGTATGGGAACCTGGTGCCGCAAACGTGGCGTGCGTCATGTCACCGAGCGCGACTGGTGGCAATCCATTGATATCGCAGGAGTGACGTTGACTGCCGTACCCGCGCGACACTGGAGCATGCGAACTTTCTGGGATCGCAATCGCTCATTGTGGTGTGGCTGGGTGGTGCGAAACCAGAATGTGAATTTTTGGTTTTCAGGTGACAGTGGCTATAGCGAAAACCTGTTAGAAATTGCAGAACGTCTCGGGCCCTTTAATCTTGCCGCGTTGCCCATTGGCGCTTATGCACCAAAATGGTTCATGCGCGGCCAACATATGGACCCCGATCAGGCGGTGCGTTTATGGCAGGCGATAGGGCGTCCGTTAACGCTGCCGATCCACTGGGGTGTGTTTGAGCTGGCGGATGATCCTTTAGATGAACCCCCTGCCGCTCTGGCGCAAGCAATGCAATCCGCGGGAGAAATGGACTCACGCTTTGTGCCATGGAGAATAGGCACCAGCCGAAGCCTGCGGAATAGCGATTCAGATGTGTCCTAAGCCCGATTTGTTAAATCAAGTGTCGCAGTGCGTTTTTTTAACATTTAATTGTAGAGTCGTTAGTTAAAAATAAGATAACCGCCAAAACGAGCGTGCATATATTTGGGGCAAGAGCGCTTATATTTTCCTGATTTTGGTGCAAAACAATTAATGACTTGTACTTAATAAATCTGGATGTACAAGTTTTGCACAGTGCACGAATCTTGCATTCCGCGTTATTTTTTGGGCGAAATATTTTATCAATGCCATATTAATGCAATACTTTTTGCGTAACCTTGGCCGCTTTAATTGTGCTGGTTTAAGTTGCGTCGCTACGCTTGACTAATGTAAGTACTGGCGCTAACTACTCTGACATATAACATTTTTTTGTGCAGTTATTCCGTCATCTGTCAATATGCTAATGGCAGAAGAGTGCAGAGCAACGGCCAATTATGTGCGTCATGTCGATCACCGTTTAAAAATGGCTTGCCATTAATTTGCGGATATGTGATAACGACTCTTGGGTCAAACGAGGTACAGTTCTGTTTATGTATGGCATCTTCAGTAAAGAAGTTACGAGTAAAGACGTTGACGTTGAATTCCGCTTCCTTGCCGAACCTTAAATTAGTGCCTCATTCAGTAACGTCTCTGGTTTATCTGTAAGACTGCCTTCGGGCAATATAAACAATCAAAGGAATTTGCAAAAATGGCAAAGATTAAAGGTCAGGTTAAGTGGTTCAACGAGTCTAAAGGTTTTGGTTTCATTACTCCTGCTGACGGCAGCAAAGACGTGTTCGTACACTTCTCTGCAATCCAGGGTAACGGCTTCAAAACTCTGGCTGAAGGCCAGGCTGTTGAGTTCGAAATTCAGGACGGCCAGAAAGGTCCAGCTGCAGTAAACGTAACTGCTATCTGATTTCGTTTTCAGACTCGGTGCCATGCGCCGCTGACACGAATTGTAAAGCCCTGGTCTCTGATCGGGGCTTTTCTTTTATCCTTTCTGTTGCCAGACGATCAGGGTAAACTGCGCGCGAATCGTGAACCCGGAGTTGTCTATGTCTTTGATTTGCCCACTTTGCCAGCAACATTTGCATCAGCAAGCTAACAGCTTCCGCTGCGATTCCGGTCACCAATTCGATCAGGCGAAAGAAGGGTACGTCAATTTGTTGCCGGTGCAGCATAAAGGCTCAAAGGAACCGGGTGACAGTGCGGAAATGCTGCTGGCTCGCCGTGTATTTCTTGATGCCGGACACTATCAACCCTTGCGCGATTCGGTGGCGCAACATCTGTCGCAGCGTCTGAATGGCAAGGCTGCTCAGGTATTGGATATTGGCTGTGGTGAAGGTTATTACACTGCAACAATGGCGCTAGCGCTTCCACAAGCACAGTTGTTTGGCCTTGATGTAGCGAAAGCGGCGATTCGTATGGCGGCTAAACGCTATCGTGCGGTGAAATTCTGTGTCGCCTCCAGCCAGCGTTTACCCTTCGCCGACGCATCGCTGGATGGCATTGTGCGCATTTACGCTCCTTGCAACGAAGCGGAATTGAGTCGCGTCGTCAAAGCGGGCGGCTATCTACTGACGGTGACACCGGGCCCACATCATCTGGAGCAGTTCAAAGCGCTGATTTATCGTGAAGTGCAGCTGCACGCGGCAGAAGAAAAGGCTTACGAAGGTTTCAGGCAGGTCGAGCAACACAACCTGCGTTATGAGATGACGTTAAATGGGGCCGAAGCGGTGAGCTTGCTGCAGATGACACCTTTTGCCTGGCGTGCGCGCGAAGAAGTCTGGCAGACACTGGCGGCAGCCGATACCTTTAGCTGCGACGCCGACTTCATGCTGACGCTATGGCAGCGCGCTTAACGCGCTTCCACCAGCGTATTGTAGATACGTTCCAGGTCGTCGAGCTGTTGCACTGCAATCAGCAGGCGACGCTGTTCCAGCTGCATGACTAAGATGCCATCCTCAGACAAGTTCATACTTTGAATGCGACGATAGTCGATCCACACGCTGCCGAAGAACAGTCCCTCGGTCTTCATCAACAATTTCGGCGTGCGTAGCCAGAATAGCCAGATCGCCATAAAGCACAACACCATCAGCAGCGTGGTGGTGAGTTGCGGGCCATGGTTGCTGACGTTATTCCACAGCAGAATCAGCAATAACACGATAAAAATACCGCTGTCGATTTTATGGCGACGACGCAGCGCGACACGCAATTTGGTCGGCCCTTTGCGCCGCGGCAGGATAGCGTCATCGTAAATCGCGAACAGGGCAAAGGCGATGACCAGCAGGGCAATCAGAGCGTCAGTCAGTGACATTACATTTTCTTCCTCAACCGAATTTACCTCAACGTTGGCGCTCAGGTAACCTCGCTTAAAACGGCCGGGGGCCAAAGCCCCCGGCGAGATGATTACAGACCGAGCAGGCCGATCCAGTAACCAAAGATACCCAGGGCAAAGAAGCCCACGATAATCCACAGTGCGTTAACTTTACGGCGCAGCAGCCACATACAGCCGAAGGTCAGCAGCAGCGGGATTAAGCCCGGCATCAGCTGATCGAGGATCGATTGAACGGTCGTCACGGTGGTTTTGCCGGTGTGATCGGTAATGCGCGACACCACAAGCGGCACGTTCACGTGTGTCCACTTGTTGACCAGCGCCCCCATGACAAACAGGCCGAGAATCGACGCCCCCTCCGTAAGCTTTTGCAGGAAGCCGCCACCCATATCGCTGACAATATCCACGCCTTTGCGATAACCATAAGCCACACCGTAATAACGCGTCAGCATACGCACGGCGTTAAACAGAATGAAGAACAGCAGGGGACCGAGCAGGCTGCCGCTCATCGCGATACCGGCACCGAGTGCAGCAAACACCGGGCGAACGGTACCCCAGAAGATCGGGTCACCAACCCCCGCCAGCGGTCCCATCAGGCCAACTTTAATACCGTTAATCGCGGCATCATCAATCGCTGCGCCGTTAGCACGCTGCTCTTCCATCGCCATCGTAACGCCCAGCACAGGTGCAGCCACGTATGGATGGGTGTTGAAGAACTCCAGGTGACGCTTAATGGCCTGTTTACGATCGTCGTTGTTCTCAGGATAGAGGCGACGAATCACCGGTACCATCGAGAAGCAGAAGCCCAGCGCCTGCATACGTTCAAAGTTCCATGAACCCTGAAACAGGTTAGAGCGGATGAACACACCACGGACGTCGCTCGGGGTGAGTTTCTTTTGCGTGTTAGTTGTATCAACCATGATTTCACCTGTTCCTAGTCGAGTTCGTTGTCGAGGTCATTGTGTGCAGGACCGGCAGCGGCCGCGCCTGCTGTACGGTTATATTTCGGCGCCAGCTGGATATACAGCACCGCCATGACCACACCAATCACGCCCAGAGCAACCAGGTTGAAGTTGGTGAAGGCCGCCGTCACAAAGCCCAGATAGAAGAACGGCATCAGGTAGCCTGCGCGCATCATGTTGATGACCATCGCGTAACCCACGACGACGATCATGCCACCGGCGATGTTCAGACCGTTGGTGACCACTTCTGGAATCGAGCTCAACAGTTCCTGTACCACGCTGGTACCCACTGAAATCGCCACGATCAGGGCTGGAATGGCAATACGCATCGCCTGCAATACCAGAGCAGAGACGTGAATCCAGCTGATGGCGCTCAGATTGCCTTTCTCGGCGGCCTTATCGGCAGCGTGCTGGAAGGCAACGGTGATGGTACGGACGATGATGGTCAGAACCTGACCGGCTGCCGCCAGTGGAATCGCCAGTGCGATACCCGCACCAACGCTTTGGCCACCTGCGATAACCAGAATGGTCGAAATGATGGAGGCCAGTGCCGCATCGGGTGCAACCGCCGCACCGATGTTCATCCAGCCCAGCGCGATCATTTCCAGGGTACCACCGATGATGATACCGGTTTTCATGTCACCCAGAACCGCACCAATCAAGGTACAGGCCACCAGTGGACGGTGGAACTGGAACTCATCAAGAATCGATCCCATCCCGGCAATACAAGCCACAATAAATATCAGGATGATTTGTAGCGTGGTTATTTCCATTGCTTTTCTCCTCAGCAAGGTCTCAAGTATTCGCCCGCCAGCGCAGGCAAAAGCGAACTACTGATTGACCTTGGCAATCAGGTCCATCATTTTCAGTCTTGGGTCGTTTGAAACTTTACGCACTTCCAACTCGATACCGCGTTCATTCAGTTTACGGAAGGCTTCAATGTCCTTCTGATCGACCGAAACGGCGTTGTTGACCTGGGTTTTACCCTGTTTGAATGCCATGCCGCCGATGTTGACCGACTTGATATCCACGCCTTGTTCAACAATCCGTTCTACATCGGTAGGATTGGTAAACAGCAGCATCACGCGGTCACGACCGTATTTCGGGTTGTTCCACACGCGGATCATTTTGGCGATGTCTACCACGTGGGCGGTTACGCCCGGCGGTGCCACCTGGGTCAGCAGCGTTTTACGCACATGATCGTTGGCGACTTCATCGCTAACGACAATGATGCGCGTGACGTTGGTCTCTTTGGTCCAGCGGGTTGCCACCTGGCCGTGAATTAAACGGTCATCGATACGGGCCAGACCGATCTTCATGTGCTCGCCTGGCGCCAAAGGCTTTTGCGGTTGCGCCGGGGCTTTTGCGGCAACCGGTGCTGCAGCTTCCGGGGTAGGGGTTTCGGTCTTCAGGGCTTTAACGCCTTCACGACCGGCTTCCACGGCAATGTGAATCAATTCCTCAAAGGATGGGTTGTCATCGCGCCCCATCAGGGTTTCCACCAGCATCGGGATATTCACCCCGGCGATGACATCATAATCCGGCTTATCCACCACAATGCGGCTGGCCGCGTTGAATGGACTGCCGCCCCAGGTATCCACCAGGAACAGCACGCCTTTCGACGTGTCGAGTTCTGCCAGTCTCGCCTGATACTTTTCGATTAGCGTTTCTGCATTTTCGCCGGGCACGAAATCAATCCATCCGACATTTTCCTGCTCACCCAACAACATTTCTGCTGTTTTAAGCAACTGTTCTGCCGCCCAGCCATGTGTACCAATTACAATAGCAATGGTCACTTGCTACCTCCGTTCGCATGAGAGATTCTCTGGCATTGCCGGGAATCATTGAGAATTACCGTTGTTGATTCAGGTGGATCGTTTGGGTCTAAGATGAAGAGTCGCATCAATAAATATTCCGAAACTGTCCGCTGCACAGCAGTAAGGTCGCGATTTATTTTAGTGTGCGAAAAAATAATTTATGTGATGTTTGTCAGCTATTTCGAGCGTAACGCTGCAAAATTGCATTTATGTTCACTATTCCTGCGTTTGTGCAGTTGTTTGTAAATGTAATAAAATTTTTTGACGTTGTTGATGTAACTGATACATTAGCGTTCTGTTTAATATTCAGGAGTATCGGGCTTCAGCTCACCTATATGGACCGTCACCGACGTCGCTCAACATGTTCTCAGCGCTTTCTGGCGCACACTACAACGCTCTTCAGCGTGACCTCATTTGCTAACGATCTCTCGTCTCGCTTCACAGCGCAGGCTCAATCTCGTTCGCCCCTCTGTGCTGTAAGGAGTCATTGATGGAATTTCTCTTCGACCCCTCAATTTGGGCGGGTTTGCTAACGCTGATCGTGCTGGAGATCGTTCTCGGCATCGACAACCTGGTGTTCATCGCTATCCTTGCCGACAAGTTGCCACCGAAACAGCGTGATAAAGCGCGTCTGATTGGTTTATCCCTTGCCCTGGTGATGCGATTAGGCCTGCTGTCGCTGATTTCCTGGATCGTGACATTGACGCGACCCCTATTCAGCGTAGGCGATTTCAGTTTTTCCGGGCGAGATTTAATTCTGTTGTTCGGTGGTTTGTTCCTGTTATTCAAAGGAACCATGGAACTGCATGAGCGGCTGGAAAACCGCGGCATGGAACATCAGGGCAACAAAGGTTATGCCAGCTTCTGGGCCGTGGTGATCCAGATTGTGGTGCTGGACGCGGTATTCTCGCTGGATGCGGTGATTACTGCGGTGGGCATGGTGAACCATCTGCCGGTGATGATGACGGCCGTGGTGATCGCCATGGGTGTGATGCTGTTGGCTTCGAAGCCGTTGACCAATTTCGTCAATGCCCATCCGACGGTCGTGGTGCTTTGCTTAAGCTTCCTGCTGATGATTGGTTTGTCATTGGTAGCGGAAGGCTTTGGTTTCCACATTCCGAAAGGCTATCTGTACGCTGCAATTGGCTTCTCGATTGTTATTGAGCTGTTCAACCAAATTGCGCGCCGTAACTTTATTCGCCACCAGGAACATCGGCCGATGCGTGAACGCACCGCCGAAGCGATCTTGCGCCTGATGGGGGGCCGCCAGCGTCATCAGCCGGCCACCACAGAAGAAGCTTCGCTGACGCAGGCGATGCCACAGGAAGCATTTAAAGACGAAGAGCGTTATATGATCAACGGCGTGTTGACGCTGTCACAGCGCTCAATTCGCAGCATCATGACGCCACGCGGAAACATTTCATGGGTAGATGCCGAACGTCCAGTGGATGAAATTCGTATTCAGCTGCTCGACACGCCGCACAGTTTGTTCCCGGTGTGCCGAGGTGAGTTGGATGAGATCATCGGTGTGGTACGTGCCAAAGAACTGCTGGTGGCGCTTGAGCATGGTATGGACGTGGCGACGTTTGCTGCTACCACTCCGGCGATAGTGGTGCCTGAAACGTTGGATCCGATCAATCTGCTGGGCGTGCTGCGCCGCGCTAAAGGCAGCTTTGTCATCGTCACCAACGAATTTGGTGTGGTGCAAGGTTTGATTACCCCACTGGATGTGCTGGAAGCGATTGCCGGTGAGTTCCCGGATGAAGATGAAACGCCTGATATTATCGCGGATGGTGATGGCTGGTTAGTGAAGGGCGGTACCGATCTGCATTCACTGCAGCAGTTGCTTGACCACCATGAACTGGTTGACAGGGAAGAGGATCATGCCTCGCTGGCGGGTCTGTTGATTGCCCAGAAAGGCCAACTGCCGCAGCCTGGTGAGATCATCGACCTGCCGCCGCTGCACTTCCAAATCATTGAGGCTACCGATTATCGTATCGACCTGGTGCGCGTCACCAAAGATAAGCCGCATGAAGATGAAGAGCATGAGGCGTAAGCGCTAAGTTAATTGTCATCGAAAAGGCCGACATCCATGATGTCGGCCTTTTTTATTCCTATGTTTCGCAATGAATGACGCTGACACCTTTCACACTCACACTGAGGAGTAGGTAATGGACGAGTATGTTAAACGCATAACGCGATTGATCCATTCCAGGTTCAACATTGTGCAGACCGCAAAAATGCCACATGAAGCCGGTAAAGGGGGATGAGGAGTAAAGCGTACGCCGCAGGGATGCGGCGTCCGAGGCTACAGGGATGTATTCACGCCGTCTTTACGGAACATCCCCCTTTACCGGCTGGAACGCACCATCAGACACAGCCATCGAACGCACCCTCAGGTACAGCCATCGAACGCACCCTCAGACACAGCCATCGAACGCGCCCTAAGACACAGCCATCGAACGCACCCTCAGGTACAGCCATCGAACGCACCCTCAGACACAGTCATCGAACGCACCCTCAGGTACAGCCATCGAACGCACCCTCAGACGCAGCAATCGAACTCACATCAGACACAGCAATCCAGCCCAACATCAGATACAGCAGTCCAACCCAACGTCAGACACTGCAATCCAGCCTAACATCAGGCCCTAAGATGCGCCTGATGCTGTTCCAGCCACACAGGGAAATCTTCGATTGGCATTGGACGGGCGTAATAATAGCCCTGTAAATGATCCACGCCGCGTTCACGCAGATAGTGTGCCTGCTCAGCGGTTTCCACGCCCTCAGCCACTAAGGCAATGTTCAAACGCTGCGCCAGCGAAATCACCATATCGGTTACCGTGGCGTTAATCGCATCGGTGCCGATGGCCGCAGTGAAAATCTTGTCAATTTTCAGCACGTCTGGCTTCAGATCTTTCAGGTAGGCGAGGGAACTGTGGCCAGTGCCGAAATCGTCGATCGCCAGACGTACGCCGATCTCATGAAGCTGCGATACCACAGATTGATCGATCACCGGCAAGGCATCACGCTCAGTCAACTCGACCACCAGCTCTGGCAGCGGGTTAGCGGGCCACCAGATGCTTTGCAGGTCCTCGACAATCGCACGATCGCGGAAATGGCTGGCGGCAACGTTAATCGCAATATGGAAAGAGGAACATTGTGGCAGGTTGGGCAACTCATTAACCACTTTGGCTAACACAAAGCGCGTCAGTGGTGCTATCAGGTTCTGACGCTCAGCTAGCGGGATAAACACATCCGGCGCAATCCAGCCCTGACGCGCATTATGCCATCGCAGCAGTAACTCCATGCCATCGCACTCACCACTTTTGGCATTGATCAGCGGCTGACAGTACACCATAAATTCATTCGCGGTAATGCCATAACTGATTTGCCAACTGAGGCTCATGCGGTTCGCGGTGGCTAACCAAACGATATAACCCATCAGCAAGCTCAGCAACACCGCGAGCGGCAATTGGGAAGGCAGCGTATGCAACGCCAGACGTGCCGGAGAAGGGCCATACAAGGTAATGCTGTAGGGGTAACGCAGTGAAGCCTGATCGAAAGCCACTTCATCTTCCGATGGCTCTGTCTCTTCAATCAGCGGATTACCATATTCCAGACTCTGTCCGCCGACATTAAAAATGGCCCGTTCGACCCAGGGTAACTGCGGCTCCAGCAAATAATTCGTCATCAATTCCACATTGATAACCTGTAGCAGCCCATCGCGATTATCCAGCGATTTGGGCGTCCACAGCAGCAAGACCGGTGAACCTTTCAGCAGGTAGTTATCCGTGGTCAGCATCATGCGCTGATTGTTAATTGCCAGTTCCGGATAGGTCTGACTAAACGAAATATTGCGCGGACCGTAAATGCTGGAGCAGTAAATGCTGTCGTCCTGCACCAGTAGAATGGTGCGCACGGTCTGCAATGAAGAAATCTTTTCGATCAACGGATAGCGAACTTGTGCGCAAGGTACGCCAACCAGCCCAAGCGTGTTGTTGGCGGACACATCCAGCGGGGAGAACATACGGTCAAAGCGCTCAATGGCGCGGCTGGCAAAATTCAGTGACTGCTGCTCAATACGTGATTTCTCTTCGATATAACGAAAAGTCAGCGTGAGAATCAGAACCAGCGCCGCGATCACCAACGCAATAAGCAAACGCTTACGGCGAAATTGACCAACAAATTGCTGGGGAATGAGCATCAGTAACCACCTTGCAAAACAAAAATTGAAGCCAAATTAACGTGTAGGTTATCGGCATGGAGGCGGCCAGGTTTAGCGCAGCGCAGAGAAAAAAAGCGGCACTAAAAAACAGCGCGGCCACTAAGGGCCGCGCGCAAATTAATGTATCTGGTTTACTCACCAGGAGGTAGCGTGAGATGCAGAAAATAATTCAATTGATTACTTTTTCAGCATGTCTCGTTAATCACATTGCACTTTGATCGCCAGACCACCGCGAGAGGTTTCACGGTATTTGGCATTCATATCTTTACCGGTTTCGTACATGGTTTCGATCACCTTATCCAGCGAAACTCGCGGCTCACTGGTACGGCGCAACGCCATGCGCGCGGCATTGATGGCTTTGACTGAGGCGATGGCATTACGTTCGATGCACGGCACCTGCACCTGGCCTGCCACCGGATCACAGGTCAATCCCAGATTATGTTCCATGCCGATTTCAGCAGCGACACACACTTGCTCCGGGCTGGCGCCAAGCAGTTCCGCCAGGCCAGCGGCAGCCATCGAACAAGCCACACCGACTTCGCCCTGGCAGCCCACTTCGGCACCGGAAATCGAGGCGTTCATTTTATACAGCACGCCAATGGCACCCGAAGCCAGGAAGTAACGGATGAAGATGTCTGGCGTCACGGTCTCAATAAAGTGATCGTAGTAAGCCAGCACTGCAGGCACGATACCGCAGGCGCCGTTGGTTGGCGCGGTCACCACACGTCCACCGGCGGCATTTTCTTCATTCACCGCCAGGGCAAACATGTTAATCCAATCAATCACGTTCATCGGATCGTTGGAGTGTTTGGAGGAGGACACCAGCAAACGACGCAACGAGGCTGCACGGCGCGGCACCCGCAGTGGACCAGGCAATACGCCTTCCGTATTTAAGCCGCGATCGATACAGGCCTGCATGGTTTGCCACACGTTGCCGAAATAGGCATAAATGTCTTCACGACTGTGCAACGCCAGTTCATTCTTCATCACCAAACCGGAAAGTGACAAACCGCTTTCATGGCAGTGGCTCAACAACTCTTTGGCAGAGTTGAACGCATACGGCACGGATACCTCATCCAACACGGATTGGCCGAAATGCTCTTCATCAACGATAAAACCGCCGCCGATGGAGTAGTAAGTCTTGGTCAGGATCAACAGATCGCCGGCGAAGGCGAAAACCGTCATGCCGTTTTCATGCAACGACAGATTTTCACTGCGGAACACCATGCCGCCTTCGCGTGGGAAATCGACTTCACGCGCACCCTTGGCCAGCAGCAGGCGCTCGCGCTGTTCTACATCTTTAATAAAGGCGGGAATGCTATCGATATCTACCGTGGCAGGCTCAAACCCAGCCAGTCCCATAATGATGGCGATATCGGTATGGTGACCTTTACCTGTGAGCGACAGCGAGCCATAAACGTCGACGGCAATACGCGTCACGTCCTGCAGCTTGCCCTGTTCGGCCAGCAGATCAACAAACTGCTTGCCCGCTTTCATCGGACCTACGGTATGTGAACTGGATGGGCCAATGCCCACTTTGAACATGTCAAAAACACTAATCACCGGTGACACTCCTCACAAATCTTATTCTGCACGGCTGAGGCCGTTTATGCGGCTAATAGTAATCGCCCGCGTGACTGAGCGAGCAGCTTTTCGCATGAAATAAACTAATTATAATGCACAGAAATAGTTATCCCATTCAGCTGTTGTGAAGTGGATCGAGTTTATGGCGGAAGTAACACGCAGTGTGGAACTCAGGGAAGGGCGATTTGCTGACTGAGTGCGCGAATAATACCGGCGGTCATGCCCCAGATAAAATAATCCTCATACCAGGACAACCACACCTGATGCTGACGATGACCTCGGCGCAAGGTGAGTCCACTGTAGCGGCTGAGACGCAGGGCTTCTGCCAGTGGCATCGCAAAGGTGCTTTCCACTTCGTCAGGATTAATATCAAGGGACAGGCCAGCGGGAATGATGCCGACCACCGGCGTGACGGCAAAACCGGTGCTGCTGGTGACCGGCGGTAACACCCCCACAACGTTGACCATGGCGGGTTGAATGCCGACTTCTTCTTCGGCTTCACGCAGTGCGGTATGAATGAGCGAATTATCCGTTGCATCCTGCATCCCGCCCGGGAACGCTACCTGACCGGCATGCTTGCGTAAATGTGATGAGCGACGCGTCAACAGTAACCCGGGTTCAACACCGTCTATTACGGGCACCAGCACCGCCGCCCGCCGCCCGCTGATAACGCTTTTAGGCGCACTCACAGGGGGTTGCATGACAAAGCGGTTCAGGAACTGGTCAAGCGTTAGGCTCATTTACACCTCGCCGCTCAGGCTGGGCAAAATACGATTGACCTTGTGGAAGGTCTCCTGATATTCCAGCTCCACATCGCTATCCGCCACCAGGCCACCACCTGCCGCACAATAAAGATGCTGATTTTCAGCGATTAACGTGCGGATGGTGATGCTGGTATCCATGCGACCACACAAGCTGATGTAACCGATGCTGCCGCACCAGGCGTTGCGGCGCTGCGGTTCCAGTTCCTCAATAATCTCCATAGCGCGTATTTTCGGTGCACCGGTAATGGAGCCGCCGGGGAAACAGGCGCGCAGGAGATCGGTTGCGCCGAGATGTTGAGGTAGTCGCGCGCGCACGGTGCTCACCAGATGATGCACCGCCGGGAAAGGTTCCACCACAAACAGCTCAGGGACGCTGACGCTGCCGGGTTCAGCCACGCGGCCAATGTCATTGCGCAGCAAATCGACAATCATCAGGTTCTCGGCGCGATCTTTTTCCGCATGGGCCAGTTTCTCTGCCTGTGCGCGATCGGCTTCTGGATCGGCTAAGCGTGGCAAAGTGCCTTTGATCGGGCGGGTTTCAATCTCCTGCTGCTGTAGGGAGAGAAATCGTTCCGGCGACAAGCTAAGAATGACGCTCTTAGGCAAGCGAATAAACGCACTGAAGGGCGCGCGGTTGTCGCGGTTGAGTCGTAAAAAGGCCAGCCACTCGTCGCCATGATAGCGAGCCTGAAAGCGTTGAGCCAGGTTCACCTGATAACAATCACCGGCTTGAATGTAGTGCTGAACCTGGGCAAAACGCGCAGCGTACTCATCAAAACTGAGGTTTGACTGCCAGTCGCTGGTCAGTGAAAACCCTTTAGGCTGCGGAATCGCCTGCGCCTGCAGCCACTGCCAGCGTTGCCCGGCATCGGTGAGTGAAATCAGGGTGAGTTTTTGCTGATGATGATCCGCGATCAAAGCCCAATCGTAGATGCCGACTGCCATATCCGGCGTCGCCAAATCCTGCTCCGCGCGCTGCGGTAAGGTTTCAAAGCGGCGTCCCAGATCGTAGCCAAACAAACCCAGCGCGCCGCCCTGGAAAGGCAGATCAGCATCAAACAGGGGTGTCGCGCCCAGCATTTCGCACTGTTGCTGCACCAGGTGCAGTGGATCGTCGGCGGAGAGTATCACCTTGCCATCACAGTCGATTTCCGTCATCTCACCGCGCGTGGTGAGCGTGGCACGGGGATCCGCCGTTAAAATGTCAAAACGATTATCGGCATGGTCGGCATGGCCAGAGGTGAGCAACATCGCCCAGGGACGATGAGCAAGCGCAGAAAAACGGTGCAACAGCGCATCCGGCGTATACTTCAGGTTAAGGGTTTTTACGATCATCGGGCTAATTAATCCAACAAGCAGGCGCGTAGCCTGGCACATTTTTTTGTTGCTGGCACCTGTTTGTTCCGCGTGGAATAATGCGTTCCCTTTTGCACCAGGAGCAAATAATGTTTACAGGTCTTCCGGCTTTATCTCATGAACAGCAGCAGCAAGCTGTGGAACGTATCCAGGAATTGATGGCAGGTGGCATGGCGAGTGGTCAGGCGATTGCGCAGGTGGCGCACGAGATCCGTCAGAGCTATCAGGGTGAATCGATTCGGGCGATGTTCGAAGACGACGAAGAAGACGAATAACGCCCGAAAGGGTTACAGCGCAGCGATGATTTTGATTTCCACTTTGTATTTTGGATTCATCAAGTCGGCTTGCACGGTGCAACGTACCGGCGCGTTGTCAGGTGAAACCCACTCATCCCATGCACGATTCATGGCAGGGAAATCGGCTTTATCGACCAGGAAAATTGTGGCATCAAGGATCTTACTTTTGTCTGATCCGACACGAGTCAGAATCGCGTCAATCACCGCCAGCGCGTTGGCGGTTTGCGCTTCGGCATCTGCATCCAGATTTTCTGGCACGCTGGTGTAATAGACGGTCTGGTTATGCACAACGGCTTCTGACATGCGGGGTGCGGGATCAATACGCGTAATGGTCATGGTGTTCTCCTGTAATTTCGCTGCGCTAGCCTGCCATATCCAGTAGGGCGCTGTCATCTGTTGTGGTCGCCTCAGGGGAATCCTGACATAATTACAGTGTTTTTGACCAATCGGTGAGGATGTGTGGCAGACGATTTTGCAGCTGATGGCGCGCTGGCGCAGGCTATTCCAGGTTTCAAACCGCGTGCCGCGCAGCGTGAAATGGCGCAAGCGGTCATGGAAGCGGTGAAGAAAGGCGGTGAGCTGGTGGTCGAAGCCGGCACCGGGACCGGTAAAACCTACGCCTATCTGGCGCCCGCACTGCGTGCGAAAAAAAAGGTCATTATCTCAACCGGTTCCAAAGCTTTGCAGGATCAGCTGTATAACCGCGATTTGCCCACCATCGCTCGTGCCCTGAAGTTCAGCGGTAAAACCGCTCTGCTGAAGGGACGTTCCAACTATTTATGCCTCGAACGTCTGGAGCAGCAAAATCAAACCGGTGGCGATCTGACAGTACAGGCGCTCGGGGATTTGATTAACGTGCGCAGCTGGTCAAATCAAACTTCGGATGGTGACGTCAGCAACTGTTCCGGCGTCGCCGAAGACAGCCCGATCTGGCCGTTTGTCACCAGCACCAATGATAATTGCCTGGGCAGCGACTGCCCGCTCTACAAAGATTGCTTCGTGGTGAAAGCGCGTAAGAAAGCCATGGATGCCGATGTGGTGGTGGTGAACCATCATCTGTTCCTTGCCGATCTGGTGGTCAAAGAGGGCGGCTTTGGCGAACTGATCCCAGAAGCGGATGTGATGATCTTCGATGAAGCGCATCAGTTACCCGATATCGCCAGTCAATACTTTGGTCAGCAACTTTCGAGCCGCCAACTGCAGGATCTCGCCAAAGACATCATTATTGCCTATCGCACTGAAGTGCGCGACGTGCAGCAGTTGCAGAAATCAGCCGACCGTCTGGCACAGTGCGCGCAGGATTTCCGCTTAACACTGGGCGAGCCGGGTTTTCGCGGCAATCTGCGTGACCTGCTGAGCGACAACAACATCATGCGTATGCTGACCTTGCTGGATGATGCGCTGGAACTTTGCTACGACGTCATCAAATTGTCGCTGGGACGTTCCGCGTTATTGGACGCGGCATTCGAGCGCGCGGCACTGTATCGCACCCGTCTGAAACGCCTGCGTGCCATTGATGAACCGGGTTTCAGCTACTGGTATGAGTGCAGCAGCCGCCACTTTACGCTGGCGTTAACGCCGCTATCGGTGGCAGAGCGTTTTCGTGAAGTGATGGACAACCGTAAAGCCGCCTGGGTATTCACCTCCGCGACCCTTGCGGTGAATGAGCAGATGAGTCATTTTTCCAGTCGTTTAGGGGTGGATAAAGCCACCACCATGATTCTCGACAGTCCCTTCGATTACACGCAGCAGGCGCTGTTGTGTGTGCCACGCAATATGCCGGAGCCGAATCAACCCGGCGGTGCCCGTCAGCTGGCACGGATGATGAAACCGCTGATCGATGCCAATAAAGGACGCTGCTTCTTCCTCTGTACTTCCCACAAGATGATGCGCGAACTGGCCGCCGAATTTCGTGCCTCGATGACCATACCCGTGTTGCTGCAGGGAGAAACCAGCAAAGGCCAACTGCTGAAGCAGTTCCTTGAAGCCGGTAACGCCTTACTGGTGGCGACCAGCAGTTTCTGGGAAGGCGTCGATGTGCGCGGGGATGCACTGTCGCTGGTGATTATCGATAAGCTGCCGTTTACTTCGCCGGAAGATCCGCTGCTTAAAGCGCGAATGGAAGACTGCCGGCTGCGCGGCGGCGATCCCTTTAATGATGTGCAACTGCCGGATGCCGTGATCACCCTGAAGCAGGGTGTCGGCCGTTTAATCCGCGACACGGAAGACCGGGGTGTGCTGGTGATTTGCGATCAGCGTCTGGTGTCGCGTCCGTACGGCGGGTTGTTCCTCAACAGTCTGCCACCCACGCCGCGCACCCGCGATTTGCAGCGCGCCATCGCCTTCGTCCGCCAGCCAGAGAAGCACTAATTTGTACCAGGCTGTGTTAAGATGCGCGCCATTTTGACTTTCAGAGGTTGTTATGTCCGCCCGAATTTTAGCTCTGGACACGGCGACAGAAGCCTGTTCTGCCGCGCTGCTCAATCAGCAGCAGATCGATGCCCGCTTTGAAATCGCCCCGCGCGATCACACCCAACGCATCTTACCGCTGGTACAAGAGCTGTTGCAGGCGCAGCAGCTGGCGCTGACGGCCCTCGATGCGCTGGCGTTTGGCCGTGGGCCAGGCAGTTTTACTGGCGTGCGCATTGGCATTGGTATCGCGCAAGGGCTGGCGCTGGGTGCGAACTTGCCGATGATCGGCGTATCTTCTCTCGCGACTATGGCTCAGGGCGCATGGCGCTTAACTGGCGTTGAGCGCGTGCTGGCCGCTATTGACGCGCGCATGGGCGAAGTTTACTGGGCCGAATATCAGCGTGATGCTAACGGTGAATGGCAAGGTGCGGACTCGGAAGCCGTACTGAAACCCGAAGATGCACAGGCACGCATCGCCCAGTTAAGCGGCGAATGGGCAACGGTGGGCACCGGCTGGGCAGCTTATCCGCATCTGTTAAGCTCGACCGGCGCAACCTTAGTGACCACGGAGGTGACGCTGCCGGCAGCCGAGGATATGCTGCCGCTGGCACTGAGTGCATGGCAGCGCGATGAGGTTGTCGCAGTGGAAAATGCTGAGCCAGTGTACCTGCGTAACGAAGTGGCATGGAAAAAGTTGCCGGGCCGATGAGTGTGACGCAACTATTCCGTAAGCGCCCAGTCTAACTGAGAAATAACAGGAGAAGTGCTATGCCAATAAGTCGTAAAGGGATGTCTGGCGCTTTGTTAGCTTGTGCGCTGTTGCTCAGCGGCTGCGTTTCGGTACCAGATTCCATTAAAGGGAGTTCTCAACTTCCACAGCAAGATTTATTACGCGTGATGAATGCGCCGCAGCTGTATGTCGGCCAGGAGTCCCGTTTTGGCGGTAAAGTGGTGAAAGTCACTAACCTGACCGGTCTCACACGCCTGGAAATTGCCACCCAACCGCTGGATGACAGTGCGCGGCCACGTTTAGGCTCTGCATCAGTAGGACGCATTTTTGCCGATATTCGCGGTTTCGTTGATCCGGTGGATCTGAACAATCAATACATTACGGTGTTGGGCAACATTAAAGGCACCGAAAAAGGTGAGATTGGGAAAGCCAGCTACAACTTCGTGGTGGTGGATGTGCGCGGCTATCAGCGCTGGCACCTGACTCAGCAGGTGATGACGCCTCCGCAGCCTATCGATCCCTGGATCTGGTATGGGCCAACGCGTCGTCATCCGGGTTATTGGGGGCCAAATCCTTATTGGGGGATGAACATGAATACCGGTCCCGCGCAGGTGGAAACTATCCTGACCGAATAATTCATCTTCATTATTTGACGGCCCGGTCGCGGTGCTCGCGACCGGGCTTTTTTATTGGGCGCGCAACCGATGCGCGAAATTTAGTGATGCGCTTCGCAACCTGAAAATGCCGAAACAGGCAAACTGGTACAATCAGTTAAAATATTGTTAACAACACTGATTGCAGAGGCGGCGATGGCTACGCAACAAGAATATCGGGGTGATTCTTTGAATAAGGTTTGGCTTAAACGCTATCCGGCAGATGTTCCTGCGGAGATTAATGCGGACCGTTATACCTCTTTGGTCGAACTTTTCGAGCACGCAGCATTGCAGTACGCCGATCAAACGGCGTTTATTAATATGGGTCAGCCGATGACCTATCGTCAGCTGGATAAGCAAAGTCGTGACTTTGCGGCCTGGCTGCAACAGGGGTTGGGCCTGAAGCAGGGCGACCGCGTGGCGCTGATGATGCCAAACTTGCTGCAGTATCCGGTGGCGCTGTTTGGCGTATTGCGTGCGGGTATGGTGGTGGTCAACGTTAACCCGCTGTACACGCCGCGTGAGCTCAAACATCAGCTGAATGACAGCGGTGCCAGTGCGATTGTCATTGTGTCTAACTTTGCGCACACGCTGGAAAAAGTCGTCGCGGAAACGCCAATCAAGCACGTGATGCTGACGCGCATGGGTGACCAACTTGCCCCGATCAAAGCCACGCTGGTTAATTTCGTGGTTAAGTATGTTAAGAAGCTGGTGCCGAAATACCATCTGCCAGGTGCGGTGCCATTCCGCAGCGCATTGCAGCAGGGTGCGCAGATGACTTACCAGCGTCCGACACTGACGAACAGCGACCTGGCATTCCTGCAATACACCGGCGGCACCACCGGCGTCGCCAAGGGCGCGATGCTGACTCACGGCAACATGCAGGCTAACCTGGAGCAGACCAAAGCCACCTATGGCAAACTGCTGCGTGCGGGCAAAGAGCAGGTGGTCACGGCTCTGCCGCTCTACCATATTTTTGCGTTAACGGTAAACGGCCTGCTGTTTCTCGATCTCGGCGGTGCCAACCTGCTGATCACCAATCCGCGTGATATCCCCGGTTTTGTCAAAGAGCTGAGCAAATTCCCGTTCACCGCCATTACCGGCGTCAATACGCTGTTTAACGCGCTGCTAAACGACGAAAACTTTAATAAGCTCGATTTCTCTACGCTGCGTCTCTCTGCTGGCGGCGGCATGGCCGTGCAAAAGGCCGTGGCTGAGCGCTGGGAAAAACTCACCGGGCATTATCTGCTCGAAGGTTATGGTTTGACCGAGTGTTCACCGCTGGTATCGGTCAATCCGTATGACATCACTTGCCACACCGGCAGCATCGGTCTTCCTGTACCCTCCACGGATGTGCGTATCGTCGATGACGAAGATAACGATGTGGCGCCAGGCGAACCGGGCGAACTCTGTATTCGTGGTCCACAGGTGATGGTGGGTTACTGGCAGCGACCGGATGCCACCGAAGAAGTGTTGAAAAATGGCTGGCTGCACACCGGTGATGTTGTTACCGTTGATGGCGAAGGTTTTATTCGCATCGTCGATCGGAAGAAGGACATGATTCTGGTGTCAGGCTTTAACGTGTATCCTAACGAAATCGAAGATGTGCTGATGCAGCATCCGAAAGTGCGCGAAGCCGCCGCAATCGGTGTGCCCAGCGACCTTTCCGGCGAAGCGGTGAAAGTGTGCATCGTTAAAAAGGATCCGTCACTGACGAAAGAAGAAGTGCTGGATCATTGCCGCCGTCAGCTCACCGGCTACAAAGTGCCGAAGATTATTGAGTTTAGAGATGAGCTGCCGAAGACCAACGTGGGCAAAATTTTGCGCCGCGAATTGCGTGAAGAGGCGAAGCGAGAAGGGCAGTAAGCTGCCTTTCTCTCCAGGTTAACGCCGGCTCAGTCCGGCGTTTTTATTGCTTTTAACATGGAGCGCTGCGCGAAGTGTGCCGCAGCGAGAATGAATACGTGAATTACACTTTGATCGACCAAAACAGCCAGCTGGCTGCCGTGTGCGAACAAGCGCGCCAGCATGATGCCGTTGCGCTGGATACTGAATTCGTGCGCACGCGCACTTACTATCCGCAGTTGGGTCTGATCCAGCTGTTCGATGGTGAACAACTGGTTCTGATCGATCCGCTTAACATCAGTGACTGGACGCCGTTCATCGCACTGCTGCAAGACAAGCAGGTGACAAAATTCCTGCACGCCGGTGGCGAAGATCTTGAAGTTTTCTTGCATCGTTTTAAATGCCTGCCCGATCCGATGATCGATACTCAAATCCTGGCGGCCTTCGCTGGGCAGCCGCTGTCATGGGGCTTCGCTTCGATGGTTAATCACTTTAACCAAATCGAACTGGATAAGAGCGAATCCCGTACTGACTGGCTGGCGCGCCCGCTGACTGAGCGTCAATGCGACTATGCTGCAGCAGATGTCGCGTATCTTCTGCCGATTGCCCATCAGTTAGTTGAGCAGACGCAAGCCGCAGGCAACATGGCTGCAGCGCTGAGCGAATGCGATAATCTTTGCCAGCGCCGTCTTGACGTTTTGCAGCCAGAGGATGCATGGCGCGACATCACCAACGCATGGCAGTTGCGTCCGCGCCAGTTGGCAGCGCTGCAACGCCTGGCGGCATGGCGCTTGAACATCGCCCGCCAGAAAGACATGGCCGTGAATTTTGTGGTACGTGAAGAGAATCTGTGGAAAGTAGCGCGCTTTATGCCGGGTAGCCTGGGGGAACTCGATCATCTGGGCCTGAACGGTCATGAAATCCGCTTCCACGGGAAAGCGATGGTGGCGCTGGTGGCGGAAGCTCAGGCTCAGGATGAAGCGACCTTGCCACAACCGTTGCCCAATCTGATTGACCATCCACATTACAAACAGGCATTTAAAGCCATCAAAGCGCTGGTGTTACAGGTAAGCGAAGAGACGGGTTTCAGTCAGGAGCTATTGGCTTCACGTCGCCAAATCAATCAGGTGTTAAGCGTTTACTGGGGTTTGAAAAGCGGATGCCGTACACCAGAATTACTGACTGGCTGGCGTGGTGAATTGCTGCAAAAACGAATCGACGAGATCCTGCAGGCGCTATAAGCGGAATGTTTTCCCCTGCGCACAACGCAGGGGAAAATCAGGAACCCGCTACAATCATTTAGGAACGTCTTCCGTCTCCGTCTCCGGCAGTGTGACGTTGAGTTCCAGGATGGAGATATCGTCCCCTTTCTGATCCAGCTGAACGGTCACCATATCCGGGTCAATTTTCACGTACTTACAGATCACTTCCAAAATATCGCGCTTCAGTTGCGGCAGATAATGGGGCTCACTGTCGCCCCTTCTGCGCTCGGCTACGATAATTTGCAGCCTTTCCTTGGCTATGTTGGCTGTGTTCTTCTTACGGGATAAAAGAAATCTAATAATGCCATTGGTTATCCCCCGAACAGGCGTTTCAGGAAACCCTTCTTCTCTTCTTCAATAAAGCGGAAGGGGCGTTCTTCGCCAAGCAGGCGATCTACGGTATCAGCGTAAGCTTTACCGGCGTCAGAGTTAGCGTCGAGAATGACCGGCTCACCCTGGTTAGAAGCACGAAGTACCGACTGATCTTCCGGGATCACACCCACCAGTGGTATACGCAGAATCTCCAGCACGTCTTCCATGCTCAGCATGTCGCCACGCGTCACGCGGCCTGGGTTATAACGTGTCAGTAGCAGATGTTCTTTCACCGGGTCCTGGCTGTTTTCAGCACGACGCGATTTAGAAGAGATAATGCCGAGGATGCGGTCGGAGTCACGCACGGAAGAGACTTCCGGGTTGGTGGTGATAATCGCTTCATCCGCAAAGTACAGTGCCATCAACGCACCGGTTTCGATACCCGCAGGGGAATCACATACGATGAAGTCGAACTCCATCGCGGCCAGGTCGTTTAATACTTTTTCCACGCCTTCGCGGGTCAGCGCATCTTTATCACGTGTTTGTGAAGCAGGCAGAATATAGAGTTGCTCCGTGCGCTTGTCACGAATCAGTGCCTGGTTCAGTGTTGCATCGCCCTGGATGACGTTGACGAAGTCATAAACCACACGGCGTTCACAGCCCATGATCAGGTCGAGGTTACGCAGACCGATATCAAAATCGATCACGACAGTTTTCTTGCCTTTCTGCGCTAAACCGGTTGCGATGGCCGCGCTTGACGTGGTCTTGCCAACGCCCCCTTTACCCGATGTAACTACAATGATGCGTGCCATAAATGTTGATTTCCTTAACGAAAGAAAAGGGGCCTAATAAAGTGTCTGAATGGTGAGCGCGCCCTCTTTAAGGCACAGGCGCGCGGCTTTACCAAAGAATTCCGCCGGTATCTGATCCATGATCCAATATTCCCCGGCAATAGAGACCAACTCGGCTGCGAGGTTGGTACAAAAAATCTGGCTGTCACGTTCGCCACTGGCACCCGCCAGCGCACGACCACGCATCATGCCGTAAATATGAATATTGCCGTCTGCCACCAGTTCGGCACCGGCGCTGACGCTGTTGGTGACGATAAGGTCGGCATTCCGTGCGTAAATTTGTTGGCCTGAGCGCACTGGCGTATTGATGATGCGGGTTTTACTGGCGGTTTCAGCCACCGGTGCCACGATCGGCGGCGCATCTTCTGCCACTGGCGCTTCTGCACGCTTGCGATTCTCTTTGCCTTCTGACAACACCGGCAAGCCTGCTCGGGCAATCATCTTTTTCAGGGCTTCATCTTTACAACCGCTGACACCAACAATCCGTAAACCAGTGGCGATGACCGCCTGCTGCATCTGCTTCCAGTTGATGTCACCGTTCAGCGCTGACACATTGAGCACCACCGGCGCATTCTGCAAAAACGCAGGTGCCTGGTCGATTTTGTCCTGCAGCGCCTGACGAATCACCTCGGGTTGTGAATGGTGCAGATGAACCACTGACAGGGTAAAACTGCTTCCCTTGAATTCGATTGGCGTTTGCGACATCTGTCCTGACTCAGTCCTGTTTTACGACCCTAAGATGTACGTCGATAAAATCGTCATTAACATCAAACGGTCAATATTCGAAGTTCTGCAAGCATGTTATAGTTACTGCTATATTCAGGCAAGTGACGCCACAGGTTAATTCGAGTAAAAAATATGTTTTGTGTGATCTACAGAAGCCCGCAACGTGAACAAACTTATCTTTATGTTGAAAAAAAAGACGATTTTTCGCGCGTTCCTGAAGAACTGCTGCGTGGCTTTGGTAAACCCCAGTTAGCAATGGTGCTGTCACTGGACAAACGCGAAAAACTGGCTAATGCAGATATCAATAAAGTTAAGCAAGGTTTGAGCGATCAAGGCTATTATTTACAGATCCCACCACCGGTTGAAAGTCTGCTCAACATTCATCTTGATCAGAGTAAAAAAGTTTAATTCGGATTCATCTGTAAATATGCCCTGTAAATATCCTCAGTGTTATTTGCATTAATTATTCGCCCGCTTTAAAGCAATATTGCGGGCAATAATCTCCGGCGGTGATCCTGTTTGTTGAGCATGATTAACGACTTTTGACAATTTCCGCCACGTCTGCCGCTATAAAACCGCTAATATAATCTTCCTCAGCTTGCCGCGTTCCGGCGCTGAACCTGACCTATCCGCCAGTCAGACTGGCATCAAACACAACTAATGCAGGGGAACAGCATGTATCAGCATCGTAACTGGCAGGGCGCTTTGTTGGATTATCCCGTCAGCAAAGTGGTTTGCGTAGGCAGCAACTATGCGAAGCACATCAAGGAAATGGGCAGCGCCACGCCGACAGAACCGGTGGTGTTTATCAAACCGGAAACGGCGGTGTGCGATCTGCGTCAGCCGCTCTCAATTCCCGCTAACTTCGGCGAAGTGCATCACGAAGTGGAACTGGCAGTGTTGATTGGATCAACACTGAAGCAAGCCAGTGAAGAGCATGTGGTGAAGGCCATTGCCGGATATGGCGTGGCACTGGATCTGACGCTGCGCGATGTGCAGGCGGGCTTAAAAAAAGCCGGGCAGCCGTGGGAAAAATCCAAAGGGTTTGATAACTCCTGCCCGCTGTCAGGTTTTATTCCGGTTTCTGAATTCAGCGGCGACCCGCAAGACACCGAACTGAAACTGGTGGTGAATGGTGAAGTGCGCCAGCATGGCAGCACGGCGGATATGATTCACAAAATCCTGCCGCTGATTGCCTATATGAGTCAGTACTTTACGCTGCGCGCCGGCGATGTGATTCTGACGGGCACCCCGGAAGGTGTCGGGCCAATGCGATCTGGCGATAAACTCGAAATCTCGCTGGCCGGTCACGGAATTACCACCCGCGTACTGTAAAACTTGCATCACCGCACCTAACCCTTTATAAGGTGCGGTCTTATTGCACAACCCGGACCGCGATCATGACTGAACAACCTTTCTGGCAGACAAAACGCCTTGACCAAATGGACGATGCAGAGTGGGAATCACTGTGCGACGGCTGCGGCCAGTGCTGCCTGAATAAGTTGCAGGATGCGGACACCGACGAAATCTATTTCACCAATGTGGCCTGCAATCAGCTGAACATCAAAACCTGCCAGTGCCGTAACTACGAGCGCCGGTTTGAATTTGAAGAGGACTGTATCAAGCTGACGCGTGAAAACCTCACCACCTTTAACTGGTTGCCGCGCACCTGCGCCTATCGTCTGTTAGGCGAAGGCGGCACATTGCCTGCCTGGCATCCATTGGTGGCCGGTTCGAAAAAAGCGATGCATGCGCAGCGTATCTCGGTGCGGTATATCGCGGTGCGGGAGAGTGAAGTGCGCGACTGGGAAGATCACATTATCGATCGGCCCGATCGTAACGGTTGACGTGATAACAGGCAGCGAGAGCTGCCTGTTTTGTTTTGATTAGCGGCTAAACAGATCGCGGCGTTTTGGCTTAAACGGCTGGGCAATCAGTACCAGTGCCCCAACCAGCAGATACGCGGCAAAGATGACGATCATCCACTGCGGCATACTCCATGTCAGGAATGTCCAGCTGCGTTCAGCACAATCACCGCTGGCTACAAATACCGATGGCAGCCATTTATCCAACGGCAGCCAGGTCGGGAAGCGCGCGGCAAAGTCACAAGTGACAAACGGATTCGGGTGCAGCTGAATATTCGTATGTTCAATCGAAAGCATTAAGCCCTTATAAGCGCTGTAGAGCCAAATCAGGATAGCGGCCCAGCGCAGTGGCAGGGACTTCGGGGCGAACGCGCCAACGATACCTGCACCCATGACGCCAAACAGCGCACAACGTTCGTAGATACACATCACGCAGGGTTTCAGTCCCATGACGTGTTGAAAGAAGAGTGCAGTCAGTTCAAAAGCCAGTGCTGTCAGAGCCAGCAATAACCATGCCCCGCGTCCTCGTGAGCATTGATTCAAATATCGCAACATATTGCTTATCCTGTAACCATTAATGCTTCGCAGTGTAAACCAAAAGCGTAACCGTGCCAGCCAGGTAAGGGGAAAAAATCATGTACAAAAATGACTTAAGCCTGATCCAGGCCATAAAAATCGCATTTACTGATCAAGCGGAGGTGACAGAAGGTCCATACCACGCAAACGAGTGCGTTGCCGTCTGACCGGTTAAAAACACCGCTGAATTTTGCGCCAGCGCGCGCTTTTAATCGATTGTCAGTCTATTTCCGCTATAGCCGCTCTGGTATGATGAGTGCCATTACGACAAAGAAAGCAATGAGAAATAAATGCTATGGTGATTAAGGCGCAAAGCCCCGCAGGATTTGCTGAAGAGTATATTATTGAAAGCATCTGGAACAGTCGCTTTCCGCCGGGGTCTATTCTGCCTGCTGAACGTGAGCTTTCTGAACTGATTGGCGTCACGCGCACTACGCTGCGTGAAGTTTTACAGCGTCTGGCACGTGATGGATGGTTAACCATTCAGCATGGTAAACCCACGCGCGTGAATGATTTCTGGGAAACCTCCGGTCTTAACATTCTCGAAACGCTTGCCCGCCTCGATCACGATAGCGTACCGCAGTTGATTGATAATCTGCTGTCGGTGCGTACCAATATCGCGTCGATTTTTATCAGCCGCGCACTGCGCCATCATCCGGACAAAGCGCGCGAGGTGCTGGAAACTGCACTGAGCGAAGAGGATAAAGCAGAAGCTTACACCGAACTGGATTATCGCGTGTTCCGTGGTTTGGCCTTTGCCTCCGGTAACCCGATTTATGGATTGATCCTGAACGGTTTGAAAGGGCTGTATACCCGCGTGGGGCGCCACTACTTCTCTAATTCTGAGGCGCGTCAGCAGGCTCGTAGCTTCTATCGTCAACTGGCGGATTTGTGCAGTGTGAATCCCACACAGGACCAGATTGTCGATACAGTACGTGAGTATGGTCGTCGCAGTGGAGAAATCTGGCATAGCATGCAAAAAAGCATGCCCGATGATTTAGCCAGCAAGCGCTAAAAGAAAACCGGACTTTAACAGTCCGGTTTTTTTATGCTTACAGTGCCGGGCCACGTGAAGGCGAACGGTCCAGCAACTCAACGCTGCCATCTTCGTTCTGTTGTTCCAGAATCACATCGAAACCCCACAACCGATGCACATGCTTTAGCACTTCGCGGCGGCTTTTATCCAACGGCGCGCGTTGCTGTGGCACGTAGCGTAAGGTCAGCGAACGGTCGCCGCGCAGATCCACATTATAGACCTGAATGTTAGGCTCCAGATTGCTCAGGTTGTACTGTGCTGACAGTTGCTGGCGGATGGCGCGATAGCCTGCCTCATCGTGGATCGCGGCAATTTCCAGGAAGTTATTGCGATCGTCATCCATTACCGTAAACAGGCGGAAGTCTCGCATCACTTTGGGTGACAGGAATTGGCTGATGAAACTCTCATCTTTAAACTCGCGCATGGCAAAGTGCAGCGTTTTCAGCCAGTCGGAACCCGCAATATCCGGGAACCAGTAGCGATCTTCTTCCGTCGGTGACTGGCAGATACGCTTGATATCCTGGAACATGGCGAAGCCCAAAGCGTAAGGGTTTATGCCGTTATACCACTGGCTGTTATACGGTGGCTGATACACCACATTGGTGTGGCTGTGCAGGAACTCCATCATAAAGCGTTCCGACACTTTCCCTTCGTCGTATAGATGGTTGAGGATGGTGTAATGCCAGAACGTCGCCCATCCTTCGTTCATCACCTGCGTCTGTTTCTGCGGGTAAAAATACTGGCTGACCTTACGCACGATGCGCAGCACCTCACGTTGCCAGGATTCCAGCAGCGGGGCGTTTTTTTCCATAAAGTAGAGCAGATTTTCCTGCGGTTCCGAAGGATAGCGCGCCGCTTCCACGTGCACGGACTCCTTCTCTTTACGTGGCAGGGTGCGCCATAACGTATTCACCTGGCTCTGCAGATACTCTTCACGGCTTTTTTGCCGCGCTTTCTCTTCCTGCAGCGAAATTTTTTGCGGACGCTTGTAGCGATCAACGCCGTAGTTCATCAGAGCATGGCAGGAGTCGAGCAGCCGCTCCACTTCTTCGACGCCATATCGCTCTTCGCAATCAGTGATGTAGTTACGCGCGAATAACAGGTAATCGACGATGGAGCTGGCATCGGTCCAGCTGCGGAATAAATAGTTATTTTTAAAGAAAGAGTTGTGCCCATAGCACGCGTGCGCCATCACCAGCGCCTGCATGGTCATGGTGTTCTCTTCCATTAAATAAGCAATACAAGGATTGGAGTTGATGACGATCTCGTAGGCTAAGCCCTGCTGACCATGTTTATAGCGTTGTTCGGTTTCAATAAATTTTTTACCGAACGACCAGTGGGCATAGTTAATCGGCATACCCACGCTGGAGTAGGCATCCATCATTTGTTCGGAGGTGATGACTTCGATTTGATGCGGATAGGTATCAAGCCCGTAGCTTTTCGCTACACGGTCAATTTCTGCCAGATAAACATCAAGCAGTTCAAAGGTCCAGTCGGGTCCATCACTGAGTCGTTTACTGCTCCGGGTTGGCTCGTCAAAGATTGTCGTCATAGCGCACCTCTGTTTTGCAAGCGGCAGGCAACGGAGTGTCACCTGTCACGATCGTTTAAGGCTTCATCCTGAGAAAGACGGCCCAATAAAACTGAGCGAACACTTCAATGATAGTCCACTGTCGCTTATCCGAAACCGGAACTCAATCGAATTCTTTTGGCAGAAAATCATTCAAAAATCGTCGCTTAAGTCATTACTGATGACAACTCTTGGTTTTTAGCTAACTTGCAGAATAAAACTCTGTTTATAAGCGCATTATATGACTGCGACGCTTTCTCCTGAAAAAAGAGAAAAGCACTCCCTTACGCATAATAAATTGCTGATTAATGGTTTTATGGCATAAAAAATCCTGATTTTTGCACTGACTCATGATTTCTGTGTGCAGGAAGGTGAAAAACATGTGAAATATGTCTGTCGAATGTAAGATAAGAAGTGCTGTCTGGTTATGCTGATACAAACAGCATTCATAGTTGATTATGCTTTTGCCGCGGCGAGGGGCTTATGCGCGTAGTGATTCTTGGAAGTGGTGTCGTGGGAGTGGCGAGTGCCTGGTATCTGGCGCAGGCTGGACATGAGGTGACGGTCATCGATCGCCAGCCGGGGGCCGCGCTGGAAACCAGTGCCGGTAACGCTGGCCAGATCTCTCCAGGTTATGCGGCGCCTTGGGCGGCACCGGGTGTGCCACTGAAAGCGGTTAAATGGATGTTCCAGCGCCACGCGCCATTGGCCGTCCGCCTCGATGGCAGCAAGTTCCAGCTGGAATGGATGTGGAACATGCTGCGCAACTGTGACATGCGCCATTATCAGGAAAACAAAGGACGCATGGTACGTATCGCGGAATACAGTCGTGATTGCCTGAAAGCATTGCGCGCCTCGACCGGTATCGCCTATGAAGGCCGGCAGGGCGGCACCTTGCAGTTGTTCCGCACTCAGCAACAGTTTGAGAGCGCCAGCAAAGATATTGCCGTACTCAAAGATGCCGGCGTGCCTTACGAACTCCTAGAAGCACACCAGTTACACAGCGTTGAACCGGCGCTGGCCACGACGGCACATAAACTGACCGGCGGGCTGCGTTTACCGAATGATGAAACCGGAGACTGCCAGCTGTTTACGCAGCGCCTGGCCGAGATGGCAGCCGCTGCGGGTGTCACCTTCCGCTACGACACTCAGGTTGACCAACTGCTGCGTGAAGGCAATCGTATTTACGGCGTGAAGTGTGGCGAAGAGGTGATTAAGGCGGACGCCTATGTGGTGGCGTTCGGTTCCTACTCGACCGCGCTGCTGAAAGACATCGTGTCAATTCCGGTCTATCCGCTTAAAGGCTATTCCCTCACTATTCCGATTAAGAATCCAGACGCAGCCCCCGTCTCCACCATCCTTGATGAAACCTACAAAGTGGCGGTCACGCGCTTTGACGATCGCATCCGCGTGGGGGGCATGGCGGAAATTGTTGGTTTTAACACCAAACTGACGCCTGCACGACGTGAAACGCTGGAGATGGTGGTCAGCGATCTCTATCCTGAAGGCGGTTTTGTTGAACAGGCCACGTTCTGGACAGGATTGCGTCCGATGACGCCGGACGGCACGCCGATTGTCGGGCGTACACCGCTGTCCAATCTCTATCTCAACACCGGTCACGGAACGCTGGGATGGACCATGGCCTGTGGTTCCGGTCAGCTTTTGGCCGATTTGATTTCCGGTCAGAAACCGGCGATTGCCGCAGACGATTTGTCAGTACTGCGCTACCTGCCGGGTTTCGAACCCCATTCGTCGCCGTTGCGTAACGCTAACGCGGCGCGTTGAGACCTCAGGGAGAGCACAAGCATGTCACGTCCTACTGGCGCCACCATTAACCAACAGGCGCTGCGCCACAATCTCGCGATTGTACGGCAGGCTGCACCGCAGTCGCGGGTTTGGTCAGTGGTCAAAGCCAATGCTTACGGGCACGGTATCGCGCGTGCCTGGCAAAGTCTGGCAGAGACCGATGGTTTCGCGCTGTTGAATATGGAAGAAGCGATTCTGTTGCGTGAGCAGGGTTGGAAAAAACCGATTCTGTTGCTGGAAGGTTTCTTCCATGCCGAAGATTTAACCTTGATCGATCGTTATCGTTTGACCACCAGTGTGCACAGCAACTGGCAGATTCAGGCGCTGGCCAAAGCTTCACTTTCTGCACCGGTTGATATCTATGTGAAGATGAACAGCGGCATGAATCGGCTGGGTTTCCGTCCGGAACAGTTGCAGGCGGCGTGGCAGAAACTGCGTGCGCTCCCTAACGTCGGTGAGATGACGCTGATGGCACATTTTGCGGACGCGGAAAACCCGGAAGGACTTATCGAACCGATGAAGCGCGTTGAACTGGCCGCCGAAGGTCTGGATTGCCCGCGCTCGCTCTCCAACTCTGCCGCCACTTTGTGGCATCCAGAGGCGCACTTTGACTGGGTGCGTCCGGGGATCATTCTCTATGGCGCATCGCCAAGTGGGAATTGGCAGGATATTGCCAGCAGCGGCTTGCAGCCGGTGATGACGCTGAACAGTGAAATCATTGGTGTGCAGCAGCTCAGTGCTGGTGACGGCGTGGGCTATGGCTATCGCTATCATGCATCGGGCGCACAGCGCATTGGTATTGTGGCCTGCGGCTATGCAGATGGCTATCCGCGCCATGCGCCAACCGGCACGCCAGTCAGCGTTGACGGTATTCGTACCCAGACGCTGGGCGCGATCTCCATGGATATGATGATGATTGACCTCGAACCTTGCCCGCAGGCCGGGATTGGTTCCAAAGTGGAACTGTGGGGCAATCAGGTGAAAATCGATGAGGTGGCGAAAGCCGCTGGCACGGTGGGCTACGAGCTGATGTGTGCGCTCGCGCCCCGCGTACCAGTTGAGATTATTTAAGCGCGGTCACGCTGCCGTGCATCTTCTTACTGCAGCGCCAGGCACTCAGGGCCAGCGCTGCACCTAAAAGCATCATTAAAGCCAGTGCTGATTTTTCTGCGACCGGCAATGCCACAATCATCAGGCTGCCACCCGCGCCGCACGCCATCTGAATAAACCCCTGCAAGGCCGCGGCAACGCCTGCCTGCTGCTGATACGGTTCTAACGCGTAGCTGGTGGCGGGGCCAACGGTAAAGGCCAGTCCTGCAACCGATACCGCCACCGGAATCATATACAGCGCCCAGTGTGTCTGCCATGCGCCAGGCAACAGCGTCATTCCCGCCAGCAGCAGAATGGCACCCAGCAGCATGGTGACAAAGCCCATCGCCAGGCAGAACGGGCGTCCGGCTTTACGGATAGTCTTATTCACAAACGCACTGACCAGCATGATCCAAAAGCCGTTGGCACCAAAGGCAAAGGAGAATTGCAGGGGCGTCAGACCCCCTTCCGTCATTAGCACGTGGGGGGCAAGTGACACATAAGTCAGCACCATGCCGAGCGCACCCGCGTTGGCAAACGCGAAGGCAAGAAAACGCGGCTCACGTGCAATCGCCGCATATTGCGCTAACGGCAATCCTTTGACGCGTAACGTATCGGCTGGACGGGTTTCCGGCAGGAAGAACACCACAATCAAACCAATGACTGCAGCATAGCCACACAGGAACCAGAAGGGCGCTCGCCAGCCGTAGGCTTCAGCAAGGATACCACCCAGTAGTGGCGCCAATGCCGGCACAATATTCAATGCACCATTGAGAAAACCATAGGCGCGCGCAGCTTCATCACCGCTTAAACGATCGCGCACGCCACTGAAGGCCACCACCGCACTGCAACAGACCGCGCAGCCCTGAATCAAACGGGCAAGGAAGAACACTGGCCATACGGTGGCCGTTGCCGCCACGGCGCTGCCAATGATGTAAAGCACCAGACCAATGATCGCAATCGGCTTACGGCCAAAATTATCCACCAAGGGTCCGGTCACCAGCTGGCCGATGCCCATCACCAGTAAGAACAGCGGGATGGTGATCTGAATCAAACTGACCGGACTGTTAAGGCCTTCAGCGATTTGCGGCAGAGTAGGAAGGTATAAATCGATGCCGAGTGGTGCCAGCAGCACCAGGCTTAAAAGCAGCAGGGTAAATTTTTGCATCTGAAACCAGAAACGTCCTGTTAAACAAGCGGGAAGGGTAATGACTTAGCAGGGAAAAAGAAAGGAATAAAAAAGCGATGTCTGCTGAGACAACACAGACATCGCATCGCGGGTAGGATCAGTAGGCCCCGTCGCGGCGTAACACCACACCTGCGGTTTTAAACAGAATGGCGATGTCGGTCCACAACGCCCAGTTTTTCACATACCAGGAATCGAAATAGACGCGAGTATCATAGTCGATATCGTTACGACCGCTCACCTGCCACAGACCGGTCATGCCCGGTTTCGCCATCAGGTAATAATCAACATCCCCCGCATAGCGTTCCAGCTCAACTTCAATCACCGGACGTGGACCCACCAGACTCATTTCACCACGAATCACATTCCACAACTGCGGCAATTCGTCGAGGCTGGTTTTACGCAGGAAACCGCCAATTTTGGTGATACGTGGATCGTTTTTCAGTTTGAAATCACGATCCCATTCTGCGCGCGCCTCTTCGCTGGTCGCCAGCAGATTTTGCAACACTTCCTGAGAGTTAGTGACCATCGAACGGAATTTCAGGCATTTAAACTTCACGCCATCCTGCCCAACACGTTCATGCCCATAGATCGCATTGCCGCCATCACGTTTTACCATCGCACACAGCAGACCGAATACCGGGGCGAGGAACAGCAGCAACAGGGAGGCGACCACAATATCGAAGGTACGCTTGAGGAAGCGAGAAGAACGTTTTGCCAGGTTATTACTGACGCGCAGGATCATCACTTCGTGGCTGAAGATGAATGACATATCCGTACCGTAAAGCGGCACGCCGCGCAGGGTTGGGATCACGGAGATCGAGCGGCACTTCATTTTGGACAGGAACTTCAGCCATTTATCGCGCACCACCTGCTGTTCAAACTCAGTGGCGACGATAAATTGCGTGTTGTCGCGATCCATCGTTTGCCAGTTGATGTCTTTCCAGGTGATCACGGGTACACCATTAACGTTCTCAGGATGGTGCTCATCTTCCAGTGAGATGAAAGCCTGGACGTTGTAGCCGAGGATTTCCTCACTCTGCAGTGCTGCATAAGCTTCCATGGCATTCTTGCCTGAACCAATAATGATGGTCTCTTTCTGCCACTGACCTGCGCGGTTGATGGCTCGCTTGACCACCGCACGCATCAGCGGCAGCAGTAGCAGTGCGTAAGTCCAGCTAAACACCCAAACCATGCGCGAGAAGTCCCACTTGGAGATGGCGATCAGCGCCAAATCCAGCAGCGAAAAAACGAACAGGGTTTTTACAATCTCTTTTAACTCGAACCAAAACGGTTTGCGGTAAGTGTAATGACGCATGCGCACCCAAAACCACGCGGTGCAAAGTACAGAAAGCCCTAATTGAGCGATAAAGCGGTATTCAATCTGCTGCGGCGGAATAAAGGTGTCCAGTTCTCCCCAAATACCCTGAACGGTTGCTGCAGATAGAAACAAAGCCAGATTCAGAGCAATTAAATCCGAAAAGCTTAAAGCGACTTTTGCGATGAGATTTTTACGCAATCCGCTCCACGAGCGGGTTGCATCATTCATTACCAATGTACTTGCCATAAAACCTGCTCTCTTTTCTTAAGTAAAAGATGGCCTGACCAGAATCAAGTACGCGCTCAGGAGTTGTCCACCGAAAATAAAAAGAAATGATTTTTCAGTGCGATATAAGTCAATGCTGCCATAAGCGCTGCATGGAAAGGGCCGTTTGAGACGTGATGTACGTCACGAAAAGCTGCAGCAACGTTTAAGAGTATGCAGGAGTTATTTGACAGAGTTAATATGGAAATAGTCTTAAAAGGAAATAAATGCTGCGTGAAATAGTGAGTTAGCTAATTGAAATACAAGGTTAAAACCAAAAAAAACCCAGATAGAACGCTTCATTTTAAGACTGCTTTTAGGAATGACCGCCATACGAAGCGGATGGCGGCGGGGGTACATCAGGCGGGTTTTTTTAATACCCAGCGGTCTTGTTGCTTGTCATAGTGTCCGATCTGCAGATCGACGGGCTCGCCATCAATCCACGCCGGCACACTGGTTTCATGATCCCAGCCATCGAGTTGGTAACTCAGGCCGGGGTTGGTATTGCAGGGAATGCTGATGGTATCGAGCTTTTCAGCATTCAGTTCTGCATCAACGATCTCGTAACGACCAATTTTTACCACGTGTCCCATGCGCTTCTCCCGTTTGTGCTGGGTGGAATAGTGATCATAGTAGCTCACACGCAGTTTTGGCGTTTTCGCAGTTCGGATTACTCCTTGTCTTCCATGACACGTACGCCAATTTTAACGATTTGGTTGTCCTCTTTCTCCGCCACGGTCCAGGTCAATTGGTTCCACTCCACCTGATCGCCCACCACGGGTGTACTGCCTAGCAGGCCCATCACCAGTTGACCGAGGGATTGCTGATCGTTGGTGGTTTCATCAAGTTCCAGCCCATAAATTTGCGCCACATCGCGTAAACGTGCCTCGGCATCCAGAATGAAGTCACCAAAGAAGCGTTGATCGAGCGCGACGGGTGGCGACTGACTGAACATTTTACCTAAAGCGGGCAAATCGCGTTCACGTCCAATCACACATAGCACATCGCCCTCTTTAAGGCGCGTACTGCCATTGGGATGCATCAGCGCGTTATCGCGGAACAGGGCAGCGATGCGCGTTTCGCGTGGCATCTGCAAATCACGCAGCGCGGCACCGATACACCATTTGTCAGCACTGAGTTGGTAAACAAACTGCTCCCAGGGGTTTTCAGGGTGGATATCCAGTCCGACGCGGCTAATAGGTGAGGCAGTAGGGGGAACCACAACTTTGGCGCGTTTGGCCGCATAGCCCAGCGAGGTGCCCTGTAGCATTAGCGACACGAGAACCACGAAGAAGGCGATGTTGAAGTAGAGCTTGGCGTTTTCCAGCCCGGCCATCATCGGGAATACCGCGAGGATAATAGGGACTGCGCCACGCAGGCCAACCCAACTGATAAAGATGCGTTCGCGGCCGGTAAAACCTTTAAATGGCAACAGACCCACCAGAATTGAAAGCGGGCGCGCCACCAAAATCAGCCAGAGAGATAAAATCATGGCTGGAACGGCGATGTGCCACAGATCAGATGGCGTCACCAGTAAGCCGAGCACGATAAACATGCCGATCTGACTCAACCACGCCATACCATCGAAGGTTTGCAGAATACCGTGACGGTTGCGGATCGGGCTGTTACCCAGCAGATAACCACACAGGTAAACGGCCAGTATGCCGCTGCCTTCCATGACCGTGGTCAGTGCAAACACAATGATGCCGCCGCTTAACGCCAGCAGGGGGTAGAGACCTTGTGCCAGATTGATACGGTTTATCAGTTGCTGTAGTGCCCAGCCGCCGCCCAGCCCCAGTACAATACCGAGACCGAACTGTTGCACCAGATGCACCACAAACATCCAGCTTAAGCCTGACTGGCCTTGCTGGATCATGTCAATCAGCGTGATGGTCAGGAATACCGCCATAGGATCGTTACTGCCGGATTCAATTTCCAGCGTGGAGCTGACACGTTCGTTAAGCCCTTTATCCCCCAGCAGCGAGAAGACTGCGGCGGCATCGGTGGAACCGATAATCGCGCCAATCAGGAAACCTTGCATCAAATCGAGTTTAAAGAGCCAGGCCGCCGCCAAACCGGTTAAACCGGCGGTTATCATCACACCGACCGTGGCGAGCGATAATGCGGGCCCCAGCGCCACCTTGAATGAGCTGGCTTTGGTGCGCATGCCGCCATCCAGCAAAATAATGGCCAGCGCGAGGTTGGATACCAGATACGCCACGGGGTAGTTGTCAAAAGCGATGCCGCCAATTCCGTCAACGCCAGTCAACATGCCTAACGCAAGGAAAATCACCAGAATAGGGATGCCAAGCCGTGACGAGAATGAACTCAGAAGAATACTTGCTGCAACCAGCACGGAACCAATAATAAACAAACTGTAAATCATGCTGGCATTCAACGGCGTTCTCCTGCGGTACGAGCGAAAATGACAAACTGCGGGGGATTCACACAGACAAGGTGAAAAGATAATGCCTTATCAATAGCTTGTCAGCGCTTAATTGCATATTTTTTCAATCTGCGGAGCGCTATCCCATAGATCGTTAAAATTGTGTGAAAAATCAGCGGGGATTTGAGGCGAATGAGCGGTGGCGCGGAAAAGAAAAAGCCGGTCAATGACCGGCTTGATGTTCAGGCTTCTGCCACCTGTTTGTGGAAAAGTTCTCTAAATACCGGATAAATGTCTTCTGGCTCGCGGATGTGCTGAATCGCGAAGTTATCAAACATGGCCTGCAGATGTTCATACTCACGCCACAGCGTCTGGTGCGCACGGCGCGTGATTTCGATGTAGCTGTAATAACGTACAACCGGCAAAATATGTTTGGCCAGAATCTCATGACATAACGGAGAGTCATCCGCCCAGTTGTCACCATCAGAGGCCTGTGCCGCATAAATATTCCACTGCGCCGGGTCATAGCGCTCTTTAACCACTTCATCCATTAACTTCAATGCGCTAGACACAATGGTGCCGCCGGTTTCCTGCGAGTAGAAGAACTCCTGCTCATCGACTTCTTTCGCCTGCGTATGGTGACGGATATACACCACCTCCACATTTTTATAGGTACGGCTCAGGAACAGATAGAGCAGAATATAAAAACGCTTCGCCATGTCTTTCGTGGCCTGATCCATTGATCCGGAGACGTCCATCAGGCAGAACATCACCGCCTGGCTCGAAGGCTCGGGGCGCTTCTCAAAGTTCTTGTAGCGCAAGTCGAAGGTATCAATAAAAGGCACACGTTCAATACGTGCCCGCAGTTCGGCAATTTCTTTGCGCAGCCGCTCCTCTTCCAGTAACTGAGCGGGTTCACTGTTTTCCACTTCCGTCAGCGTGGCTTCCAGTTCGTGTAGCATGCGGCGCTTGCCGGCGGTCATCGCAGTGCGACGTGCCAGTGAGTTTTGTAACGAACGCACTACGCTGATGTTGGCCGGGACCCCATTGGAGGTAAAGCCTGCGCGGTGGGTTTTATACTCATTCAGCTGCCGGTGCTGATTTTTACGCAGATTCGGTAAGGCAAGATCTTCAAACAGCAGATCGAGATATTCATCTTTCGATATCTGGAAAACAAACTCATCCTGTCCTTCACCGTCCTGACTGGCGTTGCCCTGACCGCTGCCGCCGCCACCGCCGCCCCCTTGTGGGCGCTCAATGCGGTCGTTCTGGACGAAATGATCGTTCCCCGGATGCACGCGATGGCGACTGCCGCCGCGTCCCTGATGGAAAATGGGCTCATTGATGTCATCGATAGGAATCGAGACAGATTCGCCGCTCTCCACATCGGTGACCGACCGCTTGTTGATGGCCTCGGAGATCGACTGCTTGATTTGCGACTTGTAACGGCGCAGGAAACGCTGCCGATTGACCGCGCTCTTGTTTTTACCGTTCAGACGCCGATCGATAAAATAGGCCATACATATCCCCCAAACTACAGTGCAAGCCAGGCCGGAACCTCTCCGGCCTCCTGTTGCGGCGTCGCGGCGCCGCGTAGCTTACAGGTAACGATTAAGACGATTTACGCACGCGCAGATACCATTCGCACAGCAGGCGTACCTGCTTGCGGGTATAGCCTTTCTCCATCATGCGATCGACAAAATCATCGTGTTTTTTCTGTTCGTCCGTTGAGGTCTTGGTATTAAACGAAATCACCGGCAGCAACTCTTCGGTATTGGAGAACATTTTCTTCTCAATAACCGTGCGCAGTTTTTCGTAGCTGGTCCAGTTGGGATTACGTCCACTATTTTGCGCCCGGGCACGCAGCACAAAGTTGACGATCTCGTTACGGAAATCTTTCGGGTTACTGATCCCGGCAGGTTTCTCGATTTTTTCCAGCTCGGCATTCAGTGATTCACGATCAAACAACTGTCCGGTATCGGGATCGCGGTACTCCTGATCCTGAATCCAGAAGTCGGCGTAGGTTACGTAGCGGTCAAAGATGTTCTGGCCGTATTCTGAATAAGACTCCAGATAGGCGGTCTGAATCTCTTTGCCGATAAACTCCGCGTATTTCGGGATCAGATAACCTTTCAGGTGCTCAAGGTATTTCTCTGCCAGATCCTGCGGGAACTGCTCGCGTTCAATTTGTTGCTCCAGTACGTAGAACAAATGTACCGGGTTGGCCGCCACTTCGGCATGATCAAAGTTGAACACGCGCGACAGAATCTTAAACGCGAAGCGGGTCGAAAGGCCGTTCATGCCCTCATCCACGCCGGCGTAGTCATGATACTCCTGCCATGATTTCGCTTTTGGATCGGTATCTTTCAGGCTTTCACCATCGTAGACGCGCATTTTTGAATAGATGCTGGAGTTTTCCGGATCTTTCAAACGCGACAGGATAGAGAAGCGCGCTAAGGTCTCCAGTGTGCCCGGGGCACATGGCGCCGTCGTCAGCTCACTGTGATTGAGCAGTTTGTCGTAGATTTTGATCTCTTCCGACACCCGCAGGCAGTAAGGCACTTTGACGATATACACACGGTCAAGGAACGCTTCGTTGTTCTTGTTATTACGGAAAGTCACCCATTCTGATTCGTTGGAGTGCGCCAGAATGATGCCATTAAACGGCAGGGCAGAGATCCCTTCAGTACCGTTGTAATTACCTTCCTGAGTGGCGGTCAGTAAGGGATGCAGCACTTTGATCGGTGCTTTAAACATCTCAACGAATTCCATAATGCCCTGGTTCGCGCGGCACAGTGCGCCCGAGTAACCATAAGCGTCAGGATCGTTTTGCGCGTGGTTTTCCAGTTTGCGGATATCCACCTTACCGACCAATGCAGAGATATCCTGGTTGTTCTCATCTCCCGGTTCCGTTTTGGCGATGGCCACTTGCTCCAGGATAGAAGGCCAGACTTTGACCACTTTGAAGCGGGTAATATCGCCGCCGAAGTCATGCAGGCGTTTTGCCGCCCACGGCGACATGATGGTGCCCAGGTAACGCCGCGGCACGCCATACTCTTTCTCCAGAATATTGGCGTCTTCCTGCGGGTTGAACAGGCACAAAGGATGATCGTTTACCGGGCTGCGTTCGCCATCAGCGCTCAGCACGTAGATCGGTACGCGTTGCATCAGGGCTTTCAAACGCTCAGCAAGTGACGATTTACCGCCACCGACCGGCCCCAGCAAATAAAGAATCTGTTTCTTCTCTTCCAGGCCTTGCGCAGCGTGTTTCAGGTAGGAGACGATCTGCTCAATCGCTTCCTCCATACCATAAAACTCTTCGAAGGCGGGATAGCGTCCCATGACGCGGTTAGAGAAGATTCTGGAAAGGCGTGGCTCCTGCGCCGTGTCAACCATCACCGGCTCACCGATAGCCATCAATAGTCGCTCTGCAGCGTTGGCGTATGCACTGCGATCCTGTTTACAGACAGCGAGAAATTCCTGCAGTGTGAACTCTTCGTCCTTGGCAGCTTCATAACGCTGACGATAGTGATCGAATATATTCATAGCGATGCCCGTCCTTTCGTTTTTAGCACAGGTAAAGGAGCGAAATTAGATACGTTTGCAGCTCCCGGAAGATATTCTTTATTGAGTACAGCAACCCTTATGCCAACCTGACGTTTTTTTATCGGGATACACAATTCTTATGGTTACTCTGCTCGTACAAAAAGTCTCGTCTTACTTTTAACTGTAGAAGGCATTCAGAAAATCTGCAGACACTTTTCTCCTTATTTAGCGATATATCAATAACAAAGTCTCATAAGCACTAAGGCATTCAGTTTGCATGTCTACGCTGGCAACCAGCCTCAGACTATTCCGTGCGGGTGATAAACATCCCTGATTTAACGTTAACTCATCGCGAAAATTTAGTTAGACTCTGCGTGTGATTGTTATATTAATGGACTGATTAAATTGTGAACCAATTCAAACTTAAAGCGCTTGCTTGTGTTGTTCCTTGTTATTTTGCGGCGTTCAGCACTCATGCAGAACCCTTATCACTCGGGGCTTCAGTTATTTATGCCCAGTCACCTTATCGCGGTGGGCAGGACCGATACATCCCCATCCCGGTCATCAATTATGAAGGCGAAAACTTCTGGTTCCGTAGCCTGCAAGGTGGCTATTACCTGTGGAAAGATCAGCAGAATCAACTGTCGTTAACGCTGCTGGGTTCACCACAGCAGTACGATCCTAAAGATAATGATTTGGGGGACATGAAGGCACTGGATAAGCGTCGGATGACCGTGATGGCGGGTGCCAGCTATCGCCATGTTGCCGATTGGGGCATTGTGCGTACTGCGCTGCTGGGCGATGTGCTGAACAACAGTAATGGCATCATCTGGGATCTTACCTATCTGTATCGCTTCGATTTTGGCGCGTTTAGCCTGACACCAGGCATCGGTGCAATGTGGAACAGCGCCAACCAAAACCGCTACTACTATGGCGTGTCTTCGCATGAAAGCGCACGGACAGGTATTGCTGAATATCAACCGGACGACAGCTGGTCACCCTATGTGGAAATGAACGCCAGCTACCAGATTAGCGACAGCTGGAACGCCAGTTTGTCCGGGCGTTACACCCGTTTTGACAGCGAAATCAAAGACAGTCCGATGGTGGACAAAAGTGGCCAGTTCACCCTCTGGACCGGCATCAGCTACAGTTTCTAATGGTTTTCTGCGGCGCCTCTTAATGAGGCGTTTTTATTACATTGCACCAATAGCGCGCCCCATCCTGGCGCATCGGGAGCCTTAATGAAGACAATTCAATTTCGTGGAGAACCAGCATTACCTGCCATTGGGCAAGGAACGTGGTACATGGGGGAGAATGCAGCGCTGCGTCGTCAGGAAGTCTCGGCATTACAGGCTGGATTGGATTTGGGCTTGCAACTGATTGATACCGCGGAAATGTATGCAGAAGGCGGCGCGGAAGAGGTGGTGGGCGAAGCGTTACGCGGACGCCGCCATCAGGCCTGGCTGGTGTCAAAAGTCTATCCGTGGAATGCCGGCGAAGTGGATGCTATTGAGGCCTGCGAGCGCAGCTTAAAGCGCTTAGAGACCGATTACCTTGATCTCTATCTGCTGCATTGGCGCGGTAATGTGCCACTGGAGGAGACGATTCATGCCATGGAAACCTTGCAACAGCAGGGAAAAATACGGCATTGGGGCGTATCCAATTTCGATACTGACGATCTGCAAGAACTGTGGAGCGAGCCGGGCGGTGAAAACTGCTCGACTAATCAGGTGCTGTATCACCTGGCATCACGAGGAATCGAATACGATTTATTCGCGGCATGCCAGCAACGTGATATGCCGATCATGGCGTATTGCCCTCTGGCACAGGCGGGACGTTTGCGTCAGTCACTGTTTGAAGATCCCCATTTGCACCAAATTGCACAACAGAAGGGCATCAGCGTGGCGCAATTGCTGCTCGCGTGGGTGATTCGTCGGCCAGGCGTGATCGCCATTCCCAAGGCCAGCAGCCAACAACACGTGGCGGAAAATGCGGCTGCGTTAGACCTGCATTTGAGTGTTGATGAGTTGGCGGTCATTGACCGGGCGTTTCCAGCACCGCAACATAAAACGGGCTTAGACGTGGTATAGCGGCGCATCTGCGCCGCAAAAAAGCTACTTATTGCGCACGCGCAGGGTGGTACCTAGGCGAGCAGGGGATTCCCCGGCACTTTTCATCGCCTTGTTGATGCGAGCCGTTTCTACGCAGACCATGGTTTTGTAACCCTCATTAGGCATATCCGCCATGCTACAAGACAATTCCGGCCCTGGGTTCCATGTGACAACGTCACTTTGATAGTGGTGATACACTTCAATCTGACGTTTACCCGCGATGTCATGAATCACACTGCAATCCTCGGCAGCCGTGTGAATCCGATCGACGCGATCTGGGTAGGTTTGCTTGCCATCAGCCGAACTGCCCACCGTATTAGCATTCACCTTGTCGATATAGCTATTTCCTAAGCCACTCACTTCAACCTGAGCAATATCGGCGATCTGGAAGTAGGTGTGCAAGGCTGCGGTGGCTTCATAATCGCCCCAGGCTTCCAACTCGATTTCACAATGCTCGGCGATACGGAAACGGGCCAGCAGGGTGAAATCATGTGGCCACAACTTTTTCGTTTGTGCGTTGCTTTCCAGCGTGAACGTCAGCATTACCGCATCTTCGTTCTCATCGTGTGCGGTAAGCGTCCAGGGTTGATTACGGGCGAAACCGTGCGCCGGTTCACCTGCAGGTCCAAACCATGGCCAGCAAATGGGCACACCACCGCGAATCGCTTTGCCTGTGGCAAACGGCGTCTTCTCGCTTAACCAAATCACCGGCTGCTGGCCGCTGGGCTGCCATGAGAGCAGATGCGCGCCTTGCAGCGCAATCGCCGCACGCACCTTGGGATGGCTCACAACGACGATGGGCAAATCGCCCATCTGGCGTTGCGTCAGATATGGGGTGATCTGATTCACCACCGGCAAACTATAAAGCGTATCTTGCATCGTCAGACCTTCTCTTCTTCCAAATGAAAAAAAAGGGGCGACCGAAGTCACCCCTTGTCTGTTTCGCCAGTCGCTTACTTAGAAGCAACCAGTGCAATCAGATCCAGAACTTTGTGTGAGTAACCAGTTTCGTTGTCGTACCATGAAACCAGTTTCACGAAGTTGTCGTTCAGTGCGATACCGGCTTTAGCATCGAATACTGAAGTCAGGGTTTCGCCGTTGAAGTCGGTTGATACAACGTCGTCTTCGATGTAGCCCAGAACACCTTTCATCTTGCCTTCAGATTCAGCTTTGATTACGGCACAGATTTCTTTGTAAGTTGCTGGTTTTTCCAGACGTACAGTCAGGTCAACAACAGACACGTTCGGGGTAGGAACGCGGAACGCCATACCGGTCAGTTTACCGTTCAGCTCTGGCAGAACCACGCCGACTGCCTTCGCAGCACCGGTAGAAGATGGGATGATGTTCTGTGCTGCGCCGCGGCCGCCGCGCCAGTCTTTGTGAGACGGGCCATCAACGGTTTTCTGAGTAGCGGTAGTCGCGTGAACAGTAGTCATCAGACCTTCAACGATACCGAAGTGGTCGTTGATCACTTTAGCCAGTGGTGCCAGGCAGTTAGTGGTGCAAGACGCGTTAGAAACGATGTCCTGGCCAGCATATTTTTCAAAGTTAGCGCCACGTACGAACATTGGGGTCGCATCTTTAGAAGGACCGGTCAGAACCACTTTCTTCGCACCAGCCTGAATGTGTTTGCGTGCGGTTTCGTCGGTCAGGAAGATACCGGTTGCTTCAGCAACAACGTCAACGCCCACTTCATCCCATTTCAGGTTAGCCGGGTCTTTCTCAGCAGTAACACGGATTTTTTTGCCGTTAACAATCAGCGCGCCGTCTTTAACTTCTACGGTACCGTCGAAACGACCGTGCGTAGAGTCATACTTCAGCATGTAAGCCATGTAATCCGCGTCGAGCAGGTCGTTGATTGCAACGATTTCGATGTCAGAACGCTGCTGTGCAGCACGGAAAACGATGCGACCGATACGGCCAAAACCGTTGATACCTACTTTGATAGTCATATATTCCACCAGCTATTTGTTAGTGAATAAAAGGTTGGCTGTAAAATTACAAAAACCTTACCAGGCGTCAAGCGGAATCGTGTCAATTGTTGCGACAGGTCAATTCCAACGCCAGGAATAATTGGTTGCGCAATCGCTTACGCAGCACCCTTATTGCGCGCCTATGTTACGCCGAATGGCGGCCGAAAAGGGATGACTTTTGCAAAGGGTGATCGATGTCACAATTTTGCGTTATGAGAGTCGTGGCGAACGGGTTCGCACGAAAAAAGACCATGAAGATGTTGTTCGTTTGTTAGAATACTAGTCGATTTTTACAGAATGACACTCCGGAACTCAAAATGGCTAAAGACACCGCACCCGAGGCAAAAATCGCGCAGCTTTCTGAGATGCAGCGCTATGTCACACAGCATCGCGGCACGGAACCTCCTTTCAGTGGCGCACTACTGCACAACAAGCAGGAAGGCATTTACCACTGTTTAGTGTGCAATTCACCGCTGTTCCTCTCCGATTCTAAATATGATTCAGGCTGCGGCTGGCCGAGCTTTTACCAGCCTTACAGCGACGAAGCGATTCGTTACCTGGAAGATGATTCCCACGGCATGCACCGTGTGGAAATTCGCTGTGGCAATTGCGATGCGCATCTCGGCCACGTGTTCCCGGATGGCCCGCAGCCTACCGGTGAGCGCTACTGCGTTAACTCTGCCTCATTGAGCTTTACCGATGAGCAGGGCAAGCAACAAGAGGGCTGAGCATGAAGCAAGAACTGGAAGCCATGCTGGCGGCGATGACGCCGGAAGTCTATGAGCGGCTCGCCACTGCAGTGGAAACCGGTAAATGGCCGGACGGTGTCGCGCTGACGCAGGAGCAGCGCGATATTTGCCTGCAGCTGGTGATGCTGTGGCAGGCGCGTCATAACGACGACCCACAGCATATGACCATTGGCAAAGGGGGCGAGATGGTTATGAAGTCGAAAAAGCAGCTTAAGGAAGAGTTTGGTATCGAGCCGGACATCACGCGCATTAACCTGCACTAAAACGCAAAAGGGCTGGTTTTCACCAGCCCTCATTTTCAGATTATTACCGCACCCTGAGCTTGCATCTGTTCGATGGCAATATCGCTGTCATCAGGATTCAGGTTGACGCCGCGGCAACCCTCTTTCACCACTTCAACGTTATAGCCCAGCTCCAGCGCATCCAGCACGCTGTATTTGACGCAATAGTCGGTAGCGAGCCCCAGCATCACCAGGTCGCTGATGTCGCGTTCTCGCAGCCAACTGTCTAGCTCCGTTTTGCGGCGATGGCCGTTATCGAAGAAAGCACTGTAGCTGTCCACATCAGCGTCGCCCCCCTTATGGAACACCGCATCAATCAGTGTGCGGTCCAGTTCTGGGTGGAAATCCGCCCCCACTGAGTTCTCGACTCCGTGATCGGGCCACCAAATCTGCGCCAGACCGTTCAATTCACCCAGGGTATACACCGGTTCGCCAGAGACGGAGGCGAAGCTGCCATGATCTGCCGGATGCCAGTCTTGCAATGCCACTACACATTCTCCCCGATCGCGGAACTCGCGTGCGTAGCGATTAGCAACGGCAACCGTTTGGTCGCCTTCGCGCACCGCCATTGGGCCGCCGGGGCAAAAATCGTTCTGAATATCGATGATTATCAATGCCCGCTTCATTACATCTCGCTCCGTATCAGTCGTCGGTCAGTTCGCCGCGTAAATTCTGTTGCATTCTGGCACGAATTTCCGGGTTGGTGAGGTTTTGGCTCAACAAAAAGTGCAGTTTTGTTAATGTTGCCTCAACGGTAAGGTCAAAACCGCTGATCACCCCCGCATGCTCCAGCGCATTACCGGTGGCATAGCCCCCCATGTTCACTTTGCCGGACATGCATTGCGTCAGATTCACCACCACAATCCCACGTTCGCTGGCCTGCTGCAGTTCAGCCAGGAATTCTGCATTTTGCGGCGCGTTGCCGACACCATAAGAGCGCAGAATCAGTGCTTTCACCGGCTGGCGCAAGAAGTTACGCACCACATCGGCAGAGATCCCGGGGTAAATGGTCACCACACCAATCGGTTGTGGGGTAATCGGATGCACAATCAACTCGCCACTGCCCTGCGGTGCCGGCGGCGTATTGAGTTTACGAATGTGAATACCGGCTTCCAGCAAAGGAGGGAGATTCGGTGAAGCGAAGGCGTTGAAGCCGTCGGCATGTGCTTTGGTGGTGCGATTGCCACGAAACAGTGTGTTATTAAAGAACAACGCCACTTCATTAATGGGATAGTTCGCCGCAACATACAACGAATTGAGGAGGTTCTGCTGACCATCTGAGCGCAATTCTGCCAAAGGAATTTGCGAGCCGGTTACGATGACGGGCTTCGCGAGGTTTTCCAGCATGAATGACAGCGCCGAGGCGGTAAACGCCATGGTGTCGGTGCCGTGCAGAATCACAAAGCCATCATAGCTGTCGTAATTCTGTTTAATGTCATCAGCAATCGATTGCCAATCCAATGGCGTCATATCTGACGAATCCATCAGAGGCTGATATTCATGGATGGTGAAATTCGGCATCTCAGGCCGATGGAACTCTGGCATGTTGGCCAGTTGCTGCTGCAGATGGCCGGAAACCGGAATGTAGCCGTGCGCGGAGCGCTGCATACCGATGGTACCGCCCGTGTAGGCTACATAGATATTTTTCTTTTGCATGGAAGAACTCAGACTTGCCGTAAAACGCGCAGTATAAGGGGATTAACAGCGAAAAGCAGCCCGACCAGCGGCCGGGCTGTAAAGATTAGCGTACGTTGCCGCAGTTCAGGCAGAAGGCGTAGCGATTTTGCGGATCATTGAGATTATTCATCAGGCCAGGCTGATCTTTCACCGCACTCATTACGTCCAGCATCGGCGCGGGCAGCCACACTTTCAGTGCTGCTGGCAGCATCGCTTGTGCAGAGGCATTCATCTGATTTAACAGCAGGTCAATCATACCGGGATCGTCCTGATACCAGCTGAGCTGAGGCTTGGCGACTTTTGCCAACTCAGCTGCTTTCGCCACGGCATCGTCAAAATCACCCAGCGCATCCACCAGGCCATTGGCTTTAGCATCGCTGCCGGTCCAGACATGGCCCTGGGCGATATCATTGATCTGTTCTGTCGTTTTATGACGTGACTTCGCCACCAGTCCGACAAAGTTGCGATAGCCGTTTTCGATGGTCAGCTGCATCAATTGCTGCACTTCCGTCGGCAGGGCTTTGGTGGTGGCAACGTCAGCCAGCGGAGAAGTGGCCACGCCATCCGTGTGCACACCAATACTGTTCAGGCTATTTTCAACCGTGTTAATCACGCCGAAAATGCCGATTGAACCGGTCAGGGTGCTGGGGGCGGCCACAATGTAGTCTGCTGGCGTCGAGATCCAGTAACCACCTGAAGCCGCCATACCGCCCATTGAGACCACCACTGGCTTACCGGCATCATGCGCTGCGGCTAACTCTTCACGAATCGCTTCCGATGCCGACACGCTGCCACCTGGGCTGTTGACGCGCAGTACAATCGCTTTGATTTTCGGATCGAGACGCGCATCGCGAATCTGCGAAGCGGTGGTATCGCCACCCACGTTTCCGGCGGTTTCCTCACCGTCCATAATCGCACCGTTGGCGAAGATCACCGCAATATTACCATCCTGGTCCTGCTGAGGCTGCTTCACGGTGTAATCGTAAATGCTGACGTTGCGATAATCGTTATTGGCTTTATCCCAGCCAAAGGTTTTCACCAGTTCCTGATCCGCAGCCGCACGGCTATCCAGCACATCAACCAATTTACTGTTCAGCGCATATTTTGCGGTATCGCCGTCAACAGCCTGTAATCCGCTGATGACGCCGGCTGCTCCCGGAACAGTTGATCCGGCGTAATCTGGCGATTGGCGGAAACGGTGTTCAGGTAGTTCTGCCACAGCTGGCCGATCCAGCGACCATCCGCATCACGGGCTTCCGGAGACATATCGTCACGCAGGAAAGGCTCGACGGCAGATTTGTAGGTGCCCACACGGAACACATGAGAATTGACTTTGAGCTTCTCTAACAGGGATTTGTAATACAACCCATTGGTTGCAAAGCCATGCAGATCAACGGTGCCCTGCGGTGACAGATAAATTTTGGTGGCATAGCTGGCGATGTAGTATTGCGCCTGACTATAGCTATCACCAATGGCGTATATCGGTTTGCCCGCATCACGGAACTCACGCAGCGATTTGCCCAGATATTGTAATGAGGGTTGATCGCCGCCCGCAAAATCACGCAAATCAAGCACGATCCCGGTGATGTTTTTGTCAGTTTTCGCCTGACGAACCGCATCCACCACGTCGAACAATGAATTCTCTTGCAGGCGATCGCTGCTCGCGCCCAGCAACTCACGGCTGATGCGACTCAGGCGATTGCTGACGGAAGGTTTATCCACCAATACACCGCTTAAATCCACTTTGAGTGCACCCTGTTGCACCGGTTCGCTGCTGTTGGCGCTGGAAAGCTGTAACCAGATACCGACACCGGCGAGGATTAAGACGATGAGGAATAAATTAAGAATGAATTCCCGAATAAAATTCAACACCCGCCAGCTCCAGCGGAACAGGCCAGCAATAATTCGCCACAATGTGCGCATAAACTCTCCATATTCACGTAACAGGGCAGTCGCCACGCGGTCTGCCCCGATGTCGGGTTCATCCTAAAGAGCAGCGTGCGAAATGTCAGCAGGAAATCGCGCCAGACTGTTACAAAAGATCTTGCTGTGCCAGGATTAGCCCACGCTTTTTATTCACGGGAGAATAATGATGGATGCACTGGATTTATTAATTAACCGCCGTTCGGCATCGCGTCTGGCAGAACCGGCACCCGCGGGCGAAGTCTTGCAGAACATTTTGCACGCAGGCTTACGTGCACCGGATCATGGTACGTTGCAGCCGTGGCGCTTTATCATTGTAGAGAATGAAGGGCGTGAGCGTTTTGGTAAATTGCTTGAACAAGCAGCGCGTGACAGCGACCTCGATGAAAAGGCGATTGAAAAATCGGCCACTGCACCGTTTCGAGCGCCGATGATTATCACTGTGGTGGCGCACTGTGAAAAGCATGCCAAAGTCCCGCATTGGGAACAGCTGGTTTCAGCAGGTTGTGCCGTGATGGCGATGCAAATGGCCGCGGTGGCACAAGGCTTTAACGGTATCTGGCGCAGCGGCCCATGGACTGACCATCCTTCGGTACGCGAAGCCTTTGGTTGCCGCGAGCAGGATGCGATTGTTGGATTCCTCTATCTCGGTACGCCGCAGCTTAAAGCCAATACCACGGTGGTTGCACCGGACACCGCGCAATTTGTCAGTTATTTCTGACAGACATCGGCGGGTTTCTTCGGCAGGGTGAGCCGTGTTGCAAAGATTGCACACCGCGTGTGCGAAACATCGAGCTTAAACCGCGCAACACTTACCACCAGCTGATAGCCAGGCTAACATACAGCCTTCTGTTCAGCGCATAAGGAACCCGCCATGAGTGAACCGCTTCGTCTGACGCAATACAGCCATGGAGCTGGCTGCGGCTGCAAAATTTCGCCGCAGGTACTGGAAACCATTCTTCATAGTGAGCTGACCCCTTTTCATGACCCCCAGCTGCTGGTGGGCAACGAAACACGTGACGATGCTGCCGTTTATGATCTCGGCAACGGTACGGCGGTGGTCAGCACCACTGACTTTTTTATGCCGATTGTCGATGATCCCCATACCTTTGGCCGTATCGCCGCCACCAATGCCATCAGTGATATTTATGCTATGGGCGGCAAACCGATCATGGCGATTGCCATCCTGGGTTGGCCAGTCAACGTGCTGAGCCCGGAAGTGGCTCAGCAGGTCATTGAAGGCGGGCGTGCGGCGTGCCAGGCTGCTGGCATTGCTCTGGCGGGTGGGCATTCGATCGATGCGCCGGAGCCGATTTTTGGCCTGGCCGTCACGGGAATTGTTGATGTGGCGCGGGTGAAAAAGAACAGCGCCGCGCAGGTGGGGAGCCAGCTGTTTCTCACCAAGCCCCTGGGGATCGGCATCCTGACCACCGCCGAGAAAAAAGGCCTTCTGCTGCCAGAACACCAATCCTTAGCGGCGGAGGTGATGTGTCAGTTGAATAAAGCCGGTGCCGAATTCGCCAAACTGGATGGCGTCAGCGCCATGACCGATGTCACCGGTTTTGGCTTGCTCGGACATTTGAGTGAGATTTGCCAGGGGTCAGGTTTGCGTGCGGAAGTCCACGCCACGCAGGTTCCGCGCTTACCGGGTGTCGATGAGTATATTGCTAAAGGTGCCGTGCCCGGGGGTACTCAGCGCAATTTTGCCAGCTATGGCGCCCTGATTTCCGCGATGGACGATGCGACTCGCGCGTTACTGTGCGATCCGCAAACCTCGGGTGGTTTACTGGTGGCGGTGCAACCCAGCGAGGTCGAAGCCTTCCAGCGCTGCGCTACATTGGCCGGCGTGCAGGCGGCAGCGATAGGTGAACTCTTCGCTGCCGATCCTTCCTGCCCATTAATTACCGTCGTGAATTGACGTAGAAGGAACGACGCCATACATGCGTTTGTTTATTGCTGAAAAACCCAGCCTGGCGCGTGCCATTGCTGATGTACTGCCGAAACCGCATCGACGCGGTGACGGTTTTATTGCCTGTGGCAACGATCAGATGGTCACCTGGTGTGTTGGGCATTTGTTGGAACAGGCGCAGCCGGACAGCTATGACAGCCGCTATGCGCGCTGGAATCTTGCCGACCTGCCGATCATTCCGGAAAAGTGGCGTTTACAGCCACGCCCGTCGGTGGCGAAGCAACTCAAAGTGATTGAGGGTTTGCTGCAACAGGCGAGTGAAGTGGTGCACGCCGGTGACCCGGATCGTGAAGGTCAGCTGTTGGTGGATGAAGTGCTGGACTACCTGCAACTCGCGCCGGAAAAGCGGCAGAAAGTGCAGCGCTGTCTGATCAACGATCTCAACCCCTCCGCCGTGGAGCGAGCAGTAAGCCGTTTACGTGAGAATCGCGAGTTTATCCCGCTCTGCGTCTCCGCATTGGCCCGCGCCCGCGCAGATTGGCTCTACGGCATCAATATGACCCGTGCCTGGACGCTGTTAGGCCGCAATGCCGGTTATGATGGCGTGTTGTCGGTCGGTCGCGTACAAACGCCGGTGCTCGGCCTGGTGGTGCGTCGCGATGAAGAGATCGAAAACTTCATCCCGAAAGATTACTTCGAAGTGAAAGCGCACATCGTGACGCCGAAGGATGAGCGTTTTGTTGCCAGTTGGATACCCAGCGACGCCTGCGAACCCTGGCAGGATGAGGAAGGTCGCCTGTTACATCGATCGCTTGCCGATCACGTCTTAGAGCGCATCAACGGCAAGCCGGCGATAGTGACGGGCTATAACGACAAACGGGAATCTGACACCGCGCCATTGCCGTTTTCGCTCTCCAGCCTGCAGATCGAGGCGGCAAAGCGTTTCGGCCTGAGTGCGCAAAACGTACTGGACTGCTGCCAGCGTCTGTACGAAACCCATAAGTTGATTACCTATCCGCGTTCTGACAGCCGTTATTTGCCGGATGAACATTTTGCCGGACGGCATGCGGTGCTGAATGCGATTCAGGCACATCAGCCCAATTTGACACCGCCCACGGATTTTAATCCTGATCAGAAGAACCGCTGCTGGGATGATAAGAAGGTGGATGCTCACCACGCCATTATCCCTACCGCCCGCGCCAGCAAAGTGAACCTGACGGAAAATGAAGCCAATATTTACGGCCTGGTGGCGCGTCAGTATCTGATGCAATTCTGCCCTGATGCGGTGTTCCGTAAATGCGTTATCGATCTCGAGATTGGCGGCGGCAAGTTTGTTGCCAAAGCGCGCTTTCTGGCAGAAGCGGGGTGGCGTGCCTTACTGGGGAGCAAAGAGCGCGATGAAGAGAACGATGGCACGCCTTTACCGGTGGTCGCGAAAGGGGATGAGCTGCTGTGCGAGCGCGGTGAAGTGCTTGCCAAGCAGACACAGCCGCCGCGCCCGTTCACCGATGCTACGCTGTTATCCGCCATGACCGGCATCGCGCGTTTTGTTCAGGATAAAGAATTAAAGAAAGTGCTGCGTGCGACCGATGGTTTAGGAACGGAAGCGACGCGAGCCGGCATTATTGAATTATTGTTCCGCCGGACATTCCTCTTAAAGAAAGGCCGCTATATTCATTCTACGGACGCGGGCAGGGCGCTGATCCATGCGTTACCTGAAATGGCGGCCCGGCCAGATATGACGGCTCAATGGGAATCGACATTAACACGCATCAGTGAAAAGGCCTGCCGCTACGATGAGTTTATGCAGCCGCTGGTTGCCACGCTGATCGGGTTAATTGGCGAAGCGCGTCAGCGACCCTCGTTGCAATCATTTAGAGGCATTGCCGCACCGGCCGCTAAACGTAAAGCAAAACCGAAATCGACCCGGCGTAAAACCAAGGAGACAGAGTGATGCGTTATATTCTATTAGCGCTTAGCGGGCTGCTGTTGTGCATGAATTCGGCGCTGGCGAACCGCCAGCCGGAAAACAGTCGCATGGGCAATACGGATGTGGTGGTTGATATGCCACCGGAAGTCTGGACACAGGGACAGAATAATCAGCAGAGCAACTGTCTGCAGTGCTGCACTTATGAGAATCGCAGTTATTCTGAAGGAGCGGTCGTGAAAGCGGAGGGCGTGCTGCTGCAGTGCGGACGTGATGAGAAAGTGATGGGCACTAACCCGCTTATCTGGAAAATCATCAAGTAAAGGTGCGTGGCGTTCTCACGCCACGCAGTTGACTTATTTTTCCAGATTGAACGTTGACCAGACCGGTGCATGATCAGAGGGTTTTTCCATGCTGCGGATCTCGTAGTCGATGCCGCTCTCGATGCAACGTGCCGCCAGCGGTTGGCTGGCCAGCAACAGGTCGATACGCAGACCACGGTTATCGTCAAAACCTTTTGAACGGTAGTCGAACCAGGAGAAACGGTCAGCCGTTTCCGGGTATTTCGCGCGCCAGGTATCGACCAGACCCCAATGCAACAGGCGATCCATCCACTCACGCTCTTCTGGCAGGAATGAGCATTTACCGGTGCGCAGCCAGCGCTTACGGTTATCTTCGCCAATGCCGATATCAAGATCGGTACTGCTGATATTCATGTCACCCATGATCAGCACCGGCTTATCAACCGCCAACTGCTGTTCCAGATAATCCTGTAAATCACGGTAGAACTTCTCTTTCGCCGGGAATTTGGTTGGATGGTCACGGCTTTCACCCTGCGGGAAGTAACCGTTAATCACGGTGATGTCGCCAATCGGGCTAGGGATTTCCGCCATGATCAGGCGGCGTTGTGAATCTTCATCATCACCGGGAAAACCACGACGTACCGAAACGGGCTGAGCCTTGGTCAGCAGCGCGACGCCGTAGTGGCCTTTTTGGCCATGATAAAACACGTTGTAACCCAGTTTGCTGACGTCTTCGAGCGGGAACATGTCATCGTGAACTTTGGTTTCCTGCAGGCCAATCACATCCGGCTGATGCTGCTCGACGAGGGCTTCAAGTTGATGAGGGCGTGCGCGCAAGCCGTTGATGTTGAAAGAGATGAATTTCATTTAGCTGCCATTTTTATCCGCAAAAGTATGTCTGGATGGTAGCGAGATTTCGTTAAAAAGTCATGGATTGAATCGGGAAGAAACGACGATGAAAGCAAGAGGGAAAGCGATGGTGGCGGGAGAAGGATTCGAACCTTCGAAGTCGATGACGGCAGATTTACAGTCTGCTCCCTTTGGCCGCTCGGGAATCCCGCCAGGGATATAAAGCTCTTAACGATTCAGGCGAGGAGGTTATTCAGATGGTGGCGGGAGAAGGATTCGAACCTTCGAAGTCGATGACGGCAGATTTACAGTCTGCTCCCTTTGGCCGCTCGGGAATCCCGCCACTGGCCTGAATAATGTGCCTGAAAGCGGGGCGCATCATACCAAATGCGCTCTGACTGTAAAGCGCTGAAAACAAAAATATGAATCGTTTGTCCACTTTTCATCCGTGGCGCTGAAGAGTTGCACAATTCAGCGCCAGGAAGCTTACAGAATGATGGTGCGGTTACCGTAAACGAACACGCGCTGGCCAAGCACTTTATACAGCGCACGGCTCAGGACATTCTTCTCGACATCACGCCCGGCACGCATCATCTCTTCTGCGGTGTAGCTATGGTCGACGTTGATCACGTCCTGCATGATGATTGGACCTTCATCCAGGTTGTCATTCACGTAGTGCGCGGTGGCACCGATAATTTTAACGCCACGCTCGTAAGCCTGATGGTAAGGGCGCGCGCCGATAAAGGCAGGCAGGAACGAGTGGTGAATGTTGATGATTTGATTAGGGTAACGCTGCACGAAGGCCGGTGTCAGCACGCGCATGTATTTTGCCAGAACCACGTAATCCGGCTGGTAACGATCGATTTCGTCGCCCATGCGATTGTCATGCTCTTCGCGCGTCAGGCCTTCATGGCTGACCAGCACAAACGGAATATCGAAACGTTCAACAAGCGAGCGCAGTGTTTCATGGTTACCGATGACGGCAGCAATCTCCATATCGAGACCACCAAACGCGCATTTCATCAGTAAATCGCCCAGGCAGTGCGCCTCTTTAGTCACCAAAATCACCACGCGACGACGGCCGGCACTCTGTAATTCACGGACCGAACCTACTGGCAATGCGCTGTCGAGATCGGCCAGCAGGGTATTGTCGTTGAAAATCCCCTCCAGCTCTGTGCGCATGAAAAAGCGCCCGGTGCGGTGATCGACAAACTCGTTGTTTTGCACAATGTTGAGTTCATGCTTGTAGCAAATGTTGGTGATCTTGGCGATCAGGCCTTTCGCATCTGGGCAAATGGTCCGTAAAACTTTTCGTTGCGTGTTTTGCGCTTGCATCTCGATCAGAGTCCTGTCAAAGCGATGAATGGTAAAGCCGTTGTGCATCTGTCCAGATTAACCACAACATTTTTTGTATTTTTTATCGGAGCCACAAGGACAGCGATTGTTGCGCCCCAGCTCGGGCACCGTTCCGTCGATATAGTACCAGCGTTGATCCTCACGAAGAAAGCGTGAACATTCATAGATGGCCGAAGTGCGCTCTTTTTCGCGGTAACGCGCAAAAAAGGTCACAAAGGCTTCATTCTCGTGGCTTCCATGATTACAACGGGTTACATTCAAGCCCAGCCATTCAGTGCCGGAAAAACTTTCAGATAATAACGTCTCAAGGTCGGCCACACGCTTACTGGAGTGCCAGGTCGCAGCCAGATAGCCCGCGTTCTTTTCAACATAGGCGGTATAGCGTGAACGCATTAATTGTTCAGCGCTGGCAGGGAATGCCTGACCGCTCAGAAAGGGCTGGCAACATAAGCTATACTGCTTTCCGCTGCAGCAGGGGCACTTTTCAGACACGTCATCTCCTGTGAGTGATTAAAGTTAATTAAAGTGTGCGCTATGGTAGCCGACTGCTGAGCGGGATGCTACGTACCAGACTAATCACGAGGTGCGATGAGAAAGGTGAGGATCGGGCTGGCCCTGGGTTCAGGTGCCGCCAAAGGTTGGGCGCACATTGGTGTGATTAATGGGCTGGAGCGTGCCGGCATTGAAATTGATGTGGTTGCAGGCTGCTCAGTCGGCGCGCTGGTGGGATCGGCATACGTCAATGGGCGGCTGGGCGTAATGGAAAAGTGGGTGAGCGCATTTCGCTATTGGGATGTGATCCGCCTCATGGATCTGTCGTGGCAGCGTGGTGGTTTGCTTCGCGGTGACCGCGTGTTCAGCCACATCCGTCAGTTGATCCCCAATGAATTTATTGAGGGGTGCAATAAACCTTTTGGCGTGGTGGCCTCGAATTTAAGTACCGGCCGTGAGTTGTGGTTAACCGAAGGTGATTTGCATCAGGCAGTACGCGCGTCCTGTAGTATGCCAGGCTTATTACCACCTGTTGGCTACAATGGTTACTGGCTGGTGGATGGTGCCGTGGTCAATCCGGTGCCGATATCTCTGACACGAGCCCTCGGCGCCGACATTGTCATCGCGGTGGACTTACAGCATGACGCGCATCTAATGCAGCAGGATTTATTGTCGGTGACGCCACAGAGCGGCGAAGAAGAGGCCGCGGCTGAAGCATTAAGCTGGGGCAAAAAATTGCGCCAGCGCATACTGGGTCTGACGCACCGCCGGGCGAATCAAACGCCGGGCGCCATGGAGATCATGTCCACATCCATCCAGATTCTGGAAAACCGCCTTAAACGTAATCGTATGGCGGGCGATCCACCGGATGTGCTGATTCAACCGTTTTGTCCGCAGATATCCACACTGGATTTTCATCGTGCAGAAGAAGCCATTGCGGCAGGTAAAGCCGCCGTCGAGAAAAAAATGGATGAACTATTACCGCTGGTCCGTGGCAGATAATCAGGTTGTTCATTCACAGGCAGTGCGACTTCAGTCAATTCTGAAAGGCGCAACTGCGTTTTATGAACCACTATTGAAATATCTGGTACGCAGGGGGAGAGAATGGAAAAACCACTAATCGGCAAAAAGATACTCATTGTCGAAGATGAGGTCGTTTTCCGTTCGATGTTAGACACTATGTTGGTGGGGCTGGGAGCCAGCACGCTGGAAGCGGGAGATGGCCTCGATGGCTTAACCTTACTGTCGGCTCAAGCCGTGGATCTGGTGATTTGCGATCTGGAGATGCCGCGCATGGGGGGGCTTCAGTTCGTCGAACGTATTCGCAGTCGCGGCAATAGCGTGCCAATTTTGATCATCTCCGCCACGCAGAACATGGCAGATATTGCGCATGTCCTGCGCCTTGGGGTTCAGGATGTTCTGCTTAAGCCGCTCAGAAACCTCGAACGTTTTCGTGAAGCTGTATATGAGTGTCTTTACCCTTCGATGTTCACTTCTAAAGTTGAGGAAGATGAACAACTGTTTCAGGACTGGGATGCACTGGTTCGCGATCCTTTAGCTGCGTCTAAGCTACTGAAGCAGTTGCAACCGCCGGTTCAGCAAACCATCGCTAATTGCCGCATTAACTATCGCCAACTGACCATGGCTGAACAGCCGGGGCTGGTGCTGGATATCGCCGCGTTGTCCGACAAGGATTTGGCCTTCTACTGTCTTGATGTGACCCGAGCAGGCGATAATGGCGTGTTGGCCGCCTTACTGTTGCGCGCGCTGTTCAACGGCCTGTTACAGGAACAACTTTTCGGACAGAAACAGCGCCTGCCGGAGTTAAACGGCCTGCTGCGCCAGGTCAATATGCTGTTACGCCAGGCCAATCTCAGTGGCCAGTTCCCCTTGCTGGTGGGGTACTACCATCGTCAGTTGAAAAACCTGATTCTGGTCTCCGCTGGCCTCAACGCCACATTGCACATTAACACCCATCAGATTCAACTCAGTAATGGCGTGCCGCTTGGTACTATGGGCAGTACGCACCTCAATCAGATCAGTCAACGCGCGGATGCCTGGCAGTGCCATGTGTGGGGCGCGGGTGGCAGGCTACGGCTGATGTTATCGGCTGAAGAATAAGCGATCGGATTTATATTTTTTGCGGGCTGGAGACAGGGCCAGGGGTAAGCTTTACACTTGGGTAATAGTCTTAAATTCCGCGGATTAGCTCCATCCAGGATAAATCCGTCTGATAGTAACTGATATACTCATTTCGTTTTTAAACCGACATATCAAGTATTAACTTGAACGGCCTATTAAGAGAGGTATTTAGATGTCTGCCTATAAGTCTAAAGTAAAAAAAGCGGTAATCCCGGTTGCAGGTCTGGGTACGCGTATGCTGCCTGCTACTAAAGCTATTCCAAAAGAGATGTTACCGCTGGTCGATAAGCCGCTGATCCAATATGTCGTGAATGAGTGTATCGCTGCGGGCATTAACGAAATCGTGTTGGTTACACACTCTTCCAAAAACGCCATCGAAAACCATTTTGATACCAGTTTTGAACTGGAATCCATGCTGGAAAAACGCGTTAAGCGTCAGCTGTTGGACGAAATCCAGTCTATCTGTCCTCCACACGTGACCATCATGCAGGTGCGTCAGGGTATTGCGAAAGGCCTTGGCCACGCAGTGATGTGTGCACACCCACTGGTCGGTGATGAGCCGGTTGCCGTGATTCTGCCGGATGTGATCATCGACGAGTACGAATCTGATCCGACCAAAGACAACCTGGCAGAAATGCTGGCGCGTTACGAAGAGAGCGGCCGCAGCCAGATCATGGTAGAGCCGGTTGCTGATGTGACCGCTTACGGTGTCGTTGACTGCAAAGGTGCTGACCTGGCGCCAGGCCAGAGCGCGCCGATGGTGGGTGTGGTTGAGAAGCCTAAAGCTTCTGAAGCGCCATCTAACCTCGCGGTTGTGGGTCGTTACGTGCTGTCTGCTGACATCTGGCCTCTGCTGGCGAAAACCCCTCCGGGTGCTGGCGGCGAAGTTCAGCTGACCGACTCCATCGCCATGCTGATGGAAAAAGAGACCGTTGAAGCCTATCACCTGACCGGTGTAAGCCATGACTGCGGTAACAAACTGGGTTATATGCAGGCTTTCGTTGAGTATGGCGTTCGTCATCCAGTACTGGGTAAAGACTTTACTCAATGGCTGGAAGGCGCTGTAGGCAACAAAAAGTAATTCATTAAACACAGGATAATTCAATGAAAGTCACTGTATTTGGTATCGGCTATGTCGGTCTGGTTCAGGCTGCGGTGTTAGCCGAAGTCGGACATGACGTTCTCTGTATTGATGTCGATGAAAAGAAAGTCGAAAACCTGAAAAAAGGCCATATTCCGATTTTCGAACCGGGTTTGACGCCGCTGGTGATGTCTAACTATGAAGCGGGTCGCCTGAAGTTCAGCACCAATGCAGAAGAGGGTGTTAACCACGGTGTGATGCAGTTTATTGCTGTGGGTACGCCGCCGGATGAAGACGGTTCTGCCGATCTGAAATATGTGACTGCGGTTGCGCGGACAATTGCAGCGCACATGAACGATCATAAAGTGGTGATCGATAAATCTACCGTCCCTGTTGGAACGGCTGATCGTGTGCGTGCAGTAATGGCCGAGACGCTGCAAAAACGTGATGCAAACATCCCGTTTGATGTGGTTTCTAACCCTGAATTCCTCAAGGAAGGGGCTGCAGTAAACGACTGCATGCGTCCTGAGCGCATCGTAGTGGGTACCGATAACGACGAAGTGGTTGAATTGCTGCGTGAGCTTTATGAGCCATTCAATCGCAATCACGATCGTATGATTCTGATGGATATTCGCAGTGCAGAGCTGACCAAGTACGCAGCGAACTGCATGCTGGCGACCAAAATCAGCTTCATGAACGAAATCTCTAACCTGGCAGAACGTTTGGGAGCCGACGTTGAGAAAGTACGCCAGGGGATTGGTTCAGATTCACGTATTGGTTATCACTTCATCTACCCTGGCTGCGGCTACGGTGGTTCGTGCTTCCCGAAAGACGTGCAGGCGCTGATTCGCACTGCTGAGTCGATTGGTTACACGCCGCGTCTGTTGCAGGCGGTAGAAGATGTGAATGATTCACAGAAGAACAAACTGCCGAGCTTCATCAAACGTCATTTTGGCGACGATCTGCGTGGCAAAACCTTCGCTCTCTGGGGCCTGGCGTTCAAACCTAATACCGACGATATGCGTGAAGCCTCCAGCCGTGTGCTGATGGAAACGCTGTGGGAAGCGGGTGCGACCATTCAGGCATTTGACCCGGAAGCAATGGAAGAAGCGCAGCGTATTTATGGCCACCGCGACGATCTGAAGCTGACCGGTACCAAAGAAGCGGCGTTGCAGGGTGCTGATGGCCTGGTCATTTGTACTGAATGGCAGAACTTCCGTGCGCCAGATTTCGACGTTATCAAAACCGCGTTAAAACAACCCGTGATTTTTGATGGTCGTAACCTGTATGATCCGGAACGTATCAGCAAACGCGGCTTTACGTATTACGCTATCGGCCGCGGAGCATCAATTCAAATTGTGTAATAAATGAGGGATGTATGAAGTTTTTGGTTACCGGTGCGGCAGGTTTTATTGGATTTCACGTGAGTCAGCGTTTGCTGGCCGCCGGTCACCAGGTCGTCGGTATCGATAACCTGAATGACTATTACGATGTCAGCCTGAAACAAGCGCGCTTAGACCAAATCCTTCAGCATCCCGAGTTTATTTTCCTGAAAATGGACCTGGCAGATCGCCAGGCCATTTCTTCATTATTCGATGATCATGCATTTGATCGCGTGATCCATCTGGGTGCACAAGCGGGCGTTCGTTATTCAATTGATAACCCACACGCTTACGCCGATGCCAATCTCATTGGCCACCTCAATATTCTCGAAGGGTGCCGCCATCATAAAGTTGGCCACCTGCTGTATGCGTCATCCAGCTCAGTTTATGGGCTTAACCGCAAAATGCCTTTCTCAACGGATGATTCTGTTGACCATCCTATTTCTCTGTATGCGGCCACCAAAAAAGCCAACGAATTGATGTCGCATACTTATTCCCATTTGTACCAGTTGCCCACCACCGGTCTGCGCTTTTTTACTGTTTACGGTCCGTGGGGACGTCCGGATATGGCATTGTTCAAATTCACCCGCGCAATGCTGGCCGGTGAGCAAATTGACGTCTATAACCGTGGGCAAATGACCCGAGATTTCACTTACATTGATGATATTGCTGAAGCTATCGTGCGCATTCAGGATGTGATTCCGCAGGCTGATGAAAACTGGACCGTGGAAGCGGGATCGCCGGCCACCAGTTCTGCGCCATATCGTGTTTACAATATCGGCAACAGCCAGCCGACCAGCCTGATGACCTATATCGAGTCACTGGAAAAAGCGTTGGGCATTGAAGCGAAGAAAAATATGCTGCCGATGCAGCCGGGAGATGTGCTCAATACCAGTGCGGATACCCAGCCGTTATATGATGCGATTCAGTTCCGTCCGCAAACCAGGGTTGAGCAGGGCGTGCAGAACTTTGTTGATTGGTATCGTCGCTTCTATCAGCAATAACGACGCATTAAAAAAGGAAGCCAGCGGCTTCCTTTTTCTTACCCGGTGTAAAGTGAACTCACGTAAGCGTTATTCACAATTCGAAGCACTGGAAAATTACAGCAGGAAATCGTCCAGTTGTTTACCTTGTTCTTCAATCGCTTTTTTAATCACGGCTGGTGTACGACCCTGGCCAGTCCAGGTACGGTTTTCACCATTTTCATCAACGTAAGAATACTTGGCAGGACGTGCAGCACGCTTGGTTTTACCCGGTGCTTTGGTTTCAGAAAGTGCCTGTAACAGTTCGTTTGGATCGATACCATCCGCAATCAGCATTTCACGGTATTGTTCCAGTTTGCGGTTACGTTCAGCATTTTCAGCCTGCGCGTGAGTTTCTTCTTCACGACGCTCATTGACGACAACCTCGAGTTTTTCCAGCATCTCTTCCAGTGTTTCCAGAGTGCATTCCCGAGCTTGCGCGCGCAATGTACGGATATTATTAAGAATTTTAAGTGCTTCGCTCATTGTCCTAATCTCAAAATATAATAAATGGGAGTTGTTCTGCCGACTCATAATAGTGGGGCTAAAAAATAACTGCAATAGTCAGATTAAAAAGTAAAACGTAAAGTAAAAACCAGAAATCACATTGTATAACGGTTTACAAATATATTTACCATTAGCGCTTAGATCCGAAGCCTTGATTATCCGCGTTTGCCACCGTGACGTTGTGCTAATCCTTACACTTTGGCGGTAATAATGCTGAATAAATTCTCAGCATAGATTGTTCTTTGCCAAAAAGTGCTGTTTTAACTTCGATGATGAATCACGTAACTGCCATTGCCGTTAATTTGAGCAAATGATAAAAATAATGCATCGCTACAGGTTTACTTGTTTATGGTAAACTGCGCGCCATCAGATTTGTGCTGCGATGAGATTCTGCATATGGCCCAACTTTATTTTTATTACTCCGCGATGAACGCGGGTAAATCCACTGCTTTGCTTCAGTCCTCCTATAACTATCAGGAGCGCGGCATGCGCACGCTGGTGTATACCGCCGAGATTGATGACCGCTTTGGTGCGGGCAAGGTAAGCTCGCGGATTGGTCTTTCGTCTCCTGCTTTTTTATATAACGCTGCGACACAATTAAATCAGGAAATAGCCAGGGAGCATGCGAAGCAACCGGTTCATTGTGTGCTGGTGGATGAGAGTCAGTTCCTGACACGTGAGCAGGTCAGAGCGTTATCGGATGTGGTCGACAATATGGATATTCCCGTATTGTGTTATGGATTACGCACTGATTTTCGCGGCGAGCTCTTTACCGGCAGTCAATATTTACTGGCATGGGCAGATAAACTGGTTGAGCTTAAAACCATCTGCCATTGCGGCCGTAAAGCCAGCATGGTATTGCGCCTTGATGCCAACGGTAAACCGTTCAGCGAAGGAGAGCAGGTGGTGATTGGCGGTAATGAGCGATATATTTCTGTCTGCCGTAAACACTATAAACAGGCGATTGATGAAGGATCGTTAAAAGCTATCTATGGTGCGCAATCTCCGCAAGCTTGATTATTTAGTGATAAAAAAACCCGCCGCAGCGGGTTTTTTGTTTTTTAGCCGGTTAGGCTTTTTTGGTCTTTTTCTCGATTTTCACCGTTTTATCATCGACGGCGTCAGCAACTGGGCCTTCAGCTTCAGAGAATTCGCGGCCATAGAAGGTATCCAGCATGATTTGCTTCAATTCAGCAATCAGCGGATAACGTGGGTTCGCACCGGTACACTGGTCATCAAACGCGTCGTCTGCCAGCTTATCGACTTTCGCCAGGAAATCGGCTTCCTGCACGCCTGCTTCACGGATAGAGGTTGGGATGCCCAGCTGAGTTTTCATCTCTTCCAGCCATGCCAGCAATTTTTCAATTTTCTGGGCAGTGCGGTCACCCTGTGCACTCAATCCAAGATGGTCGGCAATTTCAGCGTAGCGACGACGTGCCTGTGGGCGATCGTACTGGCTGAAAGCCGTCTGCTTGGTTGGGTTGTCATTCGCGTTGTAACGGATGACGTTGCAAATCAGCAGGGCGTTGGCCAAACCGTGCGGAATGTGGAACTCCGAGCCCAGCTTATGCGCCATGGAGTGACACACACCGAGGAAGGCGTTGGCGAAGGCGATACCGGCGATGGTTGCCGCATTATGCACACGCTCACGCGCCACGGGATTCTTCGCACCCTCACGATAGCTGGCAGGCAGGTTCTCTTTCAGCAGCTTCAGCGCCTGCAGCGCCTGGCCATCAGAGTACTCATTTGCAAGGACAGAGACATAGGCTTCCAGCGAGTGAGTCACCGCATCCAGACCACCAAATGCACAGAGCGAGCGTGGCATATCCATCACCAGATTGGCATCCACAATCGCCATATCAGGCGTCAGTGCATAGTCCGCTAACGGATATTTCTGGCCGGTCGCATCGTCAGTGACCACCGCAAACGGCGTGACTTCAGAACCGGTACCGGAAGTGGTGGTGATAGCCACCATGCGTGCTTTCACGCCCATTTTCGGGAACTTGTAGATACGTTTACGGATATCCATGAAACGCAGCGCCAGCTCTTCGAAGTGGGTTTCAGGATGTTCGTACATTACCCACATGATTTTCGCGGCATCCATTGGCGAACCGCCACCCAGGGCGATAATCACATCAGGTTTGAAGCTATTCATCTGCTCAGCACCTTTACGTACGATGCTCAGCGTTGGGTCCGCTTCAACTTCAAAGAACACTTCGGTTTCAATGCCGTGGGCTTTCAGCACGCGAGTGACTTGATCGGCGTAGCCATTGTTAAACAGGAAACGGTCGGTGACGATAAAGGCGCGTTTAGCGCCGTCGGTGGCAACTTCCTCCAGGGCAATCGGCAGTGAACCACGACGGAAGTAGATAGACTTCGGAAGTTTATGCCACAACATATTTTCAGCTCGCTTGGCCACGGTTTTCTTGTTGATCAGGTGTTTAGGTCCGACGTTCTCAGAAATTGAGTTACCGCCCCAGGAACCACAACCCAGCGTCAACGATGGCGCAAGTTTGAAGTTATACAGGTCGCCAATACCGCCTTGCGAAGCGGGTGTGTTAATCAGAATTCGGGCGGTCTTCATTTTGTCGCCAAAGAAGTGCACGCGCTCGTGTTGGTTATCCTGGTCAGTGTAGAGACAAGAGGTATGGCCGATACCGCCCATAGCCACCAGTTTTTCTGCCTTATCTACCGCGTCGTAATAATCTTTTGCACGATACATCGCCAGGGTTGGCGACAGTTTTTCGTGGGCAAACGGTTCAGACTCATCCACCAGCTTCACTTCACCGATGAGAATTTTAGTGGTCGCAGGGACGCTGATACCGGCCAGTTCAGCAATTTTTGCCGCAGGCTGACCGACGATAGCGGCATTCAGTGCGCCATTTTTCAGGATGATATCCTGAATGGCTTTCAACTCTTTGCCCTGCAGCAGATAGCCGCCGTGGCTGGCGAAACGCTCGCGAACCGCATCGTACACCGAGTCCACCACGATGACTGACTGCTCTGACGCACAAATGACGCCGTTATCGAAGGTTTTGGACATCAGGATAGAAGCGACTGCGCGTTTGATATCGGCGGTTTCATCGATCACCACAGGCGTATTACCGGCACCGACACCAATCGCTGGTTTACCGGAACTGTATGCGGCTTTTACCATGCCTGGGCCACCGGTGGCCAGAATCAGGTTGATATCAGGGTGATGCATTAACTGGTTAGACAGTTCTACTGAAGGAACATCGATCCAGCCAATAATGTCTTTTGGTGCACCGGCGGCAATGGCGGCTTGCAACACAATGTCGGCTGCTTTGTTGGTGGCATCTTTGGCGCGTGGATGGGGTGAGAAGATGATGCCGTTACGGGTTTTAAGGCTGATCAATGCTTTAAAGATGGCGGTTGAGGTCGGGTTGGTGGTCGGGACGATACCGCAAATCAGGCCAATCGGCTCAGCGATGGTGATAGTACCAAAGGTGTCATCCGTATCCAGCACACCGCAGGTTTTCTCATCTTTATAGGCGTTGTAGATATATTCAGAAGCGAAGTGGTTTTTGATCACTTTATCTTCAACGATACCCATGCCTGATTCGGCGACGGCCATTTTGGCGAGGGGGATACGGGCATCAGCAGCGGCGAGTGCAGCAGCGCGGAAAATGGTATCAACTTGTTCCTGACTAAAGTTGGCGTATTCACGCTGTGCCTTTTTAACACGCTCTACCAGTGCATTAAGTTCGGCAACATTTGTAACGGCCATAGTGCTCTCCTGAAGGAAGTTAAACTCTTTTAGTAAGCAAGCCTGAGTCCGAAAGTATAGTCGCGCTATGCTTATACGTTGTTCAGAGTGGCGAGTAGATTGCCGTTGCTTACTAAAAGGGTTTCCAGGATAAGATGCTTACGCCTATTTCAATAGTTTCGATGGGGTAAGATTACCCCTGATGAGGTAGGCAAATTTTGATGTGGATCAATCTGGCGCCATGCTGACACCTTTCAGCACCGACTTTAGCAACTAAAGTAACGCATTAAGCGGTTTTGGCTGGTTGAGAGGACGTGAGGTGGGTGACGACCCCTTGTTCGCAGAGGAATAAACTGGAAGTAAGTGGAAATAGCAGCATATATTTCCGCTTAACCCACTGGTTTTCCGTCCGGCTTATGCACTACATTAAGCGCGATTTGAAACACTACCTTCGTGGAGCTCACCGTGAACCCCGTGCTACTTGATTTTTCCGGCTACGTTAAGTTTTTTGTCGGTTTATTTGCCCTGGTTAATCCCGTAGGGATCATCCCCGTGTTTATCAGCATGACCAGCTACCAGGCGGTCGCTGAGCGGAATAAAACCAATTTTACGGCAAATCTTGCTGTGGCGATTATTCTCTGGACCTCACTGTTCCTGGGGGATGCCATTCTCCATTTGTTTGGCATTTCCATTGACTCATTCCGTATCGCCGGGGGCATTCTGGTGGTCACAATCGCGATGTCGATGATCAGCGGCAAACTGGGCGAGGATAAGCAAAACAAGCAAGAAAAGTCAGAAACCGCGATTCGTGAAAGTATTGGTGTGGTGCCACTGGCCTTGCCCTTAATGGCCGGCCCGGGTGCGATCAGTTCGACCATCGTCTGGAGCACGCGTTACCACAGCTGGATAAACCTGATCGGTTTCACTATCGCCATTGCGATATTCGCTTGCTGCTGTTGGTTACTGTTTCGGGCTGCCCCTTTAATGGTGCGCGTTCTAGGGCAAACAGGCATTAACGTGATTACCCGAATCATGGGATTGCTATTAATGGCACTGGGGATTGAGTTTGTTGTCACCGGAATGAAAGCGATATTTCCGGGGTTGCTGAATTAAATTGTCGGTGTTTTCAGTTAAAAAATAACTTTCGTGATCCATGTTGGTGCAATTGGCCATTATTTTGCACCAATAGGGTGAAATTATTCGCCTGGCTTAATATGATTTGCCTGTCATCACTTTTGCTACTACTTTTCCTTCCTGCGCCAGTTCATCAATAAATATATGTGATAATTATCACAGTATATTTCACTGCTATATTCATTTTAATTAGTCACTATTCGGATGTTTTCTCGCCTCAAATAACGTTTCATATTGTTGGTCGAGGGTTTGGCAGCGTTAACAGTAAAATGGCGGGTTGCAGAGCTTTATTGGCGAGAAAATCGACTGAATATTGACTTATTGCTTGTAAAACATATGCTTGAATAATATTTCAGGGTGAAAATTAACACTTCTCCTGTCGCGGACTCCATGATAAAAGAGAATTAGCTAACATTTTTGCTGTTTAGCTTTGGCGTGCGGGCATCGGTTCTGATAATTTTCGGCTCATCACAAATTTTTTCCCTGTTCGCGACAAATGTGTACGCTTCTTGCTTACTCGCTATCAGGTTTTTATTTAAGGTTGATATTTGTTGATGAAAAACATGGTAGCGAAAAAGGTTGCGCGCACGTCTTTGGCACTTTGTCTGGCAGGTGCAGGTTTTGTCTCTCACAGTCAGGCAGCTGACATCCCGGCTGGGACGCAATTATCAGCAACACAGCGCATCGTCATCAACAACGGCAGTGAAGTGTCTTCTCTCGATCCGCAAAAAACGGAAGGGGTGCCTGAATCCAACGTTATCCGCAATTTGCTCGAAGGGCTGGTTGAGACCGACAACAACGGTCAGATTGTGCCCGGGGTTGCAACGCAGTGGAGCAACCAGCAAGGGCGTATCTGGACCTTCACCCTGCGTGAAGATGCGCGCTGGAGCAACGGTGAACCCGTCACCGCGCAAGATTTCGTCTACAGCTGGCAGCGTCTGGCCGATCCGAAAACAGCTTCACCCTATGCCAGTTATTTGCAAGCCGCTCATATCGCCAACATTGACCCCATTTTGGCGGGCAAAGCCACGCCGGATTCACTGGGCGTGAAAGCGATTGATGCGCATCACCTCGAAGTGACACTCACTGAGCCTGTTCCCTATTTTGTCGATATGCTGGCCCACACCGCGATGAAGCCGGTGTATCGTGCGGCGATTGAAAAATTCGGCGAGCAGTGGACCCAACCGCAGAACTATGTGGGAAATGGTGCCTACACGCTGGCTGACTGGGTGGTGAATGAAAAGATTGTCCTGAAGCGTAATCCGCAATATTGGGATAACGCGCACAGCGTGATTGATGAGGGCGTTTTTCTGCCGCTCTCTTCCGAAAACAGTGACATTAACCGCTATCGCAGCGGCGGCACGGACATGACCAATAGCGTGGTGCCTCCTGATTTGTTCAAGAAGTTGCAGCAGGATTTGGGCGATCAAGTCAAAGTCAGCCCTGTGCTCTGCACCTTCTACTATGAGATGAATAACAAAAAAGCCCCGTTCGATGATGCCAGGGTACGAACAGCGCTGAAGCTGACGCTCGATCGTGACATCATCGCCGACAAGATCATGGGGCAAGGTCAGATTCCCGCCTATGCGCTGACGCCGCCATTTACGCACGGCATCTCGCCTGAAGCCCCGGCATGGTCGAAGCAAACTCAGGCCGAGCGCAACGCCAGTGCGAAGCAACTGCTGACAGAAGCGGGTTTCAATGCTCAGCATCCGTTGCGTTTCACGCTGCTTTATAACACCTCTGAACAGAACAAACGGCAGGCCATCGCCGCCGCCTCAATGTGGCAAAAGAATCTCGGTGCCGAGGTGACGCTACAAAATCAGGAGTGGAAAACGCTGCTGGAGACACGTCGTCAGGCACAATACGATGTAGTGCGTGCGACATGGTGCTCGGATTATAACGAGCCCTCAACCTTCCTTAACATGCTGTTGAGCGGATCGTCCATTAACACTGCGTTCTATCACAGCGATGCTTTCGATAAATTGATGGCGCAAACCCTGACGGTTGCCGATAACACTCAACGGGCATCTTTGTATCAGCAGGCCGAAGCGCAGCTGGATAAGGACTCGCCCATCGTGCCGGTTTACTATCGCGTCAGCGTTCGTCTGGTGAAACCCTGGGTAGGCGGTTTCACCGGCAAGGATCCGCAAGATATGCTGGCATTGAAATACTATTACATAAAGAAACATTGAGTAATGTGGGGAACCGGCGCTACAGTCGGACGGCACATTAACGTGGTAAACCCTGAAGGGTGATAGTGGTCTCTGTTCAGACAGGCAGAGATCTCCCGGAAACGGGGTACGCCGGGCAGTTCACTGACCCGGTGACGATAATAAAACTGGAGCTAAGTAATGAACAACATCACGAAAAAAAGCCTTATTGCCGCAGGCGTTCTTGCAGCAATCGGCGCACTGGCAGGGAATGCCGCTTTGGCAGCAGTGCCAGCAGGGGTTGAATTGGCAGCAAAACAGGAGCTGGTACGTGGTAACGGTGATGAAGTGCAATCACTCGACCCACATAAAATTGAAGGCGTGCCAGAAGATAACATCGCACGCGATCTGTACGAAGGTCTGATCATCAGCGACAGCGATGGCAAACCGATTCCGGGCGTAGCGGAAAGCTGGGAAAACAAAGATTTTAAAGTCTGGACTTTCCATCTGCGTAAAAATGCCAAATGGTCCAATGGCGAGCCGGTAACGGCACAAGATTTCGTGTACAGCTGGGAGCGTTTAGTCGATCCTAAAACTGCATCTCCTTACGCCAGCTATCCACAGTACGGCCACATCCTGAATGTCGATGACATCATTGCCGGTAAAAAACCGATCACCGATCTCGGTGTGAAAGCCATTGACGATCATACGCTGGAAGTGACCCTCAGCGAGCCGGTTCCTTACTTCTACAAGCTGCTGATCAACTCCGTGATGTCTCCGGTGTATAAACCAGCCATCGATAAGTTTGGCGATCAGTGGACACAGCCGCAAAACTGGGTCGGCAACGGTGCCTTCAAACTGGAATCACACGTCATCAACGAACGTGTCACCATCGTACGTAACCCAGAATACTGGGATAACGCGCATACCGTGCTGAACAAGGTGACCTTCCTGCCAATTAACTCAGAAGTCAGTGACGTGAACCGTTACTTCTCTGAAAACGGCAGCGACATCACTTATAACAACATGCCGATCGAGCTGTTCAAAAAACTGCAGCGTGATAACGGTAAAGAGTTGATGGTGAAGCCGTATCTCTGCACCTATTACTATGAAATCAACAACCAGAAAGCGCCATTCACCGATCCGCGCGTGCGTACTGCGCTGAAACTGGGTCTGGATCGCGACATCATGGTGAACAAGGTGCTGGCGCAGGGTCAGTTACCCGCCTACAGCTTCACCCCACCAGCCACCGATGGTATGGAATTGCTGCCGCCAGACTGGTTCAAGTGGGATCAGAACAAGCGTAACGAAGAAGCGAAAAAACTGCTGGCTGAAGCCGGTTATACCGCTGATAAGCCACTGACCTTTAACCTGCTGTATAACACCTCGGATCTGCATAAGAAACTGGCTATCGCCGCTTCTTCGATCTGGAAAAAGAACATCGGCGTGAACATCAAGCTGGAAAACCAGGAGTGGAAAACCTTCCTGGATACCCGCCATCAGGGCAACTTCGATGTTTCCCGTGCGGCCTGGTGCGCAGACTATAACGAGCCAACCTCGTTCCTGAACATCATGCTGTCTGACAGCAGCAGTAACACCTCGCACTATAAGAGCGCGGACTTCGATAAAGTGATCCACGATGCGGTGAAAGCGGTTGACGATAAAGCCCGTGTCGCGGATTACCAGAAAGCTGAGCAGATTCTGGATAAAGACAGCACCATCGTGCCGGTTTACTACTACGTGAATGCGCGTCTGGTGAAACCGTACGTTGGCGGTTACACCGGCAATGACCCGCTGGACAAAACCCTCGATAAAAACCTGTATATCATTAAACATTAATAGCACTCAGGCTATCGACAGTGGCGGCGCTGTAGCGCCGCCTTTTTGACTTTGTGAAGCAACAGCCTGGTAGGTACGGCAATGTTAAAATTCATCCTGCGTCGGCTTCTGGAAGCGATCCCGACGCTCTTCATCCTGATCACCATCTCCTTCTTTATGATGCGACTGGCACCCGGCAGTCCGTTTACCGGCGAACGTACGCTCTCGCCTGAAGTGATGGCGAACATCGAAGCCAAATATCACCTGAACGATCCGATCGGCAAACAGTACGTCAGTTATTTAGTGCAACTGGCGCACGGCGACTTTGGTCCATCGTTTAAGTACAAAGATTACTCCGTAAACTATCTGGTCGGCCACGCCTTCCCGGTATCGGCCAAACTCGGCCTCGCCGCCTTCTTCCTTGCTGTCATCCTCGGCGTGACGGCCGGCGTTATTGCCGCGCTTAAGCAAAACAGTTTGTGGGATTATGCGGTAATGGGGGTCGCCATGACGGGCGTCGTGATACCCAGCTTTGTCGTTGCACCGCTGCTGGTGCTGGTCTTCGCCATCACCTTGCGCTGGTTGCCGGGCGGTGGCTGGAACGGCGGGCAGTGGAATTACATGCTGCTGCCCATGGTGGCGCTGTCTCTGGCCTATATCGCCAGCATCGCGCGTATCACCCGTGGCTCGATGATTGAAGTGATGCACTCCAACTTTATCCGCACTGCGCGCGCCAAAGGGTTGCCGCTGCGCCGTATCGTACTGCGCCATGCATTGAAACCTGCCATGCTACCCGTGCTCTCGTATATGGGGCCGGCATTCGTCGGCATCATTACCGGTTCAATGGTGATCGAATCGATTTACGGTCTGCCGGGTATTGGTCAGCTGTTTGTCAACGGCGCCCTGAACCGTGACTATTCTTTGGTGATGAGTCTGACCATTTTGGTCGGCGTGTTGACCATTCTGTTTAACGCGATTGTTGATGTGCTGTATGCCGTCATCGATCCGAAAATTCGTTACTGATTCTGGAGTTCGCCCATGATGTTAAGTAAGAAAAACAGCGAAGCTCTGGATGCCTTCAGTGAAAAACTGGAAGTCGAAGGGCGCAGCCTGTGGCAGGATGCGCGTCGCCGCTTCATCCATAACCGCGCTGCGCTGATCAGTTTGCTGGTGTTGTTAGCGATTACTCTGTTCGTGATCTTTGCGCCGGTATTGTCGCAGTTTAAATATGATGATACCGACTGGGGCATGATGTCTGCGGCACCGGATACGGTATCAGGCCACTGGTTTGGTACCGACTCCTCAGGACGTGACTTGCTCGTGCGCGTGGCGATTGGCGGTCGTATCTCATTAATGGTCGGCATTGCCTCCGCGTTGATCGCGGTGCTGGTGGGCACGCTGTATGGTTCGCTGGCGGGCTATCTCGGCGGCAAAATCGACTCCGTGATGATGCGTATTCTGGAAATCCTCAACTCCTTCCCGTTCATGTTCTTCGTGATCCTGCTGGTGACCTTCTTCGGCCGTAACATTCTGCTGATCTTTGTGGCAATCGGCATGGTGTCGTGGCTGGATATGGCGCGTATCGTGCGTGGCCAGACGCTGGGCCTGAAGCGCAAAGAGTTTATTGAAGCGGCTCAGGTGGGTGGGGTGTCGACCTTCAACATCGTGCTGCGTCACATCGTGCCAAACGTGCTGGGTGTGGTCGTGGTCTATGCCTCATTGCTGGTACCCAGCATGATTCTGTTTGAATCCTTCCTCAGTTTCCTCGGGTTGGGTACGCAAGAGCCGCTGAGCAGTTGGGGCGCACTCCTGAGTGACGGCGCCAACTCCATGGAAGTCTCGCCCTGGTTGCTGATGTTCCCGGCGGGTTTCCTCGTGGTTACGCTGTTCTGTTTCAACTTTATCGGCGATGGCCTGCGTGATGCCCTCGACCCGAAAGATCGTTAAGGAGTTTCCCGATGACCATACATGAATTTCAGCCAGCAATGGCTGCACGTGCGGGAAACAGTAACCTGCTGCTGGACGTTAAAGACCTGCGCGTGACCTTTGGCACCCACGATGGTGATGTCACCGCAGTCAACGACCTGAACTTTTCACTGCGTGCCGGCGAAACCCTGGGTATCGTCGGCGAATCGGGATCGGGCAAGTCGCAAACCGCTTTCGCCCTGATGGGCCTGTTGGCAAAAAACGGACGCATTGGCGGTTCGGCAAAATTCAATGGCGATGAGATTCTCAATCTGCCGGAGAACAAACTGAACAAGCTGCGCGCCGAGCAGATTGCGATGATTTTCCAGGACCCGATGACCTCGCTTAATCCGTACATGCGCGTCGGCGAGCAGCTGATGGAAGTGCTGAAACTGCATAAAGGGATGAGCAGCGCGCAGGCGTTTGAAGAGTCCGTACGCATGCTGGATGCGGTGAAAATGCCTGAAGCACGCAAGCGCATGAAGATGTTCCCGCATGAGTTCTCTGGCGGCATGCGTCAGCGTGTGATGATCGCCATGGCACTGCTGTGCCGTCCTAAATTGCTGATTGCCGATGAACCGACCACGGCACTGGATGTGACGGTGCAGGCACAAATCATGACGCTGCTGAACGAGCTGAAACGCGAATTCAACACCGCGATCATCATGATCACGCACGATCTCGGGGTGGTTGCCGGTATCTGTGACAAAGTGCTGGTGATGTACGCCGGTCGTACCATGGAGTATGGCCGCGCACGCGATGTGTTTTATCAGCCTGCACATCCTTACTCCATTGGCCTGCTAAGTGCGGTGCCGCGCCTGGATGCGGAAGAGGGGGATTCACTCACCACGATTCCCGGCAACCCGCCTAACCTGTTGCGCTTGCCGCAGGGCTGCCCGTTCCAGCCACGTTGCGCCTTTGCGATGGACGTCTGTGCCAAGTCACCGCCGCTGGAGCCTTTCGCGGAAGGGCGTTTGCGTGCCTGCTTCAAACCGGTGGAGGAATTAGCATGAGCACCGTCATCGAAGAGAAGAAAGTCTTACTGGAAATCGCCGATCTTAAGGTGCATTTCGATATTAAAGACGGCAAACAGTGGTTCTGGCAGCCGCCAAAAACATTGAAAGCAGTGGATGGCGTTAGCCTGCGCTTGTATGAGGGGGAAACCCTCGGCGTAGTGGGCGAATCGGGCTGTGGTAAATCAACCCTGGCACGCGCCATCATCGGCCTGGTGAAAGCCACCGACGGTCGTGTGGCCTGGCTGGGACGTGATTTATTGGGACAGAGTCAGGATGAGTGGCGCCAGGCGCGCAGCGATATCCAGATGATATTCCAGGATCCGCTGGCCTCGCTGAACCCGCGCATGACCATTGGCGACATCATTGCCGAGCCGCTGCGCACCTACTATCCGAAGATGCCAAAGCAGGAAGTGAAGGATAAGGTGAAGAACATGATGATGAAGGTTGGGCTGCTGCCAAACCTCATCAACCGTTATCCACACGAGTTTTCCGGTGGTCAGTGTCAGCGTATCGGTATTGCGCGTGCGCTTATCCTCGAACCCAAGCTGATTATTTGCGATGAACCGGTTTCGGCGCTGGATGTGTCGATTCAGGCGCAGGTAGTGAATTTGCTGCAGCAGCTGCAACGTGAAATGGGATTATCGCTCATCTTTATTGCGCACGATCTGGCGGTGGTGAAGCATATCTCTGACCGTGTGCTGGTGATGTATCTTGGTCATGCTGTTGAGTTGGGCACTTATGACTCGGTGTACAACAATCCGCAGCATCCTTACACCCGTGCACTGATGTCTGCGGTACCGATCCCGGATCCGGATCTGGAAAAAAACAAACAGATCCAGCTGCTGGAGGGTGAACTGCCTTCACCGATCAATCCGCCATCGGGCTGCGTATTCCGCACCCGTTGTCCGATTGCCGGACCTGAGTGTGCGAAAACGCGTCCTTTGCTGGAGGGGAGTTTCCGCCACGCAGTATCCTGTTTGAAGGTCGATCCTTTATAAGGTCGAAAAGAAAACGCCGGGCAATTGCCCGGCGTTCTTTTATGCGTCAGCGATTATTCACGCCAGAGAATGTGGCACAGCTTATGGTCTTTCTCGCGGCACAGCAGCACGCGGGCAAACACATCGGTAATCGGCTCGCCGTCCGCTTCACCCAAACCAATCACCACTTCCGCAAAGAAGTCCGGGTTGAGATCGAAATCGACGTGCTCCTGCCAGTCTTCCGACGGGTCAAACAACTCTGCACCGCCGCGCTCTTCAAACTGCAGATTGAACAGAATGATGTCAGCCGGATCGAGGTTATCACCTGCCAGTTCTAGAAAAATGTCGTAGGCCTGTTCCAGCGTTTCATCTTCGGTAAGGCGATTATTTAAATCCATGGTCATTCCTGCTTACTCTGAGGCGGTAATCTTGTCGCTCGTTTTACAGTAAAGGGCTAAAGAAGTAAAACAGTCGTTCAACGATGCGCTGCCACCACGCACGTTTAGCCCAGCGCGCACCATCCAGTAAGCGTGAGCGGGCGATATAGTCATCCTGCACCGTGGCTAAATCGCTGCCGAATCCATCATCATCCACCACCAGGGTGATTTCAAAATTAAGCCACAGGCTGCGCATATCAAGGTTTACGGTACCGACCAGACTCAGCTGTCCATCGACCAGCACGCTTTTGGTATGCAGCAAACCGTCTTCAAACTGATAAATTTTTACGCCGGCTTCCAGCAACTCGGTGAAGAACGCGCGGCTGGCCCAGCCCACCAACAGCGAATCATTGTGGCGTGGCACCACAATACTGACTTCCACACCGCGTTGCGCAGCGGTGCAGATGGCGTGCAGCAGGTCGTCACTGGGGACGAAATAGGGCGTCGTCATGATCAGCTGTTCACGTGCGGAATAGACCGCCGTCAACAGCGCCTGGTGAATCATATCTTCCGGGAAGCCCGGCCCCGAAGCGATCACCTGGATGATATGACCGCTTTCCTGCTCAAAGGGCATGATGTTGGCATCCGGCGCGGGCGGCAGAATGCGTTTGCCGGTTTCGATCTCCCAGTCACAGGCGTAAACGATGCCCATCGTGGTCGCGACCGGGCCTTCCATTCGCGCCATCAAATCGATCCATTGGCCCACGCCTGCATCCTGCTTGAAGTAGCGAGGATCGACCAGGTTCATGCTGCCGGTGTAGGCAATATAGTTATCGATGAGCACCACTTTACGATGCTGTCGCAAATCCATCCGGCGCAGGAACACACGCAGCAGGCTCACTTGTAACGCCTCAACCACGTCGATACCGGCATTGCGCATCATATTCGCCCAGGGGCTGCGGAAAAATGCCACGCTGCCCGCGGAGTCCAGCATCAGGCGGCAATGCACACCCCGGCGTGAAGCCGCCATCAGCGACTCCGCGACCTCATCCGCCAGGCCGCCCGGATGCCAGATGTAAAACACCATCTCGATGTTGTGACGAGCCAGTTGGATATCACGGATCAACGCATGCATCACATCATCAGAGTTAGTGAGCAGCTGCAGCTGATTGCCTTTTACACCCGCAATGCCCTGACGATGGTGACAGAGTTCAAATAATGAACGTGCCACGTCACTGTGCTCGGTGGCAAAGATATGGCGGCACTGTTTGAGGTCGTTAAGCCACTTGGCGGTGGAGGGCCACATGGTGCGTGCGCGCTCCGCCCGGCGTTTGCCCAGATGAAGTTCACCAAACGACAGATACGCGATAATACCCACCAGCGGCAGAATATAGATGATCAGCAACCAGGCCATGGCGGACGTCACTGCGCGGCGTTTCATCAGGATACGCAGCGTGACACCCGCAATCAGCAACCAGTAGCCGAACAACAGCAACCAACTGATTAGGGTATAAAATGTAGTCATTAAGTGGACATCCTGTTCGCGCTTTGATGAGGAAAGTTTACGTGCTGAATAGCACTAGTGAAACCTTTAATCGTGAATGACAGTTCAATGAAGCTTTCGATTTGGCATTTTCAATCAGATCTTTATAATGCCTGGCGAGTTTAGCCTGTCTGATGAGGATGTGATGAGACGAAGCAGAAATGAAGTGGCGCGCTGGAGAATGTTACGTCAGGTACACCGCCGTCGTGCACGTTGGCTGGAAGGGCAGTCACGTCGCTATAAACGTATCCATGCCATTCGTCATCAGGTGGCGCAGCAGCATCGCCGATCCATCCTGTTCATCACGCAGAATATGTAAATGGCTTACGCGGCCGTTAAGCGCCGCGTAACACCAGAGAGACATTGACGATCTGTAATGCGGCCGCCAGCACGACTAACATCACAATGTGCTGCCGGGCCTGGCGCCAGCCTTGCTGACGCCAAATCCAGAGTGCTCTGCCAATCAGCGTTAACACCGCTACCAGCAGTAAAACAGACTGCCACATCGGTTAGAATACGCGTTTAAACGGTTTGACCGCCACTTTCTCATACACGCCAGCGGCAATGTACGGATCGTCATTAGCCCAGGATTGTGCGGTTTCCAGCGAGGAAAACTCGGCAATGATCACTGAACCGGTAAAGCCTGCGGGACCCGGATCGTTGCTATCGACAGCGGGCATTGGGCCAGCGGCGATCAGTCGACCTTCATCCTGCAGTAACTGCAAGCGCGCGAGATGCGCAGGGCGTACGGAATTGCGTTTTTCCAGTGAATCTGCGGTATCTTCCGCATAAATGACGTAAAGCACGATGGGGTACTCCCGTTAGACTTGCCGAAATTGCGAGACACGTTAAGTGATCGTTAATCAGAGTGCAAATGAAAGATAAATCCACCGTCATATAGCGCAATCCCCGCTAAAAAACGCCTTTCTGCGAGTGGCTTACACATCGCTTATTGAAACTGATTGCTATTTGCATTTAAAATCTGCGCTTCACTCAATGAATATGACTGATATGACGACGTTGACTACGCCTCTTCCTACACGTACCCCCGTAGCTATGATCTTGTCCGTGGTACTCCACGGCTCGCTGATTGCGGGCATTCTCTATGCATCGTTTCATCAGACCATTGAGGTTCCGAAAGCATCCCAGCCAATCAGCGTGACCATGGTGGCGCCTGAAGTGCAGCCTGAACCGGCTCCCGCCGTGGTGACTCCGCCGCCGCCAGAGCCCGAAACTGAGCCGGAAGTCGCACCAGAGCCGCCTAAAGTCGAGCCCGTGCCGATTCCGAAACCTGAACCTAAGCCCAAGCCAAAACCGAAGCCCAAGGTAGAGAAAAAGGTCGAGCCGAAGCCGCGTAAAGAAGTGAAGCCGCAGGAGAATCCGTTTAAGCAGGATATCCCGACCACCCAGACGCGCCCGACCACGGCACCGAAGAGCAATCCAGCACCAACGCAGACCGTCTCGGACGGGCCGAAAGCGATGAACGTGAGCAAACCTGCCTACCCAGCGCGCGCGTTTGCGTTACGCGTGGAAGGGCGTGTACGCGTACAGTTTGATGTGGATAGCGACGGTCGTGTCGATAACGTGGAAATTCTCTCTGCCGAACCGCGCAATATGTTTGAGCGTGAAGTGAAGCAGGCCATGAAGAAGTGGCGTTATCAGCCAGGTCGTCCTGGCAAAGGCCTGACCATGAACATTGTGTTCCGCATTAACGGCGGCGCTAACATCGAGTAAGCCTGGGTTGAAGGCAAAGAAAAAGCGGTCATTGACCGCTTTTTTAATCGCTGTTAATCGGCAAGATTGGCTTTGCCAGGAGGCAGCGGACGGGATTTCCCGGTGTTATCCACGGCAACGTAAACAAATACCGCTTCAGTGGCGCAATACGTTTGACCGATTGGCTCAGACGAAACCTTCTTGATCCACACTTCTACATTGATGGTCATCGAACTGTTGCCGGTACGTATGCAACGCGCATAGCAGCTCACGACATCGCCCACGGCTACCGGTTTCAGGAACGACATGCCATCAACACGTACGGTGACCACACGACCTTCGGCGATCTCCTTGGCCATGATGGCACCGCCCATATCCATCTGTGACATCAACCAGCCGCCAAAAATATCACCATTGGCATTGGTATCCGCTGGCATCGCCAGGGTGCGCGACACCATTTCGCCTTGCGGCAATTTATGTTTTTCGTCCATTGCTCAGTTCTTCTGCAGGTGAAGAGAAGCCCGACAGTGCCGGGCGGAGTGGCTTATTTTTGTTCTTGTTGCGGCATCTGTCGCCAGATGTACACGCCGCTAAACAGAGTAAACAGTAGGGTCAGGCCGGTCAGACCAAACACTTTAAAGTTAACCCAAAACTCTTGTGATAACCAAAACGCAACATAGATATTTACCAGGCCGCAGACGAAGAAGAAGATGGCCCAGGCAATGTTCAATCGACGCCACACAACGCCAGGCAGCTGCAGTTCTTTGCCGAGCATGCGTTGAATCAGCGGCTGTTCCATAAAGAACTGGCTATAAAGCAGGGCCAATGCGAACAGGGAATAGATCACGGTGACTTTCCATTTGATGAACTCATCGTTATGGAACACCAGCGTCAATGTGCCAAACACCGTCACCAGTGCGAAGGTGAATAGCGTCATCTTTTCCAGTTTACGATACAGCACCCAACTGACGACCAGCGCCAGGCCCGTAGCAACAATCAGGGCGCCTGAGGCGACAAAGATGTCGTACAGCTTGTAGAAGATGAAGAAAACTACCAGGGGAAGAAAATCAAGTAACTGCTTCATAGTGTTTCCAGTTAGGGCAGGAGCATTCAATTAAGGCGCTCCGCAGAGCGCCACTGCTGTTAACGTAACAGCATATACAGTCGGTACAAATAGATAATCAGAATCGCGGAGACCAGATTACCCAGCGCATTCATCACCACCGACGCAATGTTCACCGGTAGCACCGTGAGTGATGAAATAAGGAACATCAGCACAATCTTCGCCAGTAACCACAACACGATGGCGGGGGCGATGACTTTCATGTTCTTCCATGCCAGTTTCATACTGGCGCGCATCGCGCCAATCACGCCCATTTTCTCGCTGACCAGCATCACCGGTGCCAGTGACAGCAGAATCGCCAGAATCACGCCAGGCACCATCAATACCATAAAGCCGATTTGCACCAGCAGGGTAATCAGGAAGGTCTGCAGCAGCAGTTTTGGCAGCAGTGGCGCGGAGGCTCCGATCGCTCGCAGCGCACTCACGCGTTGGCCATTCGAAACCAGCGGGATCAGGCACAGCATACCGCCCAGCAGCAGCGTGTTGCCGATCAGGGCAGCGAAGGTGCCGGCAGCCGAAGCGCGCAGCAAGATGCGTTGCTGATCCGGTGACATATTCTGTACCAGTTCAAACAGTGAGGTTGCACTGTCGTCAGCCTGACTAAGAAGCGATAACTGGTCTTCGCCTGGGGTTAATGCATGACCGACAATCACCGTAATGAACGACGTCAGCAACGCCATCAGCACAATAGTAACCAGCTGATGACGCAGAAAATTTCCTGTGTCACGGTATAACGAGCTTGCCGTGATAGACATGTACTCTCCTTGATGGAACCGGGTTAATTAACCCGGCGATTGTACATGTTCTGTGGGCTGGCGGGCACCCGGAAGACCATAACTTTGTGTCATCTCTGGTAAAGAATAGGAAATTGTCACTCGCAACCAGTTCATAAAATGTGCAAACCCACTTGATCTGCGTTCAAGCCCTCCTCAGCGGTTTTTCTTCATGACGTGCAATGCCGGAAATTGATCTGAATCAATCCATTGTTTTTTAAGTGATTAATTTGAATTGATGCAGATGATCTTTTACCAAAAAAGGGTTAGATCTTGTGCCGCAAACCCGATTAAGACCTTACTTTTCTGCAAAGGAGTGATTATGAAACTGGCAAAATGCGCATTGCTCATGGCTCTGGCTATTCCTCAACTGGCACTGGCCCATCAGGCGGGTGATTTCTTCATGCGTGCCGGCAGCGCGACTGTTCGTCCAACCGAAGGCTCTGACAATGTGCTGGGTATGGGCGGCTTTAGCGTGAGCAACGACACCCAGCTTGGCTTGACCTTCACCTACATGGCGACGGACAACATCGGTGTTGAGCTGCTGGCGGCGACACCGTTCCGTCACAAAGTTGGCCTTGGTGCCACCGGAAATCTCGCTACCGTGCGCCAGCTACCGCCTACGCTAATGGCACAGTACTATTTCTTCGATAGCAGAAGCCCGGTGCGTCCGTATGTTGGGGTGGGTATCAACTACACCACGTTCTACGATGCCAAATTTAATCAAACCGGCCAGGACGCAGGCTTAAGCGATCTCAGCGTCAAAGACTCATGGGGTGTGGCGGGTCAGGTGGGGATGGATTATCAAATCAACCGCGACTGGATGCTAAATGCATCCCTGTGGTACATGGACATTGATACTACCGTGAAATTTAAAGCCAACGGTGAGCAGCAGAACATTAACACGCGCATCGATCCGTGGGTGTTCTTCTTTGGTGTGGGCTACCGTTTCTGAGGCAACAACCGAAACACAACGGGCGACCCGAAGGTCGCCCGCTGCATGATGGGTACGCTGTTACTTAATCTGCATATTGTTAACCACAGATTTGACGCCTGCCACACTGCGGGTCACCGTCACTGCACGGTTCGCCATCTGCGGAGAACTGACAAAGCCACTTAACTGCACTTTTCCTTTAAAGGTTTCGACGTTGATCTCGGTGGATTTCAGCGAGTCGTCATTCAACAACTGTGCCTTAACCTTAGTAGTGATCACCGTATCATCGATATAGCCCCCGGTCCCTTCCTTTGTTGCTGTTGGTGCACAGGCGCTCAGTGTGATCGCCATTACTGCAGCCATTAATAATCCTGCAACGACTTTGAAAAAATTCATTGGTTATCTCCCTGTCTTAGATGGTGTTTCACCGCAACGAGACGGTGCGATTAATTGTGGTATGCGCTTTTCAAATCGGCAAATCGCCTGGGGTGAAAAAGATGGAAATACGCGATTTTTACCACTTATTGATCCAATGAAGGCAGCAAGGCAAACGGTAAGCTGGAAGAGCAGGGCAAAACTCATAATAAAACAACAAGACGATAAGCCGACAGGTGCAAATTGAAGCATCAGGCAGGGAAAACAATAATGAAAAAGCGCGCCATTCTGGCGATAGCGACGATTAGCTATCTGTCCTACCTCCAGCTATTTGCTTCACAAATTTTGCCGGTGCCCAGCGCACAGGCAGAACCGTTGATCAATCCACACCTTGGTACCCTGTGCAAGGCGGCTACCGCGCTGAGCTTTGGCCGCAACTTCAAAATTATGCAGCTGGACAAGGTGGATGAACAGGGCGTGGCGTGGGTGCACTATATCCGGCCGTCCGACCAATCACGCTGGGCCGTGCGCTGCCGGATCCAGGGCGAGAGAGTTATCTTGATGTCAGATAATCCAGATAGCAGCGGACGCTGGCGTGAGGGGCCAGAAGACGAGAGGCTGACGTGGCAAATCAGAAACGACATGCTGACGATGAAGCTGAGATATCCTGATGGTTCGGGAGATGAGCAAACGTTCAGGCTGGAATAATCAAGGGAAGACCTTATTCGCGGTTGCGAATAAGGTCTTAAAGATTTAGCGCGTACCGGCTTTCAGATCACTGACAAACGCTTTGAGTTCAGCTAACAGCGTGTCGGGATCGTTCTGGTTACGTTCGATGATCTTCACAATCGCTGATCCCGAAATAGCACCCGCCGCGCCCGCCGCGATGGCTTCTCTCACCTGGCTTGCTTCTGAGATACCAAATCCCTGCAACGGGGGTGCAGCGTGATATTCGCTCAGCTTCTCAATCAAATGATTCAGCGGTTGGCTGGCGCGATTTTCTGCACCCGTCACGCCCGCGCGCGACAACAGATAGGTATAACCGCGACCGTGTGAGGCGATCTCCCGCAGCAAATCATCATCCGCATTCGGTGGGCAGATAAAGATCGGCGCAACGTTATGACGCATTGCAGCCTGACGGAACGGCGCAGACTCTTCAACCGGTACATCCGCCACCAGCACGGAATCAACGCCGACGGCTTCACACTGCGCGTAGAAGTTGTCGATACCTTTGCTGAATACCAGATTAGCGTACATCAACAGCCCAATCGGCAGTTCAGGATACTTCTGGCGCACGGTGGCAAGGATCTCGAAACACTGCGCGACAGTGGAACCCGCGGCAAAGGCACGTAAGGTTGCCCCCTGAATTGTTGGGCCGTCCGCCAGTGGATCGGAAAATGGAATGCCCAGCTCTAACGCATCGGCGCCACCTGCTACCAGGGTATCGATGATCTTCAGTGACAGTTCAGGGGTCGGATCGCCAAGGGTGACGAAAGGAACAAAGGCGCCTTCTTTCTTCGCCGACAGACGTTGAAACAGCTGATTATAACGTTCCATCAAATCTCTCCCTTAGCTTTCAAAATATCGTGAACGGTGAAGATGTCTTTGTCGCCGCGACCGGACAAGTTAACCACCAGCAACTGCTCTTTCTCTGGGTTCTCGCGGATCATTTTCAGCGCGTGCGCCAGAGCATGAGAGGATTCCAGAGCCGGAATAATGCCTTCTGCACGACACAACTCTTTGAACGCTGACAGCGCTTCATCATCGGTAATCGACACATACTCGGCGCGACCAATGCTGTTGAGATGGGCGTGCTGTGGGCCGACAGAAGGGAAGTCGAGGCCAGCAGAAATGGAATAGGACTCCTCTATCTGGCCTTCCTCGGTCTGCATCATTGGCGCTTTCATGCCGAAGTAGATACCGACGCGACCGTGCTTAAGTGGCGCGCCGTGTTCGCCGGTTTCGATGCCGTGACCCGCGGGCTCAACGCCGATCAGACCGACGTTGGTGTCATCAATAAAGTCAGCGAACATGCCGATGGCATTTGAACCGCCACCCACACAGGCCAGCACCGCATCCGGCAGACGGCCTTCACGTTCCAGAATCTGCGCTTTGGTCTCTTCGCCAATCATGCGCTGGAATTCACGCACAATGGTCGGGAAGGGATGCGGACCGGCTGCTGTACCGAGCATGTAGTGCGCGGTTTCATAGCTACCAGACCAGTCGCGCAGCGCTTCATTACAGGCATCTTTCAACGTAGCCGAACCACTGTGCACCGGAATCACTTCCGCGCCCATTAAACGCATACGGAACACGTTGGGTGACTGGCGCTCAACATCTTTTGCGCCCATGTAAATTCGACACTTCATGCCCAGCAGCGCGCAAGCCAGCGCTGAAGCCACGCCATGCTGCCCGGCGCCGGTCTCAGCGATGATTTCATTTTTGCCCATGCGCTTAGCGAGCAGCGCCTGGCCCAACACCTGGTTGGTTTTGTGTGCACCGCCGTGCAGCAGATCTTCACGCTTCAGATACAGGCGGGTTTTCGTGCCTTTGGTCAGATTGCTGCAAAGCGTTAATGCGGTGGGACGGCCAGCATAGTTTTTTAACAGATCGGTAAATTCAGCCTGAAATTCGGTATCGCGCTGCGCCTCAACAAAGGCGCTTTCTAACTGGCGCAGAGCGGGCATTAAAATCTGTGGAACATATTGACCGCCAAACTCGCCAAAGTAGGGATTCAATAACGTAGTCATCTTTCATCTTCCTTATGCGGCCCGCACATCGGCGGGCGAGCGAAATTAATAGGCGCGCAGCGTGCGGAATACCGCCGCGACTTTACTGGCATCTTTGATGCCGGGCGCGGATTCAACGCCAGAGTTAAAGTCCAGTCCGGCGCAGCCCAGTTGTGCAGCCTCTACGCAGTTGTCGGCGCTTAATCCGCCGGCCAGCAGCACGTTGCTCAGGTCTTCACCCTGCAGCAGTGACCAGTCAAATCGCTGTCCGCTGCCGCCCTGGCCGTTATCGAACACGTAACGATCCACATGCGGCCAATCGCGGGCTGGAAGGCTGCCGCTAATACTCAGCGCCTTCCAAATTTTCACCTCTTCTGGCAGGGCGCTGCGCAGTTCTGCGACGAACGCCTGATCTTCATCGCCATGCAATTGCACAGCAGAAAGTTTGAGTGACGTGGCGTGCGTGACAACGTCACTTGCAGTGTTATTGCGGAATACGCCGACATACTTCAGTGGTGCAGCCGCTATCACATTTTGCGCTTGTTCGGCGCTGACTTTACGCGGTGAACCCTCAGCAAAGATCACCCCGCCATAAATCGCTCCTGCTTCGTGCGCAATACGCGCATCTTCAGGTCGGGTCAGGCCGCAGACTTTGTTGTCACCGAGCAATACGCGACGCACGCCAGCATTTAGATCGGCTTCTTCCATCAGCGCGGAACCAATCAGGAAACCGTTGGCGAAGTGGCTCAGCTCACGCACTTGTGCGTAGTTATGAATGCCCGATTCGCTGATGACCGTGACACCGTGGCTTAAACGTGGTGCCAGTTGGCGGGTGCGATTCAAATCGATGGACAGATCGCGCAAGTCGCGGTTGTTGATGCCCACGACCTTCGCTTCCAGCGCAATGGCACGCTCCAGTTCTTCTTCATTGCTGACTTCAGTCAGTACGCCCATTTTCAGGCTATGCGCCACGGCGGCGAGCTGACGATATTGCTCATCATCCAGCACGGACAGCATCAGCAGGATGGCATCGGCCTGATAGTGGCGCGCCAGATAGATTTGATAGGGGTCGATAATGAAGTCTTTGCACAGCACCGGTTGAGTAATCGCGGCGCTGACGATGGGCAGAAAGTCAAAATCACCCTGGAAATACTTCTCGTCAGTTAAGACGGAAACAGCCGAGGCGTGATGACGATAAACCCCGGCAATGGTCACAGGATCAAAATCTTCACGGATCAAACCCTTCGACGGTGACGCTTTTTTGCATTCCAGGATGAACACCGTGCGCGTGCCGCGCAGCGCATCGTAAAAGTGGCGTCCTGCAGGCTGCAAGCTGTTCTGGAAGGTCGCCAGCGGCTGCTGTACCTTGCGCGCTTCAACCCAGACGGCTTTATCCTGAACAATTTTCTCTAAAACGGTGCCCTTGATACTCATCTCATCCTCTCGCTGCCAGAGCAACAACGCGCTCGTAAGCCTGACCACTGCGAATTGCAGTGATGGCGCGCTGAGCGTTGTCGCGCAAATCTTCATTTCCGAATACTTTCAGCAACATTGCGACGTTCACCGCAACGGCCTGCTCATGGGCCGGCTGGCCTTTACCCTGGAGTAAACGCGCCAGAATGTCACGGTTTTCTTCCGGCGTGCCGCCCGCCAGTGCTTCTTTATCATGGAAGCCAAAGCCGAAGTCTTCTGGCGTTAGCTGATAACCGGTGATTTCACCGTCACGCAGCTCAGCAACCTGGGTCGGACTGTGCAGCGCCACTTCATCCATCCCGCCGCCATGCACCACCGCCGCACGCTGATAACCGAGCACTTTCAAAGTTTGAGCAATCGGCAGCACCAGTTCCGGGCTGTAAACGCCGATGACCGCGAGAGGAGGCCGTGCCGGGTTAATTAAAGGGCCCAGCACGTTAAATAAGGTGCGGGTTTTTAACTGTTGACGCACCGGCATCGCATGGCGGAATCCGCTGTGATATTGCGGGGCGAACAGGAAGCAGACGTTCAGATCGTCCAGTGCCTTACGCGCTTTTTCCGCCGGCATATCCAGATCGATCCCAAAAGCGGCCAGCAGATCGGAAGAGCCGGATTTGCTCGAGACGCTGCGATTGCCGTGTTTTGCCACTTTCAACCCGCAAGTTGCCGCGACAAAGGCGCTGGCGGTGGAGATGTTAATGCTGTTGCTGCCGTCACCGCCGGTGCCAACGATATCGGCAAAGGTGTAATTCGGACGCGGGAATGGTTTCGCGTCTTCCAGCAGTGCCGTAGCGGCACCCGCAATCTCTTCCGGGCGTTCGCCACGGACTTTCATGGCAATCAGCGCGGCGGCTAATTGGGTTGGCTCCAGCTGCCCTTTAATAATGGCGCTAAAAAGCTGGTGGCTTTCCGCCTGGCTCAGGGTTTGTGCCTGATAGAGTTTTTCCAGAATAGTTTGCATCATAATCTCCCTATTATTTCGCCAGCGCCCAGGCCAGCGTTTGCTCTAACAAACGTGCACCCTGGGTGGTGAGAATCGATTCGGGGTGGAACTGGAAGCCACACACACGGTCGGCATCATGGCGAACGGCCATGACCATGCCGTTGTAGCTGGCGTTAACGGTCAATTCGGCAGGCGTATTGCTGCCCACCAGCGAGTGATAACGGGCCACCGGCAGCGGATTGCTCAGGCCGCTAAACATCGCTTCACCATCATGATTAATCGAAGAGGCTTTGCCGTGCAGAATCTCACCGGCCTGGCCTACATGACCACCATAAGCCTCAACAATCGCCTGATGACCGAGGCAAATACCAATAATCGGCAGGCGACCTCGCAGGGCTTGCAGCAGCGCAGGCATGCAGCCGGCATCTTTTGGTGCACCGGGGCCAGGGGACAGCATCAGCACCGGATTCTCCATCTGCTGCAGGCGTTCAATCAGTACATCAGCAGGGACGTTATTGCGGTAAATCACCACGTTGTGGCCAAAGGTACGCAGCTGATCAACGAGGTTATAGGTAAAGGAGTCGATATTATCGAGCAACAGGATATCGGCCATCAGAAAATCTCCTTGCAATGATGGGCTGTGGCGATGGCACGTAATACCGCGCGCGCTTTATTGCGGCTTTCATCCGCTTCAGCCTGAGGCTGAGAGTCCAGTACCACACCGGCACCGGCTTGCACGGTGGCAACACCGTCTTCCACCCACGCGGAGCGAATCACGATGCAGGTATCCAAATCGCCGTGTGCGGTGAAATAGCCGACCGCACCGCCATAGCTGCCACGACGCGTACCTTCTTTCTCAGCGATTAACTGCATAGCACGCACTTTGGGTGCGCCGCTTAAGGTGCCCATGTTCATACAGGCGCGATAGGCGTGCAGGACGTCAAGATCGTTACGCAGCGTGCCGACCACGCGAGAGACCAGATGCATCACGAAAGAGTAACGGTCGACTTTAGTCAGGTCTGCCACATAGCGGCTACCGGGAACGCAGATGCGAGCCAGATCATTACGCGCCAGATCCACCAGCATGAGATGTTCTGCCAGCTCTTTATGGTCGGTGCGCATTTCCAGTTCGATACGGCTGTCGAGATCGCGATCCAGTGAACCATCGGCATGACGGCCACGTGGACGCGTACCGGCAATCGGGTAGATCTCAATCTGACGTGAAGTGGCGTCATACTTGAGTGAGCTTTCTGGTGAAGCGCCAAACAGCGCAAAGTCCTGATCCTGCATAAAGAACATATATGGGCTGGGATTGCTGTGCTTCAGCGTGTCATAAGCGGCCAGTGGAGAAGGGCACGGCAGCGAGAAGCGGCGCGATGGCACCACCTGGAAGATTTCGCCGATGCGAATTGCTTCCTGCATTTCACGCACCACGGTGCAATACTCTTCATCGCTCTGGTTGGTGCTCAGTGCCATTTGCTCAAAGCGCTGAACTGGCAAGGCCGGGGCAGGCTGCGTCATTTGACCGCGCAGTTGCTCAACACGGCTCTGCAAGCGCTGGAATTCGCTGGTGGACGGGCTGAACAAGCTCGCCTGCAGACGAGCGCTGCGCGTCTGGTGATCAATCACCAGCAGGGTTTCAGCCAGGTAGAAGCAGTAATCCGGGCAGCTTTGCTCGTTACGCAGTTCAGGTAAATCTTCGAATCCGGCCACCAGGTCATAAGCAAACAGGCCGCCGAGGAACATCGCTTCACGCTCTTCCGCCGGGCTGTTCACCAACTGCGGAATCAGGCGCAGTGCGTCGAAAACAGATAATGCTTTCAGACGTGAATCTTCATCGTGCAGGCCCTGAGGCAGCGGGAAATGCAGCACGCGGCCATCCGGACGTGCTTCAATTCTGACATCCTGCGGCAGTGCTTCATCCAGCAGCGGCAGAATGGTGCGGCCGTTTTCTGACAGCGCCTGCAATGTCACCACGTTGCCCAGTGCGCTGATGCGCAGGGCGCTATCCACAATCAGTAAGCTTTTCAGATTCTTTTTGCTGTCGATATCGGCCGATTCAAGCAGCAGAGTTGCCGGACGTGCGCCGCAAATTTGATGGAACACTGCGGCCGGATCTTCGCGGTAGGGCGCGGTACCGGTAATCAACTTCAATGTAGGTTTCGCATTAGCCATTATTGTCATCTCTGAATTTCGCTCAAAAAAAAGCCCGCTCGGTGGCGGGCTCAGGTATCTGCACAGTGGTTACGCATGTTGTGCACGACGACGTCGCCCGTTTAAAGGATTATCGCGCCACCAACCTTTTGCATGCGTACCAAAATTAGCCATGATGAGATACCCGTTACGTGTGAACTTGTGTACTAGTTAACTGGTTCAGGTGAAAAAAGTCAATACCCTTTTTCAGTCAGGGTCAAAATCGTTATCATGCCAGCCGAGTTAAGTTGCTGCTGGAGTTACCTTGTCGGATATTGCCCGTTTTCCCCTTTACGATTTACACAGCCATACCCAGGCGTCTGACGGTTTGCTGACCCCAACCGAGTTGGTACAACGTGCCGTCGCAATGAAAGTAGGGGTACTGGCGATTACCGATCACGACACCATTGCTGGCGTGGCAGAAGCGCAAGCCGTCGTGCTGCAACAGAATCTACCGATTCGTATTCTGGCCGGATTAGAAGCCTCTACTTTGTGGGAAAACCACGAAATTCATATCGTAGGTTTGAATGTGGATTGCCAGCACCCGGCGCTGACCTCGTTTCTTGAGCAACAGCATCAATGCCGTGTTGAACGGGCGCAGCTGATCGCTGAACGCCTCGAACGTGCCCGCATTCCTGACGCGTGGGTTGGCGCCCAACGCCTGGCGCAGGGCGGTGTCATCACCCGCGGTCATTTCGCCCGTTATCTGGTCGAGGTCGGTAAAGCCGATAACATGGCGCAAGTGTTCAAGAACTATCTTGCCCGTGGGAAAACCGGCTATGTGCCGCCGCAATGGTGTACAATTAAACAAGCTATTGATGCCATTCATCATTCTGGCGGCGTTGCGGTACTCGCACATCCGGGTCGCTATGGATTGTCTGCAAAGTGGCTTAAACGACTGATTGCCCATTTCGCTGAGGTCGGTGGTGATGCAATGGAAGTGGCGCAGTGTCAGCAGGCACCCAACGAGCGCACGCAGCTCGCGACATATGCGCGCGACAATAAGCTGGCGGGATCGCAGGGATCAGATTTTCACCAACCCTGTCCGTGGATAGAACTGGGGCGCAAATTATGGTTGCCAGGCGGCGTTGAACCCATCTGGGAGCGCTTTCCTGCGCTAGCGCCCGCCGTAACTCTTGCAGACAGGTGACATGAGGTTTTTATGAGTCAATTTTTTCACATTCATCCAGATAACCCGCAACCGCGCCTCGTCAATCAGGCGGTCGATTATCTCAATAAAGGTGGCGTGATTGTCTATCCCACTGATTCGGGTTATGCGCTGGGCTGCCGACTGGAAGAGAAGAACGCCATGGAGCGTATCTGCCGTATCCGGCAGTTAGATGGCAACCACAACTTTACTTTGATGTGTCGCGATCTGTCTGAGCTCTCGACGTATTCGCAGGTGGACAATACCTCGTTTCGTATTCTGAAAAATAATACGCCGGGCAGTTACACCTTCATTCTTAAAGCGACCAAAGAAGTGCCGCGTCGTTTGATGAATGACAAACGTAAAACCATTGGTTTGCGCGTACCTTCCAACCCGGTGGCGCTGGCGTTACTGGAGAGATTGAATGAGCCGATGATGTCTACTTCGCTGATGTTGCCCGGTAATGACTTCACGGAATCGGATCCGGAAGAGATTCAGCACAGCATCGGTAAGCTGGTGGATCTGATCATTGATGGCGGCACGTTAGGGCAGCAGCCGACGACGGTGATCGATCTCACCAGCGATGTCCCGGTTGTGGTTCGTGAAGGGGTCGGCGACACGCGCCCGTTCCTCTAATCACGCGTGGTCAGGCGGCGTTAACGTCGTCTGGCCAATATTTTTTTCTAACCAATGTTTAAAATCACCGTACGGAATATACAGTGAAACATCTTTGAGGATGACTTGTTTGCTGCGCACATTGGAAATTTCATGGCTGTAGCCCACAATCACTCCGCCAATTGTCTGGTCAGCATTATATACCGCGCCCCCCGACATTCCCTGCACAACGCCAGCATTTGATGCCATTGCCATGCACGGTTTTTTATTCCATTTATTGGTAATCGCTGTGCGCGCTAAATTAACGCCACTTGATTCCACGGGCATAGCAGAAATAAAGCTGTAACCGTACATCTTAATGGGCTCACCCACTTTACTGGTGCGGAATTTTGCCAGCGTTTCCGGGCTATTCTTATGATAAATAATCGCGACGTCGCAATAAGGATGATAAGCCTTAACACGCTGCACGGCAGTGGTGGCGACGTGCGCAGCTGTCAGGCTGTACTCTGGCGTTAAGGGGATGGTTGTACCAAGGATACCCAGACCCAGTACCGTCGGGATGCCTGTCACGCTCATATCCACGTGTTCAAGCGCCGCGCGACTATACTCAGTATGGCCCACGGAACAGCCGCTCAGTGCCAGCGCCGCGAGCGCAGGCCAAAGCAGAGAGGTTTTCATGATAGTCATCTTCTTTTAAGCATGTCAGGAAAATCCCTGGTGAAGACTTTCGACATGCAAATTAAATTCATTCCGTGAATGAATAAACGCGTCAATTCCTGCGTGCGCCGGTTTATATTATCAACAATGCCACAGTGATTTCGTTAAAGGCTTGTTAGAGAAACGAGTGTAAATAGTAAAGGTTACGCTTTTATAAATACGGCACACTCTGTTTCAGACTTAAATTTTACACAATTTTTAAATCAGAACAATTCATCAAATTTAATCTGAATCAAATAATGCGAAAATACAGACTTAATCCAACCTGCAGTGCCAATTAACTGGTAATTTAAATTTACTGGATTAATGAGCCTAATTTATCCCGGTTAATTAGTGGTTTATCCTGTTTTGCAGTTTGGGTTTAGATTTTATGTTTGGGATTATCCTTAAGCGTGGTGCGCAATGCTAGCAGACCAGTCTTGAAAAGCGCTAATGTATCACGGGTCTAAAGTGGGGGTAATAACCAGGCTTATATTGCCAGCAGCAAATGATAAAAATTCAGTCACTTGGCGCATGAAGAAGAGAAGTGCGGTTGGTGTATCTATCAGCAGCGTAAATGTATAGGCATAGGGCACTAAACGAGTGACGCAGCCTTTGGCCTTTATTATCGGCAGCAAAGGAAAAGGTGTTAACGAAACTTGCGTTAGTGTAAAATCGCGGGCCGCCTGAGATGGCATGCGCTATGCTCAGCGGTAACAGATTCTGATATGGGAACTGGTAATCCCCGTATCGTACCTCTTCTTACCACGACGCCTGGGAAGGCGACAACGAGGCATCTCCATGAGTGAGAAACTACAAAAAGTATTAGCGCGCGCCGGTCACGGTTCACGCCGCGAAATCGAAACGATGATTTCAGCCGGACGCGTCAGCGTCGATGGCAAACTGGCGACGCTGGGCGATCGCATTGAAAATGATAAATCCCTGAAAATTCGTATTGATGGCCATCTGGTTTCAATTGCTGAATCCGCAACCGAAGTCTGCCGGGTGCTGGCGTATTACAAACCAGAAGGCGAACTCTGTACCCGTAACGATCCTGAAGGGCGCCCGACGGTATTCGACCGTCTGCCACGTCTGCGCGGTTCACGCTGGATCGCTGTGGGTCGTCTGGACGTTAACACCTGTGGTCTGATGTTATTCACCACCGATGGTGAACTGGCGAACCGTCTGATGCACCCAAGCCGTGAAGTTGAGCGTGAATATGCGGTGCGTGTATTCGGCGAAGTGGATGACGATAAAATTCGTCAGCTCAGTAAAGGTGTGCAGTTAGAAGATGGCCCGGCATCGTTCAAAACCATTAAGTTTGCTGGCGGTGAAGGCATCAACCAGTGGTATAACGTCACCCTGACCGAAGGACGTAACCGTGAAGTCCGCCGCTTGTGGGAAGCCGTAGGTGTGCAGGTTAGCCGTCTGATGCGCGTCCGTTATGGCGATATTCAGCTGCCAAAAGGCTTACCACGCGGTGGCTGGATGGAGATGGAATTACCGGCGGTTAACTACCTGCGTACGCTGGTGGATATGCCGGAAGAGACGGTGACGAAAGTCGCGGTTGAAAAAGATCGTCGTCGTACTAAAGCCAATCAGATTCGTCGTGCGGTAAAACGTCATAGCAATGTGAGCGGCAGCCCACGTCGCGGTGGCAGCAGTAGCAGCCGCAACAGCAGCACGCGTACCAGCGGAACCAACAAGCGCGGTTCCTGATATGCCCGTGACGCCGCATGCAGCGGCGTCACTGTTTTACCAATCTATTCCCTGCTGAGCCTGAATGCCTGCATCAAACGCATGCTTAACCGGGCGCATCTCGGTCACGGTATCCGCCATCTCCAGCAAGGTTCGATGGCAGCCTCGACCGGTGATAATCACACTTTGCTGAACCGGACGTTGTCCCAGCACGCGCACCAGTTCATCCAGATCCAGATAATCCATGCTGACCATGTAGGTGATTTCATCGAGGATCACTAAATCCACATGCTCATCGGCAAGCATACGTTTTGCCTGTTGCCAAACCTGTTGGCAGGCGGCGGTATCGGTCTCCCGATTCTGGGTATCCCAGGTAAAGCCGGTGGCCATCACCTGAAATTCCACGCCATGCTGCTCCAGCAAATTGCGCTCACCATTTGGCCATTCACCTTTAATAAACTGCACGGCGGCAACGTTTTTACCGTGTCCGCAAGCGCGTACAGCCGTACCAAAGGCGGCGGTGGTTTTGCCTTTGCCATTGCCGGTGAACACCATCAAAATGCCACGCGCTTCTGTCGCGGCAGCAATGCGCGCATCAACCTGTTCTTTTAAACGCTGCTGTCGCTGCTGATGACGGTCACTCATGCGCTGGCAGGCCCCGGTTTGCGTCCCGGTTGCGCATCAAAACTGATGCCGGTTTTGCGGCGGCTGTCATCGCCCATTAAGTAAAGATAAAGCGGCATCAAATCGGCAGGCGTTTTCAGTAAACTGGCATTTTCATCCGGGAAGGCACTGGCACGCATTTTAGTGCGGGTGCCACCAGGATTGATGCAATTTACCCGAAGATGGCGATTTTTATACTCATCGGCCAGCACCTGCATCATGCCTTCGGTGGCGAACTTCGACACCGCATAGGCTCCCCATCCCGCACGGCCGGTACGACCCACGCTGGACGTGGTAAACACCAGTGAACCGGCGTCTGATTTTAGCAGTAGCGGCAGCAATGCCTGAGTTAAGTAGAAGGTGGCGTCAAGATTGATCTGCATCACCTGGCGCCAGACCTGAGGATCGAGTTCCGCCAGCGGGACGATTTCACCCAGAATCCCGGCATTGTGCAGCACACCATCGAGCCGTGGCACCAAAGCGGCAATATGATCGGCCACCTCGGCACAGTTTTCTGGTGTGGCATGCGACAAGTCCAGCAGCAAATGTGATGCGGGCTGCTTATTCAGTTGATCGATGGCATGTTCCGTTTGTTGCAGCGTCTCGGCATTGCGGCCCAGCAAAATGACGCGTGCGCCGTAGCGCGCATAAGTCAGTGCCGCTTCACGGCCAATGCCGTCTGAAGCGCCGGTCACGAGGATAATGCGATTTTCCAGCAGATCGCTTTTCGGTTGATAATGCACAGCGATGTCCTTTGGCAGGTCAGAGGGTTTTTGGCTTTATGCCTCAATTTGGCGTCAGGTGCAATCATCGCGCCTCGCAATCTGTGCCGCCTACGGGCATTTCAGGCGACGAAAGTCGCTAAAGCGGTTAAACTCAGCCTTTGTTTGTAATTCACTGTTTAATAAGGCGGCAGAATGGATTTACTCACCAGTTATGGATTATTTCTGGCCAAGGCCGTCACCGTGGTGGTGGCGTTCGCAGCTATTGTTCTGATTGTGCTCAATGCTGCGATGCGTAAACGCCACAGCGGTGGTCAACTGCGCTTGACTCATCTCGACGATGATTATCGTGAAATGAAGGAAGACCTGCAGTTGGCGAAGATGAAGCCACAGGCGCAAAAAGTGTGGCTGAAGCAGCATAAAAAAGAAGAGAAGCAAAAAGCCAAAATCGAGAAGCGCAATGCCAAAGCCGGGGTGAGCGAAGCCAGTAAACCCACTCTCTACGTGCTGGAGTTTAAAGGCAGCATGGATGCGGGTGAAGTCAGCTCTTTGCGTGAGGAAATTTCCGCTGTGCTGGCGGTGGCAGTGCCGGGAGATGAAGTCTTGCTGCGTCTGGAAAGTCCGGGTGGCGTGGTGCACGGTTATGGCCTGGCCGCATCTCAGTTGCAGCGCCTGCGTGACGCGGGCCTGCAGTTGACCGCAGTCGTCGATAAAGTGGCGGCGAGCGGTGGCTATATGATGGCTTGTGTTGCGGACCGTATTGTTGCGGCGCCTTTCTCCATTATTGGCTCAATTGGTGTGGTCGCGCAGATCCCCAACTTTAATCGCCTGCTGAAACGCAATGATATCGACGTTGAACTGCACACTGCGGGTCAATATAAGCGCACGCTGACCTTGTTTGGTGAAAACACCGACGAAGGCCGTGAGAAGTTCCAGGAAGATCTCAACGAAACTCATCTGCTGTTCAAAGAGTTCGTTCAGCAGATGCGCCCAACACTGGATTTGGAAAAAGTGGCCACTGGTGAACACTGGTATGGACGCCAGGCGCTGGACTTGGGCCTGATTGATGAAATCGGCACCAGCGATGCGTTAATCATCAAACAGATGGACCGATTCAATGTGTTGGGTGTGCATTATGCACGGAAGAAGAAAATGATGGACCGTTTCACCAACAGCGCCAGTCTGGCGGCCGAGCGGTTAATTCTGAAAATATGGCAGCGCGGTGATAAGCCGCTGTTGTAAGCGAGCCCGGCAAATGCCGGGCTTTTTTATGCCAAGTGATAGCGTGAGGAGAGTTCAACGGCAAGGGATTTAAACACGTTAAACACGGCGGTAGTTTTCGCGCTCGGCAGGCCTTCATCATCCAGGAACCAGGGGCCACGAAACACCAAAACGTTGCCCTGCTGTATCACGTCATTGGCTTCCATCCCGGCTAAATAACCGTCGTGCTGCTTGATCATTTGATTGGCTATTTCCAGTAACGCCTGGCGTGAAATGGATTCCGTTTCTACTGACATTGTTCACCTCTTTTTTGACAGCAATCGTTCTCCTTCTATATTACTAGCGAGTTGGGCTGTTCATCAAATCAACGTCCGTCAGCAAAACTGGCGCAAAATTAATCAGAATGCTAATTAAGTTGCGTAACGGATTTTATCAGGTAGAGTGTGGGCGATTCAGCTTTCAGGGAGATCACACCCGGATGTGTGGTGCTGTCAGATGGAAAACCCGCTTCTAATCATAAAGTTGCATAAGTCGATGCAATCTGACCTGAGATTATCCCCGCTGCCTTGAAATGTGAAAAGTTGGCAGCAATATTGAACCCGTTGGGTTTTGGGGCACCGAATCCTCTCCCGTTTATCAGGACGTTTCAATTAGGTAAAGGTACATATGGGTAAAGCACTCGTAATCGTTGAGTCCCCGGCAAAGGCCAAAACAATCAATAAATACCTCGGTAATGACTACGTGGTGAAATCCAGCGTCGGTCATATCCGTGATTTGCCGACCAGCGGTTCAACTGCCCGTAAAACTACCGACGGGGAAAAGGCGAAAACAGGAAAAAAGGTTAAGAAGGATGAGAAGGCCGCATTGGTCAGTCGCATGGGTGTCGATCCCTGGCATGGCTGGGAAGCGGACTATCAGATTCTGCCGGGTAAAGAAAAAGTCGTAGCCGAACTGAAAAGCCTCGCCGCCGATGCTGACCACATCTACCTCGCAACGGACCTTGACCGCGAAGGGGAGGCCATTGCCTGGCACCTGCGGGAAGTGATCGGTGGCGATGACAAGCGGTTTAGCCGCGTGGTGTTCAACGAAATCACCAAAAATGCGATTCGCCAGGCGTTTGAAAAACCGGGCGAACTGAATATTGAGCGTGTTAATGCACAGCAGGCGCGTCGCTTTATGGACCGCGTGGTGGGCTACATGGTTTCCCCGCTGCTGTGGAAGAAAATTGCCCGTGGTTTGTCTGCGGGTCGTGTACAGTCTGTGGCTGTGCGACTGGTGGTTGAGCGCGAGCACGAAATTAAAGCGTTCGTGCCGGAAGAGTATTGGGAGATCGATGCGGATTTCTCTACGCCGAAAGGCGACGCGCTGGGGATGCAAGTCACGCATCAGGGCGACAAAGCGTTCCGTCCGGTTAATCGCGAGCAAACTTATGCTGCGGTATCCGTGCTGGAAAACGCGCGTTACGAAGTGCTGGATCGTGAAGACAAACCGACCAGCAGTAAACCGTCTGCGCCTTTTATTACCTCGACATTGCAACAAGCGGCGAGTACACGTCTCGGTTTTGGCGTGAAGAAAACCATGATGATGGCGCAACGTCTCTACGAAGCGGGTCACATCACCTATATGCGTACTGACTCCACCAACCTGAGTCAGGATGCGGTGGCGATGGCGCGCGGCTTTGTCGAGAAGAGTTTTGGTAAAAAGTATCTGCCAGAATCACCGATCACCTACGCCAGTAAAGAGAATTCGCAGGAAGCACACGAAGCGATCCGTCCTTCGGATGTCAATATTCAGGCAGAACAGCTGAAAGATATGGAAGCTGATGCGCAGAAACTGTACCAGCTGATCTGGCGTCAGTTTGTGGCCTGCCAGATGGTGCCTGCGCAGTATGACTCCACCACCCTGACGGTGGGTGCAGCAGACTTTAAACTGAGAGCGAAAGGCCGCACCTTGCGTTTCGATGGCTGGACAAAAGTGATGCCAGCCCTGCGTAAAAACGATGAAGACTTGACGCTGCCACCGGTCAATGTCGGCGATATGCTTGACCTGAAGGAGCTGATGCCAAGCCAGCACTTCACCAAGCCGCCAGCCCGCTTCAGCGAAGCTTCCTTAGTCCGTGAGTTGGAAAAACGGGGTATCGGCCGTCCATCGACCTATGCCTCAATTATTTCCACCATTCAGGATCGCGGTTACGTGCGGGTAGAAAACCGCCGCTTCTATGCTGAAAAGATGGGTGAAATCGTCACCGATCGTCTGGAACAGAATTTCCGTGAGCTGATGAACTATGACTTCACCGCGCGCATGGAAGACAGCCTTGACCAGGTCGCCAATAACGAAGCGCAGTGGAAAGCGGTGCTGGATTCCTTCTTCAGCGATTTCAGCCAGCAGTTAGGTCAGGCCGAGAAAGAGCCAGAAGAGGGCGGCATGCAGCCGAACCAGATGGTGCTGACCTCGATCGACTGCCCGACCTGTAGCCGCCAAATGGGTATCCGTACCGCCAGTACCGGTGTGTTCCTCGGCTGCTCCGGTTATGCGCTGCCACCCAAAGAACGCTGCAAACAGACCATCAATCTGATTCCGGAAAACGAAGTTCTTAACGTACTGGAAGGCGATGATGCTGAAACCAATGCGTTACGTGCCCGTCGTCGTTGCCAGAAGTGTGGCACCGCGATGGATAGCTACCTGATCGACAATCAGCGTAAGCTGCACGTCTGTGGTAACAACCCGGAATGTGACGGCTACGAAATCGAACAGGGCGAATTCCGCATCAAAGGTTATGACGGCCCGATCGTAGAGTGTGAAAAGTGTGGTTCTGAAATGCACCTGAAAATGGGGCGCTTCGGTAAATACATGGCCTGCACCAACGACGAGTGTAAAAACACTCGCAAGATTCTGCGCAATGGTGAAGTTGCACCACCGAAGGAAGATCCGGTGCCGTTGCCTGAGCTGGCGTGTGAAAAGTCAGATGCCTACTTTGTATTGCGTGACGGTGCGGCAGGGGTATTCCTGGCGGCCAACACCTTCCCGAAATCGCGTGAAACGCGTGCGCCGCTGGTGGAAGAGCTGCAACGTTTTGCTGACCGTCTGCCTGAGAAGCTGAAATACCTGGCGGAAGCGCCAGCAGCGGATCCGGAAGGCAATAAAACGTTAGTGCGTTTTAGCCGTAAAACTAAGCAGCAGTATGTTTCCTCCGAGAAGGAGGGCAAAGCGACTGGCTGGTCGATGTTCTATATCGACGGTAAGTGGCAGGAAGCGAAGAAGTAATTCTCCTCAAGGCCAGCTTCTGCTGGCCTTTTCCTCATCCTTATAGCTAATCGTTCTACATTCTTACGTTAACTGATATAGTGGTTATAGCTTTTTTCGTTTCGCTGACATGCTTTCCCTCCCTATACCTTAATTAAGGCGGAAACACGCCTGCAGGGATGGCCCCTCTGTCGCTACCGGGAAGATATAACTATGAAATTGCAGCAGTTGCGTTACATCGTCGAGGTGGTTAATCACAACCTCAACGTCTCCTCCACCGCTGAAGGTCTCTATACCTCACAACCGGGCATCAGTAAGCAAGTGCGTATGCTGGAAGATGAACTCGGCGTGCAGATTTTTGCGCGTAGTGGGAAGCATCTCACTCAGGTTACGCCAGCGGGTGAAGAGATCATCCGAATTGCTCGCGAAGTATTATCCAAAGTGGATGCGATTAAGTCTGTCGCGGGTGAGCACACCTGGCCTGATAAAGGCTCGCTGTATGTGGCGACCACACATACTCAAGCGCGTTATGCCTTGCCCGGTGTGATCAAAGGGTTTATCGAGCGTTACCCGCGCGTATCGCTGCATATGCATCAGGGCTCGCCGACGCAAATTGCTGAAGCGGTGTCGAAGGGGAATGCTGACTTTGCGATTGCGACTGAAGCGCTGCATTTGTACGACGACCTGATTATGTTGCCTTGCTATCACTGGAACCGCGCGATTGTCGTCACGCCAGATCACCCGCTGGCAGGCAAATCGAATGTAACGATTGAAGAGTTGGCCGATTTCCCGCTCGTGACCTATACCTTTGGCTTCACTGGCCGCTCAGAGCTGGATACTGCGTTTAATCGTGCAGGATTAACACCACGTATCGTCTTTACCGCCACCGACGCTGATGTCATCAAAACGTATGTGCGTCTGGGCTTGGGCGTGGGTGTGATTGCCAGTATGGCGGTGGACCCGGTTTCCGATCCGGACCTGGTGCGAATCGAAGCTTCAGAAATTTTTACCAATAGCACGACCAAAATTGGCTTTAGGCGTAGCACGTTCCTTCGAAGCTATATGTATGATTTTATTCAACGTTTTGCACCGCATTTAACCCGTGATGTCGTGGATGCCGCGGTCGCATTGCGTTCAAATGAAGATATCGAAGCGATGTTCCGCGATATCAAGTTACCTTTTAAATAATCCCCTAACTCATTATTTTCACAAGGTGTCCAGTGGGCATCTTGTGAATACCCCCTCGTTAGCGCCACAAGAATCTCAAAAAATTTCATTATTTTTTTGTAAATGAAACATCGATCACATGTTTTTTCATTGTTATTTCTTAAATGAGAAACAGTACACAAAATTTACGCTGCCGCTTTGCGTACCGCCAGGAATATTCCCATACTCCAGTTATCAACTGATGAGAAAGGGCTTTTAGTCTGGTCCTTAAAATTAAACTCAAATTTAGAATGGTACTAAATTTGTTTTAACCCAAATTTACAAAGTAGTTATTTGATGAATAGTTTGATCAGTAATTAAATTTATCTCATCAATATTTTGGGTTTTGATAAATAGCGTTAATCGTTGTACTCAATAAAAATAACTGGATTTTCGGACTTAACAAGTTTAGGATTCGTCCTAAATCTTAATCGTTATCAACAATCGTTTTATTGAGAGTGATTATCAAAAACTATGAATACTAGACTGACTGTACAACAAGATTTTCGTACTAAAACCGCCAAGGTTGAGCGCTCTGGTAATGTGCGTCGCAAGGCTTGGTTGACCGTCTTCGCTGCTTCAGCACTGTTCTGGGTAGTGGTGGCATTGATGATTTGGCGTATGTGGGGTTAAGCCATGTGGGCAAATACACTCAGCCGTAAGTCTCCGGTTTCTGCGCGTCAGCCGAACACGTCAGCGTGCAAAGCGAAAGAAGTAAAGAGCGTTGAACAGCCTGTGGCGATTCCTGCGTCGTGGGAACTGAGTGAAAACCAGCGTAACTTTATCGAATCGTTCATGGATCCGAAGTCGAAATAACGCAGTCTGCGTTCTGTTCTATATATAGACATCCATACCTCTCTTTACCGGATTATCCGGTGGGCATTTTAAAAGCCCGTCCTTTAACACTCAGCATTCAAAAAACGGTGTCATCAGTACAACGCTGAAGACGGTGGACTTTTTTTGCCCGGAATCCGGGAGGGAGTGACTCGATGAATACAACGACTTTTTCATGGTTCGGCGTTTATGCCTTTTCCTTTGCATTTTGGGCCGCGGCCGTGTGGGCAATGATCTAATCCAATAACTCAAATTGTACTGACTTCTATTAATGCCCTGACAAACGTCGGGGCATTTTTCTTTGTGCCTTTATGTGTCATTTCGTGTTGTTATCAAATCGTTAACGAAATTGTGGTCTATCTTTAAGCTAAACCTTGCGGTTATTGAGGTTTAAAAGAGAGGCCCATAAAAGGAGGAGCTATGTCGTTAACGTTACGGGAGCACAGTCAGGATACGCTGGACGTTCGGGCAAAAAAATATCATTACTACAGCCTGCCAAAAGCTGCCCAGCAATTGGGTAATATCGATCGCTTACCCAAATCAATGAAGGTGTTGCTGGAAAACCTCCTGCGCTGGCAGGATGAGGATTCCGTAACCGCTGAAGATATTCAGGCTCTGGTTAGCTGGCAGAAAGATGCTCATGCTGACCGGGAAATTGCCTATCGCCCCGCGCGCGTGTTGATGCAAGATTTTACTGGCGTGCCAGCGGTAGTCGATTTAGCGGCGATGCGTGAAGCGGTAAAACGCCTCGGCGGCGATGTGGCCAAAGTTAACCCCTTATCGCCGGTCGATTTAGTTATTGACCACTCGGTGACTGTTGACCATTTTGGGGATGAAGACGCCTTCGAAGAAAACGTGCGTCTGGAGATGGAGCGCAACCACGAACGCTACGTTTTCCTGCGCTGGGGGCAAAAAGCGTTTAACCGCTTCCGCGTAGTGCCGCCCGGCACCGGTATCTGCCATCAGGTTAACCTGGAATATCTGGGGAAATCCGTCTGGCATGAAACGCTAGAGGGTAAAGAGGTCGCTTATCCTGATACCTTAGTCGGCACAGACTCCCATACCACGATGATCAACGCGCTGGGCGTATTAGGCTGGGGTGTCGGCGGTATTGAAGCCGAAGCCGCCATGTTAGGGCAGCCCGTGTCTATGTTGATCCCCGACGTTGTCGGTTTCAAACTCACCGGCAAACTGCGTCCTGGCATCACCGCGACCGACCTGGTTTTAACCGTGACGCAAATGCTGCGCAAGCATGGTGTGGTGGGCAAATTCGTTGAATTTTATGGTGATGGCCTGGCCGATTTGCCGCTGGCCGATCGCGCAACTATCGCCAATATGGCACCGGAATATGGTGCCACCTGCGGTTTCTTCCCCATTGATGAAATCACCCTGAGCTACATGACCCTGACCGGGCGTGATGCTGAAAAAGTCGAGTTAGTCGAAGCTTATGCTAAGCAACAAGGGATGTGGCGAAATCCGGGCGACGAACCACGGTTTACCAGCTCACTGGCGCTGGACATGGCAAACGTTGAATCCAGCCTTGCGGGTCCAAAACGTCCGCAGGATCGTGTCTCCTTAGGCGATGTGCCCGCAGCTTTTGATGCCAGCAACGAACTCGAAGTCAATCATGCGCAGAAAGCCCACAAGACCGTAACCTATAGTGACAGCGAGACCGGCGATAACTATCAGCTGGAAGACGGCGCGGTGGTTATTTCGGCCATCACCTCTTGTACCAACACATCCAACCCCAGCGTCTTAATGGCGGCGGGTCTGCTGGCGAAAAATGCGGTTGAGCGCGGATTGATGCGCAAACCTTGGGTGAAAGCGTCGCTGGCACCGGGATCAAAAGTGGTGTCGGATTACCTCGCGGTGGCCCAGCTGACGCCATATCTGGATGAATTAGGCTTCAATCTGGTGGGGTATGGTTGCACCACCTGCATTGGTAATTCGGGCCCATTGCCAGATGAAATCGAGAGTGCCATCAAAGAAGGCGATCTGACCGTGGGTGCCGTGCTATCAGGTAACCGTAACTTCGAAGGGCGCATCCATCCTCTGGTGAAAACTAACTGGCTTGCATCGCCGCCGCTGGTGGTGGCTTATGCGTTGGCCGGTAACATGAAGCTCAACCTGCAGAACGATCCCATCGGGCAGGATAGACAAGGCAACGATGTCTATCTGCAGGATATCTGGCCATCACCTGAAGAGATTGCCGCCGCAGTGCAGAAAGTGACCAGCGATATGTTCCATAAAGAGTATGCGGAGGTCTTTGACGGTACGCCGGAATGGCAGCAAATCAAAGTGAGTGAAGCCGCAACCTATGACTGGGATGAGGGATCGACTTACATCCGCCTGTCGCCGTTCTTTGACGATATGGGCAAAACGCCGGAACCGGTCAAGGATATTAAGGGCGCACGCATTCTGGCAATGTTGGGTGATTCTGTCACCACTGACCACATCTCTCCGGCGGGCAGTATTAAAGCGGAAAGTCCTGCTGGACGCTATTTGCTGTCGCATGGTGTTGAGCGTACCGATTTCAACTCATACGGTTCGCGTCGTGGTAACCACGAAGTGATGATGCGCGGGACCTTTGCAAATATTCGTATTCGAAATGAAATGGTGCCGGGCGTGGAAGGGGGATACACCAAACACTTCCCCAGCAATGAACAGCTGGCGATTTACGATGCGGCCATGAAATATCAGGCAGAAGGTGTGCCACTGGCAGTGATCGCCGGGAAGGAGTATGGCTCAGGTTCCAGCCGCGACTGGGCTGCTAAAGGCCCACGTTTGCAAGGTGTGCGCGTGGTCATTTCTGAGTCGTTCGAGCGTATCCACCGCTCTAACCTGATCGGCATGGGGATCCTGCCGCTGGAATTCCCCGCTGGCGTCACGCGCAAAACATTGGGATTAACCGGAGAAGAGTTTATTGATGTCGAAAACCTTTCACAGTTGAAACCCGGTTGTACGGTGAATGTCACCCTGACGCGCGTCGATGGTAAAAAAGAGACGCTGGAAACCCGGTGTCGTATCGATACCGGCAATGAGCTGACCTATTACCAGAACGACGGCATATTGCACTATGTGATACGTAATATGCTGAACTAAAGAAAAAAGCCGGGAGATTTCCCGGCTTTTTACTTTCTGCATTATGCTTTTGGCAACAGATGGCCCATTTTTTCTGCCTTGGTATCAAGGTAGTGAGCATTTTTGGGGTTGCGCCCAACCACTAACGGCACGCGTTCTACAATATTAATTCCCGCTTCGCTCAGGATCTCGACTTTGCGCGGATTGTTCGTCAGCAGGCGGACTTCATTGACGCCCAACAGTTTGAACATATCTGCACACAGGGTGAAATCGCGCTCATCGGCGGCAAAGCCCAACTGATGATTCGCTTCAACGGTGTCGTAACCTTTGTCTTGCAAAGCGTAGGCGCGGATCTTGTTCAACAGACCGATATTACGGCCTTCCTGGCGGTGATATAACAGCACGCCACGGCCTTCTTCAGCGATAGCGGTGAGCGCCGCTTCCAGCTGAAAACCACAGTCGCAGCGCAGGCTGAACAGCGCATCACCGGTTAGACACTCAGAGTGAACGCGCGCCAGCACTGGATTGTGGTCGCTAACATCACCGTAAACCAGCGCGACATGATCCTGGCCAGTTGCCAGTTCTTCAAAACCAACCATCAGGAAATCTCCCCATGGCGTGGGCAGTTTGGCTTCTGCTACCCGTTTAAGCTGCATGTGACTCTCCAGAACCTTCAGAGGATGCGCTATCATCATGATAACGCACGGGCCCGACTGGCCCGACAAAACTGACAATATTGTGCCACAACCTGTACCCGGGCCGTTAATCAGTCAGAGTTATTGTAGTGATAAAGCACAATTATCTAAGCCGCAACGGGTATGTTATTCTTTTTTCAGCTAAAGTTATGCCACCCACGCGATTACCCACGGACCTAAAAGGAAACGGATGTTAAAAATTGCTCAGCGCACTACCCTGGGAATGCTTTTGTTATTAGTCATGCCCGTTGCGGTCTGGCTCTCTGGCTGGCAATGGCAGCCAGGTGAGAGTAGCGCGTTTTTGCGGGTGCTTTTCTGGATGACAGAAACCGTCACCAGCCCCTGGGGTATATTGACCAGTATTATCCTCAGCACCTGGGTTTTATGGTGCTTACGCTTCAGGCTTAAACCCGCCATATTACTGATTATCTTCATGAATGGCGCTATTCTTGTCGGTCAGTACACCAAATCTTTCATTAAAGAGCAGGTACAGGAACCGCGTCCTTATGTCGTTTGGCTGGAGAAGAGCCACGGTATTGATGAAGCGGCGTTTTATCAGCAGAACCGTCAGGGGCGCAGTCAGTTAGTGTCGACATTATTGGCTAACGATACTCAACTGCCGCAATGGCTGAAAAACCACTGGGCGTTTGAAACCGGTTTTGCCTTTCCTTCCGGACATACCATGTTTGCCGCCAGTTGGGCGCTGCTGGTGATTGGCTTACTCTGGCCACGGCGGCACATAGTGACCGTGGTCGTGCTGTTTGCCTGGGCTACCATGGTCATGGGCAGTCGTTTGCTGCTGGGCATGCATTGGCCGCGCGATTTGGTGGTGGCCACCCTGATTTCCTGGCTGCTGGTTACGGTTGCCACATGGCTGGCGCAGCGTTTTTGTGGTCCGCTTACGGTGCCGCGCGAAGAGCAGCAGGAGATCGCACAGCGTGATGACGCATTGTAATTTTCGCGCGCGACCCCATATGATTGATTGCGCTTACGGAAAATGCGCTAAGTGATGTGCTGATAAGCAGCATCGACGGCACTTTTTTGGCATACTTCTACTGGATAACCTCACGACAGGACGCATTGTGAAATATTTGCTGATTTTTCTCGTGGTTTTGGTCATTTTTATCATCTCCGTCACGCTTGGAGCGCATAACGACCAAATCGTCACTTTTAACTATCTGCTGGCGCAGGGTGAATTCCGCATCTCCACATTGCTGGCGAGCCTGTTTGGTGCCGGATTCCTGCTCGGATGGGCAATTTGCGGTCTTTTCTGGTTGCGGATACGTGTTTCTCTCGCTCACGCGCAGCGCAAGCTGAAACGCATGCAGGCGCAGAATGAACAATCAACGGCTGTGACAAATTCTTCCACTGCTGGTCGTCGGGATTAAGTTTCGATGCTTGAATTGCTGTTTTTGCTTCTTCCTGTTGCTGCGGCATATGGCTGGTACATGGGCCGCCGAAGTGCACATCAGGATAAGCAACAGGAAGCGAATCGCCTGTCACGTGAATACGTTGCCGGTGTAAACTTTCTGCTTTCCAATCAACAGGACAAAGCTGTCGATCTCTTTCTGGATATGTTGAAGGAGGACAGCGGCACAGTCGAAGCTCATCTGACGCTCGGCAATCTGTTCCGTTCACGCGGCGAAGTTGACCGCGCCATTCGTATCCACCAATCGCTGATGGAAAGCGCTTCCCTGAGCTATGAACAACGCCTGCTGGCGATTCAGCAGTTGGGACGCGATTACATGGCCGCAGGGTTGTACGACCGCGCTGAAGACATGTTTAGCCAGCTGATTGATGAAACCGACTTCCGCATCGGTGCATTACAGCAACTTCTACTGATACATCAGGCAACCAGTGACTGGCAGAAAGCTATCGAAGTGGCGGAAAGATTGGTCAAGCTGGGCAAAGACAAGCAGAAGGGTGAAATTGCCCATTTTTACTGTGAGCTTGCGCTACAGGCATTGAGCAGTGACGATCTGGATCGCGCCATGACGTTGCTGAAGAAAGGTGAATCGGCCGATCACCAGAGTGCACGCGTTTCCATCATGATGGGACGCATTTTTATGGAGCAGGGGGAATACGCCAAAGCAACGGCTCGCCTGCAGCGCGTACTGGATCAAGATAAAGAGCTGGTGAGCGAAACCTTATCGATGCTCGAAACCTGCTATCAGCGACTGAATCAGCCTGAAGATTGGGCTCAGTTTTTACAACGCTGCGTCGAAGAGAATACCGGCGCGGCCGCTGAACTGTACCTTTCTGATATCCTTGAACAGCAGCAGGGCCCGGAAGCGGCGCAGCTGTATATCAACCGCCAGTTGCAGCGCCATCCGACCATGCGCGTGTTCCATCGCTTGATGGATTTCCACCTGCACGAAGCAGAAGACGGTCGTGCCAAAGAGAGCCTGATGGTGCTGCGTGATATGGTAGGCGAACAGATTCGCACTAAACCGCGCTATCGCTGCCAGAAGTGTGGATTTACCGCACATGCGCTTTATTGGCATTGCCCATCCTGTCGCGCATGGTCTTCGGTGAAACCGATTCGCGGACTCGACGGCCAGTAACGGCCGTTTTTTTTATTTATTCTGCTATATAGTTACAACATACTATTTGGCTGATTCATCAACCGAAACTGCAGCATTGTGCAGCGTTCAGTCTATCATCGGTATTAACCGCGCTGTGAGATTGTCGGGAAGGGCACGCACGGGTAGAATGCTTGCCGTTTGTCCATTGCGCCTGCGGGTGCCTGCCTTTGAGGAAACGTTATGCCTGTAACCACTTCACCGATTCTGGTAGCACTCGACTATCATAATCTCGACAGCGCACTGCAGTTTGTGGACCGCATTGACCCGAGCCAGTGCCGCCTGAAAGTCGGCAAAGAGATGTTTACGCTATTTGGCCCGTCGCTGGTGAAAACACTGCAGTCGCGTGGTTTTGACGTTTTTCTCGATCTGAAGTTTCATGATATTCCCAATACTACCGCGCACGCGGTAGCCGCTGCTGCCGATCTCGGTGTGTGGATGGTCAACGTTCACGCCAGTGGCGGGGCGCGGATGATGAATGCGGCTCGTGAAGCGCTGCTGCCTTTTGGTAGCGATGCGCCGTTGCTGATTGCGGTAACTGTGCTGACCAGCATGGATGAAGACGATCTCAGGGGTCTCGGCATTACGCTTTCTCCCTCAGAGCAGGCAGAACGTCTCGCTCGCCTGACGCGTGAGTGTGGCCTCGATGGCGTAGTCTGTTCAGCTCAGGAAGCTGCGCACTTTAAACAGGTGTTGGGTCAGGATTTCGCGCTGGTGACACCAGGTATTCGTCCGGCAGGCAGTGATGCGGGCGATCAACGCCGTATCATGACGCCGCAGCAGGCAAAACTGGCTGGCGTGGATTACATGGTGATTGGGCGTCCGATCACCCAATCAAATGATCCGGCTGCAACGCTGCACACTATCCTGCAAAGTTTATAGGAGGCCTAATGGCTCAGGACAACCGACTGGTTTACTCCACTGAAACTGGCCGTATTGCACAGGAAGAAGAAAAAGCGCCGCGCCCACAAGGGGATGGCATAGTGCGTATTCAACGCCAGACCAGCGGCCGTAAAGGTAAAGGCGTCTGCCTGATTACGGGGATTGATCTGGATGATGATGCGCTCACTAAACTGGCGGCAGAACTGAAGAAGAATTGTGGCTGCGGTGGGTCACTCAAAGATGGCGTCATCGAGATTCAAGGCGATAAACGCGATCTCTTGAAAGCGCTACTTGAAGCCAAAGGCATGAAGGTTAAATTAGCCGGCGGTTAATAAAAACGGGCCGCACACTGTGCGGCCCGTGATGCTGTAGATGTGCTGCGTAGCCTGAATCTTTATCGTTATTTAGAAACCTGATGGCCGATAATACCGCCAACGGCTGCACCACCCACGGTACCGAGTGCACTTCCGTTAGTCAGAACAGAACCACCGATTGCACCCGCACCCGCGCCAATGGCGGTATTGCGGTCGCGTTTTGACCAGTTCGAACAACCACTCGAGGCAACAACCAGGGTGGCAGCTAATACCGCAACGGTCATACGTTTCATTGTTGTCGTCATCTCTTTCTCCTTGATTGTATGTACAGAGGCAACCTTGTAAGTATAGATGTTGCGCAACGAAGTACGTCATCCCAGCGTGTCATTCATTGTTCACTTTGATGCCTGTATACAGCGCTTTAATGGGCGAATTAACCGCTGGAAACCGTACCGCTCCTGACTTTAGCCACCTAAAGCAAAGCTAAATGCCATGAAGATAGAAAATTCTGAATTCACGCCACACTTCTCCGGTCTCAGCGACTTTCCGCTGCTTTTACAGCGATTCGCTCCATAACGTTTTCTCTGCTCGTTCAGCACAATTCAGCTATCACAGTTCGCAGGAGAAAAAATTATGCTGGAATTGCTCAAGCAGCAGGTGCTGGAAGCCAACCTTGACTTACCGCGCTATAACCTGGTCACTTTTACCTGGGGTAACGTCAGCGCCATTGACCGCGACCATGGCCTGCTGGTGATCAAACCTTCGGGCGTGAAATACGAGAATATGCAGCGCGACGATATGGTGGTTGTGGAGTTAGCGAGCGGCAAGGTGGTGGAAGGGGCGCTTCGCCCATCATCCGATACGGCCACCCATCGCGCGCTGTATCTCGCCTGGCCGGAGATTGGTGGCATCGTACATACCCATTCACGCCACGCCACAATTTGGGCGCAGGCCGGGCGCGACATTATGGCGCTGGGGACAACACACGCGGATGATTTCTACGGCACCATTCCCTGTACGCGTGCGATGAAGCGTGAAGAGATACAGCAAGAGTATGAATGGAACACCGGGCAGGTGATTATTGAAAGCTTTGCTCAACGCCGCATTAAGCCAGCCGACATCCCTGCTGCGCTGGTCAACTCGCACGGCCCCTTTGCCTGGGGTAAAGATGCAGCTGCAGCTGTGCACAGTGCGGTGGTGTTGGAAGAAGTGGCTTATATGGCGCTTCACACGGAACAACTGCGCAGCGAACTGCCTCCGATTTCGCAGAATCTACTCGATCTACATTATCTGCGTAAGCATGGCAAGAATGCCTGGTACGGGCAGAATTGAACATTGAAACTTTATTGAGGCGCCTGAGGGCGCCTTAATTTTTTGCCATTTAGCGCTGGTATGGCGATGCACATCATAAAAAAGAAATGCCCACCCTATAAAAATAAAACACTGTTTCATTAATATCGATGCGATCACTTTTTTCCAGACTGTCAGTGGTTATCTTGCCTGCCATGCCATCCGGCGAACGATAACGCATCTCCTTCTGGCTCAGTAAAGGTGACACAACTATGCATATCAAACGTGCAATCGATAAGATTCCAGGCGGTATGATGTTAATCCCGCTGTTTTTGGGCGCGCTCTGCCACACATTTTCACCCGGCGCAGGAAAATACTTTGGCTCTTTTACTAACGGCCTGATGACGGGCACTGTGCCGATTCTGGCGGTATGGTTCTTCTGTATGGGTGCATCGATCAAACTCAGCGCAACCGGAACCGTGCTGCGTAAATCCGGCACCCTGGTATTAACCAAAATCGCCGTTGCCTGGGTCGTGGCTGCCGTGGCATCCCGCATGATGCCGGAAAATGGCGTAGAAGTCGGTATGTTCGCCGGTTTATCCACGCTGGCATTGGTTGCTGCCATGGACATGACCAATGGCGGCCTTTATGCCTCCATCATGCAGCAATACGGTTCAAAAGAAGAAGCCGGCGCGTTTGTGCTGATGTCGCTGGAATCGGGTCCGCTGATGACCATGGTGATCCTGGGGACTGCAGGCATTGCTTCGTTTGAGCCCCACGTGTTTGTTGGCGCGGTGTTACCCTTTATTGTCGGTTTCGCGCTTGGCAATCTTGACCCGGAATTACGCGAGTTCTTCGGCAAAGCCGTTCATACCTTGATTCCGTTCTTTGCCTTCGCTTTGGGTAACACCATCGATTTGGCCGTGATTGCACAAACCGGTTTGTTGGGCGTATTGCTCGGTGTAGCAGTCATCATCATCACCGGTATTCCACTGATTATTGCCGACCGCTTGATAGGTGGTGGTGATGGCACGGCGGGGATCGCAGCCTCCAGCACCGCAGGCGCGGCAGTGGCCACGCCGGTACTGATTGCAGAGATGTTGCCTCAGTTTAAACCGGTCGCTCCTGCAGCGACTGCACTGGTAGCGACATCCGTTATTGTGACTTCTGTATTAGTGCCGATTATTACCGCCGTCTATTCGAAACGCGTTAAGCGTTCTCATGTGGCGGTGGGACAGCGCGCTGCCATCAAGTAAGCCTGCTTATCTTTCCCCGGCCCTATGGTCGGGGATATCTCTGGATTTTACTTTATAAATCAATCTCTCATTTGGTCTGGCCTCACTCTGGATTACGCTGATGTTGCGTTTAACGCATCACATAACTAGAGGATGAGACAATGACAGTAATTAACCAACCAACTTGCAGATTGTTTACCGAAGTCGGACAAACTACCCAGCTGGCGGCCTATTATGAGGAGGGCCGACACACCATGTGGATGATGCTGCGTGCGCAGCCACGGCCCAGTTTCAACCACGAATTAATCGAGGAAATCATGAATCTGAGCTATGCCGCTCAGCGTTCGGGTTTGCCAATTGATTTTTGGGTGACGGGTTCGCTGGTGCCGCAGATGTTCAACGCCGGTGGCGATTTGCGTTTCTTTGTGGAGTGCATTCGTAACAACCGTCGTGAAGCGCTGCGAGCCTATGCGCGTGCCTGCGTGGATTGCATCCATTCGGCAGCGCGGGGGTTTGATACCGGAGCGGTGACGCTGGCGATGATTGAAGGTAGTGCATTGGGTGGTGGCTTTGAAGCCGCGCTGGCCCATCACTTCATTCTTGCGCAGAACTCTGCACGGATGGGGTTCCCGGAGATCGCGTTTAACCTGTTCCCTGGCATGGGCGGCTATTCACTGGTGGCACGTCGTTCTGGCATGAAGCTGGCCGAAGAGCTGATCTGTGAAGGGGAGTCGCATAGCGCGGAATGGTATGAGACGCGCGGTCTGGTGGATAAAGTCTTCCAGCCAGGCGATGCCTACCGCACCACGCGTACCTTTATCGATACCTTGCGTCCGAAGCTGAATGGTGTGAGAGCCATGCTGAAAGCGCGCCAGCGCGTGCTGCAACTCTCACGAGCCGAGTTGATGGATATCACGGAAGATTGGGTGGATTACGCCTTCACACTGGAGCCTAAAGACATTGCTTACATGGAACGACTGGTGCAACTACAGAACCGTCATAGCGCATCCCTGCGCAAAGCCGGATAATCGAGAGCAGCGTTAAACGCGGGCAGGATGCTTAGCCAGCCAATGCCCGAGCTGTTCTGCGGGCATTGGTTTTGCATAATAATAACCCTGACGCCCATCGACACCGTTGGTCATAACAAACTTCTCTTCGGCTTTGGTTTCAATGCCTTCCGCAATCACCTGCAGATCGAGGGTTTTGGCCACGGCGACAATGGCACGGACCAACGATTGCGCCACGGGTTGTTTGTTGATGTTACGCACGAAGCTTTGATCCAGTTTGATTGCATCAATGGGCACGCGAGCCAACTGGGAAAGCGAGGAATAACCGGTACCAAAGTCATCAAGATGAACCTGAGCACCCAGTTCCTGGAACTGCTTCATTAGCGTAAGTGCACCGGCTTCGTTCTCAATCAGGCAGCTTTCAGTCAGCTCGATATCAATGGGACAATCAGTGAGACCGGCTTCATTTAATGCCTGCTTCAAATCGGTATAAATGCTTTGATTGAGCAACTGCTTAGCGGAAACGTTCACCGCAACGCGCAGGTAGATGCCTTCATTGCGCCACTGAACAATTTGCTGTAACACATTGAGCATCACCCAACGCCCGAGCGGAACAATAAGACCAGACTCTTCAGCGTAAGAGATAAAATCTCCCGGTGGCACCAGACCACGTTCCGGAGAGTTCCAGCGCACCAACGCTTCTGCGCTGCGCACTTCGCCGTCACGGTCTAATTTGGGCTGGTAATACACCACCAGCTGCTCCAGCTCCAGTGCTTTGCGCAGGTTAGTATCAAGCCAGAGATATTCGAAAACACGCTGATTCATCTCATTGGCGAACACGCAGAATTTACCGCGCCCATTCTCTTTGGCGTGATACATCGCGGTATCGGCGTTGCGGATCAGACTTTCCCGATCCTCGCCATGCAGCGGGGCCAGGGCAATACCAATCGAGCAACCACTGTAGACTTCGATCAAACCAACGCGGAAGGGTTGACGCAGGCGCTCAAGAATACGTGATGCCATGGCTTCCAGCGCAGCCTGACTGGTATGCTCTGCCAGTACCACGAACTCATCACCACCAAGACGGGCCAGCGTCTGATCTTTGCCCAGACAACTGAGAATGGCGAGGGAGACCGCTTGCAGCAGTTGGTCGCCAAACATATGGCCGTAGGCGTCGTTCACCTTCTTAAAATTGTCCAGATCGAGATAAACCACGCCAGTTTGACTGCCATTGGCTAATTCCAGTGCCAGACTAATCTGTTGATGGATGGCATTGCGGTTCGGTAAACCGGTCACCGTATCGGTGTTGGCGAGAACACGTAAGCGTTCCTGAGCGCGTCGCTCTTCTGTGATGTCGGTTCCAGAACAGATGAGGAAAATTTCATTTTTCCCGCTACCGCTGTGCACAAACTTATTACGAAACAGAAACAGTCGTTGACCTTTTTTGGTTTTGATCCAGCGTTCCACTTCATAAGAATTGCCATCGCGGAAGAAACCCGAAATGTTGCGCCGTGAAGCCTGCGCCTCCTGCTTGGTCATAAACAGTTGAAACACGTTACGGCCGATCACTTCCTGCTCTTTCAGACCGGTGTACTCTTCGCTTAAGCGATTGAATCGCTGAATATTCCCACGTTGATCGAGGATCACAATCACCGAGTTTGCTTCGGAGACCACTTGTTCAGCAAAAGACAATCCGAGTGTTAAATCACGCGCCACGGAGGAGGTATCACCCCAGGCGGAAGAGGTACCAGCCCATGTTGATTGGTTCACCTTGCGGCCGACAAAGTGCATAGGCACCGGCGCACCGCGCAGGGAGAGGGTCAGGTTGATACTGGAAGTGATCACCGTCATCGCACGCAGCAAACTGGCCTGCGCGGGGGTTAATGGAACCGCCAAATTGGTATTGGCATTCTCATCTTCGGCAAAATGCAAAGCATCGCTATCTGAAGTTAAACGCCAATGAGGGCTGGTTGTGCCAAACAGGGTGTATAGCAACGTTTGCCCTTGTTCATCGGTCATGGAAACTTCCTCCGGGGAAATGCTGAGCAGGCGGTATCTCATTATTTTAGCAACAGTATTCAACCTCCTGCGTTAGCACAAGATGCAAACCAAATATATTTTTGTTTTCACTAAAGAATGGCACGAAAAAGCCCCGAAAATCGGGGCTTAAAAATGTCAGCAAGGACACTTGCCGAGCTTGCCTGCCTGGCTGGGAAAACGGGCCTCAAGGCAGTAGCGATGAAAGGCTCGCTCATCCATCGGCGTTTGCCCGGGATGGTGCTCGTGCATATGCTTCAGATAAGTTTGATAGTCGTGAACGCCAACCATTAAGCGAAAACTTTGCTTCAATCCCTGCCATATTCGTTGCCAGCGATTAAGAGTTTGCCCGGTGGCCTGGGGTGCGATCGGTAAGCAATGCTGAATGTGCCAGGCACCAATCGGTTTTTTCCAGCGATGAATGGACTCAGACATTCCGCACCTCCTTACGCAGGGAGACTTCGGACTCATGGGTGGTAGGGACCTGGCTGCCCAGGGCACGGCGGATAACAAAGAACGCTGCAATTAACATGGTGACGGCCACCAGCATAAAGAAGCCACACAGGGCCGCGTTAATTTGATTGCTAAACACGATAGTTTGCATGTCCGCCACGGTTTTCGCCGGGGCGATAATCACACCCTCATCAATCCCTTTACGGAACTTGTTGGCTTGCGCAAGGAAGCCAATCGAGGGCTTCTCGTGGAAAATCTTCTGCCACCCTGCGGTCATGGAGGTCACAAACAGCCAGGCGGTCGGTAAAATCGTCACCCACGCGTAACGCTGCTTCTTCATTTTGAACAGCACTACGGTGCCGAGGATCAACGCCATCGAGGCCAGCATCTGGTTGCCAATGCCAAACAGCGGCCAAAGGGTATTGATGCCGCCCAGCGGATCGACCACACCCTGGTAGACAAAGAAGCCCCATCCGGCAACGGCCACCGTGGTGCCCGCCATATTGCCCAGCCATGAACGGTTGTTGGCCATGGAAGGCACCACGGTGCCGACCAAATCCTGCACCATAAAGCGACAGGCGCGGGTACCGGCATCGACTGCCGTCAGGATAAACAGCGCTTCAAACAGGATGGCGAAGTGATACCAAAACGCCATCATTATCCGGCTGTTAAATACCTCGGTGATGATGTGCGCCATCCCCACGGCAAAGGTCGGTGCACCTCCGGCTCGGGAAAGCACGGTACTTTCACCCACATCGCGCGCGATGCCGCTCAACATCTCCGGCGTGACGACAAAGCCCCAGCCGTTAATCACCTGCGAAGCGCTTTCAACGGTGGTGCCGATCAGTGCTGCGGGTGAGTTCATCGCAAAATAGACGCCCGGATCGAGCACTGAGGCGCAAATCAGCGCCATGATCGCCACAAAAGATTCCATCAGCATCGCGCCATAGCCGATAAAGCGGATGTGACTCTCGCGCTCAACCAGTTTTGGCGTAGTGCCGCTGGAGACCAGCGCGTGGAAGCCAGAGATGGCGCCGCAGGCGATCGTGATAAACAGGAATGGGAACAGTGCACCGGAGAACACCGGCCCGCTACCGTCGATAAATTTGGTCACCGCCGGCATTTTCAGTTCCGGCATGGCGAACAGAATCCCAACCGCCAGCCCGATAATGACACCGATTTTCAGGAAGGTTGACAGGTAGTCACGCGGAGCCAGCAGCAGCCACACAGGCAGCGACGAGGCGACAAAGCCATAGATCACAAGTACCCAGGTCAGTTCAGTGCCTTTCAGCGTGAACAGCGGTCCCCAATAGGGATCGGCTGCCACATCGCCACCGTAAATAATCGCCGCCATCATCAGCACAAAGCCGATAATCGACACTTCAGCGATCTTGCCGGGGCGCAGATAGCGCATATAGACGCCCATAAACAGCGCGATCGGAATGGTGGCGGCGATGGTAAACAGCCCCCACGGACTGTTGGCAAGCGCTTTCACCACCACCAGTGCCAGCGCCGACAGGATGATGATCATCACGCCGAGTGCACCGAGCATGGTGACCACGCCCGCAAACGACCCCAGCTCCTGACGTGCCATTTCGCCAAGCGAACGACCATCACGACGGGTAGAGATGAACAGGATCAGGAAATCCTGCACCGCACCGGCCATCATCACGCCGACCAGAATCCAGATGGTACCGGGCAGGAAGCCCATCTGCGCCGCGAGGATCGGCCCAACTAAGGGACCAGCACCGGCAATCGCCGCAAAGTGGTGACCGAACAGTACCCATTTATTGGTCGGCACATAATCGAGACCATCATTGAGCCGCTCAGCAGGCGTGAGGCGACGGTCATCCAGTTCGAAAATACGTTTAGCGATAAACAGGCTGTAGAAGCGATAAGCAATGCTGTAGCAGGCAACGGACGCAATAACCAGCCAGACGGCGTTGACGTGTTCGCCACGGCTGAGGGCCAGCATGGCAAACGCACCCGCACCAATTAACGCCACCGCTAACCAGATCAATCCGGTTTTGACGTTGTTCATGAGTTAACTCCTTGTAGAGACCGGGAAAATAGGCGATCGGATACAACAAGTTAAAAGTAATGTAATGAATTGTTAACGACAGGGAATCGAATCAGAAGTGTGAAGCGGAAGGCAAATTTAACATCAGATAAAACGTAGAGGGAAAAATGCGGGATAACGGCTGTTATCCCGCAGATATTCATGCTCAGGCAGCAGGGCGTGCCACAACGCTACGGGTTTCCATACGCACTTCGGCAATGGTCACGTCGATAATGTCGGTCACACGATAAACGACTTCGCCTTTAATCTGCACGGTGCCGCTCTCTTGTGAGCACACCAGCTCATCACGCACCGCGTGGATGAACGGGGCAGGGATAAAGGCAACGGCGCCGTTCTCCAGCAGACGCACGCGCATACCGCCACGAGACACATCGATGATCTCGGCGCTGAATTTGCGATCGGTCCCGGCAGATGGCGCGAGGAAGCGCGCATACAGCCAGTCACCAACATCACGTTCGGCCATGCGGTTCAGACGACGGCGTTCACTCATAATGGTGGTGAACTCGTCTTTTGGACGCGCAATGCTGTCGCCGCGCACAATGGCTTTCAACAGGCGATGGTTGATCATATCGCCGAATTTACGAATCGGCGATGTCCAGGTCGCATAGGCTTCGAGACCCAGACCAAAGTGCGGACCCGGTTCGGTGCCGACTTCAGCGAAGCTCTGGAAGCGACGAATACGGCTGTCGAGGTACTGAGTTGGCTGGGCATCCAGCTCACGACGCAGCTGGCGGAAACCTTCCAGCGTGGTGATCGCCTGTGGATCAACGGTGATACCGTGACCGGCAAGCACGCCAGCGGCTTGCTCCGCATTGGCCAGATCGAAACCGGTGTGCAGGTTATAGATACCAAAGCCCAGCTTCTCCTGCAGCACTTTGGCCGCGCAGACGTTAGCCAGAATCATGGATTCTTCAACGATGCGGTTGGCGATGCGACGTGGCTCAGAAATGATATCCAGCACTTCGCCTTTGTCACCCAGCACAAAGCGGTAATCAGGGCGATCTTTAAACACCAGCGCATGAGTTTGACGCCACTCGCTGCGCGCCAGGCAGACACGATGCAACAAGCGAATCTGTCCGGCAATTGCCTCATTCTCTGGCTGCCAGCTCCCGGCGTTTTCCAGCCAGTCGGACACTTCGTCGTAAACCAGCTTGGATTTGGATTCGATCCAGGCCGCGAAGAACTGCACTTCGCCCGCTACACTGCCATCTGGCGTGAGCGAAACGCGGCAGGCCAACGCTGGACGACGTACGTTTGGACGCAGTGAACAGATGTCATCAGACAGTTCGCGCGGCAGCATCGGGATGTTGAAGCCAGGTAAATAGTTAGTGAAGGCGCGTTTAGAAGCCAGTTTATCCAGCTCGCTGCCTTCTGCCACGTAAGCGGTCGGATCGGCAATAGCGATGGTCAGCTGCAGACTGCCGTCAGCCTGCTCTTCAACATACAGCGCATCATCCATATCTTCGGTGCTGGCGCTGTCGATGGTGACGAAGTTGAGCGCGGTAAGGTCTTCGCGCTGCAAGTGCTCATCCAGCATTTCGCCGAAGCCCACTTTCGGGGCTTCGCGCTCCAGATTATGGCGCGACAGGGTGACCCACCACGGCGCAAGATGATCGTCGGCTGTGACAATGAATTCGGTCAGTTCAGCATAGAATCCGCGATCGCCTTTCAGCGGATGGCGGCGCATTTCAGCCACGGCCCAGTCGCCATTCTGAAAATCATGGGTCACGTCACGGGCAGCGCGGCACTGAATCGCCTCTTTCAGCAGCGGATGGTCAGGCACAATCGACAAACGATCGTCCTTCTTCTGCACGCGGCCAACAAAGCGGGTCAGGAACGGCTCAATCAGGGTTTCCGGCTCGGCGCTCTCGCGATCTTTATCAGTGTGGATCACCGCAGAAATACGGTCACCGTGCATCACTTTTTTCATCTGCGGAGGGGGAATGAAGTAGCTTTTTTGAGCATCGACTTCAAGGAAGCCAAAGCCTTTTTCCGTGCCTTTCACAACACCTTCGGCGCGCGGGGTTTGCGCGTGAAGCTTCTCTTTCAGCTGCGCGAGCAGCGGGTTATCCTGGAACATAATATATTTAGTTTCGTGGCCTAAGAGCGGTGGACAGTTTTACGCGAATCAGGGGCGCGCGGCAAGGCCAAAACAGGCTAAAAAGCCGCATTACGCGGCTTTTTACCTTCTGATAACGCTGAGGGCTCAGGCGATACGTTGGGTCGGTACGGCGGCGGTTAACGCCAGTTTGACCGGTACCGATTTCGAGGTCGGTGTCCCGCTGCCATCGCCGTAGCTGGAGAGCGGCACCAGTGGGTTGGTTTCCGGATAATAGGCCGCGAGATTTCCACGCGGAATGTTATACGGCACCAGCTTAAAGCCACTGACACGGCGCGTCAGGCCATCATTCCACAGCGTTTCGATATCCACTAACTGGCCTTCACTAAAGCCAAGTGACGCCATATCATCCGGGTGGATAAACACCACTTCACGCTGGCCATAGACACCGCGATAACGGTCATCGAGGCCGTAAATCGTGGTGTTGTACTGGTCATGTGAACGCAGGGTCTGCAGTGTGAACGGCACTTCAACATCGTTACCCAACTGCGGGAACAGTGAAGCTGGCAAGGCCGCCGCACTGAATTCCGCCCGTTGACTTGGCGTATTGAAACGCAACTCCGCCGCCGCGCTACCGAGATAGAACCCGCCCGGAATATCGCATTTGTTATTGAAGTCGGCAAAGCCTGGAATGGTGGCGCCGATGTGATCGCGGATCACATTGTAATCATCGGCCATGCCCAGCCAGTCAATCTTGTCGCTGCCCAGCGTGGCGTGTGCAATGCCTGCCACAATCGCCGTTTCGGAGCGTTGGGTGTCTGCCAGTGGAATGCCCACACCTTCTGAGGCATGCACCATGCTGAAAGAGTCCTCAACGGTGATGAACTGGTTACCGCTGGCCTGACGATCGCGCTCTGTACGGCCCAGCGTTGGCAGAATCAACCCCTCGTGGCCCGGCACTAAATGGCTGCGATTGAGTTTGGTGCTGATGTGAACGGTCAGACCGCAATGCTGCAATGCTTCCTCTGTCACCGGTGAGTCGGGTGCAGCAGCAGCAAGATTGCCACCCAGGGCGATCAGCACTTTCACTTCATCACGCAACATCGCGCTGAGTGCTTCAACGGTGTTATGGCCGTGTTCACGCGGCGGTTCAAAACCGAAATGCGCGCCCAGAGCATCGAGGAATGGCTTATTGGGTTTCTCATCGATACCCATGGTGCGGTTACCCTGCACGTTACTGTGGCCGCGCACCGGACACAGGCCGGCGCCTTTTTTACCCAGTTGGCCAAACAGCAGTTGCAGGTTGGTGATTTCACGTACGGTATCAACAGAATGCTTATGCTGGGTCACACCCATCGCCCAGGTAATGATGACGCGCTCAGCACTCTGGTAGATCGCTGCCGCTTCCCGAATCTGCGCTTCGCTCAGTCCGGATTGACGCACGATATCTTCCCAGCGCGTGTTATCCACGGCAGCCAGATAACCCTCAATGCCATGGGTATTAGCATCAATAAACGCCTGGTCGAAGATCCCCGGTTCACCGGCCGCCAGACGCTCACGCTGGACTTCCAGCAGGGTTTTCACCATGCCGCGAATGGCCGCCATGTCACCGCCAAGATTAGGCTGGTAATAGGCAGAGCTAATCGTACCTGCTTTAGAGGTAACGATTTCCAGCGGTTTTTGCGGATCGGCAAAACGTTCCAACCCGCGCTCGCGCAGCGTGTTGAATGTCACGATTTTCGCCCCGTGATCGGCCGCGTGGCGCAGGCTGTGCAGCATACGTGGATGGTTAGTTCCCGGATTTTGACCGATAACGAAAATCGCATTGGCGTGGTCAAAATCATCGAGACGAATGGTGCCTTTCCCGACGCCGATACTGCGCTTCAAGCCGGTACCGCTGGCTTCATGGCACATGTTGGAACAGTCAGGGAAGTTATTGGTGCCCATCACACGGCCAAACAGTTGATAGAGCCATGAGGCTTCGTTACTGGCGCGCCCGGAAGTATAAAGCTCCATCTGGTCGGGGTGATCCATCGCCTTGAGATGACGAGCAATCATCGCTAGCGCATCGTCCCAGCTGATCGGTTCATAGTGATCGGTGGTGCTGTTATAGCGCATCGGATGGGTCAGGCGACCCTGATACTCCAGGAAATAGTCGCTCTGTTGATACAGGGTGCTCACGCTGTGTTGGGCAAAGAATTCAGGCTCCACTACGCGGCGGGTCGCTTCCCAGGTCACCGCTTTGGCGCCGTTCTCACAGAAGCTGAAGGTACTTTTATTGTCATCACCCCACGCACAACTTGGGCAGTCAAAGCCACGCGCTTTGTTCATGCGCATCAAATTGCGCATGTTTTTCAGCGCGGCTTTACTATCAAGGACGAAACGAGTGGTGGCTTCCAAAGAGCCCCAGCCGCCAGCAGCGGCACGATAAGGCTGAATTTTACGTTTAAATTTCATAGTCGTTGCAGGCTTATTGTTTATGAATTGTTATCAGAATATGACTTCTGTTGTGGGAAAGTGTGCGACTGACAGCAAAAGTTGTCTAATTGATTGGTTTAATGGTGCGATAGGCGGCGTTTATCGCGCTCAAGCTGGCAGAAGCGTGATGCAGTTCAAATTTTACCCGCTGGCAGGACCGGGCTGCGACGTGAGAATCCAATAACTGGCTAATAATTGCTCTTTCCATCGATGAAAGGGCGCGCACCATGAAGAATCTTGCCAGCCAAATTCATGCCTTCGGTAAAGCATTAATGATGCCGATCTCCGTTATTGCCGCTGCCGGTATCTTTCTCGGCTTGGCTGCCGCGATGCAGAATCCCGCGGTCACCGGCGATGCCTTTGCCCATCTGCAGGTACCACAACTGATTATTGGCTTTATCCGCAAAGTGGCGGCGGCCTTATTTGCCAATCTGCCCGTGTTCTTCGCCGTTGCCAGCGCCATTGGTCTGGCGAAAGCGGAGAAGCCTACTGCGGCTTTTGCGGCAGTCATTGGCTATGTCGTGATGAATGTGGGCATCAGTGCTACGCTGGCGGCCAAAGGGCTGACGGCGGCTACCACTACCCCAGAAGCCTTGCAGCAAGCAGGCCTGGATCAAACCACGGCGATGATGACCTCGGCAGAGTACATCGAAATGCTGGGCATCTTTACTTACAACATGAGTGTGCTTGGCGGCGTGATTGCCGGGCTGGTCACCGTGGCACTGCATAATCGCTTTTACACGCAACAATTGCCGACGGCGATTAGCTTTTTCGGCGGGCGGCGCTTTGTACCCATCGTCACCGTTATCGTCTTGCCGCTGATTGGCGTGCTGCTGGCGCTGATCTGGCCCACGATCGGCGAAGGCATTGCCTGGGTCGGCAAGATGATTGGGAAAAGCGGCCAGTACGGCGCGTTTCTGCTGGGAACCGGCGAACGCCTGCTTATCCCAACAGGTTTGCACCATATCCTCAATGAAACGGTGCGTTTCACCCCCATCGGTGGCATGGCGACGGTAGACGGGCAAACCATTGTCGGTGCACTGAATATCTTCAACAATTCGCTCACCAATCCGGGCGCTATACCTGATGAGACGGTGCGCAGCGCCACCCAATTCCTGGCTCAGGGTAAAATCCCGGTGATGATGTTCGGCTTGCCTGCGGCTGCACTGGCGATCTACCACACCGCGCGCCCGGAGCATAAACAGCGGGTTAAAGCGCTGGTGATGGCAGGTGCGTTGACCTCCTTCACCACCGGCATCACTGAACCGCTGGAGTTCTGTTTTATCTTTGTGTCACCGGTGCTTTATATCCTGCATGCGTTGTTGACCGGCCTGTCATTTATGCTGATGTCGATGCTGCATTTAATGATCGGTAACGTGCAGGGCGGCGCGATCGATCTGGTGGTGTTCGGTATTCTCGGCGGCAGTAAAACCCAATGGTGGTGGACGGTAGCGCTGGGGGTGATTTATGCACCGATCTATTACTACGGCTTCCGTTTTGTCATCACGCGCATGCGAGTGGAAACGCCTGGACGAGAATCGGATGAGGAGCCGCAAAATGCGCAGGTGACAGCGGATGAACGCACTCAGGTGATCATCAGCGGGTTGGGCGGCGAGGCCAATATAGAGGACGTCGATTGCTGTTTCACACGCCTGCGAGTGCGCGTGAAAGAGATGAAAGAGGTGGTGGATCAAACGCTGCTGACCACCGGCGCTAACGGGATTAACCGCGTCAGCGAGCACGATGTGCAGGTGATTTATGGTCCGCAGGTAGAGAAAATTGCGAATCAGGTTAAGTCGGCGCTAGGGGTTGCCTGAGAAGGCGTTCGTCATGGAAATCATGTCGGCATAAGCGGCGATTGATTACCCTCTGCATCCACTTCTACCGACAGGACCCGAAGAGCAAGCATCAGGGAACATAGGTTGGGGAATCATTGGATACCAATCTATGCCGAGCACAGGGTCTCGATAAGGCTCAGTATAAGAGCAAGCTGAGAGTACAACTGTTATGAGCAAAATAAAGAGCTTCAACAGGATTTATCCATATAAGGAGAGAATTTATGAGAGATTACGCTATAGTGAGTGGCAGACAAGGCAGACTCGTCTTGTTTTGATTTCATGGTGTAATGAAAAAACCGCTAATGCGCCATCAGACTATTTACTCCTTCATTTGACAGGCACCTGCAATAGACATTAAACAGCTTATTTACCTTTGCAATCTTGAGCGCGAGCGCCATTTTGGCCGCGCGGCAGAGGCCAGTTTTGTCAGTCAGCCGACCTTATCCATGCGGTTAAAAAACCTTGAGCGTGAGCTGGGTTTATCGCTGATTAACCGCAGCAACAACTTTGACGGCTTTACGCCAGAAGGGGAACGCGTGTTGACCTGGGCGCGAGAGATCGTTTCGGTCTACTCGGGCCTGAAGCTGGAAGTCGAATCGCTGAAGCATGGCGTCAACGGCACGCTGCGCCTGGGCGTGATGCCGCAGTGCAGTGTCGCCTTGCCGGCGTTATTAAAAGCGGTTGAAACGCGTTATCCGCAGCTGGATTATCGCGTCTCCGCCATGAGTGCGGACCAACTGCTGGAAGCACTGAATAGCCATACTGTGGACGGTGGCATTGGCTTCTTCGAACTCACCGCTCTGCGAGAATTACACTTTCAGACCGCGCTGTTAAAAGACCCCGGCGTGGAAGCGATTTTTAATCCTCAGCACTTCCCGGATTTACTTCAACAAGAAACGGTTTCACTTTCGCAACTGGCGCAGCAACCGCTGTGTCTTGCCGAACCCACGCGCTATTTCCGTCGTTACGTGGATAGCCAACTACGCGAAACTGGTTTGTTACCGCGAGTGATTGTGGAAAGTGCCTCGATTATGCAGCTATTACAGAGCGCGCAGGTGGGATTAGGCGTGATGGTGTCGCCGCGCGGACATTTACTGCCGGAGATGCTGCAAAATCTGGCGCGGAGGCCGATTGAGATGGCGCCCATGGGACGCCAGGCCCGCGTTAGTGATTGCTGAGCCGGGCAGGGCATCGCCGCTGGCTCAACATTTCTTTGACGAAGCGCGGCGCCATCTGCCGGATTAACGTGTTTCACCCAGCGCCATCCATAACCGATCCTGCCAGCTGGCAAACGCCACTGTCTGCAATAGCGTAAAAATGCGCTCGGTTCCCCATCCCGCATTCAGCAATGGCTGCAGGTGTGCTGCGCTAAAGCGCTCTGGCATGCGAACCAGCTGAGCGCTAACGCCAATCACCGGCTGCTCTTCTCCCGCTTTATCAACATCTGCAAGCAACGCGTCGCGCTGGCTAGCGGCATGGCGCGTGAACGGACGCTGACAACCCAGGATGCGCGCGCTGGTTGCCAGCGCCAACGCAGATTGCTCGTCATGATGTTCGCCGATGCGCTGTTGCAAAGTCGCCCAGCCATACAGCGCCTGCGCGTCATGCACCAGCAACCAAATCGCGTCCTCTAATCCTTCGATGCCCTGACAAAAGGTTATTGCCGCCAGTTGATCGGCACTGGCATAGCGCAACTCAACCGGTTTGAGCGCGTGCTGCCATGCGGTGTCTCGGTCAAAAAGCGCCGGATCGGCATCCGCGGGTGGTGATACGCCGGGTATCCAGCGTACCGGCAAGCCCATCATGGCCTGCAGTGCCGCGACGACTCGCGCCTGATAGCTGACGAATCCCACCAGTTGATTAAGAGTGACGATATCTGGTTCTGTAAGCCCGACGGCATCCAGGGCGCTGATACCCGTGGCATTGATCAGTGCCGGTTGCATCGCCAACTGACGCGCGTACTGGGTGATTTGCGTCAGGCGGTTGTTACTCTCGCGGGAGGAGTCCGGGCCCGGCAGCGGATTGAGGCGCGCGGAGTAGTGATTGCACAGGCGCTGCACACCGGCAACCTGCGCCACCGTTAACGCGGTACTGAGACGATCGTAGAGCGTTAAGGTATGCGTGAGCGAGTTGCTCAGCGTATCCGGCAGCAAAATCTGGCTCAGATCACGCGCGGCCAGTAACGCCGGCTGGAAGCGAGTAAACAGGGGCTGAAGAGCAGTGGCTTCCTGTTGCAGACCTAATAAAAAGCGGTCTTCGAGATAGGCGGCTTCGGGCACTAATGGCGCGGTGGCCTGGGTGTGCGGGCGAGTCTGGCTTTCATAAAACCAGTGGTCATGGCCGGGAGAACGGCGTTGTTCCATGGTCATTCCTTGCGCAAAAAACGGTCTGGGTACGCGACGGGCAAATCTGAAAAGCGCATCGCCACCAAAAGGCTAGCTTATCGTCGCTGAAGCACTGGCTGTGGCAAAAGAATGAAGGGGAATAATTAAGATCGAATGAATCTATACGCCTGAAATTTCAAGCGGTAGCGAGCAGGAAGAGGTGAGTTTGCGGAGCAGTCAGGCGAAAGTGAACAGGGCGAAAATCGGTCAGGGCAGCGGAGACTTCGCTAAGAAAAAAGGCGAGCACCAGGCTCGCCTTCAGAACTTATTTCAGTTCCAGCTCGTTCATCGCGGCAATGCTGAAGCCGCCATCAACGTGAACCACTTCACCGGTGATACCACCCGCCAAATCAGAGCACAGGAAGGCCGCAGAGTTACCTACGTCTTCGATGGTGACAGTACGGCGAATCGGGGTAACGGCTTCACAGTGAGCCAGCATCTTACGGAAATCTTTGATGCCTGAAGCTGCCAGGGTACGGATTGGACCCGCGGATACGGCGTTAACACGCGTACCTTCAGGACCCATCGCGTTCGCCATGTAACGCACGTTGGCTTCCAGAGACGCTTTGGCCAGACCCATCACGTTGTAGTTCGGGATCGCGCGCTCTGCACCCAGATAAGACAGGGTCAACAGGGCTGAATTCGGGTTCAGCATCGCACGGCACTCTTTCGCCATCGCAACGAAGCTGTAGGCAGAGATGTCGTGAGCGATTTTGAAGCCTTCACGGGTCACGGCGTTCACGTAGTCACCATCCAGCTGATCGCCAGGTGCGAAACCAATTGAGTGAACAAAACCGTCAAATTTTGGCCAGGTTTTTGCCAGTTCGGTGAACAGCGCAGTGATGCTCTCGTCTTCTGCCACATCGCAAGGCAGAACAATGTCAGAACCCAAATCTTTAGCGAACTCTTCCACACGACTTTTCAATTTGTCGTTCTGGTAGGTGAAAGCCAGTTCTGCGCCCTGTTTGTGCATCGCCTGTGCAATACCGTAGGCAATGGAGAGTTTACTGGCAACGCCAGTAATCAGAATGCGCTTACCGGAAAGAAAACCCATAGCTGTAATCCTTATGGTCATTGTTGTTGGCGGTCGCAATGATTAAATAGTAGGCGACCGACGTTAATCGACGTGCGGATTCTAGCACGTCTCTCTCAAATGCGGTAAATCGCACCGCGTTTTCGCGATGTGATGAACAATCAACGAACTTTGCGCCAGGCTTCGGCGGTTAAGGCTTCGCCAAAATGGCTGGTGATCAGCCGTTTAGTGAGGTCATGCAGTGGTGAGGCCAGCACATCCGCTGTGCCGCCGCGTTCCACCACTTCACCCTGATGCATCACCAGTACCTGATCGCTAATGTGCTTCATCATGCCGATATGTTGCGTCACATAAATATAGGCGATGCCGTGCTTCTCCTGCAGTTCCAGCATCAGATTCACCAGCTGCGAACGCATCGTCATATCCAGTGAGGCGAGCGCTTCATCTGCGACAATGACCTTCGGCTGCAGGATGAGTGCGCGAGCCAGCGCCAGACGTTGTTTCTGGCCGGGGGCCAGCATATGCGGATAGTAACCGGCGTGATCGCGCAGCAAGCCCACCTGACGCAGCGTGGCAATAATGCGTTTCTCCCGCGCTTCATCATCCAGATCGGTATTCAGTCGCAGCGGAAAGTCGAGAATCTGACTGACACGCTGACGCGGGTTGAGTGAGGTCGATGGATCCTGAAAAATCATGCGAATGCGCTGACTGCGGTAACCGTAATCGCCATACTCCAGCGGATGATCGTCAATCAGCATCTCACCTTCCGTCGGGGCCACCATGCCGCTCAACATTTTCGCCAGCGTGGATTTCCCTGAGCCGTTCTCACCAATGACCGCCAGGGTCTGCTTCTCACGCAAGGTGAAGCTTACCCCTTTCACCGCCTCAACATGCTGTCGGCGAAACAGGCCGGTGCGATAGCGATAGGTTTTACTCAGGTTGCGCACTTCCAGCAGGGTTTCCATGCTCATTGCCCCTCCACATTTAACGGGAAGTGACAGGCAAACAGATGCGATTTGGTACCGGTGAGACGCGGCGTTTCAATACACTTACGCTGCGCATAGGGACAGCGTGGCCCTAGTCGGCAGCCAATCGGCAGATGTTCAAGCGAAGGAATGGCACCGGACAGTGTGTTCAGGCGGCTTTTATGCGGCAGTGCACTGCCAAAGTCGGGCATTGCGCGGATCAGCGCCTGGGTATAGGGATGATGCGGCGTATCCATTAAATCTTCACTCTGCGCGGTTTCAACGGTCTGTCCGCAGTACATCACGTTAATGCGATCCGCCCACTGGCTCATGGTGCGCAGGTCATGACTGATCAGCAAAATCGTGGTGTTGTTATTTTGGTTGAGGCGGCTCAACAAACGGAATATCTGTGCCTGCGTGGTCGGTTCCATAGCATTGGTCGGCTCATCGGCGATCAGCAGACGCGGCTGATTGGCCAGCGCAATGGCGATCATCACTTTCTGGCATTCACCTTCCGTCAGTTCATACGGGAAACTGCGCATGATGTCTTTGTGGTCTTTAATGCCCACGCGGTGCAACAGCTCGATGGCCCGCGCTTTGCGCCAGAACCACAAACGCTGATACCAGCGCCCTTTAAAAGTCCAGCGTGGGATCGCCTGCATCAACTGGCGGCCGATGCTTTCAGAGGGATCCAGACAGGATTGCGGTTCCTGGAAAATCATCGACACGTTATGGCCGACAATGCGGCGTCGTTCGCGCGGCGTCAAACGCAGCAAATCGATATCATCGAACACCATACGATCGGCGGTGACGCGCCAGTTATCTTTGGTTACGCCGCAAATCGCTTTCGCAATCAGGCTTTTGCCAGAGCCGGACTCACCCACCAACCCACGCACTTCACCTTCACTGAGCGTCAGGTTAATGCGATCAACGGCTTTCACCGGACCTTCTGAGGTCATGAACTCAATAGTGAGATTACGAATATCCAGTAACGGCATTATTCTGCTCCCGCTTCTACGGCGCGACGGATGCCATCGCCCAGCAGGTTAACGATCAACACACTGACCATCAGCGCGACGCCGGGCAGCATCACGGTCCAGGGCGCGACATAAATCAGCTCCAGCGCATCGCCCAGCATCGCTCCCCATTCAGGTGAGGGCAGCTGTGCCCCTAAATCGAGGAAACCGAGTGCGGCAATGTCGAGAATGGCCATGGAGAGTGAACGCGTAAATTCCCCGACCAGCAGCGGCAGGACATTGGGCAGCACGGCGTTCCACAGAATATTCAGATTGCGCGCGCCATCCAGACGCAGCGCCACCACATACTCTTTTTCCATCTCGTTATGTACCGCAGTATAGATCTCCCGCACCAGACGCGGAATGATCGCCAGCAATACCGCCAGCATGGCGTGTTCAAGGCGTGGACCTAAAAAGGCCACCACAATGATTGCCAGCAGCAGCGAAGGGATGGAGAGCAAGGTATCCAGCACGTGGTTCATGACCGCAGAGCGCAAACCGTGGGTAACGCCAGCCAGCACACCCAGGATCAGGGCGCAAATCGCGGCTAAAACCGTCACCATGATGGCCGAACCGACAGTGGGCGCGACGCCGCTCAGCAGGCGGCTCAATACATCGCGGCCCAAATCATCGGTACCGAGGAAGAAAGAGACATCCCCGTAACGCGACCATGAAGGGGGCAACAGTTGATAGCCGAGGAACTGCTGATCGATGCCATAGGGCGACAATAAGCCGCCAAACAGGCACAGGAATAGCAGGGTACCAAAGCCGTACAATCCGATCATGCCACTGGTATCACGATAAAAACGCTGCCAGAACAGACGAAACGGGCTGGGTAACTTCGTCTCTGCATAGATATTATCTAAGGGCATACCATTCCTTGTGTTTCAACGGATTAAGCGCCGCACCCAGAATATCTGACAGCACGCTGACCAGAATCACCAGACCGCCAACCACCATCACACCGGCAGAGATGGCCGCATAATCCTGCTGACGAATGGCGTTGATCAACCAGCGACCAATGCCCGGCCAGTTGAACACCACTTCCGTAATCATCGCCAGCGTCAGCATGGTGGAAAACTGTAAACCCAGACGCGGGATCACGGGCGGCAGCGCGTTGTGCAGCACATGGCGGCGAATCACGGTGAAGCGAGATAATCCACGCGTGGCCGCCGCTTTCACATAGTTTTTATCCATCACATCGCTGGTGCTGCTGCGCAGTAAACGAATCACCTCGGTGGTCGGTGCGACGGCCAGTACCACCACCGGCAAAATCATATGAGTCAGGGCACTCATCAACATCTCATGGCGCCACGGTGAAGGACTCAGCCAGGCATCAATCAGTGCAAAGCCGGTCACGTTTTGTACCGGGTAGAGCAGATCAAAGCGTCCGGAAACCGGCAGCCAGCCCAGCGTCAGGGAGAAGAACAGGGTGAACAGCAGTGCCAGCCAGAACACCGGCATCGAGAAGCCGAGCAGAGCCAGTGCGCTGATGGCTTTATCCTGCCATTTTTTGCGCATCACGCCCGCGCAAATTCCCAGCGGGATACCCACCAGCAGCGCCAGCATAAAGGCCAGTATGCAAAGCTCTAGCGTGGCGGGGAACACCTCGCGCAGTTGCAGGTCGATCAGCTGGCCGTTGGTGCTGGAAACACCAAAGTCGAATTGCAGCAGGCCTCTAAACCAGAACCACCAGGCATCGAACAGCGAGGCACCTTCCAGCGGCGCATTCGGCGTAAAGTAGCTCAGACTGAAACTCACCAGCGACAATAAAAACAGCGTGATCAGCAGCAACAGCAGGCGACGCAGTATATAGATGATCATGCTTATTCCTCGCTGCTCTCATCACGGTAAACCCCGGCAAACGAGGCATTCCCAAACGGACTTAGCACCAGACCTTTAATATCATGGCGATATGCCTGTAAACGCAACGATGACGCCAGCGGCAATACCGGTAATTCCTGCGCCAGAATTTGCTGTGCCTGATCGTAGCTGTCGATGCGCGCCGAAAGCTGCTGCGACAACAACGCCCGTTGCAAGGATTCATCAAAGGCCGGTGAACACCAGTGCGCAAAGTTGGTTTGCGAGCGGATGGCTGCACAGCTCAACAGCGGCCGGAAGAAGCTATCCGGGTCGTTACTGTCTGTCGCCCAGCCGGTCAGCGTCAGATCATGATTCATCGCCATCAACTGCGCTTCCTGGAAACGGCCCTCTACCGGAGCGATGGTGACGCGCACGCCAACCTGAGCCAAATCGGCTTGCAGCAGTTCAGCGGTTTTCAGTGGGCTGGGGTTCCAGGATTGTGAGGTGGTAGGCACTACCAGCCGCAAGTGCAGATCTTCCAGCCCGAGCGCTTTCAGCGCTGCACGGGCTTTCGCCGGATTGTATTCGGTGACCCGTGCATCATTATCATACGCCCAGGACGCTCGCGGTAAAATGGAGGCGGCGGTTTCAGCGGTGCCGTAATAGATCGATTCCATCAGGCGTTCGTTATTAATGGCCAGTGCCAGCGCGTGACGCACTTCGGGGCGATCCAGTGGCGGTTTACGCGTATTGAACGCTAAATAGGCGATATTCATGCCAGGACGCAGCGTCATGCGCAGACGGGGGTCATCACGCAAAATCGAGAGCTGGCTGGCCGCCGGATAAGCCAGCACATCGCATTCACCTGTGAGTAACTTCGAAAGACGTCCTGTTCCACCAACGCCAAGATCGATCACCACCTGTTGCAGACGCGGCACACCTTTCCAGTATTGCGGATTACGTGCCAGGCGCAGATATTGCCCGGTACGGTACTCGCTCAGCTGAAACGGCCCGGTGCCCACCGGCTCGCGATCCAGGCGCTCCTGCTGGCCTATCGCCGTCAGCTTGTCGGCGTATTCCTGCGACAATATCGGCGCGTAATGCGTAGCAATGTGCCAGAGGAAAGAGGCATCCGGACTGTTGAGACGGATTTCTACCGTGTCGTTGTCCAGCTTTTTAACGCTTTGTACCGAGTCAGAGAACTGCAAACTATCGAAATAAGGATAGCTGCCACCGTTGACGTTATGCCACGGATGCTGACGATCAAACATGCGCGCAAAGCTGAACACCACGTCATCGGCATTCATTTTGCGTGTGGGTTTAAACCAGTTGGTGTGCTGGAAAGAGACATCTTTGCGCAGATGAAAACGGTAAGTAGCGCCGTTATCGCGTACTTCCCAACTCTGTGCCAGGTCAGGAATCAGGCGATAAGTGTAGGGGTCCACATCCAGCAGGCGGTCATAGAGCTGTGCCGCCAGCGTATCCACCACAAGGCCGCTGCTGACCATTTGTGGGTTAAAAGTATTGACCGTGCCATTGACGCAATAAACAAAACCGCTATTACGGATGTTATTGGTTGGCGCGGCCAGCGCAGACGCACTCAATACGCTGAGACCGAGCAGCAGCGAGGAGAATAATTTTGGCATAGAACTCAACGATTCTGAGGCAATAGCGTGAGTGTATCGCAAACGTCACGCACTCCCCAAATTCATGATGGTTCTGCGTTGTTTTTCACCAATCTGGCGAGGAGGTAATCACAATGTTAGTGTGGAAATGAGAAAAATTCTCAATTAGGGCTTTACAGATGATAATAAGAATGATTATTATTCTTCTGCTCTTCGACGGTGGCTCTACCGAAGAAGAGCACGACATTGCTCACATTGCTTCCAGTATTAAGTTGCCCGCATCTAATGCGGGCTTTTTTTTGTGTGTCGTTTTTCCCGTCATCTTTTGCGCTGCTGCTGCGTTAGCTGCGCGCGCTAACCCCGGTCACATACTGATGTATGCTCCCGGGGATTAGCGCACTTGCCGCCTTGCATCAGCACAAAAGCTATAGGGAAAACCGACCCACACCTGAGCTGTCTTTAAAAGCACTTCGATAGGTAAAACGATGATGTGGTGAGTTATCTGTTAGCAGCGAAGCAACGATGTGCTCCCAGATAATCACCAGGCTGCGTTTTTTCATCTCATGTAGCTCAGGCTAATCCTCATCACGTGCCGGATGCGGTGCTTTTTCATGATGGCGCTCAATTGATGGTAGGAAATGCGCAGTCACTCTGCGGCACGGCGTTTGCAGCTCTCGCTTTGTCGTTCAATCCTCATCACGTGCCTGGATGCCGTGCTTTTTCATCATGGCGCGTAACTGATGGTAGGTGACCCGCAGTAACTCGGCGGCGCGGCGTTGGTTGTATTTTGCCTGTTGCAAGCTGGCTTCGACCAAATCGCGCTCCTGCTGGTTTTGCCACTGGCGCAGATCGAGTGGCAGGGCGGGTAAGCCGCTGGTGCTGGGTTCGGGGAGGCTTTCAGGCGCGGCGCTGCGCGGGGCGAACGGGTTGATGATGATATTATCCAGTTCCTGCTCTGCGCTGTGATGGCGATACACCGAGCGTTCCACCACATTCTTCAATTCACGTACATTGCCGGGCCAACTGTGGGTGAGTAGCGTGAGCTGAGCGCGCTCGCTGAAGCCGGGAAACAGCGGCAGGCCGAGTTCGCGGCACATCTGGATAGCAAAATGCTCGGCCATCACCAGAATATCGCTACGACGTTCGCGTAACGGTGGGAGTTGCACCACATCAAAGGCGAGACGATCGAGGAGATCCGCGCGGAATTTTCCTGCCGCAGCCAGTGCGGGTAAATCTTCATTGGTGGCACACACCAGACGCACATTGACCTGCAACGACTGGTTGCCGCCCACACGTTCCAGCTGACCGTATTCGATGACGCGTAGCAATTTCTCCTGCACCAGCATCGGCGCGGTCGCCAGCTCATCGAGGAATAAAGTGCCGGTGTCAGCACGCTCAAAGCGGCCAAGATGACGTTTTTGCGCGCCGGTAAACGCACCGGCCTCATGGCCAAACAGTTCAGAATCCAGCAGGTTTTCATTCAGTGCCGCGCAGTTAAGCGACACAAAAGGCCCTTGCCAGCGATCGGAGAGATAGTGCAAGCGGCTGGCAATCAACTCCTTACCGGTTCCTCGCTCGCCTATCACCAATACCGGTTTTTCCAGCGGCGCGAGGCGGGAAACCTGCTCCAGCACTTCCAGGAAGTTGTTTGATTCGCCCAACAGGTTGTCACTGCCATTTGCCATGATGAATTTCGCCACTGGTTAATCAATTTCACTACATTAATGGATGCTTACTCGAATGTAAAATATGCAAACTCTATAAAATCAATAAATTAAAAGTTGGCACGCCATTTGTATTAAGAAACCGTGCACCGCACAACCACATGACAATCAGAGGAACATCATTATGGGTATTTTTTCTCGTTTCGCCGACATCGTGAACGCTAACATCAATTCCCTGCTGGAACGCGCCGAAGATCCGCAGAAACTGGTACGCCTGATGATTCAGGAAATGGAAGACACGCTGGTGGAAGTTCGCTCCACGTCAGCGCGCGCGCTGGCAGAAAGGAAACAGTTGCTGCGCCGAATTGAGCAGGCCGAAGTTCAGCAGGCTGAATGGCAGGAAAAAGCCGAGTTGGCCATCAGCAAAGAGAAAGAAGATTTGGCGCGCTCTGCGCTGATTGAAAAACAGAAACTGACCGATCTGATTGCAGCACTCAAGCAAGAAGCCATTCAGGTTGAAGAAACATTAGATCGCATGAAAGGTGAGATCGGTGAGCTGGAGAAAAAACTCAGCGAAACCCGCGCACGCCAGCAGGCATTGATGCTGCGTCATCAGGCAGCGTCCTCTTCCCGCGATGTGCGCCGTCAGTTGGACAGCGGCAAGCTGGATGAAGCCATGGCGCGCTTCGAATCGTTCGAACGCCGCATTGACCACATGGAAGCGGAAGCGGAAAGCCAGCGTTTTGGTAAGCCAAAAGGTCTTGACCAGGAGTTCGCCGAGCTGAAAGCTGACGACGAAATCAGCCAGCAGCTGGCGGCGTTGAAAGCCAAAATGAACCGCAGCGAGTAAATGGGCGTGGGGCTCTACGCTGAGCCCCGTGACCAGGGTGTTAATGATTAAGGAGAGTCAATGAGCGCACTTTTTCTCGCCATACCCCTGACGATCTTCGTGCTCTTTGTAGCGCCGATCTGGTTATGGCTGCACTACAGCAACAAACGCAACGGGGGCGCGGAATTGTCATCAGGCGATATGCAGCGTCTGCAACAGTTGACCCAGGACGCGCGCCGCATGCGTGAACGCGTGGAAGCACTCGAAGCGATTCTGGATGCAGAACATCCGAACTGGAGGCAACCATGATGAATGGCCGCAAATTGTGGCGCATCCCGCAGCAGGGGAAAATTCGCGGTGTTTGCGCCGGTCTGGCCGAGTATCTCGATATTCCGGTGCGCCTGTTGCGTGTGATTGTGGTGCTGTCACTGTTCTTCGGGCTGTTTATGTTTACCGTGCTGGCGTACTTCATCCTGGGCTTTGTGCTGGATGAAAAGCCCGCGGATGCGCCGGATGAGCACACGCCAACGGCACGTGATTTGCTGGATGAGCTGGAAACATCGTTGAAAAGTGATGAGCGCAACGTGCGAGATATCGAGCGTTACGTCACTTCAGAGACCTTCAGCGTGCGCAGTCGCTTCCGCCAAATCTGATTATTTCCGCCGGGCCCACAGCGGGTCCGCTTCATCGCATATTCTTAAGGAGTGGAGATGTACAATCCGCGTATGACTGCTCTGCGCCGCCGCGCAACACCTGCGTTGAAGTCGGCGGGGAAATTCATCATCATCAGTGCAGTAACCTATGGTCCCGGCGGGTTAGCTGGCTGGGCAGTGAAATCGGTGGCGCGTCGCCCGTTGCGCCTGCTTCTGGCGGCCGCCCTGGAACCGTTGCTGAGTAAGGCATTCAAACGCCTGTCCTCACGTTTCGTCAGGGAGATGGATGAAAAGACTGCAAAATGAACTGGCCGCGTTGATGAACCGCGGTGTTGACCGTCACTTACGCCTTGCCGTAACCGGCCTGAGCCGCAGCGGGAAAACCGCGTTTATCACCTCGCTGGTGAACCAACTTCTCAATGTACACAGCGGCGCCCGTTTGCCGCTGTTTTCCGTGGTGCGTGAAGAGCGCCTGCTCGGCGTCAAACGTGTGCCGCAGCGGGAACTGGGCACGCCGCGTTTTACCTATGACGAAGGGCTGGCGCAACTCTACGGTACGCCTCCCGTCTGGCCAACGCCGACGCGTGGTGTCAGCGAAATGCGTCTGGCGCTGCGCTATCGGCCTGAACAATCGCTTTTGCGCCATTTCAAAGATACCGCCACGCTGTATCTGGAAATCGTCGATTACCCTGGTGAATGGTTGCTCGATCTGCCGATGCTGGCGCAGGATTATCTCAGCTGGTCACGACAGATGATGGGGTTGCTGCAGGGCGATCGTCAGCAGTGGGCGTCATACTGGCACAGCTTGTCACAGGATCTCGACCCCTTTGCCCCCGCGGATGAAAATCGTCTGGCGGAGATCGCTGCTGCCTGGACTGATTATCTGCATCAGTGCAAAACCGAGGGATTGCACTTTATCCAGCCAGGTCGCTTTGTGCTGCCGGGCGATATGGCAGGCGCCCCGGCGCTGCAATTCTTCCCGTGGCCACAGGTCGATGAGATTCACGCCAGCAAGCTATTGCAGGCTCCTGCAGGCAGTAACTTTGCCGTGCTGCAACAACGTTTTAACTACTACTGCCAGCACGTGGTGAAAGGTTTCTATAAAAATTATTTTCTGCGCTTTGACCGCCAGATTGTGCTGGTGGATTGTCTGCAACCGTTAAACAGCGGACCGCAGGCGTTCAATGATATGCGCCTGGCGTTAACCCAATTGATGCAGAGCTTCCATTACGGGCAGCGCACGCTATTCCGTCGTCTGTTTTCCCCGGTCATCGACAAACTCTTGTTTGCTGCCACCAAAGCTGACCATATCACGGCCGATCAGCACGCCAATATGGTGTCTCTGTTACAACAGTTGGTTCAGGATGCCTGGCAAAACGCGGCGTTTGAAGGGATCAGCATGGATTGTCTTGGGCTGGCGTCAGTGCAGGCCACCGAAAGTGGGCTGGTGGATCATCGTGGTGAAAAGCTGCCCGCGCTGCGCGGTCATCGTCTTCATGACGGCGAAGCGCTGACCTTCTATCCCGGCGAAGTGCCGCCACGTTTGCCCGGACATCAGTTCTGGCAACAGCAAGGATTTCAGTTTGAACAGTTCCGGCCGCAGCAGTTTGATGTCGATCGGCCGCTGCCGCACATTCGCATGGATGCCGCGCTGGAATTTTTACTTGGAGATAAATTGCGATGAGCGACGAAACCCCTTTAAAACCGCGCATTGATTTTGCACGACCGCTCGAAGCGGAGGCGCAGCAACCGCTGCGGGCGGCACACACTTTCAGTGAGGAAAGCGAGGGCGCGTTTCATGCTACCCAAGAGTCGGAGCCGCTGGCAGAGGGCGAAGGCGAAAAAGTGGTTGAGGCCGCGCTGCGCCCCAAACGCAGCTTATGGCGCAAGTTGGTAGGTGCGGGTCTGGGGATTTTTGGCATCAGCGTAGTCGCGCAGGGCGCTCAGTGGATGCATGATGCCTGGATCACGCGCGATTGGTTTTCGCTCGGCACCGGTGTGGCAGGAAGTCTGATTGTGGTCGCCGGAGCCGGGGCATTGATCGGCGAATGGCGTCGACTTTACCGGCTGCGCCAGCGAGCAGAAGAAAGGGATATTGGACGAGAGTTGCTACACAGCCACGGTATCGGTAAAGGGCGCGCTTTTTGCGAAAAGCTGGCCCAACAGGCGCAGCTCGATCAGGCGCATCCGGCACTGCAGCGCTGGCATGCGGCGCTGCATGAAACCCACAATGACCGTGAAATCGTGATGCTTTACGCGCAACTGGTGCAACCGGTGCTGGATCGTCAGGCGCATCGTGAGATCAGCCGCCACGCTGCGGAATCCACGTTGATGATTGCGGTGAGTCCACTGGCGCTGGTGGATATGGCATTTATCGCCTGGCGCAACCTGCGACTGGTCAATCGCATTGCGGCTATTTATGGCATCGAGTTGGGGTACTTCAGCCGCATCCGCCTGTTTCGTTTAGTGTTGCTGAATATGGCCTTTGCCGGCGCCTCAGAGTTGGTGCGTGAAGTGGGGATGGATTGGATGTCGCAAGACATTGCCGCACGGCTCTCAGCCCGCGCCGCTCAGGGCATTGGCGCCGGTTTGCTGACCGCACGTCTGGGTATCAAAGCCATGGAACTGTGTCGCCCGCTGCCATGGCTGGAAGATGATAAGCCGCGTCTCGGAGATTTCCGTCGGGAACTATTGGTTCAGCTAAAAGAATCCCTGTCTAAGAGTGGGGGTAAAGCAGGGCAGACTGCTAAATAATGTCCTGTTGCTCACCTTTCACGCTGTCAATCAGGTGGAAGGTGAAATTATCTTTGTTAAATGTGATATTTGGCGGGATTATTGTGGGTTGTTCCGCTACACTTCTTCGCGTCACCTGCCTCAAGCTGTCAACTTTTCATGACAGGCCTCTTCTGAGGCGCTGCAAGTTAGCGTATTATCTCTAAAATCAAAACCTGACTAAGGCTCATCGCAATGCGTTTGGAAGTTTTCTGCCAGGACCGCATCGGTCTGGCGCGCGAGCTACTCGACCTGCTGGTTGCGCGCAACATCGACCTGCGCGGTATTGAAATTGCGCCACTCGGTCGCATCTATCTCAACTTTTCTGCCCTTGAATTCGAACCCTTCAGTACGCTGATGGCGGAAATCCGTCGTACACCGGGCGTAACAGATGTGCGCACCGTAAGCTACATGCCCTCTGAACGTGAACATCGCGCGTTGAGTGCACTGCTGATTGCTATGCCGGAGCCGGTGTTCTCTATCGACCTTAAATGCAAGGTGGAACTCGCCAACCCGGCAGCGCAGAACCTGTTTAATCTCGATGAACAGAAGCTGCGTAATCAGAACGCCGCAACCCTGATCACCGGTTTCAATTTCCAGCGCTGGATCGAGAATGAGCGTGTGGAAGCCCAGGCACATCACGTTGTTATTCAGGGACGTGATTTCCTGATGGAAGCCCGACCGATTTATCTGGCAGAAGAAGAGGGGCAGAGCGATCAGCCCGTCGGCGCAATGATCACGCTGAAATCCACCGCCCGCATGGGCCGTCAGCTGCAAAATCTCACCGTGACGGATGAGTCGGAATTTGACCACATCGTGGCAGTGACGCCGAAAATGCGTCAGGTGATCGATCAGGCACGTAAACTGGCGATGCATGATGCGCCGCTGCTGATTGTCGGCGATACCGGCACCGGCAAAGATATGCTGGCACGCGCCTGCCATCTGCGCAGCGCACGCGGTAAAAAACCCTTCCTGGCCCTTAATTGTGCGTCTCTGCCGGATGATGTGGCCGAGAGCGAGCTTTTTGGTCACGCGGCGGGCGCTTATCCGAACGCGCTGGAAGGCAAGAAAGGCTTCTTTGAACAGGCCAACGGCGGCTCGGTGCTGCTGGATGAGATTGGTGAGATGTCACCGCGCATGCAGACAAAACTGCTGCGCTTCCTCAACGATGGGACTTTCCGTCGCGTGGGTGAAGAACATGAAGTGCATGTGGATGTGCGCGTCATTTGTGCCACGCAGAAGAACCTGATCGAGCTGGTGCAACGGGGTGAGTTCCGTGAAGACCTGTTTTACCGCCTTAATGTACTGACGCTCAATTTGCCGCCGTTGCGAGAGCGTCCGCTGGACATCCTGCCGCTGACGGAGATGTTTGTGGCGCGCTTTGCCGATGAGCAGGGGCTGCCGCGTCCGCGTTTGTCACCGCAGCTCGCGCCGTTCCTGACGCGGTATAACTGGCCAGGTAATGTGCGGCAGCTGAAAAATGCGCTGTATCGCGCACTGACGCAACTGGAAGGCTACGAGTTGCGTCCTCAGGACATCATTCTGCCTGAGCAGGCATTAGATGTGACGTTGGGCGAAGAAGCGATGGAAGGTTCGCTGGATGAGATCACCAGCCGTTTCGAGCGTTCGGTGCTGACGCGTCTCTATTTGTCTTATCCCAGCACGCGCAAACTGGCAAAACGCCTGGGGGTGTCGCATACCGCGATAGCCAACAAATTGCGCGAATACGGTTTAGGGCAAAAACGTGGCGAAAGTGAATGACCTGCTAGCGCATAGCTCGCAGCGATAAAAAAGGGCGCACTTCACAAAGTGCGCCCTTATCACATCATCTTAATACTTACTTCAGTGCAGCCAGTGCCGCATCATAGTTTGGCTCTTCGGTGATTTCGTTCACCAATTCGCTATAAATCACTTTGTCGTTTTCATCCAGCACCACCACAGCACGTGCAGTCAGGCCTTTCAGTGGGCCATCAGCGATTGCCACACCGTAATCTTCTTTAAATTCTGCACCGCGCAGCGCTGACAGGGTCACGACGTTGCTCACGTTTTCTGCACCGCAGAAACGAGACTGGGCAAACGGCAGATCGGCAGAGATGCAGAGCACCACAGTGTTGTCGGATTCGCCGGAACGCTCGTTGAACTTGCGCACTGATGCCGCGCAGACGCCGGTATCAATACTTGGGAAAATGTTCAGAACTTTGCGTTTACCTGCATACTGAGAAAGGGAGACGTCACTCAGGTCCTTTGCGACCAGACTAAAAGCTTTAGCCTGTTCGCCAGCCTGCGGGAAGTGACCTGCAACCGGGACCGGATTACCCTGAAAGTGAACATTCTGAGACATACGATTTCCTTTTAGCGATGAAAAAGTCTGGCATTAAGCCTGCCAGAGCAGATATAGCGTTTGTTTATGACATAATTTTGAAGGGTTTACGAGCGCATTTCGTCGCGATAGCAGAAGCACATCGCAATTAAGCCACGGATTTAAGGAGAATTAATGAGAACAGTGAAGAGTTATCCAGAGGCCTGGCCGTTGCATTCGCCGTTTGTTATTTCACGCGGGAGCAGGACAGAAGCGCATGTTGTGGTGGTCGAGATTGAACAGGATGGTCTGAAAGGCGTGGGTGAAGCCACGCCTTACGCACGCTATGGCGAAAGTGAAGACTCGGTGCTGCAACAAATCGCCGCGCTGTTGCCCGCTATTCAGGACGGTATGACACGTGACGAACTGCAACAGGCATTAGCGGCGGGTGCCGCGCGTAATGCCCTCGATTGCGCCTTATGGGATCTGGAACGCCAGCAACAGAGTAAAAGTTTGCAGGCGCTGTGCGGTGTTGAGTTGGCAGAGGAAATCATCACTGCGCATACAGTGAGTATCGATACGCCGGAAGCGATGGCCAGCAGCGCGTTAGCGTTGTGGCAGCATGGTGCGCGTTTGCTGAAAATCAAACTCGATCATCATTTAATCAGTGAGCGCCTGGTGGCAATTCGCACTGCCGTACCGGAAGCGACGCTAATTGTGGATGCCAATGAATCCTGGCAGGCTGAAGGGCTGGCGGCGCGCTGCCAGTTACTGGCAGACCTGAACGTCGCGATGCTGGAGCAACCGCTTCCTGCGGCGGAAGATGCTGCGCTGGCAAACTTTGTGCACCCACTTCCCATCTGCGCAGATGAGAGCTGTCACACCCGGGAGAATCTGGCGCAGCTGAAAGGGCGCTATGAGATGGTCAATATCAAGCTGGATAAAACCGGAGGATTGACCGAGGCGCTGGCGTTGGCCACCGCGGCGCGTCAGCAAGGTTTTACGGTGATGTTAGGCTGTATGTTATGCACCTCACGGGCGATTCGCGCCGCGCTGCCGCTCACGCCGCTGGCAAAATTCGCCGATCTTGACGGCCCAACCGGGCTGGCTGCCGATGTTGAGCCGTCGCTGCATTTCTCACACGGCGTGCTTAAACCTGCGGCTGCCAGCGCAGCAGGTTAATCATCGCATCAAGATAAACCTCGGTGGCTTCATCCACCGAGATAGGCGGCATCTCGGCGGTTATGCACAACAAGCCGAGATCGTCGCACCAGCTGCCAAAGGATCCCGGCGTGGCATAGCCCACGCTACTCACTACCGGTAATTGCGTTTGTTCAGCCAGCCACTGCGCGAGGTGACTGTGGTGTGGATCATCAATACAAGCCAGTGGCTCATGCCAGGACACTACCCAACGCGGTTTAATCTGATGAATCAACTGGCAGAGTGCGCGTGTTTCCGGTTCAGAAGCGGGGCTACTGCCCGTCGACAGCACCACATCACGTTCGTCCGCTGCGCTGTTCCAGCGATAGACCGTGTCGCCATTTTGCCAGTTGGCGGCCGGGAAATTGCGATTGAGATCGACCCCGTTCGCATTGGCACGCAGCCCCAACTGGCAACCATCCGGATTCATAGCCAGCACCACATGATGACGGCGCAGTGGCTCCGGCAGCGTGCGCATTGCACCGGATAGCGTCGCGACGGCGGCATTTTCATCACCGTGCGTGCCGGCAATGATCAACCCACTGTCGGCATCGGCCGCCGGGGCCGGGAACCACAGCAGCGGTGCACCGAGCACCGATTGCCCATATTGTTGCCAGACCACGTCGAGTTTGCCGCGCAGCGGGCGGGGATGATGTGACGACATGACATTCCTCTCTGAAATCGTGCAATGAGCGCCAGGATGGCCAGGCGCTTCAGGATTAAAAATGTGACCGACAATTCAGCCTCAACATAACGGTAAACAGCAGACAGGGAAATAGCTATATATCAATCAGCAATTTGCGATAGAGTCACCAAAGACGCTGGCGACGCAGACCTCTTCGCAGTCGCCATTTTTTTAGGTAAAGGAGTGGTGATGAAATTAACTTTCCGCAAGACGCTGGCCGCCGTAATGATTGCTGGTGTTTTCTCACCGGTGTTTGCCGCTAATGTGCCAGCGGGCGCACAGTTAGCGCCAACACAGGAAATTGTTCGCCATATTAAAGACGAACCTGCTTCGCTGGATCCAATGAAAGCCGTGGGTCTGCCAGAAATTCAGGTCATGCGTGATCTGTTCGAAGGGCTGACCAATCAGGACGCACACGGAAAAATCGTGCCGGGCGTGGCCGAAAGCTGGCACAGCAACGACAACAAAACCTGGATTTTCACGCTGCGTAAAGATGCGCGCTGGTCAAATGGCGAACCGGTGACAGCGCAGGACTTCGTCTACAGCTGGCAGCGCCTGGTGGAGCCGAAAAACAGTTCTCCCTTTGCGTGGTTTGCCGCGCTGAGTGGCATCGAAAACGCGGATGCCATTACCAAAGGGCAGATGAGTGCCGATAAGCTGGGCGTGACAGCCACTGATGCGAATCATCTTAAGGTGACATTGTCACGTCCTGTGCCATGGTTCCCGAGCATGGTCGCGAATGCCGCGATGTATCCCGTCCCGCAAAAGGTGATTGAGCAAAACCCTGATAGCTGGACGGCCCCGGGAAAACTGGTGGGCAACGGCGCCTATCAATTGCAGGACCGCGTGGTGAACGAAAAAATCGTGTTGGTGCGTAATCAACACTACTGGGATAATAGCCACTCTGTCCTGACCAAAGTGACCTTCATCCCTATTAACGAAGAGTCCAGCGCCACCAAGCGTTACCGCGCGGGCGATATCGATATCACCGAATCCTTCCCGAAAAATATGTATGCGCTGCTGAAAAAAGAGCTGCCAGGCCAGGTGTATACGCCGGATCAGTTGGGCACCTATTACTACGCCTTTAACACGGAAAAGGGCCCGACTGCCGACGTGCGCGTGCGCAAAGCGTTGTCATGGAGCATCGATCGCCGCATCATCGCCGAGAAAGTGTTAGGAACGGGGGAGAAACCGGCCTGGCACTTTACACCGGACGTCACCGCAGGGTTTACGCCACAGCAAAGTTATCTGCAACAGCACAGCCAGCAGGAGTTGAACGCACAGGCAAAAGCGCTGCTGACCTCCGCTGGCTACGGTCCCGGCAAACCCTTGCATTTGACGCTGCTGTACAACACCTCGGAAAGCCATCAGAAGATCGCCATCGCCGTGGCGTCAATGTGGAAAAAGAACCTTGGAGTGGACGTTACGCTGCAAAACCAGGAGTGGAAAACCTACATCGACAGCCGCAACAGCGGTAACTTTGACGTGATTCGTGCGTCATGGGTCGGGGATTACAATGAACCTTCCACGTTCCTGAGTTTGCTGACTTCAACGCACACCGGCAATATCGCCCGTTTCCACAGCGCGGATTATGATGCGGTGCTGACCAAAGCCAGCATGGAAACCAGCGTGGCTGCACGCAATACCGACTACAACAAAGCGGAGCAGATCATTGCCGATCAGGCGCCGATCGCCCCGATCTATCAATATACCAACGGGCGCTTGATCAAACCGTGGGTCAAAGGTTATCCGATCACCAACCCCGAAGATGTCGCATACAGCCGCGAACTGTGGATCGAAAAGCACTGATTTAACGACGCTAATCAGCAGAGTGGCGTGATGGTGTGCGTCTCCTTAACCGGTGCAACGGATTAGGGAGGCGCATCCAGTGACGTTGTTGCCGCTCTCGCTTTCAGCGGATGCTCACCACTGCCTTGTCATCTTTGCTCACAGCCTCATGATTGCAACTCGTCGCCGCCACGCTAGACTGTATCGTATTGATTTTGATAGTGAGGCGAGTCAGTGAACGTCATTGAAGGAAAAGCGCTAAAAGTATCGGATGCGATTATCTCCTGCCAGCTGGACGGCAAAGGCGGGATGATTCCGATTGAAGATAAAGATGTGATCAACTGTGAGCGCCCGTGCTGGTTGCATCTGAACTACACGCAACGGCAAAGTGCCGAGTGGCTGCAAAATACCCCCTTGATCCCCGATTCCGTGCGTGATGCGCTCGCGGGCGACAGCATGCGTCCACGTGTCACTCGCTTAGGCGATGGCTTTATGATTGTGCTGCGCAGCGTGAACCACAATGCCGATTCACGCCCCGATCAACTCGTCGCCATGCGCGTGTTTATCAACGATAAAGTGATTGTTTCCACGCGCCGGAGAAAGGTGTATGCCATTGATGAAGTGCTGGCCGATTTGCAAAACGGTAACGGCCCGGTGGATGGCGGCAGCTGGTTAGTGGATGTCTGCGATGCGCTGACCGATCACGCCAGCGAATTTATCGAAGAGATGCACGACAAAATCATCGAGCTGGAAGATGCGCTGATGGATCAACAGGTCCCGGCGCGCGGTGAGCTAGCGCTGCTGCGTAAGCAACTGATTGTGATGCGTCGTTATATGGCGCCGCAGCGTGATGTTTATGCCCGCCTGGCGAGTGAAAAACTGCCATGGATGAATGATGACGATCGCCGCCGCATGCAGGACGTTGCCGATCGACTGGGACGCGGACTGGATGACCTCAATGCAGGCGTAGCGCGAACTGGGATACTGGCCGATGAAGTGGCGTCTTTGCTGGCAGAATCAATGAACCGCCGCACCTATACCATGTCGCTGATGGCGATGATTTTCCTGCCTGCGACATTCCTGACAGGATTGTTTGGCGTCAACCTTGGCGGTATTCCGGGTGGTAGTTGGCCGCTGGGCTTTACCGCGTTCTGCGTACTACTGCTGGTGATGGTGGTGGGCGTGGCGATATGGCTCAAACGACGCAACTGGTTGTAATGTAAGGCTCAGGCTATAAGCGTTAACCCGCTGTTAAATAAAGTGCTGCAAGCAAAAAAGCGGGAAAAACCTGATCGATATCAATAAGTGGATCGCCTAACAGGGGCAAACTCTCTCTCGCAGGTGAATGCAACGTCAAGCGATGGGCGTTGCGCTCCATATTGTCTTACTTCCTTTTTTAGAATTACTGCATAGCACATTTGATTCGTACAACGCCGGCTAATCCGCCGGCTTTTTTTTGCCCGCTTGGCTTGGCCGCGCTTCATTACCTATGCTTTAGGGACATTCAGCAATAAGGAGCAGGGCATGCAAGAACTCATTGCGAGCGATCCCATTCCAACCGATCCGCCACCGATTCCAGAACCGATTCCTCATCCGCAGCCGATTCCGGAACCTGATCCTCCCTACGATCCCGAGTTTCCACCGATCATCGATCCGCCTCCCCATCGGTAACAAAACAGGCGCAGAGCCGAAGCGCTGCGCCTGTTTTTAATTCGTCTGTCAATTACTTAATTTCTAATACATCCAGACGAACGCTCATTTCCGGCGCGTCTTCTTCGTCCGGCTGCCAGCCCGCAGGTTTCACCGGCAGTGTTTCGCGATCAAAGCCAATATCGCCGCCGTCGACCACTTCATCGCCGTGCTGGATGCCTTTAAAGTCGAACAAATTAATGTCCGCCATGTGCGAAGGCACAATGTTCTGCATCGCACTGAACATGGTTTCGATACGGCCAGGATAGCGTTTATCCCAGTCACGCAGCATATCCGCAACGACCTGACGCTGGAGGTTCGGTTGTGAACCGCACAGATTGCAGGGAATGATCGGATACTGGCGCGCTTCAGCAAAGCGGATGATGTCTTTTTCGCGGCAATAGGCCAGCGGACGGATGACAATATGTTTGCCATCATCACTCATCAGTTTTGGTGGCATGCCTTTCATTTTGCCGCCGTAGAACATGTTCAGGAACAGGGTCTGCAGGATATCGTCGCGATGATGGCCTAGCGCAATCTTGGTACAACCCAGTTCAGTGGCGGTGCGGTAAAGAATCCCGCGACGCAGTCGTGAACAGAGCGAACAGGTGGTCTTGCCTTCCGGAATCTTCTCTTTAACGATCGAGTAAGTGTCTTCATCGACGATTTTATACTCGACACCCTGTTCTTCCAGATACGCGGGCAGAATATGCGCCGGGAATCCTGGCTGTTTCTGGTCGAGGTTAACCGCCACCAGTGAGAAGTTAACCGGCGCGCTCTTCTGCAAATTGCGCAAAATTTCCAGCATGGTATAGCTGTCTTTACCGCCAGACAGGCAGACCATGATGCGATCGCCTTCTTCAATCATGTTGAAATCAGCAATGGCCTCACCCACGTTGCGACGCAGACGCTTCTGAAGCTTGTTGAGATTGTATTGTTCTTTCTTTGTTACTTCTTGATTTTCTTGCATTATTAACTGTCTCAGAAAACAAAAGGGGCATGCAATGGGCAAGTCATTTCAGATCGCCAGTTTGCTGTTGAGCATATCTACCTGCTCGCCATTCATCTCTTCAATCCATGTCGCTTAGATTTTACTCACCATCTGCGCGTTCTCATGTCCCATCTGATTCGCTATGAAAGACGGGTTTGCGCCTGCCGTCAAAAGCCAGCAGGCAAAAGTATGTCGCGTATGGTACGGATTACGGCGACGAATTCCAGTTCCAATCTGATTATTAATATGAATTTTCAATGTCCGGCTCTGGAGCTGTTTTGGCGTTGAGCTTAAAAAGCAATCTTTCTGCCTCTGCTAAACTTTTGTCTGAAAACATGAAAATACACGATTAAAAGGATAGACAATGGCAAACGCAGAGCTGATCCCAAATAAAGGTTCGGATAAGATCGAACATAAACTTGTTCTACAGAGTGGGGCAGCATGGAATAAGCAGTCTTATGAAGCGTATCCCAAAGGCAAGCCACTCATATCGGTTATGCGTATGTCTCTACCTCCTGATACCGAACTGCCCTGGCATACACATGCCATACCTAACACGGCCTACGTTCTGTCGGGACAGTTGACGATTGAAAACAAGAATACAGGCGTCACATATCGCGCTAAAGCGGGTGAGGCGATTAATGAAACGGTAAATAGCGCACATCGCGGGTATACGTCCGAACTGGGGGCTGAACTGGTAATTTTTTACGCAGGAGTTGAAGGTCAGGAGCTTTCAGAACCTCTGCCTGGAGAGAAACCTGAATATTAGGCCCTGATTTAAAAGACCACAGTATTCAGAATGTTATCCTACATTTTGGTGAGGGTTGTGTTGCACCGACCCGTCGAACTCATTTCATATTCGAACGTGCCGGGCATCACACCAGAACATAACAGTGCTGTTAATTCACTAAGCACCAGTTGCTATAGGCGTACCCTGATGGAAAACCAGAGACCACTGGCCCTCTTTCGAAATTAGCCAGTAAGAGGAACGTAATGCGGGTCGGCTCCCGTCAGCATCAGACGTATGGTAAAGAAGTATTACGCAACTTTCACTTATTTCGATTAGCCGGAAATTGCTGCTTATGATTGGACTTGAAGTTTTCTCGCTCTTTAGCGACATGATCGTGTCTGAGCGATCGACCATCATGCCTGAACGTGTAATCTCCAGGAATTCAGGATGAAGAAGATGCTCGAGCCAATTCCGGTCGTTGCGTTTTTCACCGTGAAGGCTGCATTCAAGCAACATGAGCTTTTCAAGGAGCATTGTAATTGACCTCTAATGATTTGGCAGGACGTTTTTTTGAATTGAGAGGGTGTCAATGAGTTATGGCGCCGCTCACTGGGCAGAAAAGTACTACTCTTTGTAGAAGTTATCATAATTTTAACTGGAGAGTATGTATGGAAAATATACCGACGCGCGCGCCAAGCAGGGGCATAAACCATGTAGGGCTTACCGTTCCTGACCTGCAAAAGGCAACTGAATTTTTACAGAAGGCGCTGGACGCGAGGTTTGTCTATGACGGCCTAACAGACCATGATCATCCACGACAGGGGGCAGATACAGAGAAACAATTAGGCCTAAGTTCTGGGTCAATGATTATCAAGCAGCGCTTGTTACGGATTGGTAATGGTCCAAATCTTGAGCTTTTTGAGATAAAAAGTGAAGAACAGGAGCAACCTGTAAGGCTGCAGGATATTGGCTGGAATCACATATCTCTTTACGTGGACGATATAAATTATGCGGTGGAAAGGGTCAGAGCAGCGGGAGGAAGGCTTCTTTCAGAAATACATGGGAACTCCCGTCATGAAGATACAGAAAATAATGCCAGCGTATACTTTCAGGCTCCGTGGGGCAGCCTGATTGAACTTCAATCAATACCGAATGGTTACTATTATCCCGATGATAGCGAAGCAGAGACATGGATACCTGCACCGTAGTTATCATCTCAGGTAAGGGTGCTTGACTAAACCGGCTCCCACTCCCGCAGTTCGTGTCTGAAAACTAGCAAACACTTAACCATAGCTGGCTTATGCACTGCGTCAGCTATGTAGTCAACTCCTCTTACTCTCATCATCAGATGTCTCTTCTGAGTTATTCTCAGATTAAACAGGCTATTGACTCACTTTCCCAGAACCGGTAATTAAAGTGAAGACTGGATTTCTTTCACAGAACTTTAGTACCAATAAGGGAATATTAAGTACGAGGAGGGGCAGTTAACCTTGCATTGCTATTACATCGCGTTATTAACTTGCTTTTGCTTATGCTAGTTAAGACTTTATTAGGGTAGTCACCTCATCATTAATGATGCCAGGCATTTATTTAAGTCGTTTACATATGAGTTGAGAGATTTCGGTCCCTTAACGTCATAAATGATTGTTATAAAATAGAAAGATCTCAATTACCTCCTATCTGCCATTATTTTAAATAAATGATGACATTGTTACATGCAACAATAATAATTCATATATTTCACCTATTTAAAGAAATTAAGGAAAGTTCCTTCATGAGTTGCATCTTTAAATAGGCGTAACCTATCGGGTAAATAATATAATTAGGGAGGTTAATGCTATAATAATAGTGTAGTTGATAATGTTATTTAATTTATTAAGCGAGGTGTAAACGTGTTGTACAGCGAAGACATGACCGGTCACGCAATTATTGGTGAAGCAGCAGTCAATCTAGCCGTGCGTGACCAGGATATAACCGTCGATGCGCTTATCTCAGAATTGGCCACGATGCTTAAGGCGGACAGTAGTCACTCGAGAGACCAGGCAATCAGGGGAGCCATTAAGTGGTTGCGAGGACACCGTAGTATGAGCGCTAAATCAACTGGCGAAGATAGCTGGCTTTTACCAGATGCAGGCCATTCAGGCACTACATCGCAGGAAAGTACCATCCGCTTGATGGCAGATGACGATGACTTAAGATAACTACACACTGTGGCGGCAGGTACGGTTATGCCTGTCGCTTTCGTAAGTGTCAGTGCCAGGATTTTACTTACCCATATAGCCGCTTATTCTGAATCTGTGCTTGCTGGTTCCGCAATACATTTACTGCCATATACTTAACCTTAGCGGCAGTATTTGTGACTGCAAGGCTATAATCTTTAACTTTTTATCCAGCCAATGCGTAATTTAAACCAACGCGAATCGCGCGAGCATTCAGGGATCATCACAGCATGAGAGAAACCAATACGGTTGCACACATACAGGCATGCCTTATGGTTAAAGGTTACCGTTATGCATTACAGAAAGAAGCGCTGGATAACATGATCCGCAGCCTAATTTACATAGGGGTACCGGTGAATAACAGAACCATTATGCGGCGTATCATGAATCAGCTCTTGGTTGAAACTAACGCCGAAAGGCAGGAAACTCTGCGCGTCCTGCTCCAATTGGTCGTGAGATTTACTCCGGACGATCCCGGTGTCTGAAAGCGGCTGGCGCCGCATAATTTCAATTGAGTTTTTTTGCCAGTAACCTGATGGCCCGCTCACAGGAGTCGCGCGTTATTTTGTCCGGGGTGGACTCCTTCAGGCGCCAGAGGGCGGCGATGAGTTCATGCACATGTACGGCCCCGTTTGGACGCAGAAGTTGTTTCAGCGCGACCGCCACAGCCTGATGCATAAGATCATCTATTTCATTTCCGTTTTTCAGATGCGCTCCGCTTATTGGGGATATATACAGTATATCGCGATAAGCGGTGCTGATAAACATGCGGGAAAAAAACAGCCTGATGGCAGTTCAATCAGTAAGGGGATATACGGTCAGGTGGAATATCATGATTGCCGCCAGGTGCTTCGTCTTCATGACCTGGCAGCGGTATAGCGACATCATGAATACAATGTTCTGACATGATTATTCCCGTCATCTTTAAATACACGACATTAAGTTTAGCTGCGTTACTTTACCGAGCGTGAATCATTATCGGGAATGTGACTTAGGATTAAATGAGTTCAACGCGCATGAAGTGTGAGCGAAGAGTCCCGCGTATCGGACATACTGTCATCGATGCACAAACGACAGATGGAGGCCCATACATTCAGACGTTGCGATGCAATCTGATAGGCGTGCCTATAGGTGAGCGCAGACCCCAGAAATTGACGCTCCGGATGATCTTCCAGGCATACGCATCCTCTGCCGTGTAACTGGTAATGCTGTCCTGCATTGAGAAGGTAATAAAACTGGGGCATACGTTTTTCCTTCCGGTTAAAAGAGATACTGTATGCTGGGATGTCAGGTAGTGAAATTCATTTTTTAAAGCGATATAAGTCGGAACTACCGGAGGGTGTCGTCCTTGACAGGTTCTCCGGCCGGTGCACGCATTGGCGAGACCGGTGAGGTCATCTTCATCGTCGTCTTCCGGCCAGAGCCGGACTACGTCCTTTGGCGTCAGTTCTTCTCGTCGTTCAGGTCTGCAGAAGTCTGCAGGTACGGCAGATACCGGACGGCCTGATCAGGCTCATGGAAGCTTTTCAGCCAACTTCTGGCTTCCGATATTTCCGTGAGCCGTTTATCGCTGCCGCCGGCTTGTGCCATGCTTCCAAGCTCAGCAATAAGCGATTGTACGCTTATCTCTTTTTCACCCAGCGCAAGGCTCAATGCCGCTTCGCCAATAATGACGTGCCCTTTCCCGTCGTGATGATTAGACAAATTAACTACCTCCATTTCACGTTGATGACAGCCTCACGTCACACTGTAGTCGCAGATGGTGAAAGTGCCCGTAGGTAATTCTGAAAAAAGCTATATTCGTAATAATTTGTATCAATTGCTGAGTTTATTGGACCTTTCATGCAAAAATTTACTTACGTAATCCACTAAGAATTAACCGTGGCCTGATGAATTGATTCGCTGATAATTAAATCAGGCTGTTCTGTCCATCAGATTTTGTCTGCATGAATGTGGGGGGTGTGCTGCCCGTAACCTTGAGTCTTTCGCGGCGCGCAGATTCAGTACTGTTGATTAGGATTTGAGGTAAACGCATGCCGGAGGCGCTCAAATCGAAAGATATTACTTTGTGTACATATGCTTTGCTGTTGTACGTACTGGCTTTGCGAAGCGCGGCACCCTCATGAATTAATGCCAGTGTTGAGGACAAACAGGCTTAATGATGTCTAGGTCGTTGAAGTCGCGGTGTGGTGAGGGTGACTACCGGTCCGGTTTGAGAATGGTCAGCCAACTGCTATGGTGCCTGTGACAATCTGCGGTAAAATGGAGCCAGAAATGCTTACAACAATTATTTACCGAAGCCATCTCGCCGATGAGGTACCCATCAACATCCTGCCGGGTATGGTTGAGAAAGCCAGCCTGCTCAACGCACGGCATCAGGTCACGGGGATCCTGCTCTTTAACGGCACCCACTTCTTTCAGATTCTTGAGGGCCCGGAGGAGGGCGTGCAGGACATCTATGGTCGTATCTGCGCCGACCGGCGTCACCACAATGTGGTTGAGCTGATGCGCGACTATTCACCGTCGCGCCGCTTCGGCAACCATGGTATGGAGCTGTTTGACCTGCGCCGCCATGACAGCGGCAGTGTGCTGCAGGCGGTGCTTGACCGCGGCACGTCTAAATATCGTCTGACATACGACGATCGGGGCCTGCAGTTCTTACGCACCTTCGTGGAAGCCCGTGAGAAAGAAAACTACTTCGAGGTTTTGCCCGCTGACTACTGGGACTTTGTACCGGATGAGAACGGTCCTTCGTTCCCGGCTGTGGGCGTCACCTTCCGCCCGGTGGTTGATCCTCTGGGTCGTGAAGTCACAGCCATCGAGGCCATACCCGATGACGCCCCGGATGGACTAACCGGCGAAGCGCTGTATGCGTATAACCTAAGCGTCGTCACAGAGGCACTGAACAAGGCAGGCAGATCGTGTCCCGACGACATCATGTTATACGTCAGCATATTGCCCATGACGCTGGTTAACCTTCCAGATGCCGTCAGCCGGCTCATTAACGCAATTGACCGTGCTGAGCTGGTGCCGCAGCAAATAATACTCGGCGTCAGTGAAACAGAGGTTATCTCTCAGCTGGAATCATTCACTCAGGCGGTACGCCAACTGAAGCAAGCGGGTATCAGTATCTCTATCGACAACTTTGGTGACGGTTCGGCAGGACTGTCTCTGCTGGCGCACGTCCAGCCGGACCGCGTGCGCATCGGCGCAGCGATCGTGCGCAATATTCACCGCAGCGGTCCCCGTCAGGCGGTGGTACACGCGGTGCTTCGCTGTTGTTCAGCGCTGGAGATAAACGTCATTGCTGCGGGTATCGAACAGCCGGAGGAGTGGATGTGGCTGGAGGCAGCTGGTGTCACTGATTTCCAGGGTGCCCTGTTCACAGCAGAAGGCGCGGCTGTTGCCTGGCCGGAGACCCGAGAGGCTGTTTGAGATACAGGAAAGAAAAGGGCCCTAAGCGGGCCCAACATGCGGTAAGGTTGGTTGCTGGCTGCTCTGCCATTACAGCCGATTTAAGCCTTTTCATACCGCAGAGTTCTGCCACGATTCGCTTTTTCAAGCCAGGTAATGAAATGCGTCATCATTGCGGACGCGTGTTGTGTATCGGGCGTGCGGTAAATAAGCAGCCGGCTTTTGGTCTGGTTTGTGCAGTCGATGGCATAAATCTCAATACCGGTATCACGTTGCTCGCTTTCAATTGCTGTGAAATGCATGCGAGGCCAGCGGTTTAACCTCAACATAAACTCACTAAGAATCATCTTTTTCGCCTTTGTTGTTTTAGAGTTGGAAGACTTTTTTCACTGGTCTGCCCAGCGTAGAACTGGTTGCGGACTCTGCAAGCTATCGGCACATTATTATTCGTAAAAATTTCGTAAAGGCAGCGGGTTAGAACACTTATCAGCACCGCAGATGTCTTTAGCATGAACCTGTGGTGCGTATCCGACAATCCGCTGGCAGGCTATCAGTGCAAGAGGGAATAACTGAGAGGGGAGTCAATAATGCTCAGTGAAGATCGTTTGAATCAAATCGCAGAAAATCCGGGCAACTATGAAGCGGAAGCTGTGGCCATGGCGCTGGAGATCCTACAGCTGCGGCGTATGCTGGGTGCGCCCTGGGCCGTGGTGCAACCGCTGGGCGAGCTTTACGTTGAGGACGGGAACGCGGCGATGATCTGGCCGGCAAGCCTGGCGGAGCGCGGCGACGTCTGCCTGTACCGCCTGGATAAGCCTTCACAGGTGGCGGCAGCCTCATCGCCCGCAGCAAAGCAGCGCGGCCGCAGAAACAAATCACTGGCGCTGGAGTAAGCTACCTTCAGCACAACATCCCTAACGTGACGCGTATTAACACTGCCGTGTAAATGTTTTCTATAGGTATCCTTCCCGTTAATGTTCGGGCCAGCTGCGCTGTGGTAAGCTCTGCGCCCAAAACCTGCTGCCGGATAACCCCATGAAAAATGATTTTGAAGATAAAATGGCCGACATTATGCTTGGCGAGGCCGTCACGGCGCTGCTGGATGAGGACGTGGCCATTAGCTGGGCGGCACTGACGGATCGCTTACGGTCGGCCATTGAAACTGAAACGGACGAAGATCGGATTCGCGCAGGTCTGCGCGCTATTGAAGAAGTAAGGCGGGAAATGCGTATTCGCAACGGTGAAAAGACCGGAGGGAAAAGGGTCACAGGACTAACAGAGCAGAAGCTTCACTGACTCCCTAAGGGGCTGCGGTATCTGACACTGCCCCTTTCTGTTATACTGTACACTCATCCACCTTACGGACGGAGGTCATATGAATGATGACACCACCGCCGAAGATATCTACGCCGTTATTGGAACGGTCGTGGCTCGCCTTCTTAAGCCGGACCAGCACCTCTCTCTTCACGAGATTACCAGCGCCCTGCACAGCATGAGTGAATCAGTCGACACTGCCGGAATGCGCGTAAGCTGCGAACGCGCCATCAGGCTTCTGGCTGAGCAGATGCACTGACTTTCGGATTCCTCCTGTTCTGACATACACCCTGGCGCACTGACGGTGACGTGCCACACTAAGAAGTGTTGAACTTTTAAGCCGGGAGAAACCTGTGAAATTCTGGATTGCTGTAAGTCTTACCGCCGCCATCAGCTGCTCCGTGTGGGCTTCGCGGGGCGGATTTGATTCCCCAGCAGCAATGGCCGCCGCGCACGTCACGCAGCAGAATTAGTCTCAAAAACCTTCGTCGTCAGGCGTTTTGCCCACCACAATTTCCAGCGCGCTGCGTAGTATGTCAAGCTCAACCATATCTGTCGTGCTCTCCAGCTCGGCGATCAGGTAAAGTATGATCGCTTTGCTGGTTACCTTTTTACCATGAATGACGATGTCGCGGATAACAGCGTCTAGCACGGCAGTTTCTGCGGCCAGCTTGTCGCCGCCGCTGCGAAAGTGCTGAATGATGCTTGCTTCTGTAGAGGTGTTTTGTTCATTAAGCTGCATAGTGTTATCCGTCAGGCCCTACGGGCTAAAGTGACCAGGCTCATAGCCTGAAAAAAACGGCTACCCCCTAGGTAGCCGCATCCTGCGGGCGTCCTGCCGCTCTCCGGTAAATACGGAGATTCGTCCTGAGGTTAATCAGCGACTACTATTTCTTTGTGCTACTACTCGGTCCATTAAGGGCACCCAATGCCAGCACTGCTGCATCAAGGCCTTCCCGGGACTGTATAAATTCCGTCTGCACCTCACCCAGCGCCAGGGCTATAGCTTCTCGCCTGTCCTTAGTAGTCTCACTGCTACCCATAGCCCTGAGCTGTCGAGCCACGCTATCTGCGCTAATTCCGTCATCGATGCTCAGCAGGGCTACCACGGCCTCACCCAGGACGACGTCGGCGAGGCGTTTTAAATCGTTATTTTTCATACCCGCATCTTCAGGTTAATGCCCTCCAGGCAGGGTGGCAGGACAACTATTCCGGGCGGTCCTGAATGCACGCTGCGGGCATCACCTGCTTACAGCGAAAAACTCAGCGTTCAAACAGCATGCCGATTAGTGTTTGATAATGACGCTCTTCTTCCTGATTCGCCGCCACTTCAAGGCGGCGCAGCAGTTTGGTACAGATAGCCTTACGGTTAAGGTTCTTGCCTGCGCGCAGGATTTCAACGACAATCTGTCCCAGCGTTTCCTGCTGGGTCGGCGCCGATGCTTTACTGAAGTAATACGCAATATCGCTGGCGGAGTCCGGGAATTTCGTAACGTTCTGACGCATGGTGAACCTCTCAATGGTTAAAATGTAGTCGGCTCTGTCTGACGATAAAGTTATACAACCAAATCAAACTTGTACAGCAATTGTGTTGTTGTACAACTTTTCTTTTTGTGCAAAAAATGCTTACATCTATTATTCAGTAAGTTAGGTTGATACCTGTGCGCAAATAGTGAGTGAGTAATTCAATGGAATGGTTGTACAACAGGCTGGCTATTTAGTTAAGAGGTCAGGGAAGATGCCTACCCGGTTTGTCCCGGACAGGCTTAAACTATTCAGTGCACTGAGCTGCGGCCCGCTCCGGTGACCCATCTCAGCTCGTCCCGGTTACCCGGTAATGATTTAAACCCGCGAAGCCAGCGCTTTGCCCCTCTTATCTGCACGCAGCGCAAAGGATCTTTTTCAGCTGCGGCCATATCAGCCAGTTCCCGGATAAGTGAATTAACGGTAATATCCGTATTATTCATCGCCAGGTGAACCGCAGCCTCGCCAATAATCAGCTGGTTTCCGTTATGAAAATCTTCAGACATGTTCAGCTCACTCTCAGTCTCGTTACGGTGTTTCAGTGTAGTGGTTTAATGAAATCAAGTCCGCTTCCATATCATTATTTTCAGCGCATTATCCTCTCAGCCTGAAATAAAAGTTTCCGTCAGAAGATAAAAACAACCTGAATTCAGATGCCTGGCAGCTTATAGGGGTTAAGCATCGGAAAATACTGAATAATCCTTAAGTGTAAAATGAAATCGATTTCAGCTTAGGAATCGGGCTGAGAAGAGATTTAATCTCAAACGAGGATTTAACACATTACGAAAAGTTCTCCCCGGTCAGTCTGTGAGGTAACACTGTGAAAGTGCGAATCGGGCGGGTAAATCACGGAGTAAAACGTGAAGATTATTGTGCAGCAGAATCGAAAATATTTAGGAAATGTAAATTCCCTAATTGAGCACTCCGGGATGAAATATTACCTTCGGCGCGCGTCCGTAAAGCTTAATTAAATTCAGGTTTTGGACCCCGGGCGGCCACGCGTGCGCGGTCGGGACAGTTTTTAAAGTTGCCGTCACTGGCGGCGGCGCCTTTGCTGCTCGCTTCAGAGGCTAGTGACGGGTCGGCCGCAAAGTTTCCGGCACCACCGCGTCTTGATGTTGTCGTGATGTGTTCCTCAGTTAAAAGATGTCCTGTATTTCAGGCAGTTAAATTATGACCCGTCCGCACAGGACTACCCGCGTTCGGCACAATTTTTCAGAGAAATGACGGCGGACGCGTGTTACAGGACGGCTGAATCTGAAACGCGGGCCTAACAGCACTTGCGGCTTGCCATTTCATTGGGATGCGTCAGGATTTATGCGCGGAACGGCACGTGACAACCCTCCGGTGGAGAGCTGTTCTGCGGCCGTGCCGTTCCGCAACTGCGTCAGTTCTGCGCAGCGTTAGGGGCTGTGAGCTAATAACACCCGTCTCCGCAGATGACTTTAAGGCTCGACGCCCCCAGTAGAAGGCGGGTCAGTGGACTCAAAATGCCAGCCAGCTGCGCATCGGGTGCAGGCAGCCTGATTCACCTGTGCCGTCCCACTCGTACACGCGGTGCTTCGGGTCGCGCAGCGCACAGGCTACAATTCCCACCCACATCCCTTTTGCCGCGTTGGTCTGCGCGCTGTCGATAATGATGAACGATCAGTGATGCAGCAAATAGCAGAAAATCGTCGCGTCAGGCCGTACACCGCATTCTAATGCAGCGGCTGGCGTGTGCGTCATACCTCACCTGTATGCTGGCTTGCTACGGCGAGGTGTAGTCTTCAGTGTCATCCAGTCACCGCATAGACGGTTTCCAGCAAGGGCACCTGTGCGAACAGCCTGAACTGCCGTTCTGCTGCGTACTGCCATAGGGTGTAGCCGAACGGCATTAATAGGGCAGCGTAAAGGCTTTGCATCGCCGGCAAGAAATACCCGGGTATTGGCCCGGATAGTGTCTTTCGGATTGAGTAACTGACTGAAGATGTTATCGGGCAGGGTAATGGGCATGCTGTCGTCCGCCGCTATTATGCTGATCAACGAGCTTCCCTTATAACCGAAGCGTTAATTTAACTTTATGAATTTAATGAAGTAATGCCAAATTTTGCTTAAAGAATTTAGCGCCGCCGGATTACTGCTGTACACGCGCCATTACATCGGTTATTTTGCGCCCGAACTTATTCACTCCACACGGGTATTTCATGCGACAGGACGGACTACCACCTGAAAAAGATGCCGGGCTCACCGGTTACTTTAGCCAGGTTACCCACCCCTGCCAGATTGCGCTGCTGGGCCGCATTACCGTTGAAATCCTGCGAAAGGAGCGCCGGCTGACTCGGACTGCTGTGTGCCTGAAACTGATAGCGCGGCTCGACGCGACCAGCGATGAAACCGAGGCGGCACACCTGATGGATCTGCTCAGGATGCTTTTTAATCGCTGAGTCTGGGGGCTGCCGACAGGGTGTTTGTATAGATAAGTTCGCCTAAAAAGGAGAGTGGCAACCGGAATGCCGTACAGTCCCGGCGCATAACAACAGTTCTAAGATGCCGGTTTCAAACACACCAGACTTCATCGCGACCGTTGGAAAGAATGAAATGGGCGTCCGACGTTTCCGACGGGTTAAAGCACCCTAGCGCCCGACAGGCGGTAGTTAGGCTGAACCCGCCCAGCATCGGCAGCGGCCGCGGGCCGCCCGGCAACTCTTCCCCCCCTCAGATACAGACCCTGTTCCATCCAGAGCATGGCCACCTTCGTAGCGCAATCCCATTCTTCAATAATAGATAATTTCCCTGATGCCTCCCGGTGACCCCAAAAGCCGCAATCCGAATCGCTTAAGCCCGTCAAATGCGTTTAGCGGGGCGCCTTAGTCAAACGGATTCACGATATTATGATCATCACACCCATGGCGACTTTGTTTTTGCAGTGAACGAGATTTCCCTACACGATCTGGTCGGCCAACATCTGCCGAAACCACGAAAATCAGACCTCAGTTTTCCGTTTATCTTAAAATTGACTTTGGCTTTGCGGTAAGGCGAAAAGCAGTCCATATTTTAAGCCAGCAAAAATGGAGAATGTATGAGCTGGATTGATTATGAAGTTGAAAAGCCCGCAGACGGTCAGGTAGTTGCAATATGTACGGATGAAGGGGTAGGTAGCGGAAAATATGAGGCATCATTTGAAAATTTTACCCATATTCTTATGCCGGGGGACGCTACATTCAGGCAATATCGCGTATCTCACTGGTTTCCTTTACCAGACAGCTATGGAGTGGGTAAAAAATAGCCACTTTTTAAGTGCAAAAAAAATCCCGGGACAATTCCCGGGAAAAAATTCAGCTTCCATTTCACCCAAAGCCGTAACAATTCAAAGCCCGATTAAGCTAGACCAAAATACTGGTTTGTCCAAAAAATATTTGTCCTGATTGGCATTTATCTTTAAAAGTAAGCGAGAGCACTCCATTCACATATTATTTGTATAATCCTCATATAGTCTGCATAAGAATCACCCTAATCTGCCGGGCCATAATCATTGCGGGCATTTAGATTATAAAAAATGGGTGTGGAATGAAGCAGTTATAGGGCTTAACTCTTTCAGGTAAAATTCACGATTCAGCGCTTATCAGAAGTGCGTCATAGACGCCGAGATTAGTGGGTTATGACTAGAGTTGGGATGTGCACAATAGTTTTTTAACCCTTTCAAAAAGGACTGTATGCTTACAACGAATGAGATTTTACACACTTATTAGAGTGGGTAGGGCAAGTGTTTAATACAAGTGATTGATTAAAAAAACACCATAAAGAAGAATAGGGGTGGATAGAATCAAAAAAATATTCTAAACATATAGTTAAACATATCGTGCCGGGTGAATACTCGTCAACGAGTTCATAAATATTACTATTCGCACCTGAGTGATTGATACAAATGAACGTTATTCCTATGTCTTACAGCACCAGTACGGTTTACCGTCGTTTTGAAATGCTTGGCAACATTGAGCATGAACCGGGTCATATGTGGATCCTGTTTGATGAGAAGCTCTATTTTTCTGCAGTCGTATGTTCTGTACCTACGATGCAGGGTAACGTCGCCCGGCACAAAATTATAGCAACGATGGATTGTACATGTGATCTGACAGGCAGGCTCACACTCGAACGCTATTGGCAGTCTGAAAAACTGCCCAGCGAAGTCGATCTTTCTGAACCAATCATCAGGGCTCTTTCAGAAAAGAAAGGTCTGTGGATGAAGCCGGTGAGCGTAGCTTGAATTGCATAACTGAGGCCTGGTTGCTCCTCGTTTTTACTAATCTACACTATTAGTCCCTAAACCTTAGCGTAGGTTAATTTTTTTGCATTCTAAAATTCTACATCTTCATCCTGAGATCCAAACAATATGAGAATGATCACCCATTAGCACATGAATCAGGATATAAATATGCTCATAATGGAAAATCAAATTTTCGAACAGGTTAGTGTCACGAATTGCCTTCTAACTCAACTCTGGTAGTCTCTTACTCAACAAATAGCTAACGTCCGGCGTATCAGACCTGCTTAAAGCTCACTATGACGAACCACCGCCAGATGCAAGTTAAAGTACTATCAGAATTTGATGGTACTTTAATGTATTGAATGCAGACCGGATCGTGAAAAAGATAAAAAACGGACACCATAGTCTGCATATCTCTTTTGCATATCGTGGGGTATGAGCACAATACTGACGCAGATTGCTGAAAACCATCTATTATTGAACAGTTAGAATCAACTTTTTTCAAAAAGAGGGATAAGTAATGAATATAAAAGGCATAGGTTTCCTGTTAATTGCTTCAGCTTTCGCAGTTTCAGTTACGGGCTGTTCTTCAAATCAGGCTATTAAGACTACTGACGGTCGTACCATCGTGACAGATGGTAAGCCTCAAATCGACAGTGATACGGGCTTAGTATCTTACAAAGATGCCCAGTCAGGACGAACTGAACAAATCAACCGCGATAAAATCACCAACATGAGTGAATTAGATAATTGATAAGGAACAGTCTATGAAAAAAATCACTTTCTCAATGTTAGCCGCGCTTATCGCGCTGTCGGCTTTAACTGGCTGTACCCGGACAAGTTATGCCATTCATACTAATGATGGTAGAACAATTGTCAGCGATGGTAAGCCTAAAGAGACTGAAGCAGGATTGCTAGGTTACACTGATGCTAACGGCGTTAAGCAACAGATTAATAAGCAGGAAGTCAAAGAAGTATCAGAAATACCACATTAATCAAAAACACCGCCAGAAGTGGCGGTGTTTTTACATTCCAGGTTACAACGTTAAAGCACTTCTTAGGTTATAAAAAAATTAAGCCTTTCCGACAAAGGATTTAGTTCAAAGCTGAATAAGGTATTAATGTTGCTAAAGATGCTTTAAAGCAATGCATAGAGGAGATTTGTAGGAGTTAGCTCAACTGGAACTTGCTAAAGTTACTTAAAAAAGATTTGAAGTGAAACTAGCATTGTAATGTTAAGTCCAGATAATAATTTTTGTGGGCGAATACTAAATTTAATCAATTAAGCATTCATGTTTCGATTATTCAGTGGTTAAATAAGAGGTGGCTTTTGTTTGATTGGTGTAGGATGAATTTAATTAATCAATCGAAAATCTGTGAGGTATGTCAATTATTTAAAATTTAATTAAATATGACCTGATTTCAGTAAGGCCACTCTGGGCATATGAACTATAGTATATGAACTATTAATTAAGTTTCTTGGAGGTGAGATGAATATTCATTATCTTGATGAAAGCGATAAAAATAGTCAAAAGGTAGTGTTGCCCTCTACAGAAATTATGGTTGGTGAACTGGTGCATGAATTGCTACGTGAGCGCCGTTGTGTCAACAGACGTGCCATGATATCGCGACTATTGTTAAGGCTTGAAAATGTCACATGTCCAATGGAAGCAATATATTATGCAGAAATTCTTAATATGTTTGAGCAAAAATAGCTTGTTGTTATTCTCGATAGTTTTTAGTTAGTATGATTTCTGGAGACGTGTTTACGATAATCGGTACTACCTTACTGGTATTTAACTACTAAGGGGAGTGTATCACTATCTTTGAATACTTGATGAAATACATTGATCAATAACTTTTAACTGGACTTACGTTTTCCCTGACAGGTACTTTTAAACGCATTTTCAGCCAGACTAAGGTCATAATCATCCAGTATTTCTCTCCCGCGCGAAGTAAGTTTGTATCGCTTTTTTTCACGCATCCATTCATCGCCCAAAAGAAACTCAACAAGCCCCATATCTGACAACTCTTTTCTCACAACGGGTTTGACAGAAGAGGGGACTGATCCTCTCTCTTTGATTATTGATAACAATCTAAAGTGTTTCTGAGCAAGTTTCATATCAGCCATCCTTCGCAATAAATCCTTAATAATTTAACCAGTGCTTTGGTTACATGCAATGAAATTTTTCATTGTGTCGCACCTTCAAGCAACAAAGGAGGGTAAAAATAACAGCTATATGCAAACTCGAATTTTCATGCTGTTAAATAATATTTTAATTTCTTTTGTTCTTTCAGTCGTCAATCATAAGATTCAGTTAAAAAATACGAATTGTGTGATTAAGTTAAAATTATCTTGAAGTTTTTTACGACCAAGAAAAAACCCGCAATAGCGGGTTGAAAGCTGGATTTAAAAGTTGGTTTGATGACCGATCCTTAAAGTTTACTCATCCCCCTGGGGGGTGCTTAATTATCTGTATTAAGCGATAAAATTATAGTGCGCTTCGGTGATGAAAACGATTAGGATGAATCTCATAATCTCTCAAAATGAACATTAGCAACACTGTTAATGGAGTCACGCGCTGCTAAGTCGGAGCAGGCGTATTGTTAACTGGACTTGTGCTTTCAGTTCCTCAAGCGTCTGTGAAGCCATATGTCCAGTTCAGGATCAGATAGCGGCTTAGCAAAAAAATACCCCTGAGCCTGGTCGCAACCGAAATCACTCAGAAGAGTGGCTACTTCAGCGTCCTCTACACCCTCCGCGAGCACCGTATAATCAAGTTCTTTTAACATTTTGATAATACTGCGCGCTATGATGAGCGATGAGGCATCTTTGAGTACACCTGATATGAGTGAGCGATCAAGTTTTATTACATCTAGCGGCATACGTCGCAGGTAACTGATGTTACTGTAACCTGTCCCAAAATCATCCAGAGATATGTTAAACCCTTTTTCATAAAGTCTATGCAAGCCGGATAGTGCCTGTGCATTTTCAATAATTCGCTCAGTTTCAAGGCATTCAATTCCCAGTAGGTTATTAGGTAATCGGGCCTCAAGCATTTTCGATTCCAGTAGATCTGCAAAATTGCTTTTTGCGAAATCGTTCAGGCTGACGTTTATTGTGACGGGCAATTGAATATTTTGTCGATTGAGTCGCTTAAGGCAGGCTATCGTCGTGTCAATCACCCATTCTGTCATCTCATGCAGTAGGTCCGTTTGTTCAGCCATTGGTACAAATGCCGCGGGTGAGAGTTCACCTCTGACAGGATGTGTCCAACGTATCAGCGCCTCAAGGCCGACGGGCTGACCCGATTTGAGGCAAGTTTTAGGCTGATATACAAGGTACAGGCCCTTATCAAAACGTATTGCATCAGAAAGCTCATTCATAAGCGTAAAATCATTCGAACGTTTTATTTCTTCTGACTCTTTATAAATGACTGAAGGTAAGTTTTTATCGATCGCTTCCTCAAGTGCAGCCGAAGCACGGCGAACGACATCATAGGCTTTGGATGAAATTGCCGTAAAATCCGTTTGGCCCGCATGGGAAGTGAGGGTAATTGATATCCCATTACCTAATTCTGCACAGATGCCTTCCATACGCCCGGCAATCCACGAGGCGTCCAGGCGGCTTTCGTCGCGAACCAGAATGGCGAAGCGTCCCGTGGAAATCGCATAAATCATCTCACCGTTTTGAGGACTTAACCGGCGAGGCAATTTTATAGCTATATCCCTGAGAAGTTCTTCAACCGGCATCATTCCAACTGTTTTAGCTAAGTCATAAGCATGTGCCATTTTCAGGCAATCAATAATAATCAGACGACGCTTGAACTTATCTCCCTCTGCAGCGAGCGACTGCATATCGCTGATTAATCGTGAGCGGTTAGGCAAGTGAGTAACAGGGTCATTAAAACCGGTGGCATGCCAGGCTTCCAGAAATGACATTACTAACTCAGCAAGCTGTTTAAGCGTTGCGAGCTGCGTATCGCTGAAGGGATGTGGTTCCCGATCAGTCACACAAAAAGTACCTAATACTTGGCCTTCTCGATCTTTAAGCGGAACGCCAGCATAAAAACGAATGTAAGGTTCACCAGTAACAAAGCGGTGGGTTAAGAAACGAGCATCAAGCCATGTATCTGAAACGATGAGTGCACTGTCGCCATCAACAACATGTTGGCATAAAGACTCTTCTCTTTTTGAGTGTTTCAGTGAGAAATTATGCGAGGCCCGTATGTATTGAAATTCCTCATCTAAAACTGAAATGAAGCTCCCAGGGATACCCAGCGCCTGATTGGCTAAATGTACAAATTTCCTCAGGACATTGTCCCTTTCTTCATCAGGGGCGAGAAGGGCTTCAAGCGCACGCTTATGACGTTCATTAATAGCATTTAAATTTTTATTCATAAATCCCCCGTGCCGGGTCTAATAACCGGAACGTAAAAGTGAAAGAAAAAAACCGACCGGAAGGAGAAGCTATAAACTGAGTGAAGATTAAGCATTTTGTTGTCTCTTTCACCATCATAAGACGGTCACTCGAGTACGTCCTGTTTTTTTTAGTTTAATTAAAAGGGTCTATCTGTTAGAGAAAAATATTTCTTGCTGGAATATTTCCTTTTTTTTAAATGCCTGCCAGACTCTAACTGAGAACGCACTTGCGCGCAATCTAATAGCACGCTACGAAAATAATTTTTATGGTTACTATTTTTTCCTAAATTAATCACAACACCAGGTAATTAAATGAAATTTCTTACAAACTTTACTATTCGCCGGGTAGTGCAGTGCATTCTTGTTGCCGCTTTTATTGTTGTTGCTCTTGCTGGTTTATATGGTTCAGAAATCTTAAGAGATCTACATAAACAAACGCAGCGTGAAGGAAAGTTGGTAGCTGAACTTATCTTTCTGACCCGAGCAGGTAATGTGATGAATTCAGGTGACGATTCCTTGAAGAGAACCCTGGCAGGAGAAGTTCCTGCTACACCAGACTGGAATGAATTTCGAACAGCCTTGACAGGTTCTGATATAAATTTTAATTCAGTATCAAAAGAGCGTTTGGAATTCCTCCGGGAGAAACTGGCTGATAAAGAGAATGCATTCAATGATGATCGTCAAAAACTCGAGTTAGCTTTCACCGTTGCCTCATTATTTATCATTGTGTTACTGGTGTTCTGCGACCGTTTTCTGGTCGTGCACCTCGTTGAGCCTCTGACAACCTTAAGGGAACATTTCAGAGGAATTGCTTCCGGCGAACTGACTAATCCATTGCAAGATTTGGGTAGAAATTGTGTAGGGCAGCTGGTACCACTGGTGAAAACCATGCAAGACAGTCTTTTGTTAACTGTACTTTCCATCAAGAAAAATACGGACCTGCTGAAGCGTGAGGCTGAAGACATCGAAGCGGGCAATACTGACCTCTCTGGCAGGACTACTCAACAGGCATCTTCCTTAGAGCAGACAGCCCATAGTATTACCCAATTGAGTGCAAACGTTCAGCAAAATGCATTAAGTGCTGATGAAGCAAGCAGTCTTGCAGAGAAAGCGGCATACATAACCGGAGAAGGCGAAACGCTGGTGAACTCAGTTGGGCTCATGATGAATGGTATTACCGAGGAAGCCGAAAAAATACGGCAGTTTACCGCCACAGTTAACAGTATCGCATTTCAGACAAATATACTGGCGTTAAACGCTGCCGTTGAAGCAGCACGGGCAGGAGAACAGGGCAGAGGATTCGCTGTTGTTGCTACAGAAGTTCGTACACTTGCTCAGCGCAGCGCAAGTGCAGCCAAAGAAATTGAAGGGTTAATCAATGCAACTCTCTCTCGTGTGAATGAAGGCAAAGAGGTCGCAGATCGTGCCGGGAACACTATGGAAGCGTTGACCCAATGCGTTTTTTCAGTTGATGAACTCATCAGGAAAATATCTTATGCTTCAAATGAACAGAGCAAAGGGATCATTCAGGTGACGCAGGCAGTAACCGATCTCGAACGGGTCACACAGCAAAATTCCACATTGGTCAGGCATGTTGCCAGCTCAGCCGTAAGGCTCAATAGCAGAACCGAAGACATGGCTAAGACCATCATTCATTTCGCATTACCGGCAACCAATCAAGTGTAAGACACATTAACCTACGCCATGGGATAACTGATTTAATTGCTAATAAAATCTCATTTAATTACAGATAATTAAATCATGGTCTTGGGTGTTATGAGAGGGGGATGATCCCTGAGCCATGCAAGTATCTGTTCTGTATTTGAACCTACTTCCCTGATAGCTCTGGTCAGCCTTTCCTGAGTGGTTTGGAGCGTAAGAGTCCAGTAGGTTATTTGCCAGTGCTCGTTAATTATTACCTGCGTCAAATCATGGGGGATGCGACGTTGAATCGGGTCTTTCATGACTAACCTCATATGAAAAAAATTTTCTGATTTAATTGGGGCCAATTGGGGGTCAGATTCTGAATGATTTGATTAAACTAAAAAGCAGAATATTCCCTAATAAATGTCTAAAACTATTTATGGGATGTTTCTGATATAGAGACGGGAAGTAAGCGAGGCGGGTGAAAATATAAGCGAAGAGTTAATTTTCCATAACTAGATTTATGAGCATTAAATATTTGAAAGTGGAGTTTTTTATAAAGTTTCTTTGACCATTACACACACCAAAGACCAACGCCAGAGATAAGTTATGATGAAAAACAACTTTGTACCGGTAATGTCCGTCCAGCATGATATTCGAAGCTTACGCATTGAAGCGGGTATGACACAGGCTAATGCAGCCGAAAGATTTAATCTGAGTCTGAGAGTGTGGCAAATGAAGGAGTCGCTTTCGAAACCTGCTCAACTCAGTCAGGGAGAATACGAATTTTTACTACTGCTGGCAGGAAAACACCCTGAATATCAGCTTTCTACCAAATAAATTTTGCCGGCAGTATGAATTCTGCCGGCACATTAATTAAGGGTGTAAACAGCGTATCAGGAAGTAAATTCTTCGAGTACCCAAACACTTACACTACCCGCTTTACATCTAAACACGCCTTCTCCCGATTCATTAGTATTAACAACTTCACCGGAATTACAAAGATAATCTCGCCAGACCCGATTAGCCAAGGATTCACCAAGATTAAGCGTTTTCTCCCCGTCATCACCATTTGACATTATCACAACGCATCCTGGTTGTTCCGCCGTACCACTCCGGCTGAATGCAATGCAGTTTGGATGATCAAACCAGGACGTCTGAACACCATGCGCGAATTGCTGACGTGCCAGCAGTAGCTTATCGAGTTTATCTATGACTGGCATGTCAACACGATGGGTTTCACCATCATTACCCGTATCTTCATAGTCTGCTCCAAAGAGGTCCGGGTAAAATACTGAGGGAACGCCATTTTCTCTCAATAAGATAAGCGCATACGCCAGTGGCTTAAACCAGGCTTCAACCGGGGCTTCTAGAGACTGAAGGGGCTGAGTATCATGATTCGCAACCAATGTGACCGCATGAAAAGGGTCGGCTTCAACTAATGTGCCTTCAAAGATTCGACTCAAATCATAATCACTACCTTGTTTAGATGCCTCATGAAATTTCATATGAAGAGGTGCATCGAAGAGCATTGTTTTCCCTTCAACCTGCTCAATATACTGTTGTAATTTATTTAATTCAAAAGACCAGTATTCTGCCACAATGAACAGAGGGGTGTCTGAAACAGCCTGCACATGCTCGATCCATTCTTTATAAAACCAGGCGGGAATATGTTTAACTGCATCAAGTCTGAAACCGTTGCAACCCGTTTGTTCCATAACCCAGCGTGCCCAGTATTTGATTTCTTCAGTTACTGCGTGGTTTCTAAAATCGATGTTTGAGCCCATAAGGTAATCAAAATTACCCATTTCTTCATCAACCTGCTGATTCCAACCTTCTCCCGTATAATCATTAACTATCTTAAATACCCCATCCTCTGAGGGGTTTTCAATGTGATCTACACCATTAAAACACTTAAAATCCCACATAAATTGAGAGTATTTTCCCGCTCTGGCCGGAAAGGTATAGCGTGTCCAGGCTTCGCAGCTAACAACTTCTTCATCAATTTTCGTGCGGTCGTTTTCGTCCACTCTGTTGACCTGAACTGCCTCCTTTTCATCAGCCCCCATTTTATGATTAACAACAACATCTAATAAAACGGCAATATCATTATTTTTCAATGAACTGATAGCTCTGAGTAAATCTTCTTTATTACCATACTTTGTTGAAATACTACCTTTCTGCTCAAATTCTCCCAAATCGAACAGATCATAAGTGTCGTATCCTACAGAAGTTGCACCCCCGGCGCCTTTGTAGGCAGGCGGTAGCCAGACCATGTTTATTCCAGATTCATTCAAGCCTGACGCTCGCTCGGTGAGTTCGGGCCAGAGTTTACCACCATCAGGGTAATACCAGTGGAATGCCTGTAACAGAGTTGGATTCTTCATTTGTTTCTCCATGTTTAGACATTTTAATTATGGAGTGAAAAATGATTTTTGCAGCGCGGAAGGTTTTTTATATTTTACTTTTTTTCATTGACAACTCTTAAGAAAGAAAAAATGATTTGTCGTGAGGAAAACGACAGGGCCTTTTCAAGCTGTAAAAGCAGAATTCCGTAAGGGGAATCTTTTGTCTTTACTTAAATTCCTTTAATGTATCGCTGGATGTAGATCAATAAAAATTATCTTATTGTAACGATTTCTAAATTATTGGGTGATATGCGACATTACGAAAAGATGATGAGGCGTGGTCGAAATCTGAGTGAGGTAAAAGAAGTGGCAATCGATTGACGCGTTATTAACGACTTCTTGCCAAGCCGTTCTAATGAAAATTTGGGGTGGGAAATTTTCATGTAGCGAATTTGAAATTGAAAGCTGAGCTTGTTTATATTGATTAACACAGTTAATTTAGAGAGGGTTCCAAAATTTCGCATATCCATATGTTAATTCTGAATGTAATTAAAATAACCACATTGAGTGCAAGGTTTGCACTGCCATTAATTAACCCTGGCATTAAGGTTAATTATGGGCGTCCATACAAGTAACAGTCAACACACTAAAGAATGTTATATACGCAAGGGACTGCCTGAAGCCAATCCTATTACGGGTCATGCCTATGAAGAAGACAACCATACCGCAAAGAATAATCCTAATGAACACGGTGAAATTCGACGCACGCGCGACGATAGTGAAGACCATAAGCATGACCCGTACGGGGACAAATGAACCAGTAATTAGAGAAAGTAAGCGTTTTTGATTAACACTAAAAAAAACCTCTATAAGTGGAAATCCATAAACACTTACAGAGGTGATGCAATGCACCATTCGTTACATGCGGCGATAGCCGCGGCCCAAAGTTATACAAGTTGACATCAATTGTACATTTCTTTTTCATTGCTAATGAACTCTCCCGTATATAGCAGCATGATTTCACAAAAATTCTTCGATGAATTGAGTATTAATGATTCAAATTATTTATGATTAAATCAATCTCGTGAGGTTTGAGTGATTGGTCGTTAATGCTGAACTAATTGATTACTATCAAGTAAAGCGTAAAGATAAATAAAGTGCGCATCTAATGGTTTATCCAGAAGCTAAACTTTTAAATTCACGGCTTCGCTTTATTTTTTGATTTTTTCTGCTATTAAATATTCAAATAATTAGCAGTGAGTGGTGAAGTCAATGAGAGAAAACGGATTTGATCTGCAACTTTACGTTGTTGAGATTAGAAAAATAGCCGCGGCACATCAGTCGGGTTTGAGTCTTTTGGAAGCCAAAAGGCAGGTAGATTCTACCGTACAGCATATGCGAATTAACCTGAGAGATGACAAACCTTACCAGGCCCGCCAGTGGAGTACCTTGCTGGATGCTCTTAAAGCTTATAATCGGAACACCGTTGACCCCCGATGGGCAAAAGTGATAAACCACGCCAATTTCAGAATAAAGAGCCGACTAAACACAGTCATTTACTATCGAAAAAGACTCAGCGGGCAGCAGTAATGCCAAATGGATTTTTAAAGTCATTTCAAATCAGGTTAATCGAATTTAAAAGCCAGATTCAATAGAATTTATTGCGTCCGTCTCAATTAAAAAATGATGTTTTTTCTAGCATTTTAAAATTCATTCGTCCTGATGCTATGGAGTAGGTTTTTTCAAAAGTGTGAAAAAGTATTTTTGATAAAATTCAAACGTCCTTTGATATTGCCACCATCACTTATCAGCAACTCGAAGATGATCATGCAGACACTGAATTTCCAAGTTAGGAACCTACCCGGCCCTGGTGTTTGAAACGTCCTCATTACGTATTGAAGTGCTTTGATACGTTCTGAAAGTATGATTGAAATCAAATTATTTTTTAAGTGGATAGGCTCAGAATGCCACTCACAGAAAACAAGATATGTTTTGTGCCAAGATTTTAAAAAGCCCAGTAGTGCCCAAGAGTATCAAGGTCTTGATTAGCCATGCGCGGAGAAATAAAAAAGCCCGGATGAATTTCCGGGCAGCAGAAGTTTTGCCTTAAATTGATGGCGTCCCGTTGGGGACGGGACCCGTTTAGTATGTAACTGAAAAATTGCTGATCTTAAAATTAAAAAAACACAGATTGCTTATATCTGCAGTCGCTGCGGAGTGTATCAGATAATCTTTTATAACCATTTCAGGCCTGCTGTGACGCATCGAGTCACCACTGCAGGCAAATACGCTTTTCCTGCATAACAAAAGCATTCATGCACTTAAGCATTGTAGTCTAGAGTTTTTATTAACTCTGTGGTTGTCCGACGGGGCCTTTACCTAATGGCCCACCGGGCACCGACTCATTACTTGGGGCATGTGGGCGGCCATCGTTACCCACCGCAGGGCTTTCATGCTGGCATCCCGCCAATGTAACCAAACTCGCTATAATGAACATCCCGCCTAATAAATTTTTCATAATTTCCTGCCCATGGTAAAGCAACGATATGTTGCTAATTAAGCGTAGGGTTTTTATTTAATCTGTCAAAGTTCAGGAGCTAAATTTATTTTTTGATTTGAAATTTGGGTAAGGCCATTTAAACCCGTTCCATACGGGCATAAATTCGCTTTTCAGAATAAGTACCGTTCAATATGATATCATTACTGTTGGTATTGCTCCATCGCCTTAACGAAAGAGCTTTTTAACCGCATGGCAGATAATTTGAGATAAGCAACGTATATGAGTGTTTGAGTTTCTGGTGAATGCTTATCAAGATATTCAATCACCAGTAATTCTCTGCTTCATCTCGCGCTGATGCTTGTGATAGTCCTCGCCACACTCTGCAGAACAAAAAGCGGTGTTAGCCACAATTGCCTCATAAGTACACCAGATGCAGTTACCATTTCGGCTTACCAGGCGCGGCTTACGGGCAGACAAAGAGGCCGCTAAATGCGCTTCTTCACGTTCCTGAGCCAGATCCACATCATCCATTAATTAAAATCCTTATCATCAATATGTTGTATTACTAAGCGCTTTTCGGCCTGAATCATCAGATGCCATTCACTGCGCAGACGTTCAGCTTAGTTCAATTGTTGAGAATAAGCGGTTTAACGCTTCAAATAATCTGAATTTGGTGATTTTTCATATAAACTCCCGACATTCAACATTCCTTCCCGGTTACGGATTTACCCACCGCCGAAAGGGGCTATTGAGGTCCTTTCCATACCGTATATCCATTATCAAATGCCCTACACGTCTAAATTCCTATAGCATTCAATCAGCTTACAAAGTCTCAAGCGGTACGGCTTGAACAGCATCACCAACTCATCAATGCTGTATGTAAATACAGTGGTAACGGGAGGGTTTCGACATGCCTCGCGACTACGAGATTATGATTGCTTTCAGGCAGGCGGTTAAACGCGATGCCGCTGGCCGTTATACCATCAGGACACTCGATTTTGTCGAAGAACTCAATAGTCTGAACTGGCGCTACTCGCTACGCGCCGCCAACAAATGGATCGAAATGCACACAACGACCTTCAGGGATATTTCCCTTCGGGAGGGGGAGGAGAGGGCTTTCCAGGTGTTCAATCCCAACGGATGAACCGGTTACAGGCTGAAACCCGCCAACATATCGGTGGTATTTTTGTTTACATAAAAAAAAGCATGAACCAGCCTTGAATCCGGTTCATGCAGAGTGCTGACTACTAAATTTTAGTTTTTATTTGCCCGCTCTGATGCGTCGAGTCACCAGGGCGTGGGTCCCTACCGGGTTTACAACAGAAAGATAACCATCAGAACCAGCACGGTGGTGACAGCCGGTATAATCAGGTGTCGCATGTTCAATCTCCTGTGTGTCATAACACGAGAATTTGAATCGATGAAAACCTGCCAACATCCACCACGAACCGCTAAATTGATAATGTCAGCCTGATGGAAACTCCTGAATTTTACTGCCTGCAGAGCGCAGGGCATGTATTTCAAAAAAACGTTCAGAAACTTTGACAAGCCTATCGTGAGCACGGTGATAGCCACAATATTCAGTATGACAACGGATCCTGGTGAAAAATCTATAAGTCACCTCAGCCAACCAGACGGTACACAGTCAAAATACGAAGCCATGCCGGTAGCATGTCGGTCATCACTGAAATCACCAAGGCTGCGTACTGATGATTCACCTACTGAGCACGCTCCATTTTTGTCCCAGCGTTCCCGCACAGGCATTTTGCTCACTAAGCGTAATGCACATTTCAGAGACTAAAAGCGTAGCCGAAGAACGAAGTCAGGGGTTTTACATGGAGTTGAAATAGACTGTAAGCCTCCATGCCGAAACGCCACTCCTGTGGGCTGCCCGTTATCAACCGCGTGGTGCAGGGGGGAGTAAGCTAAAAAAAGCCCGCACAAGGCGGGCCAAAAAGCAGTGGCTAAGGAATGTCTCTCTCGTATGAAACGCATCCTGTGTGCAGTGCTGCCAGTCAACGACTGGCCCTCATACCATAGTCCATTAATTTGCGGGTGGTAGGATGTGTTAACGAAAGCGATAAAATTCCAGTAATTTCTAATAAAGCATACTGATTAACAATCAAAAAACTTAAATTCAGAGAATTAACCGAAGCGGCCAGCGCTTATTGCTGATTATATCTTGTTTAAGACGGCCTAAATGTGCTCAAAAACTATCATTTTCGCGCTCATGATTTCCGCCCCAGCAGACAGAAACACTCCGTACACCTGAAATTAAATCCCCTTTACCCACAACACCATTGGAAAAAGTCTTCATGCCCGCCTTGATCGATTGTGCTGTGTACTATTACTGTTTATATGTACAGCTCTTATCAGGGCAATTTTTATGGAGTTTTTTAGACTAGCGGAAATCCGCGCCATTCTGAAGTTACCGCTTTTTATTGCCAGAGTCCCGTGTGGCTTTCCTTCGCCTGCTCAGGACTATGTCGAACAGCGGTTAGACCTTAATAATCTGCTGGTCAGCCATCCCAGTTCGACCTACTTCATCCGGGTCAGTGGTGATTCTATGATCGAGGGTGGTATTAACGATGGTGACATGCTAGTGGTAGACAGCTCTGTCAGCGCGGAGCATGGGATATCATCGTGGCAGCGATTGCCGGCGATTTCGCCGTGAAGCAACTGATGATCCGGCCATTCCTGCATCACAAACCCACGAATGCTGCACACGTCATTATCCCGATCCCCGATGCTGATTAGTTTGAGATCTCCGGTGTGGTCAGACACTCCATTAAGGCGATGGGCCGTTAATGTTTGCCTTGGTGGATGCGAACTCCTTCTACGCCAGTTGCGAGACAGTGTTCAGACCTGATCTGCGTGGTAAGCCGGTGGTGATGCTGTCGAATAACGATGGCTGCGTCATCGCGCGATCGGCAGAAGCGAAAGCTCTGCAACTGCCTATGGGGGCACCGTACTTCAAGCTCAAGGATGAGTTCAGACGTCATAAGGTCCATGTGTTTAGCTCGAATTATGCGCTGTATGCGGACATGAGCAACAGGGTGATGACGACGCTGGAAGACATGGCGCCGTCCGTCGAAATTTACTCGATCGACGAAGCATTTATGAACCTGACCGGGGACCGTAACTGCCGCGTACTGGAGGACTACAAACCACAGGCCAACAGTGATGCGCTGATGCGAGTTGTTGACGGCCTTAACCAGAGCGGGAAGGGGAAATTGGGGTTTGCAGGACAGGGAATGCAGAAAACATGGGCCATGAAGCGGGAAATGTTGTCCCCGGCGTACACAACCCGCTTTTCGGACCTGCCCGTTGCGAGGTGACGTTTTGACTAAATCCTCTGCAGCAGCTGCTACCCACAAGCTCAACATGTTATTTGTTTAAGTTTCAGGGGCGGACCTGCATCATTGATGAACGACTCCGGCCCGAGATGGGGATATGGTTTTGCTGGATATGTCACTGATGTATGAGTGGGGAAACCTATACACACATCCACACCGGGTAATAACGGATGAAGGATTGATTCTGGAAGAAAATTTACTGGAAGATATGGCTATCCTTGGCGTTGTAACGCATGAGGTCACGGCCATAAAAGGGCAAGATGGATCGCCAATCTGGTGCAGTAAATAAAAAGCCCGGGAGAATCCAGTCACCCGGGCGGCATCAATGTATGCCAAACATTTCCAATAAGAGTTGTGTCGTCTAAACAGGGAAGTAAAAGGCGACCTATTGAAAATAGACTGGAACTGATTAAACGCTAGCGAAGCGGCAATAAAGAGTGAGAAAAGTTGATGTTTTGACATTTGATGGTGGCTGGAAGAAGGTGATTCGGTTAGGGGGGCAGTGCAAAAAAGTCAAAAGAAAGACACTCAAAGCGCTAGATAAGATAATTCGGATAGAGAATCCTTTGACTTTAACTGAAGTAATCTTGTGCGAACATTAACAGCATGAAAATTGACTTTTCATTGAGGTTTACAGGCTTTGACGCAAAAAAACACAGAATGCCCTTGAGTTCAGCCTGTGCGGAGAGTGTCTGGTATTCATTTATCTTATTTTTTGTTCTGCCAAGATAAGACGTTTTACCACATCATGGGAATCCATTGTGCCTGGATCAGAAAAATTATTGCAAGCAAAAGCACCGTCGTTAACGCAGGAATCGTCAGGTATCTCATACGGACCTGTTTTCTCATTCAGGAGGAATTTTATTTACCGACAACTGTAGACCATGCAGGAAGAAAGATCGCACTACGGGTGAGTTCAATAGCGGGCAAATTTTGGGATAATGATTGTACTTTCGGATATCACGCATCTTACATTTTATTGCATGTAGTGATGCAATCATTCCCAGTTGAGTACAAAAAACACCCGTCAGGGGCAGGTGAACGTGTAGTGAATAGGGTTATTGTGCACCACTGTAATTGCCTGAAAGTAAAAAACACATAATACTTGCATCGGCTGACAGTCATTAAAAAAGCACAATTCAAGCCGGAAGAATCGCATTGAACCGGGCAGAAATGCATTCAAATGCTAAATCCTCATCAAGTGGTAAAGCGCGCTTGGTTTATGTACAGCGTCTCTGTTTTGATTCTATCTTTCAAAATGCTCCGTGAATGCTCGTTTTAGAATCATTGAAAGATTCAAAAACAGAAGTGTATGAGAATCTTCATTTAAAAGAAAAGCCCGGAGCTGGTGGCGAGCCGGGCCTGCACAAAGAGTGCGAATCATGATCAAACGGAGTTTTATCGATATCACAGGAAAGTGGTAGCGATAAACACAGTTTAGACCGAGATAATGGGATTGCATGCGAAGCGGGAAGATTGAGTCATGACTAAATAATTTTATTAAGATAATGCCTATTATGACACAGATAAATCTAAGCGATGTTAATGGCCTAACGCAATGAAATAATTAGCTTAACCGAGTGAAGCTTACCTCTTCCCCAAGATCAAAGTTAAACAATCAAAAATCCTGTAATCAAATTGCTATAGTCAGATTCGCAATCATTAAAAACCAGGTTTGCCATAATGTAATCTAAGCGTGAGGGATGGATGTTTATTGAAAGTAATATTGAACTTATTCGGTGTATGCTGGCGAAGTCATGCTTTGAACGACGGGATATTATGGATGCACACTCTAGCCATTTGAGATAGCGCATGTTCTTAATGGGTTCAGGCCCCTGCCCGGAATGAGCAGGAGCATGCGGGTAATTTTCAGGGTTCGTCTATGCGTGAAACTTTTAAATGCGCATTTTTACCTTTGCCAAACACCTTGCCACTGACGCGAATTTTATCTTCAGAATTGAAGGTTTTGCTTTTGAAGGTAGCTACTGGGGCGTCAATATTCACCGTGCCCGTGCTGTCACGAAACTGATAAATGTCGCCTTTCACTTTTTTAACGATGTAACCCTCAAGAGTGACATAACCGCCCTGGCGGAAATCTTTGATCAGTGTGACCGGTGTTTCCGAGGTGTCTTCGGATCCTTTGTAACCTGCATCTTCTTTGCTCTGAGGGGGTGGGGTTTTACCCGCTTCAAATCCGCCAGATTCAGCATAAGTGCCAAAACTGAGAGGTAACATTACTGCGATCCAGGCAACTTTATTCATTTTAATCTCCATTTATGAGGAATCGACTTTAAGCCTGGCACAACATGATAAAAGTGACGGATGCGCACGTAGTTTTAATGTTACATAAAGAGTAATGATTCAGCGATCGGGGGAGCTAACGATCCATCCTGGGAGTTAAACGGGGGCAGAATCAGGGGCAAAGATCTATTTCAGAGCACTAAATGGGGCATTGTCATTGGTGTTTAGTATAGAACGGCTTACTTACACGATATTTTAACCGACTTAGATATCATCAATATCCAATACTGCTAAGAACTTGCAGTAACTGTCTAATTTGTTCAGATTAAATAGTTATTTCATCATTACTTATTGATTTATGACATTATTTTCACGCTTGAGAATGAACGCAAGGGCCGTTGGCGGCTGAATGGAGCTTCAGCGGCAATAAACCCCTTTCACATGAGTGCGTATGGTACGGATTGCGCAGGCGAATGCCAGTCTGATGTGATCTCTTTTCACGGTTTCCTGCGATAAAACCGCACACGTTGCCAGAACAATCTGCCCATTTATTGATCTGGGTAAAGATTGTGCGCATCGCTGCCTGACAGGATGGATGAAGTGTTTTCTTTAGTTTCTAAAGGTGAGGAGAGGCAGATGCAAACGTACGACATGGTTTTTGAAGAAGCGTGCCGGCTAGTCGGGCAATGTTATCTCGAGCTGGCGCAGCGCGGATCAGCAACAGAAAAAGAGGTGGTAGCGACGGAATTGCGCAATCTGCAACTGCGCTATCGGGAACTCACCGGCTCGCCAAATCGCGCGGTTGAAATGGCGATCATTCAGCTTCAACCCTGTTGAAATATCAAGCCCGGCCAGCGCGCCGGGCTTAATTCATTTAGTCACTTTTCTCTGCTTTACCGGCCATTTCCGCCAGTCGCTGATAGCGTTGATTGGCGGCTTCGGTTGCTTCCTGCCATAGCTGCGCAGCGGCTTCCGGTTCACGGGTTTGCAACTGGCGGAAACGCTGCTCGTTCATCAACGCCTCTTCCAGCACCGAGGTAGGCGGGCGAGAGTCCAGCGCCAGTGCCGCTTTGCCTTGCTCGGCCCGACGCGGATCAAAACGATACAGCGGCCAGAATCCACTGGTGGTCAACAATCGCATCTGCTCATGGCTGTAGGCGAGATCGTAGCCGTGCTCTTCACACGGACTGTAGGCGATGATCAGCGATGGGCCGGGCCAGGCTTCAGCTTCCTGAATCGCTTTCACCGTCTGATTCAACTGCGCGCCCAGCGAGATTTGGGCCACATACACATGCCCATAAAGCATGGTGGCAACGCCTAAATCCTTACGTGCTTTGCGCTTGCCTTGCTCGCCAAACTTGGTCACTGCACCGAGCGGCGTGGCTTTGGAGGCTTGTCCGCCGGTATTGGAGTAGCACTGGGTATCGAGTACCAGAACATTGACGTTTTCGCTCAGGCTCATCACATGATCAAGACCGCCATAGCCGATGTCATAGGCCCATCCATCACCGCCAATCAGCCAGACCGATTTCTCAACCAGCGCATCGGCGATCACCTGCAATTCGCCAGCGTGCGCAGATGATGAGGCAGACAACAGCTGGCGCAGTTGCGCAATTTGCTCACGACGTAGCGATGTCAGCACATTCTCTTGTTTAAGTGCCGCCACTAAGTCATCAGGCAACAGCGGCGCGCACTGATCTAACAAACGGAGCGCACGCTGTTTTTGCTGATCGACACTCAAGCGGAAGCCGAGTCCGAACTCAGCGTTATCTTCAAACAGAGAATTTGCCCATGCTGGGCCGCGTCCTTCTGCGTTGGTGGTGTAAGGCGTGGAAGGGAGATTGCCGCCATAAATGGATGAGCAGCCGGTGGCATTGGCAATCAACAGGCGATCGCCATACAACTGCGTCAGCAATTTAATGTACGGCGTCTCCCCGCAGCCGGAGCAGGCACCTGAGTATTCGAACAGGGGGGTGATCAGCTGCGATGTTCGAATATCAATACGTTCCAGCTGTTCCGCAGTGATTTCCGGCAGCGCAAGAAATGCATCGTAATTCGCCTTTTCAGTTTCGACATGCTCGAGGCGGGACTGCATGTTGATGGCTTTAATTTCCGGATGCTGGCGATCGCTGGCTGGGCACACTTCCACGCAGAGATTACAGCCGGTGCAATCCTCAGGCGCCACCTGCAACACGTATTTCTGGCCGCGCATATCGCGCGATTTGACGTCCAGTGAAGCGAGGGAAGCCGGTGCGGAATCCAGTGCCTCAGGCGCGACGACTTTGGCACGAATCGCCGCGTGTGGGCAGGCTGCTACGCAGTGGTTACACTGCGTACAAAGGTCGGGTTGCCAGATGGGGATCGCTTCTGCAATGTTGCGTTTTTCCCACTGTGTGGTGCCGACGGGCCAGGTGCCGTCCGGCGGCAGTGCTGACACCGGGAGTTTATCGCCTAAGCCCGCCAGCATGGCAGCGGTGACGGTTTTGACAAAATCCGGTGCGCTATCGGATACCACCGGCGGACGGTGCGGGCTGTGCTGATCAACCGCCTGCAGCGGCACCGCTTCCAGCGCTTGCTGCGCCATTGCCAGGGCCTGCCAGTTACGTTGCACCAGCTCCTCGCCTTTACTGCTGTAGCTGCGTGCAGTGGCATTTTGCAGTTCCGTTAAGGCACTGTCGCCGGGCAGGATCTGCGTCAACTTGAAGAATGCCATTTGCATCACGGTATTGATGCGCGCGCCAAGCTGGCATTCACGCGCGATGCGCGCCGCGTTGATGACAAAGAAACGTGCCTGTTTATGATTGAGCTGGCTCTGTACTTCCTGCGGCAAGCGTGACCAGACTTCATCGGCGGCATAAGGCGTGTTCAGCAGAAAAATGCCGCCCGGTTTTAGCTGATCAAGCATCGAATACTTGTCGATAAATTGCAGTTGATGGCAGCCAATAAAATCCGCCTGCTGCACCAGATAGGCTGACTGGATGGGATGCTCACTGACGCGCAGATGGGAAACGGTCAGGCCGCCGGCTTTTTTCGAGTCATAGACGAAATAGCCTTGCACATGCCACGGCGTGGCGTTGCCGATGATCTTCAGATTGTTTTTGCTGGCGCTTACGCTGCCATCACTGCCGAGGCCGTAAAACAGCGCTTCCAGTCGTGCCTGGTTTGGCACAATGTTAGCTTCCATCGGCAGCGATAAGTGCGTGACATCATCATAAATACCCACGGTGAAACGCGCAGGCGGCTGTTCACGTTGCAGCGCACGGAACACGGCGAGCACAGCATCAGGAGCAAACTCTTTCGATGATAGACCGTAGCGTCCGCCAATCACCTTCGGCAGCGTCGGGCGTTCACCCCGGCTAAAGGCTTCAGCCAGCGCGGTCATCACATCCAGAAACAGCGGTTCACCCAGTGCGCCAGGCTCTTTGGTGCGATCCAGCACCGCCACGCGCTGAACGGAAGCGGGCAGCGCGTTGATCAAATGTGCCGCAGAGAAGGGGCGATAGAGGCGCACTTTTACCAATCCCACTTTTTCGCCGCGTTGTAACAGGACGTCAATCGCCTCTTCGGCGGTGCCGCAGCCCGATCCCATCATCACTATCACGCGCTCAGCCTGCGGATGGCCATAATACTCAAACGGCTGATAGCGGCGGCCTGTCTCAGCAGCAAACGCGTCCATAGCGGCTTCAACATGGTCGGTGCAGGCGTCATACCAGGGGTTGGTGGCTTCGCGCGACTGGAAATAGGTGTCAGGGTTGGCAGAGGTGCCGCGGATCGTTGGGTGATCCGGCGTCAGTGCGCGTGCACGATGCGCGGCAATCGCGGTTTTCGGCATTAATGCCTGCAGCGTTTCATCGCTGATCGGCACGATTTTGTTGATTTCATGTGAGGTGCGGAAGCCGTCGCAGAAGTGAATAAAGGGCACGCGGCTATTCAGTGAAGCCATCTGTGAAATCAGTGCGAAATCCTGGGCTTCCTGCACGCTGGAGGCACATAACTGCGCGCAACCGGTCTGGCGAACGGCCATCACATCGGAGTGATCGCCAAATATCGACAGCGCATGCGTGGCAACAGTGCGCGCTGCGACATGCAGAACAAACGGCGTTAACTGTCCGGCCAGTTTATACAGTGTTGGGATCATCAGCAGCAGGCCCTGTGATGACGTGAACGTGGTGGAAAGGGCGCCGGTTTGCAATGCACCGTGCACGGTGGCGATCGCACCGCCTTCTGATTGCATCTCCACCACGCGGGGGATATCACCCCAGATATTGCGGCGACCTTCGCCAGACCAACTGTCGGCCAGTTCAGCCATGGTGGAGCTGGGTGTGATGGGATAAATGGCGATCACTTCACTGGTGCGGAAAGCCACCGAAGCCACCGCACCGTTGCCGTCGACGGTAATCATAAATCGTCCTTTGCTACGCTGAGAAACCCGAAACTTTACGGGGGTAATGATTCAGTTTAGCAAAGGGGGTTAACAGGACTTTTTCATCTGTGTGGTGACGACAGGTGAAGGCACTGCCATCTAAAGTTGTCGGTTTTTACATCATTTCCAGTGACTGAACGCCTTTGATCTCCATCACTTTATCGTAAATAGAGTGAATTGCGGCATTGCGTGACAATGTCACCTCTACGCTGAGTTCACACAGGCCATTTTCTTCATCCCGATTCACCACGGCGATATGACCATAGCGAATATTTTCGCGTTGCAGCACCAGCAACACCAGCGGCACACTTTTGGGTTTGAGGTGCACCATCAAGGTATGATGGCGGCCGATTAACCAATGGCTGATGCGGCGGAAGGTCTCTAACACCACCAACGCTAACACCGTGCCATAGATACCAATTTCATACATGCCGCTACCAATCACCAGGCCAATCGCTGCGGTGACCCACAAGCCTGCGGCGGTGGTTAAACCCTTTACCACTTGTTTTTGAATGATGATGGTCCCGGCACCCAGGAAGCCCATCCCGCTCACGACCTGCGCCGCAATTCGGCTGGGATCGAGCGGCACGTGATCACTATCAAGCATGTCGGCGAAGCCATATTTCGATACCAGCATAAACATGGCGCTGCCGATACCCACCAAAATATGGGTGCGTAAACCGGCCTCTTTGGCGCGCATCTGACGTTCGAGACCAATCAGCCCACCCAAAACGCCGGCGAGCGCAATACGGATCAACATGTCCGTTAGCATGATTCCTCCTTACGCATTGAAAAATAAGATTGTTTCGGTGAAAAAAGGCTAATCAGGTCCAATCAGGATAATTCTGCTTGCAAAAGGCGATAAAAAAATTTGTAAAAAGCTGTGTCGCCTATCGATCCCTTAACGTACCTGACATATGCTGGTGGCTCTTTTACGCCCAACTCCCCGGAGCCCGACCGATGAATGCCGCTACCTTACTGCTGGCCGGTGCAGCACTGTTACTTTCTGCCTGCAGCAGCAACAGTGATGACGAACCACCGCAACAGGCTACCGCAGCACACGTTCAACCACATGTTGTGATGGCCTCCATGGCCGAAGTGAATTGCAGTAATGCCGGGGGAACACTGGCGTTTTCACGTCAGCTAGATGGATCGCGTATAGGCATGTGTCAGTTAGCCAACGGCCGTCGTTGTGACGAGCAGGCGCTGATGGGTGGACAGTGCGCCCGCTGAGGCAGGCGCAGCCTCTTTACGCTTTCACCTGATTCGGGCAGGTTTCGCCACGTTCAAGCTGACTTAAATTGCTGAGCGTGGTTTCGGAAATCGCGGTCAGGGCTTCGGCGGTCAGGAATGCCTGATGGCCGGTGAACAACACGTTATGGCAGGCTGACAGGCGACGGAACACATCGTCCTGAATCACATCATTCGATTTATCTTCAAAGAACAGATCGCGCTCATTTTCATACACGTCCATACCCAGCGAACCTATCTTTTGCTGCTTCAGCGCATCAATGGCTGCCTGTGAGTCGATCAGGCCACCACGACTGGTGTTGATGATCATCACGCCATCCTTCATCTGGTTAAAGGCTTGCGCGTTCAACAGATGATGATTTTCCGGCGTCATTGGGCAATGCAAGGTAATCACATCGGATTCGGCAAACAGCGTTTTGAGGTCGACATACTCGACACCCATTTCGAGTGCCGCAGCGTTTGGGTAAGGATCAAACGCCAGTAAACGCATGCCAAAGCCTTTCAGGATGCGCAAGGTTGCCACGCCGATTTTACCGGTGCCAACGACACCCGCCGTTTTGCCGTGCATATTAAAGCCGGTCAGCCCATCCAGTGAGAAGTTAGCATCACGTGTGCGTTGATAGGCGCGGTGAATGCGGCGATTCAGCGTCATCATTAATCCCACCGCATGTTCCGCCACGGCTTCCGGCGAGTAGGCCGGTACACGCACCACCTGCAGGCCCAGACTTTCGGCTGCGGCAAGATCGACATTATTAAACCCGGCACAGCGTAACGCGATCGTTTTCACGCCCAGTGCTGCCAGCTCCTCCAGCACCCCTTTACTGCCATCATCATTGACGAAAATGCACACGGCATCGCAGCCGGCGGCATTCTTGGCGGTGGTTTCGCTGAGCAGGAAGTCAAAAAATTGCAGCTCAAATCCAAAGCTGGCATTGACGTGTTCGAGGTATTTCTGGTCGTAATGTTTGGTACTGTAAACCGCAACTTTCATTATTTCGCTCCTGAAAAATGCAACGTCGGTATCCTCACAGAATAACGTTTTCTACATCATTTTGCTGATCTTCAGCCAGGCTATATAGGTAACACCTTCATTTGCCGGGCATAACATGACATCATCTCCGTTAGGATTGCGTAAAGAACAGGATAGTTAACTGCCATGTCGCGGGGCCTCCGTCGAACACTTGCTGCGCTACTGGCGCTGATACTGCTGCTGTTGGGATTATTGCTGACGCTGACGCAATGGTTGCCGCGTCTGGCGGGGATCTGGCTGCCGGAAAATACCCGCGTGGAGCTCAATGGCTCACCGCGCTGGCATCACGGCGGCGTGCATTTTCCGGCGGTACGCTATCTGGCCGGTGATTGCGAACTGGCGACAGTGAAAGATGTGGCGCTGGGTTGGCAAGATAAACGCTGGCAGCTCAGTGCACAGGCTGTGCAGCTTAATAGTGATTGCCTGCAAGCCCTGCCACAGAGCGAAGCCAGCGGTGCACCACGCAGTCTGGCCGAATGGCAACAGATGCTGCCGGGCGCCGATATCCATCTGGAGCAACTGAGTATTTTACCTTGGCAGCAATATGCCGGTCGTTTTGATCTCAGCCTCGATAAAACCGTCCAGCAGTTGCACTATCAGGGCGATAACCTCCAGGTTGATGCACGTTTGCAAGGGCAGCAACTGCAGATCGCACAACTCCAGCTCAGCCATCCTCTGCTGCCAAAACCGCTCGATTTGCACGGAGAGTTAACGCTGCCCACCTTTGCCAATGGGTTACCGATTGCGGGCGAACTCAGCGGCGACGTCAATCTGGCGCAGTGGCCGCAGCCACTGGCAGTGACGCTTAACTGGCAGCAGCAGCAGGGCACGCTGGTGATAAATCAACAGGGCGACGATCAGCCTTTGTTACAGTTACCCTGGCAGGTCGATGCACAGCAGATTCGTATCACCCAGGGACATTGGCGCTGGCCGCAAGCCGATCAGCCGCTGTCAGGCGGTCTGGCGCTCACGCTGGAGCACTGGCAGCAGGGGCTGGAAAACACTCAAGTCAGCGGACGGTTTAACCTGCTCACCGCGGGGCGCGGAGGTAAGGGAAACCTGGTGCTGAGTGTCGGGCCGGGAAAATTGAGCCTGACTGACAGCGCGTTACCGTTCCAGCTGACCGGCGAAAGTAAGTTTGCCGATCTGCAGTTATTCGGCAGTATGCCGGGAATGCTACACGGCATGCTGACTGACCCGCAAATCACGTTCAAACAAGGCGCACTGCTGCGCCTGCGTGGACGCTTGCTGTCGACGCTGGAAGTGGACGAAGCGCGCTGGCCGCTGGCGGGTGTCACGCTGGCTTCGCGCGGCATTAATGGCCGTCTGCAGGCCATTTTAAAGGCACACGATCCCAACTTTGGTCGCTTCACGCTGCATCTTGATGGCCGCGCCAGCGATTTCTGGCCAGACAGCGGACGCTGGAACTGGCGATACTGGGGCGATGGATTGATGCAGCCACTCAATGCCAAATGGGATGTGAAGGGCACGGGCAGCTGGCAGGATACGTTAATCAGCCTGGACACACTCAACACCGGTTTTGATCAACTGGCTTATGGCATGGTGCAGGTTGATAAACCGCGCCTGACCTTGACCGCACCGGTGCGCTGGCAGCGAGACGTTGCGCATCCGGCTTTCAACGGTGGTTTTACCCTGAAATCCGGTCAGACGCAGTTTAGCTATGGCGGCTGGTTGCCACCTTCAGAACTGCGCTTTGAGGCCAAAGGCAGCGATCCGAGTCGCTTTATCTGGCGTGGACAACTGACTGCTGAGGATATCGGCCCGGTGCGGGTTCACGGTCGCTGGGATGGTGAGCGTCTGCGTGGTGAAGCCTGGTGGCCCGCGCAGTCATTAGCCGTGTTCCAGCCGCTGCTCAGCAGCGATTTGAAGATGCGCATTCAGTCAGGTGAACTGCGGGCACAAATGGCGTTTTCTGCGGCCACCCAACAGGGCTTCGAAGCTGGTGGTTTCTGGGAAGTGAAACAAGGCAGCGTGTGGATGCCGGACAGCGAAATCAATGGCATCGACTTCACGCTGCCATTCCGCCTCAAGGATCACCAATGGCAGTTAGGGCGGCGTGGTCCGGTTTCACTGCGCATCGCCGAGGTCAAAAATCAGTTTGCCTTGCAGAACATTACCGCCGATCTGCAGGGTCACTATCCATGGCAGGAGCGCCAGCCGCTCACGCTGAGCAACGTCAATCTCGATCTGCTGGGCGGTCATGTCAGCATGCCAGAGCTGAGGATGCCGCAGCATGAGCCCGCGCGCGTTTCACTGCGCGAGATTGACCTCAGCAGGCTGATCACGGCAATCAAACCGAAGCAGTTTGCCATGTCGGGCAAAGTGAATGGCGAGCTGCCGCTGTGGGTGAATAATCCACAATGGTTGATTGAGAAAGGCTGGATTGCCAATAGCGGCCCGCTGACGTTCCGAATGGACAAAGATATGGCCGATGCCATCGTCAGCAATAATTTTGCTGCGGGAGCCGCCATGGACTGGCTGCGCTACATGGAGATTTCCCGTTCGTGGGCAACATTAGATCTCGATAATTTCGGCAATCTTACGATGCAGTCCGAAGTGAAAGGCACCAGTCAGTTTAGTAATCGCCGACAATCAATCAATCTCAACTATCGGCATCAGGAAAATCTGTTCCAGCTGTGGCGCAGCCTGCGCTTTGGCGATAATTTGCAATCCTGGGTGGAACAAAATGCCACCCTGCCATCGAAGAAGGATCCCCAACCATGAGCCTCAGGGCATTGCTGGTGTTGGCAGCTGGGCTGCCGCTGATCGGTTGCGTGCCGCGCATTGAAGTGGCGGCACCGAAAGAGCCGATCACCATCAATATGAACGTGAAGATCGAACATGAAATCCACATCAAGGTCGATAAAGATGTGGAAGCGTTGCTGAAAAACCAAAGCGGCCTGTTTTGAGGAGCGGCATGATGAAATCAAAAGCGATGGCATGGTTGCTGGCGCTGCTGCTGGTGCCTTCAGCCTGGGCACTGACGCTGGATGAAGCGCGGCAGCAGGGGCGCGTCGGTGAAACTCTCAGTGGCTATGTGGCGGCGCGTCAGCAAGACGATGAAACGCTGGCGCTGGTGAAACGGATTAACGATGGCCGTACGCAGCAATATCAGCGCGTCGCGCAGCAGAATAATCTCACTACCAGCGAAGTGGCACGTATCGCAGGAGAGAAACTGGTGAGTCGCGCGGGCAGCGGGGAATATGTGCGCGGCATCAACGGGCAGTGGATACGTAAGTAAAGCCAAAATGGGTAATAAACAGCCATAAAAAAGCCGGGCACTCAGGCCCGGCAAAGATGGCATCATACCCATTATTCTCGGGTATTCATCACGTTCATAAGATTACGCAGCAACAATTTGCTTGATGGCATCTTTAGCGTCGTTAGCCGCTTTGGTTGCCACCTCTGGACCATAAGCAATACCTTCCGCGAACACGAAGTTCACATCGGTGATGCCGATGAAGCCCAGGAACAATTTCACGTATGGGGTCAGCAGATCGGTTGGGGTATCTTTGTGGATACCACCACGGCTGGACAGGATCACGGCACGTTTACCGGTGACCAGACCTTCCGGGCCCGCTTCGGTGTAACGGAAGGTGACGCCAGCACGTGCGATCAGGTCGAAATAGTTTTTCAACTGAGTCGGGATGTTGAAGTTGTACATTGGCGCAGCGATAACCACAGTGTCATGCGCTTGCAGTTCTGCAATCAGCTCATCAGACAGCGCCAGAGCTTCCTGCTGACGTGGAGACAGCGGAGCATCGGAAGGACGCAGTGCGCCAACCAACTCGCCATCCAGAACCGGAATTGGCTGAGCAGCCAGATCGCGAACGGTCACTTCATTACCTTTAGCGCGCGCTTCTTCAGCGTAGAAGTCAGCCAGTTGGTTTGACTGAGAATAACCGGCCAGAATGCTTGATTTCAGAACTAAAACTTTGCTCATGGTATTTTCCTGTGCGTTACGCGGTTGGCTTACCGCTCAATGCGTTACACTCTACGGAGTTCCTCCGCGAGGTAAAAGCGCAATATTTCGAGACCTATGTTCGAAATTATTGAATAAGGTCGCACGTCCGGTCAGGTGAGGTTTTCCAGAGTGTGCTATCATGCCGGGCAATAATTGATTGAATCCGCCGGGAAATTTCAGCCGGTATAGAGCGCACTTTGCCAGGCTCGCCGCGACAACAGGTAACGCATCACTATGTCATCATCCCAAACGTCCCCTTTGGCGCCGCTCTGGTCGCGGCTCGATAATCTGACGCTGCGCGATCGCCAGCGTTTGCAACGTCGCCTGCATGGCGCAGCGAAGGTAAAAAATCCAGCCGCGCAGCAAGGTATTGCGACAGAATTAGAGTCTGAATTTGCTGCCGCTGAACAGCGCATTGCCCAGCGCACGGCGGCCACGCCACGCATCACTTTCCCGGAAAACCTGCCGGTCAGTCAAAAGCAGCAAGAAATTTCTGAGGCGATTCGCGATCATCAGGTGGTGATTGTGGCCGGGGAAACCGGTTCAGGGAAAACTACCCAACTGCCGAAGATTTGCCTGGCGCTCGGACGAGGTGTGAAAGGGTTGATTGGTCATACGCAGCCACGCCGACTGGCCGCGCGTACGGTCGCCAACCGTATTGCCGATGAGTTAGAAACCTCGCTCGGCGGCACTATCGGCTACAAAGTGCGCTTCAACGATCAAGTCAGCGACACCACCCAGGTGAAGCTGATGACCGACGGTATTCTGCTGGCGGAAATCCAGCAGGATCGTCAGTTGTTGCAATATGACACCATCATCATCGATGAAGCGCACGAACGCAGTCTGAACATCGATTTTCTGCTGGGGTATTTGCGTGAGCTGCTGCCGCGCCGTCCCGATTTGAAAGTGATCATCACCTCGGCGACCATCGACCCGCAACGTTTCTCGCGCCACTTCAATAATGCGCCGGTGATTGAAGTCTCAGGCCGAACCTATCCAGTCGAAGTGCGCTACCGCCCAATGGTAGAAGACGCTGACGATACCGACCGCGATCAGCTGCAGGCGATTTTTGACGCCGTAGATGAGTTAGGTCAGGAAAGCCGCGGTGATATTCTGATCTTTATGAGTGGCGAGCGTGAAATTCGCGATACCGCCGATGCGCTGATGAAGCGCGATATCCCGCATACCGAAATCCTACCGCTGTATGCGCGTCTGTCGAATGCCGAGCAGAACCGTGTATTCCAGTCGCACAGCGGTCGCCGTATCGTGCTGGCCACTAACGTGGCGGAAACGTCACTGACGGTGCCGGGGATTAAGTACGTTATCGATCCCGGTACGGCGCGCATTAGCCGCTACAGCTATCGTACTAAGGTGCAGCGTCTACCGATCGAGCCAATTTCTCAGGCTTCCGCCAATCAACGTAAAGGACGTTGCGGACGTGTGTCGGAAGGGATCTGTATTCGTCTCTATTCTGAAGACGATTTCCTCAGTCGCCCGGCGTTTACCGATCCGGAAATTCTGCGTACTAATCTGGCGTCGGTTATCCTGCAAATGACCGCGCTTGGCCTGGGTGATATCGGCGCGTTCCCGTTTGTTGAAGCGCCCGATAAGCGCAATATTCAGGATGGCGTGCGACTGCTGGAAGAGTTAGGTGCCATCACGCTGAGTGAAGATGAAACCTATAAGTTGACGACGTCTGGCCGCCAGTTGGCGCAATTGCCGGTAGATCCGCGTCTGGCACGCATGGTGCTGGAAGCACAAAAGTTCGGTTGCGTGCGTGAAGCGATGATCATTACTGCGGCCTTATCGATTCAGGATCCGCGCGAGCGCCCGAGTGATAAACAGCAGGCATCCGATGAAAAACACCGGCGCTTTGCTGACAAAGAGTCGGATTTCCTCTCATTTGTGAATCTGTGGAATTACCTGCAGGAGCAGCAAAAAGCCCTGTCGGGCAATCACTTCCGTCGCCAGTGTAAAACCGATTTCCTCAATTATCTGCGGGTGCGTGAATGGCAGGATATTTACACGCAGTTGCGTCAGGTGGTACGCGAACAAGGCATGCCAGTTAACAGCGAACCCGCGCCATATCGTGAAGTGCACTGCGCCTTACTGACCGGATTGCTGTCGCACATTGGTCAGAAAGACAATGAGAAGCAGGAATTCACCGGTGCGCGTAACGCCCGCTTCTCCATCTTCCCTGGCTCCGGCCTGTTTAAGAAGCCGCCGAAGTGGACGATGGTCGCGGAACTGGTGGAGACCAGCCGCTTGTGGGGCCGTGTGGCCGCACGTATTGATCCCGAATGGATTGAACCACTGGCCCAGCATCTGATTAAACGTAGCTACAGCGAACCGCACTGGGAGAAAGCCCAGGGAGCGGTGATGGCCACAGAGAAAGTCACGCTTTACGGGCTGGCAATCGTGCAGGCGCGTAAGGTCAACTACAGTCGCATCGATGCGCCACTCAGTCGTGAGCTGTTTATCCGCCACGCGCTGGTGGAAGGCGACTGGCAAACGCGCCATGCGTTCTTGCGTAACAACCTAAAATTACGCAGTGAAGTGGAAGATCTGGAACACAAATCACGTCGGCGTGACATTCTGGTGGATGATGAAACGCTGTTTGCTTTCTACGACCGTCGCATTGGCGCTGATGTGGTCTCCGTACGCCACTTTGATAGCTGGTGGAAACAGGCGAGCAGAGAAAATCCTGACCTGCTGAGTTTTGATAAGCAGATGCTGATCAAAGATGGCGCGGATAAAGTCAGCCAGCTCGATTACCCGAACTTCTGGCATCAGGGTAATCTGAAGCTGAAACTGAGCTATCAGTTTGAACCCGGCGCGGATGCCGATGGCGTTACCGTTCACATTCCGTTGCCGTTGCTGAATCAGGTTGAAGAGGGCGGTTTTGAGTGGCAGATCCCCGGTGTGCGCCGTGAGTTGGTGATTGCACTGATTAAATCGTTGCCAAAACCGACGCGCCGTAATCTGGTGCCCGCACCAAACTACGCAGAAGCTTTCCTCGGTCGTGTGAAAGCGATGGAGTTACCGCTGCTCGATGCGCTGGAGCGCGAGTTCCGCCGCATGACCGGGGTGACCATTGATCGGGAAGCCTGGCAGTGGGATCAGGTGCCCGATCACCTGAAAATGACCTTCCGCATTGTGGATGAACACAATCGCAAGCTGCAGGAAGGCAAAGATCTGCATCAGCTTAAACAGGTGTTGAAAGGGAAAGTGCAGGAAACGCTGTCGAAAGTCGCGGACGATGGGCTGGAGCAGAGCGGACTGCACATCTGGAGCTTTGGTGATTTGCCGCAAAGTTACGAGCAGAAACGCGGCAGCTATCAGGTTAAAGCCTGGCCCGCACTGGTCGACGAGAAAGACAGTGTTGCCATTCGCCTGTTCGACAACGAGCTTGAGCAGCAAAAGATGATGTGGCGAGGTCAGCGTCGCTTGTTGTTACTGAACATCCCGTCGCCAATCAAGTATCTGCACGAGAAACTGCCCAACAAAGCTAAACTCGGCTTGTACTTCAATCCTTACGGCAAAGTGCTGGATCTGATTGATGATTGCATCGCTTGTGGTGTCGACAAACTGATGGCGGAAGCGGGCGGTCCGGCATGGCAACAGGAGAACTTCGAGCAGCTGCGCGATAAAGTGCGTGCTGAATTGAACGAAACCGTGGTCACTATCGCCAAACAGGTCGAGCAGATTCTGACCAGCGTGTTCAATATCAACAAATTCCTGAAAGGTCGTGTCGACATGACGCTGGCGCTGGCACTGTCTGATATTAAAGCGCAAATGAGCGGACTGGTTTACCGCGGCTTTGTCACCGGTAATGGCTATCAGCACCTGGGCGATACGTTGCGCTATTTACAGGGCATCGAGCGCCGCCTTGAAAAACTGCCGTCAGATCCCTACAGCGACCGTGCGCGCATGTTGAAAGTGCAAGCCACAGAGCAGGCTTGGCAGACATGGCGCAATAAACTGCCCCCGCAGCGTCAGGATGATGCTGAAGTTCAGGCGATTCGCTGGATGCTTGAGGAGTTGCGGATTAGCTATTTTGCTCAGCAGTTGGGCACACCTTATCCCATCTCTGATAAGCGCATTCTGCAGGCGATGGAGCAAATTAGCTGAGTCAACAAAAGCACAGAGGCGCTATTTCTGCGCCTCTGTGAGTGAAATATCGCTGACTGCGCATGAAACACCCTCGCGCAAAGAAGGTGAGCGATGCAGTGGCAAAATCTTATTTCGCCAGCGCTTCCAGACTGTCTTTAAAAGACGTCACCGCGATGGCACGGTTATCCGCGCGATAACGGTCCGCCGGTGCAGGTGCAGAGCTTTGCACGGCAATCAGTTTCCAGCCATCACCACTTTTCAGCAGAAGAGGCGATCCGCTGTCACCGGGCAACGTATCGCATTGATGCGACAGCACGGCACGTTGCGCCCAGCCGGTAATCAGGCAGTCGCTGTGAGAATAGAGCGTGTCGAGGTGATCAGCCGGGTAACCGGCTTGTGTCACTTTGCGTTCGGTGGTTTTCAACGCATCGGTTAAATCGCTGCGTGAGCCGTCAAATAAGGGGATGGGTACGATACCCGACGGCGGATTATGCAAAATAACCAGCCCGTAATCGTAAGGTGCCGCGCCCGGTGGCACGATCCAGCCCTCACCATCGGCCTGTAGCCTGCGCGCCAGTGAAGGTTCTACACGCGCATCAATATCATGTATTTCGTAACGCCAGCCTTTAGCACCTGACATAAAACGCAGCGCCACCGGTTTATCAAATTTACCCGGAGGGGCGAGCAGGCAGTGTCCAGCGGTTAATGCCAGATGCGCGGATATCAGGGTTGCCGTGCAGAGGTTGCCACTTTCGGTCTCCAGCTGGCCAATGGCATCCCAGGGAGCGGCACTCACATCCGTAATGGCTTTGCGGTGGTCTTTACCAAAAAATAGCGTCTTGATGTCTTCCGGGCTTGGCCCATCTTCATCATCGGCATGTGCTGCGAGGTTAAAACTGAAAATTCCAACAAGTAACAGGATAGCCAGGCGCATAGTTCTCTCAATGGCGAGAATAAGAAGAGGTTATTGTCATCACGCTTGAGCGATAACTATAGTCGGAGAGCGGGAAAAAAGGGAGAAATATTGGAGTAATCAGCACGCTACAACGACTAGATAAAAAAGCTGGCTGCAACAATGCCGCACAGGATCATCACAATCAGGATAATTTCGAAGCGATAGCGACGCACCATTTTTCGCTACTCCAGTAAATAAACACCCGGCATAACCGGGTGTTTTAGATATTAATGCGGTGTTGGCGCTAAGGGGCCGAATTATTTAGCCGCTTTTTTCGCTTTGTGATGCTTTTTAGCAGCCTGAGCTTTCTGTGCAGCTGGTTTGGTTACTTTTTTGTGGTGCTTTTTAGCAGCCTGAGCTTTCTGTGCAGCTGGCTTGGTTGCTTTTTTGTGGTGCTTTTTAGCAGCCTGGGCTTTCTGTGCAGCTGGCTTGGTTGCTTTTTTGTGGTGCTTTTTAGCAGCCTGGGCTTTCTGTGCAGCTGGCTTGGTTGCTTTTTTGTGGTGCTTTTTAGCAGCCTGAGCTTTCTGAGCAGCTGGTGCTTTCTTCGCTACTTTTTTGTGTTTCTTAGCTGCCTGAGCTTTCTGGGCAACTTTCTTATGATGAACTGCTTTGTGCTTAACAGGTGCTGCGGTAGTGGTAGCGGCAGCAGCCGGAGCAGCTGTAGTGGTCTCAGCAGCGAAAGCAACAGAAGACATACCCATAGCAGCGGCGATCACCAGTGCAACTAATTTTTTCATCGCAAAATCCTCGAACTATTTTTTCATGTGTAGCCCACTGCGGGGCCGGTGAAAGAACTATATGAAAAACAATTCGGTCTTTCCGTGAGGCATTGGTATCGGCGTGTAACGGAATGTACAAAGGCGGGTAAAGGAAGTGAAAAGGGCGGCCCATCAGGCCGCCGCGCAGTTTACTCAGAGAGATAGCGTTGTTCAAGGTGCTGACGGAAATAGTGCGGATTCAGCGTTTCACCCGTGGCATTCACCAACAGTTGCTGCGTCGGGAAGCGGCTGCCGTGCTGCCAGATGTTCTGCTGTAACCAATCAAACACCGGCTGCAACTCTCCGTTACGGATCAGATCATCCACTTGTGGGATAGCGCGCTTCACTGCCTGGAACAGCTGGGCGGCGTACATGGCACCCAGCGTGTACGTCGGGAAGTACCCAAAGGCGCCATCGGTCCAGTGAATGTCTTGCATGCAGCCATCGCGGTAGTTGCCACGCGTATCCATTCCCAGAGACTGCTGCATTTTCTCATCCCACAGCGCGGGGATGTCATCAACTTCAATCTCGCCTTCAATCAACGCACGTTCGATTTCGTAACGCAGAATCACATGTGCTGGATAGCTCAGTTCATCGGCATCCACGCGGATAAAGCCCGGCTTCACGCGTTGTGTCTGACGAACAAAGTTATCCAGCGCTAATGCAGGCTGGTCACCCATCAGGGCGACGACCTGCGGATGAATATGCTGCAGGAACGCCTTGCTGCGGCCCAACTGCATCTCCATGAACAGGCTTTGTGATTCATGCATGGCGGTCGATCGCGCATGTGCCACCGGTTGTCCACGCCATTGCTGCGGTAAATTCTGCTCGTAACGTGCGTGGCCGGTTTCGTGGATCACGCCCATCATCGCACTCAGGAAATCGTTCTCATTGTAACGTGTGGTAATGCGCACATCTTCTGGCACGCCACCACAGAAGGGGTGAGCGCTGACATCCAGGCGGCCATGGTTGAAATCGAAGCCCAGCGTTTTCATCACACTCAAACCGAGTTGCTTTTGCGCTTCAATGGCAAAGGGACCCACCGGCGCCGCGATAGCAGTTTTCTGCTGTTTCTCGACGGCTTTTTGCAGCAGTGCGGGCAGCCAGCTTTTCAACTCGCCAAAGGTACTGTCGAGTTGCGCACTGGTCATGCCGGGTTCGAACACATCCAGCAGCGCGTCATACCGAGACACACCCAGTGCATCGGCGCGCAGTTGTGCTTCTTCACGGCTGAGTTTCACCACTTCTTTCAGGTTAGCCGAGAAGCCTTGCCAGTCATTGGCGGGGCGTTGTTGACGCCAGGCATGCTCACAACGCGAACCGGCCAGCGATTTGGCTTCGACTAATGAAGCGGGCAGAATCGTTGCCTGTTGCCAGGCACGCTGCATTTCGCTCAGGTTAGCTTGCTCAACATCGTTCAACGATTCTTGCTGAGCGGCATCGAACAGGCCGCCGAGGCGTTTATCGGTCAACAGTTCATGCATAAACACGCTGAGTTCCGCCATGGCTTCACCGCGCGCCTGGCTGCCGCCGGGTGGCATCGTGGTTTGCATATCGACACCGGCGATAGCCCCAAGATGGCCAAAGCGCGCCAGGCGCTGGAAAGTTTTGCTAAGTTCCTGATAAGCAGAAGTCACCATTAAAGCTCCTTATGACGGTAAACGGGGCGAAATATCTCGCAAGGGTAGATCAACCGGCCAGCAGAAGCGAACGCAGGCGCCACCAAGCGGACTGCTCTCAATAGTGACATGTCCCTGCAGTGCCTGAGCAATGGAGTGGACAATTGCCAGCCCAAGGCCGCAGCCACCGGTCGCGCGATCCCGACTGGGATCGAGACGAACAAAAGGTTCGAACACGCGCGCGCGTTCTTCGGGGGGATACCCGGCCCATCATCTTCGACCTGTAAATTACCAATGGCGCCGTCAAACCACAGGCTAACGCGCAGCCGCTGCTGGGCATAACGCAGCGCATTGTTCACCAGATTGTCCAGAACGCGCTCCATCAGACGGGTATCGGCGGATCCCACATTCTCAAGTTGCGGAATATCCAGGGCGATATGTGCCTGCGGATTCATGGTTTGTACATCTTCGATATGCACTCGCAGCCACTGCGCCAAATCAAACGATTGAAGGTTGAGATCGACACGCGGGCGGTCAAGGCGCGCATAGGTTAACAGCTCTTCTATCAGACTCTCTAACTGGCCGACATCGCGGTTCAACGCAGCGGACTCGGCGTCACTGAGGTTATCGCTCATTTCCAGGCGATAGCGCAGTCGAACCAGCGGTGTCCTTAACTCGTGGGCGATGCCATCAATCAGCTGTTTTTTGCTGGCGACCAGCGTATTGATATTGTCCGCCATCTGGTTAAACGCCACGCCCAGGCTGTGCAGACTCGAGGTACTTTCAAAATGGGTACGCACATCCAACTCACCGCGACCAAAACGTTGCGCGGCTTTTTCCAGCCGCTGCATCTCTTGCCAGTGCGGTCGTAGCCAGATAAACACCGGCAGCGCCAAAGACATGCCGATAAACGCCAGCAGCGCGATATCCAGAATGCGCATTTGATGCAGATAAAACAGATAAGGGATCGGGCCGACCGACAGCACATAATGGCTGCGCGGTATGTGCTGCAGGAAGGTGTATTGATCGTCAAGTGCGACGATCTCACCGGCGCGCAGGCGGCGCATATCAGGCTCATCCAGCTGATATTTACTCATCGGTTCGATATGCAGCTCAAACGACAAGTCGAGATCGAGATTGCGGATGGTTTTATTCCAGTCACGCGGGGGGATCTCGCGCAATTCACTGCGCATTAAAAACAGCGAACTCGCCATCAAATCGTTCATTGACTGGCGGCCCGCACGCTCAGCGGTAAACTTGTAGACCAGCCCCACCAGCAAGGTCATCACCAGAAAGCAGACGAACAGCAGTAGATAGAACTGGATAAAGAGTTTTCTCATGCGGAGCGGGTATCCCAGGCCTGAGGCGCGAACAGGTAACCTTTATTGCGGATGGTTTTGATACGAAACGGCTCGGTGGCACTGTCATACAGTTTTTTGCGCAGGCGAGAGATCGCCACATCAATACTGCGATCCATGCCGTCATAGCTCACCCCTCGCAAGGTTTTCAGCAACGCATCACGATTCAGAATCTGGCCTGCATGCGTGGCCAGCTCCCACAGCAGATCAAAATCGGCGGTGGAGAGGGTGATGTTTTCATCAAACAGCGTGACCTGGCGATTGAGGGAGTCGATAGTCAGCGAACCAAAACGCAGTACCCGTTGCGAACTCTGAATGGCTGGCGCGACTTCGGGCTGGGAACCCTGCGCCTGACGCAAATGCAGACGCAAACGTGCCAGCAAAACAGCGGGCGGTGTGGTTTTCAGAATGTAGTCATTGGCACCCATTTCCAGCGCCAGAATGTGGTTCATGTCGCTGTCCAGCGATGTCAGCAGCACAATCGGCCCAGACCAGTGCGCACGCAAATCGCGACAGACTGTCATGCCATCTTTGCCAGGCAACATGATATCCAGCAGCACCAGGTCGGGATCGGCATTGAGAATAGTGGCTTCAGCGCGGTCACCGCGCGTTTCTACAGTCACTTCAATATCGTGGCGGCCAAGGTAGGCGGCGATCAGTTCGCCGACTTCCGGCTCATCTTCCACATAGACAATTCTGTTCATATTTCACTGCGAGTGATGAGAATGGCATCAGCATAACTTTTCCTGGTCCTGAGCTCTACGCTATCGCACGAAATATCCCTGGCTGACTGGTATGTTTACCGTGAAATGTGCCATTATTAGCGGCGCGTTGTAGCGCAAGGTTCGGAACCGTAACGAAAACCAGGAGGAGTGCGAGGGTGTCTGATAAAGAGCTGGCTTCAGCCGGATACAGTGACCGCATCTGCTTCAATTACAGCGATTTTCTTTCTGCTTCCTGCAAAAAACGCTGGAGTTTCGTTGACGCTATTTACGGCGTGATGCCGATTTTTGGCATGGTCACGCGCAAGTCCGCTCACGGCTTAGCCGCAAGTGACGATCATTTGAAAGAATTAGCATTACAAATCATTTCAACGCAGGTCAGCGACGAGATAAATATCGCACGACTGATTACCCTCGCGGAACAACAGCACATCAGCCGTTTTGACATCCAACTGCCTTATCCGTTGTCAGAAGATCAGCTGGACGCGATTCATCAGGAATACCGTAAAGCGCTGAATCTGACACAGCAGGATGACCTGCTGTGCGTCTCAATCCCGGTTCAACCTCACTAATTACTGCGTAAGCTGCCACATCGCTGGCAGTGCTGCCGCAATCAGTAATCCAATCGCGATGCGCTCAAGTTGTGACAGCACTTTGTTGCCACGGCCGCCGCGTCGCGCATACAGGAACAGCAGTAATCCCGGCGCGTACAGCACCACAGACAGCAGCAGATGCAGCGGACCTGAAGCATAAAGCAGCCAGAATCCATAAGCACTGGCACCGACTCCGACCGACATCGCCAGCGGATTTTTTTGTCCGCGAACCACTTTAATTAAATACAGGCCCACCAGCAGATATGGCACCAGAATCATCTCTGACGCGATGGTCAGCAGCGTATTGTAATCCGCGCCCGTGACCGCAATCAGGATCAGACAAACCTGCACGCTGCCGTTGGTGAGCCACAACGAAGCGGCTGGCGAATTGTGACGATTCTGTCGCGCAATGCTGCGGGGGAAAGCCCCTTGCTGTGCAGCGAGAAAAGGGACTTCTGCCGCCATAATTGTCCAGCTCAAATACGCGCCACACACGGAAATAATCAGACCCACCGCAATCACCGTATTACCCCAATGCCCCAACAGATGCTGCATCAAGCCGGCCATGGAGGGATTTCGCATTTGCGCCAGCTCTGCACGCGGCACCACGCCCAGTGCAAGCAGGGTCACCAGTAAGTAAACCAGCAGTGCCGCGATAACCGCCAGCATGGTGGCGCGTCCCACATCTTTCTTATGACGTGCCCGCGCGGAGACTACCACGGCGCCTTCCACACCAATGAAGACCCACAAGGTAATCAACATGGTCTGCTTGACTTGCTGCCATAGTGGCTGGCCTAGCGCGACGCCGCTGAAGTCAAAGTGGAAGCGATCGTAGTTAAATGCGAGCAAAGCCAACACCACAAACAGCAGCAGCGGTACCAGTTTCCCCAGGGTAGCGAGCAGGTTGATGCTGGCAGCTGTTTGCACGCCTCGTAACACCAACCAGTGCACCAGCCATAAAAGTACCGATGCACCGAGCATCGCTTGCCAGGTATTGCCATCGCCAAATACCACGTGGTCAGGCGAATCGGTGAAGAAACTCAGCGCTGAAAAGACGATCACCAGATAAGAAACGTTGGCGATGACCGCACAGAGCCAGTAACCCCATGCGGAACAAAATCCGACTAACTCACCAAATCCGGCGCGTGCATAGGTAAAAATCCCGCCGTCCAGTTCGGGTTTTAAGCGCGTCAGCAGCAGCATGGCCAGCGCGAGAAACAGGATGCCGACACCGGTGATCAGCCAGCCAATCAGCAGTGCAGCGGGACCGGCGACGGCAGCCATATTTTGCGGCAGGCTAAATACACCCGCACCGAGCATGGAGCTGAGTACCAGCGCGGTGAGCGCGCTCAGACCTAATTTTTTATCCAAAACACCATTCCTGGACAGCAGAGTATGCTGGGTAGTGACGATTCCGCTGGAGTGTAACGTGGCAATTGGCCGGTTTTGAAACGGAATACCCTGAAAATAGGCGAAGGATTTTACGGAGAGCGAAAAGGGAAGGCAATGCAGGATTATGCAGATCTGCGCACAGACTATGCAAACAGATGAGCAGGGCGACGAAAGCCGCCCCGCAAGGGAATTACTTGAACAGATCCGCGGTCACGGTCAGGTTGCCACCGCTTTGGTTCGACCACTGACGCGTGATGTGGTAGTACTTCGCACCTTTTTCCACGGCACGTTTGCCCACAGCATCAGAGATCTCTGTTGGCGTACCGAAGTGGTCAGAGAAGGTGATGGTATCAAACGGCTGCATCTGTGCCGCAGTAATCGCATTCACTTCCTGCACGCTACGGCCATCCGCCAGTTTCACCGTATAACGTTCACCGGTGGAGCTTTGCGTTTCAAAGAAACGGCCTACGCTACGACTTGGCGTATCAGAAGAGGCAACGCCAGGGATAGCCACTTTCTTCGCTTCTGCACCGCCCGCGGCTAAAGCGGCTTTACCGGCTTCAGAATCGGCTGGGATGGAATCGGAGACGCTCTGCACTTTGCGCTCTGGTGCATCGGCTTTATAAACATAAGCCGTCACGTACTGGTTGCCGCCGTTGTTAGCATCAACCTGACGCACAATAAAGAAGGAAGCTGCGCCTTTGTCTTTCGCTTTTTTAGCGATCGCTTCATTCACATCAGGCTGGCTGGAGAAAAAGCCATTGACGGAAACCGTGTCGAATGGCTCTAAACGATAGGCTTCCGCTTTCGGCAGTTCTTTAACACCGCTGAACTTACGGTATTGAGTGGACTCATCCGCCTTAGGGGCATTCGCTTTGTACAAATCTGCGGTGACGCGCCAGTTGCCGCCGTTACCGTTAGTATCGTTGATACCCTGCACATAGAAGGAGTCAGCGCCTTTTTCATCGGCTGCTTTGGAGATGGCATCGGTGGCATCGCCAATAGCATTAAAGCGACCGTTGATATTAATACGTTTGAATGGCTTCAACGCGGCCGCTTGTTCTGGCGTCAACTCTTTGGCGGCAAATGCATTTGCTGCCAGCAGTGATAACAAGGTGGTCGCCAGAATGGTGTTCTTCAGCTTCATAAAAATGATCCTTCGCCTTACGCAAAATGAGTACGAAAACGTGCTGGACTCTTGATGTATAACAGATTAGCCGCTGATTATTGCATGTAATAATCAACCTGTCTCAGCCAATTTATGCGCATAAGATTGACAATCTCCGCAATTTATTCATCGACATGTCATTTACCTATGCTATGGCTTTTTTTTGACCGCTTTACCACTTATTCTGGTAACACATAGCATCATAATAGTTAACGTATTGTTAAATAAAGGTTTTTAAAAACACTAAATTCGACATGACACGATTTTGCGCAGCAGAATATTTTTTATTATGTCGCAAAACTAGTGGCAAAACGTGGCATTCAATCTTTGCATCTGAATATTAGTGTGAATGTCATAAGTGTGCGTTATCGCTGTGGATCACTTTTCACATTTTCAGTAGGTTATAAAGACTTTGTTACATTGCGCATTTTGCTCATAAAAAGCTGAAACGCTGTTTCAGCCTTATGGGCTTGTGCCACTTACAGAACCTCATCCTTTAATTGTTGAAAGGAAACAGTATGTTAATTGGGATACCCAAAGAGCGGTTAGCCAATGAGTCGCGCGTTGCTGCAACGCCAAAGACCGTTGAGCAACTGATCAAGCTGGGATTCAGCGTCACGGTCGAGCAGGGCGCTGGTATTCGCGCAAGTTTTGACGATGAGAGCTTTATCGCCGCTGGTGCCACTGTCAGTACCACCGAAAGTGTCTGGCAGTCTGACATTGTGTTGAAAGTGAATGCGCCAGACGATCAGGAGATCGAACTGACACGCGCGGGCAGCACCTTAGTGAGCTTTATCTGGCCAGCACAAAATCCGGCACTGCTGGAGAAACTGGCCGCGCGTAACGTCACCGTCATGGCGATGGATTCTGTACCCCGTATTTCCCGTGCCCAGGCGCTGGATGCACTGAGTTCCATGGCGAACATCGCCGGTTACCGTGCCATTGTTGAAGCTGCGCATGAATTTGGCCGTTTCTTTACCGGGCAAATCACCGCAGCCGGTAAAGTACCACCGGCGAAAGTGATGATTATCGGTGCGGGTGTGGCAGGTTTGGCAGCGATCGGCGCGGCGGGCAGTCTCGGTGCGATTGTGCGTGCGTTTGATACGCGTCCAGAAGTGAAAGAACAGGTGCAGAGTATGGGCGCCGAGTTCCTTGAGCTGGATTTCGAAGAAGAAGCTGGCAGTGGCGATGGATATGCCAAAGTGATGTCAGAAGCCTTTATTAAGGCGGAGATGGAACTGTTTGCCGCGCAGGCGAAAGAAGTCGATATCATCGTCACTACCGCGCTGATCCCAGGCAAACCGGCACCGAAACTGATTACCGCTGAAATGGTTGCCAGCATGAAGCCGGGTAGCGTGATTGTCGATCTGGCGGCAGCCACCGGCGGTAACTGTGATCTCACGGTAGCCGATCAGGTGACGTTGACCCGCAATGGTGTGAAGATCATCGGTTATACCGATCTGCCTAGCCGTCTGCCAACGCAATCTTCTCAGCTGTATGGCACCAACCTGGTTAACCTGCTGAAACTGCTGTGCAAAGAGAAGAACGGCGAAATCACCGTCGACTTCGATGACGTCGTCGTGCGCGGCGTCACGGTGATTCGTGAAGGCGAAGTCACCTGGCCAGCACCACCGATTCAGGTATCAGCGGCGCCGAAAGCCGCGCAGGCAGCCATTGAGCCAAAAGCAAAAGTGGAAGCCAAACCGGTTTCACCGTGGCGCAAATATCTGTTGCTGGCATTGGCTGTGGTGCTGTTCGCCTGTCTGGCCAATGTGGCACCGCCTGAATTCCTGTCCCACTTTACGGTCTTCGCGCTCTCCTGCGTCGTCGGTTACTACGTGGTGTGGAACGTCAGCCATGCATTGCATACGCCATTAATGTCCGTCACTAACGCCATTTCCGGCATTATTGTGGTGGGTGCGGTGCTGCAAATGGGCCACGGCGGTTGGGTGACTTTCCTTGCCTTCGTCGCTGTACTGATTGCCAGCATCAATATCTTCGGTGGATTCACCGTCACCCAGCGCATGCTGAAAATGTTTCGTAAGAATTAAGGGGTAACAACATGTCTGGCGGATTAGTGACTGCAGCATACATTGTTGCCGCAATTCTGTTTATTTTCAGCCTGGCCGGCCTCTCAAAACACGAGACGTCAAAGCAGGGTAACATCTTTGGTGTCAGTGGCATGGCGATTGCGCTGCTGGCGACCATCTTTGGTCCCAACAGCGGCAACGTGGCGTGGATTCTGTTGGCGATGGTGATCGGTGGCGCAATCGGTGTGCGTCTGGCGAAGAAAGTCGAGATGACTGAAATGCCAGAGCTGGTGGCAATTCTGCACAGCTTCGTGGGTCTGGCTGCCGTTCTGGTGGGCTTCAACAGCTACCTCGATCATGCACCCGGTCTGGCGCCGGTGATGGAAAATATCCATCTGACGGAAGTGTTCCTTGGCATCTTTATCGGTGCGGTGACCTTCACCGGTTCTATCGTGGCGTTTGGCAAACTGCGCGGCAAGATCTCTTCTAAAGCGTTGATGCTACCACATCGTCATAAGATGAATCTGGCTGCGCTGGTGGTTTCTTTCCTGCTGATGCTGTGGTTTGTGCAGACGAATAGCACCGGTTCACAAGTGGTTGCTTTACTGCTGATGACTGTCATTGCTCTGGTCTTCGGCTGGCACCTGGTCGCCTCCATTGGCGGTGCGGATATGCCGGTTGTGGTGTCGATGCTGAACTCTTACTCCGGTTGGGCAGCGGCGGCGGCGGGCTTTATGCTCAGCAATGACCTGCTGATTGTCACCGGTGCGTTAGTGGGTTCTTCGGGTGCGATTCTGTCCTACATTATGTGTAAGGCAATGAACCGCTCGTTCATTAGCGTTATTGCGGGGGGTTTTGGCACCGATGTGAGTGTCGGTGGCGAAAGCGAAGAAGAGGGTGAACACCGTGAAATCACGGCAGAAGACACTGCAGAACTGCTGAAAGGTTCAACGTCAGTGATCATCACGCCTGGCTACGGCATGGCGGTGGCGCAGGCGCAGTACCCGGTGGCGGAAATCACCGAGAAACTGCGTGCGCGTGGCATCAAAGTGCGTTTCGGGATCCATCCGGTTGCCGGTCGTTTGCCTGGCCACATGAACGTGTTGCTGGCTGAAGCCAAAGTGCCGTATGACGTGGTGCTGGAAATGGACGAGATTAACGATGATTTCAGCGATACCGATACCGTGCTGGTGATCGGTGCCAATGACACCGTGAACCCGGCGGCGCAGGAAGATCCGCGCAGCCCAATCGCGGGTATGCCTGTACTGGAAGTGTGGAAAGCGCAGAACGTTATCGTGTTTAAACGTTCAATGAATACCGGTTACGCCGGGGTACAGAACCCGCTGTTCTTCAAAGACAACACGCAAATGTTGTTTGGTGATGCGAAGGCGAGTGTAGAAGGCATCCTGCGCGCGTTGTAATCTGTATTGCGATTAAAAAAGGCGACCATCTGGTCGCCTTTGTTGTTTTAATCGTCTTCGTCTTCTTCATCGTCATAATCAATCGGCGATTTGAAATCGTCCGGTTTGATTGCCAGCAAATCACAACGCAGATGATCGATAACCTGCTCTGCGGTATTCCCGAGGAACGCGGCTGAAAGGCCAGTGCGGCCGATGGTGCCGAGTACCACAATCCCCGCCTCCAGATGAGAGGCGATATCCGGTATCACTTCCTCCGGCAAGCCTTTTGCCACATGCGTAAACTCTTCGCCGATGGAGAATTTCTGGCGTAGCGCTTTCATCGCCACCAGATGTTGTCCGCGAATCGCATCGTTATACACGCTGGGGTCAAAGTCGGGGAGTTCAATAGCGATATTGATTGGCGTGATGGGATAAGCACCGACAAGGTGCACCTCAGTATGATTGACCATATCAGCCAGCAGCACCGTTTCACGAATCAGTTTTTGGTTTAACTCATCGTGATGGGGCTCTTCACTGGCCAGATTGACCGCCACAACGGCTCTGCCTCCCTCTGGCCATGGCTGATCTTTCACCATCCACACCGGGCAGGGGCATTTACGCAGCAGATGCCAGTCAGTTGGGGTAAATATCACCGCTTCGAGGCGATCGTGCTGGTGGGCCATTTTCAACACCAGGTCGTGCTGGTGCGCCATCACTTCCTGGATGATCGCTTCATAAGGGCGATTATGCCACACCACTTTAATTTCAATATCAACACCCGCCTCAAGATAGGCGTGGGCCTGTTGACGAATCCATTCAGTACGCTGACTGATGACGCCTTTACGCATGTTGGAACGTTCATCAGGCGACAACAAGGTGGTCATTTCATAGGAGAAGTCGTAGATGGGCAGAAAAGCTTTGATTTTTCCGCCGATACGTTGATTCAGATACACCGCACGACGTAACGCGGGTTGATCGTCCTGCTGGGCGTCAATCGCCACCAGAATATTTTGGTACCGGGACATAGGGCAATCTCCTCAAACCAAAGCAAGTTGGATTAAAGATAGCCTAAGTTGGCGCGGGGCAGAAGGGGAAAAGTTGTTGCCGGATCAATAAACTAACATTTATCGACCCGGCACAGAATCACGCAGCTTGTTCAGTTTGACCTGCCAGTTCTGCCAGCAATGCATGGTTCTCGATGGTGATATATTTGCCTTTCACTGCCAGCATGCCACTTTTCTGGAAGCGGCCCAGCAGACGGCTAATGGTTTCTACGGTTAGTCCCAGGTAGTTACCAATGTCACCACGCGTCATGGTCAGGCGGAACTCGCGTTGAGAAAAGCCTCGTTGACCAAAGCGGCGGGACAGATTCCAGACAAAGGCCGCCAGACGCTCTTCCGCGTTTTTCTTCGAGAGCAGCAGGATCATGTCCTGGTCGCCTTTAATCTCACCGCTCATCAGACGCATCATCTGCTGACGCAGTGCCGGCATTTTACCGGAGAGATCGTCAAGGGTTTCGAAAGGAATTTCACACACCATTGCCGTTTCCAGCGCCTGAGCAAAACTGGGGTGGTGCGCGCCGACAATCGCATCAAAGCCCACTAAATCCCCAGCCAGATGGAAACCGGTAATTTGCTCATCACCCTGTTCAGTAATGGTGTAGCTTTTAATGGTGCCGGAGCGGATAGCGTAAAGCGATTTCAGTTCATCACCGGCTTTGAACAACGTCTGACCTTTCTGAATCGGCTTTTTGCGCTCAATGATATTGTCCAGCTGATCCAGCTCATGCTCGTTCAGTGTGAAAGGGATACACAACTGGCTGATACTGCAATCCTGACAGTGAATGGCACAACCGCCAGACTGAATACGTCGAATGCTGCGTTTTTCCGGGATCATATAGGTACGCTCGATGATTATTGACTGCCGTCAATTTTAACATTTTTACGCGTTAAGGGAACTCATCCGAGCAGTAATTCCCCTTAAACCCCCACTAACGTAGGGTATACCTGAGTTTGCGCAAGGTTTGCCTGACATTATTTTTTGACCTGGAACGTTTTGTTGCCATATTTACATCTGGTCACAACTTGTCTCAGCGCAAAAAGTGACAGATGTGATGCCAAAAATCCTTTGCTACTATTTTGTTTTTGAGCGGCAACTTGCGCTCAGCAAACCACCAGGCGTGAGAAAACACCATGAACCTAGACGATGAAGACCTTTTCCGGGATGCCATGGGCGATGTGACGCCACTGAAAGATTGTGCCAATACCCAATGGTTGCGTTCCCCTTCAACCAAAGCGCCGCGCCCGACGCAAGCCAATGACGAACAGGAAAATTTCCTCACGCGGGGCTTCCTTGACATCATCCCGCTGACGACGCCGCTGGAATACAAAACAGAAGGGATTCAACAAGGTGTGCTGGATAAGTTGCGGCTGGGGAAATATTCCCTGGACGCCAGCCTGAACCTGCTGCGTCAGCCGGTAGAAACCTGTCGGAAGTCATTGTTCAGTTTCATGCTGCAGGCACGCAAGCAGGGGCTACGCAATCTGCTGATTATCCACGGCAAAGGCCGTGATGATGAAGCGCATGCCAATATCGTACGCAGTTATCTGGCACGCTGGCTGACGCAGTTTGACGAGGTGCAAAGCTTTTGCGTGGCGCAACCCCAGCACGGAGGTGCCGGGGCGTTGTATGTCAGTTTAAGAAAAACGGATCAGGCGCGGCTGGATAATCGAGAGCGCCACGCCAAACGCAGTCGCTAATCAGGTGTGAAATTTGCGAATGGTCGCCAGCAACACTTCGGCACTCAGGCTGAGATGACTGCCGCTGCGGGTGATAATCCCCACCGGCTCTCCCGGCCCTGGAGAGTTAATCGGCAGTGCAATCACGGCATTGTGGCTGAGATCTTCCTTGATAGCGCCTGAGGGGACAAACCACACATAGTCATAACGCAGGGCCAGCTGACGCGCCAGCGAAGTGGATGAGGTTTCAACACAATTAGCGGGAAGCGCACAACCTTGCTCGTCCAGCATATGTTGAGCGATACGGCGCGGGGCAGTGCCCTCCGGCGATATCACCACCGGCCACTGCATCGCGCGGGATAACGTGACATTGTCACTGAGGAGTGGGTGTTCCGGGCGTACAACCAGTTTAAGCGACTCAAGGAATAGCAATTCATAACTTAGACCCGCCATCATTTCGCTGTCGGCCATGCGCCCAATGCCAATATCAAACTCACCCGCGCGCAACCCAGCCAGCAGAACATTATTGTGTAATGTCGCCACTTGTACCGTGGTGTTCGGCTGTTGCTCATGAAAGCGATCGAGAATCTGTGGCAGCATGCCCATTGCCGCGGTGGTGAGCGCGCCGAGGCGAATCACGACCGGTCGGCCTGGTTGTGGGGTGTTAAAGCTTTGGCCCGCATGGTTAAGTGCATCCAGCACTTTTACCGCATGGACAAGAAATTGCTCGCCGAGCGTCGTTAACTGAGCACCAAGACGGCCACGTTCAAACAGACGCGCGCCAGCCAGTTCTTCCAGCTCATTCAGGGTCTTTGAGAGCGCAGGCTGGCTGAGATTGAGTGTCTCTGCCGCGCGCCCCAGCGTGCCTTGCTGCGCAACCGCAACAAAGGTGTGTAAATGGCGCAAGCGAATGCGCTGATTGAAAAGGGAATTTTTGTCCATAGCCTCAAACATAATGACTTTTACCTGATGGCGGCAATGGGAAAACTGGAATTATGTTAACTTCACTGCAAAATTATATTAACAAAACCCCTAAAATTTCTAACCTGCTGTTTTAAATAGAATTAGTAAAAATCAGCGTCAGTGCAAAATTATCACCTATTGCAATATCAAGCGCTTAATCTCGCATAATTTGAATAATTCTCACTTACACCTAAAAATCCTGCCCGTTATTGTTAACGATGAGCTATCATTAGCGCCGTTTTTTTTACCAAAACTGATGATTAAACGATGAATGTGCAGGAGTTGATCCGTGACCACCGTTGAAGCCGTAGATGTTCGCCAGCTGATTAATCAGAGTGCGCTTAGCCGTTGGCAAAAACGCCTGATTGCGCTGTGCTTCATCGTTGTTGCGCTGGATGGCATGGACATCGCGCTGATGGGCTTTATCGCTCCGACATTGAAAGCCAGTTGGGGCGTCACTAATCATCAGCTTGGCATGGTGATCAGCGCCGCGCTGATTGGCCTGGCCTTAGGTGCCATGGTGGCGGGGCCATTGGCCGATCGCTACGGGCGGCGTGTGATGATACTGCTCAGCGTGGGTTTTTTTAGCTTGTGGACGCTGGCAACCGCCATGGCGCAAAACATCGATCAAATGATGTTATTCCGTTTTCTCACCGGCCTTGGCCTCGGTGCAGCCATGCCAAACGTTGGCACGCTGGTAGCAGAGTATGCACCGGAGCGTCGACGTTCCTTCATTATCACCGTGGTGTTCTGCGGTTTCACCTTTGGTGCCGCATCGGGCGGATTTGCGGCTTCCTGGCTGTTGCCTCGCTATGACTGGCACTCCGTGATGTTGATGGGTGGCGTCTTGCCGCTGATTGTGTTGCCTTTCCTGCTGCGCGGCTTACCGGAATCCGTGCGCTTCCTGATTAGCCGTCGCGCACCTGCTGCACGTATTCATGCCATTTTGGATCGCATGCTGCCTGGCGTCGTTGAGCCGAACAGCCATTACCAGTCCACTGAACAGGTTGTCGTGCGGCGTGGCGCAGTGGCGACGGTGGTGTCGCGGCGTTATCTCTTCGGCAGCCTGATGTTATGGGGCGGCTACTTTATGGGGCTGTTCCTCGTCTATCTGATTGGCAGCTGGATGCCCTCGCTGATCAACACGTTGGGAATGTCGGTGACGGAAGCCGCCATCGTTACGGCGATGTATCAGGCGGGCGGTACAGTAGGTTCGCTGTTTGCTGGCTGGCTGATGGATCGCATCAATGCCAATATCGCGCTGGCGGTGATCTACTTCTGTGGCGGTATTGCGATTGTCGCGCTCGGCTTCTCTCCGGCAGAAGTGGGATTAATGAGTGCCATCGCCTTCTTTAGCGGGTTCTGCTTTAACGGTGCCAACACCGGCATGAATGCGTTGTCGGCCAACTATTATCCCACGCATGCACGTGCGACGGGTTCCAGCTGGATGCACGGTGTGGGTCGCGTCGGCGCGATTATGAGTGCTTTTGTCGGCGCAGAACTCCTTTCGCTCGGGTGGTCGTTCAGCCAAATTTTCCTGTTGCTGGCGATTCCAGCGGTGCTCACCACGATCATGCTGGCCCTGAAATGCCGCTTTGGTGACCCGTCAGACCGGGCTGAGTGACAGGGCGATCACAGTTCCACGAAATTCCTCCACGGTGATAAAGGGTTGATCTACATTAGCAACAACCCTTAACGCCGAGGTGATGACCATGGAAAACTTTCTCACCAGTGATGCGATTCGCACGCTGTTCTCGCAAGCGATGTCCAGTATGTATCAGCAGGAAGTGCCGCAATATGGCACCCTGACGCAACTGGTCACGGCCGTGAATGAACGTACGCTGGAAGCACAACCCGCTTTAAAAAACCGTCTCGCCGCCGCCGATGAACTGGACCGACTCAGTGTGGAACGTCACGGTGCGATTCGCGTGGGAACGGCAGAAGAACTCAGCACACTGCGCCAGATGTTTGCGGTGATGGGAATGGAACCGGTGGGATATTACGATCTCTCTCAAGCGGGGGTGCCCGTTCACTCCACCGCGTTCCGCCCGGTCACCGACAGCGCATTGCGCCGCAATCCATTCCGCGTGTTTACCTCTCTGTTACGGCTGGAACTGATTGATGACGCCGCGCTAAGGGAAAAAGCCGCAACTATTTTGGCCGCGCGCGATATTTTCACCCCGGGTTGTCGCGCATTGATCGCTCAACATCAACAACAGGGCGGTTTAAACGCTGCGGACGCGGCGCGCTTTGTCAAAGAGGCGCTGGAAACCTTCCGCTGGCATGCCCACACCACCGTGGACAGCCTGACCTATCGGGCACTGAGTCAGCAACATCGATTGATCGCCGATGTGGTGTGCTTCCAGGGGTGCCACATCAACCATCTGACGCCGCGCACGCTGGATATCGATCGCGTTCAAACCTTGATGCCCGCGCGCGGCATCGATCCCAAAACCCTTATTGAGGGGCCACCACGGCGCGAGGTGCCGATCCTGTTACGTCAAACCAGCTTTAAAGCGCTGGAAGAGGCAGTGCATTTTAATGACGGCACTCCCGGCACCCATACTGCGCGCTTTGGCGAGATTGAGCAGCGCGGCGCGGCACTGACCCCCAAAGGACGTACACTGTACGACCGTCTGTTGGCGGAAGCAGGCACCGGCAGCGATAACCAGCATCATCAACAGCATCTGAGCGCAGTGTTTCGTGATTTCCCTGATGATGAAGAAGCCTTGCGTGAACAGGAACTGGCGTGGTTCCGCTATCGTTTGACCGCTAAGGGCATCCAGCATCCTCCGCAAATGGGGGAAACCCTGGCCCAACTTCTCGCTGAGGGACGGGTGCAGGCAGAACCGATTGTGTATGAAGATTTCCTGCCAGTGAGTGCAGCGGGGATATTCCAGTCTAATTTGGGCGACGAAACGCACGCACGCAGCGCGGGCAATGCCAGCAGGGCGGATTTTGAAGCCGCATTAGGCGCAGCGGTGCAGGATGAGATGGCGTTGTATCAACAGATGCAGCAGCGCAGCCTGGCACGTTGCGGTATCCGTTAGCTGCATAAGAAAACCGGTCTGTGAAGTGGCATCACCACTTCAGCAGACCGGCTTCATTTCTTTTGATTTTTATTGCAAGCGCGAATCACGCACCAGCGTGTAATTCCCGGCACCCAAAAACATGATGGCGAGTGCGCCCAGCAGATAAAGAGCCTCTGTTTCCAGAGACCAGGCGCCAACATCTGTGCGATGCCAGACTGCGCCCATTTTTACCAGCAAGGTCGCAACAACCATGTTCACCGCGATAATGAAGGCCGCAGGGCGCGTCATTAAACCGATGATCACCATAACAGGTGCCACTATTTCCCCGATGTAAGCACCGTAAGCGATGAAACCTGGCATGCCTTTAACGGCCAGCAGATGGGCGATCCAGTCGACGCCATGCATCACTTTGAATTCGCCATGAAACAGCAGCAGGCCGCCAAACGTCAGACGTAACAGCAGTTTACCGAAGTCCGGGTGATCGCTCATCCGATTGAACATCTGGTTGATACCACCAAACATCGCGCTTCTCCGTCTCGCCAGGTTAACTTGTAACCTTAAAGCAATTCGCCATGCCAGGGTTAGCCAAAAAATTTGATGGAGATGTTCAATGGATCGAAAGCATATTCGGCTTAATCTGCAAATGCTTTCAGAACATGGACATTCGCTCAAGGCCTGCAAATAATGGAACCAAGCTTGATCTGGGAACCCGAGATGAAAAACGAACGACGTCTGAGGATCATGACCGCAGAGGGTGAGCTCAGAGGCCTGATTGACGATGATCTTTTTGTCTTCAAGGGAATACCTTACGCCGCACCGCCCGTGGGCGCACTGCGCTGGCGTCCGCCACAGCCGGTTGCGCCCTGGCAAGAAGTACGTGAAGCCACGCAATGGGGGGATGCCAGTTGGCAAAACCGGGATTATTGCATGGCAGTGGGTGGCGGCGATCCGGGTCGGTTCAATGAGGATTGTCTGTACCTGAATATCTGGACGCCAGACGTTGAGCCCTCCCGTCCCTTGCCGGTGATGGTGTGGCTGCACGGCGGGGGTTTTACCATCGGCGCAGGTAGTCTTGATCCCTATCGTGGCAAAGCCTTAGCCGCGCAGGGCGTCGTCGTGGTCACGCTCAATTATCGTCTTGGCCACTTTGGCTTTTTCGCCCATCCGGCGCTGGATGCTGAATACCCGCAAGAAGCGGTGGTGAATAACTTTGCCTTGCTGGATCAAATCGCTGCGCTGCAATGGGTTCAACGCAATATTCCTGCCTTTGGCGGCGATCGCCACAATATCACGCTGTTTGGTGAATCATCGGGTGCGCGCAGCGTGTTGTCTTTGTGCTGTTCTCCGCTGGCTGAAGGGCTGTTCCACAAAGGCATTGTCCAGAGTGCATACAGCTTGCCGGATGTGCCGCGCAGGAGGGCGCAACAAATCGGTAAACAGGTTGCCGCGCATTTTGGCCTGCCGGCTCACGCCTCTGCTGAACAGCTTCGTCAGTTACCTGCCGATCAATTCTGGCCGCTGCAACGTCCACTGGGATTAGGTCCGGTGGCAATCAGCGGTGATGCGGTGCTCCCCAGGCCGATGCTCGAAACCTTTATAGCCGGTAAACAGCATCGGGTGCCGTTGATGGTGGGAAGTAACAGCGATGAAGCCAGCGTACTGGATTATTTTGGTGTGGATCCTGCAACGGTGTTACAGCAAATTCGTCGCAAAAATCGCCTCAGCTATGGCCTGATGAAATGGCTATACGATATTCACGACGATACCTTACTGGGCCGGTCAGTGGCGCGAGACATGGCGTTTACCGTGATCCCGTTACTGGTGGTGCAGTCTCAACACAGTATTGGCATGCCTGCCTGGCGATACTGGTTCGACTATGTGTCAGAGAATGCCCGCGACCTCTATCCACATGGCACCTGGCACGGCAACGAAATCCCCTATATATTCAACACGCTGACCTCGCTTAAACCGCTGCCTGAGCGGGATTACACTGCCGCAGATAAGCGCTTTGCCGATATGGTCAGTACCTATTGGGTGACTTTCGCCCGGGATGCCAGTGAGTTTAGCTATCAGTTGCAGGGCCAAATCGACTGGCCGGTGTGGCGTCCCCGTGAAGATCTGACACTCGCCCTCGGTGATCAGGGTAAACCGCAAGCGGTGTTGAAGGCGCGTTTTATGCGTGGGCGTCTGCGTTTGTTCCGTCTCATGATGCGCAGCCACGTTAAGCTTTGATGAGCAGGCTAATAGTGAAATTGCGCAAATGAATCCTTAAGGCAAATGACGCGTTAACTGATTGATTAATCATAACAATGGCAGCCATTCCTCTTAAGCAGACAGCAATTAATTAGCTTATTAAACCGTTACATTTTCCCAATCCACTGCCGATAAACGCAATATGCCCGATTTTATCGGGCCTCCTACGCGTTTCACACCAAGGGATTATGTATGGGAATCTTAAAAAACTTCACTATTCGCGCCGTCATGCTGACTATTCTCGGGCTGTTTTGCCTGCTGTGGTGCGGTGTCGGATTATTTAGCGTGCATTCGCTCAATGCCCTCGGCGAAGGGAATGAGATAGACCGTGAGCTGGTTAATCAGATGACGGTACTCAGTAAAGGCAACGATCAATATTTTCGTGTGGTGACGCGTCTATCCCGCGTGATGGAAGGGCGTGCATCGGGCGCGGCAGTGAGCGCGGAGGCATTCGCACCGGTGCAACAGGCGCTGGAGAGTATGAAAGCGCAGCTGGTGCAATTCAAAGCGATGGCACCCGGCCCGATGGACAGTGAAACGGTTAACAGCGTTATCGCCAGCTGGCAGAAATTGCTGGATGAGGGGATTGCGCCGCAGGTGTCGCTGGCACAGCAGAGCACCGTTGAAGCTTACCGCACACAGGCCAATAACGTGACGCCCGCCCTGAGCCGCGCCTTTGGCACCAGCGCGGAAGCGTTCAACAAAGCCGCAGGCATTAAGCTGGATGAAACCCGTGTCACCGTCGATAAACTCACCAATATTACCAAGGTGATTATTCTGGTTGCCGTGGTGTTCGGCCTTGTCATTCTGTTGTTCACCGACCGTTATCTGGTGGCGATGCTGGTGAAACCGCTGGAGCGCGTGCGCAACCACTTCGCGGTGATTGCGCAGGGCGATCTCAGCCAGCCAGTAGAGGATTTTGGGCGCAACTGCGTCGGCAAACTGGTGCCGCTGTTGCGTGCGATGCAGGACAGCCTGCGTGAAGCAGTGAGCGCCATTCGCAGTGGAACAGAGAATATCTATCGCGGGGCGGCAGAAATTTCATCCGGTAATAACGATCTCTCCTCACGCACCGAAGAGCAAGCGGCCGCGCTGGAGCAAACGGCAGCCAGCATGGAGCAGCTCACGGCAACGGTGAAATTCAACGCCGACAACGCCCGTCAGGCCAGCTCGCTGGCAGAAACGGCCACCGGCACCGCACAGCAGGGCGGCCGTCTGGTGGGGGAAGTGGTCACCACCATGCAGGGCATTTCCGGCAGTTCGAAGAAAATCGCTGAGATCACCAACGTGATCAACAGCATTGCTTTCCAGACCAATATCCTGGCCCTTAACGCCGCCGTTGAAGCTGCGCGTGCGGGCGAACAAGGTCGTGGTTTTGCGGTAGTGGCCAGTGAAGTACGTAATCTGGCACAGCGCAGTGCGGGTGCGGCGAAAGAGATCGCCACGCTGATTGAAGATTCCGTTCAGCGTGTTGATAAAGGCTCAGCGTTGGTCAGCAGCGCGGGCAGCACCATGAACGATATTCTGAAGTCGGTACAGGATGTGAATGAGATCATGAAGCATATCGCGGCCGCTTCCGAAGAGCAGAGCAAGGGCATTTCGCAGGTCGGCACCGCCGTCACGGAAATGGACAGCGTGACCCAGCAAAACGCCTCGCTGGTGGAGCAGGTTTCTGCGGCGGCCAGTGCGCTGGAGCGTCAAACGGAAGAGTTGCAGGCTTCTGTCGCGAAATTCCGTCTGTCGGACAGTGCGCCGTTAGCCAAAGCTCAGGCCGCGCCAGCCAGCACCGTTCTGCGCCGTCCGCTGCTGACCAGTACGCCAGTCGCTCAATCGAAGTCGGCCAGCGCCGATGAGTGGGTTTCATTCTGAGGCTGACACAACCACGCCACCAGATCCGGCAGGAACGGTGGCGCATCCTGTTCTGCACACTGTAAAAGGCTGTACGCTGCCCCGGTGGCCACGCTGTTGGCAAACGGGGCAATCAAGCGACCATTCGCCAAATCATTTTGCACCAGTGTCACATCCGCCACCGTGGCACCAAAACCCTGAATCGCCGCGCTGATAGCAAGATCCATGGTGGCAAAGTGCTGATTGCGTGCCATCGGCACCTTCGCCGCTTGATCCGCCAGCCACATTTGCCAGTCGCGAGCATCATTGGTGGGATGCAAAAAAGTAAACTTCGCCAAATCGCTGATGCTCACGGGCGGCGTGACGTTACTGCCCAAAACCGGCGTCAATCGCTCATCAAATAAACGAATGGAACCAGCAGGGGGCGTGCCAAACACAATTGCCGCATCAAAATTTTCCAACTGTGAAGCGTGATCCAGCGTGGTGGTGAGCGCCACATGGATTTCCGGCCGCTGTTGCTCCAGTGCCACCAAACGCGGCACCAGCCAGCGCATGGCACAGGTCGGTGCTTTCAAACGAATCGAGGCATTGCTGCGGCTGGCTTTCTCTGTCGCGTTCACCAGCATGGCGTAACCTTGCTGCAGTTCGGGCAACAATGCCGCCCCTTGTTCGGTGAGATGCAGACCGCGCGCATGACGGGCAAACAACGGAAATCCCAGCCAGCTTTCCAGCGTAGCGATTTTACGGCTCACCGCCCCCTGCGTAATGCACAACTCACTGGCCGCGCGCGTCAGATTGAGATGACGTGCAGTGACCAGAAATGCATGGATGGCATTTAGCGGTAGTGCAGAGCGGGACATAATGACCTCAAGCTATGATTTTTAATCATGGCTATTATGACAACAATTCGCTTGTCGACTCAAGCGTCACGCCGTTGAATAGAAATCTACTTTCCTTACGTGGTTATGCAACCTTGTGGAGCAACGATGACCTTGAATAGCAGTGTTAACATCTCTTCCAAACAGCCCGATGTCGGCACGACGATTTTCAGCGTCATCGGCCAGCTATCGGCACAACATAAAGCCATCAACCTGTCGCAGGGCGCGCCGAATTTTCCATGCGATCCCCATCTGGTTGAGCTGGTCAGTAAAGCCATGCGCGAAGGCCATAACCAATATGCCTCTTTGACCGGTTTACCCGCGCTGCGTGAAGCGCTGGCCGAAAAAGTCGAGACGCTTTATGGCCAGCGCTACGATGCGGGTAGCGAAGTGTTGATCACCGGCAGCGCTAGCCAGGGAATTTACATGGCAATTTCTGCGCTGGTGCACCCTGGCGACGAAGTGATCTTCTTCGAGCCGGCGTTCGACAGCTATGCGCCAGTGGTGCGTTTGCAAGGCGCAACCCCGATTGGCCTGAAATTGCAGGTGCCGGATTTTGCGATTAACTGGGATGAGCTGCGTGCCACCATCACGCCGCGCACCCGCATGATCATTATCAACACCCCGCACAATCCGAGTGCACAGGTGCTGACGCCAGCCGACCTGGAACAGCTGGCAGCCTTGACCCGCAACACGGATATCGTGGTGCTGTCCGACGAAGTCTACGAACACATTCTGTTTGATGGTCGTGCCCACTGCGGCATGGCTACCCATCCGGAACTGGCGCAGCGCAGCGTGATCGTTTCCTCCTTTGGCAAAACGTTCCACGTCACCGGCTGGCGTGTGGGTTACGCGCTGGCACCGGCCGCGCTGATGGAAGAGATTGTAAAGGTGCATCAGTTCATGATGTACGCCGCCGATACACCGATGCAGGTGGGTTTTGCGCACTATCTGCAGAATCCGCAAAACTACCTGCAGCTGTCACCGTTCTATCAGGAAAAACGCGATCGCCTGCTGTCTTTGATGCAAGATTCGCCGTTTAAGCTGCTGCCGAGCGCGGGATCCTTCTTTATGTTGGCCAGTTACGGACATTTCAGTGACGAAAGCGACAGTGAAATGGTAAAACGTCTCATCGTCGATCACGGTGTGGCCACCATTCCGTTGTCGGCGTTTTATATGGACGGCACTGACAATAAATTAATTCGCCTGTCATTCGCGAAAGACGACGCAACACTGCAGGCTGGCGCGGAAGCGCTGTGCCGGGTTAAAGGGTAATTAGGGGAAGAATAATGAAAAAATTAAACGCACTGTTTGTGGCGCTGGGCATGCTGACCTCAGCACACGCACTGGCACAAGAAACCTTACGCTACGGTCTGGAGTCACAATATCCGCCGTTTGAAAGCCGCAACGCACAGGGCGAGCTGGAAGGTTTTGATATCGAACTGGGTAAAGCAATTTGCCAGGTCGGGAACTTTGACTGTAAGTGGGTGGAAAGCAGCTTTGATGCGCTGATCCCGGCACTGCAGGCGAAAAAATTTGATGCGATCAACTCGGCGATGAACATCACCGAAGCGCGTGCCAAAAACATCGACTTCACCAAACCTATCTACCGCATTCCCACCATGCTGATCGTCAAAGCGGGTGAGAAGTTGCTGCCAACCGCCGAGTCGCTGAAAGGCAAAAACATCGGTGTGTTGCAGGGTTCTATCCAGGAAACTTACGCTAAGAAGCACTGGGAGCCGCAGGGTGTGACCGTGACCTCTTATCAGGACCAGAACCAGGTTTATAACGACATGGTTGCGGGCCGCCTTGATGGCACGCTGGTGATGTCTGCCGCAGGTCAGTCTGGTTTCCTTGATAAGCCACAGGGCAAAGGTTTCGCCTTTGTCGGCAAGCCGGTTGAAGATGACACCATCCTCGGTTCAGGTATCGGTTTTGGTCTGCGTAAAGGTGATGCAAAGCTGAAGGGTGAACTGGATGCGGCTATCACGAAAGTGCAGGCTGACGGCACCATCACCAAGCTGGCGGCGAAATTCTTCCCTGGCATTGATGTGACCGCAGCGAAATAACATCAAGCGCCATACTGGCGCGCTGCTCCGTTAAAACCGGATTGAATTAAGGCTGCCATTGTTCACCCATGGCAGCCTTTTTCGTTTACGTCGGAGTCGGTGACATCGCCTCTCAGCGGTTGCCGAGCCGCGGACAGCGTTAAGATCTGCCGGTAAAGATCGGGCTTATTTCGCCGCCAGATAACACAGCGCTTCGGCTACCTGATACGATTTCACAAACGAGGGCACCGGTAAAAACTCGAAGCGTGAATGGAAATTGTGTGCGCCGGTAAAGAAGTTCGGTGTCAGCAATCCTTTTGCCGATAAAGCCGCACCGTCTGTGCCGCCGCGCATCGGGATGACTTTCGGCTCCACACCCACTTGTTCGAGCGCCGCAAATATCAAGTCAATTGCACGACGATCTTCCCCGATGGCATTACTAATGTTGCTGTAGGTGTCGTTAATGGTGAGTGAAACATGCCCGGTGGGATAAAGCGCGGCGATCTCATCTGCGACTTCCACCAACTGCTGTTTTTTCTGGTCGAAACCCTGTAAATCAAAGTCGCGAATCGATGCCTTCAGCACCGCACGGCTGGCATTGGCATTGATATCGTTAAACCAGATATAGCCTTCACGACCTTCGGTATGCTCTGGCGTGGCCAGGCGATCGAAACGTGAAATGAAGTCGTGCGCCATCAGCAGTGGGTTAACCAGCACGCCTTTGCCGGACATCGGATGCGCCGGCACGCCGGTAAACACCAGTTCCGCCGCCGCCGCATTAAAGTTCTCATACACCACTTCGCCCAGCTCACAGCAATCGATAGTCCAGGCAAAATCGACGTTAAAGCGAGTGTCCAAATCCAGCGCTTTGGCACCGCGCAGCCCAATTTCCTCATCCGGTACAAATGCCACCACGATGTCGCCATGATCGCCTTTCAGATTCTCCATCAACGTCATTACCACCGTCACCGCCGCTTTATTGTCGGCGCCGAGCACGCTAGTGCCATCGCTAAAGATGATCTCCTGACCGTGATAGGGCGCAATCTCCGGGTGTTCCGCTACGCGCAGCCAAATATCCTGCTGCGTGTTCAGACACAAATCATCTCCGTTAAACGTCAGGGTTTGCGGGTGTATATCCGCTGACAAACCCACGTCCACCGTGTCGATATGGGTAATAAAGCCGATGCGTGGTGCATCTGGTCGATTGCCCGGTTTCACCGCCGTCACCGTCGCATGCTGATCGATGACGATATTCTGCAGCCCAAACTCACGCAGTTCCTGCGCCAGCAGCTCCGCCATCGCATGTTGTGAAGGGGTGCTGGGCAGCGTGGTGGATTTGGCATCGCTCTGGCTGGAAACCGCCAGATAACGGTAAAAACGTTGGGTCAGTTGGCGAGCGAGTTGGTCTGTCATCACATTTCCTTATTAGCTTTGCGCGATGTGCATTACACACCTCGGATAAATCGTGTTATTTATCAATAAATACCGATGCGGGCTCATGGAAGTCAACAAAAACGAGGATCACAATGAAAAAGATGATGGCAAAGTTCACACTCAGTGCGTTGTGTTTAGCGGTGGCAGGCGGGGTATCGGCAAAAACGCTGGTTTACTGTTCTGAAGGTTCGCCTGAGAATTTCAATCCGCAACTTTACACTTCAGGTACCAGCGTTGATGCCAGCGCAGTGCCTATTTTCAACCGTTTGGTGGACTTCAAGCCCGGCACTACGGAACTGGTGCCAAGCCTGGCTGAAAGCTGGGATATCAGCCCGGACGGCACGGTTTACACGTTTCACTTACGCAAAGGGGTTAAATTCCAGAGCAACAAACTGTTTAAACCCTCGCGCAACCTGAATGCCGATGACGTGATCTTCTCGTTTATGCGTCAGATGGATGCCAAAAATCCCTACCACAACGTCTCCGGTGGCAACTACAGCAATTTCGATAGCCTGGAACTGGCGAAGCTGATCAAGAATATAGAGAAGGTGGATGACAATACGGTGCGCATCACGCTGGCGCATGCGGAAGCGCCGTTCCTCGCAGATTTGGCCTGGTACTTCGCCTCCATTCACTCTGCGGAATATGCCGATCAGATGCTAAAAGCGGGCACACCAGAGAAAGTCGACATGGAGCCGATCGGCACCGGTCCCTTTGAGCTGGTGCAATATCAAAAAGACTCACGCATCCTCTACAAAGCCTTCCCGGATTACTGGCAGGGCAAAGCGAAACTGGATCGCATTGTCTTCTCCATCACCCCGGACGCCTCGGTGCGCTATGCCAAGCTGGAGAAAAACGAGTGTCAGGTGATGCCGTTCCCGAATCCTGCCGATCTGGAAAAAATGCGCAGCAACCCGGATCTGACGCTGGAGCAGAAGTCGGGGCTCAACACCGGTTTCCTGTCGTTCAATACCACCAAAGCGCCGTTGGATAACGTGAAAGTCCGCCAGGCACTGGCGATGGCCATTAACAAGCAGGCGATTATTGACGCGATATTCAAAGGCACTGGCACGGTGGCGAAAAATATTCTGCCGCCGGGTGTCTGGAGTGCAGATAAGGATCTGAAGGATTATGATTATGATCCGCAGAAAGCCAAAGCACTGCTACAGGAAGCAGGTATCAAACCTGGCACTGAAATCGCGCTGTGGGCGATGCCGGTGCAGCGCCCTTATAATCCAAACGCGCGACGAATGGCAGAGATGATTCAGGCCGATTGGGCGCAGGTGGGCATTAAAGCCAATATCGTCAGTTATGAGTGGGGTGAATACCTGAAGCGCGTGAAGGGCGGCGAGCATCAGGCGGCACTGATGGGCTGGACCACGGCGACGGGCGATCCGGATAACTTCTTTGGCCCGCTCTACAGCTGCACCTCGGCCAATGGCGGCTCCAACTCCTCCAAATGGTGCTATCAGCCGTTCGAGAAGATCATCACTGAAGCGCGTGCGGAGCAAAATCACGACAAGCGCGTCACGCTGTATCGTGAAGCACAGCAGATCATGCACGATCAAATGCCTGCGGTGATGATCGCTCATTCAACGATTTTCGAGCCGGTGCGCAAAACGGTGAGCGGATATACCGTCGATCCGTTTGGTAAACACATTTTCTATCCGGTCGATATTAAGAATTGATGACGGGCAAGTGCCGCTCAAAGGCGGCACGTTGTGTTGAGCGCGCGTGGCGTGTCAAGGCTTCCAGCGTTGACGCAATGGTTCCTCCAGCGCGTTCATTTGCTGCAGTAAAAACGTCATAAACACATTCAGGGCGGCACTGCGAGGTCGCCCTGATTGCGCCTGTAACTGCAAGTTGCGCTGACTCAATTGATCGATCCCCACCGAGCGCAATATCAAGCCGTGCGTTTCCGCTTCTTGTAATACGGTAAAGGCACTGCAAATCGTCAGAGCCAGCGGAGTGCGCAGCAGAAAGTGGAACAACGTTGAGAAGGTATCGCAGGTGATCACCGGTTCAATCAAATTACCGCTCATGTGGCTCGCCAGCTCAAACAATTGGCGCACGGTGGTGTTCTGCTGCGGCAAAGCCAGCGGATAGTGGCTGACATCGTTCAGGGTCACGTGTGCGGCGCTGGCCAGCGGATGGCTCTGATGCATCACCAGCAGCACCGGGGCGGGCCAGGAACCGATGACTTCCACGCCGCGTTCAGCGTGCAGGCTGAATTGCAGTGCCAGATCGCACTCGCCGCTGCGCAGCAGTTCAGCGACACCTTGCGTACTTGCCACTTTGATATCAAACAGCACGCCGGGATTATCCTCACGGAAGGCGGCAATCATGCGCGGCAGCAGCGTAAAGGCTAATCCATCGGTACAGGCCACGCGAATCAGGGTGCGTCGCACGGCCTTCAGCCCCTTAATTTCTGCCAGCGCGTACTCCATCTCCAGCATCGTTTTGCGTACGTGATGTGCGTAAATTTCGCCGGCTTCATTCAGCACCATCCCGCGCGCATGCCGGTCAAACAGGGGCACGCCCACCTGGTTTTCCAGTCGCTGAATTTGTCTGCTGATGGCAGACACCGCCACAAACAGCTGTTCACTGGCCGCGCTGAGCGAACCGGTATTGGCAACGGCCAGGAAATAGCGGATTTCATTGCTTATCATGCGGATGCCTCATGCTGGTGCATGCCTCTAAATCGGGCAGCGGAGCTTTGCCAAAAAAGCAAATCATACTCGATAAATTGATAATTGTGGCAAAGCAAGGTTTCCGCAAAGATGACAAAACCAAAATACCAATAAAAGACATGCAAACATGACAGCACAACAAGCGGTACAACAAGCCACCGCCTGGTTCGACAGCGGGGAATTTCAGGAAACATTGGCCCGACGTGTGGCGCAACGCACCGAAAGCCAGCGCCAGGATCGCGACAACGAATTACAGCGTTACCTGCAGGATGAGATTGGCCCACAGCTCATCGCGCTGGGCTTCACCTTACATTTTATCGACAACCCTGAAGCCGCCCATCGCCCGTTCCTGGTGGCGGTACGCATCGAAGATCCGGCACTGCCGACCTTGTTGAGTTACGGACATGGCGATGTGGTGTTCGGTGACGACGAAAACTGGCGTGAGGGGTTATCGCCATGGCAGTTAGTGGAAGAGGGCGACCGTTGGTACGCCCGTGGCAGCGCGGATAATAAAGGCCAGCACTGCGTGAACCTCGCGGCACTCGAACAGGTGTTCAAGGCACGCGGTGGACGACTTGGTTTCAACTGCAAAATGCTGTTTGAGATGGGTGAGGAGATCAGCTCGCCGGGCCTGGCTCAACTGTGCCAGCATCATGCTGAACTGCTGAAAGCCGATCTGTTTATCGCGTCTGACGGCCCGCGTCTCAATGCGGTGCGCCCAACCCTGTTCCTTGGCTCCCGGGGTGCGGTGAACTTCCGTCTCACCGTTACCGCGCGTGACAACGCCTATCACTCCGGTAACTGGGGCGGCTTATTGACTAATCCAGGCACACAGTTAGCCAACGCTATTGCTTGCCTCGTGAACGAAAAGGGCGTGCTGCAGGTTGAGGCGCTGAAACCTGACTCTCTCACTCAACAAGTGCGCGACATCCTCAGCGACATCGAAGTGGGCGGGATGCCAGGGGATCCCGAGATTGATACCACCTGGGGCGAGCCGACGCTCTCTCCGACAGAAAGACTCTACGGCTGGAATACGCTGGAAGTCCTCGCATTCCTGACGGGCAATCCGGCACGTCCGATGAATGCGATTCCCGGTGAAGCCACGGCGGTGTGCCAACTGCGCTTTGTGGTCGGCACCGATTGGGAAAACCTGGCTCAGCATGTGAGCGAGCATCTGGCGCAGCACGGTTTTGACTACGTGAAAGTGGAGTTTATGCGCGGGTCACCGGCCACGCGACTCGATCCTACCGATCCGCTGGTGGATTGGGTGCTGGCGAGCATGGCAGAGACCAGCGGCAAAAAACCGGCGTTGCTGCCGAATCTCGGCGGCTCACTGCCGAACGAAGTATTCTCTGACATTCTCGGACTGCCGACATTGTGGGTGCCGCACTCTTACCCGGCCTGCGGTCAGCATGGCGTCAACGAACATATGCTGAAGTCGATTGCGCGTGAAGGTCTGCAAATTATGACACGCCTGCTGTGGGATCTTGGCGAGCAAGGTAGCGAGCTGGTGGCTAAACACCGTCAGCACGCAGGAGGTGCTGCATGAATACGCTTAACACAGCTGCCCCATTGAGCAGCACCAAACCGAATCTGCATAAAACGCTGTTTGCCACCTGTATCGGCAATGCGCTGGAGTGGTTTGATATTGCGGTGTATGGCTTCTTTGCCAGCTACATTGCCCATGCTTTCTTCCCTACCAGCGATCCCTCCGTCTCCTTGCTGCTGACCTTTGGCAGCTTCGGCGTCTCGTTCCTGATCCGTCCACTGGGCGCGATTGTGCTCGGCAACTATGCCGATCGCCACGGGCGTAAAAAGGCGCTGCTGCTGTCGATCAACCTGATGATGTTGGGCGGTGCGGTCATCACCTTTATGCCGAGCTATGGCAGTATTGGCCTGATAGCGCCGCTGCTGATTTTACTGGCGCGTCTGGTGCAGGGCTTCTCGGCGGGGGGTGAATTCGGTAGCTCGACAGCGTTTCTGGTCGAGCATTTCCCGGAGCGCAGGGCGTTTATCGCCAGCTGGCAGTTTGCCACCCAGGGCGCAAGTACCTTGCTGGCCTCGGCGTTTGGTCTGGGACTGACGCAGATCCTCACGGAAAGTCAGATTCAGGATTGGGGATGGCGTATCCCGTTTGCCTTCGGTCTGCTGATTGGCCCATTGGGCATCTATATCCGCCGTCATGTGCATGAGCCTGCCAGTTTTGAAGCGCAAGCGCCTGAGGCCGCTCCGCTCAAGCGCCTGTTTGGTCGTCAAAAAGAGCTGATGCTGCTGGCGATTGGCCTGATGGTGATCTCCACCGCCGTGAACTACATGCTCAACTACGTGCCAACTTACGCTACCAAAAACCTGCATCTGCCGGGTTCTGCCGCGTTCACCGCGACGTTGCTGGCAGGGGTGATCCTGACGGTGGTGACGCCGCTGATGGGGCTGTTGGCGGAGCGCGTGGGCCGCGTGCCGTTGATGTGGGGTTCGCTGATCATGCTAATCGTCACCATTTATCCGGCGTTTAAGCTGGTGGTGAATCACACCACGCCGACCACCTTGATCATTCTGGTGTGCTGGATGGCGTTGCTGAAATCGATCTATTTCTCGACGGTCCCGTCAGTGATGGCCGACCTGTTCCCCATTGGCACTCGCGCCAGCGGCATGGCGATCAGCTATAACGTCGCGGTGACGGTGTTTGGTGGTTTTGCACCGCTGATTTGTACGCTGTTGATCAGTGCCACCGGCACCAGCCTCGCGCCAGGCTATTACCTGATGGCGATGTCGGTACTGAGTGGCTTAGCCTTGCTGCGCAGCCAGAAGCGCATCGCGTAATGACGGTTGAGTGAAACAGCTTTGCGCCGTACCTGAAGGCGAACAGCTTAGAAGTGTGGCTGCGCGTGCCATTGCGCAGCCTTCAAAAGGCGCCATTCCTGGTGCAGTTTCACCTCATGGCAATGCCTGGCTGGCAGCTTATCCAGCCAGGTACTTTACTCAGGAAAACTGCAAATAGGCCACGTGGGTTTGCAGATACTCTTCCAATCCATGACGTCCATCTGCACCACCGATACCCGATTTGCGCCAACCCGCATGGAAACCTTGCATCGCCTCGAAGTTCTCGCGGTTGATGTAGGTCTCACCAAACTTCAGCTGACGCAGCGCAATCATCGCCGTGTTCAGATTTTGCGTGTAGACCGAAGAGGTCAGGCCATATTCACAATCGTTAGCCAGCGCGACGGCTTCATCCAGAGTTTTAAAGGTCATCACCGGTAATACCGGCCCAAAGATCTCTTCGCGCATGATCTCCATCTCCTGACGCACACCGGTAATGATCGTCGGTTCGAAGTAGAACCCTTTGTCGCCCACGCGCTTGCCACCCAGAACCACTTTTCCGCCCTCAGACACCGCTTTGGCCACTTTCTGCTCCACGCGTTCCAGTGCGGCGGCGGTGATCAGCGGACCCATGTCGATATCGGTTTGCTCGGCTGGGTTGCCAAACTTCACCTGTTTCATTGCTGCAGTCAGTGCGCTGATGAAGCGATCATAAATGCCTTCCTGGACGTACACGCGTTCCGCACAGTTGCACACTTGCCCGGTATTGATTACGCGAGAGCTGACAATGGCCTTCACAGCGAGATCCAGGTCCGCATCATCCATCACAATGGCTGGCGCTTTACCGCCGAGTTCCAGCGACACCTTGGTGACGTTTTTCGCGGCGGCTTGCATCGTAGCAATGCCCGCACCCACGCTGCCGGTCAGGCTCACTAAACCGACCTTCGGGTTGGCGGCCATCTCCTGACCGACTTCGGGGCCATAGCCAAACACGAAATTGATCACGCCTTTCGGCAGGCCGATCTCATGAATGATCTGCGCAAAAATCGCTGCATTGTTAGGGGTGAGTTCACTGGGTTTGATGGCGATAGTGTTGCCGGTAATCAGCGCCGGAGCGGCTTTACGCGCAATCAGGAAGAAGGGGAAATTCCAGGGCAGGATACCTGTGGTGACACCGATGGCTTTCTTGAACACGAAGATATTTTCATTTGGGCGATCGCTATTGACGATTTCACCTTCATAACGCCGCGCCCATTCGGCCATGTAGTCGAGGTAATCTGCGGTGAACAGCACTTCAGTCTGCGCCAGCCCCTGAGTTTTACCGCCTTCCGCCACGATGGTGGCCGTCAATTCGGGTTCACGCTGGCGGATACCAGCAGCAATTTTACGCAACCAGTTACCGCGCTCAATGGCGGGCAATGCTTCCCAGGCGGGTTGTGCTGTTTCTGCCGCTGCAATCGCCTGCGCTGCATCTTGCTGTGTGCCTTGTGGCACCCGCGACAGCAGCGCTTCAGTCGCTGGATTGATGACCTCAATCCACTTATCGTTCTGATCGTTTACAAACGCGCCATTAATGTAATGTTGATGGTGTGTTGTCATCTGTAGGGTCTCCGCGATCGGTTTCGTTAGCATGGTGTGAATCGAGAGTGAAACAGATCAAGGTGTAGCACCTTTTTGTCAGTGCCAGAGCGGATGACGGGATGGCAGAGAAGGGAAGAACGATACGACAGACGCAGCATTCCTGATGAAATGCCGCGTATTCAGCGTGTTAGTAAGAAAAAATTTTATGCAGAAAGATCAGGAACCCGGCACCGCCGCGCCGCTGGCGATAAACCAGGCGAGGAAACTGACGCCAGCAATGATGATGGCAATAGGGAAGAGCAATCCGATTTTCATAGATATCCTGATCGTTAAGCGAGTTGAACAATGGCGCGATGGGTTTTCATCATACTGAACAGCTGAAATTGGCTGGCGTCATCCACCTCGCGCAGATGTTCGCCTTTCTGATAACGAATGCGGTGAATATGACCGAGTTGACGCCACACCACGATGGCCGAAGCCAGCAGGGCGCAGTTCTCTTCGCTCTGGATGCAGTCAAGTGTGGCGTAACGCTCTTCATCCAATCCATTAATGAAAACGTTCAACGCCTGAGGCGGCACAATGGCGCGGATATCATCCAGCATCACGCGGCTCACCGGCTGCGACAACAGCAGCGTCAACCTTTTGCTATTCATCTCATTCCTTCGTTGCGATGATTTTTCCAACGTTATACGGAATTCGCCACGTCGGGGAAAGCTCATCGGGCGGCTTTGCGTGACTGCCATGTTAAACAGCAGGCTGGCAGTCAGTCAAAAACTGTGTCGATCAACACAACAAAAATAAAAAATATCCTCAATAATAAGTAACTTATAAAAACCAGCCCGATTGATGCCTGCAAATGCAATTTTGTGATCCTCATGTTGAAGACCCGCCGAATTTTGCCAGCACCGCGCGCTTTCCGGCAGCCATCCAAAGGCTGATGAAAAGCTGCGCACCGTAGACTGCTGCTAATCGGGAAACTGTCAGTTTCCTGTGGGCCTCAACCTTACGAAGGAATAACAATGAACAGTGCCATTCTTGCCGGTATTTTATGGCATCTGGTGGGTGCCGCCAGTGCCGCATGTTTTTATGCTCCGTTTAAGCAGGTAAAAAAGTGGTCATGGGAAACAATGTGGTCAGTCGGCGGCGTGATGTCATGGCTGATACTGCCCTGGGCGGTCAGCGCGGTGCTGCTGCCCAACTTCTGGGCGTATTACGGTAGTTTTAGCTTCTCGCAGCTGCTGCCGGTGTTTCTGTTTGGTGCCATGTGGGGCGTCGGGAATATTAACTATGGCCTGACCATGCGTTATCTCGGCATGTCGATGGGCATTGGTATCGCCATCGGTATCACGCTCGTGGTGGGCACCCTGATGACGCCGCTGTTGCAGGGACGCTTTGTTGAGCTGTTCAGCTCGCCGGGCGGACGAATGACGTTGCTAGGCGTACTGGTGGCGTTGGTGGGTGTGGCGATCGTTTCACGTGCCGGTTTGTTGAAAGAGCGAGCACTCGGCATCAATGCAGAAGAGTTTAATCTGAAGAAAGGGCTGGTGCTGGCGGTACTGTGCGGCATCTTCTCAGCCGGAATGTCTTTCGCGATGGATGCGGCGAAACCGATGCATGAAGCGGCAGCCAATCTGGGTATCAATCCATTGTACGTAGCCTTACCCAGCTATGTGGTGATCATGGGCGGCGGCGCGTTAGTGAATCTGGCCTACTGCTTTATCCGCCTGGCGATCAAACCGGAACTGTCGGTACGCCGCGATTTTTCAGTGGCAAAACCGATGCTAATGGCCAACGTGGCATTCGCCGTGCTCGGTGGCACCATGTGGTATCTGCAGTTCTTCTTCTACGCCTGGGGCCACGCGAAAATCCCTGCGCAATATGACTTTGTCAGCTGGATGCTGCACATGAGCCTGTATGTGCTGTGTGGCGGTTTAGTCGGCCTGGTGCTGAAAGAGTGGAAAGCAGTAGGGCAGCGCCCGGTTCGCGTGCTGTCGTTGGGTTGTGTGGTGATCATCATCGCGGCCAACATCGTTGGATTAGGCATGGCCAACGGTTAATTAACTCGCCTTGCTATAAAAGCCTGACGCACGGCAAGGTGCATCAGGCTTTTATTTTATCGTTAAGGGAGGCTTGCTGAGGAAGAAAGCGCTGGCGCCAGGCACTCGGCGTCAAACCGGTATCCCGCGTAAATACGACCGAGAAGTAATTGCTGTCATCAAAGCCGCAGCGTGCGGCCACTTCACTGATTAAACAATCCTGCGTGCGCAGCAAATATTTTGCCTGGCACAGCTGTAGCTGCCGCAAATAGTGTCCCACCGTCATGCCGGTTTGCTGGCGAAACAGCTGCTTCAGTGCACGCTCATTTAATTCATTTTGTTGGCAAAAATCGGCTAAGTCGAACGGACGATGCAGTGCACCCTGTAAGGCAGACATCAGCAAATCAAGCTGTTCACCTTCCGGCAGCGCCCATGGACGGTCGGCGGCATAACCATGGCGACGCAAGATCAACGCCAGCTGCAGGAACAGGGCTTCAGAGAGCTGAATCGACAACGAATCGCTTTTACGGCTTTCCCGTTCCAGCTGGCTGATTACCCCTCGTGCCAGCGCCATGCCGCGCGTGGTTAAGCGCCAGCAACCTGGTGCATCATCGTCCTGCGGGGGCAGCAACTGGCTCCAGTCCAGACTCAGGCGAAAGCGATCGCGGCAATAGAGGATGTTATCCAGCGCCAGATTGTTGACGCTGTCATAGCTGTGGCAATCATTGTCACGGATATAGAACACATCGCCGCAGGTGATCAACCACGGGCGGTCATTGAGCACGTGCAAGCCGTTACCGCGCCAGACGATCACAATTTCACTGAATTCATGACGATGCGGTGGGAAGGAGGGCTGAGGCATGCGTTCGGCCACCGCAATCGGCAGATTGGTGGCCGGGAAATAGTCTTCGCGCGTCAAAATCAGCGACATGGTAACCACTCCAATTACAACATCTGCTGGCGCTCCGCTCGGGGCGCGCAGCCAAATTCCCGCCGAAACAGCGTGGAGAAGTGGTTGCTGTCACCGAATCCACACTGATAGGCGATGTCCGTTATGCGCATATCGCTATGACGCAATAAATGCCGGGCCTGCAATAAACGCAGCCGATTCAGGTAGCGCTGCGGGGTATTGCCGGTTTGCTGCTTCATCTGGCGATGCAGGGTGCGCAGCGAAAGCGAGAAGCGGTCGGCCAGCGCATCCCATTCAATATCTTCACTGTAGTGCTCATTGAGCCAGTCAAGCAACCGATGCAGGCGTGCTTCCTGATCCTGCGCCTGATCGTTGTGACCGGCTTCGCGCAACAGCACCAGCAGTTGCAAGAACAACTGTTCCTGATGCGCCTGACGCTCCAGCGACCAGACATCCTGCTGTTTCATCTGCGTCACAATCTGCAGCGCCTGCGCCATCACCTTGTGATTGATACGCCAGTGCGACAGATAGCTGCCGTTTTCATCTCCGGGCAGCAATGATTGTAAACCGGAGAGAAAACGAAACGCTGCCGGGCTGCGATACAGCACATTGGTCAGGCACAGATTCTCTGTTTGTTCATACAGATGGCGATCGTGATCGCGTACAAAGCACACGCAACCGGCGCACAGGGTCTGCGGTTGGCCGTTAAACACGTGAATACCGGAACCTTGCTCAACCAGTACGATTTCATGGAAATCATGATGATGCTCAGGAAAGGCCTGCTGCGGTACGCGCGGCTCAATGGCAATCGCGTAGTTTCCTTCCGGAAAGAAATCAGCACTGTGCAGAACGGTCATGATGCGCCTCTCGATTAACAATTTTGTAACCGAGTCTACGCAGGCGCTGTGCACCTTACCTTGAAATTTAAACCGCACAGCGCAGGAAAATGGCGAATTATTCAAGATCGGCCAGGTGATTGATGGAATTGCGGTAAAGCTCACAACTCTGTTGTTCCACGGTTCTGTGAGCTTTCTCACGATCATCTTTGCCAGCCTGCCAGCGACTATCACGCGCTGGCAGTAAGGGGAAGGTGGCGAGGCGCCTGTATTTATACGCTATAGCCATCTCATCACAGGAAGAAACGCCATGAGTATGCGTAACATTGTTGCCATTGATTTAGGCGCATCCAGCGGGCGCGTGATGCTCGCACAATGGACCTCTGCTAACCAGCGCATCACCCTGCGTGAAGTGTGCCGTTTTGCCAATCAGCGTATTCGTCGCGCCGGTTATGACTGCTGGGATCTCGACAGCCTGGAGCAGGCGATTCGCGCAGGATTGGCGCAATTAGATGATGAGGGCATCGTGCCGGATAGCATCGGCATTGATACCTGGGGCGTGGATCTGGTGCTACTGGATGCCAACGGAGAACGCATTGGCGAAACGGTCAGTTATCGTGACTCGCGCACCGATGGATTGATGGCGCAAGCGATCAATGAGCTGGGCAAAGCCGCCATTTACCAGCGCACAGGTATCCAGTTTCTGCCCTTCAATACCCTGTATCAGATGCGTGCGCTGCACCAGCAACAGCCGGACTGGCAGGCACAGGTTAAACATGCACTGATGATCCCGGATTATCTGCATTATCGTCTGACCGGCAACATGAACTGGGAGTACACCAACGCCACCACTACGCAGATGCTGAACATTGAAACTGGCGAGTGGGATAGCGAGTTGCTGTCGTGGGCAGGGATCGAAGCCGACTGGTTTGGCAAACCGACTGCACCGGGCAATACCGTAGGCAACTGGAACAATGCCAGCGGTAAAAAAATTCCGGTCGTGGCCGTTGCCACGCACGATACCGCCAGCGCAGTGCTGGCCACGCCGCTCATGCAAGACGACGCCGCTTATCTCAGCTCTGGCACCTGGTCCTTAATGGGCATAGAAAGTCTGCAACCCTGCGTAAGCCGCACTGCGCTCGATGCCAACATCACCAATGAAGGAGGCGCGGAGGGCTATCGGGTGTTGAAGAACATCATGGGCCTGTGGTTGTTACAGCGCGTTTGCGGTGAATTGCACATTTCAGATCTCTGCACATTGATTGACGCAGCGGAAAATGAACCTGCCTGTCGTGCCCTGATCAATCCCAATCATCCGCGTTTTATCAATCCTGCCAGCATGGTGCAGGAGATTCAGGACGCCTGCGCCGAGCAGCACATGCCGATTCCACAAAGCCCTGCAGCGCTGGCGCGCACCATTTTCGACAGCCTGGCGCTGCTGTATCGCCAGGTGATAGGCGAACTGGGCAACCTGCGCGGAGCACCGATTCGCCAGTTACATGTGGTTGGCGGTGGCAGTCAGAACCCATTACTGAACCAGTTATGCGCCGATGCCTGCGAAATGCCGGTGCTGGCCGGTCCGATTGAAGCCTCAACGCTCGGTAATGTCGGCTGTCAGCTGATGGCGTTAGGTGAACTGCGCGATGTGGCCGAACTGCGCCGCTGCATCGACAAGAATTTCCCGTTAGAAACGTTTGTACCTCAGAACGCCAGCATCTTCGCTGCCCACCAGGCACGCTTTGCGGCACTGAGCCAACCTGCTAAGGAACTTGCATATGACAAAGCTGATTGAACAAGCCTTTGAACTGGCGAAACAACGCTACGCGGCGTTGGGTATTGATGTGGACCAGATCATGACGAAACTGGATGGCATCTCGGTGTCCATGCACTGCTGGCAGGGGGATGATGTTCGTGGCTTTGAAAACCCGAATGGCGAACTGACGGGCGGCATTCAGGCCACCGGTAACTATCCGGGGCGCGCTCGCAATGCAGATGAACTGCGCGCTGACATCGAGAAAGCAATGTCACTGATCCCCGGCGCCAAACGCCTTAATCTGCACGCCATTTATCTGGAAAGCGACACCCCAGTTGAGCGTGATGCCATTGAGCCGAAGCACTTCAGCGGCTGGGTAGAGTGGGCAAAAGCCAACAAATTAGGACTGGATTTTAACCCCAGCTGCTTTTCGCACCCGCTGAGCGCCGACGGCTTTACGCTGTCCCATGCGGATAAAAGGATTCGCCAGTTCTGGATCGACCACTGCAAAGCCAGCCGCCGTATTTCAGCGCACTTTGGTGAACAGCTCGGGACGCCATCGGTGATGAACATCTGGGTGCCGGATGGCATGAAAGATCTCACCATCGATCGTCTGGCACCGCGCGAGCGTCTGGCCAGCGCGCTGGATGAGGTGATCAGTGAGAAGCTCGACCCCCGTCATCATATTGATGCGGTGGAGAGCAAACTGTTCGGTATCGGCGCGGAGAGTTACACCGTGGGCTCCAACGAGTTTTGCCTCGGCTACGCCGCCAGCCGTCAAACGGCGCTGACGTTGGACGCCGGACATTTCCATCCAACCGAAGTGATTTCCGACAAGATATCCACTGCCATGCTGTATGTGCCGCGTTTGCTGCTGCACGTCAGCCGCCCGGTACGTTGGGATAGCGATCATGTGGTACTGCTTGATGATGAAACCCAGGCCATCGCCACGGAGATCGCCCGCCATCAACTGTTCGACAAAGTGCATATCGGCCTGGATTTCTTTGACGCCTCGATAAACCGCATCGCAGCCTGGGTGATTGGCACCCGCAACGCCAAAAAAGCGCTGCTGCGCGCACTGCTGGAACCCAGCGATCAGCTGCGGAAATGTGAGCAGGAAGGGGATTACACCGCGCGTCTGGCGCTGCTGGAAGAGCAGAAATCGTTACCCTGGCAGGCGGTCTGGGAAGCCTGGTGTCTGCGCCATGATGTGCCTGCCGATGCCAGCTGGCTGAGCGAAGTGCGTCACTATGAACAACAAACATTGCGTCTACGTTAAGGGATCGACCATGCAAAATATTCTCTCTTCTTCATTCGTTCAGGACATGGTGAAGGCGACCAGTGATATGTGGCTGAAAGGCTGGGATGAGCGCAATGGCGGCAATGTCAGCCTGCGTTTGCTGCCGGAGGAAGCGCAGGCCTGGTCAGCTGATTTTTATGCCGAACCGCGCTGTATTGAGTTAACCCAACCGGCGCCGGCCCTGGCCAACGATTGGTTCCTGGTCACCGGTTCTGGCAAGTTCTTCCGTAACGTCCAGCTTGATCCTGCCGACTGTCTGGCGCTGTTACAGGTGGACGACAAAGGGCTGTCATACAAAATCCACTGGGGGCTCAGCAACGGCGGGTTACCGACCTCGGAACTGGCGGCGCATTTCCAGTCGCACAGCGTGCGTAAGCAGGTATCCAACGGGGCTGACCGCGTGATTATGCACTGCCATGCCACCAATTTTATGGCGTTGAGTTACGTGGTGAATCTGGATTCCGCTCGTTTCACGCGTTTGCTATGGGAAGGCAGCACCGAATGTCTGGTGGTGTTCCCGGATGGCGTCGGTATCCTGCCGTGGATGGTGCCGGGAACCGATCAGATTGGTCAAGCCACCGCCGATGCCATGGCCTCACACAGCCTGGTGATGTGGCCATTCCACGGCATTTTCGGTGCCGGTCCGAATCTGGATGAAACTTTTGGCCTGATCGACACGGCCGAGAAGTCTTCTGAAGTGGTGGTCAAAGCCTTGTCGATGGGCGGGATTCGCCAGAGCATCACCACCGAACAGCTGGTGGCACTCGGTGAACGCTTCAGTGTTCAACCGTGGCAAGCTGCATTGGATGCGGAGCGCAGCGATGTTGCGTAAAGCCTTTGTGATGCAGGTGCATGCGCACTGTCATGATGAATATCTGCGTCGCCATTCACCGATCTGGCCTGAGCTGGAGCAGACGTTGAAAGCCCACGGCGCGCACAATTATGCGATCTGGCTCGATGCGGAGCGTAATTTGTTGTTTGCCAGCGTGGAGATTGAATCAGAAGCGCGTTGGGAGGCGGTCGCAAACACCGAAGTGTGCCAGCGTTGGTGGGCATCCATGAAAGATCTGATGCCATCGAATGTGAACAATAGCCCGATCAGCCAGGCGTTGAAACCGATGTTTTTTATGCCGTAAGGCTTTCAAACATGGCACTTTGGTGCAAGTCAGGGGCGGCCTGGAGGTCGCACCTGACTTCAGGATGAGAAAACATCACGGGTCAGTATGCTATGACGCATTTAACGCGCAGTAGCCTGCCAGAGCGGGCCAGATGGCCATCTGCGTATCGACTATTCCATCGAGATCGTCACGACTTGCGCCTTCACGGGCGCGCACCGACATGCCTTGCAACACGCAGGCCAGATAGCTGGCCAACGTACCGCTGTTGGCACACTGCGGCAATTCACCGCGCTGCTGCCGGCCATCCAGAAATTGCTGCAAAGCCCGTTCCTGCGCATGATGCTGCTTAGCCAGCATCTGTGCAATCTCGTCTGAGCCTGAAGAGAGCGCACTGGACGTGCAGATAAAGAAACAGCCAGCGGGCTTATCGCACTCGGTAAAACAGGCTGCAGTGGCACGGAAATAGGCTTCAATCGCGGCTTTGACATCGAGTGTTTCATCGTTAAGCACCTGTTGACGCTGCGCGCTGAAAGTGTCGATATAGCGCTGCATTGCTGCGCGGAACAAGCCTTCCTTATTCTCAAACTCCGCGTAAAGCGTCGGCGCTTTCGCCCCCGTCGCGTTCACCAAATCTGACAACGAGGTGCCTTCATAACCGTGCGCCCAAAACAACATTAATGCTTTATCCAGCGCATCGTTGCGATCAAATACTTTGGGGCGACCACGCGTTTTGCGATTAAGCGTGTCGGTCATTTGCGTCATAGGGACACCTCACTGTATGAAGAACATGTGATTAAATTACCGATCGCTAACTAAATATGCAAGCGCAGCCGACATTCTCCCTCATTCACTTTGCCCGTTTGTGCTTTACCTGCGGCACAACACTCGTATCGATAAGTGAAAAAGGGCGCTAAAGCCCATAATCACGCCACTTCCAAATAAAATAATGACCGTTAATAAAATGATTGACGAGATACCCGCTTCGGCGCTAGCATTTAATTAACGGTTGTTAACTTAATTCAGCCGACCCCTTTCATCTGCATAAGAGAGACGATCATGAAAAGCATCAAAATGGTATTAGCCGCAGTCGCACTGTCATCCATCGCGTTTGGTAGCATGGCTGCCGAATTAGTGAATCAGGCACCATTGAACCAGCAGCAAATTGGTGTGGTCAGTGCATCAGGTAGCACTAACCTGACTTCACTGGAGCATCAGCTATCGGAGAAAGCGAGTGCTGCCGGAGCAAAGTCGTTCCGCATCACTTCGACCTCTGGCAACAACAAGCTAAATGGCACAGCGGTAATTTATAATTAATCACCAAAGCGCAAAGAATGGCGCAGGGGCGCACCGATATGTGTGCCCCTGGTCGTAAAGCGAATTATCCGTTAGAGCGGAGTTGCGGATACCGACGGAAGATGGTGATACACCAGAACAACGCAACCAGTCCAATTAACCCACCTACGTTACCCACATCCGACATTTTCATATGCAGGCTGACCTGGTTACCCAACAGGGCACCCGCACCAATCCCGATGTTATAAATGCCTGAGAACAATGACATCGCCACATCAGTGGCATCCGGTGCCAGTGACAGCACACGAACCTGCATCGCCAGGCCTATCATCATCATTGCCATGCCCCAGAAAATGCACAGCAGCGAAATGGCTGCCGGGCGCACGGCGGCAAACAGCAAAAGCCCCATACTCAGCGTGATGATGCCAATTGCGGCGAGTAACATCGCTGAGGGGAATTTGTTGCCCAGCGTACTGAACAGCACGCTGCCGATAATCCCGGCGGAACCGAACAGCAACAATAGTAAGGTCGTGAAGTTCTCATCCGCATTCGCGACCACCTGCATAAAGGGTTCGATGTAGCTGTAAGCGGTGTAGTGCGCGGTAACCACCAGCGTCACCAGAATATACATTGCCACCAGCGCCGGACGGCGGAACAGCATCGGTACGCTACTCAGTGAGCCAGTGTGCTCGCTCGGCAGACGTGGCAGTATCCGCACCAGCAAAATCAACAGTACCAACGCTGACAAGCCGATCATGCCGAAAGTGGTGCGCCAGCCGAGATATTGCCCAACGATACGGCCAATGGGCACGCCCAACACCATCGCCAATGCGGTACCGGTTGCCAGCATACTCAACGCCTGGGTTTTCTTGCCAGCCGGTGCAACTCGAATCGCGAGTGACGCGGTAATCGACCAGAACACCGCGTGCGCCAGTGCGATGCCGATGCGCGAAATCACCAGCGAGGTGAAATCCCATGCTACGGACGAAAGCACATGGCTGGCGATAAACAGAATGAACAACACCGACAGCAGCAGGCGGCGTTCAATATTACGCGTCAGCAGCATTAACGGCAGGGATAACAGCGCAACGACCCATGCATAAATGGTCAGCATAATACCGACATCGGCGGTCTTCATGGCGTAGCTCGCCGCGATATCCGACAACAGGCCAACAGGGACAAATTCAGTGGTATTAAAAACAAAGGCGGCAATCGCCAGCAGCACAACGCGTAGCCAGGCTGTTTTACGTGAGACGGTAGTTGGTTGCATGGGGTTCAAATCGATCTGACAGCGAGTGAGGGGGCGAAACGAGCCCGGTTAAGTGACCTGCATCACAAATTGGGGCTATTGTGGAGCATTAATGAGCGGATGAAAACCATATAGACCGTTTTTATTCCTGAATATTTTTTATCGCTGGAGGCCAGGTTAATAGCCTGAGGTTATTATCAATTCTTGCTTTTTGGCTAAAGGGTGAAAGCAGGCAAGAACCATCAAGGCGTAGCGCTTTACGATCCCGTGATGAGGAAGTCGGCTGTTTCTTTATGAGAACGATGTGACAGCCGTACTTAACATCACGCCTTAAGCGCTACGCGATTGTCAGACCAGCATTATCAGAGTTGCACCATGTGTTTTAGCGCCACGCTATGCTGAGTGGTCAGGCTTTTTTTTACCGCCACCGGACAACAATGCTCGCATCCCATCGCACTGGAATAAAATTTACGGGCTTGTTGAATGGCGGCAGTGGCCGTGTAGAAAGTCCCGAGAAAGCGCCGTGCACCATCAGAAGGGAGGAACGGGCAGCCTGTTGCATGTACCACATGGTTGTCGTTATAGCCTGCATGCTTATCGACGTAATAATAGAGTTGCATCTAACGTCCTCATTGCTGTGAAAAAAGAAAATCTAACTATTGTTGGAATAAAATGGATTATAGCGACGAATTGTCGTTTTGTTTTAAGTGGGACTATTTGAAAGCGCGATTCTGACGGCTTAAACGAGAAGCGGGGCGCAGCGGCCCCGTTGTTTAGATGAAAGGTATTACAGTTTTCGGCACTGCAAACGCCAGCCGACGAACAAGGCCAGCAACAGCAACACAGTGATGAACAGTGTCACGCCCGTCCAGCCATAGCTGTGCCAGAACACACCGCCTAGCGTGCCCGCCACGCTGGAACCCACGTAATAGCTGAACAAATAGAGTGACGAGGCCTGGCCCTTGGCGCGGCGCGCGCGCGGACCAATCCAGCCGCTGGCAACAGAGTGCGCGGCAAAAAAGCCCGCCGTAAACAGCATCATACCGGGCAGTATCAGCCAGAGAGAATGAAAGGCGGTGAGCAACAGTCCGGCCAGCATAATAGCCGTGGCGCTAATCATCACCGGACCACGACCAAAGCGACTGGTCATCGCGCCCGCTTTGGGAGAACTCCAAGAACCGGTCAGATAAACTACCGACAGCAGGCCCACCACCGCCTGGCTCAACGACCAGGGGGCGCTCAACAAACGGTAGCCGATGTAATTAAACAGCGTCACAAACGCGCCCATCAGCAGGAAACCTTCTGCGAACAGGAAGGGTAACCCTTTGTCGCGCCAGTGCAGCCGGAAGTTAATCAACAAGCTGCGCGGACGTAACGAGGCGGGACGGAAATGACGTGACGCCGGCAAAATCTTCCAGAACATCAGTGCGCCCGCCAGCGAAAAGCAACCGATCACCCCAATCGCCACACGCCATGAGAAGAAATCGGTTAGCACGCCGGTCAGCAAGCGACCGCTCATGCCGCCAATGGAGTTACCGCTGATATACAGACCCATGGAGAAGGCAATGACGCGGGGATGTATCTCTTCACTCAAATAGGTCATACCGACCGCTGCAACGCCACTAAGAGACAAACCAATCAGCGCACGCATCATCAGAATGCCTTGCCAGCTGGTCATGGTGGCCGAAATCAGGGTGCAAATGGCAGCGAGCATCAAGGCAGTGACCATCACCGATTTACGCCCGATGGCATCGGATAGCGGGCCGGTCACCAGCAAGCCCAGCGCCATCAATCCCGTGGAGAGTGACAGTGAAATACTGCTCTCAGCGGGAGAGACGCCAAACTGCTGCGACAGCACGGGCAGAATCGGCTGAACACAATACAGCAGTGCGAAGGTGGCCAACCCTGCGGAGAATAATGCGAGAGTGACACGCATAAACTGCGGTGAACCACGCTCAATCCATTCTGAGGGGGCGACGGTTGAAGCAGGCTGAACGGACAACTCGTCTTCATGAATTGTCACTGCCTGGGAAGAGCGACTCACGGAATATCCTTAGATGAGAAACGGTCTGATTACTGTAGGAAAATGGGAATAGGTTGTACAATATATTAATAATCTCAAATGAGACGTTTAAAGTATGAATGTTGAGTTGCGCCATCTGCGTTATTTCATCGCCGTTGCGGAGGAGCTGCACTTTGGCCGCGCGGCACAGCGGCTAAATATCTCCCAACCGCCGCTCAGCCAACAGATCCAGCAGCTGGAGCAGGAGATTGGCGCACAGCTGTTTACCCGAACCAATCGCAGCGTGCAGATCACACCTGCCGGTCAGTTGTTTTTACAGGATGCGCGCGTCATTCTGCTGCAGGTTGAACAAGCCGCCAGTCGGGCTGCGCGTGTGCACAGTGGACAGGAAGGCGAGCTGCGCATTGGTTTCACCTCTTCCGCACCCTTCACCGGTCTGGTTTCCGATGCGCTTTATCAATTTCGTCAGCGTTGGCCGGAAGTGCACATTTCGATGCAGGAAAATAACACGCGTCAGCAGTTAGCACCGCTGCACGAAGGTCGGCTGGATTTAGGTGTGATGCGCAACACACCGCTGCCAGGCGATTTACAGCATAGGGTACTGCTACGCGAGCCGTTGTGCGCGCTGGTGCACTGGGCACATCCGCTGGCGGATGCCGAATCGATCTCCATTCAGGCACTGGCCAACGAGCCCTTCGTGTTTTTTGATCCACAGGGGGGGACCGCGCTGTACGGGGAAACACTGGCGCTGCTGCACCGTTATCAAATCAAACCCTTTATTACTCAGGAGGTGGGCGAGGCGATGACGATTCTCGGTCTGGTCGCAACCGGATTGGGTGTTTCCATATTGCCGGCCTCATTTCGGCGTGCGCGACTGGCTGATGTGGTGTGGATTCCCCTGCAAGAGCACGATGCCATTTCTGAAGTCTGGCTGGTCTGGTCAGCCACGCGGCAACCCACTGCGCAAATGCAGAATATGATGCAATTGATGATGCAGAATGCCGAAATTTAAATCGTCTGATGATCAATGGCCCGATCTTTATGTGCGATAAATCACATTTCTAATCAAATATTTGACGCTGCCTGCCAATCTGCATCACCATAGCTGCTGTTTATTTAGAAGCGCGAAAATATCCGGGAGCAGGGCGTGAATCTGGACAGTCAGCCTGGCCACATTGACCAAATAAAACAGACCAACGCAGGCGTGGTTTACCGACTGATTGACCATTACGGCCCGATATCGCGTATTGAGCTTTCTAAACGTGCCCAGCTGGCGCCCGCCAGCATCACCAAAATCGTGCGGGAAATGCTCGATGCGCATCTGGTGCAGGAAACTGAATTCCAGGAGCCGGGCAGCCGAGGGCGCCCGGCCATTGGTTTGATTCTGGATACGCTCGCCTGGCACTATCTTGCCATACGAATTCAACCGGGACAGATCACGCTGACGCTGCGCGATCTTAGCAGCCGTGCGTTGCAGGAAGATCGTTTACCCCTGCCTGCCAGCGCTGACCAGCCGCTGCTGCAAACACTGCAGAATAGGGTCAATGAGTTCTTCGTCCGCCATCAAAACAAACTTGAGCGTCTTACCGCGATTGCCATCACCTTACCCGGTTTAATTAACGCGGCATCGGGTGTGGTGCATCGCATGCCGGGCTATGATGTGCAGGAAATGCCGTTAGGTGAAACACTTTCCTCGCTCACGGGTTTACCCGTATTTGTGCAACATGACATCTCCGCCTGGACGCTGGCCGAAGCGCTGTTCGGTGCTTCGCGCGGTGCGCAGGATGTGATTCAGATAGTGATTGATGAAACGGTAGGCGCGGGCGTGATCAGCGGAGGCCAACTTTTGCACAAACGTGGTCGTGCGCTGGTAGAAATTGGACATACGCAGATCGATCCTTACGGCCAGCAGTGTTACTGCGGCAATCATGGCTGTCTGGAAACCGTAGCCAGCACCGGCAGTTTATTGCAATTGGCTGCACAGCGTTTGTCTTCGCAACCCGACAGTTTGCTGCATTGTGAACCCCTGACCATCGCCAGTTTATGTGCCGCTGCACAGCAAGGCGATCGGCTGGCGCGTGACGTCATTGCCGGGGTGGGCCACCACATTGGTCGCATGCTGGCAATGATGGTGAATATCTTCAACCCACAACAAATCCTGATTGGTTCTCCGCTTAATCAAGCCGCTGATGTGCTGTTTCCTGCAGTCAGCAGCACTATTCGTCAGCAGGCGTTACCCGCGTACAGTCATGAGATCCAACTTGCCCCTACCAGCTTTAGCGATCCGGGTACTTTTGGTGCCGCCGCGCTGATCAAAGACTCACTTTATAGCGGTCATTTGCTGGTAAAACTGTTGCAGGGCTAATCACTGCTCGCCTTAAGTTTGCGCTAACGCAATCTGCCATCCGAGACATTTCCTTAAACTGCCTTCTTCGCAGGTTACACATCGCTTCAACGAAGGAGGAGTAAGGTGAAAACAATCTTTGTCACCGGTACCGACACTGCGGTGGGTAAAACCGTCGTGTCACGCGCACTGCTGCAGTGTTTTGCCAAAGCGGGTCTCTGTGCCGCAGGCTACAAACCTGTTGCCAGGAGTGCACAGCACACGCCTGACGGGTTGCGTAATAAGGATGCTTTGCTGTTGCAGCAGGCGTCGGGTCTTGAACTGCCGTACCCTGCGGTGAATCCCATTACGCTGGAAGAAGATGAAATCAGTACCAGCGCATCGGTGCGAATGGATTATCCGTTGCTGAGCCGCTGCCTTGAGCAGTTAAAAAGTCAGGCTGCGCGGGTAGTGGTGGAAGGCACCGGTGGATGGCGCAGTTTGATGAATGATCTGCAACCGTTGTCCAGTTGGGTTCAACAGGAACAACTGCCGGTCGTCCTGGTGGTGGGCATTAAGGAAGGTTGCATTAGCCATGCTTTACTGACCGCCGATGCCATTGCACGCGATGGTCTGCCTTTAGCGGGTTGGGTCGCCAATCGTATTAATCCGGGGTTAGCGCATTACGCTGAAATTATTGATGTTCTGCGTGAAAAGCTAGGTGCACCACTGCTGGGGGAGTTGCCTTATTTGCCCCGTGCTGAGCAGCGCGAGCTGAGCGGTTATCTGGATATTTCTCTGCTGGACGATGCCTTAATGCACGATGACAGTGCGCAGCTTGCGGCAGGATGAAACGAAGTGATGCAAATGATCGGTGGCTGAATCTAAGGTTTCGGATTCAGCATCCGAGAACATCCTACTTAAATCCTATTATTTTCATTCTGTTATAAAATTTTTCCTCATTATGAGTGCCACTGGCGTGAATTATGCATCAGCCCTGCTGATGAATATTCTGCCGGAGCACACTTATGTCACACTCCCCAAAAGGTTTATTGTATGGGCTTGATGCCCGTATTGGTCCTGTTCCCGCCTTTTTCGCTGCGTTGCAGCACGTCCTTGCCAGCGTGGTGGGGATCATTACGCCGCCACTGATTATTGGTTCAATCCTCGGATTGCAGACTTACATTCCGTATCTGATCAGCATGTCTTTGCTGGTTTCCGGTTTAGGGACGTTTCTGCAGGCGCGTCGCTTTATGGGGATTGGGGCGGGCATGATTTGCCTGCAAGGCACCAGCTTTGCCTTTCTGGGTGTCATTTTGTCCGGTGGTTTGATGGTGAAAGCGCAGGGCGGTTCACCGGAAGCTGTGATGGCGATGATCATGGGCTGCAACTTCGTGGCAGCGTTTATTCCGATGTTGATCAGCCGTTGCGTAGCGCCGTTGAAGAAAGTGCTGACGCCGGTGGTGACCGGCACGGTGATCACCTTGATCGGCATCAGCCTGATTAAAGTTAGCATCACAGATTGGGCAGGCGGGCATAACGCCGCTGACTTTGGCGCTCCGGGGAATCTGGCGCTGGGCGCGCTGACGCTGCTGGTGATCATTGTGCTCAACCGTTCCCAAAATCGCTGGATGCGTCTGGTTGCGGTGGTGGCAGGCATCACCGTGGGTTGTCTGGCGGCGGCACTGACCGGCCATCTGCCCATCAAACCGATGGCCTCCGGCTCCTGGTTGGTTTTGCCTTCATTTTTCCGCTTTGGCTTTGATTTTAGCTGGAGCATTTTCGTGCCGATTGCGCTGGTGTCGGTGATTTGCGTGATTGAGGCGGTAGGAGATTTGACAGCGAATTGCCTGATCTCACAACAACCGATTGAGGGTGAAGGTTTTCAACGTCGTTTGCAGGGCGGCATTCTGGCAGATGGTATGAGCTGCCTGTTTGCCGCGATGTTTTCGGCATTCCCTAACACCACTTTTGCGCAGAATAACGGCGTGATTCAGATGACCGGTGTGGCCAGCCGTTATGTTGGCATGGTGATTGGCCTGATGTTATTGCTGTTGGGCGTGTTTCCGGTGATCGGCAATGTGCTGCAGCAAATCCCTGCGCCGGTCCTTGGTGGCGCGACCCTGGTGATGTTTGGCAGTGTAGTGGCGGCAGGTATTCGTGTGATGACGCAATCACCGTTGGGCCGCCGTGAGATGTTAATCGTCGCGGTGTCATTTGGCATTGGTTTAGGTGTGGAAGCGGTACCCGAGGTGTTGAAACAGTTGCCATCATTGGTGAGTAATTTGTTTGGTCATGCGGTGACCACGGGGGGCATTCTGGCGATGCTGTTGAATATTGTGCTGCCATCGGAGCGGGGGGATGATCGGGTTATCGGGGCGGTAGAGGAAAATCACTGATTTTGAGTCTGTGCGTACGTCGGAAGAAGTGGGGATTTAAACCCCTGGCTGTGAGTCGGTGCGTAAGTCGGAATAGGTGGGGATTTAGACCGCTGACTGTGAGTTGGTACGTACGTCAGAAGAGGTGAGGATCTAATCTACTGGCTGTGGTCGGTGCGTAAGTCGGAAGAGGTGGAGATCTAAACCACTGACTGTGAGTCAGTGCGTACGTCGGAAGAGGCGGCAGATCGTAAAGACGCCGTAAACCATCCCTGGGGCTCGGCCCGCGCCATCCCTGGCGCAGGACGCTTTACTCCTCTGCCGCCTCTTCCAACGTTTCAGCTGTCGTGCGGTTTGTCTGCGTTCGGGCTTTCATGCGATTTGCTCCAGGATCAAGCCTTCGCGAAACATGTCTGCATCCGGGCTGTTGTAAAATTTGCCTCGAGATTCAGCCATCGCGCGATTGGTTATGGATTCAACCTACGGCGCGTACGTCCTGAGCTGAGGTAATCCGCGATATAGTCCTGCGAAATCTCACCGCTGTAGCGACCTTCCTCATCCACGATCGGCATCCAGACGGTGTTGTGCTCATACAGCTTGGATAGCACCACGCGCAGGTTCTCTTCCGCTTTGCCCGTCACCTTGAAGGTATGCAGCATCTCCTCGCAGCTTCCGGCGGCATTACGCGCTTCGCGACGCTTCACAAACCCCAGCGGCTTGCCATCATCGTCCACCACGGTGACCGATCGCATATCGTTGTCATCCATGGTAGCGAATGCCTCCTGCAACGGGGTGCTGCGCTGCACGGTGATGGTCGGCTGTTGATCCGTGACGTCGCCTGCCTGCACCAACAGCAGGCGTTTTAGCGTGCGGTCCTGGCCCACAAAGGAACCGACGAAATCATTGGCCGGTTTCGCCAGCAGTTCGTCGGGACTGGCGCATTGCACGATTTTGCCCTGACCAAACACCGCGATGCGGTCACCGAGTTTGAGTGCTTCATCGATATCATGGCTCACCAGCATCACGGTTTTTTTCAGCTGACGCTGCATCTCGAGAAATTCATTCTGAATCACTTCACGGTTGATCGGGTCGACGGCACCGAAAGGTTCATCCATCAGCAACACCGGTGGATCAGCCGCCAGCGCGCGGATCACGCCGATACGCTGCTGCTGACCGCCTGACATCTCTCGTGGATAGCGATGCAGGAATTTGCTGGGGTCGAGCGCCACCATGCTCATCAGTTCAGTCGCCCGTTCGCGACAGCGCTTTTTATCCCAGCCCAGCATACGCGGCACCACGGTAATGTTCTCTTCGATAGTCATATTGGGAAACAGACCAATCTGCTGAATCACATAGCCAATATTACGACGCAGCGTGACGGTATCCTGCCCACTGGTGTCTTCGCCGTTGATCAATATCTTACCGCTGCTGGCAGGAATCAGACGGTTGATCATCTTCAGCGTGGTGGTTTTGCCGCAACCGGAAGGGCCGAGCAGCACACACATCTCTCCGGCAGGCACTTCCAGGCTGACGTTATCCACGGCGTTAAACGCGGTGCCGTTCTTTTGCGTAAAGGTTTTCGTCAGGTTTTCCAGTTTTATCATTATCGAATCCCCTTAGGTGTCAGCGCCGACTGCAAACGGTGCAGTAGCCAATCAAGCACAATCGCTAATAAACAAATCATCAGTGCGCCCGCAATCAGCATGCGCACGTCACTGCCGCTGATGCCATCCAGCAGCTGTAAGCCCAATCCACCTGCGCCTATCACAGCAGCAATCGCCATGACGCCGACGTTCATTACCACGGCAGTACGAATACCGCCAAAGATCACCGGCAGCGCCATGGGAATCTCCACCCAGCGCAGGCGCTGCCAGAATGTCATGCCAATACCGCGGCCGGCTTCACGCAAGCCCGGTGACAAATTCTCCAGTGCGGTATGGGTGTTACGCACAATCGGCAGCAGGGAATAGAGAAACACCGCGCAGATAGCGGGCAAAGCACCAATACCCTGACCGATCATGGAAAACAGCGGAATCATCAGACCAAACAGCGCAATGGTCGGAATGGTCAGCACAATGGTGGCGATACCGAGCACTGGCGTTGCCAGCCATTTGAAACGCACAATCAAAATACCTAACGGCACGCCAACGATGATGGCGAATCCCACCGCCACCAGCACCAGCCAGGTATGCTGCCAGGTTAACGCCATCAGGGTGTGCCAGTTACTCATGATGTAATGCAAAGTCTCCATGACGCCTCCTTACAGCATGTTTTTCGATTGAAGGAAATCACGCGCCACCTGCTGCGGTGACTGGTGATCGATATCAACACGTTTATTCATCTCGGTGATCGCTTCGTCGGTGATCAGCGGTGAGAGTTGATTGAGGGCCGCATCCAATCCCGGATGGCTTTCCAGCACATCCTGGCGCACGACAGGCGTGACGTTGTAACTCGGGAAGAAGTGTTTATCATCGTCCAGTACCTTGAGATCAAAGCCTTTGACTCGTCCGTCAGTGGTGTAAATCAAGCCCGCATCGACAAAGCCATCGCGTACCGCGTTGTACACCAATCCCGGGTCCATCTGGCGAATCTGCGGGCGATCCAGCGGCATGTTATAGGCTTTCTGTAATGGCTTGAGACCATCGGAACGGCCAGAAAACTCTAAATCGAGACCGAGTTTCCAGTTGTGGTCTGGGTCAGTTTTGCGCACCTGCTCCAGCTTCGCCACGAGCTGTGACATGGTACTGATGCCTTCTTTATTTGCACGGTCACGCTGCATAGCAAATGCATAGGTATTATTCATTGGCGCGGGGTCAAGCCAGATCAGCCCCAGTTTGGCATCGAGCTGTTTGACGGTTTTATAGGCCTCTTCTGAGGACATCGGTTTGTTGATGTGATTGAAGATGATCAGCGAAGTACCGGTGTATTCCCAGGTCATGTCAATTTGCTTGTTGATCATCGCATTGCGGCCGATGGTCGTGGCGATATTGGTCTTGGGAACCACCTGGAAACCTTTCTTTTGCAGCCAGAGCACGGTCATGGCAGACAGGATGTGCTGTTCGGTAAAGCTCTTCGTTGCCATCACAATTGGTGTGGCCGCAGCGGCGGATTGGCTGATGGCCAGTGTGGCGGCCAGTGCCAGCGCGGAGTGCTTCATCCAGCGCGTTAAGTTGTACGTGATACCCATCACTTAGCTCCTTGTGTTAAGCCGCAGAGTGCGGGCTGAGGAAACGTCCGAGGGCTGCCAGCAGCAAATCGAGGATCAGTGCAAACAGGGCGGTGGCCACGGCACCAAGGATCAACGTTGGGAAGTCATTGAGGTAAATGCCGGGGAAAATCAGTTCACCATAGCTGCTGGCACCGATCAGGAAGGCCAGCGGCGCTGTTCCCACGTTAATGGCAGTCGCGATGCGCACGCCCGCCAGAATCACCGGCAGGGCATTGGGAATTTCCACCTGAAGTAGACGCTGGAATTTGGTCATGCCGATACCGTTGGCGGCTTCAATCAGTGACGGCGGCACCGCGCTCAAACCGGCAAAGGTATTACGCACAATCGGCAGCAATGAGGCGAGAAACAGGGCGATTAACGCAGGTCGATCACCAATCCCGACGATGACCATGGCTAATGCCAATACCGCCAGCGGCGGCAACGTATTTCCGACGTTAAAGATCTGCATCACATACTCAGCCCAGCGGCGGGCGAACGGGCGGCTCAGTAATACCCCGCTCGGAATACCAATCAGCAGAGCAAAAAACATTGACCAAAACACTAAAAACAGATGCTGTTGGCCGAGATAGATTAAGTCTTCTTGCCGGTCGCGCAGCGTATTCAGCCCGATTCCCCAAACCAGCAGGGCAATCACCGCGACGATGGCCAGCAGTGCTAGCCCGGCTCTACTAATGAGCGATGCATTGTGCATGCGAGAGTCTCCCTGATTCGACAAATTGTTCGATCTCGTTATGTCATTTCACGGTTTAGGGTGTAGTGAAGAAAGGGTCACATACGAAAATCCCGCACCGCATTAAATTGCAGATAAAATGACTATTAGATGCTGCTTTTACAGTGAATAACTGGAAAGTGTCGTTAAAAGCTATAGCAATGCTTAGCGTAATGCGCCAGTTTTTACGGCAAAATCAGACAGATAGAAGGGGGGATAAAACCTGCTTAACCCGCATGAAATAAGGCATCATCTGACAATAAAAAAAATTCATCGAATTGAGTGACATTGTCACTTCGCAGGCGCACACAGAGGAAACTCATCTGATGGAAAATCAGCTAGCCTTGAGAGAAAAAAGGGAGACGTATGACTGAAACTGCAGAATTGAACACGGAACATCGCCACTGGATCCTTATCGCCTGCATGCTAGCCATGTTTATGGCTGCGATTGAAGTCACCATTGTGGCGACCGCGATGCCAACCATCATTGCTGAACTCGGTGGGTTTTCGCAGTTTGGCTGGGTTTTCTCGATCTATTTGCTGACGCAGGCGGTGAGCGTACCACTGTATGGACGGCTCGCTGATATGTGGGGCCGCAAACGGCTCTTCTTCATTGGCGTCTCGCTGTTCCTGATGGGTTCGATATTGTGCGGGTTTGCGCACACCATGACGTGGTTAATACTGTTCCGCGCCTTTCAGGGGCTGGGGGCAGGCGCGATTATGCCGCTCACCAGCACCATTGTGGCTGACATCTATTCTCCGCGTGAACGAGCCAATGTGCAGGGCTGGCTCTCCAGCGTTTGGGGTGTCGCGGCTATCATTGGGCCACTGAGCGGAGCCTGGCTGGTACAGCACTTTAACTGGTCGGTGATTTTCTGGGTGAACGTGCCGATTGGCCTGTTTTCCATGCTGCTGTTAGCGCGTTTTTTACCGGCGCGTGAACATCACAAAGGGGCAACCCTGAATCTTACCGGCAGCTGCTGGCTGATGATCTGCGTCACCGCGTTATTGGTTGCGCTATTGCAGGCGGATGCCCTTGGCTATTGGCTGCTGGCTTTCTTATTATTAGCGCTTCTGGCGGGCTGGCAATTAAAGCAGCACGAGCAACGTGCTGAGGCGCCGCTGTTTCCTCTCGCCATCTGGCGTAGCCGTCTCATTCTGGCAGGCAATGCCGGTAATTTGATCATTGGCGCCACCATGATGGGCATCAGCGCTTTTCTGCCAACGTGGATTCAGGGTATTACTGGCGGTACACCGCTGCAGGCGGGGAGTGCGCTGGCGATGATGTCGATTGGCTGGCCGTTAGCCAGTACTCTAAGTGGTCGATTGATGTTAGTCACGTCCTATCGCTTTACCGCGCAGCTGGGAGCCTTGTTATTGATTGCGGGCAGCGCGCTGCTACTGCTGTTGCGTGCCGACAGTTCGATTATGCAAGCCGGGCTGACTGCCTTTGTCATTGGCACGGGTATGGGCATGACCAGCACCACCTTCCTGGTGTCGGTGCAAAACCATGCCCATTACGACATTCGTGGCATTTGCACTGCGTCAATTATGTTTAGTCGAATGCTGGGTTCGGCGATTGGTACTGCGTTAATGGGAGCGGTGCTGAACTTCAATCTTGCTCAGCGTCTGCCGCAGGCTCACGATCCGATGCAGCAAATCATGTCACATGAAAGCCGTCAGTCACTGCCCGAAGCGACGTTGCATCAGTGGACAGATCAGATCGCCGCTTCGCTGCACTGGGTATTTGTGGTGGCGTTAGCCATTGCGATGTTGACGTTGTGGATTGCGTGGTTAATGCCGCGCCAGCGGCCTGAAGCGGAATGAAAAAGGGCGGCCATCAGCCGTAATGCTTGTCAGTTAAGATCTTAATGGAGGCCGCAACGGATAACGTTGCGGCTTCTTTTTTACCGCCCTTGGGTAATGCCGCACTCTTCTTTCCGGCAGCACCAGCCCTGGCGCCATCGCCATTATCTCTTCCATTATCCGCGGTATTTTTCCCGGTGAGATGCCCGGTAGCAGGCTCAGATGACTTCTCAGATACAGTGCGGACTGCTTAAAACTCATCTGATAAGGTTCCACGCCTTTCAGGCTGTACGCCATCTGCGCCATCATGAACCTCAGAAGGTTATAGGCCAGGACCACGCCCCACAGCTCCTGACGCACAAGTTCTGGCTTTTTGCTTCTCAGCGTCAGCTCATTATTCAGCAGGTGTTGTTTCATCTCGCGGAACCCATGCTCTATTTCCCAGCGATGGCCGTATAAATCCACGACATCTGCTTTGGGATACCTCAGGGGGTCGCACATGGATGTCAGGATTTGAACCGTTTTTCCGTTGAGTTCTTTGCTGATAAGCCTTGCCGTCAGCGTGTCCGCAGCACCCTGCCATTTTTTCTTCGCCTGCGGCGACAGCTGTAATTCCACCAACGCCTGCCCGGCCCCTAAGCTACGGATTACACGGTACTGTGCTCCTTTGCGCAGCGGCAGCATCCAGTGTCTTTCCGTTCCCGCTGACTGCCAGGCGTGCAGCAGACCCAGCGCATAAAAACCTTTATCAAAGAGGGTCAGAGAGTGGTCGGGGGTCTGTGGGATAAGCTGAGCGGCAAGATCGGCTTCGCCGACAGCTGAGACGCTGTCGAACGCTGCTGCTGACAGCAGGTGACTGGTGACTTCCATCTGACAGACCATTCGCACCTGCGGCCACTCAGAGCACTTATTAATATTGGCCGTTCGCCCGAAGGCGGCATCATTCTCTGGTGTGTCAGGGGTACGCCATACGGTGCCATCCACCGCCATCAGAGTCAGTCCGTTCCAGTGCGACAACGGTGTCTTTTCAAACCACAGGCGCTGCGTTTTCTCAAACATTAACCGGATAACATCTTCTCCAAATCGCTGCCGGGCCTGCACAACCGCGCTGGGCGCAACAAAGGGCCTTTTTCCCGGCAGAAGAATATCCAGGTGAGAGACGAGCTGAGTCATCGAATGGGAGCGAAAAAGTGCCATGCCGGTCACTGCCCAGACCATCATTTCCATCGATAACCGGCGCTTTCGTAACGTTACTGTCCCGGTATCCGCGAGACACTCGTCAATAAGTTCAGGAGAAAGGAGATCAGAAAGCGTCGAGAACTCCTGAGGAGTAAAGTTATGAACAATATCGAGAGCCTGACTGAGAAGCATAAAAAAATCCGTAATCCCTGAGAGATTACGGATTCTTGCAGAACTGTTGGATCGTTCAACCGATCATTTTTGTCTTAACTGATCGGCATTACGGCCATCAGCCGCCCATTCAGTGTTACTGCGCAGGGGCATCCTGTGAACTGCCTGCGCTGGCCGGGACATCACTTTCGCTGTCGCGGCCGTTTTTCTTATACACAATTTTCTGGCTGTCATTTTCGCAGTGACCCACCACCTGACCGCCCGCTTGATCGGCCTGATCGTTAGGCACAATATCCAGCGTGAAGTCCGATTCGGCCACGCCATTACTGACGATTTTCTTGCTGATATCTGCTTTAACGCTTTCACAGGAAGCCTGTGCCAGCACCGGCAACACCAGCATTGCCATCAACATCACTGCATTACGCTTTTTCATCACACTCTCCTTGGTTCTGAATTCCCTTGAAAACTATAGCAGCAACAGCGAATTAAGGTGCGACCGTACGGCCGGTACGACGATCAAGGCAGCGCAAGGTGTTCGGTTCCCAATACGCATTCACGTTATAGCTCTTCTCGCAACTATCACGGTTGTCAAAAGCCTTATCGGTTTTATCGAACTCTTTCTCCACGCGCGTGTTCACTTTATTGCGCAGATTTTTGGTGTCGTTCCACTGCTCTTTGCTTTGACGCGCGGCTTCGTTGCTGGAAGCACTGTTGCCATTCTCAATGATCAGGCGGTCAGTTTGGGCCGATGCCAGCGGTGCAGTCAGCAGCGCGCCGCAGGTTAACGTCACAGTCAGCAGGAGAGAAAACAGGTTTTTCATTGTGATTTCCTTTAGTTAACACCAGCACAGCCAGAAACCCGGCTGTTACAACCATGAGGGCTAGTATATCATCGCTGCAACTTTGCTCACCAGCGGTGAGCCTTTTGTTTAGGCGAGAGAGAGATTTTCTATGCTGGTGAAAACCACTTTGCTGTTTTTTTTGACTGCAATTGCCGAAATTGTCGGCTGTTTCCTGCCGTGGCTGTGGCTGAAGAAGGGAATGAGCGCGTGGCTATTACTTCCTGCAGCGATAAGTCTGGCGCTGTTTGTCTGGCTACTGACCCTCCATCCGGCGGCAAGTGGCCGGGTATACGCGGCTTACGGTGGTGTTTATGTTGTGACGGCGCTGATTTGGCTGCGCGTGGTGGATGGCGTCAAACTGAGTACGTGGGATTGGGTTGGCGCGTTGGTGGCGTTTAGCGGTATGTTGATTATTGTTGCCGGTTGGGGCCGGGCGTAAGTGAAGGGCGCAACCTGTGCGCCCATGGCAACAATCAGCCTTTATGCACTTTCAGACCTGCAAGCGTCTGGGAGACCGGCATGATTTCCAGCGTATTGATATTGACGTGTTTAGGCAGTGTCGTGACCCAATATACCGCCTCAGTGACATCTTCCGCTGTCAGCGCGGTGGTGCCTTCGTAAACGGCATCTGCACGCCCATCGTCGCCTTTGAAGCGCACATTAGAAAACTCGGTGCCGCCCACTAAGCCCGGCTCGATATCGGTGACGCGCAGCGCGGTGCCGTGTAAATCGGTACGCAGATTAAGGCTGAACTGGCGCACAAACGCTTTGGTCGCGCCATAAACATTGCCGCCCTGATAAGGCCAGCTGCCAGCGATGGAGCCGATGTTAACGATGTGACCGACATTGCGCTCCACCATGGCGGGCAGCACGGCACGCGTCATGTACACCAAACCTTTGTTGTTGGTGTCGATCATGTTTTCCCAATCTTCAATATTGGCTTTATGCGCGGGCTCGATCCCTAATGCCAGACCGGCGTTATTCACCAGCACGTCGATATCACGCCACTCTGCGGGCAGCGCAGCGATAGCTTCATCGATAGCGGCGCGATTACGCACATCCAACTGAACGGTGTAAAGGTTGGCACCCAACTCATCTTTCAGCTCTTTCAGACGCTCAGCGCGGCGTCCGCTGGCAATCACTTTATGACCATTAGCGATGAAGCGACGGGTGATGCTTTCACCAAAACCGGCGGTGGCGCCAGTGACAAAAATAATCATCTCACTGTTCCTTAAACAATTGTACGTCAATGTTAACCAATTGATTTTAAATCTAAAAACCAACTCCAAAATACGAAAGAGGCATATAGGGGGCAAACTAAATTGCCAGCACAGTGTTGAGCATGTCAACCTGGCTACCGCTTAACTCTCCAATCCAGGAGCCATAAACATCATAAACCATCTGTGCATTCTCATGGCCCATTTGCGTTGCAATGAACGTTGGATTGGCTCCCGCGGATGACATCCAGCAAGCGTAAGTATGCCTTGTCTGGTAAGGATTTCTCCTTTTTATTCCCGCCCGCTTAGTTGCTGCGTTCCAGCGGGCGCTAATGCCGGCAGTGGAAAACCATGGTTTATCTTGCGGATCTAAACGCCTTGGCACAAACACAAACCTGAGCTCCTGCTCTTCAGTTTTACCGTATTCTCTTGGGTGAAACGTTATGGTTACGGCTGGCTTATGGCCGGTCAGCTCTCGCTGTGCGATCAATGCGTCAACTACGGGCTTCAGCAGATGGATTGTGCGAATACCAGCATGCGTCTTCGGCGGTCCGAATTGCTTAACACTGGTAAGGTTGCGGCGAACATGTATTACGCCATTCTCAAGATCCACATCTTCCCAGGCCAGCGCAGCAAGTTCACCATGGCGTAATCCGGAGTAAACCGCGAAGGGCCAAAGATTTTTAGCCTGTCCGCGAGAGGCTATGATTAGTTGCTTTAATTCGTGTTTCAGCAGCGGATCAGGCTTACCTTTGACTCTTCTCAGGGGCTTAATTCCTTCGTGGGGCTTTTCATTTATGAAGCCGCAAAGGCATGCAAAATCCATTAACCGGCTCATCATCTGCATATAGGACTGCACAGTGCGAACCGCGCGCCCTTTGCGGTTCTGGTTCGAACCGTCGGCATACAATGTCATGTCATTTAAGAATTCGCTGCGATAAAAAAGAATATCGTTATGCCTGATATTTTTAATGAGGGTACTGTCACCGACAATATGGCGAACAACTCTGGTGGTTGAAACGTACCCCTTATGCGTGTTTGCCGATACTTCCGGTTTCTTGCTGGCAATCCACATATCCGCCAAATCGCCAAAAGTTTCTATTTTTTGAGTAGTGTCAAACTGAGAAACGCGGGAAGAGTTAGGGAAGCGACTCCGGTATTCAAACTCCCCCAGATTGATTTCGCTGAGAATAACTGCGCGGAGGTTCCCAGCCTTTTTGAGATTGGCTGGGGTGTTAGTCCAGCCTTTCAGGATCTCCCGGCACCTTTTACCACGGTACATAAACCAGATGCAGATGTTTTTCCCTCTGATTTCTACGCCTGTAGGTAACGCTGCCATCATTACGAATCCTAAATAAATATTTTAATCTGTGGGTAGTTGCCGCGCTTGGTGCCAAGTTTGCCCTTAGGCGATACATGCTTCGTTAACATTCCGTAGCGACCTCAGAGAAGACCATGTTATATTCTTGAGCGAATAAACAACAATTTCTGGGGCATTAAATGGACGGAATCTACCTGATACTTATCATATTTGGCGCTGGAGCCTTGTGCGCTACCTTTGCCACATACAAAGTATTAAGCAATAAGAACGCTGAGAAATTAAGAAAACTTGAGCTTGAAGCTAAAAAGTTAATTAACGAAACCATTGATGAGAAAGATGAAGCTATTGAGCGGTACAAAAATCGCGATGTGCTAAGAGAGGCTGAGCACGAAAAGCTTTTGGCCGAACTCAATAAAACGATTGAGTTTCACAGGGGCCGAAGTAAATCAATCCTCAACAAGGCTGTAGATTTTGCTTTTGATTTCGAACAGATATTTAAAGATCAACACCAAAATGCTCAAGTCGAAATTCAGCGAGTTCTTGATGATAGCTATCGTTTCAAAAAGAAAGTTTTGCTTAGCTCAATATCATTAAAGAATTTTGAAAGGAAGCTTGAAGACATTAAAAAAGAGAGTTTCATATATCAATCATTAATTGCTAGGTATGATTATTTTGAGCTCGTCGATAATTCAGACTGGGATACGGTAGAAAAAGAATTTCGCGATAAGGTTTTAGAGTTACAGGCGGCTCAGGATGAACGCGAAGCTCAAAATGAGATAAAGCGTCAGATGCGAGAAGAGCGTCAAAGGGCTGAAGAGCTTGAGCGACAGCAGCAGGAGGCTGAAGAAAAAGAAATGGAGTTAGAAGCGCGACGCAAGGCAGTTGAAGAAGCGCTGTTGGCCGCTGATGAAGATCATCGGCTTGAATTAGAGGAAACTCGCCTCAAGCTTGAGCAGGAAATCGAAGAAGTTCATAAACAGTATGAGCGAGCTAAATCTATGGCCCAAATGACCAAGCAAGGTCACGTTTATGTTATTTCTAACATTGGCTCTTTTGGAGAGAACGTATTTAAAATTGGAATGACTCGCCGCTTAGAACCTCACGACCGTGTCAGTGAGTTAAGTGGTGCAAGTGTCCCATTTGAGTTTGATGTGCATGCAATGATTAGTTGTGATGACGCCCCGGCATTGGAGGCGAAATTGCATAATTTACTTAGCAGTGACCGCATTAATAAAGTCAATCTGCGTAAGGAATTCTTCAGAACTGATATTAATAAAATCATTAAGTGCGTTGAGGAAAATCATGGAACAGTCGAGTATGTGGCTGATCCAGCGGCGCTCCAATATTACCGTTCGTTGGAAATAAACGACGATGTGTATTCTGAAGGCGAACGGTCATTCGCTTCTTGAAGTCCTAATTTAAGAAAAAAACCCTCTACTGAGGGTTTTTTTATGACTGGAGAAAACATGTCAGTACACCCACAATCGCTCGCCGGTGGCGAACAGCAGTCTATCAAAGTGCTGGCCGACTCCATCTTCTCAATGCTGCGCGTTTCTCTGCCTGGCATTATCGAGTCCTACGACCCGATCGCTAATACATGCACCGTTCAGCAAGCGTTAAAAGGCCACACCGCCGACGAAGGACGGAAGACCGTATGATTGAGGGGGAGTTACTGCAATAAGTTATTAAGGTGAAACGGTGAAGGTGGAAGTCATCATAAACCCTCCATGCATGCACATTTATCACTGTTGCGATAAATGTGGGATTAGCCTGTGCAGAAAATAGTTAGCATACGTAAGAATGCGGTTTTATGCGGGGAAGAGAAGATACAACGCAATGCGGATCGGCGGCTGCCTGCTGTTATCTTGGGTTAGGTCTTTCAGCAAGCCTGGCATCGAAGTTTATCACCCCGACACCAGGTGCCTGTTTAGCTCAGTGAATCAGAAGGAACGCCAGTTATCCTCCGAGGAGGTGCCCGCTGTTGCCAGCGCTGCGCGCGATTTTAGCGGGGAGAGAACCGGCTTTTTGACGAAACTTTCAGATCTCGGTGTCATGGCATCAGTGCTATCCATCAATTTAAACGTGCTGACCAGTTCTGCCATCACTGCAGCCTGCTCTGACATGGACAAGGCGGCACTGGCTGACTCTTCAACCAACGCTGCATTCTGTTGCGTGGTGGTGTCAATTTGTCCCATTGCGATGTTGATTTGACCGATACCCTCACTCTGTTCGCGGCTGGCATGGGCGATTTCTTCAATCAACTGCGTCATGTTGTGGATATCAGACACAATGCTGGTCATACCCTGATCGGCTTTGACGACCAGTTCTCTGCCTGAAGTCACGCGTGAAACCGTGTCATCAATCAGTGTCTTGATCTCGCGCGCAGCACCTGCGCTTCGCTGAGCCAGACTGCGGACTTCGCTGGCGACCACCGCGAAGCCTCGGCCTGATTCTCCGGCGCGCGCAGCCTCAACAGCGGCATTCAGTGCCAGAATGTTGGTCTGGAATGCAATGCCATCAATCACCTTGATGATTTCGGACATCTTCTGCGAATCGTTCGAAATCTCCTGTATCCGTGAGGATACAGCGTTCATCACGGTGCCGTTATCTCTGACCGCCGTGGCTACGCCGCTGACAAACTGGCGTGCCTGCTCGGTATTATTGGCGGTATTGCTCAGCGTTGAAGTCAGCTCTTCTAACGTAGCTGCCGTTTCTTCCAGGCTCGATGCTTGCTCCTCGGTGCGTGAGGCCAGGTCATTATTACCGCCACTGATTTCACTGGAGGCAAGCGCGATGTTGTTTGCACCTTCACGCACGCGAAGCAGCACGCCCGAGAGTTTTTCAACAAAACGGTTGAACGCCGCTGATATCTGCGCCAGCTCATCTCCGCCACGCACATCCAGGCGACGCGTCAGGTCACCTTCCCCTGAAGCCACGTCTTCCAGGGCGTCACGTAAAATGGCGAGGCGACGCAACTGCTGGTTGAATACCAGCCCGGCAATCAGCGCGGTAATAATCAGACTCACCAGAGTAATGAGGATGCTTTCACGCTGTAATGTCGTCAGTGATGCCGTCACTTCATTACGATCAACGGCGATCACCAGTGACCATGGCGTCCCTTTAACGGGAGACGCGTAAACAAACTGCTGTTCGCCACCGATGGTCAATTCGGCATGACCGCCATTGCTGGCCAGATTATGGATAGTGTTGATATCGAGTGAAGGTGATAACTCGGTCACTGGCTTGAGAATCAGATCTGCTTGCGGCGCGGCAATCAGTTTACCGCTGCTGTCGACCAGGAAGGCAAAACTCTTCTCAAGTGGATGGATGGCACTCACCGTATTGGAGACGGTATCGAGGTGCAAATCACTGCCTATTACACCCAATGTTTTACCGTTATCCACAATCGGCTGAGCAAAGGTAATGGTCAGCTTGCCCGTTGAGGCATCGACATACGGATCCAGTAACACCGGATGGCCGGCTTTGACGGTTTCCAGATACCACGGACGTTGGCTGCCATCATAGGTTGCTGGCATAGGGTGCACGAACACATGGGAATGCGGCTCAGGATAGACGATGTAGGCATCATCAAACTCGCCTGCTTCGATCGCAGCACGGAGAAAAGGAACAGCATCGTCGTGACGGCCAAACGCTGTTTTGATCGATCCGGTGATACGTTGTTTTTCTGCTGCCCAGCCAGCCAGTTCGGCGGCATGAATCCGCGAAAGCTGGCCAATCCGCTCATCAATGCTCTCAAGTGTCTTGCCACGCACCGTGGTGTAAGTAAAAGTGGCAAGTGCGATAAGGGATACTGCCGTAATAACCACGCTGATAGCGATTAAACGCGAGCGTAATGTTTTTAACATGATTGACCTTCCACCCAACTGGATCACATTTGAGGTTTATTTTTCCAGAATGCGTCCTGCGTCACTGAAAATTCCGAATACGTATCTGTTAACGGTAACCCAGCATAAAACTGTAGTGAGAAGGATGAGATGACACGGAATGGCAGCAGCCAATTTCAGGGTAATTTTAAAGCTATTCAATATTTGCCCCGCGAGGAAATCTTCTGCACGGAAAGCGTGCAACACCGCACCGCAATGGCGCATAAAAACCAATGCTATGGCTGTATCTCATCAAATATTTCTGTTCGATAGGGAACAAAATCACTCCGCAATCGGTTGCTAATGTGAGCAAACGGTTGCGCATTCGATTGCGATTAAGAAACGGTTTCGGCGCTACAAAAAAATGAACAACACATTGAAAATTAACAATATTATTTAATTTTCGCGTTGGCATAGCGTTTGCACTACACCTTTAAGGCAACTCATTGCAATTTTACTTATCAAGGAACCGTTATGCCTTACGCCTCTGAAACGCTACTGCGCGCCAGCTTCTTTGATTTCACCGCACTGGCTTCTCAGCCCGATGATATCGCTGCGCATGCGCGCTACCTCGAAGACGGCTTGCTGACATTGCGCGAGGGTAAGGTGGTGTCGCTTGAAAGTTGGGAGATCGCAGAAGGGCGCGTTGATGCCGCCACGGTCATCGATCTGCGTGGCAAGCTGATCGTGCCGGGCTTTGTTGATACCCATATTCACTATCCGCAAACCGAGATGATTGGCGCATTCGGCGAACAGCTGCTGGAGTGGCTGAACCAATATACTTTTCCGGTCGAGAGTCAGTATCACTGTCCGGATCACGCAGCACAAATGTCGGCTTTCTTCCTGCAACAATTGCTGTCTAACGGCACCACCACGGCGTTGGTGTTTGGCACGGTGCACAAACAATCGGTCGATGCGCTGTTTCATGCCGCGCAACTGCTGGATATGCGTCTGATTGCCGGAAAGGTGATGATGGACCGCAACGCACCAGAGTATCTGACAGAAACGCCGGAAGAGAGCTATCAGGATTCACGTGAACTGATTGAACGCTGGCACCAGCGTGGTCGTCTGAGCTATGCCTTGACGCCACGTTTCGCGCCGACCTCCTCGCCAGAACTGCTGGAAAAAGTCCGTCAGCTGCGCGAAGAGTTCCCGGATACCTGGTTGCATACGCATCTGAGTGAAAATCAGCAGGAAATCGCCTGGGTCAAATCGCTGTTCCCGGCGCGGGATGGTTACCTCGACGTTTATCATCATCATCAGCTCACCGGCAAACGCAGCGTTTTTGCTCACTGTCTGCATCTGGAAGAGAACGAGTGGCAATGCCTGCACGACACGGATTCCTCTATCGCCTTCTGTCCGACGTCGAACATGTTCCTCGGCAGTGGCCTGTTTAATATTAAACGCTGCTGGCAGCAGGGCGTGCGCATGGGCATCGGAACGGATGTGGGCGCCGGCACCACCTTCAATATGCTGCAAACGCTAGGGGAAGCCTACAAAGTTGGGCAGCTACAGCAGTACAAGCTCAGCGCTTGCGAAGCCTTTTACCACGCAACGCTGGGTGGCGCGCATGCGCTGGATATCGACGACAAAATTGGCAATTTCAATCCCGGTAAAGAAGCGGATTTCGTGGTGATCGATCCCGCGGTTTCACCGCTGCAAAAACTGCGTAGCGCCAACAGCAAAGATATCTGGGAACGCTTGTTTGTGATGATGACGCTGGGAGACGATCGCAACATTGCGCAAACCTGGGTCAGCGGTAAACCGGTGTGGCAGCGCGATCGTGAGGAGGTCACTGCATGATCCAGTTCCTGCTGAATAATCGGCTGGTCACCGAAACGGCCTTAGACCCGAATCTGACCGTGCTTAACTACCTGCGCAGCCATCAACAGCGGCGGGGAACCAAAGAGGGCTGCGCATCAGGTGACTGCGGCGCCTGTACAGTAACGCTGGGAAAAGTGGTGGCGGGGCGAATGCAGTATCAAGCCATCAACAGTTGCCTGACGTTGGTGAGTAGCTTACAAGGCAAACAGCTGATCACCGTTGAAGATCTGAAGCAGGGCCGTGAACTGCATAGCGTGCAGCAGGCAATGGTGGATTGTCACGGCTCACAGTGTGGCTACTGTACGCCTGGCTTTGTCATGTCGCTGTTCACTTTGCAGAAAAATACTCAGGGCTGGAACCAGCCACAGGCCGAACAAGCGCTGGCTGGCAATTTATGCCGCTGTACGGGGTATCGGCCGATTATGGCCGCCGCACAGCAAGCCTGCGAGCAACACGCTGCAGACAACTTTACGGCCGATGAAACCGCACTGGTGAAGCGCTTACAGGCGCTGAATCATCGGGAAGTACAAATTCTCGAAGCCAACGGCAGCCGTTGTTTCGTCCCTAAAACCCTGGCGCAGCTTGCAGCACTGTATCAGCAGTATCCTGAAGCGCGACTGTTGGCAGGCGGTACTGATCTCACCTTGCAAATTACCCAGCAGTATCGACGTCTACCGCTGTTAATTGCGCTGGAGCAGGTTGAGGAATTAAGCGTCTGTTCTGAAGATGATCGAGAGATTCATCTGGGTGCCGCTACGCCGCTTCATCATTGTTATCACTTCCTGGCGGCGAAAATTCCTGCCTTCAGTGACATGCTGGAACGCTTTGCGTCATTGCAGATCCGTAATCAGGGTACGCTCGGCGGCAATATCGGCAATGCCTCACCCATCGGAGATTGTGCGCCCATGCTGCTGGCACTCAATGCGCGCCTGGTGTTGCAGCAGGGGGAGAGTCTACGTGAAGTGCCGCTGGACCAGTTCTTCATTGGCTACAGGCAAACCGTGATGCAGCCGGGAGAGTTTATTCGTTCGATAGTGATACCAAAAGTGACGGCGTCACCTGATTTCGTGGCGTGGAAAGTGGCTAAGCGTCTGGATGATGACATTTCGGCGGTGTTTATCGCCATCAACATTCAGCTCAAGGATGGCGTGGTAGAGCAGGCGCGGCTGGCGTTTGGCGGGATGGCAGCAACGCCGAAACGGGCAATCGCAGCCGAGGCCGCCCTGATCGGTCAGCCACTGACCCCCGCTACCATCGAGCAAGCCTGCGCGGCGCTCAGCCAGGATTTCCAGCCGCTCAGCGATTTCCGCGCCAGCGCCGACTACCGCTTACAGGTTGCACGCAATTTGCTACGTCGTTATTACGCACATACCTGTGGCGAACTGACCATTACCGAGGTGGCGCGCTATGTCTCATAACCGACCTGCATTAAGCGAAACGTTGTTAAAAAGCCAGTTTGCCAGCGACATGAAAACCGGCGTGGGCCGCAGTCAGAAGCATGAAAGCGCCGATAAACACGTTACGGGCGAGGCAATCTACATTGATGACAGGCCGGATCTGCCTGGCCTGCTGCATCTCTGCCCACGTCTTAGTGATCATGCACATGCGCGTATCACGCATATCGATGTGCAGCCTTGCTATGCCGTCCCCGGCGTGGTGAGCGTACTGACCTGGCGCGATGTACCGGGCCTGAATGATGTCGGCCCGCTGGAGCCGGGCGATCCCTTACTGGCTCAGGATAGCGTGGAGTATCTCGGGCAAATTGTGATTGCGGTGGCCGCGGATTCACCCGAAGCCGCGCGCGCCGGTGCCGCCGCCGCCATCATTGAATACCAACCTTTACCGGCGATTCTGGATGTGCGCGAGGCGCTGGAACAGCGTCACTTTGTGCAGCAACCGCACGTTCATCAACGGGGTGATGCTGATGCAGCGCTGGCGCGTGCGCCACATCGCATTCAGGGGGAATTCCATATTGGCGGCCAGGAGCATTTCTATCTGGAAACCCAGACCGCGTTAGTGATCCCAGGCGAAGACGACAGCCTGCAGGTTTTCTCTTCGACGCAAAACCCGACGGAAGTGCAGAAGCTGGTGGCCGAGGTGATGGACATCACCATGAACAAAGTCACCATTGATATGCGCCGGATGGGCGGCGGGTTTGGCGGTAAAGAAACGCAGGCTGCGGGTGTGGCCTGCCTGTGTGCGATAGCCGCACGCCAGACTCGGCGTCCGGTAAAAATGCGTCTGGCGCGACGCGATGATATGCGTATCACCGGTAAGCGCCATCCCTTCTTTGTGCGTTACGATGTGGGCGTTGATGATGAAGGTCGATTCTGTGGTGTCAAAATCGATTTGGCGGGAAACTGCGGCTACTCCCTTGATCTGAGCGGATCGATCGTCGATCGTGCGATGTTTCACGCAGACAATGCCTACTATCTGGGTGATGCACTGATCACCGGCTATCGCTGCCGTACGCACACGGCGTCTAATACTGCCTATCGCGGTTTCGGCGGGCCTCAGGGCATGGTGGCGATTGAGCAGATCATGGACCATATCGCCCGCGAGCGCGGATTGGACCCGCTCGAACTGCGTAAGCGCAACTATTACGGCAAGCAGGATCGCAACATCACCCATTACCATCAGCAGGTGGAAGATAATCTGCTGATGGAGATAACGGAACAGCTTGAAGCCAGCAGCGATTACGCGACACGCCGCGCGGACATCACAGCGTTTAACGCCAGTCATCGTTTTATGAAACGCGGGTTGGCCTTAACGCCGGTGAAATTTGGTATCTCATTCACCTCCAGCTTCCTTAATCAGGCCGGTGCCTTAATTTTGATCTACACCGATGGCACGGTGCAGCTCAATCACGGCGGCACCGAAATGGGCCAGGGATTGAATACCAAGGTGGCGCAGATTGTGGCGGAAGTGCTGCAAATCGACATCAGCCAGATTCAGGTCACGGCAACCGATACCGGTAAAGTCCCTAATACTTCACCGACGGCGGCCTCCAGCGGCGCCGATCTCAACGGCAAAGCCGCGCAAAACGCCGCGCAGATATTGCGCGATCGCATGACAGAGATGCTCTGTCAGCAGCACCAATGCCTGGCCGACGCCGTCTCCTTCAGCAATGGGATTGTGCGCGTGGGCGAGCAGCACTTTACCTTTGCCCAGGTGGCGCAACAGGCGTGGCTGAATCAGGTGCCCTTATCCGCCACCGGATTTTACAAAGTGCCCGGCATCCATTACGACCGCAACGCCGGGCGTGGCAAACCCTTCTATTACTTCGCTTATGGCGCAGCGTGCTGTGAAGTGCTGATGGATACCTTAACCGGCGAATACCGTTTGCTACGTGCGGATATCCTGCATGACGTCGGTGCTTCGCTCAATCCGGCGCTGGATATTGGGCAAGTGGAGGGCGGTTTCGTGCAGGGCATGGGCTGGTTAACCTGCGAAGAGCTGGTGTGGAACGATCAGGGCAAGTTGCTTACCGACGGCCCGGCGAGTTACAAAATTCCCGCCATCAGCGATGTCCCCCACGATTTGCGCGTCACACTGGTTGAAAATCGCAAAAATCCTCAGGACACGGTGTTCCACTCGAAAGCCGTGGGTGAACCGCCATTTATGTTGGGCATTGCGGTCTGGTGTGCATTACAGGACGCGGTTGCCAGCGTGGATAACTATCGCCGCCATCCGCAGCTGGATGCCCCCGCCACGCCCGAGCGCGTTTTCTGGGGCGTGCAGCGCCTCTCAGGAGCGGATGATGATTTATCATGACTGGATCGCTGTATTGCACAGTTTGCGAGAGAAACGTGAGAGCTGCGTTTTAGTCACCGTGCTGACCCAACGCGGCTCTGTACCGCGCGATCGCGGCAGTAAAATGGTGGTCAGCGCCAGCGAAACTTATCTCACCATCGGCGGCGGCCATCTGGAATATCAGTGCATTGCGCTGGCGCGCGACATGCTGGAGCAGCGTTGTCAGCAGCCGCGCAGTGAAGAGTTTGCCCTGGCCGCGCGGCTCGGCCAGTGCTGCGGCGGGCATGCCACGCTGCTGTTTGAACCGCTGATGCAGCAGCAGCCTGAAATCCAGCTGTATGGCGCGGGCCATGTCGGGCAGGCGCTGGTTAACTTGCTGGCAACGTTACCCTGTCACATAACCTGGATTGATAGCCGCGCCGCCCAGTTTCGCCATGTGCCACCGGGCGTCACCGTGCGTCAGGTGGAAGACCCGATCGATTGCGTCAAAGAGGCCGCACCGGACAGCTATTTCATTGTGATGACCCACGACCATCCGCTCGATTTGGCGCTCAGTGAAGCCATTTTGCGACGCGGTGATTTTCGCTATGCCGGCGTTATTGGTTCTGCGACCAAAGCGCAGCGCTTTCGCTATCGGCTGGAAGGCAAAGGGATCGCGGCGGATGCACTGGCGCGGCTGCGCTGCCCGCTCGGCTTGCCGGATGTCAAAGGCAAACTGCCAGCCGAAATTGCCGTGGCAGTGGCGGGCGAAATCATCTCTGTGTATCAGCACCAGCAGAGCGGTTGTTGAGTGACGTTGAAACTGCCAGGATAGAAGCATCCCGCCGCACTGGTTGCGGCGTTGCTGATTATCAGGAGCGATAATGACTTCACGAGCCAATCCGTTTTTCACCGTCAGTGCATTGCCCTACCAAACTCCGCCTTTTGACCTGATTGAGGATGCCGATTTTCTCCCGGCTCTCGAAGCGGGTATCGAAGAAAAACGTCAGGAAATTGCCGCCATCGCCAATAATCCTGAACCGGCCACTTTTGCCAACACCTATGAAGCCCTGGAGCGCAGCGGGCAATTGCTAAACCGCGTTAATCTGGTGTTTGGGGCCATGACGTCGGCGAATACCAGTGATTTGTTGCAGGAAGTGGATGAACTGATCACCCCTAAACTCACCGCGCTGAGTGATGAAATCCATCTGAACAGCCAGCTGTTTGCCCGTCTCGACAGCGTGTACCAGCATCGCGGTTCTGCCTGCCCGGATGCAGAGTCGATGCGTCTGGTGGAAGTCACCTGGCAGCACTTCCAGCTGGCCGGTGCCAGTCTGAGCGATGCGGATAAAGCTCAGCTGCGTGCCTGTAATCAGGAACTCGCCACGCTGAGTACCCGTTTTGGCAACAAGCTACTGGCGGCGACCAAAGCGGGCGCGTATACGGTGAGCAGTGTGGCGGCGCTGGCAGGATTGAGTGAAGAAGAGTTAGCCCATGCTAAAGCCGCAGCGGAAGCGCGTGGATTACACGGCGAATGGCTGCTGCCGTTACAAAACACCACGCAACAGCCCGCCTTGCAATCGCTGGAAGTGCGTGCCACGCGTGAAGCCTTATTCAATCAGGCACTGACGCGCAGCGAACAGGGCGATGAAAACGATACGCGTGCGATTGTGTTACGCATGGCGCAGCTGCGCGCAGAACAGGCGAAACTGCTGGGTTTCAATACTTACGCGGAGTGGAGTATGCAGGATCAGATGGCGAAAACGCCGGATGCTGCTTTTGCGTTTATGCGTAATATCGTCCCGGCGGCGCGGGCCCGCGCCGAGCGAGAAGCCGCGGACATCCAGCAGATCATTGAGCAGCAGCACCACAATTTCCCGCTGCGCGCCTGGGACTGGAATTTCTATGCTGAACAAGTGAGAAAAGCCAAATACGCCCTGGATGAGAGCCAAATCCGTCCGTACTTTGAACTGAATAACGTACTGGAAAAGGGCGTTTTCTGGTCCGCCAGCCAGCTGTTTGGTATTCGCTTCGCGCAGCGTCACGATCTGCCGGTGTATCATCCGGACGTCAACGTTTATGAAATCTTCGATGCTGACGATACGCCACTGGCGTTGTTCTATACCGACTTCTACAAGCGTGATAACAAAAGCGGCGGCGCCTGGATGAGCAACTTCGTTGATCAGACAACGCTGCTTGGCACCAAACCGGTGATTTACAACGTCTGCAATTACACCAAACCGCAGGCTGGGCAACCGGCGTTGCTCAGCTGGGATGAGGTGATCACACTGTTCCACGAATTCGGCCATGCGCTGCACGGACTGTTTGCGACTCAACGTTATCCAAGCCTGTCTGGCACCGCTACGCCACGCGATTTCGTCGAGTTCCCTTCGCAGATTAACGAGCACTGGGCCAGCGATGAAAAAGTGTTCGCCAACTATGCCCGTCATTATCAGAGTGGCGATGCGATGCCCGTAGAACTGCGCGAGAAGATGGTGCGCGCAGCTAAGTTCAACAAGGGCTACGACATGACCGAACTGCTGGCGGCGGCGTTACTGGATCTGCAATGGCATTCGCTGACCACGCAGGACAATCCGCAGGATGTCAGTCACTTTGAACTACAGGCGCTGGCAGCAGAGCAGATCGCGTTAGCGACCGTACCACCGCGTTATCGCTCCACTTATTTCCGCCATATCTGGGGCGGAGGGTATGCGGCCGGTTATTACGCGTATATCTGGACGCAGATGTTAGCCGATGATGGCTATCAGGCCTTTGTTGAACGTGGCGGGTTGAGTCGCGAGAATGGCCAGCAGTTCCGCGATCATATTCTTTCACGCGGTAACAGCAGCGATCTGCAACATCTGTGGCTGGCATGGCGTGGAAAAGCACCGGAGATTGGTCCGATGCTGAAGAATCGCGGTCTAGAAGAGGCGTGATAAGCAGGGCGCACGGCGTGAAGTGAACCCCGAAAGTTGGACACCGTTCCAACGAGTATGGGGTTATTCCAGGCGGTGCGCCCAAGCTTTAACCCAACGGGCCACCTTCAATGGTGTCACACATCCCGGCCAGCACCCGCTCGCCGGTTTCGTTTTTCAAATCGGCATACCACGCAGCGGTCACTTCCGCATCTTTCGCATGTGTTACATCGCAGCGTTTGCGTGCTTTCAGCACCAAATCTTTGGTGCGTTCCACGCGGCGCGCCTCGTAGCGCTGCAATCCATCTTCGATACCCAGTGAATGCGAGGCCAGCGTCTGCGCCAGCACCACCGCATCTTCCATCGCGGCACAGCCGCCCTGGCCGATATCTGGCGTGGTGCTGTGGGCGGCATCGCCGAGCAAGGCCACACGACCTTTGACGAAACGGCTAAAGGGTTCAATGTCGTGAATTTCAACCCGATTGGTGGTGTCGGGATTGATAGTGTCGATCAGGCGCTGCACCGGATCGGCCCAGCCGCTGAAATAATTCTTCAGATCCTGCCGCAGAGTGGAACGATCTTCGGCTAAGCCCTTGGGCAAAGGCACGTCGAAGAAGAAGTAAAAGCGATTGCCGCTCACCGGCATCAAGGAGACGCGTTTACCCTCGCCAACAAAGGTTGTCCACTGATCGGCTGGGGCGATACTTTCATCGACGGTGACCAAACCGTTCCAGTTAACGTAGCCGGCGTAGCGTCGTTCGACATGTTCTCCCAACACATAGTGGCGTATCACGGAATGCGTACCGTCAGCAGCGACAAGGAAATCGCCTTCAGCCAGGCTGCCATCATCAAACCATGCAGTCACGCCCGTGGCGCTTTGCTCGACCTGTGTCACGCGTTTACCAAACTGAATACGCGAGCGACCATAGGTATCAATCAACATCGCCTGCAACTCGGCGCGCGCCACTGGATAAGGGTATTCTCCCACCTGCTGCACCAGGGGTGACAGGCTAAAGCGGGTCAGGGTGCTGCCAGTGTGCGCGTCGTTATAGGCCATAAACGCCATATTGCCGCCCAGAGCCTGCAGTTGCTGTTTCATGCCGAGCGCGTTCAGGCATTTTACGCCGTTGGGCCAGATAGAGATGGCCGCGCCGACCGGCTTCATCTCTTTAACCGCTTCGAATACGGCGGTCTCGAATCCCGCTTTCTCCAGCGCAATCGCCGCGCTCATGCCACCAATACCCGCTCCAATCACAATCGCTTTCATCACTGTCTCCTTTGTCTACCTGATGTCTCCTGCAACTTTCGTGCCATTAAGTCTTCTTCGTATACTTATTGTTTATTTCATTGATTTAAATGAGTTATATTTGATTCCGCAAAGTGTGTGCTGCACCGTTATCGCGCAACAATTTGCACGACAATAGGGCGCCTAAAGCCGAAGGTGAATCGAATGTTGCAATATGGCGTTTGGCAGAGGAGACGCCATACTATGTAGAACCTTTTCGCGAGGAGCGTCATATGAAGTGGATAATGGTGTTGGTCATGCTGTTCAGTGCCGGTGCGATAGCGCAAACCCAATGGCAACCGGATAAGAAAGTGCCGGTGGCGCAGTTGACGCCGGTTGCCGCCAAATGCGACCTCTCGTCTTGTCAGCAGAATTGCTACATCCAGCAGTCGCAATGCAAAAATGACAACGGCGGTGGCTGTGGATCGCTCGCACAAATTTGCGTACAAAACTGTTCGAACGAGTGCCGATAAATGAAATAAATCTGTCATAACAGGGTGCTAGCGTGTTTCCCCGGCAAGGTAATATTCTGATAACAGGGGAAAATAATGAAAACCCGCTATACACTGATTGCAACGGTTTTACTGCTCGCTCAACAAGCTCATGCGGCAACGCTGCCGCAGGCAGCGGCACTGGCCGCGCAAACGTCAACCGGTTCAACCCCAGGCTATACGCAGCTGGAACAGCAGTCGCTACAGGCTCAGCGCGCCTGGCTGCAAGGTGACAGTGCGACACTGAAACATGAGCAACTGGAAAAAGCCAAACAGACCAGCACGCAGGCAGACAAAGCGTGGCTCAAAAGCAGCGGTTACGATTTTAACGTCAAGCAAAATCAGCAGGCTGGCATCGCGCTGTTATCAGGTTTCAGCACATTGCCGGACAGCGTATTGACGGCTAACCGCGCCACCGTGACCGATATCAACCTGAATGCCGCGCAGAACGTGCGCCATCAGGCGTTACAGGATGCGGAGGCGATCAGCTCGCTCTATTTCCTGTCTGATGCGATGGGGCCGCGTCTCGGCAAAGCTTTCATCGCGGCTTATGACAAAGGTGAAATCAATAAAGCTGCTGCGCTGATTAAAGCCAGCGAGGTCAGCACCAGCGCCGCTAAAAAACATTTCAACTACCCGCGCCCGTTCCTGCATGAAGGCAACACCATACATCTGGTACCGGATGATGTGGTAGTGAAAGACAATGTGCGATATACCGCGGACGGTGGATCGTTCCCCAGCGGGCACACCAATACCGGTTATACCGATGCGCTGCTGATGGCCGAAATGGTGCCAGAACGCTTTGAAGCGCTGGTGACACGCGGCGCGCGTTATGGTTATTCGCGTCTGGTGCTGGGCGTGCACTATCCGCTGGACGTGATGGGTTCACGCATGGTGGCAGAGCGCAACGTGGCGACCTACCTTAACGATGCTCGCTATCAGGTGTTGTTCAAAGAGGCGCGCGATCAATTGCGTACCGCGTTAGAGAAAGAGTGCGGCACCTCACTGGCTGAATGCGCACGTTCGACCGGCAAGGACGATCCTTACCGCGCGCCGGATATGAAGCAGTTCTATCGTTTCACGATGAGCTACAATCTGCCGAAAGCCAATGTGAAAAATACGCCGGTTCAGATACCGCAGGGCGCAGAGATACTGCTGAAAACGGCGCTGCCGCACCTGTCTGACGCGCAGATTCGTCGCCTGATGGTGAAAACAGCCTTGCCAAACGGTTATCCGCTGTCGGGTAATGCTGAGCAATCCTTCTGGCAGCGCGTCGATCTCACCGCCGCGTACGCCATGGCGAAGTGATCCAGACGCGGGCACTGACGTCGTCAATACGTCGGTGCCCGCAACTGACGGATTTGGGTTCTTGTTACGGTGATCAAACGCGAAGAGCGTAGAAAGGGTTAACGCGATGTCTGCAGCAACAGCGGAATAGTCAGAACAAACCGCGCATTATCTTCTTAGACTACCGTATTCGGTATGAAGATCCGCAGTGCATAGCCGCGGCCCGGGAGCTAATCGACGATAAATAGCTTCGCACCGTGTGTCGTGGAGGAACGATGTGCTTCGGCATTATCGGCAACCTGATAACTCACGCCCGGCGTCAAAGTAAAAGTGCGGCCATCTTCCAGTTCGGTGATCATTTCGCCTTCCAGACACAGCAATATATGACCTTTGCTGCACCAGTGATCGGCGAGATAACCCGGCGAATACTCCACCATACGCACACGAATATCGCCAAAACGCTGAGTGCGCCACAGCGCAAACCCGCTGTCGCCCGGATGTTTTTCGGTTTCGAGGGTGCTCCAGTTGGTAATGCCAAACGGTAGTTGATTGATCTGCACGACGCTATCCTTATTGAATTCGACGAGAACACAACATTACCGCCTGGCATAAAAATAACCAGCTAATTCAACCAACTTCATGCCACATTTCGCTCATCGCCAGCTCCAGCCTTTTGAACACCCGATAACGTGCATCATGAAACGCAAAGCGTTCCGGGCGTGGCTGTAACTCGCCGGGATTAAGGAGTACTGCGTGCTGCGCCGCCGTGGCCAGATCGGGCCAGACACCCACGCCGACGCCCGCACAAAGCGCAGCACCCAGCGCGCCAGTCTCTTTGCACTCCGCCACGCGAATCGGAATCCCTAACACATCAGCAAACATTTGCGGCCAGATACAGCTGCGCGCCGCGCCACCAGAGAGGATGGCGTGGGTGAACGGGATCCCTGCTGCGCGCAAGCGATCGATGTGCGCGCGATGGGCAAATATCACGCCTTCAAACAGCGCAAACAGCATATCCGCGCGCGTATGCCAGCCGCTCAATCCGTAAAACCCCGCTTTTGCGGGTTTAGATTTACGACCGGAATAGAGGTAAGGATGATAGAGCGGCAACTGCGGGTTGGGCTCAACATGGGCCACAGTATCACTGCTGTGCGCCGCGCCGCTGCCGGCGCGGCCATCATCGAACTCACGCAGGAACCAGTCGAGATTGGCGGCCGAGGTGGCGCTGGCTTCAATCGCCATAAAACGATCATTTTCAATAATTGAATTCATAAACACGGGCCGCTGGTAATCCGGTTTATCGACCACCACCTGATTGATGCTCCAGGTGCCTGCGACGATAGAAGCCTCACCGGTTTTCACCACGCCAGAACCAATGGCGCTGGCCACCACATCGAAAATGCCGGCCACCACCGGTATGCCTGACGGTAATCCGGTGAGTTGCGCGGCGCGTGCGGTCACGTGTCCGACCACCGCACAAGACTCGCGCAGAGGCGGCAGCAGGTTGAGCGCCTCTTCAATGCCATACAGCGCCATCAACTCGCGGCTGTAATTGCGCTGTCGATAATCGATTAATCCGGCCCCGGCGGCATCGGAAACCTCAGCGCTGATGGCCCCGCAGAGGAAATGGGCGATGACATCTTTAGCACACAACAAATGGCCGATCTGCGCCCAGCGATCGGGCTGATGTTGTTTGATCCAGCTTATCAGCACGGGCGTGGCGGCGGGCCAGGGCTTCTGCAGCGAAAGTTGATAGATGGCTTTATCGGCGCCGCTGGCTTCCAGGTCCTGCACGGTTTCCATGGCGCGATGGTCGATAGATTGAATGCCGAACAAGGGCTGTTGCTGCTTATCAAGTGCATACAGACCGTTACCGTGACCCGCCGCGCCCACGGCAATCACCTCATTCGCCGCGCTGCCCGCCTGTTGCAGGCAGCGCGTGACAGCCACGCTGACCCCGTGCCAGATATCTTCTACCGGACGCTCCGCATAACCTTCCTGCGGCTGGTGGGTTTCTCCCGCACATTCGGCAACCGACAGCACGCGGCCACTGAGATCAAACAGTACCGCTTTGATCATGGTGTTTCCGGCATCTATGCCGAGAAGTTGACTCATATCCGACTCCGATTCACAGACGAAGACGGCGCACCGCTTAAGCGCCGGTGCAGGTAAAACTCAACCCTGCTGATAAATGTCCAGGGCTTCCGCGCCGCTGGCGCCCTGGTGGATGATCGCCATCAGCGCTTTCACCACGCGAGACGGATTATCGTGTTGATACACGTTCCGGCCGTACACCATACCGCTGGCACCTTGTGCCATTAACGCAGCGCTTTTCGCCAGTACCGGTGCCAGTTCACCTTTACCGCCTCCTCGCACCAGCGTAGGGCAGCGCGCTGCTTCCACGACGCGGTGAAAATCTTCAACATTTTCCGTTGGATCGGCTTTAATGATGTCAGCGCCAAGCTCTCGCGCCAACCGCACCAGCGGCACGATTTTCTCGACATCACCGAGTGAACCATAAGCCGCACCTTGTCCGGCGGGGGCCATCACCAGAGGCTCAATCATCAACGGCATGGCGTAACGATCGCACGCCTGACGCAGACGGCCGATATTCTCCACGCACATGCGGAAAATGCCGGGTTCATCAGGAATCAGATAGAGATTCACCACCACTGCAGCCGCATCCATCTGCAATGCAGCGAGGATGGGCTCATCAGGGTTGTGCAACACCGCCCACATCTCACGATGGCGTGCCACGTTGTAAGCGTTACCGACATCCGTGCGCATCACCAATGCTGGCTTACGGCCTGCGACCTGTTGCAACAGATCCGCCTGGCCGTAATTCACCTGAATCGCGTCCGGCTGTGCGGCAATCAGGTTTTTCATGACCCCCTCAATATTTTCCAGTCCAATCAGAAAATCAGGCTCGTTAGCAATGCCGTGGTCGATGGCCACATCAAGGCATTTGCCGTGTTGAAACAGACGATTCATGCGGACTTTATTGCTGACTAACATGGCGTGTTTCCTCCTGGAAAAGAGTGGGGTTAAGACCGGTCAGACCGTGCTGACGCGCCAGGCTGGCGCAGCTGCTTTGTAAATGGTGTTGTCGTTGAGTGGCGTTCCAGCCGCGCAAGTCGGCCATCAGTTCAGCAATTTCTGCTACCAGTGCGGGGGTTAATTCGCCGCAAATTGCCAGCGAGGTGCGGCGCACCAGCAGGTCCTCAAGCTGTTGAACCTGCTCCTGCTCAATGAGGTAACGGAGTTCCAGCGCGCTATAACCTGCATGATGCCGCAGCGGTTGTTCACCCTGTTGCTGGATCTCGTGCAGGATCGGCAGAGCACGACTGCCATAACGGCGGACTAACTGCGACACGCGGGGCAGTGGCAGGGAATACTGCTGTGCGAGCTGGGTAAGCCACGCGGTTTGCCCGGAAGGTGCTGGAAAATCGCGGCCGCCGCCAATCGGCAGATCGCCGCTCGATACCCGGCGTTTTTCTCCGATCAGACGCAAGACCCGGTCCGCTGCCTCTTCACCAAACTGACGGAAGGTAGTCCATTTACCACCGACCAGACAAAGCAGGCTGTAAGTATGTGCGGCAGCGGGAGGCAGCAGCACCAGCGAGTGATTGCGGGAGATTTGCCCGTTAACTTTGGCGTCGCTGGCCGGAAGTGGACGCACACCGCAGAAGGTGTACAGAATGGACGATTCCGGCACCACGACGTCAGGGAAAACAAAGCGCAGCGACTCAAGAATGTAGGCTTTTTCCTCTTCCTCACACACCACGCTATCCGGGTCGTCAACGCGAATATCCGTTGAACCCAGCAGCACCTTGCCAAACCAGGGAAACATGATGCAGACGCGACCTTCCTGGTTTTCGAAATAGACCATTTCCCCATCGAGCATCTGTAACAGTTCGGGGTGATCGATGATCAGATGCGAACCCTTGGTCCCGCCAATCAGTTTGGTGAAATGCCCAGAGGGCGCCAGGCGATGATTAAGCTGATCTATCCACGCGCCGCCGGCATTAACCAGTACATGCGGCTGCAGAGTAAAGTGCTCACCGCTGAGTGCATCCTGTAAGGTAACGGATTCGCCATCGGCACTCACCAGTTGCAGATAATTCAGTGCCAGTGCGTCCGGACAAGCACGCTCAGCATCCTCTATCAATTCATAACCCAGTCGTTCCGGTGCACTGATCCAGGCATCGTAGTAGCTGGCGCTGTATTTCACCCAGGGGGCGAACCCAGGCCAGCGGTCGCGCGTAGCCGCCTCGGCGCGTACCTGATGTTTCGGCATGGAGCCGTACTGTTTGGTGTAAACATCGTAAAGACTGAGGCCGGTTTTGATCAGCAGTGCACCACGCCGCGTGGGTTTATCGCTCAGACGCAGAAAGCGCCGCGTGGCATTGATGAGTCCACCTCCCAGATTATCGATCGGGACGGTGGTGCGCAGCGGAAAAACATAGTGCGCGGCATTTTTCAGCAGCCGGTCGCGCTCAATCACCGACTCTTTGACCAGCGCAAACTCGCCGGTTTCCAGATAGCGCAGTCCGCCGTGGATCATGCGCGATAAGGCACCGCTGGCCGCCTGACACCAGTCGCCTTTTTCCACCAGAATCGCTGGAATACCTTGTAATGCCAGCTCGCGAAAGGTACTGATGCCGTTAATGCCGCCACCAATAATGAGCACCGGTGTCGACGTGCGTTGTCGTAAAGCGCTGAGTCGCTGCTCGCGTGTTGCATTATTCTCCATGGATTGCTCCCCGGCTCGCGGCCATTTCGAGTACACCTGCTGTGGTAGATGTGGCTGATCACGCTTGAATAAGAAAGAGTGTCACCTTTCCCATACCCGTAGCGGTAAAGCGTATTGTGAGATTTAAATCGTTGACGTAAAAAGGAGTTATCGTTAATGGGATTTTCAAGAGTTGTGATTGCTCTCACAAAGACGGTGTAAGTGTGAGGACGCAGTCGTACCTGAATTAGAGCTGAAATTAGTTTCGTGTCAAAATAATGACTTAACTAAAATTAAGGGATTATCATGAATTTCTCGAAGATCGTCGGTGCGATTGGCTTGCTGACCAGCAGTAGCGTTTTCGCACAAACCCCTTCACCTGACGCCATTATTAAACCGTTGATGGAGCAGTATCAGATTCCGGGCATGGCGGTGGCTATTTTGCACGATGGCAAAACCGAGTTTTACAATTACGGCGTGGCATCCAAAGAGACACGTCAGCCGATTACCGCGCAGACCTTGTTTGAAATCGGGTCACTCAGCAAAACCTTTACCGCCACCCTGGCGAGCTATGCTGCTCAGCAGAAAAAACTGCAATTTAGTGATAAAGCCAGCACCTGGTTGCCGGAACTGAAGGGCAGTGCGTTTGATCAGGTGTCACTGCTTAACCTCGCGACCCACACATCGGGTACGCCGCTGTTTGTTCCCGACGATGTCACCAATCAGCAGCAGTTGATGAACTGGTACAAAAACTGGCAGCCACCGGCTCAGCCGGGCACCCAGCGTGTCTACTCCAATCTTGGAATTGGTATGCTCGGCATGATCGCCGCCAAAAGTTTACATCAGCCATTTATCCGCGCGATGGAACAGCAACTGTTGCCTGCAATGGGCATGCATCACACTTATATTCAGGTGCCCGCATCGGCGATGGGCCAATATGCGCAAGGTTATAACAAGCAGGACAAGCCAGTGCGTGTGACGCCAGGCCCATTGGATGCTGAATCCTATGGACTGAAATCGACATCAGCGGATTTGATTCGCTGGCTGGCGATCCAACTCGATGAACAGAAGGTGGCGACGGAGTGGCAGCAGGCGATTGACGCCACGCATCAGGGCTACTACAAAACCGCCGCGTTTACCCAGGCGATGATGTGGGAATACTATCCGCTGCCCGTTTCAGCCCAGCAGTTGGTGGACGGCAACAGCGGCCAGCGCATCATGAAAGGGATGTCGGCCACGTTGATCACGCCACCGCAGGCTGCGCCACAACAGGCGTGGTATAACAAAACCGGTTCGACTAATGGCTTCTCGACCTACGCGGTGTTTATTCCATCACAGAAAATTGCGGTGATTATGCTGGCGAATAAATGGTTCCCAAATGACGATCGCGTTATGGCAGCGGACAACATCATTCAGGCGTTGAGTCATTAACGAACGAATGGGCGCGCCCCGGCGCGCCACGTTAAACGGCACGCTACTTTCGTGCATCCAGAGCGAGTTTGACGGCCATTCCCGCCAACACCGTCCCCATCAACCAACGCTGCAAACGCTGCCAGCTGGGGCGTGCCAGTAAAAATGTCGACACCTGGCCAGCAGTAGTAATGAAAATCGCATTGACCGTCAGGCTAATCACAATTTGGGTGACGCCCAATACCAGCGACTGCGTTAGCACGCTACCGTGATGCGGGCTAATAAACTGCGGTAACAGTGACAGAAACATCATGGCGATTTTTGGGTTGGCGAGGTTAGTGAGGAAACCCATGGTGAACAATTTACGCGGATTGTCGGCAGGGAGATCGCGCACGGCGAATGGCGAGCGGCCGCCGGGCTTGAGTGCCTGCCACGCCAGATACAGTAAATAGAGTGCGCCACCGAAACGCAACGCGTCATAGGCCCAGGGTACCGCCAATAGCCAGGCGGTGATGCCAAACGCCGCGCACAGCATGTAAAACACAAAACCTAACGCCACGCCGCCGAGGGAAATATAACCCGCCCGTTTGCCCTGACACAGCGAACGTGAAACCAGGTAGATCATATTGGGGCCCGGTGTTAGCACCAATCCCAATGCCACCAATGAAAACGCTAACCAACTTGACAGTTCTGGCATGCAACACTCCTTGCGTTATTTTCGCAATTATGGCGTGAACCTGGCATATCAGGCAACGCACGTTTTCAGACTGACAACAGGAATAAGCTGCGTTAGTTTGGCTTGGCTTATTTTATTTAAAAGGGAGATGAAAATGACCGTTCCTGTAGTGGCACTGCTAACGGCAAAACCGGGTTGCGAAGATAAAGCTGAGCAATTATTTCGTGGGGTTATTGAAGAGACGCTGCGCGAAGAAGGGTGTATTACCTATCAGCTCAACATCGATAGCAAAAATCCGCGCCGCTTTGTCTGGACTGAAGAGTGGGCGAGCCAGGAATTACTGGATAAGCACCTGAATGCCCCACACATCGTTAAACTGTTCGCGGATCTTGAACCGCTGTTAGAACACGCCGAAGTGGTGGCATTACGCAAAGTCGCGGGTGGCAATGCGTGAAGGGAATAAGCAGACTTCGGTCTGCTTTTTATTTGTAGATTTTGATATGAAATTCCGCCTCAGAATATAAAGGAGACCAGAATGAGAACACAAAAGCGTTGCATGGGTTACGTCGCTATTGTGGTCGATGATTATGACCGCGCGATTGAATACTATACGCAAAAACTGGGGTTCCATTTAATCGAAGATACCCCGCAGCCAGGCAAGCGCTGGGTGGTGGTCAATCCTAATCCGCAGAGCGATTGTAACTTGCTGCTGGCGCAGGCATCGAATGAGCGCCAGCAAGGGTTTATTGGTAATCAATGCGGCGGCCGCGTGTTCCTGTTTTTACAAACGGACGACTTCTGGCGTGATTACCAGCAAATGAAAGCCAATGGTGTCACTTTCTGTGAAGAACCCCGCGAAGAGGAGTATGGCACGGTTGTGGTTTTCGAGGATTTGTACGGCAACCGTTGGGACCTTTACCAGAACAAATGATCGACCGGTCTTACTCGCCTCAAAACCCAGGTTTCAAACACCGGTTAAGCGGCCGATAATGGAAGCCAGAAATGACCTGGTTCCCCACTTTAAACAGGTAGATGCGGGCGGTGAAATTCTCGTCCGCCAGCGGATCAATATATTTCCCGACAGCGGGATCTTGCGTATCGGGACCCGCAATGCGAAAAGATTTGCGGGTGGATACCGTAACGGAATCGGAGTGGTAGTCATAATCCAGGTTCACAGTGCGATCTACACTCATTCTGCTTTCCAACCCCTGCGGTGACATAAACGCCAGATAAGCATTAAGATGGCCTTCACGACTGCCGCTTAATATATCCCAATAGCCATGGCTTACCACGGTCCGGTCTGGTTCATCATAGATAATAAACGTCTCGGTCCGGCAATCGCCAGAAAATGGCCGTACAAAATAGGGCAGCGAAAACCAACCCAGCAACAATGCCAACAGGCAACATGCCGCAGAAAAAGCCATTCTCATGGATGGTTTCTCCCGATAACCGCAAATGTCTGGCAAAAGGTTGTCGCCAGTTCAATTTCGCCATTGCACACAAAGAAATTAATCGCGTTGCCACGATCGGCATTAATGTAGATTTTGCTTTGCGGCGTAATGGAAACCTGCATTTTGTTAAGCCAGTAATTCACGCGCGTTGCCGACTCATGTTTGTCATTTTCCACGTATTGAGAAAACAGAATGGTGTGCCCATTTAGCTGGAGTGATTCGCCATATCGCAATGGGTGGATAAGTTGTTGGCCACGAATCAGAAGGCCCGCGATAAAAAACAGGCAGCAGAGCAGCAGCGTAAGTACTCTTAATTTTATGTTCGCCGGTTTTTTCTTAACAGCTGATTTCGATGTATCAGAAACAGAGATCGCTGATGTCTCTTGATTTTGATTCACACTATCGTGGCGTTCCGGTAACGAATAATTTTGTGAGTCTGATACCAGGGTGATACAACCGGGTTTTAAGCGATATCCCATGTATCCCAGTGTCTCAAGAATTTCACCTTCCACATCGAGTGAAGCGAGTGATTTCCGGATGCGAAAAAGGGTTTGTCGCACAGTATTATCGGAGACCACAGCACCATGTTTTTTCCAACAGGCATCATGTAAGGATTCTTTGGAAACGATATTACCTTCATGCTCACACATGTACGTCAGGCATAGTTTACTTTGCCTGCTAAGAATAATCTCTTTATCTTCCAGCCTGATCAGACCGGTATCGGTAAAAAAAAGAATGGTCACTTCTGCCAGGTCCCCATGGTGCATCTTCAACGCACACTTTTCATTCGGCTGATTATAACACGGTCTGACAAAAGGGCATGCTGATGATACCATTCAGGTAGGTAACAGCCTTGTCACAGATTTATATCTATGATTAATATAGAAATAATATTCATACTGGTGACTTTTAAGTGACATTTACGCCAGCGTGTTGAAAGCCATCAATCTAGCGAATAATATCCGCATCGGATTAATCGCATGGCATCGACTAATATCGATCAGATGAATCTGTAATGATTGCATATTGGCGTGATTACAATTGAGGAATATCAAAAATGCATAGCGTCATTAAAATAACAACAAGCAAACTCAAAAATAAAAATATCGCTATTATGACACCCAGCGCAATCACCTACTATGGTATTCGCGCCATGTTGACAACATTGAATGCTGTGACGGTGACTCACCATCCCATCCAAACCCATGATGAACAGATCAACATCATTGATAGAGATTTGGATCTGATTATTATCGACACTGAGGTTGGTAATGCAGATGTTATTTCTATGCTGATAAAATCTTACTTGCCCACTGCATCTGTCATCATTTTAACCCGCGCATCGGATATCAGACTATTACAAAAATATAAAAAATCAGGTGTGCAAGCGATATTAAACAGGAAAAGTAATCAACGCGAGGTTGAAGATGCGGTGACGGCAGTACTTGAACATCGAGTTTGGGGATTTGAAGTCAAACCCACTGCACCGCAGAAGGGTTCATCTCTTCGACAGGTATTCTCATCGAGAATGTATGAAGAAGCGATGCTTTCACTCAGTACCACGGAAAGAACGATCATCCGCTCCATCTATCGCGGCCGTACCGTAACGGATATTGCTGTTGCCAAAGACAAAAGTATTAAAACCATTAGCAGCCAAAAACAGTCTGCAATGCGCAAACTCAATGTAAAAAATCTGGCTGAACTCCATCAGCGTTATCACGCCTGGCTGAAATAGCACCTGGCCGGCCATTTCGTTCGCACACACCACCGTCTTCTTCCTCTTTATTTCCCGTCATTTCTCTTCATTTCCCGGCACCGGAGAGCCACTCCGGTGTACTTTCGGTTGGACGTTTTTCTCAGTTTTTTGTGATGTATTTCATGAAATCGTGCGCTGAGGTTAGGTGAAATTTCGGTAGGTTGTTATGAATGAAGCTTATGTAAGTTTCATTCGAAACAATTGGAGCGACAAAATGAATACATCTTTTACCTCTTTACAACAACCTGAAGATGCAAAGCACCATATCCGCTTGATGAAACAAGTGCTCAGAGCACAAATCGGCGATGTTGAGGGCCTGTTTGAGCAGGTCAGAAGCAAAATCCTCAGCGAAATTGCTGCAGCACGCGTGGAGGAAGCGCGAAACGGCACGGCATGGCCACAGGTACGTTGGGATGACATCGCCGCTGGGCGCATTTCCGATGAAGTAAAGGATCACATTCGTCGTCGCGGGTGTGTGGTGGTCAGGCAAACCTTTACGCGCGAGCAGGCGCTGGGCTGGGATGCGTCAATGCTGGAATACCTTGATAAAAATGATTTCGATGAAGTCTATAAGGGGCCGGGTGATAACTTCTTTGGCAGCCTCGATGCATCACGTCCTGAAATTTACCCGATCTACTGGAGCGAAGCACAGATGTCTGCGCGCCAGAGCGACGCCATGGCACAAACCCAATCCTTCCTGAATCGCCTGTGGATCTTCGAATCCAACGGAACGCGCTGGTTTGACCCTGATGTCAGCATTATCTACCCCGATCGCATTCGCCGTCGTTTACCTGGCACGACATCAAAAGGGCTGGGCGCGCATACTGATTCCGGTGCGCTGGAACGCTGGTTACTGCCGGCTTACCAACAGGTGTTCAGCAAAATCTTCAATAATCAATTCGATCAATACGATCCCTGGGATGCGGCACATCGCACCGAAGTGAACGAATATCAGGCCGGTACGACCACCAAATGTTCAGTTTTCCGCACTTTCCAGGGATGGACAGCCCTGTCAGATATGCAATTGCATCAGGGATTACTCCATGTGGTGCCCGTACCGGAAGCGATGGCTTATCTGTTGCTGCGTCCACTGCTAAAAGATGTGCCGGAGGATGAGCTTTGCGGTGTTGCACCGGGCAAAGTGCTGCCCATCTCACAGCAGTGGCATCCGGAACTGATTGAGGGATTGTGCTCGATTCCGGCCATGGAGGCGGGTGATTCTGTGTGGTGGCATTGTGATGTGATTCACTCGGTTGCTCCGGTTGAGGATCAACAGGGTTGGGGCAATGTGATGTACATCCCTGCTGCGCCCCTGTGCGAGAAGAATGCTGCCTATGCCACTCAGGTTGCTCAGGCATTGGCCACCGGTGCTTCACCGGGTGATTTCCCGAAAGAGGACTATGAAACCCACTGGCGTGACCGGTTTACCCTGGACGCGTTAAATAGCAACGGTCGTCGCAGTCTCGGCTTAGAGTAAGTTTCTGGTAAGCTGAGTAAAATTTAAAATGAAGCAGGCATTATGAACGCACGTCATCAGCACATTATCCAACTGGTCAGCGAACGCGGCAGCGTCAGCGTTAATGAACTGGCGCAAACCACCGGCGTTTCTGAAGTGACGGTGCGTCAGGATCTGAATGTTCTGGAGAAAGGCGGCTTTCTGCGCCGCGTGCACGGTTCTGCCGTGGCGCCAGAAAGCGATGATGTTGGTGCACGTATGCAGACCCGCTTTGCCGTCAAAAAACGCCTCGCGGAGTACGCCGCTTCGCTGGTTAACGCGGGTGAAACGGTGTTTATCGAGGGCGGCAGTACTAACGCTTTGCTGGCGCGCGAACTGAGTGAACGCGGTGATATCACGATTATTACCGTCAGCCATTACATCGCTGGATTGTTGAGAGAAAAGGGCGGTGATGTGATCATTCTCGGCGGGCTGTTCCAAAAAAGCAGTGAGTCCGTGGTTGGGCCGCTGACGCGCTTGTGCATTCAGCACCTCAATTTTCATAAAGCGTTTATCGGTATCGACGGCTGGGATGCCGTTACCGGATTTACCGGCCGCGATATGCTGCGCTGCGATGTGGTCAACGCGATCATGGAAAAGCAGACGCACACTGTCGCGCTCACCGACTCCTCTAAATTTGGTCAGATCCATCCTTTCGCCCTGGCGCCGACATTGCCCTTTAAGCAGGTGATCACCGATAACCAACTGTCCCCGGCGTTTCAGGAGATATTGCGCCAGCAGCCAATGGAATTAACGCTGATTTAGCGGCACCGCCAGTGAGGATCCATCATCATTGTCATAAAGAAGGATTCCATGTTCCCTAACATCACCTCTAAAAAACTGCACTATCGCCAGTTAGTTGCCGATGACTGGCGATTCTTTCTCTCGCTGCAGCAGGATGAGCGCGTGATGCGTTATGTGGCCGATCCGCAGCCTGAAGACGAGATTCGACGTGACAGGTTCGAGATAAGATTGCCACGCTGGCAAAAAGGCAGTGCACATTGGCTCTGTCTGGTCATCATAGAAAAGGGGCACTCTGCGCCGTTAGGCCTCACCGGATTGATTGATCGCGGTGCAGGTATAGCGGAAGTCGGTTTTTTACTGGCAGCAGAGGCTCAAGGCAAAGGATTGGGTTCGGAATCACTTCACGATATCGCGCGTTATGCGCTGAATGAACTGGGCTTTCGCAAGCTGATTGCCACTGTGACGGCAGGAAATGAAGCCTCACGCAGGACACTATTAAAAGTGGGATTCCAGCAGGAGGGCACCTTGCGGAAAAGCTATCATCTCGCCGGTAAATGGCGGGACGATTGGGTCTTTGGATTATTCGCGGACGAATGGAAGCCACTCTAGCCTGCGATTAACGCCTGTGCCGTTAACTCATCGGTAATTAATCCCGTCACCAAACCGCTGGCCAATACCGCGCGGATCGCGTCGACTTTGCTCAATCCCCCCACCAGCGCCACAATCTCAGCGCGGTGGGCAAGCTCTAAATCCACCGACAGCGTGCGCGCCGTCAGGCTGTTGTGAATCATCTGCCCGCTGGCGTCAAAGAAATGACCGAGCAGCTCACCAACAGCGCCAGAAGCTGAGATATCGTTGATCTCGGCTTCATCAATCATGCCGGCTTCAACCAATTGCGCGGCCGGTTCCACGGTCCCGATCCCCACCAGTTTCACCTCGCTCTGTGCGGCCATGGCAAACACTTCGCTGACGCCGCGCTGTTTAAGCAGCACGTCGCGGTCTTCCTGAGTATTGGCAAAGAACGGCACCGGCATCATATACGCCTGCGCACCGGTCTTTTCGGCAATGCGATGCATGACATCGTGCGGATTGAGCGCATAGTTGCGCGTCAAACAGCCCAGCAGCGAAACGAAGCGCATATGCGGGGCGTCAATGCGCGGGAGCTGATGAATGGCGGCGGAAAGGGTGCGGCCGTGTCCCAGCCCCAGGGTGATCGCAGGCTGCGACGTGAGGAGATTGCGCAGGTAATCCGCGCCCGCCATACCCAGCGTTCGCACCGGCAAGCCTTCTTCACCAAGGTCAGGCGCAACGTGGCAAAAACGCAGTCCGTGCTTTTCGCGCAGCTGATCTTCCAGCGCCACGCACGCCATGATATCGCCATCAATCGACACCTTCACCGCACCCTCCGCGACCATTTTGGCAATCATGCGATGGGTTTTGACAGACGGTAATCCCAGACGTTTGGCGACTTCAGCCTGGGTCAGGCCGCCCACGTAGTGCAGCCAGGCGGCACGCAGGGCTAAAGAGTCATCGCGTTCAGCGGGTGTTGGAGCCGGTTTCATGTTTCTTTTCCTGATGATTAGGCCTAGGAAGCCAGATGCAAATCCTGCACGCCCGTATCAATGTGCGATGCCCAAAACGCGACGCTTTCCGCGATATCCGCCACCACCTGGCGGTCAGTGGGTTCACGCTCTTTAAAACTCAGTTCGAGGCAGATTTCGTTATCGTGCGCGCCGCCGCGCGCCAGCGCGTCCAGCAGCGGCTGGGGCTGAATACGGCCGCCCGCATTGTACTGCAATGTGAAGGGTCTGTGGCCGCCTTTGTCCATCATGCTTTGTTTTATATGAATAATCGGCGAGTAGCGCGGCACTGCTTCTGCCCACGCGTAAGGGTCGTAATCACGCGGGTCGGCTGAAGTCACATCGCCGTGATCGATATCCGCCATCATCCACATCGGCAGGGCAAAGGACTCACTGCTCAAACGCTGCTGCAGTGCGAGGCAAGCCGGAATGGTCTCACCAAACTCGCGTCCGATGCTCATCGGTTCCCAAAACAGGTACTTCAAGCCGGCGGATTGGGCATGTTCCGCCACCTCGGCCCAGCAGTCTATCGCGATCTCGATCAACGCCTCCCGCCGCGTCCTGTCGTTGAAATCCTGCTGGGTGAAAATGGCGAACTGCGATCCGACCGCCTCGCCGCCCAGTTCCGCAGTGATATCCGCGAAGGTTTTGAACCAGTCAACGTAGTAGCGCCGCACTTCAACGTCCGGATGACCAAAATGATTGAGGCGGCCATAGGGGCCGGTCATACCCGATGTCACGCGCACCCCGGTTTCTCGCAGCGCCTTCTGCATCTGGCGCGACATGCGGTTGATGGTGGCGGCTGGCCAGCCGGGATTAATAAATTCATGAGTTAACTGCAGATCGCGAATACGGATCTGTTGTGCCACGGTGTGAATCAGATCCTGCGGATCGGCAAAACGATTCACCAGTGGGTTGGTATTGAGCGAAAGCGTTAAGGGCATGATTACGCCTCCTTACGCAGCGGCACGGCCGCAGCATAGGTCGCGTCAAACCATTGGCTAAAGGCCTGCTGCTGCACTGCCGTCAGATGCAGCTGATGTTTGGTGCGACGCCACAGCACATCCTCCGCCTGCTGCGCCCACTCATTTTCCACCAGGTAGCGCACTTCGGCTTCATATAACTGCGCGCCGAAATGGCGGCCCAGATCGTTGAGCTCACGAGCGTGACCCAGCACTTTCTCAATGCGCGTGCCATACAGGCGCGCATAGTGTTTGCGTAGCGACGCCGGTAACCATGGCCAGCGCGTTTTCACTTGCTCAAGGAAACTCTCGAAATCGCCATTTGCCATATCACCGCCCGGCAAAGTGGCCTCGCGTGTCCAGTCTTCTCCCATATTGGGGAAGAAGGGCGCGAGCTTCTGGATAGCGTGTTCTGCCAGCTTACGGAAAGTGGTAATTTTGCCACCAAACACATGCAGCAGCGGGGCGTCTTGCTGATCGTCGAGATCGAACACGTAGTCACGCGTGACGGCAGAAGGGTTACCTTTGCCATCGTCAAACAGTGGACGCACGCCCGAGAATCGGGTAATCACATCGCTGGCGCGCAGTTTCACTTTGAAGTAGCGATTGACCACATCGATAAGGTACTGCTGCTCGCTGTCATCGGCGGTCACCGCTTCCGCTTTGCCCTGCCACGGAATATCGGTGGTGCCGATCAGGGCTTTATCGCCTTCATAAGGGTTGATGAAAATGACGCGTTTATCGGTGTTTTGCACCAGATACGCCTGCTGACCTTCCCAGAATTTCGGCACGATGATGTGTGAACCTTTGACCAGCCGCACGCTGCGATTGCTTTTGGTCTGCGTGACCTGATTGACGATATCCAGTACCCACGGCCCGGCTGCATTCACCAGCACTTTGGCGAACACCGTGCGCTGCGCGCCGCTGGCCGCATCCTGAAGGGTCACTTCCCACTTGCCGCTGATGCGTTTGGCGGAGATACAGCGGGTGCGCGGCAAAATCGTTGCGCCGCGCTCCGCGGCATCCACCGCATTGAGTGCGACCAGGCGGGCATCATCGACCCAGCAATCGGAGTACTCGAAGCCTTTGCTGTAGCTATCGAGAATGGGCGCGCCTTCAGGATCGCGCATCAGATCGAGCGAACGCGTGCCGGGCAGCTTTTTGCGCCCACCTAAGTTGTCATAAAGGAACAGCCCCAGACGCACCAGCCACGCCGGACGATCGGACGGGCTGTGCGGTAACACAAAGCGCATCGGCCAGATAATGTGCGGCGCGGCATTCAGCAACACTTCACGCTCGATCAGCGCCTCACGCACCAGGCGGAACTCATAATATTCAAGATAGCGAAGCCCGCCGTGTACCAGTTTGCCCGAGCGCGAGGAGGTACCCTGTGCAAGGTCGTCTTTTTCACACATCATCACGGACAAGCCGCGCCCGGCTGCGTCACGTGCGATGCCCGCGCCATTAATGCCACCGCCAATGACAAACAGATCCAGCGTATTTTCACTCATGGTGTACTCCTTAAAACTTATTCAGTGCATGCCAGGCGGCAGGGAGATCGCTGCGGATCTGCTGATAATGGGGAAACAGTTGGTTATAACGCTGCGACAGTTCAGCGGAAGGCGGTTCAGGCGCATCCAGCAGCGGGCGCACCCAGGTTTCCACGCACTGCGCCATGGAGGGATAGGCGCCAATCGCCACCGCTGCCATCATCGCGGCGCCCGCTGCACCGGCTTCATCACGCTGGTTGATACGCACCGGCGCGCCAATGCAGGAAGAGAGGATCTGGCGTAGCGGCTGGGAACGCACCGCACCGCCCGTGAGACGAATCTCACCCGGCAGGGTGCTGCCCATCGCCTGATAACAATCACGTGCAGCCATACCGATGCCTTCAATCACACCACGCACCAGGTCGGCAAAATTGTGCTGATAGTTAAGTCCGGTGAAGCTGGCGCGCGCGTCGGCGTTGACGAACGGCCCGCGTTCACCGGCAATCGAGATGTAGGGATGGAACAGCAGGGTGCCGGGTTCGGCTTTGTTGAGCCACTGGTCGATATGTGCCACCAGCCGCGCATGATCGATTTCACAGCCGAATCCGCTCAGCAATTCACTGGCCACATTCAACAGCCAGTCGAGATTAAGGGTTGACGCCATATTAGTTTGCACCTGCGTCACATAGCCCGGCCAGGGCAGCGGAATCACATAGCCAGTTTGCGCTGGATTCAGCCACACCTCATCAATGGTCACGCTGCGCAGATGCACGCCGGTAGAGCCGACAATTGAGCAGGCGGTATGGGCTTCGCCGGTGTGCACGCCTGCGCCCAGCGCGGTCATCGCCATATCCACATAACCCAGCGATATCGGTGTGCCCGCGCGCAGGCCGGTTAGGGCAGCGGCCTCAGCGGTCAATGGATGGGTGATTTGCGTGCCATCAATGATTTCGGGCAGCAGATGGCGGCGATGTTCCAGTCCCAGCGCCGCGATAACGGTGTCGTCATAACGCTGGGTGCGAAAGTTACCAAAGGTGAAGCTGGCCTCAGAAGGATCGGTGGCACGTACGCCCGTCAGATTGAGGTAAAGCCAGTCTTTGCAATGCAGCGCGACTTCGCTGTTCGCCAGCAGATCCGGAAAGTGTTGGTCCATATACGCCATCTGCGAACCCTGCTGGCAGGTATTCAGCCCGGTACCGGTGGCCTTAAACCGCTCGGCTGCAAGGGCATGCTGGTTTAGGGCATCGACGGTGTGTGCCGCACGCGCATCCAGCCAAATCCAGGCATCCTCCACCGGCTGGTTGTTGGCACCGACCAGCCAGGTGCCATCCCCTTGTGCGGTGACAGCCACGGCCACCACGCGGGAAGAGAGGTTTTCCACACGCTCGCCCAGTTTCCTTATCGCGTCCACGGCATCTTGCCAGGTCTGCGTCATGGATTGCTGCGCGGCACCGCCTTCGCTGCGGTAATAGCGGTTACGCACGGAGGCGCACGCCAGCTGTGTGCCTTCCAGATCAAACGCCACCGCTTTCACCACGGAGGTGCCGGAATCCAGACCCAGAATGATATCGCTGTTACCCACGTACACCTCCGAAGGGAAGAAAAGTTGACCCATCACGTCGTGTTAATTCCCTGTGATGAATTTGCTAAATAATGTCTTACACCACTTCCCATGGAGATAACATATCTCGTGTATTATTTTTCGATAAAACGAATAAATTTCACTTCAGTTAGCGAGTTTGATCACGAAAATGGCGGTGGTACAGGACAGGGTGAAATGAGATATTCCAAGAAGAAGGCTTGTATGGCGGGCCTTTATTAGCTGGAAAGGCGCTAAGGTGTGAATTTAGCGATCCAGATCGCGCTCCTGAAATATTCGTGAACCCTCTGTTGACAATTTAGTCACATCAGCACAATCCTCATCACAAGAGTTATCACATTTATAACATTTAATGCGGCGATTATCGCAGCAGATAACAGTGAGAGGTCACGTTATGTCCGATGTCTCAATGCTGGCACAGCAGCTCTCCCGAAAGCGCATTCGCCGCTACAGCATCATCGGTGTTGTGGTAGTTGCGGTGATTGCCGCCATGGCCATTGACACAAAAGTGGTGAAAATCGGTTCCGGGCAAGATGTGCAAGAGCAAGGTTTCTCGCCGGATAGCTACGGGGAGAAAACCTTCCCCGGTATCCAGCAGGATGTGGAAGCGCGGGCGGTGGATGCCAAAACCCTCGCCGATGCGCTGAAAGCCAATCAACAAGCCGCGGTACAGCAATACGGTGTGGGTTCGCCGCTTCCGGTCATCCCCGTCAAGCTGGAGGGTGTGGTTCAGTCAGGGCAGATGGGCATCTTCCCGCTGAAAGTGGCCGGCTTACCGGAAGGAAATGTGATTCGCCTGCAAACGGGCCCGGCTATCACCGGCACCGACTTGCGTGATGCCAGCGGAAAAATCCAGTTCGGTGATTTTACCAACCAGATTGAGTATCAAAACGCCGGTTCGGCGATCAATCGCGCCATGAAAGCCAAAGTGCTGGATAAGTTGGATCGCGATGCGCTGCCCGGTAAAACCGTGCAGGTGGTGGGGGTGTTCCGTTTGCTCGCGCCGAATAACTGGATGGTGACGCCAGTCATTCTGGAGGTGAAATGAAACCGTTCAACGTTAACCCGGCGCTACTGAAAGGCGAAGTGATCCTTGAAGCGCGCAACATCAGCAAGATCTATGGATCGACCCATGCACTCAAGGGCGTGAATTTTGAGATCCGTCGCGGTGAAGTCACCACGTTGTTTGGTGAAAACGGCGCAGGCAAATCCACGTTAATGAAAATTTTGTCAGGCGTGATTACGCCAACATCCGGGGAAATTCTCTACAACGGCGAAGAGAAAGTGTTTCGCTCCGCCACTGAAGCACGCGATTGCGGCATCTCGATTATCCATCAGGAGCTGAATCTGGCGCCCAACATGAACGTGCGCGACAACATCTTTATGGGGCGCGAAATCATGAAGTCGGGTGGGGTGGATTATGCGGAAGAAGCGCGCATTACCGCCCATCTGATAGCGGCGCTGGAGGAGGAGATTGATCCGCTGACGCCGGTGGAAAATCTGCGTCTGGGCCAACAACAGATCGTCGAAATCGCCCGCGCGTTGTCGGTGAATTCACAGATTCTGATCATGGATGAACCGACATCGGCGCTCAGTGCCGCGGAAGTGGCGGTGCTGTTCCAGGTGATCCGCGATCTCACCAGTCAGGGCGTGGCCATTGTTTACATCTCACATCATCTCGAAGAGGCACTGGAGATCACCGATCGCGCCGTGGTACTGCGTGATGGCGTGATGACCGCGTACGCGAAACGCGATGAGATCGATCTCGAATGGATCGTGCGCAATATGGTGGGCGATCACTTTGACCTGGGTTCGCCCCCGCAAGGGTATGACTTTGGCGACCAGGCGTTGACTGTGCAAGACCTGACGGTGAAAAGCAAAACCGGGATTCGGCTGGTGGATAACCTCTCGCTGGCTGTGAAAGCCGGTGAAATTGTCTGCATCTATGGCCTGATGGGCGCGGGGCGCACCGAACTGCTGGAGTGTATCGCCGGGCGTATTCATCAAAGCCAGGGACACATTTTGCTGCAAGACACCGATGTCAGCGGCTTAACCATTCAACAGCGCATTCAAATCGGCCTTGCGTTGGTGCCGGAAGATCGGCAACGCGACGGTCTGGTGCAAACCATGTCAGTGGGCGAAAACCTGTCGCTCGCCAGTATCAGCGAATTTGTGCGCGGTCTGGTGCTGTCACCGCGGCGTGAAAAGCAGCTGGTGGCAGACAGTATTCGCAACGTCACGGTGAAAACCGCTGGCGGTGAGGCGGCCATCGGTTCGCTTTCCGGCGGTAATCAGCAAAAAGTGGTGATCGGCAAAATGCTGGCCACCCGTCCAAAAGTGATCCTGCTGGATGAACCCAGCCGCGGCATTGATATCGGTGCCAAAGCGGAAGTGTTTCGTCTGCTGGCGGAAAACGCCAAAAAGGGGCTGGCGGTGGTGTACACCACCTCGGAAGTGGGGGAATGCCTGAGTATTGCGCATCGCATTGTGGTGATGAGCAAAGGGCGCATTAACGCCATCTTCGATTCCAGCGTGAGCAAAGAACGCATTATGGCCGCTTCAGGCGAGTCTCTGGTGGCATGACATGAAAAACGGAGCAAACGGTATGACAGACAGAACACACACGCTGGATTCGCCGCCCGTCGCGAGTAAAAAGAAGGCCGATAAAAGTCTCAATCTGGCGCGATTACTGCTGGAAGGGCGTGCGTTTATTGCGCTGCTGGTGATTATTGCCACCTTTTCCCTGCTCTCGCCTAACTACTTTACCGGCGCCAACTTCCTGACCATGGCTTCGCACGTGGCGATTTTTGGCTTACCGGCGATTGGCATGCTGCTGGTGATCCTCAATGGCGGTATTGACTTATCCGTCGGTTCAACGCTGGGTCTGGCTGGCGTGATGGCCGGCTTTATGATGCAGGGGATTAACCTCGACGCGCTGGGTGTTGTGCTGTATCTGCCCGTGTGGGCGGTGGCGATATTAACGCTGGTGATCGGGGCGCTGGTGGGATTGGTGAATGGCGTGCTGATTGCCTGGTTCCGCGTTCCGGCGTTTGTTGCCACGCTCGGCACCATGTATGTGGCACGCGGTATCGCATTGCTGATCACCAATGGTCTGACCTACAACAAACTCTCTGGAAGTGATGCGCTGGGCAACACCGGCTTTGACTGGCTCGGCTTCAATCGCATCTTCAATATCCCCGTCGGTGTGTTGGTGCTGGGTGTGGTAGCACTGGCCTGTGGTTTCCTGCTGAGTCGTTCGGCGTTTGGCCGCTGGCTCTATGCCTCGGGGGGTAATGAGCGCGCCGCCGATCTTTCCGGCGTGCCGGTGAAACGCATCAAGATCAGCGTTTACGTATTGTCGGGTATCTGTGCCGCTATGGCAGGACTGGTGCTCTCTTCACAGCTCACCTCTGCCGGCCCAACGGCGGGTACCACCTATGAACTGACCGCGATTGCTGCGGTAGTGATTGGCGGAGCGGCCCTGACCGGTGGTCGCGGTAATGTGCGCGGCACGCTGCTGGGCGCTTTTGTAATCGGTTTTCTCTCTGATGGCTTAGTGATTATCGGCGTTTCTGCCTACTGGCAGACGGTGTTCACTGGCGCCGTGATTGTGCTGGCGGTATTGCTCAACACCCTGCAATACGGCAAACGCAGTCGCTAACTCACGCGCGCTGTCTGGCAGCGCGCGGTTATCCGTAAAACCTGTACCCTAAATAATAACGGAGCACCTATGTTCACAAAACGTCTGTTTATTGCTGCCGCAGCGATGGCTATCACCACCTTCGCTGCAACGACCTGGGCGGATAACGGGTTGATGACCATCATCGTCAACGATCCTTCCAACCCTTACTGGCTGACAGAAGGCCAGGTCGCGCAAAAAGCGGCTGAAAAACTTGGCTACAGCGCAAAAGTCAGCGCGCACAAAGGTGATACCAACACTGAAAGCCAGCTGATTGATACGGCGATCACCAACAAATCCAAGGCCATCATTCTTGATCCGGCTAACGCCGACGGTTCTGTCGGTTCAGTGAAAAAAGCCATCGCGGCGAACATCCCGGTGTTTATCATTAACGCCGAGCTGAATCAGAGCGGATTGGCCAAAGCGCAGTTGGTTTCTAACAATGCGCAGGGCGCGGCGGTGGGCGCGATGGAGTGGGTGAAGGAGGTGGGCGATACCGCCAACTATGTTGAATTAGTGGGCCCGCCATCCGATAACAACGCGGCAACGCGTGCCAATGGTTTTGATACTGTGCTGTCACAGTACCCGACGCTGAAGAAAGTGGGTCAGGAAGTCGCCAACTGGGACCGTACCCAGGGCTTTAACAAGATGCAGTCACTGCTGCAGGCTAACCCGAATATCAAAGGCGTGATCAGCGGCAACGATGAAATGGCGCTGGGGGCGATTGCCGCGTTGAAAGAAGCCGGTAAGCTGAACCAGATCAAAGTGGGTGGTTTTGATGGCTCGCCAGATGCCGTTGATGCCGTAAAAGCCGGTACGCTGGCGTATACCGTGATGCAGCCCGTGGCGCAGTTCGCGCAGAAAGCGGTAGAGCAGGCTGACAGCTTCCTGAAAACCGGTAAAACCGGCGCAGCATCGGAAAAACAGCTGTTTGACTGCATTTTGATCACCAAAGAGAACGCGGGCAATTTCGTATCACCGTTTGTATTGAAGCAGTAATGCATAACGTGCGGCTTTCGGGCCGCACACTGCTCAGCGGACGCACTCCGGTGCGTCGCTGCAACCCTTCTTGTGAGTCCAAACACCACATCATTTGCAAAAGGCGCGTTTCCGCGTTGTAATCACCTGGAACCCGCATTTCTGCATCACTTTCCTGGACGAAATATGGCGCACAACCCGCAGGACTCTTCTCTCAACGTCTTCATGGCTGAACCCTTACCCAGCGACAGTCGTCAGGCGCGGCAGTTGGCGCGACGCCAGTTGATCGCGGAAGCCGTGATGGCAGAAGGCGCAATTCGCATTGAAGATATCACCGACCGTTTCGGCATCAGTCTGATGACCGCGCACCGTGATATTGATGAGATGGTCGAACGCGGATTGCTGCATAAGTCGCGTGGGGTGGTCTCTGCTACGCCAACCAGCCTGGTCGAGTCCAGCGATATCTACCGTGCGACGCGTCAACTGGAGGAGAAGCAAGCCATCGCTGAAGTGGCTGCCACTTATCTGGAGCCAGGACAGGCGATTTTCCTTGATGATTCCACCACGGTATTGCAGATGGCTCGCCTGTTACACGCGCGCGCCCCGTTAACGGTGATCACAAACTCACTGACACTGATGAATGAGTTGCGCAACGGGCGCGATATCACGCTGATGGGATTAGGCGGTCAGTTTTATCACTGGTGCAATGCGTTTATGGGCCGCATGACGCGAGAAGAGATTGCCAGTCTGCGCGCCGATGTGTTCTTCGTCAGTATGTCTGCGATCATTGATGACACGGTCTTTCATCAGTCAGCTGAAACCGTCGAAACCAAACGAGCGATGTTTGATGCTGCACAGAAACGTATTTTGATGATGGATAACACCAAATTTGAACGCCGGGCGCTGCATCGTTTTGCCCATCTCAGCGAGTTCGATGTGGTGATTGTTAACCAGGGTACGCCGGTGCCCGTGCTGCGACGGATGCAGGATCTGGGCGTGAACGTCGTGGTTGCGCCCATGAAGATCCACACGACCCCACGCGAAGAAGTCTGATTACCCCTGCGAACTTATTCCCTCAGATAACCGGAGGTGCTCACTGTCGGCCGCGACAGTGGGGCTTCTGCCTGTGCAAATGCGTTTGACAATATAATCTACCTACTAGTAGATTGAATGCTCTGCACCTGCCACCGTCAACCAGGACGGCGCAGTTGATTACCACGCGCTATTGATTCGGCTCGGGTAAGTGCCTTGTCTTAATTTATGCAATGTTGAGCGAACCTATGAACAAGCCTTCTCTTTCGACCGGCCAGACACTCATCCGTCTGGCCGCTATTGCAGTGGTACCATTGATAGTCATCGCATTATTTCTCTGGGCTGGCGGCTGGTTAACACCGGATAAGTTGACCTCCGATAAGCTCATTACCGTGCTACAAAAATCAGGCGGGGAGCATCCCGGCTACCGACGCAATCATGCCAAAGGCGTCTGCATAAACGGCAGCTTTGCCGCTAACGGCAAAGCCAGCGTGCTGTCGCGTGCCGGGCTGTTTGCACCGGGCGAAACCCCGGTGATCGGGCGCTTTGCTATTGCCGGTGGCAATCCGAACGCCCCGGATTATGCCGTGCCGGTGCGCAGCATGGCGTTAGCGTTTTACCAAAAAGATGGTCAGCAGTGGCGTACTGGAATGAATGCCATGCCGATGTTTCCGGTGAAGAGCGTGGAAGGGTTTTACGATCTGCAAATCGCCACGCTGCCCGATGCTAAAACAGGTAAGCCCGATCCCGCCAAAATTCAGGCCTTCGTTCAAAAACATCCCGAAATCAAACCATTCTTCGGCTGGGCGCAACAGTATGTGCCTTCATCGAGTTGGGCGAGCGATCGCTTTAACAGCCTCAATGCCTTTAACTTTGTTGATCAGGCAGGTACCCGCCATGTGGTTCGCTGGAGCATGGTGCCGCACAGCGAGTATCAGCCAATCAATGCTGCGGATAAGAATGACAGCAACTTCCTGCAGAGCGATCTGCAACAACGTCTTGCTAAAGGGGCGCTGCAATGGGATCTGATTATCACTGTCGCTGATGCGCAGGACAGCAGTAGCGATGCTTCGATTGCCTGGCCAGCGGACCGGCAGACCATCAATGCGGGAACCCTGACCATCAACCAAACCACGCCACAGCAGCAGGGCGCCTGTAACGACATCAATTACGATCCGCTGATTCTGCCAGAGGGTATCACCGCTTCAGACGATCCGATCCTCAATGCACGTTCATCGGCTTATGCCAAATCCTACAACGCCCGTACCCGTGAACAGGCAGGAGCACACTGATGAAACACACAGAGACTTTCCATCCGGCGTTGCGCGCGATTCACTGGCTGATGGCTGCCGCTATTATGACCATGCTGTTTATCGGTGTGGCCATGGTCGCCACCGTATCGTCACTGCACAGCTTGCTCGTGGCGATCCACAAGCCGTTGGGCTTAATGATATTGCTGTTGGTGGTGGTGCGATTGTGGCTGCGTTTTACCACCGCTAAACCGGCCTTGCCGGAGACGTTATCAAACGGGCAAAAAGCGCTGGCACACCTTTCGCATTGGGCATTGTACGCAATGATGCTGGCGCAGCCTCTTATCGGCTGGGCGATGCTGTCGGCGGCAGGCTATCCGATCAGTCTGGGAGGCAGTCTGGTGCTGCCACCCATCACGCCGATCAGTAATGATCTCTATGCCTGGTTGCGTCCGCTGCATACCTGGGTGGCCTTAGCCTTGTTCATAACGGTCATGCTGCATCTTGCTGCCGCGTTGTTCCATGCGCTGATTCTGCGTGATGGCGTATTCAGGAGTATGACCGGCCGCCGTAAGCGTTCTGAAGCGCCTTGACATCCCGGCTGCAGGTCAGTAGGTTCAGTGCCAATTTACTGATTTGCAGCCATTTCATCTTTGCTGCCGGAGTCCTGCATGACCGTTGAACGTTCGCCTAAAGCCACTGAAATCATTAACCACACCCGAGAGTTGCTCACTACGGGTGGTTATAAAAGTTTCAGCTATGCCGATTTGGCAGAACGCGTGCAAATCCGTAAAGCCAGTATTCATCATCATTTTCCTGGCAAAGCTGATCTGGTGCTGGCCGTGGTCAATGATTATCGTGAGGAGGCGCGAGCCGGAATGGCCGCGACCAGTGAGCATTTCAGTGATGATCCGCTGGCTGAGCTGAACGGTTATGTGAACTTTTGGGCTACCTGCATTAAGGAAAACAGCTCCCCGTTCTGTATTTGCGTGATGCTGGCAGTGGAACTGCCGACCTTACCGGAAGAAGTGGCGGCCGAAGTGACCGGACATTTCGCCGATCTGTCCGCGTGGCTGGCCGGTGTGTTGCAGAAGGGGGAAAAGCGCGGGGTGTTTATTCTGCGTGAAGGAGCGGAAATGGAAGCCAAATCGCTGATGGCCACGGTGCATGGTGCCATGATAGCCGCGCGCGCGTTTAATAACCCCGAACTGTTTTTACCCATGATTAAACCGGTGTTGAACAATCTGGTTATTACCGCCTAATTGCCTCGCGGAGATTTAGCCTCGCGACTCTTTCATCAGCAACAAAATCACTTTATCCACCAGATAAGGCGCCTGTTTATTTAATTCAGGGTCATCGCGTAACTGCGCGGCAATATTTAACGCAAAGTCGCGAAGGGTTTGTTTATCCGATTCCGTTGATTCAGCAGCCGAAGAACGGCAAACGGGATGTTGGTTAGGAAAATGAATCACACTCACATTGCCCCCTGAAATATGTCGCTAAAGTCAGCTGAATAAACATTAATCTACTAGTTGGTAGGCTGGCAGTCAAGGGATGGATTCTCTGTAAAGCACCGCAGGTTTAAACGCCTCTCAATGCCCTGAAAGTGCTGCATCGGCTGGTTTCTCACCGCTTCGCCAGTACCGCCCGAAAATAGGAATTTTTACCTTTCGCCGTTTCACAAATCCTCTTAAATTAGCGCCGACGAGCAGTGCAAGTCGCCAACGATTTGGTGTCTTAACAACAATCAAATTAAAAACAATTGCATTCCATTTTTTAATGGTAATGGGGATTTCGATGCTTTTAAAACGCAGCTGCAGTTTTGCCATTGTCGCTTTAGTCTGTTTATCTGTTACCGCTTGTGGCATGTCGCATCGTGGTCGTAATACGGCGATTGGTGCGGGTGTCGGTGCAGTGGGTGGTGCGGTATTAACCGGCGGCAGTACCTTTGGTACGCTGGGTGGTGCGGCCATCGGTGGTTTGATTGGTCATGAAGTGAGCCGTTGATTCATTCTGCTGATCTATTTCGTCGCGCACTGAATGCGCGACGAAATAAAATCTTTTTTAACGTCGTCTTTATTCTTCCATTAGATTTTCTTTAACTGGCCAAACACCTGTTTGCCGTTATGGAATGTCGCCATCACCGGTGCAATATGCGCCACGGCTTCTGCAGAACAACTCGCCGCGACCAACATCATCGTTGCGCTGTCTTGTGCCTTCGGCCACTGCTGTTCTCCCTGGCTATTCAGCGGCAGCACCTCATTGGTGGCAATACCCAAAGCACGACTCAATGAGAATTCATCCGGGCCACGATACAACTGCGCATAGACATTGGCTTTTTCCAGCATGCTGCCGCTGCCAAAGGGTTGCCAGTGGTCGGCAATGGTATCCGTGCCGGACCATACCGGCACGCCCGCTGCACGCAGTTGCGGCAATGGCATGATCACGCGACCAATCGGCACGGTTGTCGCGATGCTAAACTGCTGCGCTTTGAGTTCCTCGATCATCGCATCCAGTTCACTGCCCGATAACGTGCCCAGCGCAAACGCATGGCTGAGGGTGACTTTTCCTTTTAACTGCGGATTCTCGCGCACCGTTTTCAGCATATAGCGTATCGCGGCTACGCCGTGCGGCTCGGTTTCATGCAGGTGGATATCCACCGGCGCAGCAAAATCCAGTGCGATGCTGAACATCGTATCCAGTGACTTCTCCATCGCACCATCGACATTGGTCGGATCCAGGCCACCGACAAAATTGGCCCCCATTTTCATCGCTTCACGCATCATGCCTTCAACGTTTGAACGCAACAGCCCATGCTGCGGGAAGGCGACAATCTTCGCGGTAAAGTCCTGAGGGTGCTTTTCAATCGCCTGTTGTAAGTGCGCCAACCCATCCAGCTTGCTGATCGGGTCGATATTACAATGGCTGCGCGCTTCGGTGTTGCCTTTGGACTGCAGTAAGCCAATTAGCTTTTCGGCACGCATTTCGGAGGTTGGCACAATCTCAGGAAGAATCTGCTCCTCCTGATGAATCATATCGATAACGCTTTTGCGCGGTAGCGGGGCGCGCCATCCATCGCCATAAAAGGTTTTATCGAGGTGAATATGCATATCGCGCGTTGCGGGCAGCAGGACGTGTCCCGCCGCATCCCAGGCGGGGAGGGTGCTGCTGAATCCCGCGGCGTGGATGCCCGTGATTTGCGCGCCGTTGATTTCGATATCGTACAAACCGGTGCGCGTGGCGGTGATGACGCCCTTATGGCGCACAAAGCCTTCTTCCAGGCGTACATTGCGCAACAGATAGTGGCTAACATCGATGTGCGTCAGGTTTTCAGGCGCACAGGCTGCCGCTACAGCTGTGCGGCCACTTAATCCGGCGCCGAGCAGCGTGCCTGCCGCCGTCAGTTTGATGCCAGCGGAAAGAAAGTCACGGCGGTTGCCGGAAGTCATGAGGCTCATACGTTATTTTCTCCCTGTAGGGGAGATTTACCCTAGAGGAGCGATAAGCGCTGTGCTGTGATTTTTTCCACTGATAACTATGGAGAAAAGTAATGACGCATCGGACAGCATCGCTATCCGATGTTCTGTTGAAGGGTTAATGATTTTGCGGTTTGGGCATCGGCGGTGTGCCATGAGTATGGAAGGTCTCAATGGTTTTCAGGCCCCACGCCTGGCCTTTCTTACGCTCGCTCTCCGTCCAGACCACGGTCTGCCAGTCTGGGGCCAGAATCAGACGTGCGCCGGAATTGGCCAGCTCAACCCGATTTCCTGCCGGTTCCCAGACATAGAGGAAAAATGTGCCCTGAATGGCATGTTTGTGTGGGCCGGTTTCAATGTGCACGCCATTTTCCAGGAAGATGTCGGCCGCGCGCAGAATGTCTTCCCGCGTGTCGGTGGCGTAGGTCACATGATGCAGTCGCCCGTTGCCGCCACCGTGCTCTTCGGTACAGGCCAAATCATAGGTTTTATTATTGATGGTGAACCAGCAGCCACCAATGCGGCCATTATCGAGCTGAATCATCTCTGTTACGCGGGAGCCTAAACAAATTTCCATAAAGCGCTTGAATTCACTGACATCGGCTGCCAGCAGATTGAGGTGATCGAGACGGCGCGGACAGGCGCCACGCGCGTGGTAACGCTGGGACAGGTTTTTCAGCGACGGACGTTGATCGTCAGGTGCCTGATATCGGACCGTGTCGTAATAGATCTCAAAAATGTGGCCAAACGGATCGGTAAAGCGAAATGCCTGGCCATGGCCCTGATCGTCGTTGACCCAACCGAGCACTTCATAGGGGCTCGCTTCAATCGCCGCAACACGCCGTTCCAGCGCAGCCTGCGAAGCGGCGCGATAAGCAATGTGCCCCACGCCGGTAGTGTGATGACGCGTGAGTTTCAGGCTGTGAAACTCATAATCATCCCAGGCGCGCAGCCAGGCGTGATCGTCGTCCTGCGCGGTGATCGTTAAGCCATAGACATTCACAAAGAAGTTGAGGCTCTCTTCAAACTTGTCGGTGTAAAGCTCCACGTGAGCAAGATGCGCAATATCGAAGCAGGGTTCAGAAGGTTGAGATGTCATGATGCCAATCCTATTTATTGAGGGTTTGTGACAGCGCCGGAAGGTCATCCAGCGCTGCGCCCTTTATTTTCAGAGACAGAGAAACGTTACGATGAAGCACAATACTGATCGCGGCCAGTAAAGCGGGTAGAGCGAGAACATAGAAAATCGCCGACTGCGCCGGGAACGCGCCCATCAGCAATCCGCCAATCGAAGAGCTGAGGATGGCACCGGTGCGGCCAATGCCGTGCATCCAGCTCACGCCGGTGGCGCGTATTTCAGTAGGGTAATAAGCAGGAGAATAAACCTGCAGACCATTCTGTGCGCCATTAATACACATGCCGATAACGAAAATGAATACGCCCAGAGCCACCCCGGAAAACGCGAAGATACCCTGTGCTAACAAGCAGAGACAACCCAGCAGATAGACCACGCCAATCACCACTCTGGCGTTGCACTTATCCATCAATGCACCGACCAGAATACCGCCAAGTGGACCGCCTAACTGGAACAATCCCGCCAGAATGGCCGCCTGTTCGAGGGAAATGCCGCCCGAGCGCATAATGGTCGGCAACCAGCCGTTCAGCAGATAAATCACAAACAACCCCATAAAGTAGGTCACCCACAAAATGATCGTGCCGCGGGCAAAACCGTGGTGGAAGAGCTGTGAAATGGTGCTGTTACGATGGATCCGGGGAGAGTTGAGCACGAACGCCGCATCCTGCTGAAACTGGCCGCCCATGCGATTAAGCAGCGCGGCAATCTTCGCGCGTGGCGCCCGGCGCACCACCAAATTCAACGCAGATTCAGGCAGCAGATAACTTAACAAGGGAAGCAGCAGCAGCGGCAGTGCACCGCCGAAAATGAGCACAGCATTCCAGTGATAATGCGCCAGCAACGCGGCCGCAATAAATCCACCCAGCCCGGAGCCGATATTAAAGCCGCTGAACATCAGGGTAATCATCACGCCCTTACGGCGCTCAGGCATATATTCTGCCAGCAGCGTGACGCAGTTGGGCATGACTGCGCCCAGCCCGAGCCCGGCAATGAATCGCATCATCGCCATTTGCAGCGGCGTGGTGGCGAAGGCGCAGATCAGACTGAATGCGGAGAACATCAGTACCGCAAGCAGGATGATTTTTTTACGGCCAAAGCGATCGGACAAAGGACCGGCGATCAATGCGCCAATCGCCACGCCAAACATCGCTGCCCCCAGAATCGGCCCCATTGCGGCGCGTGAGATATGCCACTGCTCTATCAGCGCCGGCGCAATAAATCCCATCACCGCGGCATCGTAACCGTCGAACATAATGATGATCAGGCAGAGAAATAACACGCGCCATTGAAAGGCGGAAATGGGTCGTGAATCAATCCAGGCTTTGATGTCGACCAGCTTATTTGTATTCATACGTTCGCTCTCTCTACGGGCACGCAAAGTCTATTGAATGACGAGTCATGATTAACTCATCCAACTCAACGGTAAGCACCGTGCCGCAGACTGTCTGTCAAAAAAGGCTTTTAGCGGTATGAGTTACGTTTATATTGTGAGCGAGTTGTCATAATCCACGGTCTAAATTCGGGTTTGTGCTGACCGCTGGAAAGGGGGGTATGAGTGAACGGCTTACCAACATTGTATGAATTTCGTTTAGGTCGCTGTTGTATGAGCTTCGGCGTTGATGCACTTAATCAGTGCCAGCGTGGCCGGGGAATGCAGCGCACCCGCGCGCAATGTGATACCAATATCACGACGCGTATCGGGCAGAGTAAAGGATAAAGGTTTGAGCGTGCCCGACTTCAATTCGTACTCCAGTTGGTGCCATGACACGGCTGCCACCATATCGGAGTCCATTAATAAACCGCGCACGATCGCCAGGTCACCGCTCTCCACCACCGGTTTGGGTGCCGGAATGTCCAATGTGGCAAAGGCGTGTTCTAACAGATGGCGGGCCGGGCTGTTTTCACGCGGCAAAATCCACTGTGTGTCGGCGAGATCGGCAGCGCTTAATGCTCGACCCACTAATGGATGTTGTGGCCTGGCGAGCAGCACCAGCTCTTCGCTAAACAGCCGGCGATTATCGATATCATTAACGTGGCTGTCATGACGTAAGGCACCGACAATCAGATCAACGTCACCTGCACGGAGTTCGGTAATCAGCGTGCTAAAGGCACTTTCATTGGTCACGACTTTGATTGCCGGATGTGCCGTCACTAAGCGGGTGATCGCGCGGGGCAATAACACACTGCGACACAATGGCAGGGCACCAATATGAACGGTGCCCTGCAAAACCCCTTGCTGAGCGGCAAGATCTTCCGGGATATGGCGAATTTCATTCAGGGCGCGGCTGATATGTGGCGCCATTTCACGTGCGGCGGACGTCGGCTGCATGCCTCGCGGGGATCGCTGGAACAGCACGATATTGGCCCCTTTCTCCAGCACCTTTAACGCGGCACTGACGGCGGGCTGGCTGATAGCCAGCGAACTGGCCACGCTTTGCGTGTGCTGCAGATGAAACAGCCGTAAAAATATCTGCAGGCGTCTGACGTTGAACAACCAAATCGGTTCGGCTTCATCACGCATAGATTCGCGCTGTTTAAACCGGGCGAGAAGTGCGGGTATCTGTTTGAGTTCCTGAAGGGCGCGCTGGGCGCGAGGTAGCACGCATTTTCCCTTCTCGTTGAGCAGCATCCCGCTGGCATGACGTTCAAACAAAGGCGTCGCCAGAGTGTGCTCCAGATCACGTATCGATCGCGTCACTGCCGATTGCGTGCGAAATAAATCTCCTGCAGCCTCCGAGACAGTTCCCCGTTCGGCAATCATACAAAGTGATCTTAGCTGCATGATTTTAATGTGGTTAGCGTCTTCACTTGCCAGCATGCCTTCTGCTCCTGAGCCTCTGATAATGATCACAACATAAATAAAAATCATAGCTCGCACAACGAAAGGCATTATTCGGTCTGGATGCTGCGTGTCAGGATGAAAAAAACGCAACAGAAGGGGAACACAATGGAAAACACAGTGAAAAAGAGTGCCCTGGTGGTCAGTGCCCATTCCGCTGACTTTGTCTGGCGCGCAGGCGGTGCTATCGCTTTGCACAGTGCGAGCGGCTATGACGTGCACGTTGTCTGCCTCTCTTACGGGGAGCGCGGTGAGTCGGCAAAACTGTGGCGCAAAGGCAACATGACCGAGCAGACCGTTAAGCAGCACCGGCAGGCCGAGGCCGAACGGGCCGCGGATGTGTTAGGAGCGAGCATTGAGTTCTTCGATCTTGGCGATTATCCCCTACGCGCAGATAAGGAAACGCTGTTCCGCCTGGCCGATGTGTTTCGCCGCGTGCAGCCACACTTTGTATTGACGCACTCGATTGCCGATCCTTATAACTACGATCATCCGCTGGCGGCGAATCTTACGCAGGAAGCACGCATCATTGCGCAGGCAGAAGGGTATCGTCCGGGAGAACCGATTATCGGCGCGCCGCCGGTTTACTGTTTTGAACCGCATCAACCTGAACAATGCCTGTGGAAACCGGATGTGCTGCTGGATATCACCTTAGTTTGGGAAAAGAAATACCAGGCGATTCAGTGCATGGCCGGGCAGGAACATTTGTGGGAATACTACACGCGCGTGGCGCTACAGCGGGGCGTGCAGGCCAAACGTAATACGGGGATTGCTTCGACGCGCGTCATCACTCACGGCGAAGGCTATCAGAGCCTGTTCCCACGGGTAACGGAGGATCTCTCATGATCGCGGTGAACCAGAAAGGCATTGTTGTTACGAAGATTGAGCGGGCCGATTCCGCTCTGATCGCGCAGTTCGCCCGTGCCGGAGTGGCAACCGTCCACGAAGCGCAACAGCGACAAGGTCTGCTTGATGTGCGGATACGACCGATCCAGCAGGGCGTATCGATAGCCGGCAGTGCGGTCACGGTGCTGGTTTCTCCCGGGGATAACTGGATGTTTCATGTTGCAGTCGAACAGTGTCAGCCTGGCGATGTACTGCTGGTGGCACCGACCTCGGATTGCCATGATGGCTTCTTTGGTGATCTGCTGGCCACTTCATTAAAGGCACGTGGCGTGGTGGCACTGGTGGGCGACATCGGTATCCGTGACAGCCAGACCCTGCGTGAGATGGGCTTTCCGGTTTGGTCGCGTGCGGTGTTTGCTCAGGGAACGGTTAAAGCCACGCTGGGTTCGGTAAATGTGCCGATTATCTGTGCCGGTCAGCTGGTTTATCCTGGCGATATGGTGGTCGCCGATGACGACGGCGTAGTGATTGTGCCGCGAGCGGATGCGAAAACTGTTGCCGGGACAACCCAACAGCGGGTCGCCAATGAGGAGAGTAAGCGAGTACGCCTGGCAGCCGGGGAACTCGGGCTAGATATTTATCAGATGCGTGGCACGTTAGCGGAGAAGGGATTGCGCTACGTGGAGTCTCTGGATGCTATGCAAAAGAGTTCACTATGAAACAGACGCTGATACCCTGTGTTTTAATGCGAGGCGGCACCTCCAAAGCCGCCTGTTTCCTTGCCAGCGATCTGCCAGAGGCAGGAACGGAGCGAGACCGCGTGTTGCTGGCCGTCATGGGTTCACCGGATCCACGTCAAATTGATGGCATCGGTGGGGCCGATCCGCTGACCAGTAAGGTGGCAATTATTTCTCCGTCCACGCGTCGTGATGCCGATGTCGATTACCTGTTTGCACAGGTTAACGTGGATCAAGCGGTGGTCGATTATGGACAGAACTGCGGCAACATCCTTGCCGCCGTGGCGCCGTTTGCCATCGAGAAAGGCCTGGTAAACGCGCAGGATGACATCACGCGCGTGCGCATCTTTATGGTTAACACCGGGCAAATCGCGGTGGCGCAACTTGCCACGCCCGATGGCACGGTGGAATATCAGGGCGATACGCAGATAGACGGCGTACCAGGTTTTGGTGCAGAGCAAATTCTGCAATTCGAGGATATTGCAGGGTCCAGCTGCGGATCGCTGTTACCGACCGGTGAGGCGCGTAATCGGTTTGACGGGATTGAGGTGACCTGCATTGATAACGGTATGCCGGTGGTGATCCTGCGTGCTGAGGATGTGGGATGCACTGGCCAGGAGACCTGCGAGCAGCTTGAAAGCAACGTTGAGTTAAAAGCCCGTCTGGAATCCATCCGCTTACAAGCGGGTCCGCTGATGAGCCTCGGAGACGTGACCAAACGAACTGTGCCGAAAATGACCCTTATTGCTCCGCCCGTTAATGGCGGTGCGCTATCGACGCGGACATTTATTCCCCATCGCTGTCATGCTTCTATTGGTGTATTGGGTGCGGTGAGTGTGGCCACGGCCTGCCTGATCCCCGGTTCCGTGACGCAGGGAATCGCGCAGATTACCGATGACAGGCAGCAGCGTCTGGCGGTGGAACATCCAAGCGGCGAGTTTAGCGTGATGCTGACCTGTGATGAGACAGGGAAGGTGACGCAAAGCGGCTTGATACGTACGGCACGACTGTTATTTGACGGACGGGTCGCCATTCCAGCCTCACGCTAAAACACGAAATACCCTGCACGCTGACGTTCTCCTATGCTGACAACCTTATGGGTTGCCGGCATTTTCCATTCGCTCGCAAAACTCTTCGTTTCTACGCGTGACTTCATGCTTCCACTCACACTGCCTCGCCAGCCCTTTATTTGCCTTAAATAAATGTCGCTGATTCATTATTAATGTGACAAGTGTGCGCACGGTGTGTCTTTAATGTTACGATTCGGTATATTCAATAGAGAGGTTTTTAAAGATTTAATGGCGCAGGAATTAAGTATTCTGAACGTGACAATTGTTTTTGATTTGTTAAATTAAATCATTATGGCTGTTATTAAAATACAATAACTCAATGCTTGTTAAAATTCCGTATTATTGATGTTGACCGTATGTCTACGGTAATTGTAACCCTGCTAAATAATAAGATAATCGCATCATTACGGGATGAGCGCTGATGATTCCTCACTTGAATGCAACATAATTAACGCTCAAAACCACGCTAACACCCTGAATTAAGTTGATAAAAATCAAAGATTATTCATAAATTAACTGCCTGATTACATTTAATTCACATGAATATCATTCATTTATACAGCGAATTTTTTCTTTTTGTTACAAGTTACCCCTTTAATTAGGATGCCTTTGTGTAAACGAAAATATAGAATAATTTACAGAAAAATTCTTATTACGAGCGGTGTCGATACCTACGCCTGCAAGTGTTATCGACAGACATTTCGTTAACAATCATGATTTATTTTCCCCGTTCTTTCTCCGGAACGAACGCCGAAGTGAATAACCTATTTTCCAGTCGTCTCCTGTCTGGAAAATAAACTGTGGTTGTTGCTCGTGGTTAAGAGAAAGACGACAGTGCGGTACCGATTTCAACTTGTTATGCACGAGCTTGCTTCATCTCACTCCATAACATGTGAAACGGCGCTGGATTGCCGTTAACTAACTCGGTCACTCAAAAAAAGAAGATAGTCATGTTAAGTAACGATCTTACATCGCTGATCACGCGTATTGACTTCGCGCTAATTTCATCTATTCACATCATTTTTCCCCCGCTAACCATTGGACTGGCTGCACTGTTGTTCATCTCTGAACTGATGTGGGTCAGGAAGCAAGATGAGAAGTGGTATCGCCTGTGTCGCTTCTTTGAAAAGCTGTTTATCGTTAACTTCGGTGCTGGTGTGGCAACCGGCGTCACCATGGAAATGGCCTTTGGTATTCTTTATGGCCGCTTCTCGCAGGCTGCCGGCCCGTTCTTTGGTCAGGTGCTCGGCTATGAGACCATCACTGCCTTTATGTATGAAGCCGGCTTTATCGGACTGATGATCTTTGGCTGGGGCAAGATCAGTAAAGGGATGCATCTGTTTGCGACCTTTAACGTGGCGCTCTCTTCTACACTTTCTGCGATGTGGATCCTGGTGGCTAACTCCTGGATGCAGACACCGACTGGCGTTGAGTTGCATAACGGCATCTTTATTGTGACCGACTGGCTGGCCGCACTGTTTAACCCGAATGCGCGCAGTGCCTTCCCGCACATGCTGTTGGCAAGCTTCGAGCTCTCGCTCTGCTTCGTGGTGGCAACCTGTGCCTGGTATGTCCTGAAACAGCGTCATGTTGATCTGTTCCTGAAGCCGCTGAAATATTCGCTAATGGCTCTGGCCGTGGTCGCTGCCGTTCAGATCTATATGGGTGACGTGCTGGGTGAAGCCACGCTGGAACATAAACCGGCGGCGCTGGCGGCAATGGAAGGGCACTACGATACTTATGATTCAGCGGGTAACGTCAACAGTGCCTGGCATATTCTGGGTTGGCCAAACAAAGAAGGCACTGGCCTCGCATGGTCTATCGATATCCCGCACGGTTTAAGCCTGATTGAAACCAAAACCTGGAACGGTACGGTAACGGGCCTGAACAGCTTCCCGAAAGATCAGCAACCGCCTGTGGTGTTGCCGTTCTACGCTTTCCGCGCCATGTCAGGCGCTGCGGGTGCCATGTTGCTGGTGAGCCTCTGGGGCGTCTGGCTGATTGCACGTCGTCGCATGACCGCTGAGCTGGCTCCGCGCAATAAGCTGTTCCTGGCGCTGGCCGTTATTATGGTGGTCCTACCTTATATCGCAGTGATTGCGGGCTGGTGGACGCGCGAAATTGGCCGTCAGCCGTGGATCGTTTATGGCCTGATGCGCACCGAAGACGGCATGAGTCCAATGACTATGGGTCTGGCGATCTTCTGGCTGGTGGGCTTTGCCATCTTTGAAACTGCGGTGGTCGCGGGCACCATTTGGTTCCTGGCGAAAGTGGTGCGTATTGGTCCTGATTTGACCAGCAAAATACCGGGCGAGGGGCATGAGCATTTGGGTCACCTAGATATGCCTGCCAGTGGTCATGCTGACCATCCTGAATATATCCGTCCGGTTTGATGGGAGAATAAATCCATGGACATGCTTAATTCGACTCAGCACTTCCTGATCATCGCCTGGTGGTTAGCCTTTGGTATCAGTGTTCTTTTATATATCGCGCTGGATGGCGCCGACCTGGGGGCAGGGATCTTCTCGCTCTTCGTCCGCGACCATGATGAACGTGGCGCGATCATGTCGGCAATGGCCGGCACCTGGGATGCCAACGAAACCTGGCTGATCGTCGCCGGCGGGATTATGTTCGGCACCTTCCCGTTTGTGTACGGTTCGGCGTTTAGCTATCTGATGGTGCCGATGGCGCTGGTACTGTGGGGCATTATGTCTCGTGCGGTTGCCCTGGAATTCCGTCACCTGGCCTCGCCATTCTGGCAGAAGTTTTCTGACGGCATCTTCGGTGTCGCCAGCCTCGCGGTCACCTTCTTTGGTGGGATGAGCGTTGGCGCGTTGCTGCAAGGTTTCCAGATGGATTCACCAGCTCAGGGGGTTCCCACCTATGTGGGCGGTGCATTTAACTTTATTTCAGCGTTTTCCATCTGGACCGGTGTGGCTTCCTGCGTGGCAATGACGCTGGCAGGCGTACTGTTCGTGCGTGCTCGCTTCGAGAAAAATGAACCGATTCGTCAGGATGCAGCACGTTGGACCGCGGTGATCTTCTGGTTAGCGATTGCTGCCGTGGTGATTACCTGGGTGTGGAGTGCGGTGATCTTCGACTGGGCACGTGCGAAATGGTTTGGTCCGCATTTCTGGATCTGGGGCCTGTTTGGCTTAATCGCACTGGTCTGTATTGATCAGGTGCGTCGTGACACTCTGAAGGACAAAGATTTTGCAGCGGTGATGTGGTTCAATGGCGCGGCATTCATTCTGGGCTTCGGTATGTTACTAACCATGTTCCCATGGATCGTGCCAGGCACCTGGACCATCTGGGCGGGCGCCAGCCCACAGGTTTCGCTGATTACCTTCACCATGACCATGGGCGGTTTTGTGCCGGTGATGCTGATGTATAACTGGTATCAGATCTGGGTATTCCGCGGCCGCATCTCCAAGCTGGTTGGTCACGGGGGACACTAAGACATCATGTCTGCGAGTTCCCCTCCAAGTGGAATGGCAGCCCGCCTGGCGGAACGTTGGCTTTCGAGCCTGCGTCGCCAGGCGGGCGGTTTATTTTCACTGTCCATCAGTATGGCGGCGCTCAATGCCATACTGATGATTGCACAGTGCTGGCTGTTAGCCTGGCTGATCAGCAACGCTGTGCTTGGCGGTAAAAACTTTACTGCACTCCTGCCTTATCTCTTGTGGCTCCCGGTGGTGATGTTGTTGCGCGCAGGGATCGATATCCTGCGTCAGGGCTTTGCATTTGAAGCTTCTGCACGTATCCGTCAGGGACTGCGCGGCATGTTGTTAGATCGCATCGCTGCGTTGGGTCCAGCCTGGAGCCAGCATCAACGTACGGGCAGTATCGCCAGCTCCCTTGGCGAAGGCGTCGAAGCTATCGAAGCCTATTTTTCCGGTTTTCTTCCGCAAAAAATCATCATCGGCATTGTGCCGCTAGCCATTCTGGTAGCGCTTTTTCCTTTTGACTGGGTCTCCGGCTTGATCATGCTGATCACCGCGCCGCTGGTGCCGTTGTTCATGATCGTCGTAGGAAAGGGCGCAGAGAAAATGAGCCTGAAGCAGTGGCACAAACTCAGTCTGATGAGTGCCCACTTCTTTGATGTGATTGCAGGCCTGACAACGCTTCGTCAGACCAATGCGGCGCGTCGGCAAGCGAACATTATCGCGGCGATCTCGGACAGCTATCGTCAGACCACCATGAAGGTGTTGCGACTGGCATTCCTTTCATCATTAGTGCTGGAATTTTTTGCCACCATCAGCACCGCGATGGTGGCGGTGTATGTTGGATTCCGTCTGTTCTATGGCGAGATGGGCTTCCTGCCTGGGCTGTTTGCCTTGTTGCTGGCGCCAGAATTTTTCCGTCCCCTGCGTGATTTGGGCACGCACTATCATGCCCGAATGGATGCCATTGGTGCGACGGAAGGTCTATTGGCGATCCTGAATGCTGAAGAGCCTGCATCGTCGCAAGGCCACGCCGAACTCCCGGCAAAACCGCGTGAAATCACCGTGGAAGGCGTGAGCTATCAGTATGAAGAGGGCGGCGGAGTCGCGGATGTCTCGTTGACTTTGCGAAGCGGGGAAACACTGGCGATTGTCGGCACCAGCGGTGCCGGTAAAACGACGTTATCACGCCTGTTATTGGGCTTTATTACCCCAAACTCAGGACGCATCGTCATTGATGGCAGCGATCTTTCATCATTAAATCTTCCCGCATGGCAGCAACAGATTGGCTGGCTCCCGCAGCGGCCGACCCTCTTTGCCGGTTCGATTGCGGAAAATATCCTGTTGTCGCGTTCAGGTATCAGCCAGGCAGAGGTTAAAGCAGCAGCAAAGCTGGCTCAGGCTGACACGTTTATCCAGTTACTGCCGGCGCAGTATGAATACCGGCTGGGCGACGGTGGGAAAGGGCTGTCCGGTGGGCAGATCCAGCGTATTGCGATGGCGCGCGCCGTATTGAGTGCGCCAGCGGTGGTGATTCTTGATGAACCCACGGTGGCGCTGGATCGTCAGACAGCACAGCAAATGATTGCCGCGTTGAGTGACACATTACCGGATAGCGCACGCTTGATCATCACCCACGATACGGAGATCGCTGCCACGGCTGACCGGGTTATCGTGCTGGCGAAAGGGCGTGTAGTCGAGTCGGGAACGCCGCAGGCACTGCGCGATCAGGCTGGGGTATTCGCTGAACTCGAGCGTCTGCAAACAGGAGATCTCGCATGAAGGATCTTTGCCATCTCTTGCGCCTGGCGCGCCCATGGCGTTTCCGCATGGCGGTGGGGATATTGCTCTCTGTGATTGTGATTCTCTCCAACGTTGCACTGCTTGCCTTGTCAGGCTGGTTTATCACCTCCATGGCGCTGGCTGGCGTAGGCTCTCTGGCACTGGAGTTTTTCACTCCGGCTGCGGCGATTCGTGGCCTTGCGGTATTACGTACTTTCGCGCGTTATCTGGAAAGATTAGTGACGCACGATGCAACGTTGCGCTTATTGTCGGTTTTACGTGTCTGGTTCTATCAACAATTAGCGCATCTTGCGCCTGCACGACTGCAGGATTTCCGCGATGGGGATGTGCTGGCACGTTTTCGCGCTGATATTGATAGCCTCGACAATTTCTATCTGCGTATTCTGACGCCGGCCATTGCAGGGCTGATTTCGTCGCTCATCATTTTGGCAGGAATTTGCTGGTTCTCACCTTCAGTGGCATTGATTGATGCCGTGGTGCTGATGCTTGCGGGCGTGATCGTGCCCTGGATTGTGGCATCGCTGACGCAAGCCAGTGGCAACCAGATTACTACCGTGCGCTCATCCGTTCAGGCAGCATCCACCGATTTGGTACGAGGATTAGCAGAGTTACAGCTGGTTGGCGCCGTTAGCCATCAAACCGATCATCTGCGCCAGCTTTCTCAACAACTGATTAGCGCACAGCGTCGGCAGGCCTGGATTAGCGCCAGCGGCGGGGCGCTCTGCGCCTTAATGGGGCAGCTCGGGTTATTTTTTGCCTTTATCCTGTTGTTTAACACTGGCCATGCAACCGGCATTTCTGCCAGTGAAATCGTGATGTTGCTGTTCACCATACTGGCGAGTACTGAAGCGGTGGCTGGGTTGCCCGCTGCCTTTGCCGTCCTTGGCACTACGCGCGCAGCGGCACGTCGATTGTTCTCGATGACCGAACTGACACCGGCGATCGTCTTGCCTGAAACCAGCTCAGCACCGGAAAACAGTGAGCTGTCATTTGATTCAGTCACTATGCGTTATTCACCTGATGCTCCCAACGTACTGGATAAGCTGAGTTTTACCGTGCCCGTCGGCCATTGCCTGGCGATTTTGGGCCCCAGCGGAGCGGGTAAAACCACCGTATTGAATCTGGTACAGGGATTCTGGGAAACGACAGCGGGAGATGTCACTATTGGCGGTCGTCCGGTCAGGACGCTTTCTGAAGATACACTGCGTCAGATGATCTCGGTGGTTGGCCAGAAAACCTATCTCTTCAACGCATCGATTCGAGACAACCTGCGCCTGGTTGCACCGGATGCGGATGACGAGGCTTTATGGGATGCACTGGCGCGCGCCGCTTTAGACGACGAAGTTCGCGCATTTCCGCTGGGGCTCGACACCCTGGTGGGAGAGTTAGGAGGGCGTCTGTCTGGTGGTCAGGCCCGCAGGATTGGGATTGCCCGCGCGTATCTTTCCCATGCGCCGATCGTGTTGCTGGACGAGCCCACCGAAGGGCTAGACGCAGTAAATACCGAATTAGTGCTTAACTGCTTGAAAGAACTCATTAAGGGTAAAACCACGTTGCTGGTGACCCATCAGATCCAGCCACTTTCCCTCGCGGACAGTCGGTTACTGCTCGATAAACAATAACAAGAGCAGGGATCTGTTTTTTGGTTTATTTACATCTGCTTAGGGTCAACCTGAGCAGATGCTTAATCAATACAAAAATAAACTTGTGAGACAACTGACCAGGGATCACCATGGATAAAATGACAAACTCCAAAACCCGAAGAAAACATATTCGTTTCCCACATCTGCTGATTGATCAAATCGAAGAGAGTATGAAGAGCGAAAACATTCAAAACTTCTCAGCCTGGGTTGTCGAAGCCTGTCGTCTGAAAGCGCGGGAAGCTGGCAACGCAAAGAAGTAATTCATCATTTCCCGTCGGTGGCATGTTGTCATCGCTGACGTGTAGCGGACGGGAAACCTCATCTGACTGACTCTTCACATTTTCATTTCACGTCTTTGTCCGATGCCAGAAACCGTCGCATCAGTGGAACACCATAGAGCATATTCAACTCAACAAAACACTCGCATTTCCCAGGGGGGCATCTTAACTTAGCCAGATAACCAAAGGGCGCATAATGTATATTATGTTAAATTACGTATCAGAATGCGCACCAGAAGCTGTACACCATGCTCACCCGCTCTCCACTGTCTTGTCCTGTCAGACTGTCTCGACTGCTAATCGACATCCTGCTGATCGTTTATGGCAATACAGGAAATGGTTATTTCCCCGCACTGACCTAACCGGCTTCAATTGCGTATAAGCCATCAAACCTCCCATGCTGTTCGATGGCTCACAGAGTAAATGACTCATCATGGGCTTTACCTCTCAACTCGTTTTGTAGAGACACGAGTAGCGACGATAACCGACCGCTGGCATAAGTGATGAATTCTGGGCGCCCCAATGTACGGTCAAAAACCTGCTGTGGCAGGAATCTTTTCATCTCATTGTAAAAGCGGCCATCACCTACAATTGCACCAATGCTTTGAATACGTTGTGCCAGCAATTCATCATAATGCGGGATTTTATAGTCATTGATTTTTTTCTTAACTAAATCAATTTCATAAACAGCATTCTGTTGCATTAGCCAGGGCAAATCCCAGAGATCTCGGTAACGAATATACCTTGTGGTTGCGGCGAGAGAGATAAGTTTGTCACTCATAATTTCGTTGAGAGATTCACACATAACCAGCGTATCGCTGTAACCATCAGGCAAAACGCTGTAATTGCGTGTCAGTGACATGGGTTTTCTGGTGTGTAGCCTTCACGTAGACTTAGTTTATTCTCGCTGATACTGTCCAGCCTAAGCGAGATATCAATCCGCCTTCAAAAATCGTATAAATCACCATCAGATTAAGGCGTCGCTACGCCAATCTTTAGCAATAATCCCTCACATGAAATCTCAGAATTCACGTAGCGACGTCTGAGAATGCAGCGTTCGGCCAGCGTCTTAAACCGACAATCATTCAAATCCCGATAGGATTCGTAACAGCTATCTCAGGCGTTTTTCCTGCCATCAACTACAGTTAACTGATTCAAACCCCAGCAAAAAAGACATCATGCCCTTTTCTCTCACCACACATCTGTTCGCGCGACTACGTCTGTTAATCTCGATTGTTGCCGGTGTTGCCTGCTATTTCTTGCTCCCTGCAAAACTGGGCGAGTTGCAACGCGTATTGATTGGATGGAATGTGCTGGCGTGGCTTTATCTGTGGTTTATCTGGTTTCGCATGCTGCGTACCGATGCTGGCGAGATCAAGCGTATCGCCCAGATGCAAGATCAGAGCGCCGCGTTGGTCTTGGGCATGGTCATTGTGGCCTGCATGATCAGCATCGTAGCGATCATGAGCGAACTCCCGGCACTAAAAACTCTCAATGGCACGCCGCGCGTATTACATCTGTTATTAACCGCGATGACGTTGATTGTCTCCTGGGCATTACTGCCGAGTTCATTTGCCATGCATTACGCACACCAACACTATTTGCGTCGCACTCAGGACGTCACACCCATGATTTTCCCGGAAAAACCGGACGAACCGGCTTACTGGGATTTCCTCTATTTCTCATTCACCATCGCAGTTGCATCGCAGACCGCTGATGTGGCAACCGGTACCACCGAAATGCGCAAGCTGGCGCTGCTGCAATCGGTGATCTCGTTTATTTTCAATCTGGCCATTCTGGGATTGTCGGTGAATGTCGGCGCCGGATTGCTGAGTTAACCCTTAACGACGCCCTTTATTAATTGAGGCAGACCAGTTGAAGTCACTGACTTCGCTGGCAGATTGCGCTTCAGGTTTCTTGCGGCGCGTCGGTGTTTTTTTGGCTTTGTCCGCTTTGGCTTTTTCTTTGGCTAGCTTGATGGTCATCACTTGCTGACGCGCGTCTGCGGTATATTCTTTCTCTTTCTTCGCATCAGGCTCTTTACCGCTGCGCTGGCGATGTTTTTCCATTAACCCTTTGAAGATCTCATCCACTTCAATTCGTTCGGCTTCATTAAACTGATCGATTGAAATCATTTTCTTATCGCTCATCGCGTTATTTCCTCAGTAAATGGCTAAGCTCAAGTCTACACCATTGCTGCCGGCGCGGCTTTCTTGTAATCTTGCCCGCCAATCATCCGCCTGCCAATTAGGACGTAATATGACCGCTCACTCTTCTAAAGATCCCATGCACGGCGTGACGCTCGAGATGATTGTTAATGCGTTAGTGGCACATTATGGCTGGGTCGAACTCAGTAAACTCGTCAATATCAACTGCTTTAAAAACGATCCCAGCGTAAAATCCAGCCTCAAATTCCTGCGCCGCACACCCTGGGCGCGTGCTGAAGTGGAAGCGCTCTACCTCGATTCTCTTGAGGAACCCGCCAAACAAGATTCGGTGGAAAGTGGCTTTAATCCCTGGACCCAGGGCCACAAATAACCACAGCGGCTGACGCTCTGCTCGCCCTTTCCTTTTGGACAACCTTGCCAGCGTCATCACATTTTCCAATGACAGGCTGCCTTGTAACTTCGTTTCTCGCGTGACAATATCGATACATGTATATACATGTATCACCCATTGCAAACACAACTGATAAACAAAAATAACATAACGCACTGCGTTCATTGTTTCAGCGAGGAAACTATGTCAGCCGAATCACCTGCAGCCGATTATTCAGGCAGTGAAAACCAGCGCCTGTCTGAAACCCGCTCCATCGATTACATTCCGCTCCGCGAACGCCATGGCCACCCTTTTAGCCAGTTCACACTCTGGTTTGGCGGTAACCTGCAAATCACCGCCATTGTCACCGGAGCCCTCGCCGTGGTGCTGGGCGGCGATGTGGTGTGGTCGCTTGTGGGTCTGTTAGTAGGCCAGATTATTGGTGCCGCCATCATGTCGTTGCATGCTATTCAAGGCCCGCGCTTGGGCTTGCCACAGATGATCACCAGCCGCATGCAGTTTGGCGTGTATGGTGCGGTGATCCCGCTGGTACTGGTATGTATTATGTATATCGGATTTTCGGCCAGCGGCACCGTGTTGGCCGGTCAGGCACTGGCAAAGTTGATTAATGTTAGCAACGCGACCGGGATGATCCTGTTCAGCGCCATCATTGTCGTGATTGCGGTGCTTGGATATCGGGTGATTCACAAGCTGGGTAAAGTGGCGAGCGTCATCGGGGTGCTGGCTTTTGCTTACCTGTTTATCACCCTGCTTTCCACGCATGATTTGTCCGCCGTATGGCAAAATCAGCACTTCACGATTGCCAATTTCCTGCTGGTCGTTTCGCTATCTTCTTCCTGGCAGATAGCATTTTGCCCTTATGTCTCTGATTACTCACGCTACCTGCCGGCTAACGTATCGGCGAACAAGCTGTTCAGCTCGGTGTTTTTCGGCACCGTATTAGGCACACAGGCCTCAATGACGTTGGGCGTGATTGTGGCGGCTATTGCAGGAAAAGCGTTTTCCGGCAATGAAGTGGGATATATCGTTGGTCTGGGCAGTAGCGCGACCATGGCAATGGTGATCTACTTCGCTATCTGTTTTGGCAAGATTACCTTCACTACCCTGAATGCTTACGGCAGCTTTATGTCACTCACCACTATTGTGTCAGGGTTCCGGCAGCAAACGTCTCTCAGTCGTGGTGGTCGTATTTTGTTTGTGGTGCTGATGGTCACGATAGCCTGCATCATCGCACTGATCAGCGAACCGGCCTTCCTCAAGTCGTTTACCCATTTCCTGTTGTTCCTGCTGGCCTTCTTTGTTCCGTGGAGCGCAATCAGCCTTACCGATTTTTATCTGATCACCAAAGGACGCGTCGATATTCCGGCACTTTCACAACCTGATGGCCGTTACGGTCGCTGGAACTGGGGTGGGATTGTGGTGTATTGCCTTGGCGTCTTGGTGCAGCTGCCGTTTATTGATAATCCGCTGCACCATGGCTCATTAACCTGGATATTTGCGGGTAATGATGTGTCGTGGGTTATTGGTTGGTTTGTCACCGCATTGCTGTGGTTAGCTGCACGTCGGTGGGATCGCCGTGGCACGCTGGAAAGATCGATCCACCCTGCGGAGTGACGTTGTCACGGCCGCCTCAACTGGCGGCCGTATCACTTACTTATCGTTAGTAAATCGCCCCACAATGGTGGCAGCCCCCAAGGTATGGCCTTTCAATTTGGCGATCAACTCATCATGTGTCAGTCCGCCAGGCAATTGATTTACCGGCAAATCTGTAGCCACCATCACGAAGTTATAATGATGTATGCCACTTCCCACCGGCGGGCAAGGACCGTAGTAACTTGTGGTGCCCGGTGAATTCTTACCTCCGGTGTAACCTTCGCCTTTACTCAACTCGCCCTGCGCAAACTGCGTGCGATCCGCCGTGATGTTATAGGCCACCATATGTGTCACGCCTAACCCTTTTCCCCCTACAGGATCGGTCAGCATTAGTGCAAAACTGCGGGTGCCGGCGGGTGCATTCGACCAGCTCAAAGCCGGCGACACATTGTCGCCGGTGCATGACGGGTTACTTTTGTTGTTGCCTGCAAAGGTTTTATTCAGCATGGCACTGTCGTTAAAATCCGAAGATTGCAGCGTAAATACCGGGGCAGCCAACACGCTTCCCGGAAGCAGCGCCAATAATAGTGCGCGTTTGAACATCACCATTTCTCACTCCTGTTGATGAAAAAATCAGCCAAAACATCAAGTATATAACCTGATCACATTCATGCCGCAGGCTACACTGCTGAAAGTCCTCTTTGAAACCCAGGAGCATTGGATGCCAGCCTCTTCACTCGCGTTGTTTACCGCTGCCACGCAGCAACCCTGCTAAAGTGCTAAAGTGCTAAAGTGCTAAAGTGCTAAAGTGCTAAAGTGCTAAAGTAATAGCTTATTGTTTGTTCGAAAAAAGACTTAACCTAAAGTATTTCCGGTCTCAAAATTCCCTCCTCATGACCAAGTGCCGCAGCGCGGTACGACGTGATCTCAGGCTGAACAATAGCGCCGCGGGGGCTGAGCATTTTTGACCCGCCAACTTCGTACATCTTTGATGCTCGCGAGAAGTCGAACTTTATGAGGCTTTAAATCAAAACCCGAAATTTAACTACTAAACCATGAAAATTAGAAGATAACCCTACGTTACTATGTGATATAGTACACACACAAAAACAAAGGATTATAGGGCATGACAATAGTTTTCTCGTTTTTTTGTTCCTTTGCATTCAGCATGCGTACTAAAATTTTTTCACTTAACGTCAAAATAAGTTATAAAAATCACTAATTAAATTTCTAAAACCAACTTAATCAATTTTTTAACTTCTATACGAACCCCAAAGTAGATTATAAATGAATAAAAAATTTATTTTTACCATTCTTGCATTACTGGTTGCAATTTCATTATTAATAATATTCAGCAAGGCATTTTTAAATGCTAACGTCTTGCCGAGTACAAAGTCCAAAACAATTAACAGCAATATTATTTACAACCTGAACAGCCAGAAAGGGTTGAATTCTTTTTACTCTAAGGATGATCAGCAAAACTTCAGAAAACAAGCTTACAATATTACATTGTACAGAGGGAAGTCTTATAGAATAGAGGGGGTGACTGATTTCGGGCGTTATATGAATATCGATATATTTGAAAACAGTAAAAAAATAGAAAGTTTAGCCTGTTCCTATAACGCAAAGTGCAAAATCGATATCACGCCAGAAAATACTTTCACTGCAGTTATACTTGTAACCGCTAACACAAGATCTGATTCGAAAATGACACTTGAAGTGCGAGAGATTAATAATAGTCTCTTCTACAATCCTCCATCAAAAAATCATTCTGATTTGAATCAGTCTGATTTCTCTTTTATAGATTCAGATGGTGATTACAGAGGACATTTTAACCAGTTAGATACTCCAACATCTGGAATGCGCGCCGGTTATCAGGCCACATTCCGAATCATGCTAACAGCCGGAGAATCTATCTTCATAAAACTAATCGCACCTGATATTTATAAGAGGGTTTCTATATTAGATCCTGAAATGAATGATGAAATAGCATCGTCATATGGTAAAGATACGGCTGCCTGTTTAAAGCTAAAGATTGGGGAAAGTGGAGTGCATCTAATTTCGTTAAATCTGTTTCATAGTGATACTATTAGAGCTATTAACTACAATTTAGAAATATACCGTGGGGAAATTTCAGATAAAAAATGCGATGAAAACGGTTAAATGTGACTCACACCGGACTCTAAGATTAAAAAATGGGAAAAGGATTAATTTAGGAACCCAGGTTGGCCATAGGACTTTTCCCTTGTTGATGGTTATTTATGTGTATTTCACATTCATCTTAAATAGCTAGGTCTATCATATCCATGAAAATGTAGATGGCTTGGGCTAGAAATATCTATCAATCACGGCAACTAATATCCAAACTGACCTCGTCGGACAATCCAACCTGCTCGCAGCGTTAAAAGAGGCGGGTTTTTCCCGTGTACCCAAAGGTTACAGTTGGTACGGTTAATAAGCGCGCTGACGATAATCCTGCAGTTGCATTCTTTCCAGCTGGCGCGGCGTGGCAACGGGCCACGCTTGCTGCGGAAACAGGTAAAGACGAATGCTAAACAGATGAAACAGCGGTGTGAGCAACCCATCATCCTGCTTTGCCAGCCTTTCCAGCAGCAGCAACAGCCAGTCGAGTTCATCCAGCAAATCCTGGTGTGGTCGGGTTTGCAACGATTTCAGACGCCGTTTCAGGAACAAGGCGAGCTCGTGAAACATCTGTCCACTGTCCAGCTGATGTTTTGCCAGCAGATCTTTGTGTCGGGCGTAGTAGTCAAAGCTGTTCACGCCCAGCCACACCTCCGTTAATAACATCCCGGCGGTCGACATATCGGGCTGTGGATCGAGCCGTAAACGGGGTAACACCACGTTGACCTTATCCAGCATCAAACTGATAAAACGTTGTCTGCCAAGCAGTGACGACCCCGTACGTTCAAGCTCTTTAATAAAACGCAACAGCTCACGTAAGCCCTGACGAACCGCGCGCCGCGCCGTCCATGAAGGACGTTTGTTACGCATCAGCACGGTGGCTATCACGGCAAAAAGTACGCCCGTCAGTGATGCAATGGCGTTGTTAATGAGCAGGACCAAATCGGGTTTCAGATGATGGCCCAAACCGATAAAGCCAGGAATCTGGATAGCCACGCTGATGCCAATCATATTGGTTGAGGGACGTGCAATCATCAGGCCGAGTATCAGCAAGCCCGGCACCAGACAAATAATCAACGCTTCAAATGAGGTCGCCTGCGGCAACAGCAACGCCACATAAATTACGCTGATAACAATGGCGACAATCACACCACGCACGAACAATTTCATCGAAGTCAGTGGCGTATCCATACTGGCAAAAAGCGAACTCAGGATGGCTGCCATCACCGGTGCTGAGGCACCATCGTGCCACCCCGTGCCCATCCACAGCAAACAGGAGCCAAAAATCGCGCAAAAGGCGGTTAAAGCAGAAAGCCTGATCAGCCCTTTGTCATAGAAACGATGAGTGCGTTTACCGCGTGCGGGTGTGGTGTCGCCCGAGAGATCGCTGACCAATCCGCCGACGCTTTGATACGCGCCCGCAATGCGCACGAAGTCGGCCATACGCTCCAGCAAACCGGTAAACAGCAGGCAGTGTTCAATCGGCAGTTCCCCGCTACGCCAGGCCTGGTTGATATCATTCTGACAACGGCTTAATTCCAGCTGGATACCGCTGGTTTCGCCAACGGCTTCACCATCGTTAAGCCAGTGCAAAAACAGACGAAACGCCACCGCGACGTTGTCCGGGAACGTAATCTGCAGTGCCGATAAACGCTGCAGACGCAGCTCAATGGCGGTGAGCGTAGGGATTAAATAAGAGAGATGTTGATACTGCACGCTGACCAGACGAATCAAACGACGCGCGGCATCACCCTCGTAAACACAGTGCGTAATCAGAATTTCCACTTGCTGCGGATTGGTCGCCATACGCGTCAGAATGTCATCGCGCTCGGGAGACTTATCGCCCGGAATACCTGACAGCAAATCGTGGCACAGCTTGCGCGCATTCAAATACCACTGGCTGACACTCTGTTCCAGCAAACTACGCATCGAGACCGGAAACAATAACGCATGCACCAGGCTGCTACACACTGTGCCAACCGCGATCTCTTCAATACGGGATAACACGGTATTGGTGATCGACAGCGGCGTCATCACCTCAGGAAATCCCATGATGGCAGCGCTGTAACCTGCCAGCATGAACACATAGCTTTTCGGCGTGCGATCGTGCAGGGAGAGATACAGGCACACACTGACCCACAGCGAGATAACAAAGCTAAAAAGTAAGGGGTGTTCAACAGTGACGGGAAAAACAAAGAAGATAAACACGCCGCCTAACAAGGTGCCGAGCATACGAAACAGTGATTTCGAAATGGTGGACGCAGAGTAAAGCTGAGAGGCAATGAAAACCGTGGTAATGGCCCAGGCGGGTTTATCCAGGTTGAGTTCCAGTGAGAAGTACAATGCCAAAAAGGCAGCCAGACAGGTTTTTACAGCAAAAAAAACGGCGTTTTTTGAAAACCACTGCATGACAGTATTGAGACCAGACGGCACTAAGTGCGGCGTATCCTGCCAGAATATTCAATCTACTCACGGCGATAAATATGTCAGGTTGTTACAGCATCAAAATTGGTGATATTGGCAGGTAATCAATAACAGGGTAATTATTAAGGGTTACTAATGGACTAAGTGCGAATTCAGCCCTTTTTTACAGAATCTCTCTGATTTATAAGCCTATTGCTTCACAGCCTGTCATCAGTCAGATAAATGTGTTCTGGATCACACTTTTCTAAATAACCTCAATGATTACAACGGCTCCATAAAAACATTTCGCGCAATCTGGCGCACAGTGTTGCGCCAGATCATCGCAGGGTGAAACTCAGTTACTCACCACTGTTACCCAGTTCGCATCTTTGCCGGCAGGCGCTTCACTAACACGTTTCAGCGACCCACTTTTGGCATCAATGGCATAGCTTCCAGTCACCGCGCTTTTTTCACCGCTGGCAATCAACCATTTTCCGTCTGCGGTAATAGCAATGCTGCGCGGCTGCTTCTCAACTGGCCAGCTGCCAATCAGCGTCAGTTTGCCACTGTGTGGATCAACGCGGTAGCCACTCACCGTACTGCTGGTCCGTTCGGTCACATACAGGAAGTGACCGTTTGGCGTCAGATGAATATCGGCTGACCAGATCCGTGGCGTGGTATCGCTATAGCCCGCTGGACGCTCACGCCCATGTTGCAATTTATATTCCTCGGCTACTGCATTGGCTGTTTCACTGACTTTGACCAGTTCGCCGCTCGGTTCACGGCGGAACTGAGTGATGATGCCGCCCATCTCGCCGACGTTATACAGATAGCGCTGATCCGGCGATAAGACCGAATGACGCGGGCCGTTTTCATCGGCGGTTTTCACATAACCGTTACCCAGCGCGCTGAGTTCCCCCTCCTCATTCAATTTCAGCTGTAACACGCGGTCAGTGCCGAGATTACCGACGTAGGCGGTTTTACCGGCATCATCAACAATGACCGAATGTGCCGCATGACCCGTCTTGTAACTGCCAACCGGCGGCGCTATCACCTTGCCATCTTTGGCTAGCCGATAGACATGCACCACATCGCCATCGTAGGAGGCGCCCAACAGGAATCGCCCTTGCTTGTCGGTGCTGATGTACGGATAACTGGCGGTAGCAGGGACTTCAGCTCTCTGATGAAGATCGCCGGTGGCGCGATCGATCTGCCAGCTCACCAGTTGCAGTGGCTTGCTGCGAATGGCCGCATATAAATGCTGGTGGTCCGCACTCAGCGCCAGTGGCATCACTTTGCCGCCGGCCTGGGTACGACCTAGCAGTTGCAATGCACCGGATTGTTCATCCAGTACGTAGCGCGCGATGGTGCCGTCATCGGCTTCTGAGACGTAAACAAAGGTTTTTGCCAGCAATGGTGCGCTGAGCGCCATCGCCGTGAGTAATGTGGCTATCTGAAAGGTTTTCTTCATTTAATTTCCTCAGCGAACCAGAGCCGGACGTTTTGCGTCAAAACGCCAGTTATCAATCAAAAACTGCATGCCAAGTGCATCGTTGCGGTTCTTATCAGGCAGTGCGTTGTAGAGTGCATGCGCCTGTTCGACGCGCGCCATATTCAGTTCGATGCCCAATCCTGGGCCTGGCGGCAGCTCCAGGTAGCCATCACGGATTTGCGGTGGCTGGTGGCTGAGTTGCTGGCCATCTTGCCATATCCAGTGTGTATCGAAGGCGGTCTGACGATCGCCAGGCGCTGCGGCACCAAGATGGGCCACCATCGCCAGGGAAACATCAAAGTGATTATTGGAATGGCAACCGGTAGTGAGGCCCCATTCGTTACACAGTTGCGCGACGACGTTAGCGTTGCGCATCGTCCAGAAATGGGGATCGGCAAGCGGGATGTCGATGGCGTTGAGCTGCAGAGCATGCTGCAACTGCCGCCAGTCATTGGCGATCATGTTGGTCGCCACCGGCACGCCAGTGGCGCGACGGAACTCGGCCAGCGTTTCACGCCCGGAATACCCCTGCTCTGCGCCACAAGGATCTTCCAGATACGGCACTTTGCCTGCCAACTGCTTACCAAAGCGAATCGCTTCATCCAGCGACCAACTGGCATTTGGGTCCACGGTGACGCGAGATTGTGGATACCGCGCCAGCAAGGCCTCCACGGTTTCGACTTCCTGCTCGCCATGCAGGACGCCGCCTTTTAGCTTGAAGTCACGAAAGCCGTATTGTTCTACTGCGGCCTCTGCGAGCCGCACCACTGCGGCACTGTCCATTGCCGCTTGATGACGTAACCGGAACCAGCCATCTGCTTCGTCATCACCCGAACGGTAGTGCATATTCGTGCGTTGACGATCGGCGATGTAAAACAGATAGCCCAACACCGGAATACGCTCTCGCTGTTTACCGCTGGCGAGCAGTTCTGCCACGGGCAGGTCGAGGAATTTACCCTGCAGATCGAGCAACGCTGCCTCAATGGCCGCTGCCGCGTTGTAAAACTTCTCTGGGTTCATCTGCGGAATATGAATGTCGTTGGTGTGCGAAGTCTGCTGCTGCCGCGTGTCGCTGGCAAAGAGTTGACTGAGCGTGGCGTTAGCGCGCATCAGCGAGCTGCCAATGATCAGAGGGCGAAACTGTTCCAGCAGTTGCAACGTTGAAGCGTGGCACGGTGTTTCCCCCACGCCGCTGTTGCCCGCTGAATCAGTCAATAGCACCAGAATACGGGTGAAGTAGCAGTTATGCGCCCCGCCGATGTTCAGCAGCATGCTGTCGTATCCGGCAACCGGAACGATGCGCATTGATTTAATGACTGGTGTGTCAGACATGGTTTCTCTCCGTGTGACCGAATGCAGGGGGAACAGGTTTGCGACGCAGCAGCAGCCAGACACCGGTGATAACCGACACGCTGGTCAGCGCATACAGCCCACCGGTGGTGCTGCCGGTATGAAGTTCAAGATAGCCAAACACGGTGGGTGCAAAGAAGCCCCCGAGGTTGCCGATGGAGTTGATCAGGGCAATGCCGGGCGCGGCGATCGAAGCAGGCAATTCGCTTTGCGGCATCGGCCAGAAAAAGGCCGCGCTGACTTTCGAGCCAATACAGGCGACGATCATCGCGACAAACCCAAACCAGGGTGTGCCGGTGGTCGCCATAAAGGTGCCGCACGCGGCAATCAGCATGGCAATGCCCAGCCCTTTGTCCAGCTTATCGCGATAGCGATCGGTGGTTTTACCCAGCAGGAACAAGGCCACAATGGCACATAACCAGGGAACGGCGGTCAGCAAACCAATCTCAAAACTGTTGTAACCCTGAATGCGCTGGATAATTTGCGGTAGCCAGAACACCAGGGTGTAACCGGTCATGGTCATGGTGAAAAAAATCAGGCAATAGAACAGCAAGCTGCGATCGCGCAATAAACCCCAGCGGCCATACTCTTTAGCATGTACGTCACGTGCTGCGTCTTCTAACGCTAACTGTGCTTGCAGCGCACGTTGCTCTGCTGGGTTAAGCCATTTGGCATCCTGAGGTTTTGAGACCAGTACCAGCGCGGCCAGCAAACCAATCACAATGGATCCCCCTCCTTCCAGGAACATCACCCATTTCCAACCAGCAAGCCCATTCACTTCATGCAGCAGCAGAATCGCGCCGGTTAGCGGACCGAAAAACAAGAAGGCGCTGGCGGTGGCACTCAACACCATCGCGGTGGCACGACCTCGCCATGCGTTAGGCACCCACTGGCGGAAATAGAACAGCACGCCAGGAAAGAACCCGGCTTCTGCCACGCCTAATAAAAATCGCAGTACGTAGAAGTGTAGCGGTGTGCTCACAAAACCGGTTAACACCACCACGATGCCCCAGGTGATCATGATGCGCGTCAGCCACACGCGTGCCCCGAGCTTTTTTAACATCATATTGCTGGGGACCTCGAACAGCGCGTAGCCAATAAAGAACAGGCCGGCACCCAGACCAAATGCAGCAGCACTGATACCCGCATCAGTTTGTAATTCAGCTTTGACGAATCCGATGTTGGCTCGGTCGATCTGGTTAACAATCAGCATCAGCGCCAGCATTGGAATGATACGGCGGAAAAACTTAGCGATTGCGGAAGCGATATGCGCGTCGTGATCTGCTGCTAAATCATAAGATTGTTGAACCGTCATGCGTCACCTATTGGGTTAATAGCATCGCTATAGGTATACGCAGTTGATTAAAGAGCGGTTATGTGAGAATGCCCGAGACCGTTTGTGCAAATGTTGAAGGGGGTTTTATGTTCAATGCGTTAGCGGTTTTCCCAGCGTAAAGTTTTGTCTGGGTTTGTGCGCTGGCTCACTGGGGAAAGGGTTTCAACTACACTTGCCTGATTCAATTGAGTAAAGAGGTTTACATGACACAATCACCTGACAGCAATCAAGCGTGGCTACTGGCATCGCGCCCGGATGGCGAACCGGTTAAAGAGAATTTTCAGCTTGTTGAACAACCTATTCCCTCCATTAAAACGGGTGAAATACTGCTCCGCACGGTTTACCTCTCACTGGATCCTTATATGCGAGGACGTATGGATGACAGTAAATCCTATGCGCCTCCGGCACAACTCAATCAGCCGATGGTCGGTGGTACCGTCTCCCTGGTGGTTGAATCGCAGCATCCCGATTTTAAAACCGGGGATTGGGTGCTGGCTGGCAGCGGCTGGCAACGTTATGCCGTCTCGGATGGCAGCGGCGTGGCGAAAATCGGCGATCTGCCCCACCCATCCTGGGCGCTGGGCATTCTGGGGATGCCCGGCTTCACCGCTTACATGGGCCTGATGGACATTGGGCAGCCAAAAGCGGGAGAAACCCTGGTGGTCGCCGCCGCGACGGGCCCGGTGGGTGCCACGGTCGGACAACTGGGTAAGCTAAGAGGCTGTCATGTGGTTGGCGTTGCCGGTGGTGAAGAGAAATGCCGCTACGCGATTGAAAAACTCGGGTTCTCTGCCTGTATCGATCACCATCGCGAGGATTTTGCTGAACAGTTAGCGAATGCCTGCCCGGACGGGATTGACATCTATTTCGAGAACGTTGGCGGCAAAGTGTTTGATGCCGTATTCCCGCTGTTGAACACCGCCGCACGCGTACCGATTTGTGGGCTGGTCTCAACCTATAACAGTGGCAAAACCCTTCCCGCTGGCCCTGACCGTACGCCACAAATCCTGAGTGGGATATTGAAGCGCAGAATCCGTATGCATGGATTTATTATCTTCCAGGATTACGGTGATCGATATCCGGAATTCCTGCAGGCGATGACGCCGTTGGTGGAACAGCAGAAAATACATTATCGCGAGCACATGATTGATGGATTGGAAAACGCACCGCAGGCGTTCTTCGATATGCTGAAGGGCAAAAACTTTGGTAAGACCGTGGTCAAAGTGGCTGAAGAAGAGTGATGGGGGCCGGTTATTCTGAACATTCAATAATCGGCTTAATAGCGGCGCTATCGCTGTTTAACCTGCGGCAGCAAGAGTTCCGTCAAAATTTTATGACGCTGCGTTTTGGTCAGCCAAAACATGCGTGGAACCCATGCCGGACGCGGCTGAGCTACATAGAGATGCTGCATTTCATATAACCAGTTTGCGTTGTTCATTGTTCCCTCCTTTGTTAAGAAAAGTATGGAGGGATAAACACGGAACAAATAGTGAGAAGATTATAAAATTTGTTCCGGGTTTAATCAGTGATGGCGAAGCAATGGCGATTAGCGCCCTTTCTTCTTCCTGCCAGGCTGTGTGAAACGCTGACGACCTGCGGGTTTAGCTGCGGATTTATCTGGAATCTTTGCACCGTTCGATGCGACTTTTTTCGCCGCTGTTGCCGGTTTCTTTTTCGCCTGGCTTTGCTGCGTTTTTTGGTCTTCGGATGAAGAATCCTCGATCAAGTTAAACAACTCAATCAATTCGTCATCGGTTAAATCACGCCATTCGCCCAGCGGGATGCCTTTCAGGCTGACATTCATGATGCGGGTACGTTCAAGCTTTGTGACTTCGAAGCCAAAATGCTTGGTCATTCGGCGAATCTGGCGGTTTAGTCCTTGAACCAGGATGATACGAAACACAAAGGTCGACTCTTTCTTCACTTTGCATTTTTTGGTCACGGTACCCAGCATCGGCACACCCGCCGCCATTCCGGCGATAAACTCGTCGGTGATCGGCTTATCCACGGTCACCACATACTCTTTCTCGTGGTTGTTACCGGCGCGCAGGATCTTATTGACCAGATCACCGTGGTTGGTAAGGAAAATCAGACCTTGTGAGTCTTTATCCAGACGACCGATCGGGAACACGCGTTTACTGTGGTTAACAAAATCACCGATGTTATCGCGCTCACCCTCTTCCATCGTGGTAATAATGCCCACAGGCTTGTTGAGCGCAATCAGCACTAAATCTTCTTCGTTACGCGGCTCGATCAACTGCCCATTCACTTTCACTTCATCCCCGGCAAAGACCTGTGCGCCAACGGTCGCGCGCTTGCCGTTAATAAAAACGTTGCCTTGTTCGATGTAACGATCGGCATCACGTCGTGAGCAGATTCCGCTCTCGCTAATGTATTTGTTCAGGCGCGTGGATGAGTTGGGCAGCATGGTTCCTCCGAAAAAAAACGGACTATACAACAACCTTAGACGTTGTGTAAGACACGGTTAAACATCATTGTTCCAGCTTGCAACCTCATCACCGTTTGGTAACAGCACACTAACATTGTGGTTGTTCCTCAGGAATCGATCAGCGACAATCGCCATCCATCGCGTTTTCTTATGACAGAGTATGACCTTCATGACACACCTGCGTCGCGCCAGCTGGATAACATCGCTGCGGACTTTTCTTGCCCGTCTTTGGCCGCATCCGTTGCCGGTCGCCAAAAAGCAGAGAGTGATGGCCAGCATCGGTGCGGGCCTCGGCCTGATGATCACCAGCCTGACCAGCCATTGGCTGCTGGGTGAAGTCAACTTATGGTTTGTGGCACCGATGGGTGCGTCTGCAGTGTTGCTTTTCGGCTTACCCAATAGCCCGTTGGCGCAGCCCTGGTCAATTGTTGGCGGGAATCTGGTCGCAGGCGTGATAGGCGTGACAACCGCGATGTATGTGCCTTATCCCGCCGTCGCGTGCGGCATTGCGGCTTGTCTGGCGATTGCCGTGATGTTTCAGCTGCGCTGCTTGCATCCTCCTGGCGGTGCGGTGGCGCTGACAGCGATTCTGGGTGGCGGTGGCGTTCAGCAACTGGGATATCAGTTTATTCTCTCTCCCGTGCTGCTGAATTCCGTGTGTCTTGCTGTATTGGCAATCATTTTTAATAATCTTGCGGGTCGCCGCTATCCGCATCCGCTGGCTGCAAACGAACCTAAAACGAATTCAGTGGCGCTTGAAGTGCCAATCACTCGCAATGATCTGCATCAGGCACTGGAGAACGGCCAGCTTCTCGACGTTGACGAGGATGATTTGCAGCAGTTGTTACAGCGCGCTGAAGAAATTGCACGTCGTCGGCAACAGTTACCGCCACAGCCCCTGAAGCGCGTCAGTTAAATCGCAGGCGATATGAGTCTCGCCTGCTGACCGCATTAACACAGACCTCGGCTTATCTCGCCGCCGAAGCCGTGAATCCTTACACCATTATCATCCACTTCGACCACCGCAAAGGGCACTTCGCTTGGACCATCGAGCATGCCCTTCATGGTATAAAACCCTGTCTGACCAATGTATGCAGCGTTGCCGCGGTGGTCATGTCCTGAAAAGCAAAATTGTATGTTGTAACTAGATAGAAGGTCCACCAGCACACTGGCGTTCATCAGTATATGCGTGGTGTGAGGCGCCAGCGGGTAATGACCAAACACCCCCACTTTCTCACCCCGTTGCTGAGCTTCAATCAATTGCTGTTCAATCCAGTTCAGCTGCTGCTGCCCTACGGCACCGTTCCATGGCTGAGCCTGCGGCTGTCGCTGCGCCTTTAATTCCGCCAGCAGGTTCTCCGCCTGGTAGTAGTCGTCACCATTCTGCGCATTGCAGTACAAACTGACATCGTTACCGTCATAAACGATGAACCGCCACCCCGCTAAACGAAACGCGCAATAACTTTTGGGGAGTGCCGCACGATTATTCAGATGCTGAGCGAGGGTTTGCGCATCATGGTTCCCCAAAACCACCGCATGCGGATGCACTAACTGGTCATACAGTGGCAGAATGGCGGCATAGCTGGCCCAATTGCGGTCAACCAAATCCCCCAGCGTGACAACAAAATCCAGCGGCTGCTGATTCAGGGCTTCAATTGCCTGCGGTAACTTATCAAGAGCATGACGGTAGTAGAGGTTATTTTCGATATCAGCTTCGACATCGGCATACTGCGGGTCAGCAATCACACCGAAACGCAGCACGTTATCTCTCATCGCAGGACGTAAATCAGGCAAAGCATAAAGCTCGGCCACATCGCCGAGGAGTTCTCGCTGCAAGGATGTCAATGGATGCGGATGAGTCACGGAAAACACTCCTTAGCGAATACCAGCACGCATGAACGACTGAATAAACTGGCGCTGGAAAATCAGGAACAGCACCAGTAACGGCAAGGTGGTCATCAAGGTAGCGGCACCAATGAGCGCCCACTGTACGCCCTGCTCTGGCGCCGAGAACAATTGCAATCCGACGGTGAGCGGTCTCACGTTGACGGAATCGGTAATCACCAGCGGCCACAGGAAATCATTCCAGTGGAAGCTAATCGACACCAGGGCAAAAGCGATGTAGATCGGCCGGGCTAGCGGGATGTATATCTTACGTAAGATATAAAAACGGCTGGCGCCCTCGACAATAGCGGCCTCTTCCAGCACCAGCGGGATGCTTTTAAACGTCTGACGCAGCAGAAAAATGGCAAAAGCAGAGGCGAAATACGGCAATGCTATCCCCGTTAAGGTATCGCGCAGCCCAAACGCACCGATGGTTTTGTAATTGTTCAAAATCAAAACATCCGGGCTAATCATCAATTGCAGCAGGATCAGCGCGAAGATAACCCCTGAGAATTTCATTTTGAAACGCACCAGCGCATAGGCCGCCATGGTCGCTAAAATCAACTGCACCACCACAATCATCAGCACCAGCAACGTGGTATTGAGGAAGTAGCGGGCAAAAGGCGCGGCATGCCAGGCCTTGATAAAATTATCGAAGGTCAGCGGCGAGAAAAGCGAAAAACTGGCCTGATCGGATGCGGGATGGATCGCCACCCACAGTGCCACCAGAATCGGCAGCAGCCAGAGCAGCGCCGCCAGCCAGATGATGAGATTGAGGCACCAGCCACCCAACGAGTTCGTCTTATTCATTGATAATGGGCTCGCTTGTCCAGCAACGTAAATTTGATCAGCGCAATCGCCGCGAGGATCACCAACAACACCACGGTCATGGCCGCAGCAGCAGGCATATCCCAGAAACTGAATGCGGTGCGATAGATATAGAACAACAGCAGACTACTACTGTTGTTGGGGCCTCCGTTGGTCATGGCAATCACCTGATCGACAATGCGGAAGGCGTTCATCGAAGCATTGATCAACACAAATAGCGTCGTTGGCATCAACAGCGGCCATTGCACACGACGGAAAAAGTAGCCGCGTGAAGCCCCTTCAATCGCTGCCGCTTCATTGAGGCGGGGATCGATCTGCTGCAAGGCCGCCAGATAGAAGATCATAAAGAAGCCCGCTTCACGCCAGACAGAAACCGCCATCAGGCAATAGAGGGACGTGCCCGGCTCACCGAGCCAGTTCACAGCAGGCAGCGAGAACAGCGCCAGCAACTTATTCAACAGCCCCAGTTGCGGAGTGTAGAAAAACAGCCACAGATTGGCGATGGCAATCATGGGGAGCAATGATGGGATAAAAAACGCCGCGCGGACCAGCGAATTCGCTGCCAATCGTCGGTTCACGGCCAGCGCCATCATCAAAGCCAGCGTGACGGCCAGTGGAATGGTGATCAGTGCATATAACACGTTGTTCCAGAGCGATTGGATGAAAATATCGTCATCCAACAACGCCATGTAATTATCCAGCCCAACAAAGTGGACTGGATGATTATTACGGGAAGCGCTGAACAGACTCTCCCAGATCGTCGCCACCGCGGGATAATGCGTAAACAGCAGTAAAAAACTGAGTGCTGGCAAAATCAGCAGGTAACCATAAAGCTGCGTCGACCAGAATGCGGGACGACGCTGCGGCGTACTGGCAATTATCGTGCTCATCGCGCTTCCGTTACTGGTAGGACTTTAACAGGCGATCCGCTTGCTTCTGCGCACCCTCAAGCGCTTCTGCCGGGGTTTTTGCCTGGGTCACCGCCGCTTCGACAGCATGGTTCAACGCATCCTGAATCTGTACGCTGTTGTAGGTCGAGAGTTCTGGCTGGGCATACTTCAACTGCTCACGGGCGACCAGCGCCTGAGGGACCTCTTTCACGTAGTCTTTCATCACCGTGGTATCCCATGCCGCTGGAGACGTAGCCACATAGCCGGTCGCGATACTCCAGCGCGCGGCCTGCTCCGGTGACGTCACCCAACGGATAAATTCCATCGCGGCTTTTTGCTGCTCCGGTGAAGCATTTTTGAAGACATAGAGGTTACCGCCGCCCGTTGGGCTGCCACGCTGAGTCTTCTCTGGCAGCATTGCCACACCAAACGGGAATTTGGCGTTATCGCGCACGTTGGTCAGGTTACCGGTGGTGGTCACCATCATGGCGGTTTTACCGCTGATAAAGTCCTGTGGTGTGGTACCCCATGCGATAGCGCCTTTCGGTGACACTGCTTCTTTCTGTCCAAGGTCGGTCAGCCATTGCAGTGTCTCAACGTTACCTGGCGTGTTGAAATGCACAGCCGTGCCTTTACCGTTATCCAGACGGCCGCCATTGGTGGCAGACAATCCCTGGAAGTTCCAGTAGCCGTTAGGCGTTGACGGAATCTCAATCCCCCACTGGCTGACACCATTGGCATCTTTGATGGTCAGTTTTTTACTGAACTCGACCACTTGCTGCCAGTTAGCCGGCGGCGTGTCGCCATTCAGCCCCGCTTTTTCGAATGCTTGTTTATTCCAGTACATCACCACCGTAGAGCGCTGGAACGGTACGCCCCACACTTTGCCGTCAATATGACGCAGGAAGGCAGGATAAAAGCCGTCGATCCATTTTTTGCCTTCATCACCTGTTGCCAGATCGCTGGCGGCGACAATCGCGCCCGCATCAATCAGGGAATAAGCCTCAATGTCACCAATGACCGCCAGCTGCGGTGCATTGCCACCACGGAACGCCGTCAGGGCTTTGGTGACTGTTGTCGCATAATCACCGGTGTACACCGGCTGAATGCTCACTTCCGGATGCACTTTTTCGAAATCAGCCACCAGCGTGTCAACAGTGTGGCTGACTTTGCCACCGACCGCGATCGGATAGTACATCTGCAATTTAACCGGATCGGCGGCAAAAGCGGAAACCGTAGTACAGAGCAGTAAAGCAGAGGCCAGGCGTGAGTAACGAATCGCAGACATGATTATCCCTTGGGCGAAAAACAACGGTTAAACAGCGTATTTTTTCTGTGAAACAAACATCTGTTGCTCGGCAGACAAACAGCGCTTGCCGGTCGTGGTGGAGAACAGATATTGACGGGTTGCGGACCACTGCAAGCCGACCTGGCTGTCCTCGGCAAAATGCTGCATGCCGGGCACTTTCACGGTGATGGCATCGGCCAGGCCCGCGAGTTGGCACACCAGCAAGGTATCAGCACCCATGTATTCGTAGCTGATCGCCCGGGCTTTAAGCGCCGCGTGTTCAGGTGAAATCAGCTGAATATCTTCCGCTCGTAAACCGAGACTCAATGCCACCTCATCGCAATGCTCAACCACCGGCGCCTGTAAGTGGCTCAGGTAATGACGGTTCTCTTTGTTGTGCAACGGCAGGATATTCATGGGTGGCGCGCCGATAAACTGCGCGGCAAAAACCGTGGCGGGGTTGTTATAGAGATCGTTCGGTGTGCCTTGCTGCTCGATGTGCCCGTCATTCAGCAGAATAATACTGTCCGCCATGCTCATCGCTTCGGTCTGATCGTGCGTGACATACAGCATGGTGAGCCCCAGTTTCTTCTGTAAGGCACGAATCTCACGGCGCATGCTTTGACGCAGTTTGGCATCAAGGTTGGACAGGGGTTCATCCATCAAACACAGGTTGTTATTCGCGATAACCGCCCTTCCCAACGCCACACGCTGCTGTTGGCCCCCCGAGAGCTGAGATGGCAGGCGATCAAGCAACTTATCCAGTTCCATCAGCTTGCTGACGTCATCCAGTCGGCTCGCAAATGTCTGCTTGTCTTCCCCACGCGCTTTTAAGCCAAACAGCAGATTCTCTCGGACATTCAGATGTGGAAAAAGCGCATAGGATTGAAAAACCATCGAGAGTTTGCGCTGCGAGGGTGGCAAATGGGTGATATCGGCGTGTTTGAAGTGGATCTCGCCGCGATCGGCGGTTTCCAGCCCGGCAATGGTGCGCAGTAGTGTGGATTTTCCACAGCCCGATGGCCCAAGCAGCGCAACAAAGCTCCCTTCTTCGGCATCAAAGGTAATGTCATTGAGGGCAATTTTTTCCCCCCAGGCTTTAGTGATGTGATATAGCGAAAGGTGGCTCATGCATCCGCAGTCCTGAAAACAGAATGGCGGTAAGCTAGCTCAGGGAAATGAAGGATTTATGTTGCTGGGGTGACGGTTGGGTGACTGAAATAAATCTCAGATAACATGACAGTAAAGGAGTGCTAGCTGAGAATGGGCGTAATAGTATGCGCAGTAAGAAAATTGGAGGGTGATAAAAGAGCGACACCGCGTGGTGCCGCCCTGAAATAATACCCTACTGCGACATACTCAAAATCGTCCGAATATTTTGCGCTGTCGTCGCCACAATATCGATGGCACCCGTGCGCAATGCACCGAGAATGGCCATGGCTTTGGTATTTTCTGAAGCAATAGCGATCACGCAGGGGATCTTACGTAATTCTTCGATGCTGAGGCCAATCACACGGTCATTCATCACCGTATCCACGTGTTGCCCCTGGGCATTGAAGAAGTCGTAACCCGCAACATCCCCGGTGACGCCCTGATTCACGTGCGCATCAATGATCTCATGCGGCGTAAACCAGCCGAGTTTCACCATATAGCTGTTTTCATTCATATCACCGATGCCCACTATCGCCACATCGGCCTTACGTGCCCGGTCCAGCGTCTCTTTGATGGTGCCGTTTTGCATAAAGGCGTCACGGAGTGCGCGGTTCTCAACATAGGCCGGGGCATACAGGGTTTCGCTGATACCGCCAAACTTCTTAGCCAGACGACGGCTAATATGATCGGCGTTAATCGCATCACCGGGACGATGTGTTCCACCGATACCGCTGATAAACAGACAATTACGCGTCGGCACCTGACCGGGATAATCGGCAACAGCGGCGACGTTGCGCCCTTGACCCACAGCGACAATCGCGTTGTCTTTTAATGATTGCGCAAGATGGGCTGAAACTAACGCCGCCACCTGACGACGCTGCTCTTCATCGTCCGGCGAATCCAGGGCAATGAGCGCACGTTGTAGTTGGGGGAAACGGCTTTGCAGTTGTTGTTCAAGGCGCGTACTGAACACCGGATGGTAGCGCACATTAATTTCGACGATGCCCTCTTCACGCGCACGTTTGAGCAGTCGGCCAACTTTAATGCGGGATATCCCAAACTTACGCGCAATCTCCTCCTGGGTGATTTCGTCCTGATAATAGGCCACCGCAATTTCTGTCAGCAGCTCGGAGTCCTGAGAAAGCGTGTTTTTTTCCATCCGTTACCTGTCTTGTATCGTGACACCTGATTTAAGGAAGGAGTTATATCATTGATACGACTCGCTTCGCCAGACAGCAGCAAGGCGAGTCGCAGGTTGCATCACGCTTAACGCTTAATGGCGTCGATTTTCAGCATGCGGGCAATGACGATATCCAGCTCTTTCTGATCGAAGATCTGTTTCCAGTCTGGCTTAACAATCTTCTCGCGACCGTATTCCATGGCGATCATGCAGGCATCAGAGAACGGGTTGGTGGCGCGGAAGGCCACGGCCAGTGCGATCTGAATATGGCCATACAGCATCGCTTTGGCGGCTTCTTCCGGCACGCCGCTGTGCTTGACGGTCTCATCCAGCGCTTCTTTCATAAAAGCACCCACCATGCAGGCTACGGTTTCCACCAGCGTTGGCTCCAGATAGGCCAGCTGCGTCACCGTGACCCAATGCACTTCCTCTACCGGACCGTACATCACGCTGATGACTTTGCTCAGTTCGGCTTTCTGCGCATCTGAGCCGGTTTCATACGAAGCCGCGACGTGCTGTACAGCCGCGATGCCACCGAAGGCATCCGCGTGCTCTTCTTTGGTGTAGCGCTCCAGGAACACTGACGGATGGCAAGGGTGCGCCACCGCATATTCGATGCCGTCACGATGCGCGATCAGGTTTGCGTAAGCCGCAGCCGGGTCCAGCGTCAGCAGGATCGCACCGGCCTTCATCTGCGGCACCACACCCTCAGACACTTTGCCCAGAACGATATCCGGTACGGCCAGAATCACTACGTCACTGACCGGCACAACGGAAGCAGCATCAGACAACTCACGGCCTTGCGCCGTCACTTGTTCCTGCGCCTTCGGTGAGTTCTCAACGTAAAACACCTGGTAATCGCTTTTCTGGAAGTTGGCAGAAATGCGCATACCCATTTTGCCGCCTGCGCCAATTACGGTGATGGTTTTCAATGCATTGCTCATTTGTATAACTCCTGATCTTGTTTACTACGTAAGAATTCAACGGTGCGGCGCGTCCATTCGGCTTCGCGCTCGCAGGTCAGCACGGCATCGTCCTGCCACGGCAACCAGTGTTCAACGATTTGATTAATCTCTCTTTCTGCCGGGCGCACACTGGCGATCATCCGGTCATAGTCCAGCAGGCCCTCGCCCATCAGGCAGCCGGCAAAGGTAAAGCCGACCCAGCCATCACGACGCGTAAAGGCAAAATCTTTGATGTGCAGGTTACCGACGCGCGCAGCCGTATTGGCGATCACCTGTTCAGGCAATTCCAGCCCTGCTACGCAGTTAGCGGGATCGAGACACACACATAACCACGGCGAGAGGAACTTATTGATCACCGACATCATCGCGCCGCTGTTGACCTGCTCATACGTCTCCAGACACAGACGTACCTGCTGGCGAGCGAAATCAGGCAGCACCGCAGCAATCAATTCTGCGGCTTCATCCAGGGAAGGACGGTGATCGGCGGTGTAGAACATTGAACGCACGACATGGGCATCGAGAATATTCGCCATATGCAGATAGCGGCGCAGGTGCGCAGTGCCTAAGCCACGTGTGCCTAGCTCCAGCGTAATTCCCAGCTTGTCGGCCAGTTGGCGAAGGTCCTGCAACTGCTCATCTGACCAACTTTCAATCGCCGGATAATCACAAATCTGTAACACCGAGATATCCAGTTCGGCGGTCTGCTGCAGCATCTGCTCCAGCGACAGCGGGTTGGGCACTTTGCTGGACATGCGCCAGAAAAAGGCATAAGTACTGAGTCCGATACGGCTCATTAACGGATCTCCTTCGCCAGCACGCTGGCCTCTTCAATGATTTGCGCCAGTGCATTCGGGTCGTGGGCAAAACGGCCCAGGAACAGACCATGAACGTCAGTCCCCAGACGCTGAATCAGCCCCGGCCCGGCGCTGCCACCATAAATAATTTTCAAGGTGATACCCTCCGGCGTTTTCAGCTGTTGCAGGCCTGAACAGACCGCGCGGATATAGCTATCCGGTGCAGGTTGTGGCGCACCAATCGCCCACTGCGGCTCATAGGCAAAAAACACCTCGCCCTTTAGACCTTGTTGCACTGCATCAGCCAATGCCTCCGCCAGTTGCTGTTCGCACAGTGCGATAGCCTGATCCGGCCCGGCCTGCTGCTCTTCGCCGATACACAGCACCGGTGTTAATCCGTGTCGCAGCGACATCGCCACTTTGGCAGCAATCTGCGCTTTGTCTTCATGGAAGTGGCGACGACGCTCAGCGTGACCGATTTCGGCCAGTGAGCAACCAAGTTCCTGCAACATGCTGGCGCTGACCTCACCGGTCCAGGCGCCGTTCTCAGCCTGACACACATCCTGGCCGCCAAAGCGCACCGGTGTTTTTGCGAAAATGTCAGCCACAGCGGGAATAGCCGGATAAGCGGGCAGTACAAACAACCCGACATCACCGTTTTTCACCGCCGGCAACTGTGCCATTCCGGCGACTTTGCGGCACCAGTCCAGTGTCTGCTGGTAACCGAAATACATTTTCAGGCTGACGCCGAGCCAGATTTTGGGCTGAGACATCATTACGCTCCTTGATGAGAGGCTTTGTGTTCTTTTAGCAGATCGCCAACGGTATTGACGATCATCGCCAGTGAAATCGCACCCGCATCTGGCGTACCGACACTTTTCTCGGCTAGCGGACGCGCACGACCCATTTTCGGCACCAGCTGAGCGGTGTCTTGTGCGGCCTTATCGGCCACCTGCGCCGCCGCCAACCAGGCATCGGTCAGTGAAGCACCCTCTGCGACTGCAGCGTTAAGGCTGTCGCTAAACGGCACCAACACATCGACCATGGTTTTGTCGCCTACCTTCGCTTTGCCAAAGTGCATAATGCCCTCTTTGGCTTCACGTACACCGGTTGCGACGCGTTGCGCATTCGGTGACTGCTGATCGCCAATGGCCGTCCCCAGCGCCGTGAGTGCGACGCCCCACAATGCACCCGATGTGCCCCCGGCTTTATCTGCCCAGGCATCCGCAGCACGGCACAACAGGCTGCCTGCACCTGCGCCGCGCGTCGCCACTTCACGCGCTTTCTCTACCGCGCCCAGCACGCCACGTTCCATACCGATACCATGGTCACCGTCACCGGCCACGGCATCAATATCGCCTAATTTTTCCGCGTTACGCTGTAACAAATCGGCCACTGATTCCAGAATATGTAACACGCGCTGTGCGCTCTGCTGTGACTCAGCAGAAGCCTGCGGCAGTGCTTCTTCCGTGCTCTCTTCACGCTCTTCGGCACTCAACGGTTCCGCGATCAACACGCTACCTTTGCGATAGGCGGGTGCGTTTGCTGGGGCACACCACAGCGTCTCCAGCTCATCATCCAACCACATCAGCGTCAGCGATGCGCCCGCCATATTAAAGCTGGTGACAAATTCGCCGACATCCGGCTGAACCACCTGCAATCCTGCGGCGGCCAGCAGTTGTGCCACGCGGCGATACACCACAAACAACTCTTCATACTTTACGGAACCCAAACCATTGAGGATCACCGCAACGCGCTGCCCCTCAATCTGCCTGACGTCGGCAGGCACTTCGCTCAGCAGACGTTCAACAAACAGCTCGGCCAGTTCGTCGGCACTGGGCACATCGGTTTCACTGATGCCCGGCTCACCGTGGATGCCGAGTCCCAGGGCCATGCGCCCTTTTTCAACTTCAAACAGTGGATGGGTGGCCCCCGGCAAGGTACATCCGCCAAATGCCACACCGAAAGTTCGCGTACGATCGTTAGCATGCTGTGACTTCTTAAGCACGGTGGCTAAATCATCGCCCGCTTCCGCCGCTGCACACGCCGCTTTAAACACACATAAATCACCCGCCACACCACGGCGCTTTGCCCGTTCGTCTTTACTGGCGCTGGAGATATCATCCGTCACCGCCAGAATTTCACAGGCAATGCCCTCGGCGCGCAGGCGTTCGCAAGCCTGGCCAAAGTGCAGTACATCGCCCGCATAGTTTCCGAACATCAGCAACACGCCCGCGCCGTTATGCGCCGCTCTGGCCACGTTGTAGATCTGCTGAGCAGACGGCGAAGCAAACAGGTTCCCCATAGCTGCGCCGTGTGCCAGACCTTGTCCAACCAACCCGGCGAAGGCCGGATAATGACCGGAACCGCCGCCCACAATCACCGCAACCGTATTAGGCTGGCTGCGCGTGCTGCGCACCACACCACCGGTGACCTGACGAACTTTATCGGCGTTGGCGGCGACAAAGCCTTCAATGAGTTCAGCAGCAAAGGCTGAAGGTTGGTTAAACAGGTACGTCATTTTAGTGCTCCTGTGCGATAGAGGTCGGCTGAGACTGCGGGCGCTGGCGATTCAATAACAGCATAAGGACGGCTGACAGCAGCATGAAGCCACCGACCACGAACATCGGTAACACATAGCTGTTGGTGGCGTCATGCAGTGCGCCAGTGATGTAGCCCGCGGAGAAGCCCGCCACGTTTCCTAAGGTGTTGATAAGTGCGATAGCCGCTGCGGCTGACGCGCCAGTCAGGAACTGCGTTGGCAGCGTCCAGAAGTTAGGCAAGGCAGCAAAGATGGAGCTGGCCGTAATCGCGATCACCATGATGGTGGTGAACGGTGAATCCATATACAGCGCCAGTGGCACGCTGATACCACCGGCCAGCGCTGGAATCGCGATGTGCCAGGTTTTGCAACCACGACGGGTGGCATCTTTTGACCAGAAGTACATCACCACGGCAGCAATCAGGTATGGCACGCCGGTAATCAAGCCCTTCTGCATCACGTTAAAGGTGGTTCCGAACTGCTGCTGGAAGCCGCCGATAATGGTTGGCAGGAAGAAGGCCAGCGCATACAAACCATAGATAAAGCCGAAGTAGATCAGGCACAGCGTCCACACACGACCGTTGCCCATCACTGAACGCAGGCTGTGTTTCTTATGGCCCTGCTTCTGCTGATGCTCCGCTTCCAGCTCGTTGGTCAGCCAGGTCTTCTCATCTGCGGTTAACCACTTCGCCTGACGCGGTGAATCCACCAGCCAGAACAGCGCCACGATACCGATCAGAATCGCCGGGATGGAAACACCCAGGAACATCACGCGCCAGCCATCCAGACCAAACAGACCGTGTTGCTCAATCAAGCCTGCCGCCAGGGGCGCACCGAATACCACGGTCAGCGGCTGTGCCAGATAGAACAAGGACAGGATTTTGCTGCGATGACGTCCCGGTACCCACATGCTCAGATAAAGAATCGCGCCCGGGAAGAAGCCCGCTTCAGCAATACCCAGCAGCAGGCGCAGCGTATACAGGCCTTCGACACTGCTCACCCAGGTGAACAGCAGCGAGACAATACCCCAGCTGATCATGATGCGTGCCAGCCAGCGACGTGCGCCGAACTTATGCAACGCCAGGTTGCTCGGCACTTCCAGCAGGATATAACCGATAAAGAAGATGCCGGATGCCAGACCAAACTGCACACCTGTCAGACCGAGGTCCTGAGTCATGCCATTGGGGCCAGCAAAAGAAATTGCGGTGCGGTCAAGGAAGTTAATAAAGAACATCAGTGCTACGAAAGGCACCAGACGCCAGGAGATTTTGCTGATAGCGGATTTCTCAATCGCCGTCATGTTTTGCTGACTCATAACGCACCTCCGTGACGTGCGTGGTTAAAACGGTTGTTTGGTGTTGACCAGACGCCAAAAGAGCGCTGGCTGCAGGTGTACTGAGAGGTACGGTGTAAATGACACATGTTCGAGTCCTCAAGGGGTCTTCTTGTACATTGGTATCGTTATGCGAACAAATGAACACTACACGTATAAATGCTCATCTCTCAACTGCAATGATTGAAAATGTGAGCCTGCTCATGAGATTTGATTTTGGCCCTGAATCGGAAAAATACGCAGAAATGCGGCGCAATCCGCGTGGCATCAGCCCCTGCTACGGGGTTCATCACCCAAACAGCACGCAAAACATATGAACAACCATTGAACATATGATTGTATTTGTGGCAGGCTGTCAGTGAACATCTTCTCGCCTGCATAACAAACGTTCAGGCGTCAGAACAAAACCCCGCTGGAGAATGACGATGAAAACAATCGCAATCGGCGCCGATGATGCGGCTATCGAATTGAAAAACATCATTAAAAAACTGCTTGAAGAGAAAGATTATCAGGTGACGGATTACACCAATGACGCGCAAAACGACCGTCCAATGTATCCGGATGTGGCTTTTGCACTGGCGACGGCTATCCAGAAGAATGAATTTGAACGCGGAATTCTGCTATGTGGTACCGGTATCGGCGTAGCAATCGTGGCAAATAAAGTGGAAGGCGTACGTGCGGCACAGTGTCATGACACTTTCTCCGCTGAACGCGCGCGTAAAAGCAACAATGCCCAGATTATGACCATGGGTGCACGCGTTATCGGACCTGAACTGGCGAAAAATATCGTCAATGCCTGGCTGGCCTCCGAGTTTGAAGGTGGCGGCTCCACCGCCAAAGTCGAGAAGATCGGTTACTACGAACAAGTTTCACATACTAAATAATCACCGACTTCTTACCTCTGGAGAACCTTATGTCAACACGCCGGGAAAGAGCCAACGCCATCCGTGCTTTAAGCATGGATGGCGTACAACAAGCCAAGTCAGGTCATCCGGGTGCCCCGATGGGCATGGCGGACATCGCCGAAGTTTTGTGGCTCGATTTTTTACAGCACAATCCAAACAATCCTAAGTGGGCTAACCGTGACCGCTTCGTCCTGTCGAATGGCCACGGCTCGATGCTGATCTACAGCCTGCTGCATTTGAGCGGCTACGACCTGCCACTCAGCGAACTGAAGAATTTCCGCCAGCTGCATTCAAAAACCCCGGGTCATCCGGAATACGGTTATACGCCGGGCGTGGAAACCACCACCGGGCCGCTGGGTCAGGGGATTGCAAATGCGGTGGGCTTCGCGATTGCCGAGCGCACGCTGGCCGCGCAGTTTAACCGACCTGGTCACGACATCGTCGATCACCACACTTATGTGTTTATGGGCGACGGCTGCATGATGGAAGGGATCTCGCACGAAGTCTGCTCGATCGCCGGGACTCTGAAGCTGGGGAAACTGGTTGCCTTCTATGACGACAACGGCATTTCCATCGATGGGCATGTGGATGGCTGGTTCACGGATGACACCGCAGCACGCTTCGAAGCCTACGGCTGGCACGTGGTGCGCGGCGTAGATGGTCATGACGGCGAAGCCATCAAGAAAGCGGTTGAAGAAGCCAAAGCGGTTACAGACAAACCTTCCCTGCTGATGTGCAAAACCGTGATTGGTTTTGGCTCACCGAATAAAGCCGGTACCCATGATGTCCATGGCGCACCGTTAGGCGATGACGAAATTGCCCAGACCCGCCAACATCTGGGCTGGCACCACGCGCCGTTCGAAGTCCCTACAGAAATCTATGCCCAGTGGGATGCGAAAGAAGCCGGTCAGGCGAAAGAGTCGGCGTGGGAGGCTAAAGTCGCGGCCTATGCCGAGGCTCACCCGGAGCTGGCGGCGGAATTTAACCGTCGTATTAATGATGCATTACCCGATAACTGGGAAGCCGAGTCGCAACAATTTATCCAGCATTTACAGGCTAATCCAGCGAAAATCGCCAGCCGTAAAGCGTCTCAGAATGCGATTGAAGCCTGCGGCAAGATTCTGCCGGAGTATCTGGGGGGATCGGCGGATCTCGCGCCCAGCAACCTGACCATGTGGTCGGGTTCTAAACCCATCAATGAAGATCCTGCAGGTAACTACATTCATTACGGCGTACGCGAATTCGGTATGACCGCCATCGCCAACGGTATCGCGCTGCACGGTGGTTTCCTGCCCTACACCGCAACTTTCCTGATGTTCGTGGAGTATGCACGTAACGCGGCACGTATGGCGGCGTTGATGAAGGTGCGTCAGATCATGGTCTACACCCATGACTCAATCGGCCTGGGCGAAGATGGACCAACGCACCAGCCAGTAGAACAGATGGCCAGCCTGCGCGTGACGCCCAATATGAGTCTGTGGCGTCCGTGTGACCAGGTTGAGTCTGCCGTGGCCTGGAAATACGCTATCGAGCGAGTCAACGGCCCTACCGCGCTGATCTTCTCGCGTCAGAATCTGGCACAGCAGGATCGCTGCGCGGAGCAACTGGCCAACGTAGTGCGCGGTGGTTATGTACTGAAAGACAGTGAAGGTACGCCAGAGCTGATCCTGATCGCCACCGGTTCAGAAGTGGAACTGGCCGTTGCCGCCTACGAACAGCTGACCCAGGAAGGCCGCAAAGTACGTGTGGTGTCGATGCCCTCTACCGATGCTTTCGACAAGCAGGATGCAGCCTACCGTGAATCAGTATTGCCAAAAGCGGTGGCGGCGCGTGTGGCCATCGAAGCGGGTATCGCAGATTACTGGTTCAAATACACTGGCCTGCACGGCGCGATTGTCGGCATGACCACTTTCGGCGAGTCTGCTCCAGCAGAGCTGCTGTTTAAAGAGTTTGGTTTCACTGTTGAGAACGTGGTTAAAACGGCAAAATCGATTCTGTAACCCGTAGTGTAGTCGCCAACCCTGGCGTTATGTTGGGTTGAATGTACCTCCAGGCGGCAGCAATGCCGCCTTTACATTGAGATACCAGCACAGCATCAATAACTGACCGGCGTAACGCGATATATTGCGTCCCAACACGAACAGGATGCGCAGCTGACACTCTACGACACGCCCCCCGCTTATCATTGCATCCGATTACGCGTATTCTGTCCTCCGCTTGCCACTTTCTCAAGGAACTGGAGGAAACATGTCCACCCTACGTTTGCTGATCTCTGACTCACACGATCCCTGGTTTAATCTCGCGGTGGAAGAGTGCATCTTCCGCCAGATGCCCACGACCCAGCGCGTGTTGTTTTTATGGCAAAACGCCGAAACGGTGGTCATTGGCCGCGCACAAAATCCGTGGAAAGAGTGCAATACGCGCAGGATGGCAGAAGATGGCATCAAACTGGCGCGACGTAGCAGCGGCGGCGGTGCGGTGTTCCATGATCTGGGCAACGCTTGTTTTACCTTTATGGCCGGTAAACCTGAATACGATAAAACCGTCTCGACGGCGATTATTTTGCAGGCGCTTGCGAAGCTCGGTATGCGCGCCGAAGCCTCCGGTCGCAATGACATCGTGGTCAATGTGAATGGCGATATGCGCAAGATCTCCGGTTCCGCCTATCGTGAAACGCCCGATCGCGGTTTTCACCACGGCACTTTCCTAATGAGCGCCGATCTTTCACGTCTTGCTGATTATCTTAACCCGGACATCAAAAAGCTTCAGGCTAAAGGGATCTCGTCGGTGCGTTCACGCGTCGCTAATATTGCGGATTTTATCCCGGAGATCAGTTTTGCTGATATTCGTCGTGAAGTGATTGCCGCCTACTTCGCGCATTACCACGAAACCTGCGAGCCCGAGTATATTTCACCTGAAGCGCTGCCAGACCTTCCCGGCTTTAAGGAGCAGTTTGCCCGACAGAGCAGCTGGGAGTGGAATTTTGGTCAGGCACCGGATTTTTCGCATCTGCTGCAGGAACGCTTTGTCTGGGGTGGCGTTGAGATTCACTTTGATGTTGAGCGCGGCACGATTAGCCGCAGCCAGATTTTCACCGATAGCCTTAATCCCGCACCGTTAGAAGCGCTGGCGATGAGGCTACAAGGTGTGGCGTATCGCCCGGAATCCCTGCAGGCTGCCATGCAAGAACTGATTGCGGCGTTTCCGGAGCAACAGAAGGAACTCAACGAATTAGCCAGCTGGCTGGTGAACAGCATCAGATAAGATGGCGTTGCACCAGCGCCTCAATCAGTCCCTGCAGTTCCTTTACGCCATCCAGTTGCCGAATATCGCTACACACCACGGCATTTGAGATGGCGTCTGCCGCGCCCAGTAAGCCCCACAAGCTGGACTGCGGCAGCTTCGCCTCAGCAAACCACAGACGAAACTTCGCCATGAAATCGAGTTGGTATTTGCGCTTCACTTCGGCCAATTCGGGCGTGCTGTTAAGCGCTGACAGCACATCGGGGATCTCGCGCCCCTGAGTGAGTACACAGTTCACATAACAAGCCGCCACCGTGCTGGCACGTTCCGTCAGTTCGCTCCCCGCCTTGGCCATCGCCGCATCAATCACAGCGTTTTGCCGCACATCAAAGTCCTCATACAGCGCAGCGAGCAAACCGTGGCGGGTACCAAAATGCTCATACACCACGGGCTTACTGACACCCGCTTCGACCGCCACCCGTCCTAAGGTCAGCGCATCACTGCCGTGCGAACGCACCAGGTTCCACGCCGTGCTGATGAGCTGCTCGCGGCGTTCGTCAAAGGTCATACGCTGGCGCGTTGGTGAGTTCATGCAGGTTCCTTCAAAGTGAAAAGTCGCTGTCCCAACTGCCGGGCGAGCGCGTAATGCGCATCAGGATAACCCTCATCGGACGGCAACAACAGTTCGCTGGTGATCACGGGCGCGCCGCAATAGCCGAAGATCCCTTCATCGATCTGATTGCGCATACTGCTGAAATAACCGCGTCGCAAATACGTGCGCGTATTCGCCGCCCCCAGCGCCAGCAGATGCACCTGAAGATGCCCCAACTTCTTTATCACCTTTTCACCGGTATCGTCATACGCCCAGCCCTGGGTAAATACGCGGTCAATCCATCCTTTCAATTGTGCCGGAAACGACCACCAGTAAATCGGATACACCAATACCAGCGCATCTGCACGGTTCAGACGTTGCTGTTCAGCCAACACATCCGCAGGTGAAACAGTGCCTGATTTGAACTGATCGAAATCCGCCTGGTTGAAGCGCGGGTCGAATTGCTCAGCGGCTAAATCGGCGATTTCAACACTGTGCAAACCACTCGCCGTGATGCCTGCTGCAAGGTGTGTGACCACAGCGTGCGTATGTGAATGGCTGTCAGGATGGGCCGTAACGATAAGCGTATGCATGGGAATAATCTCCGACATTGATTGACCTACCATTGGTAACTTACCAAAAGTAGGTTGTCAATGCCTTGTTTGTCATGCGACTTGAAGGTGGGATGCCCAATGGTTGAGCCAAGGGGTGATGACAAAGTTTGGGGTTGGCTGGAAGACCTGGTTGCGCAGGAGATGATGATTCCTGGGTGGGTTTGGCGATGTGGCTGATTTGGGGAGTTTGGTGAGTTTGGCGAGTTTGGAAGGCACCGCGTCAGCGGCGCGAGGACGGCCCGGCAGCAGCAGAGGTGCTACGGCCCGCACCCCCGCGCACAAAAAAGGCTGCCATTGATCAATAAATGGCAGCCCTTACACCAGGCAAAAATTTTAAGATGCGCCTTAACAGACCCTTTGCTACGACAAACCCTACCAAAGAGCCCTCATGGCCCTCGCCATAACACGCTTTCTCATGAACCCTTTTCCAGCCAGGTTCACCCAAACGTGACGCCGTCACTCACCAGAAAAGCGATCACTATCGCGTCACGCTCGCCACGCACATCAGGTAAAGCGCCCTGCTCACTGATCGAATCCCCTGGCATCAACCGCTCATCGCCAACACGCACAATGCCATCCAGCAACGTCAGCCAGGTTGAGTAACCGGCAAGATGTGGCACCTCAACCTGTGCGCCCCGCTCCACTTTGAGATCAAAAATAAAAACGTCCTGACCCAACGGCAACGGTGCATCGCTACTTTCTGGCCCCGCCAGCAATGTCCAGGCGTTTAGCGGCAACCCATCCGCGCGAGTGAAATCCACGGTACGTGGCGCACCGCCGCTTTTAGCCGGACGGATATAGGCCTGCAGCATCTCGGTTTCAATAAAAGGTGCAGACTCTTCATAACGCACTCCACTCCCCGCACTCACCACCATGGCGCGTTTGGCGTTCAGCGCAATTTTGTCCCCATTTTCAGCAAGGTGTTGTGCGGAACCGCGCCAGACGTAGCTAAAAATCTCTTCATCTTGCCGTGTATGCATCGGAATACGCGCATCCATTTTCAACGACATCTGATCAATAATCGGCAACGCGCCAAAAGCCTCACCGGGTCTTTGCCGGCGGATGGTAAAGGGACCGTATTCAAACAACTGGTCGCGCTGGGCTCGCATCACGTTCATGGTTTGCTCCTCAAAATGTGGCTATGCACATCATGATAGCGGCGAGAAAATTCCAGAACAGGTGTTCGATTTGCTTGCTTATGTCAAAATTTTTGAATATTAATAACCCGTAGCAATAATAAGAGACAGCAACAACACTCAGACCACCAATTTTCAGCATTCAGGGTTAGTCAGCCTGCATATTTTTGCGTAAAATACACTTTTCCGTGATGAGTAAATAACATGAGTCGCAGCGAACAGATTCTTGAAGCAGCCGAACAATGTATGCGCCTAAAAGGTTTTCATCAAACCTCCATTCAGAATATTGCCAGCCAGGCAGACGTTAGCATTGGTTTAATCTATAAATATTACAAAAATAAAGAAGCCATTATTGAAGCGTTGGTGACGAATGTAGTTCAACGCATGATTGCATTATTAAATGCTGATTTTGAGCGAATTGCCCATGCAGGAGGCGTGACGCATTCGGTGCAGGACATTGTGCCGCCTGAAGTCGAGCACAGTATTGTCTTGCTAATGGAAGTCTCATCTGAAGCCACACGTAATGAGCGCATTCGTCAGATAATGAATGATGCGTGGCAGGTATTAAAAAATAATTTTATTACTCAGGAGCAGACGCTCAATCCGTCACTGGATGCCAGCGTTATCAATACCCGATTGCACATCATTTCACTGGTGATTGATGGCATGATCATCCGCCGTTGCATGAAACAGCGTGAGGTACCTGTCGGATTTATGCCTTTCTTCGATGCCATCACACGTGATATCAATCAACATGATAAGGTTTGATATCAGCCAAACAGATGATGCGAAAGAATGCCATTGATCCTGCCTTTTTCCCGATGATCGAGGGTATTATCGCCAAAGGCGCGGCAGGCAACACCATCCACCAGCATCAATAAGAATTGAATACGCTCATTGCACTGCTGATCACTCACGCCTGGGCTCTGTTGACATAATGATGTCTCCAACTCCGCAATTAATAATTGTTCTTCCTGCGCCAGAACTGCGCGCACAGCTTGATTACGCGATGCTTCCGAATACATCTCCAGCAATAAACAGCGATCCTGATAAGGCCAATCCTGCCAAAATCCGGATTCCGTATTGATAATATCAGCGGTACTGCTTTGACGCGGAAGATTATTTTGCAGAAACAGACGCCAATTCGCAGCAATACTTTTAATGGTTTCACTGACGATTAATTCTTTGCTCTCAAAATAACGATATATCTGCCCTGCTCCCAAGCCAGATTCACGGCTAATATCCGCCATACTGGCACCATGAAAACCCGACTGGCTAAAGCAGACTTTAGCCGCTGAAATAATCAGCTGCTGTCGTTGCTGAAAGAATTCTTCATTCTCTGATTTGCTCAATCATGACTCCTAAAATGTCCACAGCGTAATTATTGTTTTTCATAGGATACGCGAAGGCGTTTCTCACTGAAATAGTGATAAAAAACCCGGTTACATTTTTCACCGGGCCGATACATTACCGGCCCGGGAAAGCGTTACAGTTTCAATTCAGATTCTTTCAATGCCGTACCGCCACCCAATACTTTGTAGAAAGTATTCAGGTTTTGGTAGTAGGCCTGCTCAACACTGACCAAACTGGTCCGCGCCGTGTAGAGCGTACGCTGGGCAGTTAACGCATTCAGATAGGTATCAACACCGTTCTGATAACGCAGGTCGGCCAAATGATAGTAAGTCTGCGATGCAGCAACATTATTACGTTGGCTGGTCAACTGATCGTTGATGGTGCCACGCCGTGCCAGCGCATCCGCGACTTCAGAGAAAGCGGTTTGCACAGACTTCTCATACACCGCGACGTAATACTCTTTCTGCGCTTTGGTGTAGTTCAGGTAGGAAACGTTATAGCCACCTTTGAAAATCGGCAGCGAAATGCTCGGTGCAAACGACCAAATACCTGCGCCATTCTTAAACAGTGAAGACAAATCGGCACTGCCAACACCTCCGCTTGCGGTCAGCGTAATGCTCGGGAAGAAGTTGGCTCGCGCAGCGCCGATATTGGCATTGGCCGCTTTTAGGTTATGCTCGGCCTGCAACACGTCTGGGCGATTGTTCAGTGCGTCGGATGACACGCCAGCAGGTACGGTTTTCAAAGCATTGCCAATCGACTCAATATCCTGGGGTAACAGGCTATCCGGCACACGCTTCCCGACCACCAAATCCAGCGCATTCTTATCCTGCGCCACGCTGGTGGTATAGCTGGCCACATCTGCCTGTGCAGATTGATACGTCGTTTCTGCTGAAGCCACATCCACCATCGAATCCACGCCGTTTTGCAGACGTTTGCGCGTCACCTCCAGCGACTGACGCGCACTCTCTGCCGTCTCTTTCGCGATCGCCAGATTACTGCGATCCGCCGCCAGCTGTAACCAATAATCCACCGTGTTATACAGCACCGTCAGGCGCGTGCTGCGAGCGCCCTCCAGCGTGCCAAGATAGGTTTCATACTGTTGACGCGAAAGACTCTGATTCTTGCCAAACAGGTCCAGCTCGAAGGAGCTCACGCTGCCTTCCGCCGAATAAGTATTACTGAGCGCGGTTTGATTCCCCTCGCCCGTCAACGCACGCGAACGGGTGCCGCTCACGCCTGCGCTAATCGTTGGGAAGAGATCGGCGCGCTGCTCGCCGTACTGTGCGTGTGCCGATTTCACACTGGCGACTGCTTCACGCAGATCGCGGCTGCTGTCCAGCGCCATCGCCACCACCTGACGCAGCTTGCTATCCAGTACATAATCCTGCCAGCTGATATCACGATAATTCGCTGGCGTGCCCTGCAAGCCACGATAGGCATCGCCGGTTGGCGTGCTGCTGCTGACCGCATCATTGGGACGATCGTAGTGCGGATCGAGTGACACGCAGCCCGCGAGCAAGCACGGTAACAACACCATTAATAATTTTGCAGACATATTACTCCTCCGCCTTCACAGCTGATTCGGTTGACTGTGCATCGTCATGCGGAATCGCCGGAAACACGCGACGGACCAGAACAAAGAACAGCGGTACAAAGAAGATGGCCAGTAACGTTGCTGTCAGGGTGCCGCCGATAATACCTGTCCCGATAGCGATACGGCTGTTAGCACCCGCGCCGGTAGAAATCGCCAGCGGCAGCACCCCAGCAGTGAACGCCAGTGACGTCATGATGATCGGACGCAAACGCATCGTGGCGGCATGAATCGCAGCTTTCACCAGATTCTCGCCTTTGCGGTAATTTTCCTCCGCAAACTCCACAATCAGAATCGCGTTCTTCGCGGATAGGCCGATGATGGTGAGCAACGCCACCTGGAAGTACACATCGTTTTCCAGACCGCGCAACGTAATCGCCAGAAGTGATCCAATCACCCCTAACGGCACCACCATCATCACCGAGAACGGCACCGACCAGCTTTCATACAGCGCGGCAAGACACAGGAACACCACAATCAGGGAAATGCCATACAACGACATCGCCTGGTTGCCAGAAAGTTTTTCCTGATAAGAGAGTCCACTCCACGCAAAGGTTGTGCCAGCCGGTAGTTTGGCCGCCAGCTTTTCCATTGCGGTGATGGCATCGCCCGAACTCTTGCCCGATGCTGACGATCCTTCAATTTCATAAGAAGCCAGGCCGTTATAGCGTGACAACACATCTGGACCGTAAGCCCATTTTGAGGAAGCGAACGACGAGAACGGCACCATGGTGGTGTTACTGCTGCTATCCGTTCCGCGCACATACCATTGATCGATATCTTCAGGCTTACTGCGGAACTGTTGATCGCCCTGCATATACACTTTCTTCACGCGACCACGATCGGTGAAGTCGTTGATGTAACTCCCGCCAATCGCTGCACTCAGCGTGTCGTTAATGTCGCTGATGGTCAGCCCCAGCGATTGCGCTTTGGCATCATCAATACTGACATCCAACTGCGGCAGATCTGGCAGTGAGTTCGCGCGTACCGCACTCAACACCGGGTCCTGGTTGGCTTCGGCAATCAGCTGGTTACGCATTTTCAGCAGTTGGTCGCGATCGGTGGCCCCGCGCGCCTGTAATTCAAAGGTAAAGCCGTTCGATTGACCTAACCCCGATACTGAGGGCGGTGAAAGTACAAAGATCTGCGCGTCACGGATGCTGGAGAGCGCAGCCATCGCGCGGCCTGCAATGGCATCGGCGCTGTTCTCCGTGCCTTTACGCTCGCTCCAGTTTTTCAGCGAGATAAAACCAATACCGGCGTTTTGTCCGCTACCGGCAAAGCTGAAACCGTTAACCAGCATGCTAACGTTAACGTTGTCTTTTTCTTTGGTGGCAAAGTACTGCTGTACCTGCTGACGGACTTCACTGGTACGGTTTTCCGTGGCACCCGGTGCCAGCTGATACTGCACCATGATATAGCCCTGGTCTTCCGTCGGCAGGAAGCCGGTTGGCAAACGCATATACAGCACAGCACAACCGATCAGCAACACGCCGTACAGCAGCAGGTAGCGCACTGAACTGTTCACCACATGACCCACACCGTTTTGATAGCGCCCCTGCACTTTTTCATAACTGCGGTTAAACCAGCCAAAGAAACCTTTGGTGCCGCTTTCGTGGTTATGAGGTTTCAGTAAGGTTGCACAAAGTGCCGGCGTTAGTGTCAGCGCCACAATCACCGACAGCACCATCGACGACACAATGGTGATCGAAAACTGGCGATAGATCACTCCGGTTGAACCACTAAAGAAGGTCATCGGCAGGAACACCGCCGACAGCACCAGCGCGATACCAATCAAAGCACCGGTAATCTCCTTCATTGATTTTTCTGTGGCCTGTCGCGGCGGTAACCCCTCCTCGCGCATCACGCGCTCAACGTTCTCCACCACCACAATCGCATCATCGACCAGCAAGCCGATGGCTAGCACCATGCCAAACATGGTTAAGGTGTTTATCGAGTAACCAAACAGCGACAGCACACCGAACGTACCCAGTAAAACCACCGGCACGGCAATCGCCGGGATCAACGTCGTACGAATGTTCTGCAGGAACACGAACATCACGATAACCACCAGGATCACCGCTTCGATCAGCGTTTTCACCACCTCTTCAATCGAGATTTTGACGAAGTCGGTGCTGTCGAGTGGATAAGCAATCTCGTAGCCCGCCGGCATACTGCTACGGAACTCATTGATGGTGCCTTTCACCTGCTCAGCGGTGGAAAGCGCATTCGCACCTGATGCCAGCTGCACAGCGATACCGGATGCGGGATGGCCATTCGCCAACACGTTGGCACTGTAGTCTTCATCGCCCATTTCGACGCGCGCGACATCACTCAGTCGCACTACCGAACCGTCAGACTGACTCTTAAGCACGATGTTGCGGAACTGCTCTGGTGTTTGCAGACGCGAACGCGAACGTACTGTCGCCACCAGCTGCTGCTCTTTGCTGGCTGGCTGTGCGCCCAATTGCCCAGAAGAAACCTGGGTATTTTGGCTCTCCAGCGCGGTAGTGACATCCGAGGGCATCAGTGAATAGGACGCCAGCTTACTCGGGTCCAGCCAGATGCGCATCGCGTACTCGGCACCAAACACTTGCACGCTACCCACGCCGGAAACACGCGCCAGCGTATCTTCCATATTACTGACCATATAGTCAGCGACATCGGAAGAGCTGCTTTTATTGGTTTTGTCGTACACCGCCAGAATCAGCAGGAAGTCGCTCTGCGCTTTCTCCACGGTGACACCTTGCGTGGTGACCGCGGTAGGCAAACGGCTCTCTGCCTGCTGAACCTTGTTCTGCACCTGAACCTGGGCGATATCGGGATCGGTGCCCTGCTGGAAGGTCACATTGATCTTCACCTGCCCGGTCGATGCCGTGCTGGTGGAGTCAAAATAGAGCAACCCATCCAGCCCGGTGAGTTGCTGCTCAATCACCTGCGTGACGCTGCTCTCCAGCGTTTCCGCCGACGCACCGGTGTACGTTGCCTGAATACTGATCTGCGGTGGCGCGACATCAGGATATTGCGCCACGGGCAGGCTGTTAATGCTGAGTAGACCGAACATCATAATGCAGATGGCGATAACCCAGGCAAATACCGGCCGACGAATAAAGAACTGAGCCAACATATCAGTTACCCTCGCTGGTCGCGGCTTTATCGTTTGGCGTCACTTCCACGGCTTTAACACTCATGCCCGCCTGCACTTTTCCCGTGCCTTCAACAATCAACTTGTCACCACTATTGAGGCCAGTGGTGATCAGCCACTTATTCCCGATCACGCGTTCGGCAACCACTTCACGGCTTTCGACTTTATTCTCTTTATCGACCACCAATGCCGTGGCGTTGCCTTTGGCATCACGGGTGATCCCCTGCTGCGGTGCCAGGATTGCGTCGGATTTTACGCCGTTCGTCACATTGGCGCGGACATACATGCCTGGAAGTAGCTCATGTTGCGGGTTAGGGAAGATAGTGCGCAGCGTCACGGTGCCGGTGGCTTCATCTACCGACACCTCCGTCAGTTCCAGTTTGCCCGGATGGTCATAAGCACTGCCATCTTCGAGTTTCACCGTCACAGGCACGGCATCAGTGCTCTGCTGTAAGGAAGCCTGCTGACGCTTCAGTTTGAGCAGTTGGACGCTGGATTGCGTCAAATCGACATAAATTGGGTCGAGAGCACGAATCGTCGCCAGCGCAGTGGTTTGACTGGCGGTCACCAGCGCACCTGGTGTTACCGATGAAATGCCAATACGACCGCTGATCGGCGCTTTGATTTGGGTGTAATTCAGATTGATGCGCGCACTTTCTACAGCGGCACGATATTGGTCCACCGATGCCACGTTTTGCTGATAGGTTGCCAAAGCATCATCAGCATCCTGACGCGACACGCCGTTCTCTTTTACCAAAGCAGCATAACGCTCCGCTTTTAATTTGCTGCTTTTTACCAACGCCTGCGCGTTCTTTAATTGCGCGAGCGCTTGATCGTAACTGGCCTGATAGCTGGCCGGGTCGATCTGATATAACACCTGCCCGGCTTTCACTTCATCGCCTTCGGTAAACAGGCGTTTCAGGATAATGCCTTCAACCTGCGGGCGAACTTCGGATGTCATACTGCCGGTCACACGTCCGGCAAGTTGGCTGTCCAGCGTAACCGATTCGTTTTGCAACGTTTTCACACCCACTTCCGTTGTGGTGGCGTGGGTTTGCTGATTGCTGCTTTGATCGCAAGCGGCGACTAACATCACCAGTCCGGCGATCACACTGCGCTGAAAATTCTTCATGAATAACCCTGTAGTGAACGTTCATTCTCACCTCACAGTCTACCAAAACATCCATAGATCAACTGTCAGGAAAATGAAAAGAAAGAGAACGGCGCTAAGCTAAACGTGCGGAGCCAAACAGGGAGCTTAAAAAGTTCCGTGAGTGCTTATAAGCAACTGGCGAATAGGCAATTGATATGGGAATCAGTAAAGAAGTTGCTCTTGCGGCGGCGGAACCCGACATGCCAATACACAGGCCGATAGCGATACTAATGGCTTTACAACGCGCATAATAGACGTGGCGTGTGGTAACAGACTGACAATATTTATGTTATTAGGCTTTGCCGCCAAATATACGCTTTCCGTTTCTGTGGCTTTGCACTCAGAATTAATCGCTTCCCTGTCATTTAATCTGATTCACGGTGCAATCAGCGGCATCAGTGCGGGGATATTCTGGGGGAGCATGCTGATTTATTTCATTCCCTGGTATCGACAGCGTAAGAGATTATCCATTTAGCGGGTAAAAAAGGGAGGGAGCCACGTGCAGGCGTCCCTTCCGCGACATTAACGCTTTGCGATCACCGCGGCTAATGCCAGCTGCGGTATCGTCAATGGACGCTCGCTCTCCGGCATGCTGTTTGCGGCGGCTGCCATTGAGACCTGCGCCAGTGCTACGTGTTGTGCGCCCTGCTCGCGCCCCTGTTTTACCGCGTCGGCGATGAGCGCGTGATAGCGTTGATGATCGCCCGCTTTAAATGCGGCCCAGGCGTCAGGAATCAGTGCGACCTGCAGCTGTTTATCCGCTGGCAGCGTCGGTGGACAGAACAACAGACGGGTAGCCGCTAAAGTTGATTCAGCCGCGCAGAGCACCAGTGCAGGTCCTGCCATTTGATGCAGATGATCTGCCAGCATCCGATCTGCGCGATATACCGGGCACCCCGTGTTCTGAGGATTAAAGGTGTCGGCCACGGGCCCCAGCGTTGAACAGGTGATCACTATCGCATCAAACCATGGAGTGAAACTGTGCAGCAACTGTGCCAAACGATGCTGCTGCTCCTGCGTCATACCGCCACTCTCCTCTGCTTCAGCCAGCAGGTGCGGCATCACGATATGACTCAATGAATGAGCAGGTAATTCAAGTGATCGGGCCGCGTGGTCAAACAGCGCGATATTGCTGGCGGCAGTGTGCAGGCAAGCGATGGTCATGGGCTTCCTTATTGTTGTGCGATTGAAATGTCCGCTTAGTCCCGGCGGCGTGATTGCAGTGGTAGATTATTGCTTCACCGTCTAATAATATTCAAAATTATTTAACATATTTAGCCGTTACCCTCATGAACCTGCACGTGCTCGCCTTTATCATTGCGATATTACCGGTGGCCTTGTCGCCAGGAGCGAGTTTCACCCTCGCGATCAACAACACGCTGGTGGCAGGCTCGCGCGGGCTGGCGGCGATCATTCTCGGCACTGCACTGGGTATTTATACCCATGCGCTGCTGATTGGCTTGGGGATCAGCGCCCTGTTAGTGCGATCTCCTATTATCTTTAATCTGTTAAGCGTGGCGGGTGCCGCTTATCTGCTGTGGCTTGGCATACTGCTGTTGCGTCGTGGTCGTCATATTTCCCAACCTGTCGCCTCTTACCGCAGCGCCCGCATGGGGATTAAAGATGCCTGGCTAGCCAATGTGCTCAACCCCAAAGCGGTGATGCTCTATCTCACTGTGGTATCGCAATTCGCCGGGCGCGACCATGCCTTGCTGCATTATCTGTTGCTTGCCTCCATACACGTTGCCATCATGGCGCTGTGGCTGGTCATCATCTGTTTTACGTTGCTGACCTCGGCGCGAGTAATCAATATTCGAAAGCTGTCTATTGCCATCAATATCGGGGGGGGATTGATTTTGGTGTTCTTTGCTATCAGCAATTTGGTTCAGCTTTTTATGACATTAAAAGGATTTCCGTGATGATTACAAAGAACAATTTTCGAGGTATTAATAAAAGATAAACGCGTAGTCATTAACCCCTCAAAATCAACCCCATAATTAAGAGCTGACTCACAAAACTACCAATAGTCACCCTTTCAAGGGGTGTCACTCTACTTGAATAAAATATCATTTACTTTTCAAACTTACAGATTGAAAATAATTTCCTCGTAAAAATGATGTGCAATCTTTTTTTAGTCTACCCTCATTTATATCAAGACTGATTCGACGTCATAAAACATTATTTCTTTGAGGAGAATGATGATGCCTGAAACATGGAATAACGATCCCGCGATCGTAACCGAAACGGTTACTGGATTGCCATTAAAACGAATTTCCTGGAGCGCCGTTCTTGCAGGCGTTATTGCTGCGCTTATTGTCCATATATTCCTTGGGTTACTCGGAACCGCAATTGGCGCGACGGTTATCGATCCTCAACAAGATCAAAACCCTCTGGCACACTTAGGTACAGGCGTATTAATTTGGACCGGTTTAAGTATGCTGATTGCCATTGCTGCGGGGAGTTATGTAGCAGGCCGTCTTGCGCAACGTGAAGGTGCGTTGCATGGACTGCTTATGTTTGGTGTGAGCACGCTTATCACGCTTTGGCTGGCTTTCTCGCTTGCCAGCGGAGTGGTAGGAGGTGCCTTCAATATTCTTGGTGCAGGAGCGAATGTTGTTGGAAATGGCCTCTCAGCTGTTGCACCTTCTGTTACGAATATGGCTAAAGAGAAGTTGCAAGTAAACAACATCAATCTTGATTCGCTACAAAACGAATTACAGACCACCCTGCGCCAAACGGGAAAACAAGAATTACAGCCAGAAAATCTACAACAGGATGTCAATAGTGAGGCTAACGGGGCAAGGCAACAGGCTGCCAATACCGCGCAAAATCCGCAAAATGCCGATACCGATATTATCAACTGGGTACGTGGCGTGATGAGTCGTCACTCTGATACCCTGCAAGCCGCAGATCGGGACGCACTGAAGAACATCATCAAAGCGCGCACCGGAAAAAGCGATCAGGAAGCCGACCAGATTGTGAACCAAACGGTCGAAAGCTATCAAAAAGCCGTTGCACAGTTTCAGCAGTTAAAACAGCAGGCCGAACAGAAGGCTCGTGAGGCCGCAGAGAAAGCCGCCGCAGCCACTGCCAAGGCAAGCTGGTTCACATTCTTTGTATTACTTATCGAAGCGGTTCTGGCAGCTGTTATTGGCCGTATAGCTCGACGTACACAACCACGTCAGGTTTTAACCCAAAATGTTCACCATTAAGGGAAATGGGTAAAAGCTTTTATCCACTGCCATGGTCTTGTGATGGGCTATGGCAGTCTAATTACTCACTTTGATACTAAAAACAAGCAACACCTGCGCCGCCTGGCTTATTTTTAAATCTCATCGCAAGCGAAACGGTAATTAACCAAAAAAATACACTTCTTAAGAAAAATCCTCATAAAACCGATCGGTTAAATAAAACCCAGCCCATTTCTCTAGTTGTCCTATATTTAACGAGGTCTTTAAAAATATACTGGAGTGGAACAATGTCGAATGAAGCAAATAAAAAAGAACTCAGCCATCGAGCCCCCACTAAAGGGCCAGAATCATCCCAACCCGGTTTAGGATCTTTAGCGCCTGAAGACGGTTCGCACCAACCTCCCGCAGAACCAACACCGCCTGGAAAGCAGCCTACCGCACCCGGCAGCCTCAAAACGCCTGAAACCCAAAGCGCCAAACTCCAACAATTGGAGACAAACCGTAAAAACGGTTCTCATCAGGCGCTCACGACGAACCAGGGCACGCGCATTGCCAACGATCAGAACTCATTGCGCGCGGGCACACGTGGCCCCACTTTGCTCGAAGATTTCATCATGCGTGAAAAAATCACGCACTTTGACCATGAACGCATCCCTGAGCGCATCGTTCACGCCCGAGGATCTGCTGCTCACGGCTACTTTCAGCCTTATCACGCGTTAACAGCACTGACAAAAGCGCACTTCCTTTCTGATCCGGAACAAATCACCCCGGTGTTTGTCCGTTTCTCCACCGTCCAGGGCGGCGCCGGATCGGCTGACACCGTGCGCGATATTCGTGGGTTCGCCACTAAGTTTTATACCGATGAAGGGGTTTTTGATTTAGTGGGTAACAATACCCCCGTATTTTTCATTCAGGATGCCCATAAATTCCCGGATTTTGTGCACGCCGTTAAACCTGAGCCGCACAATGAAATTCCTCAGGGTCAAAGTGCACATGACACCTTCTGGGATTACGTTTCCCTGCAGCCCGAGACCTTGCATAACGTCATCTGGGCGATGTCCGATCGCGGGATTCCACGCAGCTATCGCACCATGGAAGGTTTCGGTATTCACACTTTTCGATTGATCAACGCGGAAGGCAAAGCCACTTTTGTCCGCTTCCACTGGAAGCCTGTCGCAGGTAAGGCCTCTTTACTTTGGGACGAGTCGCAGAAATTAACCGGGCGTGATCCAGATTTCCACCGCCGTGACCTTTGGGAGGCGATCGAAGCGGGTGATTTCCCCGAATATGAATTAGGCCTGCAGCTTATCCCCGAAGAGGACGAGTTTAAGTTCGATTTCGATATCCTTGATGCCACTAAACTGATTCCGGAAGAGTTGGTGCCGGTAGAGATCGTTGGCAAGATGGTGCTAAACCGCAATCCCGATAATTTCTTTGCAGAAACAGAACAGGTCGCCTTCCATCCTGGACACATTGTTCCGGGGCTGGATTTTTCCAACGATCCGTTGCTGCAAGGCAGGTTATTCTCGTACACCGACACGCAGATTAGCCGCCTGGGCGGGCCTAATTTCCATGAAATCCCTATCAATCGTCCGGTTTGCCCTTACCATAATTTCCAACGGCAAGGCATGCACCGTCAGGACATTGATACCAATCCAGCAAATTATGAGCCCAACTCGATTAATGATAATTGGCCACGTGAAACACCGCCGGCAGCAGAAGGTGGCGGCTTTGACAGCTATCAGGAGCGAATGGAAGGACATAAAGTGCGGGAGCGCAGCCCCTCCTTTGGCGAATATTACTCTCAACCGAGATTGTTCTGGTTAAGCCAAACGCCTGTCGAGCAGCAGCACATCATCGATGCCTATTCGTTCGAGTTGAGCAAAGTTGCCCGCCCTTACATTCGAGAGCGAGTGGTCGATCATCTGTTGAATATTGATATCGCTTTAGCACAAGGGGTTGCCGATAACCTCGGGATTGCCCTCACGGCTGATCAATTGAAGACGCCGCCCGCACCAGACGTTAATGGCCTGAAGAAAGACAGTAGCCTGAGTTTGTATGCTGTGCCCGACGGTGATATCAAAGGCCGTCAGGTTGCTCTGCTGTTGAGCGATGGCGTGAAATCGGCAGATGTACTGGCCACATTGCAGACACTGAAAACCGCTGGCGTACACACAAAATTACTGGCACCTCATATGGGTCAGATTCGTGCTGATGATGGGTCAGTGTTACCGGTTGACGCGACTTTTGCTGGACTACCTTCACTGACATTTGATGCGGTATTTGTCCCAGATGGCAACATTGATGCACTGCTGTTGAGTGGAGACAGTCGCTACTTCTTATTGGAAGCGTATAAACATCTTAAGGTGATTGGCCTCAGTGGAGAGGCTCGTCGTTTTAAGGCGCAATTCGCGCTCAAAGATGATGAAGAAGAAGAAGGGATCGTGGAGGGTGATACTTCCGACGACAAGGTGCTAAATGCCTTTGTCGATGCAATGAAGGCTCATCGCGTATGGTCACGTAGTCAAAAAGCGCTTTCCGTCCCTGCGTGATGGAGTCCTTAAGACAACGGAGAAGCAGCCTTCTCTAAACAAAAAAGCGCACCTTTACAGGTGCGCTCCTTTAAACGACTTCATTACTTCAAACGGAACGCCACTACGCTGTCACCCGCCTGGGTGCCCAGCGAACCGTGACCACCCGCCGCGATGACCACGTACTGCTTACCGTCTTTACCCATAAAGGTTGACGGTGTGGCCTGCGCACCCGCGCTCAGCTCGGTCTGCCACAGCAGCTCACCGGTGGTGCTGTCGTAAGCACGGAAGAAGTTATCCGCGGTTGCGCCATGGAACACCAGATCACCCGCTGTCAGCAATGGACCACCGTGTGCCACCATGCCCATCGGGAAGCCGATTGGGAAGCGGCCCGGCAGGAAGCTGGTTTTCAGATTTTTGGTCACACCCACACGGCGCAACCACTCGGTTTTCCCGGTTTTCAGATCCACACCGACCATGCGACCCCAAGGTGGCGCGATACACGGAATGCCCAGCCCAGACGCCAGCTGCTGAATGTGAATCGCGTAGTCACCCTGGAAGTTTTCATTCCAGTATGGCTGGCCATCTTTGGTGAACAGACGCTGCGTTTCGGTCTGCGGCGTACGCTTGATCAGGTTGTATTTATAGGCGAGGCGCACCGGTGCGGCAATGAGCATCTGACGCTGCGGATCAACCGCCACAGAACCCCAGTTGAACACGCCAATGTTACCCGGGAAGATCAGCGAACCGGCTTCAGTGGCTGGCGTCCATGGGTTGCCATCATAACGCAGCGAACGGAAATCCATGCGGCATGACATCTGGTCAAACGGCGTGATGCCCCACATTGATTTCTCAGTCAGCGGGTCTGGAATGAAGTTCAGGCTCGACACCGGCTGCGTCGCGGCAAACTTCTCACCCGGCACACCACCTTCAGTGGATACCTTCACCTGATTAACCGGATACACCGGCTGACCAGTCAGACGATTCAGCACAAACAAGTTGCCGGTCTTGGTCGGCAGAATGACGACCGGCTGTTTCTGACCCTGATAATCGATATCCAGCAATGACGGCTGCGATGGGTTATCGCGGTCCCACAGATCGTGGTTCGAACTCTGATAACGCCATTTGAACGCACCGGTCTGCAGATCCAGCGCCACCAGTGCATCACGGAATTTCTCCGTGTTGCTGTTGGCATCACGTTCGATACCCACTTCATCCGGAGACGCGTTACCAAACGGCACATACACCAGACCATTTTTCAGGTCAGCGCTCAGCGTGCCCCAGGCGACGGGCGTATCCTGCGGATAATTTTGTCCCGCAGCGATTGGCGCAGTATTTTCTGGGTTCGACGGATCGAAATTCCATACCAGACGACCGGTTTCGGCGTCATAGGCACGAATCACGCCAGACGGGTTACCGCTGTTGAAGCCGTTGTCCATGACTGAACCACCGACAATCACCAGCTTGCCGGCCACCAGCGGTGCGGCAGTTTGCATCAACGCATGTGGGCGCACTTCGCCCATGTTGGCATGCAGATCCACCACGCCGTTAGTGCCGAAATCAGCACAAGGTTTGCCGGTATCGGCATCCAGAGCAATCAGCTGTGCATCGGTGGTGGCGTTGAAGATACGCTTACGGCAGATGGCTGGAGCCGCAGCTGAATCTTGCGCAGCAACCGGGCTTTGCTCGTAATAGCTCACACCACGACAGGTCTGGTGCTGCTGCAGGTAAGAACGATCTTTATTTGGTGTGTACTTCCACTTCACCGCACCGGTTTCCGGATCGAGTGCGTGCACTTCGTTATGAGGCGTACAGAAATACAGCATACCGTTGGCTTTCACCGGCGTAGCTTCGAAAGTGTACTCGCTGGCATCCGCATCCTGACGCAAATCGCCAGTGTGATAAGTCCAGGCCACTTCGAGGTTTTGTACGTTCTCATTGGTGATTTGATTCAGTGAAGAGAAGCGTTGACCGTCAGTGGTCCCGCCGTATGCGGTCCAGTCGTTAGCGGCACCCTGCTCGCTGGCTTGTTCACGCGCATTGCTGATCGTACCCGCCTGTGGCAGTGGATCGTAAAAGCACAGCCCGATCACCACCACAATCATCACGATGACGGTGCCACCCAGGAAGGTGTGGAAGCAGCGTTCGCCCTGATACAGCGGTTTGACCACCCACGGCATCGCCAGCCACAGGCCGATCACGCCAAACAGATCGCCACGAGGGATCCATTGCCATTTATCAAAGCCCACTTCCCAGATAATCCAGGCCAGGGTAATCCACATCAGAACCGCATACAGCGTCAACGCACTACGCTGGTTTCTGAACAGTAAAATAGCGGTAATCAGCAAGCCCACCGCCATCAGTGCATAGAACGCGCTGCCGCCCAGCATCAGCAATTTTCCGCCCATATAGAGCAGCGCTAATGCCAGAATCGCCAGCACGATACTGGTTAATTTGTTAACCATGCCAATCCCTCAACGTTTTTCATCAATTACCACCCAAAATAAACCTACATAAACTCAACAGAATTTTAACGTACGTTATCGAACAGTAAAAACCCGTTGCTGAGTGTGTCGTTAGCTCCGCTTATGAATGTAGCCGGGCTAATGACTGATGAATCCCGCCGAGTTCAATGTGTGACTGAAATCACGTTTTATTTTTCGTCGTGAGAATTAATCATTAGTGGGGATAAATCGCATTTTTTGATAACGCCCGATGCGTGATCTTTTACCCGTTGCGGCTTTTGCGCTCACTGCATAACGTTGCGCGGATTTGTTACTACGCCTGCTGTAGCGGAAAACTTACGCTGTTTTCTTTTTTCTCAGGGAAACACGATGAAAGTTACGCTTATCGCCAGCGCATTGCTGGCCATCACCTTCAACGCTTTTGCTGCCAAAACCGAACTCGTGGTGGGCGATCAAAAAGGCAACGCCCGAGCGGTGATGTCCGCCGCCGGTGAACTCAACAATCTGCCTTATGAGATCAAATGGTACGAGTTTCCTAACGCCGCTCCCTTGCTTGAATCACTCAATTCTCAGCATCTGGATGCGGGATTAGTCGGTGATGGTCCGCTGGCTTTTGCGGTAGCGGCAGGCGCTAAAATTCGCGCCATTCAGGCCTCGCAATATCTGGGCAACGGATTGCTGGTCAAAAAGGACAGCGCTGTTCGTAGCATTGCCGATCTCAGAGGTAAAAAAGTGGCCACGGTGAAAGGCTCATCAGGCCAAAACATGGTGCTCAACGCACTTCACCAAGCCGGATTACCTGATGACAGCGTTAACTTTGTTTTCACCACGCCTGCTGAAGCGACATTAGCACTGGATAACGGCGCAGTGGATGCCGTGGCGACATGGGAACCCTATGTCTCCTTTGCGGTAGCTCAGTCAGGTGATCGCATCGCTATCGACGGTAAGGAGGCCCCCGTCTCCAACTATCTGGTGGCCACCGATAGTGCGATCAGCAGTAAACGTACGGAGCTGAGTGATTTTCGGCAACGCCTGATACGCGCTCGCGCATGGGGCGTGGCTCACCCGCAGGAGTATGCCAATGGCATCGCATCGTTGTTGCGCCTGCCTGATAACGTCGCTCTGAGTAAAGTTCAGCGTGAAAACAATGCCCCGGTTGAAGACTATGCGCTGGTGGCACAGCGCCAGCAGGCCGCCATAGATACCTTCGCGCGCAGCGGATTAATCAAACCCGGCCTGCAAGCAAGCAGCCTGGTTGATGCATCATTTTTTGAAAAACAGGGAGCGTCTAAACCATGATGAATCTGGCGTTGTATCTCGACTCAGGCATCCATCAGGGGGGCTGGCGTCATCCGCAGGCCGCCACAACCGGCGGCCGTAACTGGCCGCTGTACCGTAAAATTGCCCAACGCGCTGAAGCGGCAAAGCTCGATATGATTTTTGTGGCGGACAAGTTAGCGATTGATGATGTGTATGGTGGACATCTGGCACATACCGTGCAGCATCGTCAGGTGGGTTGGTCTGAGCCGCTCACCTTACTGGCCGCACTGGCAGCGGTCACCGATCGTATTGGCTTAGGCGGTACGGTCTCCTCCTCCTATTCCGAACCCTATACCACCGCGCGGCAGTTGGCCAACATCGATCATATCAGCAATGGGCGCGCGGCATGGAACGTGGTGACCTCACTGACTCATGCCGAAGCACGTAATTTCGGCCGCAGCCAGCACTTCAGCCATGAGGATCGCTATCGCCGAGCGGCAGAGTTCATCGATGTGATGAAAACCCTCTGGGACAGCTTTGAAGAGGATGCGTTGGTGGTAGATAAAAGCCGCGCACGCTTTGCCGACCCGGCGCGTTTTCATCGCTTCGACCATCAGGGTGAATCGTTTGAGGTGCAGGGTCCCCTAAACCTGCCCCGTCCGCCGCAAGGGCATCCGGTGGTGATTCAGGCCGGTGTTTCTGATGCTTTTATCGATTTGGCCGCCCAACACGCAGAGATGCTGTTTGTGGTGCAACCTAACCGGGAACGCGCGCAGCAATTTTATCAAACCCTTAAAGAACGTGCGCAACACTACCATCGCCAACCCGATCAACTCCGTGTCATGCCGGGTTTAGTGCCCATTGTTGGCCACAGCGAACGGGATGCCAGCGATCGTGCTGAATATCTCAAATCACTGATCACCGTGGAATCCGGCCTTAGTTTTGTCTCTGCCAGCATGAATATCGACCTGTCACAGTATCCGGTGGATGGACCGGTGCCCGATTTGCGTGAACAGATCACCGGCAGTAAAGGCCGATTCCAATATGTCATTGCCAACGCGATCGAGCAAAATCTGACGCTTGGCGAGATGGCGAAACGTTATGCGGAGAGCCTGTCGTTCCCTTCACCCACTGGCACGGCGGATCATATCGCGCAGCAGATGATCGATTGGTACCAACATCAGGCTTGTGATGGGTTTGTCATTCTCCCCACCTATATTGATGAAAATGAAGATCTGTTCCTCAGCCAGGTGGTACCGCGCTTGCAAGATGCAGGGGTGTTTCATCAGGATTATGCTGCGGGCACACTGCGCGAACGTTTAGGCCTTGCTAAGCCGGCTAATCGCTTTCATTGATACGTTCGCTGATGATCGCAAGCAATCGCAAAAATTATGCTTTTTGCGATTACTTGCGATATCTCAACGTTTTTTTAGCCACTCTTTGAGTTTCCATAAGGAGACCGGCGCTTGATACACCGTGCCCTTACCCTCTTTGATCGGTCTCAATAAGCCTTGATCGGCCAGGTTTTTTAACCGACTGCGCGCGGTATTATCTGCGATACCGAGTCTTGCCTTCACCCCTGCGGCGCTCAACAGCGAACCCGGCGCATGCAGCGCAATCGCCATGATATCCAGCTCACCTTTCGCCAACGACATATTCTCTTCGACCCAATGCACCAGGCGCGCCCGTTCCTGATGCAGCGTGGTAATTTGCTCTGTGAAAGCGTGCACGGCGCGCATGACGACTTCACATTGGAATTGGACAAAATAGGTAAGATCAAGCTCGTCCGTTTCGCTGTAGAGGTAAGACATTCCGTATTTAACGGCGGCAGCCTTGAGGAGTTTACTGATCGAAATATAGCGAAAGGCGTGATAGCCACGACGGATCAAATGATGATAGAACAAGCCACGAGCCGTACGTCCATTGCCATCATTGAAGGGATGAATGTAACCAATGGCAAAATGCAGAATACACGCGACCAGCAACGGGTGTGTACCCTGCTGTTCAAGAAACTCAACTTCAGCGCATAACGCATCCAGCATGCCATTCAGTGCGGCATAATCAGGCGGTTGATGAATGATTTCGCCATCTCGCCCGGCGACAAATACGTCATTGTTGCTGCGCACTTCCCCGGGCCGATATTTTTCGTCATTGATGCCGGAACAGGCGATGTGATGCATATGCAGGATATCGGCGCGGGTCAGCGGCCCCTCGCCCATTGCGGCAATATGCTGCATCAGCCGCCAATTCCCCATGATCATGCTCTCATCTTCGTTGCGGGGCTCCCTTCCTACCGCCAGTAATTCCATGGCCACCCGCGAGGTGGTTGCGGCCCCTTCAAGCTGGCTGGAAGAAATCGCCTCTTCCATGATCAATTGGGACATCAGGTAGGAAGCCGCGTCTTCATCAGTCGGTTCACCGTTACGCGCAAAGGTCATGCGGTCCACCAGGGAGATGGCCGCGTTAATTTTGGCGGTAAAGTTGCAACTCACTTCCTGTGACGCAATCACGAAGTGCTGAGCACTACTCTGCCGTTTAAATTTTAACGCGCTCCACACGGCCAACCGTTCATCAGCATCCCGGATACGACGGCTAAGCTCGTCGAAATGCAGATAACGCATATCCCACTCAGCATAGCGGCTTAGCAGCTCCACTGTCTCAGCGTGGGTCTGGGTATCAAGCAGTTGTTTAGGGGGACGGCGTAATCTCATCTCAAGCAATCTCAAAAATAGTCACTTTTGAGTTTACTTGAGAGAGTGCGCGGTTACCAATATTGCATTCATTTTAAAAAATAAAAAATTGATGACTCCCCGCACTATAAAAGAACGCTTATGTGATCATGCTGGTGCAAAGAGTCTAACCATGAGCAACCTGTTGATCACCCTTATTACATTTGGGGCTTTCCTTGCAGACTCTCACTAGTTGTTAGCAGCCTTACCATTTTGGCATCAGCTTTGCTTAATGATTTCTGTGTTCTTTTTCAGGAGTCGCGCTATGCAAGCATCCTCTACTCGCTACACAATTTTTTCACTGCTGTTTTTGATCGCGCTGATTAACTACGTTGATCGCGGCGCGCTCTCTTTTGCTGCTAACGCCATCTCCCAAGAGTTTCATTTCAGCAAAGTCCAACTGGGCGCGGTGCTGAGTTATTTCGGTTTCGGTTATCTGTTTGGCTCGCTGTGTGGTGGTTTTCTTGCCGACCGACTTGGTACTAAAAAGGTGTGGCTGATGGCGGGCATCCTGTGGTCGTTGCTGGAAATGGCTACTGCATGGGCCGGAGAAGTCGGCATGGCCATATTTGGTGGTTCAGCCATTATGGGGTTTGCCGCGTTACGAATCCTGTTTGGTTTTTCCGAAGGTCCAGCCTATGCGCTGATGAACAAAACCATTGCTCACTGGGCGCCAGATAATGAACGCGGTTTTGCCTTGAGCATCGGTTTGCTGAGCACTCAGGTCGGTTCGCTGTTAACGGCCCCGATTGCCGTAGGACTGCTGCTGTTAACCAACGACTGGCGGATGATGTTTATTCTGCTGGGTGCTTTCTCTCTGCTGGCCATGCTGTTGTTTGCGCGTAACTTTACTGACACGCCGCTGTTGCACCCGCGCGCCAACGTGGCTGAACGGCAGCTGATTATCAATGGACAAAAGCGTGAAAACCGACATGACGGCGCGCTGCCATGGTGGCGCTTCTTCACCAGCCGTACCCTGGTGTGCAACGCGCTCGGTTATTTCAGCTTCCTCTATATCACCTTCACCCTGGTGACCTGGTTGCCTAAATATCTGCAGGATAACTTCCACTACGATCTGCATTCGTTATGGTACGTGGCAATGATTCCGTGGAGCGGTGCCTGCTTCACTGTCCTGCTCGGCGGGCGTATTGCCGATCGACTGCTGGCACGCTTTAACAATCTTCGCCTCGCAAGGAACGTCTTTGCGGCCATCACGCTCTGCGCGACCGCCTGTTGTTTTATGGCGATTCCATGGATGAGTTCAGCGACAGGTATCATCGCACTGATGACGCTGGGTAACGCGCTCAATGCGCTGGTGAATAACGTGTATTGGTCTGTAGTGATTGATGTGACGCCGAAGGCCTCAGTAGGTGCTTATAGCGGCATGACGCTGGCGATTGCCAATCTCGCCTCGATCATCTCTCCAATGTTGTGCGGTTGGTTAGCGGAATATTACGGTTACAACGCGATGTTCACCGTCACCGCCTGCATAGCTTTTGGCAGTATGCTGGCGATGACGCTGTTGCAACCCGAGAAACGCCTGCAGTCCGATGCACCGGCAGTAGCAGCACAGCAGGCGCTGTAATTTTACACCGCGTGCCGCTGGCAGAACGCAGCAATGTCTGGCGACTGGAAGTCCGCCAGATGTGCCATCAGCTTCTCCAGCGGCCAATTCCACCACGCAATCGCCTGCAACTGTGTCGCGATGTCTGGCGTGAACCGGCCACGAATGGGTTTCGCAGGCACGCCGCCAACAATGGTGTAAGGTGCCACATCTTTAGTGACGACCGCGCCAGCAGCCAATACCGCACCATCGCCGACGGTCACGCCCGGCAACACTATCACGCCATGACCGATCCACACATCGTTGCCGATGATGACGCGGTCCTCTCGACGGTTGGCAAAAAAACCCGCATCACGCTGTGCCTGAGGGTCATAATATTCCGGGCAGTAGGTAAAACGATGCTGGGAAGCGCGATCCATCGGATGATTCGGTGCCCCAATACGCACCTGATTGGCAATCGCGGTGAAACGTCCAATCTGCGCATCAGCGACACAACAGTGCTCGCCCAGGTAAGAAAAATCACCCAACTCGCTATATTCAAGATAACTTTCGGCGAGAATCTCACATTGCTGACCAATGTGGGTTTCGCGCATACGCACGCCAGGATCGATGACGGTGTGTTGCAGTTTAGCCGGTTGGACAGCGGCAAGGGCCATAGCAAGCTCCAATGTGGTCAGAGGTCTGGATAACGGGATGTATCAGGTCAACGGCGAAGCACAACACTAAAGCGGCAAGATGACAGAAATGCTATCGTAGCGGCTTCGTTATCGGCCATTTAAGGAAAGGGAATGAGAACACCGTGGTCACTGTTAGCACTATTGTGGTCTTCTGGTCAGGCGTCAGCGGCACTGCCCGCTGATATCAAAGCGGGTGATATCGTGCAGGTGCAGTTATCACAATTGCATCCCACGCAAGCCGCGATTGGGTACCGCCAGTTGGATTACAAACTGCACCGTTACCAGGCCGATCCCAAAAAGCTGTTCGATGATTTTTGTGAAAGCATGGGACAGAAAGGCGTAGACAAGTTCAACAGCAAATCACGCATCTCAGATCCAGACAGCTTCACCTGTAAAGCCCCGGTGGGTGCGCAGCCAGGACCGATGAAAACCGCCGTCATCGCCCCGGATAATGCACTCTACCTCACGGATGGTCACCACACTTTCAGTAACTTTGCTGACATTGGTGGCTTGAAAACACGCGTGCAGGTGCGCATCACCAATGATTTCCGCAATCTGAAAACCATGAGTGCTTTCTGGCAGCAAATGGAGGCCGCGCATCTGGTCTGGCTGGATACGCCCAAAGGCAAAATCACCCCGCATGACCTGCCGAAAGAACTCGGCCGTAAATACATGCAGGATGACGAATATCGTTCGCTGGTCTATTTCGTGCGCGATATCGGCTTCGAGAAAGAGGACAATCCCCCGCCGTTCCTTGAATTCTATTGGGGTAAATGGCTGGAGACTGAACTGCCGCTGAAATCATTCGATCTGCACGATCGCAAAGGCTATGGCAAAGCAGTGAGTGCTATTGCCGAAAAAATCACGGATATTCCCAAAGACACGGTAATTGCGCAAAGCGATAGCGGTGCGCTGACCGCTGAAAAGCTCGGCGCAATGAAAAAGGTGAACGAGAAGAAATTGGACAAGCTGATTTCTGAAGATGGCAAATTGGGTTGGGCGTTCAAACAGTAATGGCAAGCACGGGGTGTGCATTACACCCGTGCTTATCACCCTCTTTTAGCGCGGTTAAATAATTACACCAACTCGCAATCCTTCACATCTGCTGAAGGAGCTAATAGATTTTTATCGAACTCACGCAATGGCGCTGTATCACGGATACGCATCGGCCAGTCAGGATTGGCCAGCGCGCTTTTGCCCAGCGCCACAAAATCAGCCCCCTGTTCCAGTGCCTGTGAGGCACGATGGCAGTCTGACAGCGAGCCATTTGCCACAATGGTCAGACTGGGTGCCACCTCGCGAGCAAGCTGCACCAGCGAGCGTGCATTGTCAGTAAACGCGGGTTGTAGCGCGTCATATTCGGTGAGGTGCAGGTAATCAATGCCCGACTCCGCTAACAGGCGGAACACCTGCTTTGCGCCCGCTTCCCCTTCCCGCCACTTATGGTGGAAATCATTCACTTTACCCTGTGAAATACGCACACCTAAGGTGACATCCTGGCCAATGCGCTGGCGTACCGCTCGGATCACCGCCAGGGTCAGCGACAAGCGTGCTGTGATATCGCCACCCCAGCGATCGTGGCGCTGATTGGTGTAATCCGTGAAGAACTGGTCGAGCAGGTAGCCATTCGCACCATGAATTTCGATGCCATCAAATCCGGCTATACCAATCGCGCGCGCGGCAGTCTCGGCAAAACTGTCAATTGCCTGCTGAATCTGCTCCTCGCTCATTTCTGTCGGCAACGCATAGTCGCCATGACCATGGTAAAAGCCCAGCTGTTCTCCGCGCGGTTGCACGGCTGAGGGGGCAAGGGTATCGCGTCGGTAGATATTGCCCTGGGAAATCGCGCCTGCATGCATCAGTTGCGCGATGATTTTGCCGCCATGCTGATGCACAGCATCCGTAATGGCACGCCAGCCCGCGACCTGTCGGCTATTCACTAAACCGGCCTGGAACGCGTAAGTCTGCGACCAGGCTTCATCGATATACAATCCTTCCGTAATGATGGTGCCAAAACCGCCGCGCGCGAAACGGGTGTAATAGTGCTTCATACGGTCGCCTGGCACGCCATCCACCGTGGCAGAGATGCGTGTCATGGGCGCAACCATGATGCGATTCTTCAATGCGAGGCGATTTAACGTGCCGCTCTGAAATAAGTGTTTATCGGCCATTTTGCCTTGTGCTTCCTGATTATCATCAGTGCGCAGTATAGTGTGTCGCATTAAGCGCAAAAATGGCCAAAGATGATACGTCTGTATAACGGAAATCGTTAAAATGAACTCCAAAGATATTGAGGTTTTCCTGATGGTGTCGCAAACCCGTAGCCTGACGCAGGCGGCACGTCGGCTAAATACCACGCCGATGACAGTGTCGCGGCGGCTGGCCTCGCTGGAGGAAGATCTCGGCGTGCGGCTGCTGCACCGCACCACCCGCGCTATCGCGCTAACGGTAGAGGGGGAAGAGTTTCTGCCCTACGCTAAATCACTGGCGGAAACCGAGCAGAGCGCACGCAATCTGTTTTCCCCACACCAGCAAGGTGCGACCGGGCAACTGCGTATTACGGCACCTTCAGGATTTGGCCGTCGCACCATCATCCCTTTGTTACCTGCTTTAATGGAGGCGAACCCCGAACTGCGCATTGAATTTCAGCTCAGTGATGATGTGACCGATCTCGTGGGATTGGGCTACGATGTCGCCATTCGCATTGCACCGCTGCGTGACTCCCGTCTGGTTGCTCATCGTCTTGCTGACAACCCGCGTATGCTGTGCGCCTCCCCCGATTATCTGCAACGCTTTGGTACGCCTCAGACATTGAATGATCTTCACAGACATAACTGCCTGCGACTTTCCGGTGTGGTGCAGTGGAGCTTCATCATTGATGGACATATTTCAAGCTTAAGCGTGGAGGGGCGTTTTAGTGGCAGTAATGTAGAGGGTGTGCGTACACTCTGTGTGGCCGGCAGCGGCATTGCGCAGTTATCCGAGTGGGACATAAGGGAAGAACTGGCGGCAGGCACACTGGTTGCCATCGATCTACTCGATGCCCAACCACAGATGCTCGGTGTTTGGGCGCTGTTTCCCACCACGCGACAATTACCCGCACGCGTGACGGTATTTCTTAATGCGCTGAAACAAGCAATGGACAAAAACAGATAAATACCCTGTTCTCGCACCGCCGTTATAAGCTTAAATCATTGATTCAATGATTCACTTCATGGAGGCCCATCTTGAAACCTGAAATTCACACCCTCGCATCGACAGAAATCTATCGCAATCGCTGGATGACGCTTAAAGAAGATAAAATTCAACGGGCGGATGGCAGTGAAGGCATCTACTCAGTGATTGAAAAGAACGATTTTGTAGTGATTCTTCCAGTAGAGCAGGACAGTATTTTCGTGGTGGAGCAGTACCGTTATCCCATCAGTGAACGCACCATTGAGCTTCCCCAGGGCAGTTGGGAACTCGACCCTGGCGCCACACCCGAAGCGCTGGCCGCTGGCGAGTTGCAAGAAGAGACCGGGTTAATTGCCGATCGCTGGCAGTATATTGGCTATCAAAAACTGGCACAGGGATATTCAGCGCAGGGATACCACATCTACCTTGCCAGCGAGTTGCGCTATCAGGGACAAAGCCTGGATGCGGAAGAAGTTGGGCTGACCGCGCGAAAAATGAAGATCAGCGAGTTTCTGCAACTGGTGTTGGCAGGGAAAGTCACCGATGCCACCTCCGTGACCGCGTTTTTGCTGGCGCGGGCGAAAGGGTTGATAGATTAATTAAAAGTTAAGTTTGAGGCGTCGTTCATGAATAATGAACTGATGAAGTTATTGCGTGTTATTCCCAGGGCGCACTGCCAAGGCCGGACGCCGTGAGTTTGAGGAGTACGCATTGCTGCACACTCCTCCTTAAGGCTGACGATTAGTGACTCGCGATGTCCGCCAGCACCTTTTGCGCATCCGCTTTTTCAACCGCTACGCCATCAATATAAAGCTGGCGCCGTTCTCCGGCTGGCAAGGCGATCTGCAGCGTTTTCCAGGCAGGCTGGTAATCGCCTTTACGTTGGAAACTCAGGTGAATCGCTTCGGCATCGCTGCGCATTTCCCAGCTTAACCACAAGGCGTTGCCCTGCTGATAACCCCAGGACTCACCGTCATCTTCAAATACCAGGCCTTTGCTCTCGCCTTTACCCTGTAATGGATAAAGTTGCAGCGTGCGACGGTCATCCGCTTGCGCATCCACATGACGCAAACGCTGACTGAGCGGCAATGCAGCGCCGGCTCGCACCAACATCGGCTGGGTTTCCAGCGGTGCTGGCAGGGTGATCCACTGACCGCCGCTGTACCACTGTTGCGTCGCAAAGTCATACCAGCCTGTTTGGTTATCTGGCAGCCACAAACGGCGTTCACGCTGTCCTGCTTCCACCACGCTGGCCACCAACAGATCGCGACCCAGCATAAACTCATCGCACTCAGCGAAGGTCTGTTTATCCTGCTCATGATCGAGGAACGTTGGGCGCAGCATCGGCTCATCATCAGCATGTGCTTGCCACAGCAAAGTATAGAGGTAGGGCAGCAGGCGATAACGCAGTTCAATCGCAGCACGAATCGCAGGGGTGACTGTCGGATACATCCAGGGTTCATTCACCGTGTGATCGTCATTCCACGAGTGAATGGTGAAACGCGGATGCATCACGCCGTTTTGCACCCAACGCACGAACAATTCTGCATCCGGCTTATCACCCGAGAAACCACCCACGTCATGACCCACGTTGTACAGTCCCGACAAACTCATCCCCAAGCCCATGCGGATGTTGTAACGCAGTGACGTCCAGTTTGTACGGTTATCACCACTCCAGGTTTGCACATAGCGTTGCATGCCGGCGCAGCCAGAACGCGAGATCAGGAAAGGACGCTTCTCTGGGGCAAAACGCTGCTGCGCTTCCATTGACGCACGCATCATCAGTAATGGCATCACCGGGCGAATATGCTTGATGGCAATGGGTGTGCCGAAACCGTGGCAGCGCGCTTCACCATCCCACACTTCATATTCGTTGTTGTCGTTCCAGGTAGAGTCAATGCCCTTCTCCAGCAGTTGTTGGGTGACATTTTCCTGCCACCAGGCCACCGCCTGCGGATGGGTAAAATCGAGATGTGAACCTTCATCGTCCCAGAACACCGAGCGCTCTGGCGCATCCTGTTCCGAATCACGGATAAACAAACCTTGCGCCGCAACTTCTTCGTAGCGCGGATGGTCCTGCAATAAGCAAGGCTTGATGTTGGCTGCCAAGCGCAAACCGGCATCGTGAAACGCCTGGCTCATCACTTCCGGTTGCGGCACCTTGTCGTAGTTCCAGTTGAACACATAACGTTTGTTATTAATCGAGGTGTAACCCGATGACAGCTGGAAGGAGTCGCATGGAATGTCGTGCTGTTCGCACAACCGGATGAATTTCATCAGCTGATTCTGCGCGTCCGGTGCATCGGTGTAGTGCATGGTGGAGCCGCTGTAACCCAGGCTCCATTTCGGGCCAAACAGCGTTTTACCGGTCAGACGCACAAAGGCTTTGGTGACATCCAGCACTTTGCTGCCAACAAACAGATAGTAATCAATATCGCCACTTTCAGCCTGCCAGCGGCGATAAGGCTGATGGTAGTTATCTAACTCATTACCGAGATCGAACCAGCTGCTGCTGAGGTTATCGTAGTAAAGGCCAAAGCTCACTTCGCTGCGGCGCGTAATGGTAAAGGGTACATGTTTGTACAGCGGATCGGTTGAAGAGGCGTTATAACCCATCGCATCAAGGTTACGCATTTCATAACGCTTGCCATTGCGCTGCAGGTCACCGGCTTTCTCGCCCAGGCCGTAATAGGCATCGTCATTCATACGACGCTGGTAGTGCGCCACGCCATCGCCGTGCGCGTTAATCAGGTAGGCACTGGTTGGGCGGTCGCAGGTCAGCAGTTGCCAGGCGCCAGCGCTATCACGATGTTGCCACTCCAGCGCCAACGGCTGATGGACAATCACGCGCAGCACATCGGTGGAGACCACCAGCGTATCGCCCTCTTCTTCCAGCGTGAATCCTGGCAGGGTAAAGCCTGCCAGACTGTCACGCGGACGCCCTTCCCACGGCACATCGCTGTCTGGCGCAATGCTCCAGGTGCGGTCCAGCGCATAGCCGCTTTGGCGTTTAATCGAGACACGGAACATGCCAGATTCCAGCACATACAGGTTCAGCGTGTATTTTCCATCGACGGTTAACGCAACATGGTGTTGATCAGAATGTGTGAGTGACCAATTCTTTAAGGTTTTCATTGTTACCTACTTTATTCAGGCGCGCTGCGCGCGACGTTCAGCAATAAATGCAATCAGGAAGACCGCGCCAATCAGGTCGAAGAAGCCCATGGCGACAAACAGCGGGTTAAAGCCAATCTTGTCGGCGGTGACGCCGATCACCAGTGAGAACAGGAAGCTGGAGATCCACGCGAAGGAACCGCGCATACCGTTGACGGTGGCCATCTGGCCCTTATCGAATTTCTCCACTACCAGCGCGCTGAGCATGCAGGAGATGATCTGGTGACCGAAACCGCCAATCGAGATCAGCGCAATTGCGACGTAGGGATCTTTAGTCATCGCCACCAGCGCGAGGGAGAGCATCAGGAAAGCGCCGGTGACCGAGCTGGCGACCACGGAGTTGACCAGTCCAAAACCAAACAGACGGGTGTAGAGACGCGTCAGATAGCCACTGGCCACACTGCCGAGGTCCGCAGCGAGGAACGGCATCCAGGCAAACATGGCGATCTGCTTGAGATCCATCCCGAGATCTTTCGCCAGATAGAGCGGCACCCAAAAACTCAGTACGCCCCACGCCGGTTCAGCCATAAAAGCGGGAATGGCGATACCGTAAAAACGTTTATTCTTTGAAACGCTTTTCAGTGCCTTGAAGAAAGGGAGTTTGACGGCGGGAGGTTCATTATCCTGACGAATGAATTCGAGTTCCGATGTAGACAGATTGGGATGAATTTCCGGATCGCGATACAGCAACCACCAGAGCACCACCCACGCCAGCGCCAGGCAACCGGTGAACAGGAAAGCGCCCTGCCAGCCGAAAGAGGCGTGCGCGAAGTAGATGATGGGCGGTGCCAGCATCGCACCAATTGAGAAGCCCACACCCGCCCAACCCGCTGCAACCGGACGCTCTTTTTTCGGGAACCATTCGCCTAACACTTTGGCGTTGGCAGGTGTTGCCGCAGCTTCCGCGCCACCCATGACAAAGCGCAGAATAGCAAGATGCACCCAGCTCGCTGCCCCGGCATGGAACAGACAGGCAACCGCCCAGACCGAAGCACAAATCAGGAAGCCGACTTTGAGGCCGATGACATCAATCAGCCAGCCGCAAATCGGTTGAAAGAAGGTATACGCCAGCTGAAACGCACCGACGATCCATGAATATTGTTCAGTGGTGATGCCCAGGCTGGTTTTCAGCTCAGGTGCCAGAATGCCCAATGAGTTACGCGTGATGTAGTTGACGGTAACGCCCGCTAAGAACAACACCAATACCCACCAGCGCAAATTGCGGAAGGTGCGTTTGCTGCCAGCGGCAGCGATCCCTGGATTCAAACTGCGGTTCATCTGGTTCTCCAATCTTTATTAACATCATGAGCTTACAAATCCTGTGATCTTTGCGCGGGCATCGATAAACCGGAAATATCGCTGGCTGCCGCACAGGAATTGCTGCTTGTTGTTGAGGAGCGACTTCAGTGAGTCATCTCTAACCATCCGCCAGGAGTGAACCACAGATGCTGAATCTGGTCGCCAGTAAGATGCCGCATTTGTGATCTGGTTAACCAAAATGGCTAACCAGGTTGACATCCGCTGTCAAAGAGTCGAATTTTAGGGCCTGAAAGCGCAATTCATGTCATAAACAGTGCGCTAACTGATAAATAGGTCAACCAATATAAGAATCGTCTTGAGTTTCATCTCAGGGCCGAGAAGAGGTAACAACATGAAGCAGACCTGGCGCTGGTATGGCCCAAATGATCCCGTTTCTCTTGCCGATGCACGACAGGCTGGCGCGACCGGCATCGTCACCGCCCTGCACCACATCCCTAACGGCGAAGTGTGGTCGGTGGACGAAATTATGCAGCGTAAAGCCATCGTGGAAGCCGCTGGTCTGGTGTGGTCAGTGGTGGAAAGCGTGCCGATTCACGAAGAGATCAAAACCGGCAGCGGTGAGTGTCAGAAGTGGATCAGTCATTATCAGCAGTCTCTGCGAAATCTGGCGCAATGCGGTATCAAAACAGTCTGCTACAACTTCATGCCGATCCTCGACTGGACGCGCACGGACCTTGAATATCTGTTACCCGATGGCGCGAAAGCGCTGCGCTTTGATCAGATCGAATTTGCCGTGTTTGAACTGCACATTTTGCAACGTCCCGGTGCGGAGAAGGATTACAGCGCCACTGAAATAGCGCAGGCAGCTGAGCGTTTCGCCACCATGAGCGAAGCGCATAAAACCCGCCTGACGCGCAATATCATCGCGGGTTTACCGGGTGCAGAAGAAGGTTACACGCTGGACCAGTTCCGTGCGCAATTAGCCCGTTATGACGGTATCGGCAAAGCTGAGTTACGTGAAAACTTCGCTACCTTCCTGCGCGCCATTATTCCGGTAGCAGAAGAAGTCGGCATTCGTATGGCTGTTCACCCGGATGATCCACCTCGTCCGATTCTTGGTTTACCGCGTATTGTCTCCCATGCAGAAGACTTGCAGTGGATGATCGATACCGTACCCAGTCCGGCGAATGGGTTCACCATGTGCACCGGTTCTTATGGCGTCTTAGCTGAAAACGATCTCGCCGGCATGGTGAAGCGTTTTGGTCCGCGTATCTACTTCGCGCACTTGCGGTCAACCAAACGCGAAGAGAATCCAAACACCTTCCACGAGGCGGCGCATTTGGGCGGCGATGTCGACATGTTCGCCGTGATCAAAGCGATTGCTGAAGAAGAACATCGCCGTAAAGCGGCCGGTCAGGAGGATTTGATTCCGATGCGCCCTGATCATGGTCACCAGATGCTCGACGATTTAAGAAAGAAAACCAACCCCGGCTATTCCGCCATTGGTCGTCTGAAAGGGTTGGCGGAAATTCGCGGTGTGGAGCTGGCGATCCATCGCGCTTATTTCTGAAAGCTTAGCGCCGTTGTGGTCGCCATAAATGGCGACCCTATAATCCATCGGTAGGCTGTAGGGGACATCCCCCCAAAATCCACCGGTAGGCCATATGGGGCCTCTCCCTAACATGCATCGGTCCGATGTAGGGTGCGCATTTATGCGCATCGGGTCGAATGGAGTTTACATGGAACACAACCTTGCCAATGGCGAGCTAAACGTCACCCGCCCCGCCTGGAATCATCAGCGGCTGGTGCCGCGTATTGTGCATATCGGCTGTGGCGCCTTTCATCGCGCGCATCAGGCGTTGTATCTGCATCATCTGCTTGAAATCAGCGACACTGACTGGGGCATTTGTGAGGTCAACCTGATGTCGGCGAGCGGCAAACTGTTGGTCGAACAACTGCGCCAGCAAGACCTGCTCTACAGCGTGACGGAAAAAGGTGCCAAGCAAAACGACGTTCACCTCGTTGCGGCCATCAAAGAAGCCTTGCACCCTGCACTGGATGGACACGACGGCATTATCGACGCGCTGGCTCGTCCGGAAACCGCTATCGTTTCATTGACGGTGACGGAAAAAGGCTATTGCACTCAAGGTGCCAACGGTGAGTTGGATGCTGACAATACGTTGATAAAACATGATATTGCGCACCCCACGACGCCGAAATCTGCCATTGGTTTCATCGTCGAAGCATTACGTGTTCGTCGTGAACGCGGTGTTGGGCCGTTTACGGTGCTCTCCTGCGACAACCTGCGCGATAACGGCCATGTGGCGCGCGCCGCTGTGGTAGGCCTGGCGCAGTTGCGCGATGCGGCACTGGCGCATTGGATTGATAAGAACGTGACATTCCCCAGCAGCATGGTTGACCGCATCGTTCCCGCGGTGACAGATGAAACCCAACAGGAAATTCGTGCGCTACTGGGCGTAGACGATCCCTGCGGCGTGGCCTGTGAGCCGTTTCGCCAATGGGTGATCGAAGATAAGTTTGTCAACGGTCGCCCAGAATGGGATCGCGTTGGCGCGCAGTTTGTGACCGACGTTGCGCCATTTGAAATGATGAAACTGCGTATGCTCAACGGCAGTCACTCATTTCTTGCCTACCTCGGGTATTTGGGCGGCTGTGAAACCATCGCTGACACCATGCAACTCCCGACCTATCGCCAGGCGGCATTGGCACTGATGATGCAGGAGCAGGCACCTACGCTGTCGATGCCTGAGGGGATCGATCTGCAAGCCTATGCCAGCCAGTTGATTGAGCGTTTTAGCAACCCTTCCCTGCGCCATCGAACGCAACAGATTGCGATGGATGGAAGTCAGAAGCTGCCACAGCGCTGGCTCGATTCCGTGCGCTATCACTTGCTGCAGGGCAGTGACTATCGCCACTTGATACTGGGCATTGCTGGCTGGATGCATTACGTACTCGGACAAAATGAACGAGGTGAAGCGTTTGATGTGGTTGACCCATTAATTGCCACGCTAAAAGACATCAACCAGCACACGCCAGAAGGCGACGCGCGTATTCGCGCCCTGCTCGCCGTGAGAACCATTTTTGGAGACGATTTGCCCGCCAATCCGGGCTTCGTCAGCCATCTTCAACAGGTGTACGCGCAACTTTGCCAGCATGGTGCCCGCGCCGCCGTTGCATCCCTGAATCAGGAGCCGAAATGAAGCACTTTATGGATGACGATTTCCTGCTGCAAAGCGACGTTGCGCGTCGTTTGTACCATGACTTTGCCGCCGATATGCCGATCTACGATTATCACTGTCATCTCAACCCGCAGGAGATCGCCGAGGATCGTCAGTTCGCAAACCTCGGTCAGATTTGGCTGGAAGGTGACCATTACAAATGGCGCGCCTTGCGTGCTGCAGGCGTGGATGAATCGCTGATCACCGGTAAATCTACGAGCGATTACGATAAATATCTCGCGTGGGCCCACACCGTGCCCAAAACGCTGGGCAATCCGCTCTACCATTGGACGCATCTGGAGCTGCGTCGCCCATTCGGCATCACCAAGACGTTATTTGGGCCGGACACCGCACAACGCGTATGGGACGAATGCGCCGAGAAACTGGCAACCCCGGCATTTTCTGCACGCGGCATTATGCGTCAAATGAATGTACGTATGGTTGGCACCACCGATGATCCGGTTGATTCGCTGCAATATCATCGTCAGATTGCTGAAGACAGCAGCTTTGATATTGATGTCGCCCCAAGCTGGCGCCCGGATAAGGTGTTCAAGATTGAGCTTGAAGGCTTTGTTGAATACCTGGGACGGCTGGAGGCATCAGCGGATGTGGCGATCACCGACTTTGATGCGTTGCGCACCGCGCTGTTGCGCCGTTTAGATCACTTCTCTGCCCATGGCTGTCGTGCAGCGGATCACGGGATTGAAGTGCTGCGCTTTGCACCTGTTCCCGACGATAGCGTGTTGAACGCCATTCTGGCGAAACGTCGCAACGGCGACACGCTAAGCGATCTGGAAATCGCGCAGTTTAGCAGCGCGGTGCTGGTCTGGCTGGGTTCCGAGTATGCACGACGTGATTGGGTGATGCAGTTGCACATCGGTGCCATTCGCAATAACAGCACTCGCCTGTTCCGTTTGCTCGGTGCCGACAGCGGTTTTGACTCCATTGGCGATAACAATATTGCTTTGCCGCTCTCGCGCCTGCTGAATGCGATGGATGTTAATGATCAACTGCCAAAGACCATTCTGTACTGCCTCAATCCGCGTGACAACGAAGTGCTGGCGACAATGGCAGGTAACTTCCAGGGTGCGGGCATCGCCGGAAAAGTGCAGTTTGGTTCCGGCTGGTGGTTCAACGATCAGCGCGATGGCATGCTGCGCCAGTTGGAGCAACTGTCTCAAATCGGTTTGCTCAGCCAGTTTGTCGGGATGCTGACCGATTCACGCAGCTTCCTCTCTTACACACGTCACGAATACTTCCGCCGTATTCTGTGCAACCTGCTCGGTCAATGGGTGCAGGATGGCATTGTGCCGCACGATGAAGCCGTACTTGGCAGCATGCTGCAAGATATTTGCTTTAACAACGCACAGCGCTACTTTGCCCTCAATCCACGTTGAAAATTGCGCCCTGTGCTATAGTGCAGGGCGCAATTGATGGCAGCGTCAGTGGTCGTAAACTTCTTAATCAGCAGAAAAGAGCTCATGAAAACACAAGCATCAGCACAGCGCCCTTATCAGGAAGTGGGGGAAATGTTGCGTAACATGATTACGCAAAAGCAGTATGCCGTGGGCGAACGGTTGCCGCCTGAGCGTGAACTGGCTGCGCTGCTGGATGTCACGCGTACGCTGGTGCGTGAGGCTCTGATTATGCTGGAACTGGAAGGCTTGATTGAGGTGCGCCGGGGTGCAGGCATTTATGTTGTAAATGACAGTCCTACACCGCGAGCAGCAGCGCAGGCGGCCTGCAATGATGCCGGTCCGTTTGAGATGCTGCAGGCACGTCAGCTTCTGGAGAGCAATATTGCTGAGTTTGCCGCGCTGCAGGCAACCCGTGAAGACATCATTAAGATGCGACAGGCGCTGGAACTGGAAGAGAAAGAACTCGCTTCTGGCGCGGTCAACGAAAGCGAGAACGGCGATCGTAATTTCCACTTAGCGATTGCCGAAGCCACCCACAACAGCATGTTGGTCGAACTGTTTAAGCAGTCCTGGCAGTGGCGTGAAGACAATGTGATGTGGAGCCAGCTGCATCGTCATCTGGTCAACACTCATTACCGCAAACAGTGGCTGGACGACCACAAGAAGATCCTCGCCACGCTGATTAAGAAAGATGCACGCGCCGCCAAGCAGGCTATGTGGCAGCATCTGGAGAATGTAAAACAGCGCTTGCTGGAATTTTCAGACGTCGATGACATCTATTTTGATGGTTACCTGTTTGAATCCTGGCCGCTGGACAGCGCCAACGGCTAGCATGAGCCCTTGTCACCAAGGGCTTTCAGGTGATTACTGCGGTAACGAAGCTTTTAAACGCTGTGCTGCGAGAGCTAAATTGGTTTCCGATACTGAGGCATACGAAATACGCAGCGTAGAAGTATCCGGATTATCACAGTAGAAAAACTCACCGGGAACATACACTACACCATTGCTCAGCGTGGTTTTCAGCCATTCGGTGGTGTTGAAGGCTTCTTTGAACGTTGCCCACAGGAACATGCCACCCAGCGGGCGATAGAAGTGCAGCTTATCCCCCAATTCCGTCTCCAGTACTGCACACAGTGCATCGCACTTCTGCTTATAGGCCGCGCGAATTAAGCGAATCTGCTCCGGCAAGCGACCGGTTTCCAGATAATGACGCGTCAGGGATTGTGACAAGGCACTGGTGTGCAGATCCGTCGCCTGCTTCAGGTTCACCACCGATGATTTCAACCAACCCGGCATGGTAATCCAGCCAACACGTGCACCCGGTGCCAGAATTTTGGAGAAGGTCGAGGTATAAATGACATTCTCACTGGCACCCATGGCTTGCGCATGGGATTTCAATGGGCGGAATGTCTGGTCGGTGAAGTTAATCTCGCTGTAGGGATCGTCTTCAAAAATCAGGAAATCATACTGTTTCGCCAGTGCAACCAGCTGCTGACGGCGCGCTTCTGATAAGGTCACACCGCTTGGGTTGCCAAAGGTCGGAACGATATACACGGCTTTGATTGACGTCTGTTTGACCAGTTCTGCCAGCTCGTCAACGATCATGCCTTCGCCATCGGTGCCCACAGACTTAAATTGCGCATCAGCTAACTGGAAGACCTGTAACGCGGCGAGATAAGTCGGACGCTCCACCACCACCACGTCGCCTGGGTTAATCAGCGCGCGCGCAAGGATATCCAGTGATTGCTGTGACCCGGAAGTGACCACAACGTCGTCCGGTGTGCAATCAATACCACGATCGGCTGAAATGCGGCAGATCGCTTCACGTAACAGCGGATCCCCTTCACTCAAGCCATACTGAAACGCGTTGTGGCCATCCTGTGATAACGCACGATCCATCGCGATCTGCAGGCCTTCGGTATCAAACAGATCGGGATTCGGGATACCACCACCGAGTGAAATCACCCCTTCCATTTTGCTGTGTTTCAATAAATCGCGAATGGCTGATGAATGAATGCGTTTAACGTTATGGGATAACTTTTGCGACGACATAAAACCTTTACCTGATTATATTTTTCTAAGGCTAAATTCATAACATAAGTTAGCTATGCTGATAATCACATTTTCACGGTTTGGCAAATAGAATTTAGTACCGGAAGGAAACGACGGATATGGCGAAATTATCACTGTTGGCAAAGAACGAAAAAAGGCGGAGGGGTGAGCTCCGCCTTGCTTCAAGTTCCGGTCAATGTGCCTGACCGGTCAGTTGCAAAAGGGCAACGATGATTTGCAGGATCACCCGGACCAGGTCCAGGAGTAACCGAACAAGTTCCATCACTTTCCTTCTCCTCTGACAGGAGCGCGCCTTTCAGCCGTCAGGGCTTTGACTCCACCCGCCGATGGCCTGAGCACAATTGTGAGGAGTGCTGAGCGCCACTCATTGTGGAAGCCACAGGCCAGCACCACCTGAAACCTGCCGGGATTTGACTATCCGCGCCCCTGGGAGTCATCAGAAAACAATGAGACTGCGCTCGCCACTCAACACCTGTATAACCATACAGTATTTTAGCGAAACTTGAAATATTTCCCCGCACATTTTATGATTTGCTTTGTGAGGAGTGCTGAGCACCCCGTTCGCAGCGCGGTTACCAGCCAGTTCGCGAACATAAAAAAAAGGATTTGGCGTGATAGCCAAATCCTTTTTTATTGCCTGCGATAATCAGTTTGCCGAACTGACACGCCAGATAGCATTACCGGCATCATCCGCGATCAGCACACCGCCCCGCTGGTCTGAAGCCAGGCCGACCGGCAAACCTCGTACCTGTTTTTGGTCATCGGTCAGGAATCCCGTGACGACTGGCTGCGGCTGTCCAACCGGTTTTCCGTTTTCGAATTTCACCCACACCACCTGGTACCCATTCAACGGCGTACGATTCCAACTGCCGTGCTCACTGATAAATGCCCCTCCGCGATACTGCGGCATGTTATCTGCGCCATAGAACAGCAAGCCAAGCGGTGCCACATGCGAGCTGAGCGCGTAATCCGGCTTGATGGCCTTCTCGACTAAATCGGGACGCTGTGGCTGCGCTCGCACATCGATATGTTGGCCATAATAGCTGTAAGGCCAGCCGTAAAAGCCTTTCTCCTGCACTGATGTCATGTAATCTGGCACCAGGTCTGAGCCGATTTCGTCTCGCTCGTTGACAATCGCCCATAGCTTGCCGCTTTGCGGTTCCCATTGCAGACCTGTTGGATTGCGCAGACCGCTGGCATAAATGCGACTGGCTCCGCTGGCTGCATCGACCTCTAATACCGCAGCACGGCGGTACTCTGCACCAATGCCGTTTTCCGTAATGTTACTGTTGGAACCAACGCCGACATAAAGCTTAGTCCCGTCCGGACTGGCGACCAGTGATTTAGTCCAGTGGTGGTTAATCGGCCCACCGGGCAACTCGGTTACCACCACGGGCGGTGTGCGAATCTCGGTTTGGCCGCTCTCATACGGGAACTTCACCAGACTATCGGCATTGGCAACATACAGCGTGTTGCCCACCAGTTGCATGCCAAACGGCGCGGTGAGGTTGTCGATAAAACGATGTTGCTCCCATTTGCCGTTCACGTTACGTAGAAGCGTAATTCGGTTTCCGCCAGCCCCGCCTTTACCTGAGGCATTTTTCACCATACCGGTGATGAGATCTTTAGGTGCCGTGGTCGGCTTCGGCGTACCGTTGGATTCGGCGACCAGCACATCATTATTAGGAAGGACCAGCACCTGGCGGGGATGCTGCAAATTGTCGGCGATCTTTTCAATTTTCAGCCCCTGCGCGACCTTCGGCATTTCACCCGCTTTCCACGGTATGGCTTCTGGCACCTGCATCGGCGGCATAAAGAAGTTTTGTGCTTGCGGCAACTCAGGATTGGGACCAATTTGCTTTTGCGGATCGATCAACGCACCATCGTCACAAGCACTCAGAACCATTGTCAGGGTCACTGCACCAAGAATCTTCTTCATTCGCGACCTCCTGACGTGCTGCGTCCGCGCAGCGCGAGTTGCAGATTAGCGACCAGCAGTAAGGCCACCACCACCGTAGAGAGTGTGACGCCAAGTGGCACCACCGCGTAAGCATCGCGACTGTGAATAAAGGCATTCGCGATAGCCACGAGGATAGCCAGCAGTGACAGCCAGAAATGAAGCTTCTCACTGGGATAAGGGCCGCGAAATAAGTAAACAAGAGTGATTAATCTTGGCAGGATCGCCAGCACCAGACCCATCGCAATCAACCAACTGGCTGATTTGGTCCACATGATGACGAAGGTTTGCAGATAGATGATATCGAACAGCCAGGCGGCGACAAAAAAGCCCAGCGGCAGCGGCTCCAGCAGAGCGTAAAGCCCTACAGCAAACGCTGAACGTCCCGAGGTATACAACATTTCACTCTCCCTATTACGTTTATTATTCAGGCGATGGCGGCGATTTCGCTTCCCCGAAATCGCCGCCAGGCGCCTGTAAAATATTAGTAAAGATGAAGAGTAATGCGCGTTATTGCCGCAAATAGCCTAAATTATGATTTCTCAGCCGGCAGTGTCACCCAGTAACCTGGCTGATATGGCAGAGGCAAAAACTTCTCATGGAACTCACGGAATGTCGCGTCAGGATCGAGATCCTTGAACAAATCCGGATGCAGCCATTTCGCTAAGGCCTGAATCGCGACAAACTGATACGGGCTGTCGTAGAACTGATGCCAGATGGCGTGCGCATTACCGTTATGCGCTACTGGCAAAGTTTTAAACGCATCGCGCATCATCAGCAACTTCAGACGTGCCGTGGCTTCTTGTGTATCAGCGCCAGGACCCACGCCCACCCATTTACCCACGGTGTTGTAGTTCTTCCAGTTTGCGCCCGTCACCACCACTACATCCGGGCGGCTGGCAATGATTTGCTCTGGGTTGAGAGTACCGAACGTACCTGGAATCAGATCTTTAGCGATATTGCTGCCGCCAGAGAGTTCCACCATCTGACCAAAGTTCTCGTTTCCAAACGACATGCAGCATTCGTCGGTATACCCGCCCGCACGGTCGATCATCACTTTCGGACGCGGACCCGCGAAGTTTTTCAGGCGATCGGTCACCTTTTCGATCTGCGTACGGCGGAAAGCCACGATCTCTTCAGCACGCTGCGGGTTATTGACCAGTTCGCCCATGATGCGGATGCTCTTCTCGGCGTGCTCCATCGGTTTCTCACGGAAGTCGATAAACACCACCGGTACGCCAACCGCCTGCAACTTCTCAATCAACTTGCCTTCATCCGTCGCCGCTTTGGATTCCAGATTCATCAGCACCAGATCCGGTTTTAACGTCAGGGCTTGCTCAACGTTAAAGGTGCCGTCTTTTGCGCCACCGAAGGTCGGCAGCTTTTTAATTTCCGGATACTTTTTCTCATAGGCCATATAACCGTCATAGTCGGCCTTATGGAAGTCATCACGCCAGCCCACCACGCGATGGAACGGTGCAGCAGTATCGAAAGCCGCCAACAGATACATCTGGCGCCCTTCGCCCAAAATAATGCGTTTCGATTCCTCTTTAACTTCAACCTGACGTCCTGCAATGTCAGTGATGATTTTTGCCGAAGCGGAATCCGCCACAGCCAGTAACCCCAGCGCTAACAGCCATTTTTTCATTGAATCTACCCATACAAATGATAATGATTATTATTAAAATTTCGCGGCGTCACTATTACCTGGCAGACGCGAAATGAAAAGCCCCTGAGACACATTTTTTTACATCCGTTAACGCATCACATCACTGTGCCATCGCTCACAAAACGTCCCGCATCCGTGAATATGCTCACAGCAAGCCATGCAACTGCCCAATTAATCGGCTGCTCTTCCCGCATTTTGGCTAATGCGTAAACAAAATGTGAAGGCTAAATTACGAAATGAAACGCCGTTTTAATTTTTAGATAACGCTCAGCCTGAGCATGGAAATCGTTCTGGAGGCCATACCGTGAAGATCAGCGCCATTGATGTCACTCTTTTTACCTACCCAACGCGCCGTGTTTCCGACAGCGCCGGGCACTCCCATCCCGGTGCAGAAACCGATGCACAAATGGCGCTGCTCACCCTGACCAGCGAAGACGGCGATTGTGGTTACGCCTTTGCGCCAGCAGAAGTCATACGGCCGCATGTGGTCAACGCCTTCTTCCGTAAGGTGCTGATTGGGCAAAACGCCTTTGATCGTGAACGTCTTTGGCAGGATCTGGTGCACTGGCAGCGCGGCAGCGCACATCAGCTCACCGAACGAGCGCTCTCCGCCGTGGAACAAGCCCTGTGGGATTTGATTGGCCGCAAACTTAAACAGCCGGTGCATAAGCTGCTGGGCGGCTATCGCGAGAAAATTCCCGCTTACGGCAGCACCATGTGTGGCGATGAGCTTGAAGGTGGCCTCTCAACGCCGGACGAGTACGCCCAGTTTGCCGAGAAGTTGGTAGCTCGCGGTTATCAAGCCATCAAACTGCATACCTGGATGCCGCCGGTTTCGTTTGCCCCCAGCACCGCGATGGATATCAAAGCCTGTGCCGCGGTACGCGAAGCGGTAGGTCCGGATATCGCCCTGATGCTGGACGGCTACCACTGGTACAGTCGCAGCGAGGCCCTCACCATCGGTAAAGCACTGGAGAAGCTCAATTTCGCCTGGTTTGAAGAGCCGATGGAAGAGGAAAGCATGGCCTCCTATGCCTGGCTGGCGGAAAACCTCAGCATTGACGTCCTTGGGCCGGAGAGTCTCGGCGGCAAACACCACAGCCGTGCCGATTGGGTGCGTGCAGGAGCCTGTGACATCCTGCGGGCCGGGGCCAACGGTGTCGGTGGCATCTCTGCCACCCTGAAAGTGGCCAGCCTGGCCGAAGCCTTCGGTATGGATTGTGAAGTCCATGGCAACGGTGCGGCCAGCATCGCGGTGGTGGGTGCGATTCGTAACTGCCGCTGGTATGAGCGCGGACTGCTGCACCCTTTCCTCGATTACGAACAACCGCCCACCTATCTCAACAGCCTGGTCGATCCGATGGATGACCAGGGCTTTGTGCATCTACCCACGCGGCCTGGACTCGGGGAGGACATCAATTTCAGCTGGATTGAAACGCATACGGTGAATCGCTGGTAAGCGTCGAACACAAGCAGTACGGCAAACAACTATAAACCTCTGACCTGCTGGACTTTGCTTATGAATATTTCTCGTTATTGCAGAGCGTGGTGCGCCACGCTGCTGCTGCTCACGGGTAGCCCGTCGCTGCTGGCCGCCACGCCAGACGACCAGCTGATCGTGGGCATGAACATGAACAACCTATTGACGCTCGATCCCGCTGCCATGACCGGCAATGAAGTGATGGGCATTGTGGTCAATCTCTATGATGGGCTCGTCGAGTTGGACCCGCGCCAGCTCACCCACGTGCGCCCTGCTCTGGCGGAACGTTGGGAGATCAGCGCCGATCATCGCCAACTCACTTTCCATCTGCGAGATGGCGTGCATTTCCATTCCGGTCACCCGCTGACGAGCGAGGACGTGATTTGGTCAATGCGTCGGGTGCTGCATCTTAATCTGGCACAAGCTTCAGTGTGGAAATCGTACGGCTTTAGCAAAGACAATGTGGATCAGATGATCACTGCCCCCGATGCCCACACGGTGGTGATCCAGTTGCCTAAGCCTAACGATCCGCAGCTGGTGCTCTATTCCCTGGCCGCACTCGGCAGCATGGTGGTGCTGGACAGCAAAACGGTGCAGGCACATGCGGTCAATAATGACTGGGGCAACCGCTGGTTAACCACGCACGAAGCCGGTTCAGGCCCGTTTAGTCTTGATGTGTGGCAGGCCAAAGATGTATTACGCATGAGCAGGGATGCAAATTACTGGCGTGGCGCTGCCAGATTAACCCGCGTGGTGTTCCGCCATTTGCAGGAGTCACAAACCCTGCGTTTGATGATGCAAAAAGGGGATATCGACATTGCCAGCAATATGGCGATCCCGGATGTGCAGGCATTGCGTCACGATCCCGATCTGACCATTGATGCGGTGCAAAAAGGCACGCTCTATTACCTGGCAATGAGCATGAAGGATGACCACTTCGCCAACCCGCAAGTGCGCGAAGCCGTGCGCTACTTAGTCGATTATCAGGGCATCAATAAAACCCTGATGGCCGGTTATGGCACCTTGCATCAGCGTCCGATCCAGTCTGGTATGCCTGAAACACTGCCCGATCCCGGCTATCGACTCGATGTGCCACGCGCCAAAGCGTTGCTGGCGGCTGCGGGTTATCCCAACGGTTTCGACACCACCTTGCGCGTGTTAGCCGACCAACCCTTCCTGAACATCGCCATCGCCATTCAATCGACACTGATGCAGGCAGGCATTCGCGCCAAAATCATCACCGGCACCGGTAACCAGATTTATGGCGCAATGCGCGAACGCCAGTTCAATTTACTGGTCGGTCGTGGTGGCAGCGGTGTAGAACCGCACCCGCACTCTAGTCTGCGTTCGCTGGTGTACAACCCGAATAATGCTGACAGTGCCCGGCTGACGAATTTTCAAGGCTGGCGCACCGGTTTCTACGATGCCCAGCTCAACAAGATGATCGATCAGGCGCTACTGGAACGAGATACACAAAAGCAGCAGCAGGATTATTTTGCCATTCAACGACGTTATGACCAGTTGATTCCGGCTCTGATGCCGATTTCTCAAATGACCGATTCGGTGGTGGTGAACAATCGCGTGCAGGATTATGTGCCGCACCCTTCCGCCACCACCTTCCTGCGCGATGTGTGGAAAACGCCAGACAGCCTGGCTGGAGGTGCCCAATGACCTTAACCAAACGTCACTGGCGGCGAGCGCGTAGCCGTGTATTGCAGGTCGCAATCACGCTGTTCGGCCTGTTGCTACTCACTTTCTTTATTGGCCGCGTGATGCCGCTGGATCCGGTGCTGGCGATTGTCGGACCGGATGCCGATCACGCCACCTATCAGCAGGTTTACCACCAGCTGGGTTTTGATAAACCGTTGTGGGTGCAGTTCTGGATTTATCTGCAAGGCTTGCTGCACGGCAATCTTGGGCTGGCGCTGCTCACCGGACAGCCGGTGATCAACGATATTCTGCGAGTGTTCCCAGCCACCGTTGAACTGGCCACACTCGCCATTCTGCTCGGCACCGGTCTGGGCGTGCCGCTGGGCGTGTGGGCTGCTGCACGGCGCAACAGCGTGGTGGATTATCTGGTGCGCATCATCAGTCTGGCCGGCTACTCCACGCCAATTTTCTGGGTCGGTATGATCGGTTTACTGCTGTTCTACGCGCATCTGGGTTGGGTCGGCGGTGCCGGTCGGGTTGATTTCAGTCTCGATGGCATTGTGCCGCGTCGCACTGGATTATTGCTGATCGATGCGCTGCTGGCAGGCAATCTCACGGTGTTTAACAATGCGCTCAATCATCTGATCCTGCCCGCTTCTTTGTTGGGCTTCCATTCACTGGCCTACATTAGCCGCATGACGCGCAGCTTTATGCTGGCGCAGCTGTCGCAGGAATTCATTTTGACCGCGCGGGTGAAAGGCCTGACGGAGTGGCAGGTGATTTGGCAACACGCCTTCCGCAATATTCTGGTGCAGCTGCTGACGGTGGTGGCGCTGGCGTATGGATCGTTGCTCGAAGGCGCGGTGCTGATTGAAACCGTGTTTTCCTGGCCCGGTTTTGGCTCTTATCTCACGGGCAGCCTGATGCTCGGCGATATGAATGCGGTGATGGGCTGCGTATTGGTGGTCGGCCTGATTTTCGTGCTGCTTAACCTGCTCTCTGACCTGCTTTATCAGGTATTCGATCCGAGGACCAAAGTATGACTGCCTCTCTCGATCTGCTTCATGCCAGCACCACGCGTGAACGCGTGGCACGCTGTCGCCGTACTCTCTCGCGTATCGGCCATTTCCTGTGGCAAATGGCCTGCAATCCCCTCACGGCCATCGGCGGGGGCATCATTTTACTGCTGCTGATAGTGGCACTGTTTGCACCGTGGATCGCCCCCTACCACCCACTGATTCAGGATTTGAATAACGCACTCACGCCGCCAAACGCACAGCACTGGTTTGGCACCGATGAGTTTGGACGCGACATCTTCAGTCGTCTGGTGTGGGGGGCGCGCATTACTTTGTACATCGTCATGCTGGTGTCGATCACCGTCGGGCCATTAGGCCTGCTGTTGGGTGTGACTGCGGGCTACTTCGGCGGCAAAGTGGACAGCGTATTAATGCGCGTCACCGATATCTTCATCTCGTTCCCGAGTCTGGTGCTGGCGTTGGCGTTTGTCGCGGCGCTGGGTCCCGGCCTGGAACATGTGGTGATGGCCATCACCCTCACCGCCTGGCCGCCGATTGCTCGCCTGGCTCGCGCGGAAGCGCTGTCGCTGCGTCAGGCGGACTTTGTCTCTGCCGTGCGCCTGCAAGGTGCCTCTTCTCTGCGCATTTTGTGGAAACACATCGTGCCGCTGTGTCTGCCCTCGGTGATCATCCGCATCACCATGAACATGGCCGGCATTATTCTCACCGCCGCCGGACTCGGTTTTCTTGGCTTGGGTGCGCAGCCGCCCGATCCTGAATGGGGCGCGATGATCGCCAGTGGCCGCACTTACATGCTGGAGTGCTGGTGGGTAGTGACCGTGCCGGGATTAGCGATTTTGATCAACAGTCTGGCGTTTAATTTCTTAGGAGATGGCTTACGTGACATCCTCGATCCCCGTAGCGAATAGCGCTGTTCCCCTGCTCGATGTGCAGGACCTTCAGGTTAATTTCGTCAATGGCCGCCAGATGACGCCAGCGGTGCGTGGCATCTCCTTCCAGTTAGGCAAAGAGAAGCTGGCAATTGTCGGTGAGTCAGGCTCAGGCAAATCCACGGTCGGCCGGGCGCTGTTGCAACTGCACCCGCGCAGCGCGCAAGTGACCGCACAGCGCATGCAGTTTGCCGATGTCGATCTGCTACGCGCTTCGCCTGCACAAATGCGTGCCGTGCGCGGCAAACGTATTTCGATGATCATGCAAGACCCTAAATACTCACTGAATCCTGTGGTACGCGTGGGTGAGCAAATTGCCGAAGCCTGGCGCAGTCACCATCCGGGGCAGCGCGAGGTGGCACGCCAGCGGGCGCTGGAGATGCTGGAGGTGGTACAGATTCGCGATCCACTGCGTGTGTACCAATGTTATCCGCACGAGATCTCAGGCGGTCAAGGCCAGCGCGTGATGATCGCCATGATGCTGATCACCGACCCCGAGTTGCTGATCGCCGATGAGCCGACCTCGGCGCTGGATGTGTCGGTCCGGTTGCAGGTGTTGACGCTGCTGGATGAGTTGGTGCAGCAGCGCGGGCTGGGCCTGATCTTTATCAGTCACGACCTCAATCTGGTGCGACGTTTTTGCGATCGCGTGTTGGTGATGTATGCCGGCCGCGTGGTCGAATCGCTGGCCGCCGATCAGCTCGTTCATGCCCGGCATCCTTATACCCAGGGATTACTGGCCTCGCTGCCGGATATGGACGCACGCCGCTCGCGATTACCGGTGCTGCAGCGCCAGTCCAGCTGGTTACAACCTTAAGGAGAGAGCATGAACGAGATGATCCGTGTGAGTCACCTTAACCTTAGCTTTGGCGAGGACGAGCAGCGCAACCAGGTGCTGTATGACGTCAATTTGTCGGTGCGTGAAGGAGAAATTTTTGGCCTGGTCGGCGAGTCTGGATCGGGGAAAACCACGGTGCTGAAATGTCTTGCCGGGCTGTTTACCCATTGGGACGGCGAGCTCGCGATTGCAGGGCGAAAACGGGAGCATCGCATCGACCGTGCCCTCTGCCGCCAGGTGCAGATGGTGTTCCAGGATCCCTATGGCTCGTTGCATCCGCGCCACACCATTGGCGACATCCTGGAAGAGCCTTTGCACATTCACAGTATCGGACAACGTTCGCAACGCGTGATTGCCATGTTGGAAAAGGTAGGACTCAATCGTGCCTGGCAAACCCGCTATCCGCATCAGCTCTCTGGCGGTCAGCGCCAGCGTGTGGCCATAGCCCGTGCGTTGATTCTCGAACCACGTGTGCTATTGCTGGATGAGCCCACCTCCGCGCTCGATGTCTCCGTGCAGGCAGAGATTCTCAACTTGTTAAGCGACTTGCAGCAGCAGGAGAACTTGACCTACATGATGGTGACGCACGATCTGGGCGTCGTGGCGCATCTGTGCCATCGAGTGGCGGTGATGCAGCATGGCAAGCTGTTAGAAACATTAGATGTGGAAACCCTGGTGGGTAATGGTGCGCAGATGCCCTATACGCGAATGCTGGTGGAATCGAGCCGGGCTTAAATAATGGGGCCTGTTAAAGCATCAATTAAGCATGGGGTGATAACGCAGTCTGGTGCCGCAGCAGAGGCGCTGCGGCCCGTACCCTTGCAGATGAAAGAAAACGGCCTTTTTGAAAAAGTCAGTCTGGCCAGATCATAGGCTTAACTCATCGATCTTAAGAACCAAAACACATCCGTAAGATGGCTTGGTTCGATTCTGCAAGGCGCGCATTCAGGCGCACCTTCATACCGATACAAAATTTTCTCGGCTGAACGCAACCCATCGTTACAGCAGATCACGAACAAAGCGCACGATGTCCTGATTCTGTCCGTGTTCGAACAGACACGCCTGGAAGCGAGCACCGCCAACGGCGGCTTTCACCAGTTCAGGATCCAGTGCGCGCAGTGAATCAAGGTAATCTTCTTTCAGCAACGTGGCTTTCACCTGATTGAGAATGCCCGTATTACGCACCTGCGGTTCTTTACGCTCTGGCGGATAGCCTAAGCCTTTTTCGCCGGTGAAGGCTTTCTCGAAGATAAACCGTAGATTCAACTCGGCTCCCCAACCAAAACCCTTGGCGAAAGGCAGCGACAGCGCATTGCCGTTGTTAATTTGCGCGAACAGATAAGCATCGGCGGGATCGATACAGTAGCCGCACACGACACCGGGATGCAGGTTGAGCGACACCAATGCTCCTTGCCCGGTCCCACAACCTGCGACCACAAAGTCAGCCGCTTTACTGTTCAGCAACAGTCCAGCCATGATGCCGAGGTGAATATAAGTCAGATGATGATCCTGCTCGTCGCTCATGCCGACGTTAAACACCTGATGGCCGAGCGGTTGCGCGACAGTTTGCAGTTCTTTCCATACGGTTGCGTTCTTAGCGGCCTGGCTATTTTCCATCATCAAAGCGATTTTCATGATCCATCCTCAGATTAATTTGAAACACCGTTTCATTTTAATCGAGGTGCGCTAAAATGCAGCCCTGAAATGTCCCTTTCGATGTGAGATCTGTCACACATTGATGAAGTCACTGGTGAGGAAAAACGATGTTTATTTATAAAAGCGCGACGACTAAAGAAGACCTCGGCAACGGCGTGACGCGGCGCGTCATGGCCCACGGGGGGCGGATGATGGCGGTCGAAGTGACCTTTGAAAAGGATGCGGTGGGGCCATTGCATCATCACCCCCATGAGCAACTGACCTATGTGTTGGCCGGCCGTTTTGCTTTTACGATTGATGGGGTTACGCAGGAAGTCGGCGCGGGAGACACATTATATAAAGCGCCTAATGTGGTGCACGGTTGCGTCTGTCTGGAGGCGGGGACGCTGCTGGATACCTTCACGCCACAGCGCGAGGATTTTCTCGGATCGCGGTAGATAGCGGATACACATGCAGGTGCATCCCTGGAGAGTGCATGCGTTCCTGCTGGATTGCCGCTTGCCCGTTAAACGATCAGCGTTAGCGCCGTCTGGGGCCGCTCATTAACTTCTGTACGTGATGTCAAAAGGCTACAAATATGGCGGGTAGCTCAGGATGGACGTGATGGCAGCCGCCCCAGTGCGCAAAAAAAGCTGCCACTTCGAGAAGTGACAGCTTACTAAGCTAAAGCCTTATTTGTCCGTCAATACGCTTCTTAGCGCGATCTGACACTCACTGGCGCGTTAGTGAAATTTTTCCGCCCACCATAGCCGCAATTTCAGTCCCCAGGTGCTGCTCCAACCGGTGGTGGTGCTGACCACTTTGCCGCGCTGTAGCACGATAAATGTTGGCGTCACGTTGATATCCCAGCGTTGGCTCACTGCACCGTTTTCATCGTTCACCGCCGGGCCCTGCAGGCCTTTTTTGTCCAGCCAGGTGGCGACACGCTGGTCATCACCCGACCGTAGTGCCACGGTCACCACCGGCGTACCGTTCTGGCTGAGCGCAGCCACCGTTGGCGTGGTGAGTTTGCACACCCCGCACCAGGTGGCCCACACATACACCAGCACCGGCTTATCCTGACTTAACGTGGCCAGGTTAACTTCGCTATTGATCGTCGTCAGCGGCTGTTGTGCCAGATCGGCTGGCAGCTGCGGGGCGCGCAGCCAATCCATGCCCCAAATTATCGCCGCGGCAATCAGCACCAGCACTGCTGCTTCACGCAGCCAGCGCTTGAGACGCATCATGGTTTCGCCTGCAACGCGCCCTTCACTGCGGCTTCCAGTTGCGCATAAGGCACCGCGCCGCTGATCAGCTCATTGCCCACCAGCGTAGCAGGCGTGCCCTGTACACCTAACTGCTGCGCCAGCGTCAGATTCTCATTGATGGTGTCGAGGCTGGCTTTACTGGGTTCTTTCAGCTTGATACCGGTTTTATCCAGCGCCGCGGCAATGCTCGCTTCGTCGTGGTTGCCCTTTTTCGCCATTAAGCGCTCGTGGAGTTTCAGGAAGTTTTTAGGTTGCTGTTCCCAAACCGTCAATGCCAAACGCGCGGATGTCAAAGAGGTTTCGGCACGATACGGCAGCGGTTTTAATACTACCGCCACCTGTGGATAGGTTTTCAGCAGCTTCTCAATATCCGCATCGAATTTCTTGCAGAACACGCAGTTGTAGTCAGTGAAATACACCAGCGTCAGCGCCGGTTTTTCTGCCCCGATGCGCGGCGAGCCGGCATCATTGAACAGGGCATCGTGGTTTTTCTTTACCATCTGCGCGACAACGCTCTGCTGCTGTTTCGCCGCTTCTTTATCAAACGCATCAGCTGCTTCGGCCAGAATCGCCGGATTCTGCACCAGCGTTTCACGAATCAGCTGTTTGATGCGTGCCTCTTGTTCAGGTGTAAACGGTGCCGCCGCCAGTGCAGGCAGGCTCAGAAACATCAGGGACAGTAACAGGGATTTTTTCATCATTTTTTGGCCTCAGAGAGAGTAGAAATCACCGCTTCACGACTCAGCAGCGGTGACAAAATGTGGCCATGCGGCAGTGCCGGGCCATAAATTTGGTTAAAAGGGATGGCAACGCGGTCGCGCTTGCGCAGGAATTCACCAATCGCGGGGTCCGGCTGAGTCCAGTCACCGCGCAGCAGCACCACATCATCGGCTTTCAGCGCGGCGCGCACGTCAGGTTGATTCAGCACCCGGGATTTATTCACCTTGCAGGTAATGCACCAGTCGGCGGTGACATCGACAAACACGCGCTTATCTTGCTCCAGTGCCTGATTGATCGCCGCTTCGGTCAGCGGCTGCCAGTAGAGCGTTTCCTCCTCTGGCTCAATGCGCGTCATCAGGAATACCGCCCCAACCAACGTCAGGGTGATAAACACCACTCCGGCTTGCTGCAGCGCCCGACGCTGAATTAACCAGCCACACAGCACCAGCAGCAATACACCACCCAGCACCATGGCAAAAGATTCACCCCAGTGTGGGATCAGCAGTGTGACCAGCCAGAAAGTGGCGAGCAGCATCAACAGACCAAGCAGGGTACGCAGATGAACCATCCAACGCCCCGGACGAGGCAGGCAGCGCGCCAAACCTGGCAACGCCGCGACCAACAGCCATGGCAGGCTCATGCCGATACCTAATGCGGCAAACAGCAACCACAACTGCGGCAAGGGTGCGGTAAGCGCATAGGCCACTGCGGTTCCAAGAAACGGTGCGCTGCACGGCGTCGCCAGTAACGTGGCAAAAGCCCCCTGACCAAAATGCCCCAGCAGCCCGCTACCGCCCTGCGTTGCCAGTCGGGTGTTAAGACCTGAAGGTAAACGGAAATGCAGCAAATCAAACAGACTGGCAGTGAAGAAGAACATCACCAGCACCATAACCAACAGGAAACCACTGCTCTGGAACTGGATGCCCCAGCCCAACGCCTGGCCACTCAGCCGCAGGCCGGTCATCAACGCCGCGAGCAGCAGGAACGAGAACAGGATTCCGGCGCTGGAGGCAAGAAACTGCTGCCGGGTCTGACGCCGCGATTGGCCTTGTTGCTGCACCAGACCGCTGAGTTTTATTGCCAGCACCGGCAGCACACATGGCATCAGGTTGAGGATCAATCCCCCCAACAGCGCCACCCATATCACTGACCATAGGGTTTGTGATGTGCTATCGGAAACAAGGGGCTGAGCGCCGATGATCACCGAAGTTTGCTGGGCGATACCCGCGTCAACCACCACCAGCGACAACGTTTTACCGCGCAAGTCGGGTGCCGCTTCGCCCCACTCATCGGTGATCGCAACCCGCGCGCTGAGGATGTCGCCTTTCACCGTGATCTGCGGTGCAGCCAGCATGCTGCCTTGCGGATAGTCGAAGAACAGCTCAGGTTTAGTCCATCCACCCTGACGCTGAGCGCGGATTTGGAGTTCGCCATTGACGTTGCTGACGTCGAGTTGATCGGTCAAACCGCTTTCAGCGGGGATCTGCCCCATCGCCTGGGCGTAATCGCGGGCAAAATCGGGGGCAGCTTGCTGGTCGAGATCCAGAGTGAAGGGGAAATCGGTCAGAATGCAGACATCGCTACAGGTCGAGAGTGTGAGCGTGCCGGCCAGTTTTTTATCTGACACCTCTTCAAGCTCAATCGGCAGCGTGATATTGCCTTTGTAGCCTTGGGTGGTGAGCCCGCTCACGTCAAAGCGAGCAGGCGCAGGCCAATACCATGTAGCGTTGCTGGCGGGCGTTTGCCAGCGAATTTCCGGGGCCACGCCGCCCTCGCCCGGCGAACGCCAGTACGTTTTCCAACCGTTTTCCAGTCGGATATCCAGTAATATTTGCGCATCAGCGCCATGACTCGCGCTGCGTAAGCGTACTTCTGCATGGCTGTTTTGTGCATTACGCAGCCAGCCTGTGTCGGCAGCGTGCACAATACTCGTGCAACTGACCAACAGGAGCAGCAGGCTCCTGATAAAGAGATTCATTAATTTTTCTCCGGTGAATAACAAGGTTTACGCGATGGACAGCGTGGTGTTATTCCCGGAAGACACAGAAGGTCAGATGCCGCCGCTGTACGGGCGGAAAGAGAGGCTCACGACGATAACCTGATGTGGGTTTAGACGAGAAGAGCGTGGTCAGTAAGGCGATGACCATCAACAGAAACGGCATGACGCTGTCGATAATCGGGGCAGCAGCGTGGAGTGATTTTGCGCTGATGGAACAGATTTTTTCGCCACCGATTTGGCCGTGATCGCTGAACGACGAGGCGCTGATCTGCGCCTGAGAAGCATTGGGCAGATTAAAACTACGCTGGGCGAGACAAAATGCCAGCACCAGACAAAGCAGTGCCAGAATCCATTTTGCGCGTTGTGCTGATTTGGTCATGCCATTGCCCCAGAGTAAAGTGCGGGCATTTTAAGCACATGCAGCAGAAACACCAAGCGTTGCTGTGTAAACTTTTGTCTGGCTCAGGTTCTTCGTGGCGTTGTCGCAGCGAAGTCTATGCGCACCACTCGGCCATCATGGGGCTTAAGAAGCACGTAATACGTTACGCTGCGACACGGACTGGCAATTTACTGTGGATTAAACAATATCATCCACCACTCCGCCATCGACGCGCAGTGCCGCGCCAGAGGTGGCCGAAGCTTGTTGCGAGCACACGTATACCACCATATTTGCCACCTCTTCCACCGTGGCTGCACGCTGAATCACCGAACTCGGACGCTGCGCCATGACAAACTCTTTCGCCAGTACTTCTAGCGTTTTTCCGGTTCGTTTGACTTCGTCTTCCATCATTGCTGCAAAACCATCTGAGATGGTGGGGCCAGGCAGCACGCTGTTAACCGTCACGCCGCTCCCTGCTGCGACTTTCGCCAGCCCACGCGCCAGCGAGAGTTGTGCGGTTTTGGTCACACCGTAATGCACCATATCCGCGGGGATGTTGCGCGCCGATTCAGAAGAGATAAACACCACGCGCCCCCAACCGCGTTTCACCATCTCCGGCAGCAAAGCGCGGGATAGTCGCACACCCGACATCACGTTGGTCTGCCAGTAAGCTTCCCAGGTGTCGTCATCGGTGGCGTAGAAGTCTTGCGGGCCGTAAATTCCGGCGTTGTTGACCAGAATATCAATGGGCGGCAATCCGTTCAGCAATTGCTTTACGCCCTGTGCGCTGCCGAGATCGGCAATAAAAGTATGAATTTTGGCGCCAACCACCAATCCATTCAGCTTCTCACGTGCCCGGCTCACCGAGTCTTCACTGCGCCCATTAAGCACCACTTCGGCACCGCTCTCAGCCAATCCCTGCGCGATCGCAAAACCAATGCCGCCCGTTGATGCCGTCACTAACGCGGTTTTACCGTGCAAATCAATGTTCATAGAGTCTCCTTGATGGGTGGGCAATAACATGCAAAACATCCAACAAGCCTGGTTGAGCGTGTGAAATATGCCTTGTCAAATCATGCGGTTATTATCACGACTGTGAATTAGCACAAGCGTGTCTGGCCTGCTTTCTGCCCCGCCAAATCACCCGCTGCGCCACCGCCAGCAGCAATAACCGTGCCGGACAAAACCGCTGCAGGTGGACGGTTGTATTTGCTTGCACTTCCCTAAGCACAATCTCTTCAGCGCGATCCATACTGACAACTTGATGCCTAAAGGAGTGACCGTAATGAAGACGATTGCTATCGCCGCACCGGGCGCTATGGGCGCAGCCATCGGTGCTGTACTTGCCCGGCATGGGGCGCGGGTGATTGCTCCGCTGAGCGAACGCTCAGCCCAGTCACAACAGCGTGCCCAACAGGCCAATATCACCAACTGCAGCGCACAGGCGCTTTGTGAGGCCGATATGATTCTGTCGATTCTGCCGCCCGAATCGGCACTCAGCTGGGCACAACAGATGGCTCCGCTTTTACAAGCCGCCGCGCACAAACCGTTGTATGTGGATTGCAACGCCATCAGTCCGGAGACGCTCAAACGAGTGGCTCAGGTGATTGAAAGCACCGGTACCCCTTTTGCCGATGCGGCGATAATTGGCTTGCCGCCAGGCGAGCAGAATCCTTCCGGACCGCGTTTCTGGTTTGCAGGGCCACATGCCGGCAAACTGGCTCAGTTAAGTGATTATGGGTTGCGGGTGCGGGTGATGGGCGCTGAGAACGGCGCCGCCTCAGCATTGAAGATGGCTTATGCCGGGATTAATAAAGGCATCACTCTGCTGACCTCAGCGATGCTGATCAATGCCAGCCGAGTGGGTGCCGCCGATGCACTGCGTGAAGAGATGCAGGAGAGCCAGCAGGCGTTACTGAAGCGAATGGAAAAAGCCGCCCCGGATATGCTGCCAAAAGCCTGGCGCTGGGCGGCGGAGATGGATGAGATTGCTACACTCAATCAGGGCGAACTCGCCACCGACCAACTTTACCAGGCATTAGGGGAAATCTGCCGCCAGCTGGCTGACGATCGCCAACACGATCAACAGTTCAGCGCCTTACTGGCGGACTTCTTTCAACCTGATGCAGACAAAGCGGGCTGAGCACTCACCGGCAGCCGCAGCTGACGCTGCAACCAGGCACTCGCCGCCGCTTCATCCAGATCGGCGGCATTGAGTTGCAACACCGGCCCGAGCGCCATTGGCTGCGCCGTTTCCGCCAGCTTACGTAGCTCAGGCAGATATTCGGCACCTGGATGACCCGGCATGCGATCGGTCAGTCGTGACTGATAACGCGCTACCGCTTCGTCAGGGGTGATCGCCAGCCACAGCTCCAGCACCCGAGTGATACCCGCCTGCTCTAATCCTTGCTGCAAGACTTCTTTTGGCTGGAAGCCGAACCAGGCGTCAATCAGGTATACGCAGCAGGTGGGAGCTTGCCCGACCACCTTCCAGATTGCCTGATAAGCCGCACAACCCAACTGACGGTTACGCAGGCGATCCACCGGCGCGAAACTGGCCATAAAAGGTTCTTTGAGGCTGTCCAGCGTCAGTACCGGAAAACCAAACCGTTCCGCCATAGCCCGTGTCAGGGTGCTTTTCCCCGACGCGGGAATGCCGTTGACCAGCACCACCATCTTTTCTTCAGTGTGAGAAGTCATAGGATTTCTATCACCTCCGCCACACTGCTGGCCTGACGTAACCGCACCAGCGTCTCTTCATCTTCCAATAGTGAGACAATCGCGCGAATGCCCTCTTCGATGTGCGCATTGCTGTCGCGCGCGCCGAACATGATGACGATATCGGCTTTGTCACTCCCCTCAAAAGAGATCGGCTCATCCAGCACAATCATGCTGAAGCAATCTTTCAGCACGCCCGTTTCCGGACGCGCATGCGGAATGGCTATCCCTTCCTCAAACACGTAATAAGCGCCGTGCGTCAGGGTATTGGCTATCACCGCCTCCGGATAGGAATCCTTCACATATCCACCGCTAACCAACGGTTGTGCAGCCAGCGCGATCACTTCGCGCCAGTCCGTGGCGCTGATCCCCACCTGAATCGCATTCGCTTCTTGCAGCAGTCGCTTAATACTCATACTGCCTCCTTAAATTGATTTGCGGATGGTATTACGCAGTTCATCAATTTTAACGAACAGCGGATCAATTTCCTGACGAAAACGGCGGCTTTTCGCAAAGATATTTAATGCACGATTATATTCCAGCATTAATTGTTTCTGCGCATCGACCGCTTGCGGATTAATAGCGAGCTGTTGTTCCAGCTCGCTAATTTTTCCACTGATGGTTTCTGCCTGAAGATCTATTTCTTGTGAATCCTGACTCTTATTATCCGAGCCCTTTTTCAAGAATCCAAACATAGCGTCTCCTGCCCCGAATGGCGCCAGGGCACCTCAGGTTTATTACGTCATGAGTGAGTCGTACTTAACGGAACAGTGAAATCTTTTCTACCAGCACATTGGTGACGGCATCATTAGCGGGCACCAGGAAGTTGCGTACGCTGTCATTCACTTTACCTTTTTCAAACGTCTGCTTGCAGTTTGCCACCCACTGCACATTCATTTCCGTGCCGACGTTCACTTTTTCGATACCGCTGCGCACGGCCAGACGCATATCGTCATCGCTTACGCCGGTGCCGCCATGCAGTACCAGAGGCGTTTTGGTGGCATCCGTGATATCCGCCAGACGCTGATGCTGAATGTGTGCCTTACCGGTATACAATCCGTGTACGGTGCCGATGGAGATGGCCAGCATATCCACGCCGGTTTCTTCGACGAAGCGTTTGGCATCATCTACGGTGGTGAAGGAAGCATCGTTCATTTCGACTTCTTTACCGTCTTCTGAGCCGCCAATCGCACCCAGTTCCGCTTCTACTGAGACGTGCAACGGGCGCGCCATATCAATCACGCGACGCGTATTGGCAATATTCTCTTCAATCGATAAATGCGAGCCGTCATACATAATGGAACTGAATCCTGCATCCAGTGCCGTTTGAATCGCATCGAGATCTGAACAGTGATCGAGATGCAGGCACGTTGGCACATTACGGCTTTCAGATAACGAGCGAATCGCATCCACTAATAATTTATGTCCCAGATATTTCGCCGTGCCGGTTGAGATCTGAATCATTAATGGACTGTTGGTTTTCTCTGCTGCTTTAAAAAAGGCCGGTAACATTTCCAGGCAGTGCAAATTAAAGGAACCAAGCGCTTTAAATTCACGTTGTTTAGCCACCTGTAACAGATCGGTAAAGTTATAAAGTTTCATGAAGCTTTTCCTCGTGGGATTTAGGGGATTTTCCGTTAACAAACCAGGCGATCAGAGTGATAAAGACAATAAAGAGTGCGACGAACAACCAGTTGCCCTGGAACGCATGGCCCAATATCAATCCGGTACTGATGACGTCAGAGTCACTGAATGTCACACCGGTGAAGCCGTAGCTTTCGAGCATTGGCACCAATATGGCCGGCAGGAAAGTGATGAACAGGCCATGTACAAAACCGCCAATCATCGCTCCACGACGTCCACCCAGCGCATTACCGAATACACCTGCGGTGCCACCGGCAAAGAAGTTGGTGAGCAGGCCAGGCAGAATCATCGCCAGACCGAACATGGGGAACACCAGCATACCGACCACGGAACCCAGAGTTGTCGCCAGGAAGCCGACGATCACGGCATTCGGTGCGTAAGGGAACATCACCGGACAGTCGAGCGCGGGTTTTGCATCTGGCACCAGGCGCATCGCAATGCCACGGAACGCTGGCACCAACTCGTTGAGCAGTAAACGCACGCCGCTATACAGCACGAACACGCCGGCGACGAACTGAATCGACTGCATGAAGGCATACATCAGATAGTTCATGCCGTTGCTGTACTGGCCGATAAATTCTGGTCCTGCTGCCACTGCCGGGATCAGGTACATCGGTACCATCACCACTGCCATCGACAGATAGGTGTCCTGCAGGAACTTGAAGTTGTCTGGCAGCTTGAGATCTTCCGTTGAGCGCGAGCCTTTACCGACCACCTTCGCCACTGCCGCCGTCAGCAGATAGCCGATGGTGCAGAAGTGTCCCAGTGCCACGTCATCAGAGTCTGTGATTCGGCGCACCACCGGCTGAGCCAGCGCTGGCATCACGACCGCCATAATGCCGCCGAAGATGCCGCCTGTTAGGATCAGCGGTAAACCCGTCAGCCCGGCTTTATAGCCGATCACCGCTCCGATGGTTGCCATCCACAGCAGCGCCTGGCCGGTGAGGAAGATGTATTTGAACGGCGTCAGACGCGCGATGATGATGTTGACGATAAAGATCACCAACAATGTCAGCGCTACTTCTGATCCCAACTCGCGGCTTGCTAATCCGGCAATGGCGGCCACATCGGTGATATAGCCCTTCATACCAAAACCGTGGGTGAAGATGGTATTCAGGAAGGTCAGCGTACCGACTATGATATTGATACCCGCCATCATGATTAAAAAGCCCAGCAGGGTTTTAAAGGTGCCTTCCACCACCTTACCTGCGGATTTTTTCTGCAGTAGCAGACCAATCAGAGCAATAAAGGCGATCAGAATTGATGCCTGCCCTAATAAGTCTTTTACCAGGAAGTTGATCACACTATTCATGGTTAGCAGCCTTCAGATTACGCTCTTTCATAAACGCCACGATTTTTTCCTCAATTTCAGCTTTATCGGTCAGCTTGTTGAGAATAATCACCCGTTTAATTTGTTCCGGGCTGGCATCCGCGTTAAGGACATCCGCAAATGCTTTTTGAGTGAGAATCATGTCGGATTTAAAAGCATTGGCTTCTGAAATAGTGGTGTGATCAATATCCGCTTCAATTTCGAGTTTCTTTAATACGGATTTGGCACTCATTTCGATGGCGAAACTAGAACCCAGACCACATCCACAGACACATAATATTTTCAGCATGGCGTTTTCCTCACAGAATATGCAGTTGTTTAGCGAGTTTGTAATGATGCCCTTCGGTATCAACCAGGCGTTTTTTCATGCTTATAAGATCAATCGGTATCGGTCGATTACTGCCATTAATAATCACCGCTTTGTTGCGCATCCCCGACTGAATACAGCGCGCAACTTCACTGGCCATAATGGTGCCTTGATAAATCTCTTCACAGGTCGGGTCACCACTACGCAAGCCGTAACCGATAATAGTTTTACGAATTCGTACCCCTATCAGCGGCTCAATCTGTTTAATTAAGGTATCAATCGCGCCCTGAAAGCCCGGCGAGTATTCGCGGGTGTAACCTTCAGAGCAGAGAATCACCACGCTGTTCTGCGCGGCAAGCCGCTGCGTGATGCGTTCTGCCAGTTCTTGCGCCGGGATCTGGCACTCCGGAATCAGCGCGAAATCAGCATTGGATTTGATCGCCGATTGCAGCGTCAGTTCGCCACAATAGCCGCCGAGCAACTCAACCATAAATACACGACCGGTTAACGCGCGGCCGGTATTTCTTAATTTCGATACTTCTTTTAAGACTTGCTCACAAGCGGTAGAGAAACCAATGGTGTAGTCACTGCCAAACACATCATTATCAATGGTCATGCCTACACCAAAGCAATTCACGCCGAATTCGCTTAATGTATGTAAAAACTGTAATGAGCCATCACCCCCGGCCATAATTAATACATCGATGCGTAGCGATTTGAGTTGTTTGGCGATCACCTCATACTCAGGGCGAATTAATTTTCGCGTGGTTCGTCCCGATTGCATCACGGGAATTGAAGTGATGGCATAATCCACCAGATCGCGCTGCGACATTTCCTGATGGCGATTTTCTAATAAACCGGGAATGCCGCCATTAAATAACACCATATCCGCCTGCGTCATACGTGATATCTGAAACACAAAGTTATTTATTCCGGTAACATCGCCACCGCTTATCACTATGCCAATTCTCATTGTCATCACTCCGTATGCTGCGCGTCTGACATTCATTCTTCCGGTGAACGGCTTTTCTATTTGCAACGAAGATCACATTTTTGCCATGAATTTCATTCCTCGTAACGTTGACAAGCATGAATAAGCGCTGTTTTTTGTGATATTAATCACATTGCGAATTTTGGCTGTTATTTAATAAAACCAATAAAATCCTTGGTTTATATTTATTTAATCGTAGAATACGCACCGAACCTGCCATCGCCTTTTCATCTGAATTTCTTTCGATCTGAATTGTGATTTCCCACGCATTTTTATCAGTTCGCCGACTTTTCTCCATGAAGGATAAAGGGATAATGATTCAGTGCGTTATTTGTTGATCAGTACCGATGAATGATTGACGTCACGTTTATCTGGCTGTCCAATATCGCAGCAAATAAATGACGAAGAAGAGAAAACATGACCAACTCGCAGGAGATGTTGCGTCAGCTCGCTGGCATAGTGGGCGGCAAACAGGTATTGACCCATGCCGATGATAAAGCCTGGTACACCAAGGGATTTCGTGTCGGTCGCGGTGAGGCACTGGCAGTGATATTGCCGCAAAACTTGCTGCAACTGTGGCAAAGCCTAAAGGTATGCGTGGCACAGGACGTCATTATTTTGATGCAAGCCTCGAATACCGGCGTGACCGGCGGGTCAACCCCGGATGGCAATGATTATGACCGCGACGTGGTGATCATCAGCACCCGCCAGCTCAAGGGCGTACAGGTCATCGATCAAGCGCGACAGGTCATCGCCTTCCCCGGTACCACCCTGACCGAACTGGAGCACACGCTGCAACCGTTGGGACGCGAACCGCACTCGGTGATTGGTTCCAGCTGCATTGGCGCTTCTGTCGTGGGAGGCATCTGTAACAACTCGGGCGGTTCACTGATTCGCCGGGGCCCCGCCTTTACAGAAAAATCACTGTTTGCCCGTATCCATGATGATGGGCGCTTAGAAATGATCAATCACCTTGGTATCGATTTGGGTGATACGCCGGAGGCGATGCTGAAGAGTCTGACTGAGCAACAGTATCAGACCGGCGACCAGGCCGATTGGGACGGCAAAATCTGGGCTGATGATTACGCCGACCGTCTGCGGGATGTCCGCGCTGATTCCCCTGCTCGCTTCAATGGCGACCTACGTTATCTGCACGACAGTTCCGGCAGTGCAGGAAAAGTGGTGGTGTTTGCTGTGCGGCTGCCCACCTTTGAAGCGAGCGCGGGGAGCGACACCTTTTATGTCGGCACCCATGATGAGAGTGTTTTGGTGGCGTTACGCCGTTTTCTCCTCACCGAAATGAGCGAACTGCCCCTGCAGGCAGAGTACATTCATCGCAACGCGTTCGATTTAACCGTGCGATACGCCAAACATATGTATCTGGCGATCCGTAAATTCGGTCCCCAGGCCATTCCTAAGATGATGGGCAATAAAGCGAAATGGGATGTCCGTGTCAGTCATCTGCCTTTCCTGCCACGCAATTTTGTTGATCGGGCGCTGCAATGCTTTAACCAGCTCACGCCCAGCTTTATTGCCCCGCGCATCATGGCTTATCGCGACGAATATCAACATCATCTGATGATCAAAGTCGATGCGCAGCAGACCAACGAATTGCAGACGTTGTTGCAGCAATTTTTTGCCGAACATCCCGGCGGCTTTTTCCATTGTGATGCCCGCGAAGGCGCAGATGCATTTCTGGTACGTTTTGGCGTAGGCGGGTGCACCATCTCTTATTGTGATGCGCTGGGTTATAACCCGAACGAAAGGCTGGTGGCCTTCGACGTGGCGTTGCGCCGCAATGACGATGCCTGGCGCTTAACCTTGCCGGATCACTTAGCGGCACAGGTGCAGGTCGATTCCTGCTGCGGGCACTTTTTCTGTTATGTGAATCATCAGGATTATGTGCTGAAGGAAGGGGTGGATGCGAAGGCGTTTAAAGAAGCGGTCAAAGTCTATCTTGAACAGCGTGGTGCGAAGTACCCGGCTGAGCATAATGTGGGACATCTCTATCAGGCATCGTGCGAGCATGTGGCGCACTGGAAGCAACTGGATCCGACTAACAGCTGCAACCCTGGCGTGGGAAAAACCAGTAAGAAGAAGTATTGGGCGTAAAGGCAGATCCAAAGAGCGCCTCATTTTTAGCTGAAACGCATCCTGACGCTGGTGCAGGGTCAGGATGCGTCACCTTGCTTGGCTGGTACGCCGTGCGAATTACTTCGCGTATGCCTCTATAGTGGAACCGATTCTTGGTCATATTATTAAGGATTCAGTTTCCGACGAAAATACAGTAATTAAAAACATAAAACATTTACTAGCCATATCAGGAAACATGTAACCCTATGAAAACCCTAAAAAGCTTACTTATGGATTTCCTTTGGGTGCAAGTGTTTACTGTTATACCCATTATATTTCTGGTCATCATCACATCATTTACATATGACAGATGGCCTGAGAAAACCTGGGCAACCTTAGCAATAAGTACATTTATACTGTATGGAATATTGCTTTTTCTTGCTAAGAAATTTTGGAAGTAACTTTGGACTATAAGTCGTTATGTGGCTGCATTGGGTGGGGGAAATACGTATTGATGTGACTTTGCCGAATGGTAAACATCGCTTTTCAACTTTGATTAATCAGTATTCGCCAGCGGCGGCGTTCGCGTAATAAGCGGTGATAAAGCTGCTGGATAAGGGGCAGCGTCAGGGATGCAATCGCATCAGGCGTAAGATTCGGCAATGCCTGCTGTTGTCGTAACCCCTGCAGTGCGGCTTCCGCATTATCGCGGATATCGCACTGCTCGCGCAGTGTGGCTTGCCAGGCCGCGAAAGTTGCCGGCGCGATAGCGTCCAGATCAGCCACGGTCTCACGTAAAAAGCGTTTGCAGTGCCCAAGCAGCGTTTGCCATGGAATCTGTGGCGACTGGAGTGCCAGCATTAGCCCATCGACATCCGCCACGCGCTGGTAGCGCGCCGACACCACATAGCCAATTTGCTGATCGACCCGCAGTCGCTGGAAAAAGCGCGGTTCCAGAAACAATGAGAGCGCGCGCAGTGCCGCTAAATTCCGTTCATCAGCAATCGGCAGCGGAATAAACAGCAGCAGCGCCTGATCGCCTCCGGTACAAGGGATCGGCTTAATACCTCTTTGCAAACGCGGCGGCTGTGCACTGCTTACCAAATCGGGCGCGAAGTTGCTCAGCAGATGGGACACACGCTGATGTAATAGCCTGTGTTTGCCACACCACGCCGCCAGCCATGGGGTATCACTGGTGGGAGCAATCAATTGAACGGGCAAGGCTGAGAGCAACTGTCGAATCACGATCGTTTGCGCAGGCGCCAGCGGTTTTGCATCGGGAGCCAGATTCAATGCCTCAAGTGCATGATGCACGGCCAGCAAAGCTGGTGACTCAGAGACTGGCAAATTCAGCACCAACTGCCAGCCCCCCTGCTTCTGCTGCCAACTGCCACTTCCTCCGGCATGACGCAACGCCGCCAGCACCGGACGCAGTCGGGTTTGCCGTGCCTGCGCATCCTCGTCACTCAGCGTGTGATAAAAAGCCGGCCGCAACAGCAAGGTCTCAACCTGTTGTTGTGGCGCGATACGCGGCAGGGGCATCGCTATCGGCGACAACGTGGGCAATACGGCCTGGTGCGCAGCGGGATAGAAAGAAAATGCGGGCGTTGAGGATGTACTCAGGCTGCGCGGCAGCCCTTTTTTGCGCCGCAGCGTGAAACCTTGCGTCTGTGCGCTTTCTGGCGAGTCCAGTTGCTGCTGAGTGAGCAAGCGTGAACAAGGCTTCTGCGCCAGCGCAGCGATAAAAGCGCTGAAACCCTGCGGCACAGAATCGGCAGGCGCAAAACCTAACGCCCGACCACGCAACTGTTCCAGTGGCGTTAGACAGGCAAAATCGTGCTGCGCCAGCTGAGAATAATGCTGGAGATGCTCAGGGGTGCAAAGTTTGATGGCGGCTAAATGCTGCCAGAAGCAGTGCTCAATGCGTTGCGCCTGCTCCGCGCTGATTTTAGGCCCACTGAAGCGCAGCGCTAACCATCCGTGCTGCTTATCCTGCCACAGCCATTGTCCCTGCAGCGTATCGCACAATTCAGCCTCTCTGAGTGCGGCCAACAGGCTGCCCGGCGCTTCATCTTGCCAGAACACACTGAGCAAGGTGACATTGTCACGTAAAACAGGTTCCTCACCCGATAACATCAGCGTCAGCCAGAAACTCTCATTATCTGATAGCTGCAACATCACGTCACCCGAAGGCAATGTGGATGCGGCATATGAAGGGGTGTTTTTTGTTGAATTGACCGCCGAAAAGTGCTGCGCAAGATGCGCCAACTCATCCAGCGATTGCGGGCCCTGTAACCACAGTTCCAGCGTATTTGCGTGATAATAACGCTGATGGAAGTCGCGCAACGCGGTCTGCAACAAAGTGACATTGTCACCAAACGACTGTTGATTACCGATGCGAAAACGCTGAAAAGCCCCACCCAGCGTATCCACCAGCGCGGCTTCGCTGAGCGTTTCAGCATGATGTTGCAGAAGTTGACACTCTGCATCGATCACCGCGACTTCCTGCCGAATCGCCTGCTGGCCGAGCAACGGAGAGGCGATCATGTCGCTTAACCGCTGCACACCTTCAGCTAAATCCGCTGCTGGCAGCTGGAAGAAAAAGGCGCTGTGGCTGAGTTGCGTGGTGGCGTTGACCTGCCCACCCCGCTGTTGCACCCACGGCATCAGGCGCTCGCTATCTTTAAAACGCTCGCTGCCGCAGAACAACAGGTGCTCCAGCAAGTGCGCCAGACCCGGCCAGCGATCGGGTTCATCCAGACTGCCCGCTTGCACGCGGATCAGTGCGGCGGCATCACGCGCACCAGCCTGATGATGCAGGTGGCAACGCAAGCCATTGGCTAACACCAGCTGGCGCGAGGTCATCAGGTCACTCGCTGCTTGAAGATCAGCTCAGAGTTGGAGCGATTGCGGAACTGAAGCTGTGCGATTTTGATATCGCTGCAGGTGGCTTCGCGGCGCGCTTCCAGGATCTTACCGTGATGCGGTGACTTACTGCACACCGGATCGGTATTATCCGCATTGCCGGTCAGCATGTAAGCCTGGCAACGGCAACCACCGAAGTCTTTTTCTTTCTCATCACACGAACGGCACGGTTCCGGCATCCAGTCGTAACCACGATAGCGGTTAAAACCAAAGGAGTTATACCAGATGTCTTCCAGGCTATGCTCCAGTACCGACGGGAACTCCACCGGCAACTGACGCGCGCTGTGGCATGGCAGTGCCGTGCCTTCTGGCGTGACACTCAGGAAGATCGAGCCCCAGCCGCCCATACAGGGCTTGGGCCGTTCTTCGTAATAATCCGGCGTGACGAACAGCAAATTAGTGAGGTTACCGGACTCGCTCATACGTTCGCGGTATTCGGCCACCACCGCTTCTGCATGGGCAATCTGTTCCCGCGTGGGTAACAAACCCTGCCGGTTAAGATGCGCCCAGCCGTAAAACTGACAGGTTGCCAGTTCAACGTCGTCCGCTTCCAGTTCGATGCACAGGTCGATGATCTTATCGATTTGGTCGATATTGTGTCGATGCAGCACGAAGTTCAGCACCATCGGATAGCCGTGCGCTTTCACCGCTTTCGCCATCTCCAGCTTCTGCTGGAACGCTTTTTTCGAACCGGCCAGCGCGGCGTTGAGGGTTTCATCACTCGCCTGAAAGCTGATCTGAATATGATCCAGACCCGCATCGGCGAAGGCGTCGAGTTTCTTCGCCGTCAGACCGATACCGGAAGTAATTAGGTTGGTGTAGAAACCGAGATCGCGCGCCGCTTTGATCAACTCGGGCAGATCTTTCCGCGTCAGCGGTTCGCCGCCCGAAAAGCCCATCTGCACACTGCCCATGGCGCGCGCCTGACTGAACACGTCGATCCACTGCTCAGTCGTCAGCTCTTTCTCCTGTTGCGAGAAGTCGAGCGGATTCGAGCAGTATGGGCACTGCAGCGGGCAGCGATAAGTCAGCTCAGCCAGTAGCCACAGCGGCGGCGTGGCGCTTTTATTCAGGTTCACGACACTGGATCCATTTCTGTTCTACGGCGGATTGCAGGAATTCCTTTACATCATCATCCACGCCGCCCGCTTCCGGGAAACGGCTGTTGAGAATGGCGATGATGGCGGCCACATCCTGTTTGCCGGTGACCAGTTCAAGGATTGCCGTTGCGGTTTCATTCAGCTTGGCCATGCCTTCGGGATACAGCACCACATGGCTATCCTGCGCCGGTTCCCACTGCATGCGATAGCCACGACGGAAAGCCGGAATCAGATTATCTTTCATCATGTTATACCAGTCTTGTGCTGTGCCAGGACACCTGATCGGTGACCGTGTGATAAGGCGGGCGTTGCAAAGAATACGCCATGGTCATGGCATCCAGCAGCGTCCAGAGAATATCGAGTTTAAACTGCAAAATCTCCAGCATGCGGTTCTGCTGCTCAGCAGTGGTGAACACTTCCAGCGCCAGCGCCAGCCCGTGCTCCACATCGCGGTTTGCCTGGCTCAGGCGGCTGCGGAAATAGAAGTAACCCTCTTCTTTGATCCACGGATAGTGCTGCGGCCAACTGTCGAGGCGCGACTGGTGGATTTGCGGTGCAAACAGCTCGGTTAATGAGCTACAGGCCGCTTCCTGCCAGTTGGCGCGACGGGCGAAGTTAACGTAGGCATCCACAGCAAAACGCACACCCGGCAGCACCAGTTTTTCTGACAGCAGGACTTCACGATCCAATCCCACTGCTTCACCGAGTTGCAGCCAGGCTTCAATACCGCCTTCCTGACCGTTGCTGCCGTCATGGTCGAGGATGCGCTGTACCCACTTACGACGGGTTGCAGGATCCGGGCAGTTCGCCATAATCGCCGCGTCTTTCAGGGGAATATTGGTCTGGTAATAGAAGCGGTTCGCGACCCAGCCCTGAATCTGTTCACGGGTCGCTTCACCATTATGCATCGCGATATGGTAGGGATGATGAATGTGGTAAAACGCGCCTTTGGCACGCAGCGCCTGCTCAAACTCTTGCGGCGATAAGGCTTCGGTAATGATCACGATGCGTTCTCCTGCAGATGAATCGCCATCCCGTCCCAGCTCACTTCAATGCCCTGCTGCGTCAGATACTGACGCTGCGGCGACTGCTCGTTAAGGATCGGATTGGTGTTATTAATGTGAATCAGAATTTTGCGTTGTGCGGGCAGTGACGCCAGCAGCGCCATCAGGCCGTGCTCCTCTGCCAGCGCGAGATGGCCCATCGCTTTGCCGGTGTTTTTACCGACGCCGGTGGCAAGCAGCTCATCGTCCTGCCAGACGGTGCCGTCAATTAACAGGCAATCGGCTTTTTCCAGGCACGGCATGATCACCGCATCGGGCTCGCCCAGACCTGGCGCATACAGCAGTGTCTGGCCATTGGCGGTATTTTCGATAAACAGCGCGACGTTATGCCCCGGCAGCGGACGATCGCGATACGGCGAATACGGTGGCGCATTGCTGAGAATCGGGATAGCAGTGAACTGCAGGTTACGACACACATCAACACGAAACGGTTCAAGGGGCGTAAGACCATGGTGCTGCAAACCGCCGTTCCAGTGCTGCAACATGGTGAAAATCGGGAAACCGCTGGTGAGATCGGCATGCACCTCGGGCGTACACCACACCTGATGCGGGCAGCCTTCGCGCAGACTGAGTAAACCGGTGGTGTGATCGATCTGACTGTCGGTAAGAATGATGCTGCCAATCGCGGTGCCGCGCAGGACCCCTTTTTTATTCAGTTCGGGTGTGTGGGCGATCTGTTGGCTGATATCTGGCGATGCGTTACACAGCACCCAATCTTCGCCGTTGTCACTGACAATGATCGAGGATTGCGTCCGCGCCTGAGCCTGGATCGTACCGTTGCGCAGGCCGCTGCAATTGGCGCAGTTACAGTTCCACTGCGGAAAGCCGCCGCCTGCCGCTGAACCGAGCACTTTAATAAACATGAGAGATAACCAGAATGAAAAATAAAATGCCCGCACGAGTGGCGGGCAGAGAGTCTTAGCGGTTGGAGATGTACAGAGTCACTTCCAGGCCCAGACGCAGGTCAACAAATTCAGGTTTTTTCCACATAACTTTCTTCCTCAAAACAAATAACGCAGAGCAGGCTCTGCTGGAAATGCTTGCACCAGGAAACGAATTTTCTGGCAACAAGGCACGACGCGGGCTGATGTTGCGCCAATGTAACGGTCAGATCAACCCCGATTCGGTAAGGGAATGGTGCTAATCCTGCCAAATCTGTTGCAGGACTCGCTGCCAGTTACCCCAGGCAAACTGCTCAATCATGGTTTGATCATAGCTGAGCGAAGTGAGCAACGCATACAGACGCGGCAGCCCAGACACATCTTTCAATTCATCTGGCACACTGATGCCATCAAAATCCGAACCAAATGCTACGTTTTCTGGCCCCATTATTTCAACTAAATGATCCAGATGTTTAACAATTTCGATCAATGGCGTATCACTATCGCGTTTGCCATCCGGCCGTAAGAAAGCGTTACCAAAATTAATCCCTACCACTCCGCCGCTGTCGCGAATGGCACGCAGTTGCTCGTCGGTAAGATTGCGCGGCTGCGCGCAACGCGCGTGTGCATTAGAATGGCTGGCCACCAGCGGCGCGTTTGAGAGCCGTGCGGTATCCCAAAATGCTTTCTCATTCATATGCGACACGTCAATCATCATGCGATGGCGATTAGCGGCAGCGATCAACTGCTCACCTGCCGTGGTGAGGCCCGCTCCGGTATCTGGCGAATGCGGGAAAGCGCCGTTTACCCCTTCACCGAAACGGTTAGGTAAATTCCAGAAAGGCCCGATACTGCGCACCCCAGCCTGATAGAAAGCATGCAAATCTTCGCCATCAGCATCGAATCCATCTGCCCCTTCAATGTGCGCGACCATCGCCAGCACACCCTCGTGGCGACAGGCTGCAATATCCGCCGTCGTCAGGCATAAACGGGCGCGCCCGGCGGACTGTGCCGCCAGCGTTTTGAGGATATCGAGTTGTTGCCAGAGAATATCGAGCGGCTGCCACTGCTCGTTTGCACGTTGCGGCGCGACCTCATTGATGTAGCGCTGCGGCGGAACAAAGAGCGCAAAGAGTCCACCGGCAAAACCGCCTTGCTGCATACGCGGAAAATCCAGATGCCCTTTCTCAATACCGGCAAAAAAAGCATTAGCGGGATCATCAGGATGATGCAGCCACAGGTTAAGCAGCAGGTCGTTATGACCATCGAAGGTTTTAAATAACATAGGGGGTCACACAGCGAGACAACATGGGCGCTATGCTACTCGCCCCCTGCTGATTCGCCAAACACAGGGGCACAAAGCGTTAGTTCTGTGCAACCTTTAAGCCATTATAAAAGGTAGGTTTGACGTCGAGGCGCTGCTTGATCAGCCCATATTTTTGATAAAAGTCGGCGGTGTCCTGCTGCTGCGCAATCGTGGCTTCATCGATAGCTTGCCAATGCGAATTGCGCCGCGCAAAGGACTTGGCCGCGGCTTCTTTTGGGAAGCCGATAATTTTCGCCAGCGTGGTGGAGTACGCATCAACATGGCTGTTCGCCCAGCGATCCGCCGCCGCAAGGCGATTAACGTAATCCTGCAGCGCCACGCGTTTGGCCTCGTCATTAAGGGCTGCATCGGTTGCCGCCAGGAAACTGTTACCGCTGGAAAGGCCCACGCCGTTGATCAAAACGCGGCCCGTGTGTGTGACTTCCGCCAGTGCGGTGTAAGGATCCCAGGTTGACCAGGCATCGACCGATCCGTTTGCCAGTGCAATGCGCGCATCGGCGGGTGTCAGGAAACGAAAGTTGACGTCCTTATCCGTCAAACCGGCCTTTTCCAGTGCTTTCAGCGCTTCAAAATGGCCGATAGAGCCGCGCCCGGTGGCAATATTTTTTCCTTTCAGATCGGCCACGGTTTTAATTTTTGAATCCGGGCTCACCAATACCGCTAAGCCTTCAGGCACCGATTTACTTACCGCCACCGCTTTCACCTGCGAACCCGCCGCCAGCGAGAACAGCAGCGGCGCGTCACCGATAATACCCGCATCGACGGCGCCCGCATTCAGTGCCTCCGCCAGCGGTGCCGCTGCCGGGAACTCCGCCCATTCGATTTTATAATGGAGATTATTGAGCTGCTGCGCCGCTTCCATCTCGGCGTGCATATTGCCCTTCTGGTCGGCAATGCGCAGTGTGACGGTTTCCGCCGCAGCGGTTCCACTGGTAAGCATCACAAACAGGGCTAAAGCTGTTCTTTTCATTCTATTTTCTCTTCTGGCGCAAAACCCCAGACTACCCTGTTGTGCTAAAAGCCCAGATGCCGATTTCATCTGAGGAATATCATCCTGCGCATAAGCAGCACAACGCTTTTGGCCGTCGATTCTCATCACCCTCCACATTTGTTGTGAACGGTTTGGACAGAGAGGGTTCACAGAATGTGGGACCCGGCTGTTGCGACAACTTCACAACGATATGTCAGTTATGCAACGCGAGTTGTCAGTTATGCGTGAGCAGCGTGCGGCGATGTGGTCCAGACTGAGTACAGACCCATAAGGAGAACCTCATGCTCAACCACCCTGCAGAAAAATACCGCCCCTTCCCGGTGATCGATTTGCCCGACCGCCAGTGGCCATCGCGCCAGCTCACCCAGGCACCGCGCTGGCTTTCCACCGATCTGCGCGACGGTAACCAGGCGCTGGCGACGCCAATGGATAGCGCACGCAAGCTGGAATTCTGGCAGCTGCTACTGCGTTGCGGCTTCAAAGAGATTGAGGTGGCGTTTCCTGCTGCCTCGCAAACCGATTTCGACTTTGTACGGCTGCTGATTGAACAGCATCATATTCCGCAAGGCGTGGCGATTCAGGTGCTGACACAAGCACGCAGCGATTTAATCGATCGTACCTTTGAAGCGCTGCGCGGTGCGCCGCAGGCGATTATTCACCTGTACAACGCCACTGCGCCGTTGTTCCGCGAGCGCGTATTCCGCCAGAGCAAGGCGGAGATCATTGAGCTGGCCTGCGCCGGTGCCCGGCAAATCCGCGCCCAATGTGAAGTACAAAGTGATACGGCCTGGACCTTCCAGTATTCACCAGAAACGTTCTGCTTTACTGAACCGGAATTTGCACTGGAGATCTGTGAAGCGGTATCGGCGATCTGGCAACCGGGTCCGGACCGCCCGATGATTATCAACCTGCCCGCTACGGTGGAAGTGAATACCCCGAACGTCTATGCGGATCAGATCGAGTATTTCTGCCGTCACTTTAGCCAGCGTTCACAGGTAGCGATTTGCGTGCATCCGCATAACGATCGCGGCACGGGCGTGGCCTGTGCCGAGCTGGCGATGCTGGCCGGCGCCGATCGCGTAGAAGGTTGCTTGTTTGGTAATGGTGAGCGTACCGGCAATGTCGATATTGTGACGCTGGCGCTGAATTTATATACCCAGGGCGTGGCCCCGGAACTCGATTTCAGCGATATCCAGCAGGTGCTGGAAGTGGTGACCCGTTGTAACCAATTGCCGGTTCATCCACGCCATCCGTATGCCGGTGAGTTGGTGTTTACCGCATTTTCGGGTTCGCATCAGGACGCGATTCGTAAAGGCTTTGCCGAGCGTAATGCGCGTCAGGAAGCCATCTGGCAAATGCCGTATTTGCCGCTCGATCCGGTCGATATCGGTTGCAGTTATGAAGCGGTGATTCGCGTCAACAGTCAGTCGGGTAAAGGCGGAGCTGCCTGGCTGCTGGAGCAAAACCATGGGCTGCAGTTACCGCGTGGGCTGCAGCAAGACTTCAGCCGTATTGTGCAGCAGCAGACGGATGATCACGGCCAGGAAATGACGCATCACGCACTGTGGCAACTGTTCTGCCAGCATTACGGCTTAACGCAGCCTTCGCGTCGGTTACTGGACGCGGAAAGCCACAGCGATGAGAAAGGTGAAACGCGATTTAAAGCGCGGCTGCAGGATGGCGGACAAACGCTGACGCTGGAAGGCAAAGGCAACGGGCTGCTGTCGGCAGCGGTAGCGGCACTGCGTCAGCGCTATGATCTGGCCATCAGCATTGAGGATTACCACGAGCATACGCTGGGTAAACGCAGTGACAGCCGCTCTGTCACCTACATTAGCTGTACCAATGCACGCGGCGAACGTGCCTGGGGTGTGGGCATCGATAATGATGTGACACGCGCCTCATTGCAGGCGTTACTCAACGCAGCCCACGCTTTTCTGCCGCAGGAAAGTAGTTCGCCGGCGTAACGCCAAGCACGCGTCGGAACATCGCACTGAAGGCACTCGGGCTGTCATAGCCCAGTTCGAGCGCCACCGTTAACACCGTTTCACCCTGCGCCAGCCGCGCCAACGCCACGCTGAGGCGTGCGCGACGCACCCAGTCGCTGAACTGCAAGCCGGTTTCGCGGTTGAAATGGCGCGCCAGCGTGCGTTCAGCGACACAGAGTTCGCTGGCTGCTCTCGCAAGTGTCCAGCTTTCGCCCGGGCGCTGGTGAATTTGCTGGCACAGTGCGCGCAGCCTTTCACTCTCCGGCCACGGCAGGCCAAACGGCAGCACATCCATTACGCGAATTTCATCGAGGATCAATTCATAAATGCGTTCAGCACGGCTGCCAGAGGCGTAAGCGTCCGGCAATGCCAGTGCACTGACGATCAGCTCACGTAGCAGTGGGGAAATCTGCACCACCTGACAGCTGGCAGGCAGATCCGCTCGTGCGAGCGGATCGACAAACAGCGTGCGTGCCGCCACTGCTCCGACTATGTGCAGTGCATGCCCGGTGCCCGCCGGTAACCACACGCCACGACTCGGCGGCACAATCCAGCTGCCCTGCCGGGTTTCGACTTTCACTACGCCGCTTAAGGTATGGATTAACTGTGCACAATCGTGGTGATGCCACGACTCAGCATCACCGTGCGCATAATCGTGCGCATAAGGCACCAGCGGACGCTGGCTAAAATCGAAGTTGAGGCGCTGGCTCATTTAGCGCTTCAGGTATTGGTAAACCGCCGCCAGGTCTTGCTCGCCGTAACCGGCATCGACCGCCTGCTGCCAGACATCGACGATGTTCTCCAGCGCAGGCAGTTTGCTCTCACCCGCCGCATCCAGTGCCAGTTTGGCATCTTTCAATGCCCATACCAGGTGCATCTGCGGGGTGAAATCACCACTGGCGATCATACCCAGTTTCATTTTGGCATACGGTGCCGCCAGCGGGCCGCCATCCAGCACTTTCCACAGATCGTCGGTGCTGAATCCAAACTGCTCCGCCAGGCGTGTACTCTCCGCCAGACTTTGCATCAGGCCAATCAGCCAGCTGTTGACCACCAGTTTCATACGCGAGCTGGCACCCGCCTCACCCAGCCACTGTGTGCCTTTACCAATTGCAGCAAACACCTGCTCAGCGGCCTGCGCTTTGCTTTGATCGCCGCTGGCCATCACCAGAATCTGCGCATTTTCGGCAGGCGCTTTGGTACCGGAAACCGGGGCATCGATAAAGAGCACATCCGGACGTGCGTGTTGCAAATCGGCGATCAGCGCATCAGTGGCTTCCACGCCAATGGTGCCCATCTGGCAGACGGTCGCGCCCTGCTTCAATGCGCTGCTTGCTTCGGTCAGGGTCTGACGCGTGGTGTCGCCGTCAGACAGCATCGCGATCACCACATCGGCACCCTCTACGGCCTGCGCTGCGCTGTCGCTGAGTTGCAAACCGGCATCCAGCAAGTCTTCACCTTTGGCACGCGTGCGGTTCCAGCCGCGCACCACAAAATCTTTTTTCAGTAAGTTTGCGGCAAACGCATGCCCCATTGCACCCAAACCTAATACCGCCACGACGGGTTGCTGACTCATCTTGATTCCCTTTTATGCATTCAGACAAAACAGTGAGACTGACAGAAATTTCTGCGCGCAGCCAGGCGAGAGGTGCGCCGAAAGGCATTTTTAATCACACCCCCGACAAGATACAGGGTTAATCAGCATGCTTTTTAAACAGCGCTGGGCGCTTCCTGGCAAAGAGGATCGGATAACAATTTACCGGGTTAATTTTATCATTGCGGCAAAGGCACCAGCATTCGTATTCATCGCTATTCGATTATTGGAAAAAGTTCGCATATGATAAATGGGAAACTAACACTCTATAAATAATTACCGATGACATCAGAAAACCAAAGCTTAAAAGTCGCTCGAGAACGTGGAAGACCCCGCGTCTTCGATATGGACGACGTTTTAGATAAAGCAATGATAGTATTCAGAAAGAAAGGTTATCACGCGTCCTCAATAGTCGACCTGGGCGAAGCCATGAGTTTAACGGCTGGCAGTATATATAAGGCGTTTACTGATAAGCGCACCCTCTTTTTGCGGGTATTTGAACGCTACATTGCCCTGCGTAATGCCGATTTACGTCAGCGGTTGCAACATTTCCCGGATGGCAGATCGCGGATTGAGGAATTACTGCAATTTTATTTAGACTCAGCGGTTGAGATTGAAGGGCGTAGAGGTTGTTTGGTTGTTGGGAGTACGGTTGAACTGCAAACGCTGGATGAAGAACTGTCAGAGTTAGTCAGGCAGGCCGTGATGCGCAATCAAAACTTTCTCGTTTCGCTTATTATTGAAGGCCAGAAGGACGGATCTATTTCCTCTCAACTGGATGCTGAAACTGCGGCAGGCATACTGCTGTGCGTAGCATTCGGCATGCGTGTGGTGGGTAAAGTTCAGGATGTGACTAATGGGAAAAAAACCATTACTATGGTGATGAAGGTTCTGGACTAATTTATTTGCCATATTAGGAAATAATCATTTCCTAATTAAATTTAATCATAGCGCTCTCCTGAACGCCTGTGATCCCTAAGAGGAATTGATATGTGCATCAATGACGCAACGAAGAGTCACAGAAAAGTTAAGGCGGAGGATGTGGCAACTCCGAAAGATATTTCAGAAGAGGAAGCCCTGGGACGCGTTGTGGGCGAAATTTTAAGCGCGGGAAAAACGCTCAGTCGCAAAACACTGTGTTTTGAATTGCTCAAAAAACTGGATGAGACTAAAGAATCATCAGTTAAAAAGCACTATTCAAATATTTTTAAAAAATTATTGTCTTGTTAGCCTATAAATGAAAATCGCATCTGTTTGATTGCTTTAAATATCTCTATTTTGAGCAATCATCTGTTTTGTGTCGCCGACATCCTGCTTGTATTCGATAAAACCCTGCGCCAATGCTTGCCGTTACGCTTATTTTTCTCGTTTCTGTATAAGAAACATCCCAATAATGGCTAAAACCAGGTATTAGGGAATAATCTGCTTTCCCCGGCGCAGAAAAAAAACAAAATCACATCCTCATCAGATAAGAATTAATTATGTGTTTAATCCATGATTAAGGCATGAGGATAATAAAAAATGAAAGACCCTATACAGCGCCGCATCCCGTCAAATTTGTCGCGAATTGAATTATCTGAACAGTGGCAAATCACTTACTGGACGCTCACTCTGCATACGACCCAGGAAAGACTTACCCGGGCGGTGCGAGAAGCAGGATCAGAGACCGAAGCGGTTCGCCGATGGCTCAATGACCATCCTCCTGTCCGACAACCCAAGTCTCTATAAGAAGACCGACTATCGCCATGACACTGACGGGATAGACGCGTAAGGACAACGTGATCGCAGTTTCGCCAACGTTATGGCTAATGAATCTACCAGGCGGCCGCTCAGTCGTTTATGTTGACCTTGTTCAGCCCATTGCCAGGAAAACAGCCGTGAGCCAACCGCCTATACGCTCCCAACGTCACAGCAACCTCCCCGCCCGAAGGATGTCAGTCAAATAACAGCATTTATTTAATATAAAGCGTGAAAATGTAATACCATTTATCGACAAAACTATTAACATATGCGCGATTAATGTTCCACTTGGTTCATTCCACGTCTTTTATACGGTCTTTCATAATGAAAATTGCTTTACTGCGACAGGCACCGTTGCTGATGCTGCCTGCATTATTCCCTTTGCAGCTGATGGCGGCGGATAATGCCAGCAATACCATGGTCGTCAGTGCCGCGCCTGCGGGCACCGGTTTGTCAGAGCTGGATACGCCCGCAGCGGTGAGTGTGGTGTCCGGTGACGATATGCGTCATGCGGCACCACGCGTCAACCTCTCGGAAAATCTCGCCAGCGTGCCGGGCATGCAGATTCAGAACCGCCAGAACTATGCTCAGGATTTACAAATTTCCGTGCGCGGATTTGGCTCGCGATCGACCTTTGGCCTGCGCGGTATCCGCCTGTATGTAGACGGCATTCCCGCCACGATGCCGGATGGTCAGGGACAAACCTCAAATATCGACATTGGTTCGATTGATCACGTTGAAGTACTGCGCGGCCCCTTCTCAGCCCTGTACGGCAACTCGTCGGGTGGTGTGATTAATGTCGAAACCCAAACCGGTCAGCAACCCACCACGCTGGAAGCCAGCACCTGGTACGGTAGCTATGGCAGCTGGCGCAACAGCGTCAAAGCCAGCGGGGCCACCGGCGATGGTACCCAGGCAGGCGATGTGAATTACACCGTGTCGGCTTCGCGCTTTACCACCCATGGCTATCGCGATCACAGCTCGGCACAGAAAAACCTCGGTAACGCCAAACTCGGGGTGCGCATTGATGATGTCAGCACCCTGACACTGCTGTTTAACAGCGTTCACGTGGATGCACAGGATCCCGGCGGTTTGACCGAGGCGCAGTGGAAAGATAACCCGCGTCAGGTTGCCAGCAACGTGACGCTCTACAACGCGCGCAAAACCGTCGACCAAACGCAGGCTGGGCTGCACTATCAGCGCCAGATGAGCGAGAACGACGATCTCAGCGTGATGATGTACGCCGGTGAGCGTGAAACCACACAGTATCAATCGATCCCCATGGCTACCCAGCAGAAAGCGGGCTATCCTGGCGGCGTGATCTCGCTGGCACGCCACTACCAGGGCATTGATACGCGCTGGACGCATCGCGATACGGTGTTCACCCTTCCTGTGACGCTGACTGCCGGCCTCGACTATGAAACCATGACCGAAAAGCGTAAAGGCTATCAGAACTTTACCACCAGCAACGGCGTGACGGATTACGGCGTACAGGGTGATATGCGCCGCAATGAACGCAACCTGATGTGGAACCTCGATCCTTATCTGCAAACAGCGTGGCAGTTCACCGATAAGTGGTCACTGGATGCTGGGGTACGTTTGAGTACGGTGAATTTCGACTCCAACGACTATTACGTCACCTCAAGCGATCCCGATGACAGCGGTAATCGCAGTTATCATCGCTGGCTGCCAGCTGCCTCACTGAAATATGCGATTGATAATAGCTGGAATGCCTATGTGTCTGCGGGCCGTGGTTTTGAAACGCCTACGCTAAATGAGTTGTCCTATCGTTCTCTGAGCCAGTCTGGGCTTAATTTAGATCTCAAACCTGCAACGAGTGACACGGTTGAATTAGGCACTAAAAAAAGAATAGGCAACGGACTTATCACTGCTGCAATATTCCAGACTGATACGTCCAACGAGATTGTTTCAGCGGGAAGTTCTGAAGGGCGTTCAATTTACAAAAATGCCGGTGAAACCCGTCGTCGCGGATTGGAGTTGGGTCTGGATCAGGAGTTTGGCTATGACTGGCACCTGAAAGCGGCGTGGACTCTGCTGGATGCGCGCTATCGTTCCAACGCCTTCGGCACGGACAGCTGTGACGGCAACCGTATTCCAGGCATCGCACGTAATATGGCCTATGCCGGATTAGCCTATGCGCCGGATCAAGGCTGGTATGCCGGCGGTGATGTGCGCTACATGAGCGACATTGCAGCGGACGATGAAAATGATGTCAAAGCACCCTCTTATACCGTATTTGGCCTGAACTCGGGTTATAAGTGGCTGGTACAGAACTGGACACTGGACTTGTTTGGTCGCGTAGATAACCTGTTCGACCGTACTTATGTGGGTTCTGTGATCGTCAATGAGAGCAACGGTCGCTATTACGAACCGGCGCCAGGGCGCAACTACAGCGTTGGCCTGACGGTGAGTTATGCGTTTCAGTAACTGATACCGCGCGCCTGTGAAAAAGCCCTGCAAGCATCTTCGGATCGCAGGGCTTTTTTTATGCCATTGAGACAATACGGGCGCGGTCAATGCAGGCCCATGGCAATGAAGATTACTTCAGCAGAGCCAGCACATCGGCCGTTGAACCCGTTTCGCCCAGACGCGGGAAGATACGCTCAACGCTGTTTTGGTGGGTATCAGCGTTCAGACAGGTCATCGCATCTGTTGCCAGCGTGACGTTGTAACCCAGCTCGTAAGCCTGACGCGCAGTGGATTCCACGCCAATGCTGGTGGCGATACCGCACACCACCACCTGAGTGATACCACGCTGCTGCAACTGATCGTGCAGATCCGTGTTGTGGAAACCACCCCAGGTCTTTTTCGTCACGGCAATTTCATCGGCCTTCAGCGCCATTTCCGGCACCAGCACAGCCCAGTCGGCTGGCAGTTCGCCACTGTGGCGTGCCTGCTCGTTACGGCCTGGTGCGCCACCGGCGACATTCACTTTCACCACCGGCAGGTTTTTGCCATGAAACGCCTTAACCAGCTGTGCACAACGCTCAACCACAACATCGGCTGACAAAGGCGCAACAGGAAGACGGACAATGCCGTGCTGCAGATCAATCACAATCAGGGCGGTTTTTGCGTCTAAGGTTGTTAAAGCCATGGGAATTCCTCTCAGGATTATTGGTCGGCGATACGTTGCAGTAAGGGGATAGCGGCCAGTAAAATTTGCTGTTCCGCACTATTGAGCGTGGTTGCCATGCTCTGGAGTAGCCAGTCATCACGCTTTGCACGATTGGCGGCGATCAGCGTCAGGCAGCTTTCCGTCGGCAGATAGCGGGTTTTACGGCCGTCCAGCGGATCGGCTTCCCCTTTCACTAATCCCTGCGCCTGCAAGCTGGCCACGGTCGCGCCCATCGACTGACTGCGCACGCCTTCTAACCCGGCCAGTTCTGTTACCGTCATCGCGCCATCGCGCACCAGATAACCCAACACAGAAACCTGTGGCCAGGTGAGATCGCCCGGTGGGGCCGATTCGCGCAGACGTCGCGCCAGTTTGCCATTCACGCTGCGTAGAGTTGCAGCCGCGCTATTCAGGTCGCTCATGGCACCTTCTCCTTACTGATGAAGCGCGAGTATATAAATACGAAGGCAAACTGTGTAGTTTACCTTCGTATCAATTTGTAATTGGCACTCACGGCCGCTTGATATAATGAATCAAACTGTGAAAACGCAGCGGTGTGCTGAGGGGATTACGATAACTGTGTGCGACATCCGCCGCAAACTGGTGCGCTTCGCCGCTTTGCAGACGACGCCAGGTTCCCTCCACACAGAGCAGCAGTTCACCTTCCAGCACCACTACCTGCTCGATGACGCCATTTTCATGCGCTGATGAATCGCTTTGCGCGCCACCGGCAAGCGTGACCTCCAGCAGATCAAAACGCAATGCCGCATCATAAGGCAGCAGCGGCTTTACCTGCATTTGCGCATTGGGTTGGCTAAACGTCGCGGCGCTACCCGGCGGTTGATCGCTGCCCTGGACAAAAAACGAGAAAGGCACATTGAAACCGGTGGCGATTTTCCACAATGTCGCCACCGTCGGGCTGGATTCACCGCGTTCGATTTGGCCCAGCATCGCTTTGCTGACACCGGTGCGATCTGCTGCCAGTGTCAGGCTCCAGCCGTTCGCCTGGCGCAATTGTTTTAACGCCTGACTCAAATGTTGATGCAGATTTTCCATGATATCTCCTGGCAAATTCGCGCGCAGTGTAGCACTTGTGCGTTATAACACACTCGTGCAATAGTGTGCGTTATAACGCACAGCAGGATGCATTTCGATGATGACCGCCACTTCGCGCAACGCTTTCTCTTTCCCTATGCTGGTTTCCGGCTTTATTGCGGTGCTGGTGGGATACAGCAGCACTGCCGCATTGATTTTCCAGGCCGCTCAGGCCGCAGGCGCCTCGCCAGAACAGATCGGCGGCTGGCTGTCGATGCTCGGCATCGGCATGGGGCTCGCCTCTTTTGGTCTTTCGGTGTGGACACGCATGCCGATTCTGGCTGCCTGGTCGACACCGGGCGCGGCACTATTAGCCACCAGCGTGCAGGGCCTGACCCTGAATGAAGTGGTGGGCGTGTTTGTGGCGACCAATGCGCTGATCGTACTGAGTGGCGTGACCGGACTGTTTGCCCGCTTGATGAACCACATCCCGCAATCTTTGGCAGCGGCGATGCTGGCGGGGATTTTACTGCGCTTCGGGATCGGCACCTTCACCGGTTTACAAGGTAACTTTGCGCTGTGTGGCAGTATGTGTCTGGTGTGGCTGTTAAGCCGACGCTGGCTGCCGCGCTATGCCATCATTCTGGCCCTGATCGCCGGCGTGCTGGTGGCGGTGGGTCAGCAGGCGATTCACTTCCCACCGCATGCGCTGACGCTGAGCGTGCCCGAATTTATCATGCCACAGTTTACGCTGGCCTCGCTGATTGGCGTGGGTTTGCCCTATTTCCTCGTCACCATGGCTTCACAAAATGCGCCGGGCATTGCGACCCTTCAGGCACATGGTTACCAACCGCCGGTTTCCGCTCTTACTGGCTGGACCGGCTTCATTGCGCTGGTCTTGTCTCCGTTTGGCGGTTTTTCGGTGTGCATTGCGGCCATTACCGCTGCCATTTGCATGGGAGACGATGTGGATGCCGATCCGAAACGACGCTGGATGGCCTCCGCGATTGCCGGGATTTTCTATCTGCTGACTGGCTTTACCGGCGCGCTGATCGCCATTCTGTTAAGTGCCTTGCCGCAGGTGCTGATCGCCACGCTGGCCGGTCTGGCGCTACTGGCCACCCTCTCCGGCAGTCTGCAACGCGCCCTCGCCGAACCCGATCACCGTGACAGCGCCATCGTCGCCTTTTTGATCACCGCCAGTGGTATCTCACTGCTGGGTATTGGTTCTGCCTTCTGGGGATTAATCGGCGGCATGATCACCCATTTGGTCCTGAGCCAACGCGCACGCGCTTAAAATTTCAGCAACTCACGCCTACACGCGGGAAAAACACCCTGTTTTTCCCCCTTTATCAGCCGTTTGATTCCCTGCATTTGGCTTAAGATCACCAGCATCGCCAATTACACACACTGTTTTGCTTCAGGCAACCACCGATAAGGGCCCTACGAGTGGCAAAAACTTTTCTGCGCAGCGGCAATCTGGATTCGGTACTGGCACTGGGTGAAAACGGCCAGCCGGTCTGGGCCTCTGCCCTGCAAATCCGTGAAACACTACGTTTGCGCCGTCAGACGGCTCTGGCAAACTGCCTCGCCATTCCCCAGGCCAATGAGCGCGGGGATCGCCTCGACTGGTATGCCCCTTTTAACGGCAAAGTAAAATCGTGGCGCGGTGCCAGCGATCATGAGCGGCAAAAAGCGCTGGAACGCCTGACGCTTAATCAGCAGGATTTACTGGCTGCAAGTTTACGCGCGCGTGACGCGGAGAATCCGGCAATGCGCCTGTTTGGTGCCTTACTGAGCAAGACGCTGCAGTTCCCGGATCAGCAGTACGTTTATCTGGTCGATGGCAAACCCGTCATCACCTTCTGGGGCTTTGTCGATCCGCAGGCGCGCTCACGCGATGACGCACTGGCCTGCCTGCGCGACAGCCTGGAAGAGGATTTACCGCCGTTGCTGCCAGAACCACCGGCCGCTGTTATCGTGGCACCGGTTATCGCGCCGTTGATTGAAGTGCCTGCCGTTGCTGCTGCACCCGTGGTGGAAGAGCCCGTCGAGATCGCCCAGCCTGAACCTGAACCTGAAGCGCCACAGCCGGTGCCTGAACCTGAACCTAAAGTCGAGCAGCCGCCTGTCCGTCGCCCTTCCGCACTGCGTCCACTGATGCTGCTGCTCCCGGTCGCTGCCGCGGCAGCAGCAGGTGTGGCATTCTGGCTGCACAGCTCACCGCCTGAAGCCGCACCGCAAGCCCAGGTTACCGATGCACCCGTGCCCGTTTTCACGCCACCGCCGGTGGTCGCGAAAGCTGAAAAACTGGCCGCGACGCTGCCGCAAAAAACGGCCACCGTCAGCGCCGCGCCGGTGCCTGCCGCGCCACCTGCCCCCCCAGAAGTGATTGCTGAACATACGGAACCGGCTAAGGCTGATGACCTGGTGATGACCACCGAAGATGCGCGTATTGGTTCCGTGAAGTTTATCAACGGCACCTGGCGCGTCATATTACGACAAACTAACCTGCCAACCGGTAAGCCACCGAGCCTGCGTTACCAGCTGCGTAACGGTAAAGGCATCGCCACCATTACGCAGGGCGATAACATCCGCTGTAAAGCCGATGTCACTGCCGCGATGACGGTAGACGGCACCATGGTGGTTCGCAGCCGCTATACTGCGACCTGCAGCGACAAATCGCGCTACCGCATGCCGGAACTGGTGTGTAAAGCCGGTGATGGTATTGCCAGTTGCACTGCGCAGTACGGCGCAGATCAGGTCTTCCCGTTGACGATTAAGCGTGAGAGTAAGTAAACATGTTGGCTCCCCTCATCGATGACAAACAAAAAATCACGCTGATTGAAGATAGCGGTGTGCAGTTTCTCGATTTTGGCTTACGTCTGCCTGCCTTGCAGGCGCGCCGCCAGTTCGTTCGTCAAACCGCTAACGGACCGCTGCTGCGGCTGAACGTGGACGGCAACAGCGGCAAATTTTTGCTCTATCCCGAAGATGGCGGTGCAGCAGAAGTGGTGCGTCCCGAGTCGGACATTGCACTGGCAGATTCGTTAACGCTGCTGGCACACCAGTGGCTGCCGCTGCCGGTGTTGCGCTGCACCAGCGGTCGCCGTTTTATCGGCGGCCCGGATAATTGGGCGCGCCTGCACCTGGCACCGCTGGCACAGCCAGATGCCGCAGGTAACACCCATCGCATTACGCTGGCGTTTGATACCCGCATCGTGCCGGAACAGGACGGCGGCGAACAGCACGGTCTGAGCAAAGCCGATGCACAAAACGGCGTGAGTTTCGCCCTTGCCTGGCACAACTATGAACTGGGTGAGTTTCTGGACCACACCTGGGTGGATGGCTGGCTGCGTGAAACCTTTACGCAGCAGGTCAACGCGCTGGAGTCTCGCCGCGAGCAGGAGCTGAATCAGGCGCTGCGTGAGTTTGAGTATCAGGCTCACTATCTCAACCTGCTGGAACTGCTGGGTGAGCAGTTGGATCTGGCCGAGATCTACATTCAGGCCACTTCGCTGCAAACCCCGGCGGTGAACGTGGACATCATCCTTGACGTCGGTAACTCGCACACCTGCGGCATTTTGGTTGAAGACCACGCCGAAGAGAGCAACGGTCTGCGCCAGACTTACGAACTGCAACTGCGCGACCTCTCTGAACCGCATCAGGTCTACAACGAGCTGTTTGACAGCCGTCTCGAATTCGCAGAAACCCGCTTTGGTAAAGCGAATTTCTCGCTGGAAAGTGGCCGCGAAAACGCCTTTATGTGGCCATCGCTGACGCGCGTGGGTCGCGAAGCCAGCCGTCTTGCGCTGCTGCGCGCAGGCACAGAAGGCAGCACCGGTCTCTCCAGCCCGCGCCGTTATCTGTGGGATGAAGCACGTTATCAGCCAGGCTGGCGCTTCAACGCCCATGGCAGCAGTGACGAGCCACAGGCAACCGCGCTGCCTTTCACCCTGCTGCTGAACGATGAAGGCCAGCCGTTGCACGCGCTGGCTGAAGACGATCGCCTGCCGGTGTTCTCTGCCAGCTACAGCCGCAGTTCGCTGATGACCTTTATGCTGTGTGAGCTACTGGCTCAGGCGATGATGCAGATGAACAGCGTGGCACAGCGCCAGCGTATGCCGCAGAGCCAGGCCCCGCGCCAGTTGCGTCATGTGATCCTCACGCTACCGTCAGCGATGCCAAAACCAGAACGGGAAATTTTCCGTCGCCGCATGCAGGAAGCCATCGCGCTGGTGTGGAAAGCTGAAGGCTGGCATCCCGCAGAAGACGATTTCAGCACGCAAAGCCAGGCGAAAAGTCTGCGCCCGGTGCCGGATGTCCAGATGGAGTGGGATGAAGCCACCTGCGGACAGATGGTGTGGCTGTTCAACGAAACCCAGGTGAACTTTGCCGGGCGTGCAGAAGATTTCTTCAGCAGCATGGCACGTCCGGATCGTCCGCGTGAAGCCGACGAAGTGCCGGGCAAAAGCCTGCGCATTGCTTCCATCGACATCGGTGGCGGCACCACCGATCTGGCGATCACCCAATATCGTCTTGATGACGGCCAGGGCAACAACGTCAAGATCACCCCGCGCCTGCTGTTCCGTGAAGGCTTTAAAGTCGCGGGCGACGATATTCTGCTGGATGTGATTCAGCTGTGGATTCTGCCTGCGCTGCAACAAAGTCTGCAAAAAGCAGGCCTGACGCTGGCCGAACCGCTGATGAACAAACTGTTCGGTCACGACAGCCGCATGGATGGGCAAGCCACGCTGCGTCAGCAAGTCACCCTGCAGCTGTTTATCCCGCTGGCGCAGGCAGTACTGGAGCGTTATGAAAACTGGGACCCGCTCGACAGCCACAGCGAAATCAATGCGCTGTTCGGTGAGCTGGTACCGCAAAAGCCTGCCAGCAGCGTGCTGGCGTTTGTAAACGGTGAAATCCAGCGCACGCTGGGCGGCGACAACCGCTTCGATCTGCTTGATGTGCCTTTGGTGGTGAGCATGGCGCAGTTGCACGGTGAATTCCTGCAGCATCGTATGGCGATCATCCCGGCCTTGCGCGCCATGTGCGAAGTGGTGTCGCTTTATCAGTGCGATGTGCTGCTGTTGACCGGCCGTCCTTCGCGCTTCCCGGGCATTCAGGCGTTGGTGCGTCACCTGCAACCGCTGCCGGGCAGCCGTATTTTGTCACTGGAAGGCTATCACACCAGCGACTGGTATCCGTTCAACAAACAAGGCCGCATTGATAACCCGAAATCCACTGCTGCCGTGGGTGCGATGCTGTGCCTGCTGGCGCTCGATCTGCGTCTCAGCAGCTTCTGGTTCCGTGCGGGTGATTTCGAACCTTACTCCACAATCCGTTATCTGGGTGTGCTGGATGAGAACGCCACGCTGAGCGATGACAACCTGTGTTACAGCGAGATTGACCTCGATAAAGGTGATTTCGCGCTGGATCGGAAAAGCAGCTTCCGCATTCGCGGTAACGTCTGTCTCGGATTCCGTCAGCTGGATAATGACCGCTGGCCAGCTTCACCCCTTTACAGTCTGAGCATCACCGATCCGCATCTGGCACGTAAAGTGGCCGGCGAAAGCATTTTGCGCATTAAGCTGGCGGTCCAGCCGGGGCCTGACAACTTTGGCCCGGAGCGTCTGGTGCTGAGCGATGCCCGTATGGATGACGGCAGCCGCGTGCCACTGGAACAACTGAGCCTGAAACTGAATACGCTGTCTGCGACGGGCAATGCCAACGCGCAGTATTGGATTGACAGCGGGAGCGTCTGCAAACGATGAGAACTGCCAAGAGAGTCACCTCTGTTACGCCCGCCAAACGTCTGAGCCTGATGCAGGAGACGCTGGATGGCGCACTGAACTGGATTGAAAACCACCACGCGCAGGCACCGCGTCTGGCGCTGGAAGCGGATACGCTGCGGCTGCAACTGCGCCGCGCGCGCGTGGAGAGTCACGCCCTGGCGCGTCAACTGGCGCGTCCGGTGACGCTGGCGCTGTTTGGCCAGTCGCAGGCGGGCAAAGCCTGGCTGTTAAGTGAGATGGTGGGCGATGCGCAGGGCCAGCTGATGGCACGTCTGGGCGATCGCGTGGTGAACTATTTCCAGAACATCAATCCCGGCAATCTCGATTTTGCTATTGCCACCCGCTTCAGCCACCAGCGTGAAACCCAGTCCAGCGCCTGGCCGCTGGAAATGACGCTGCTCAATGACGTAGAGCTGATTCGTCTGGTGCTGGCCTGTGCCAAAACCGAAGCGCAGCCGGATAGTGCGGTGATCGATGCCGCGCTGCAACGTTTGCAGCGCCATCGTCAGGACGAGCTGCAGCCGGGCCTTGACAGCGATGCGTTGATCACACTGTGGGCGTGGAGCCGCCGCCAGCATCGTCACGCCGAGGTACTGGATCGCCACTTCTGGCCGCAGGCGGTGGAACTCGCCCCGTGGTTGAACGTCGATGATCGCATTCAGCTGTTTGCGCTACTGTGGCCAAACCAGGTGGCGCTCAACGAACAGCTGCGCAATCTGATGCATCTGCGTCACCAGTTGCGCCAGGCACCACGCCTGCTCGCCCCCCTCAGCCTGCTGACCGATGACGCCTCGCTGCCGGCGGAGAAACTGATTAGCCACGATGCAGACTGGCAGGAAATGATTGAAGTCTGCCCGATCGTCGCCAATCGTGTCGGCAAACCGCAACAAGTGCCGCTGGGCTTACTGGCGCTGCTGACGCTGGAAATCACCGTTCCATTGAGTTCGACACCGCGTCAGGCGCTGTATGATGAAGCCGATATGCTGGAACTGCCTGCGCCCGGCCAGCCTGCTGATTCGGGCCAGCAAGAGGATTTAGCGCAACTGCGCAAGCGCGATGCTTTGCGCGCTGCGCTGCTGGAGCAGAAACGCGCGCTGCTGCCGGGTCTGTATGCCGCACGTCAGGGCATCGACCTGATGTTAATTTGTACTGCCGCCAGCCAGCGTCAGGATACCGAGCTTGCCGCTAACGCCCTGCGTGAATGGCATATCCACCAAACTGTGGCCGCCAGCGGGGAAAAACCCCGCCTGATTTGGGCGATTACCCCGCACGATGCGCGTTACCAGCAGCATCAGATTAATGTGGATGAAGCCGTACAGCGTCAGATCGGGCAACCAGGACAGAGCTGGGGTTCCATGCTGGCACTCGATCGTGCAGGTGTCGATCGCATGGGCAGCTGGTTGCAGGACGAAATGCAGCCAGAAGCACGTCGTGATCGTCTGGCCCAGCAATTAAGCACTTTGCAGCAAAAGCTGGTGGAGCGTTTGCAACCGTGGACCGAATCCACTGCCACGCCAGAACAAGCAGCACGCAAGCAGGCGATTTCCGATACCTTGCTGAAGTGCCTGCAACATCGCACTGGCCTGCACGGCGAACTGCTGGAGCGCTTGCAGCCTTCGCGCGAAGCAGTGCGCCAGCTGTGGCTGAGCCAGAGCAGCGGCAATGTCGTGCAGCACAGCGCGAAAACCGCTGCGGCTGAGCAGAGCTATTTTGGTATTGGCTTTGAGTTTGACCTGTTTAAAGATGAACCGGTGGCCCCTGCGGAACCGCGTAACGGCAGCGGCCAGCGCGATCAGCAATTTCCGCAGCAGGTGTTTGCGCTGTGGCTTGAGCACCTACGTCAGTTGCCGGAGAGCCGGAGTTTACTCACGCTGCTGAACGTGGATAAACCGACCATGGAATTGCTGGTGGAAGAGCTGATTACCGCCAGCTTCCGCCTGAAGGTATTAAGCAAGCTGCAGAGCGCGCTTAACGAACCGGATGCTCAGGCCAGTGCGCATGAAGCGCGGACCGATCGCCAGGTTTCCCGTGCGATGACGGTGCTGGGGGATTTTGTGGCCTGGTTAGGCTTCCTGCAGCGCCCGGAGAGTGAACGGCCTGAGAGTCGTGTTAATCGCGGACAAACCATCTTCGCACGTCCACCTGCGCCAAGCGTGAGCTTCTCGCCTGGCCAGCGTTTAACGCGTTTGTCAGCCGCACCCGCTAATCATACCGCGTATTATATTTATGACTGGCTGGTGGGATTAAATTCGGTGATCGTGGAAAACAACGGCTATACCGGCGGCAGCGATCTGCCCGCCAATGCCCGTCAGATGCTGGCGATTCTGCTGCTGCCACTGCACGCGTAATCAGTCATGAATCAGGCGCAGCTCGCCTCGCAGCTGCTGCGCCGCTTCTTCCATCAGCGCCAGCACCGGTGCAAACTCCGCCTCGCTCGCCTGTGCAATATGATGCAAATGCAGTTCAGCCGGCAGCGCAATCCCGCCCGTCAGCCAATCCCACAGTGCATCCAGATTACAGCCAAACTCTCCGCTGCAGCCGCTTTGGGCCACAAACTCGCGGTAGAACGCCTGCCGGCTGGCCAATTGCTGGAAATCAAAAGAGAGCGTCAACATGGTTAGTTCACCTGTTTGAAGCTGCGATAGTGATCGGTGGTCAGAAAGATCAGTCCATCTGAAGAGTAAAGCAGACGATCGGCGTCGCGGTGGCCGCAATCGTAATTCACATCAGCCTCATACCATTGCCGCCCCGCTTGCATTGGCAGGCGTTGCTCACGATTGCTAAAACGATCGCCACCAATGGCTCGACCCGGCAACACCGTGCACAAGTCGCCTTTGCTGGGGTTCCAGCCCTGACGGCGTGCTTCACTTTTGGTGAGATAAAGATCCGGCAACTGATGATTTTGCTGTAACCACTGCGCCACGGTGTGGGCTTCGGTGAGTTTGGCAATATCTGTGCCGTGTGTGGCGGTTTTACCGGTTAAATGCGGCTTAAGCCCGGCCCAGGTGGCGGCCAGCGCGAGAATGAGTCCAATCCAGAGTTTCTTTGACATAGTGACATCCCGAAGTGCAGGACGCCGATAATAGCAGGATTATCGTGAAGAAGAACGCGGGCCAGCATAGCTGGCCCTGGCGGAGGTGTTACTGCATCGCACTCGCTGATGGCACGGCATGTCGACGCCATGCGCCTGGCGCCACGCCATACTGACGTTTGAAGCTGCGATTGAACGACTGCTGCGAATCAAACCCCAGTGAAATCGCCACATTAAGGATCGGTTCGTTGGTGGTCGTTAAACGGTCCGCCGATTTTTTCAGTTTCTTATTACGAATGTACTCACCCAGCGGGTAGCCGGTGTGCTCTTTGAACATACGTTGCAGGTGCCATTTCGAATAACCGGCGCGCCCTGCTACGGTGTCCAGATCCAGACGTGCTTCAATGTTGTTATCAATCCAGTCGATCAGATCGTGAATAAATGCGTCGCTCATCATCCCATTTTCTCCCGTCGCCTTAACGAACAGTATCAGTATCAGTTGCAATTACACTTTAAGGGTGACTGACTATGACATTTAATGCAAGTTTTATTATTGCATTAAATGCCGCACTCGCCGTAGGGGCTTTCCCCCTCTGAAACGAATTGATCAAAACAGCACATAAAGTGTATCAGATATTCTTGCAGATGCAGTTTGCAGCAGCCTACACTCATCGCGTTTTAATGCAATCTTAAAAGTTGCAGATTTTTCGTACATGTCCTTTCTTTTTTCACACCAACGCGGAATAACAACAATGCATCTGCAAACATATGGGGTTCGTCGGGCAGTAAGCCTGTCAGGAGTGATGTTGCTGGGAAGCCTGCTGGCCGCTTGCGATCGGGGTGTGGCGCAAAACGCCCCGCCACCGCCGCCCGAAGTGAGTGTCGCGCAGGTGGTCGAACAAAAAGTCAGTCAATGGGATAGCTTCAATGGTCGCTTTGAAGCGGTGCAAAGTGTGCAACTGCGCCCCCGCGTTTCCGGCTATATCGATCAGGTTAACTATCGCGAAGGCGATGACGTGAAAAAGGGTCAGGTGCTGTTTACCATTGATGACCGCACCTATCGCGCGACGTTAGAGCAGGCACAAGCTGAACTCGCCACCGCGCGCAGTCAGGCCTCGCTGGCACGCAGTGAGTCGGCGCGCACCGATAAACTGATTGGCACCAATGTGGTGTCACGCGAAGAGTGGGAGCAGCGTCGATCGGCGGCAAACCAGGCGCAAGCTAATGTGCTTTCCGCGCAGGCCGCCGTTGATATGGCGCAGCTGAATCTCGATTTTACCCGCGTCACTGCCCCGATTGATGGCCGTGCCAGCCGCGCGATGATCACCACCGGTAACCTGGTGACAGCCGGTGACAGTGCCAGCGTGCTGACCACGCTGGTGTCGCAGGATCGAATGTACGTCTATTTCGACGTCGATGAAGCCACCTATCTGCAGTATCAGGCGATGGCACGTCAGGGACAAAATCGCGGTTCGCTGCCGGTGGAAATCGCGCTGACCGGCGAGCAAGGTTATCCGCATCGTGGCACCGTTGACTTCCTCGACAACCAACTGACCGCCAGCACTGGCACCATTCGCATGCGCGCCACGCTGGATAATCATGAACGTCAGTTCACCCCAGGTCTGTTTGCCCGCGTGCGTTTACCCGGCAGCGCCGCGTTTAACGCGCTGTTGATCGACGATAAAGCAGTGTTGACCGATCAGGATCGTAAATACGTGTATGTGGTCGATGCGCAGGGTAAAGCCGAGCGTCGCGATATTCAGGCTGGCGAGTTGGCTGATGGCCTGCGCATTGTGCAATCCGGTTTGAAGCCGGGTGACAAAGTGATCGTCAATGGCCTGCAGAAAGTCTTCATGCCTGGCATGCCGGTGAAAGCTCAGCCGGTGGCAATGCGCTCCGCTCAATAATAATCGAGACTGCCTGTTATGGATTTCTCCCGCTTTTTTATCGACCGACCGATCTTTGCGGCGGTACTGTCGATTTTGATATTTACCACCGGACTGATCGCCATCCCGCTGCTGCCGATCAGTGAATATCCCAATGTGGTGCCACCCAGCGTGCAGGTGCGCGCGGAATATCCTGGTGCCAACCCCAAAGTGATTGCTGATTCCGTGGCGACGCCACTGGAAGAGGCGATCAACGGGGTCGAAAACATGATGTACATGAAGTCGGTGGCCGGTTCTGATGGCGTGCTGGTCACCACCGTGACCTTCCGTCCGGGTACCGATCCCGATCAGGCTCAGGTTCAGGTTCAGAACCGTGTGGCGCAGGCAGAAGCGCGCTTGCCGGAGGAAGTGCGTCAATTGGGTTTGACCACGCAGAAGATGTCACCGACGCTGACGCTGGTGGTGCACATGTTCTCGCCGAAGGGCAAGTATGACTCACTCTATCTGCGCAACTACGCCACGCTGAAGGTGAAAGATGAGCTGGCGCGCCTGCCGGGCGTTGGTCAGATTCAGATCTTCGGTGCCGGTGAGTACGCGATGCGTGTATGGCTTGATCCCAACAAGGTGGCGGCGCGTGGTATGACCGCTTCGGATGTGGTCAGCGCCATGCAGGAGCAGAACGTGCAAGTGTCTGCCGGTCAGTTAGGCGCTGAGCCAACCAAAAAGGCCAGTGACTTCCTGTTGTCGATCAACACCCAGGGCCGTCTGGAGAGCGAAGAACAGTTTGGCAATATTATCCTGAAAACTGCCGATGACGGCTCGCTGGTGCGCCTGCGTGACGTGGCGCGTATTGAGATGGGTTCAGGTAGTTACGCCCTGCGATCGCAGCTGAATAACAAGGATGCGGTCGGTATCGGTATCTTCCAGGCCCCGGGCGCCAATGCCATCGACCTGTCGAATGCTGTGCGTGACAAGATGGCCGAACTGGCCACTCGTTTCCCGGATGATGTGCAGTGGGCGGCACCGTACGATCCAACCGTGTTCGTGCGTGACTCGATTCGTGCCGTGGTGCAAACGCTGTTTGAAGCGATTGTACTGGTCGTGCTGGTGGTGATCCTGTTCCTGCAAACCTGGCGCGCATCGATCATTCCGTTGCTGGCCGTGCCGGTTTCGGTGGTGGGGACGTTCAGTGTGCTTTACCTGCTGGGCTTCTCGCTCAACACCCTCAGTTTGTTCGGGTTGGTGTTGGCGATAGGGATCGTGGTGGATGACGCCATTGTGGTAGTGGAGAACGTCGAACGTAATATCGCGATGGGACTCTCACCGACAGCGGCTGCGCATCAGGCGATGCGCGAAGTGTCGGGGCCGATTATCGCGATTGCGCTAGTGCTGTGTGCGGTATTCGTGCCGATGGCGTTCCTGTCCGGTGTGACCGGTCAGTTCTACAAACAGTTTGCGGTGACGATTGCCATCTCCACGGTGATCTCCGCCATTAACTCACTGACGCTCTCTCCGGCGCTGGCGGCCAAGCTACTGAAGTCGCATGATGCACCGAAAGATATGCCGACGCGTCTGATTGATCGCTTGCTCGGCTGGATTTTCCGTCCGTTCAACCGCTTCTTCCAGCGCAGTTCGGATGGCTACGAGTCGATGGTCGGCAAAACCCTGCGTCGTCGCGGTGCGGTATTTGGCGTTTACGTGATACTGCTGGCGGGCGCGGGCTTTATGTTCCATACCGTGCCGGGCGGCTTTATTCCGACGCAGGATAAGCTGTATCTGATTGGCGGCGTAAAAATGCCGGAAGGTTCGTCACTGGCACGTACCGATGAAGTGATTCGCAAGATGAGCGAAATCGGGATGAACACCGAAGGCGTGGCCTACTCTGTCGCCTTCCCCGGTTTGAATGCCTTGCAGTTCACCAATACGCCGAACACCGGGACCGTATTCTTCGGTCTGAAGCCGTTTAATGAACGTACCCGTACGGCTGCGGAGATTAACGCTGAAATCAACGCGAAAATCTCCAAAATCCAGCAAGGCTTTGGTTTCTCGATTATGCCACCGCCGATTCTGGGGCTGGGTCAGGGTTCGGGTTACTCGCTGTATGTGCAGGATCGTGCGGGCTTAGGTTACGGTGCGTTGCAAACCGCCATTAATACCCTTTCCGGTGCGGTGATGCAGACGCCAGGCATGATGTTCCCGATCTCCTCGTATCAAGCCAACGTGCCACAACTGGATGTGCAGGTTGATCGTGATAAAGCCAAAGCGCAAGGCGTGTCGTTGACTGACCTGTTCAGTACCTTGCAGGTGTATCTCGGCTCCTCTTACGTCAACGACTTCAACAAGTTTGGTCGTACCTGGCGTGTGATGGCGCAGGCGGACGGTGATTTCCGTAGCAGCGTGCAGGATATTGCCAATCTGCGTACCCGTAACAATCAGGGCGAGATGGTGCCAATCGGCAGTATGGTCAACATCACCACCACTTACGGCCCCGATCCGGTGATTCGCTACAACGGCTATCCGGCGGCGGACCTGATTGGTGATGCCGATCCACGCGTGCTCTCTTCGGCACAGGCGATGGAAAAGCTGGAGGCGATGTCGAGCCAGGTACTGCCAAACGGCATGAATATTGAGTGGACCGACCTGAGCTACCAGCAGGCGACGCAAGGCAATACCGCGTTTATCGTCTTCCCGGTTGCGGTACTGCTGGCGTTCCTGGTGCTGGCGGCGCTGTATGAGAGCTGGACGCTGCCGCTGGCGGTGATCCTGATTGTGCCGGTCACCATGCTGTCCGCGCTGGTCGGTGTGTGGCTCACCGGCGGCGATAACAACGTGTTTGTGCAGGTAGGTCTGGTGGTACTGATGGGACTGGCGTGTAAGAACGCGATTCTGATCGTCGAGTTTGCACGCGAGCTGGAGATGCAGGGCAAAGGGATTGTCGAATCGGCGCTGGAAGCCTGTCGCCTGCGTCTGCGCCCGATCGTGATGACTTCCATCGCCTTCATCGCCGGTACCATTCCGCTGATTTTGGGTGAAGGTGCCGGTGCGGAAGTGCGCGGTGTTACCGGGATTACGGTGTTCTCAGGCATGTTGGGCGTGACGCTGTTTGGTTTGTTCCTGACGCCAGTGTTCTATGTGACGTTGCGTAAGCTGGTCACGCGTAAACAGCCAGATGCGGAAGTGCAGACGGTGTAAATCGGTTTACAGTCAATTGAGTGAGGCGGCCGAGGATGGCCGCCTTTTTTATAAGGGAACGAAGAGCCTGAAACAGGCACCCGGCGCGGGTTTCAGGGCAATATCACCGCGATGCAATTGCACCATACGACGAACGATCACTAAACCCAGTCCACCATTGTTGCGGCGGTCAGGGTCAATGATGGAAGGCCGTTCAAACAAGGTCTGACTCACGATGGCATGGCAAAAGACGGTATGGAAAAAGATGAGATGTCAAAGGACGGGGTGTCTAAGTCGTAAAATCTCGGTTACCGGGCGGATGTCCGGTAACCGTTTTACTGATTTCAGCGGGTTCGTTTGCAGAGATCTTCGATTTCGAGATCGGGCAATTCATCGCAGCTGCTGGTATCGTGTTTCTTTAGCTCAGCCAGTGCGTCAGCCACCGTACGCGTCTCCAGCACCTTCAACGACGCTTCTTCTGCTTCTTCCGCAATCGATTTGAAGTACCAGCACAAATTCGCACTGACCAGGCAACGCGGCGCCACATCAGGGCGTGAAGCCCAGAGCTTTTTATCTTCAATTACAGAAGTATAAATGTCACGCAGCGTGATCTCCGCCGCCGGGCGGCCTAAGTGGATCGAACCGGTACGTCCAAGCGTAGAGACGATGATGCCATCGCGTGTTAACGGAACCATCAGTTTCCGAATGAAACTGGGGTTCGCTTCAAGACCATAAGCCAAAATAGCACTGGTCGAGCGTTTGCCCAGTTGCTCCGCCATCGCTACGCTCAAAACCATCTGCAAAGCTGTCGGGAAGCGGTAATCTAGCATTTCTGTATCCTGATTTGCGGTCTATCTTATTGTTTTCATACCGCGACAGTGAGTAATCAATGAGCAATAAATATAACAAACACTGTTGCTTTTTAGAAGCCAGCGACTGTGATCAAGGCACGTATTCATCATTTGATCAGGCAGAAGCGCACAGGCTGCTTAGTTTATCGCCCCCTTTTACGTTTTCGGCTTCAGTGCAGGCAATTTTTGCTTCAGCACCCCCACCAACAACACGTTGATTAACGCCAGCAGGCACAGCAGCCACAATGTGGCATTCGCCCCGAACTGCTGAAAAACATACCCCCCTACCAGCGGCGTTAATGCCTGGCCAATCAGTGCCGGGCGCGCCATGCGCCCAACCACAATGGCATAAGCCTCTGGTTTGACCATGACTAGCGGTAAAGTTCCGCGCACAATGGCACGCAGGCCATTTCCGGCACCATAGAGCACCATGCTGACCAGTGCGAATTTAGGATAAAGGGTCAGCAACAGCAGCCCTATCGCCACTAATCCTACCGAGAAAAATGTCGTCCAGATCGGATGTCCGCGTTTGAACGCGATATCCACAATACGTGACCCCACCTGACAAGGGCCCAGAATCGCACTGATGGCCAAGGCGGCGGTTAATGAGTGGCCGCTGGCCTGTAACAGACTGATCAACTGCACCGAGATAGCAGTCATGATCACCGAAGCGAGGGTAAAAATGCTGCATAACAACCAAAACAGCGCGGGTGCCAAATCACCACTGGCGTTACGCTGCTTTGTCGCCGTTTTCACAATGGGCTTAATTGGCGCAGGCAGGGCATACCAGTAGGCAGGCAACACGGTGAGGCATAACAGCGCGGCAATGGCGAAACAGGCGCCACGCCAGTCAAGCCAGTGAATCAGCAGCGCAGTGCCCGGCCACACCAGCGTGGTGCAAAAGCCGGAGATTAAGGTAATGCCGGTGATCGCACCGCGAGCCTGTCCACCGTACAGCGTTCCAAGAGTGGCAAACAGGGCGTCGTATAAACCCATCGCCATTCCAATGCCGATAATCAGCCAGGCAAAGAGAAACAGCAGTAAATGGTGGCTCAATCCCATGATGACCAGACCCAATGCCATCATCGCTCCACTCGACGCCAGTAACACGCGACCATAGCTGCCAGCAATCAAGCGGCCACTCCAGGGCGCTAACAGGCCAGAAACCAAAATGCCCAGCGACAACGCGCCATACACCCACTGCTGAGACCAGCCGGTTTCCGCGATAATCGGATTCGCCATCACGGCCATGAGATAAAAGGATCCGCCCCATGAGAGGATTTGGACCCCGCCCAATGTCACAATGGCAGGAACCGCAGGTTTAGGGTGATGCTCCACGACACGTTTCCATTAGCAGGCAAAGCATTGTTATAACATGTTCATCCTGCTGGAAAAATGCTTGTGTGCCCTGCTTCGCGAAATCACGTTTACAGAGTGGAAGATCGGCACCAAATACGATAAGTTAAATGGTATGTTGTAACTACGGAGCGTAACATGTCTCGCTATGATTTAGTGGCTGATTTGCACGAGTGCGTCAACGCATTGGAACAAGGTTTGACGACCCTGCGCCAGCAGGTTGAACAACAGCCGTTGCTGATTGCGCGCGCATTCAGCTTGCCCGAAATCGAGAAAGGCCACGAGAATGATGAGATTGAGCGTATCGCCGTCACTCAACATCTCGGGCAAAAAGCACGTGACATGGCGCTGGCTCACTACTGTCGTCTGTTTATGCAGCACCAGTCGGAAAAACTCAGCACCAAGGCTGCGGTGCGTTTGCCTGGCGCCATCTGTATAGAAGCGGATGAAGCCGTCAGCGAGCACATCAGTCAGCAGGTGGCCGATATCAACGCGCTTAAACTGCGCCTTGAGCACCTGATTACCGTGGAGTCAGGCCTGCCGAGCGAGGCGCGCTTTGAGTTTGTTCACCAGCATTTGCGCGGTTTAATCACTCTGAACGCCTACCGTAGCGTGACCTTACTGCACGCGCCGGATAGCCTGCGTTTTGGTTGGGCCAACAAGAACATCATTAAAAACCTGACGCGTGAAGCCGTGGTCGAGCAACTGGAACGCAGCCTGAAGGCAAACCGTGCGCAAGCGCCCTGGACGCGCGAACAGTGGGCAGAAAAAGTCCAGCAGGAGCTGGACATGATCCTGTCACTGCCCGCCGATGCCAAACTGAAAATCAAACGTCCCGTGAAGGTTCAACCCATTGCCCGCGTGTGGCGCGCCAGTAATAAGAAGCAGGTGCAACTCGCCTGCCCTTCACCGCTGCTGGTGTTGTGCCGGGATAAGACGCAGGTGCCAATTTTGGGAGAATTGCTGGATTACGATGCTGATAACGTCACGCATCGTCATAAGCCGCTGGCGCAGCCGCTGCATCTGGTGATCCCACGGCTATATTTGTGGAGCGACAAGCTTTAACGAAGAAGCGGCCCTTAGGCCGCCTCTGTAATAACCCACTATCGCTGAATTGGGCCGTATCAACCCTCAGTTAACCGCGATAATTATTGCTTCATGCTGCCAACCATCTCTTCCGGCCTTACCCACTCGTCAAACTGCTTTTCGGTCAGATAGCCGAGCTTCAGCGCTGAGCCTTTTAGCGTCAGCCCTTCTTTATGGGCTTTCTTGGCGATTTCTGCCGCTTTGTCGTAACCGATATGGGTATTCAACGCGGTCACCAGCATCAACGATTCATTCAGCAACTGATCGATGCGCTCGCGTACCGGTTCGATGCCCACCGCACAGTGATGGTTGAAGCTGTCCATACCATCAGCCAGCAAACGAATTGACTGCAGGAAGTTATGGATCACCATCGGACGGAACACGTTCAACTCGAAGTTGCCCGATGCCCCACCAATGTTCACCGCGACGTCGTTACCCATCACCTGGCAGCACAGCATGGTCAGCGCTTCACACTGCGTTGGGTTCACTTTACCTGGCATGATTGAGCTGCCCGGTTCGTTTTCCGGAATGGCGAGTTCGCCAATCCCGCAACGCGGACCCGATGCCAGCCAGCGCACGTCGTTGGCGATTTTCATCAGTGACGCCGCCAGGCCTTTCAATGCGCCATGTGCATGCACCAGCGCATCGCAGGTTGCCAGCGCTTCAAACTTATTCGGTGCAGTAACAAACGGTTGCTGAGTCAGTTCGGCCAGCGCTTTCGCCACGCGAACCGCATACTCCGGATGGGTATTTAAGCCGGTGCCCACCGCCGTGCCACCCAGCGCCAGTTCAGCGACATGGGGAATGCTGTGTTCGATGTGCTTGAGGTTATGTTCCAGCATCGCGACCCAGCCGGAAATCTCCTGACCCAGCGTCAACGGCGTGGCATCTTGCAGGTGAGTACGACCAATCTTCACGATGTCCTTAAAGGCTTCAGACTTCTCGCTCAGGGTCTTTTTCAGGACATGAATCTGCGGAATCAGCTGCTCCCGCACGGCGATGACCGCAGCCACGTGCATGGCGGTGGGGAACACGTCGTTGGAGCTCTGGCTCTTGTTGACGTCATCGTTTGGGTGCACCAAACGCGACATGCCACGCTCGCCGCCGAGAATTTCACTGGCACGGTTGGCCAGCACTTCGTTCATATTCATGTTGGTCTGAGTACCGGAACCGGTCTGCCAGATCGCCAGCGGGAACTCGTCACTGTGTTTATCAGCCAGCACTTCATCAGCGGCTTTCAGGATCGCTTCCGCCCGCTCTGCCGGCAACAGGCCAAGATCGCGGTTCACCTGGGCTGCAGCGCGTTTGGTCAATGCCAACGCATGCACTAATGCGACGGGCATCTTCTCGGTTGAGATACGGAAATGCTCCAGCGAACGCTGGGTTTGTGCCCCCCACAACTTATCTGCCGGTACTTCGATCGGTCCCATTGAATCTTTTTCAATGCGATTCGCTGCCATGACTACGTCTCCTTAGCTCAGATTTGAGGTTTCCGCCCAGGTCGTCTTCCCGCGACGCCGTTGAGCGAGCAAGATTGTCACACACAAGAAATTAACATTATGCGAGCCCATCGCGTTTATTGCACTTGTTGATGTATTTTGTATGGCACTTTCTGCTTTAATAAGCCTATTTACTTACGGTTATTAAGGTTAAACGATGCAAAAAATGAACAATTCGCTGCAAAATTACGCTTGGGGCAGCAAAACTGCGCTGACCGAACTTTACGGCATTGAGAACCCGCAAGGATTACCGATGGCGGAACTGTGGATGGGTGCCCACCCTAAAAGTCCGTCAACCGTTGAGTTCAAGGGTGAAACGCGTTCCCTGCGCGATGTGATCAATGATGACCAGACCGCAGCCTTAGGCGCGGCAGTCGCAGCGCGTTTTGGTGAGTTGCCGTTTTTGTTTAAGGTGCTGTGTGCCGATCAGGCCTTATCGATTCAGGTTCACCCGAGCAAAGCCGCTGCTGAAGAGGGTTTTGCGCGCGAGAATGCTGCCGGTATTCCGATTGGCGCCGCTGAACGCAACTACAAAGATGCGAATCATAAGCCGGAACTGGTGTATGCCCTGACCCCTTTCCAGGCGATGAACGGCTTTCGCGAAATGCACGAGATTGTCTCACTGCTGGAACCCGTGGCGGGTGCCCACCCGCAAATCGCTCACTTCCTTGAAAAACCTGATGAAGTCAGCCTCGCCAAATTGTTCTCCACACTGCTATCGCTAAATGATGAACCTAAATCACTGGCGTTAGCGGTACTGAAATCGGCGCTCAACTCACGCGGTGGCGAACCCTGGCAGACCATAAAGAGCATTGCGGCCGATTATCCGGACGATACCGGTTTGTTCTCACCGCTGTTGTTAAATGTCATCACTCTGCAGCCCGGCGAAGCCATGTTCCTGTTTGCCGAAACGCCGCACGCTTATTTGAAAGGCGTGGCACTGGAAGTGATGGCGAATTCCGATAACGTACTGCGTGCGGGACTGACACCAAAATTCATCGATATCCCTGAGTTGATGGCGAACCTGAAGTTTGAAGCGAAACCCGCTGCCACCTTGTTGACGCAGCCTCAGCAAGTGGGAGACACGCTGGACTTCCCGATTCCGGTGGACGATTTTGCCTTTGCCATCCACGCCCTCTCCGCCACACCACAGCCGTTAGCGCAACAGAGTGCGGCGCTGCTATTTTGTATCGAAGGTCAGGCGGTGATTGAGAAGTCAGGTGAGCAACTGCTGTTGAAGCCCGGTGAATCATGCTTCGTTGCTGCCAATGAATCCCCGGTTAATGCCGCAGGCACAGGACGCCTGGCGCGGGTCTACAACGCGCTCAGTTGATCCGGCTGACGATGCCAGCATTAACTGCTATTCTTTCAAACTATTACTTTAAAACGCCTGCGGGCGTTTTTCTTCACCGTCGCACCCCATGTAGCGGCGTGCGGACCCAAGGATAAGGACGACTCAGCGATGAAAAAGACCAAGGTTGCCGTAGGTGTGATTGTGGCGCTCGGCGTGATCTGGACAGGCGCGGCCTGGTTTACCGGCAAGCAGCTGGAAAGCCATATGGATCAGATGTTGCAGAATGCCAACACGCAGCTTAATGCCTATGCACCGAACGCTCGCCTGACGCTCAGCTATCAGGATTACCAGCGCGGCATCTTCAGCAGCAAAACCAAACTGGTGATTCAGGCCAGTTCACAGACTGAAGACAACCCGCTGCTGAAGCCGGGTCAAAGCATCGTGCTGAACGAAACCATCGACCATGGTCCCTTCCCCTTTGCGCAGCTGAAACGCGGCAGCCTGATTCCGAGCATGGCTTCGGTGCATACCGAGCTGGAAAACACCGATGCGGTGAAGAAACTGTTTGAGCTTACCAACGGCAAATCGTTGGTGACCGCTGATACGCGTGTGGGCTACAGTGGTGCGACCGACACCGCACTGGATCTGCTGGCGGTGGATTATAACAACGCGCAGACTGGCGACCGTCTTGCCACCAACGGCGGAACCCTGGAGATCAGCGCAGACAGTAAAGGCGATAAAGTCAGCCTGAACGGTGACTTTTCCAGCATTGCCGTCACCAGCAAAAACCAGGTTGAGCAGCCGGTGCTGTTTACCCTTAACGGCCTGAAGCTGAAGGGTGATACCCATCTCAGCCCGGAAGGCGTGCGCGTCGGCGATCAGTCCATCAGCCTGGATAAACTCGACGCCAGCATTAACGGCCAGGAAGGTTTGTCATTGCAGAAGCTGGACACCCAATCTTCCTTCGATAATAAAGATGGCAAAATCGGCGGCGATCTGAATATGAACGTCGGCAATATTAGCTTGCAGAAGCAGCCGTTCGGCGAAGCTAAGCTGGCGATGAAGTTTGCACAGTTTGATGCGCAAGCGGTGAAAACCTTCTCGGATAGCTACAACGCGCAGATGCAGGCACTGCTGAACCAGCCAGGTTTAGTCGAGAACCCCGTCCGCTATCAGGCTAGCGTGCAGACCATCCTGAAGAATAACCTGCCGACGCTGCTGAAGGGTTCACCTACCGTCAGCATCGCGCCGCTGAGCTGGAAAAACGATAAAGGGGAAAGTACCTTTAACCTCAGCATCGGCTTTAACGATCCCGCCACCGTCACCGGTGAAGCGCAGACGTTGGGCGCGGCAGTGGATCGCGTACTGAAAACGCTGGATGGCAAACTGAACATCAATATGCCAATGGCCACCGAAACGATGCGTCATGTCGGCCTGGCCGAAGGTTATCAGAGCGACGATGCGCAAAAGATGGCGGACCAGCAGGTGAAAGGTCTGGCGGCAATGGGCCAGATGTTCCGTCTGACGCAGCAACAGGATGACAACATCACCACCAGCCTGCAGTACGGCAACGGCCAGGTGACGATGAATGGCGACAAGATGTCACTGGAACAGTTCTTGTCTCGCTATATGCTGGGTGCGCAGACCAGCGAAGGGATGCCTGAGTAATCAGAGGATGCAGCGCCGAACCGGCGCTGCTTTCTGGCTGCACCTGAATGCGCCCTTTCCCATCACGCTTCTTCTACTCTCCCCCTCGCACCAACAGTGGCGGCACAATCAAGGTTTGTACTTCAGCTTCCGGCTGTGCCAGACGCTGCAAAATACGCTCTGCGGCTCGCCTTCCCACATCACGCGCTTCACTACTGACAAACGTCAGCGAGGAGTCATACGATTCGCGTTGCGGATCGTCATTAAAGCCGACCAGCGCCAGCTTTTGCGTGAAGTAGCTGTCCACCGCATCTTCGCCCAGCGAGCGTCCGCTGTGGATCGCACCAAAATAGCAGCCGAGCGTGGTACTGGCGTTATGGGCAATGATAGCGGTGATGCGTGGGTGATGATGCAGTAAGTCTTGCGTCAATGCCGATACGCTCTGTTGCCGGTCATCACACTCAATGATCCAGTCCGGGCGGAACGGTAAACCGTATTGCAGCAACGTGGCGCAATAACCGCCAATTCTTTCAGCACGCGTCAGTGAAGACCCCAATCCACCTACCCACGCAATACGCTGATGCCCCTGACGGATCAGATACTCCGTCGCGATGCGTGCGGCCTGGCTGTTGTCTGGACGCAAGGAATCGACTTTGTCGAGGCTGCTGGCCCGCGCGGCGCAGATCAAGGCAATTTGCTGTTCGTGTGCCTGCGCCACCAGCATTTCCGCCTGCGCCACGGCGCCGCCCAACACGATGCCATCGGCCCCTTGCGCCACCAATGAATCGAAACAGCGCTGCAGATTTTGCCCGTGCTGGCCACTTTGCGTCAGCACCAGGACTTTGCCCTGCTGTTCCAGCACTTCGCTCAAGCCTGCGGTCATCGCCGCGTAAAAGGGCTGGCTGAGATCGCGCACAATCAAACCTATGACACCACTCTCGCCACCACGCAGGATGGAGGCTGAGCGGTTGCGCACGTATCCCAGCTGCTCAATCGCCTGATTAACGCGTTCGGCCGTGGCGGAAGAGATACGACCTTTGCCGGACAGCACCAAAGAGACTGTCGATACCGATACGCCAGCCGCCTGTGCGACATCGTGAATAGTGGTTTTAGGCTGAGACATCCGGTTCCGTTTCCAACAACTAATGAAGAAACATAGAGGTAAAACGTTACACTGATTGACGCAAAAATAAAGCCTGGGATTAGTCACGCTTTGTGACTATAGCCACAAAATTGCTTGGTAAAACGTTTTATCATTCTTTACCTTTATGAAAACTTGTCGCTTTTTAACCAGGAGAGACCATGTCCGCCAGCCGACCCAAAATGTCACTTTGGGAATTTTTCCAGAGTCTGGGTAAAACCTTTATGTTGCCCGTCGCCCTGCTGTCTTTTTGCGGCATTTTGCTTGGGATAGGCAGCTCGCTCAGCAGTCACGATGTCTTGACGCTGATCCCGATGCTCGATCAGCCCTTCCTGCAATATCTGTTTATCTGGATGGCGAAGCTGGGTTCATTTGCCTTCAGCTATCTGCCAGTGATGTTCGCCATTGCGATTCCACTGGGCATGGCGCGGGAGAACAAAGGCGTCGCTGCCTTTGCCGGATTCGTCGGCTATGCAGTTCTGAACCTGAGCGTCAACTTCTGGCTCAATATCAATGGCATTCTTCCCACCACCGACGCGGCGGTGCTGAAAGCCAACAACGTTCAAAATATCCTTGGCATCCAATCCATTGATACCGGTATCCTGGGCGCGGTGATCGTTGGTGTGGTGGTGTTCTGGCTGCATGAACGCTTCCACAACATTCGCCTGCCGGATGCACTCGCCTTCTTCGGTGGCACGCGCTTTGTGCCGATTGTCACCACCGTGGTGATGGGTTTGCTCGGCCTAGTGGTTCCGCTGATTTGGCCCTTCTTTGCGCGCGCCATCACCGGTCTCGGCTGGATGATCAACAGTGCCGGTGAATTTGGCCCGATGATCTTCGGCACCGGCGAACGCCTGCTGCTGCCGTTTGGTCTGCAGCATATTCTGGTGGCAATTATTCGCTTCACCGATGCGGGCGGTACGCTCGACGTCTGCGGCAAAAGCGTCAGCGGTGCCCTGACCATCTTCCAGGCGCAGTTGGCTTGCCCGGATACTCACGGCTTTGCGGAAAGCGCCACGCGTTTCCTGTCGCAAGGCAAAATGCCGGCCTTCCTTGGTGGTTTACCGGGTGCGGCACTGGCGATTTATCACTGTGCCCGTCCCGAAAATCGTCACAAAATTAAAGGGCTGCTGATTTCTGGTGTGGTGGCTTGCGTCGTCGGCGGCACCACTGAACCGATCGAATTCCTGTTCCTGTTCGTGGCACCGGTGCTGTATTTGATCCACGCCCTGTTGACGGGTCTGGGCTTCACCGTGATGGCGATACTCGGCGTGACTATTGGTAACACCGACGGCAACGTTATCGACTTCTTCGTGTTCGGCGTGCTGCACGGCCTCTCCACCAAATGGTATTGGGTGCCGGTGATTGCGGCGGTGTGGTTCGTGGGTTACTACGCGATCTTCCGGTTTGCTATTACCCGCTTCAACATCAAGACTCCGGGTCGCGAAGCAGAAACCAGCAGCGTGGAGCAGCAGGTCAGCCGCGCGGGCGTGGGGAAATCAGGTTACAACACCCCGGCGATTCTGACGGCGTTGGGCGGCGTGGACAACATCACTTCGCTGGATAACTGCCTGACGCGTCTGCGCCTCACCATTGCTGACATGAGTAAGGTGGACGATGCCGCATTAAAAGCCAACGGTGCAATTGGTGTGGTGCACCTTAATCAAACCAGCCTGCAAGTGGTCATCGGTCCACAAGTGCAGTCTGTGAAAGATGAAATGGCACATCTGATGAGTGCGACGGCGTCATGATGCAGAGGTTTGATTTCGACCCTGTCGTGGATCGTCACGGTAGCTGGTGCACGCAGTGGGATTTTGTAGCGGATCGCTTCGGTGTGGAGGGCTTATTGCCCTTCACCATCTCCGATATGGATTTCGCGACGGCACCCTGCATCATTGAGGCGTTGCAACAGCGCTTGAACCATGGCGTATTGGGCTACAGCCGCTGGCAGCACAATGATTTCACCTCGGCGATTCAGCACTGGATGCGCAGCCGTTTTGCCACCGACATTGAGGCGCAATCACTGGTTTATGGACCGTCAGTGATCTACATGATGGCGCAAATGATGCGCCACTGGACAAAACCCGGCAATGAAGTGCTGATTCATACGCCCGCCTACGATGCGTTCTATAACACTATCAACGGTAATCAGCGCCGCGTGCTGGAACTGCCGCTACAGCGTCAGGGTAATGACTGGCAGTGTGATATGGCACGGCTGGAACAATTACTGGCGCGACCCGATTGCAAAGTGATGCTGCTGTGCAGCCCGCACAATCCTACCGGCAAAGTGTGGCAGCGTGAGGAGTTACAGCAAATGGCCGCGCTCTGTGCGCGTTACGATGTGAAGGTGATCAGCGATGAGATCCATATGGATATGGTGTTGAGCGATGCAGACCACATCCCATGGAGCCAGGTAGCGCAATCTCCCTGGGCGTTATTCACGTCGGCATCGAAGAGTTTCAACATCCCGGCACTGACCGGCGCCTGGGGCATCATTCCGCATGAAACCGATCGTCAGGCCTGGTTCCACGCACTGAAACAGCAGGATGGCTTATCGTCACCGGCGGTGATGGCTGTGGCTGCCACCATTGCCGCGTATCGTGAAGGTGAAGCCTGGTTGGATGCACTGCGCGATTATCTACAGGCGAATATGCAGCACATTGCGCAACGATTGAATGCGGATTTTCCTGCGCTTAACTGGCAGCCCCCTGCCGCTACCTATCTGGCATGGATTGATCTCACACCGTTGGGCATTGATGAACAGACATTACAACATCGGCTGATTCATCAGTACAAAGTCGCGATCATGCCGGGTTCAACCTACGGTGAAGCCAGTCGGGGATATCTGCGGCTCAATGCCGGTTGTCCGTGCAGTAAACTCGATGACGGACTGGATCGTCTGATTGCGGCTTTAAAATCGTGTTAAAGGCGTTCGGATGCTGATTAATTCAGCATCCATTTCACAGCTTGCGCAAATCACTGGCGCTGTTGCGCAAGATGTTTTTATAATGCTCTGCACTTTATGAAACTTTAGCGAGTGCGACATGATTGACCTGAAACTCCCCCTGACCGACATTCACCGCCACCTTGATGGCAACATCCGCGCACAAACCATCCTTGATTTAGGTCGCCAGTTTAACCTCACGCTGCCTGCTAACTCGCTCGACGAACTGCGTCCGCATGTGCAAGTCACAGCCAATGAACCCGATCTGGTGAGCTTCCTGCAGAAACTGGACTGGGGCGTCAAGGTGTTGGGCGATTTGGATGCCTGCCGCCGTATCGCGCTGGAAAACGTGGAAGATGCCGCACGTGCTGGGATTCACTACGCAGAACTGCGTTTCTCACCGGGCTATATGGCGATGACGCACAACCTGCCGATCGCTGGTGTGGTGGAAGCCGTGATTGATGGTGTACGCGCGGGCGTAAAACAGTACGGCGTGGATGTGAACCTGATCGGCATTATGAGTCGCACCTTCGGTGACGAAGCCTGCCTGCGCGAACTGGAAGGTTTGCTGGCACACCGTGATGGCATTACCGCCGTCGATCTGGCCGGTGATGAGCTCGGCTTCCCGGGCAGTGAATTCCTCAGCCACTTCAATCGCGCGCGCGATGCCGGCTTCCGTATTACCGTGCACGCCGGTGAAGCCGCTGGTCCGGAAAGCATCTGGCAGGCGATTCGCGAACTCGGCGCTGAGCGTATTGGCCATGGCGTAAAAGCGATTGAAGATCGCGCATTGATGGATTTCCTGGCAGAGCAGCGCATTGGTATTGAATCCTGCCTGACCTCCAACATTCAGACCAGCACAGTAGCTTCACTGGCCACTCATCCGCTGAAAGCCTTCCTGCAACACGGTATTCTCGCCACCATTAATACCGATGATCCGGCGGTTCAGGGTATTGAGCTGGCGCATGAATATGAGCACGCTGCGCCGCAGGCAGGATTAACCGCTGAAGAGATGCGTCAGGCGCAGGAAAATGGTGTGACCATTGCCTTCCTCAGTGAGGCAGAGAAAGCTGCCCTGCGTCAGCGCGTGGCGGGGTAATCACGTCAAAAGTAAAAAGGTGCGCTTCGCTGCGCACCTTTAAATCACATCGCACGTTAGGGTGAGGCCCTTTTTGAGTGACACCACCCTGGCGTATGCTTTACTCCGTCACTTCAGCGACATCGTCTGGCGCTTCTCAGCGGACTGTAAGCCGAGTTCAATCAACTCCATCACCTGAATCGCCTCTTCAGCATGGACTGGGTTATCTCCGGTGCCCGCAATCGCATCACGAATCGCCGCGTAGTACGCCGGATAGTTACCCGGTAGAGTCAGCAGTTCTTTCTCCACCATCACGTCACCTTCTGCCAGCGTCAGAGTGCCATTGCGCATATCATAGCCCCAGTCTTCCTGCGGAGGACGTTCACCTGCTTTCAGGCGATCTTCCTGCGGATCCAGACCATATTTGACGTAGCTGCCCCGCGTGCCGTGCACCACAAAACGTGCAGATTCTGCCGCCACCAGCATGCTGGCGTGTAACACGACCCGACGAGTGGGATAAGTCAGCACCGCATGGAAATAATCGGTGGTTTGCGCGCCAGGACGCAGTTCAGCCATATCCACAGTGATCGCCACCGGCGGGCCAAACAATTGCAGCGCCTGGTCCAGCACATGAGGGCCAAGATCAAACCAGATACCGCTGCCCGGGCCTTTCATTTCGCGCCAGCGCTGACGAACTTCGGGGCGGAAACGGTCAAAATGCGATTCGAGATAGCGCACATCACCTAAGGCGCCATCAGCTAGCAAGGTTTTCAACGTCAGAAAATCACTGTCCCAGCGGCGGTTGTGGAATACGGAGAGCAGCAGCCCTTTGGCTTTGGCCAGTGCATCCAGCTCACGCGCTTGTGACAGTGTCACGGTAAAGGGCTTATCCACCACCACATGTTTACCGGCATTCAGTGCCGCTTTGGCTAACGGGAAGTGAGTATCATTTGGTGTCGGTATGACAATCAGTTGCAGTGTCGGGTCATCCAGCAGGGCTTGTGGATCGGAAACCACTTGCACCGAGGGCCAGTCGGCATGCACCTTGCTGGCGTCGCTGCTGGAGACGGCTGCCAATTCAACGCCTGGCGTGCCGACGATCAAAGGAGCATGAAAGGTTTTGCTGGCAAAACCGTAGCCAATCAGGCCGACACGTAATTTATCGCTCATTCTCATTCCTCTTGTTCGTTACCAGACTGATTTAAGACGAATCAGCCAGTAACAACAAGGCGGAATCAGCTGAAAACTCAGGAGATCGCACTCCGTGCCGGTTGCCAGCTCTCCTGAGCCACTAAGGCATCGTGCGCATCCTGACTGCGGCGGCGGAAATCACTGGGGCTGACGCCCACCCGTTTACGGAAGACGCGAGAGAAATAGAGCTGATCGTCATAACCCACTTCGCGCCCGACCGAGGCAATCGGCTCCTGCGTGGTTTGCAGCAACAGTTTGGCGCGGATGACCCGCTGATCTTCGCGCCAGCGCAGCAGATTAATCCCCATCTGCTCGCGAAACAGATGCGCCAGCCGTGACGGGGAAAGACACACATGGCGCGCCACTTCCTCGATTTTCACCTCACTGGCCAGATGGTTGGTGACGTATTGACAGGCCTCAATCACGCGCGGATCGCGAATTTGCTGATGGCTGCGCGGATCTTCCTCCACCGCGCGCAACAACAAGCGCTCCAGCAGATTCATTGCCAGTTCTTCGGCAAAGCGACGACCCGAATTGTGGGTCTGCTCAATGCTGGCAAACAGGCGGTCAAACTCGGCACGTTGCGCTTCTGGCAAACGTAGCCGCCCCACGCCCTGGCTCTCATCCTGCCACTGCAACCAATCCGTCCAGTAGGCACGCGGACGGAAATAGACCCAACGATGGAACCAGCAGGGGCTGTCAGGGGAACGGCCGTAATAGTGCGGAGTTTTCGGCTGAAACAGCAGCAAATCGCCGGGCTCGCAGTCAAACGCCGACTCACCATCAAAAATACGACCCTGACCTTTGATGGTCAGATTGAGGATGTAACCTTTCATGCCGAGCGGCCGGTCAATAAAGAAGTCCAGCTGATCGTTGGCATTGATTGGCGTTAAGCCCGCCACCAGCCAGGCATTAAACGGATAGCCGGGTAGCAGTGGATTCTGCTGCTCACTGGGGGGTTCACGATGGTACATAGTGCCCTCACGGTAACCTGTAAATGCGCAGTGGATCGCGCCAGATGGGCGACCGGATGGCCGCCCTGCATCATTTTTCACGGCTGGGATCAGGCCGCTTTGTTTTTCTGTTTGTAGCGGTCAAAAATCACCGCCGCTAACAGTATCAAACCGCGCACCACATACTGTGAGAACGGCGAGATATTCAATAAATTCATCGCATTCTCAACCGTACCCAGAATCAGTACGCCCGCCACCACATAAGAAATCTTACCGATGCCGCCTTTCAGCGAAACGCCGCCCAGCACACAGGCTGAAATCACAATCAGTTCATACCCGAGCGAGGTCATCGGCTGACCACTGGTCATACGCGAGGCCAAAATAATCCCCGCCGCCGCCGAGACCAGTCCCGAGAGAATGAAGATGATGATGCGAGTGCGCACCACCGGCACCCCGGCCAGACGTGCGGCTTCTTCATTACCGCCAATCGCCAGCGTATTGCGGCCAAAGGTGGTTTTGTTCAGCACAAAACCGAAAACAATCATGGTGGCGATGGTGAGCCAGATGGGCGCTGGCAAGCCGAGCCAGTTGGCATAGCCGAGGGTGAAGAAGCGTTCATCCTCAATGCCGACCGCTTTACCGTCAGAGAAGATATACGCGAGACCACGCACAATCTGCATGGTTGCCAGCGTGGTGATCAGCGCATTGATCTTTAGCCGGGCAATCACAAAGCCATTAATAAATCCGGTGGCCATACCGAGCACCAAACCGGCCGCGACGCCCAACCACAGACTCTCCGTCATGTTGATCACCACCGCGGTCACCACACCGGCGCAGGCAATCACCGAGGCCACCGAGAGGTCAAAATCGCCAGAAGCGAGGCAGAACAGCATGCCGCAGGCCACCATGCCGGACATCAACATGGCCAGTCCCAGCCCTTTCATATTAATGAACGTGCCAAAATTGGGTACGAAGATGGCGCAAACGATAAACAGCAGCGCGAAAACCACCAGCATGCCGAAATTATCCCAGATACGCCCCAGCTGCAGGCCGTTACGCTGCACCGGTGGTGTGTTGGAAGTGGTAGATGAAGCCATTGTTGCTCTCCTTTACATCAGGCCACGGCGGCCGCTTGAGGGGTTTTCGGCATCGCCAGGCTCAGCGTCAGCTGCTCCGTGGCCGCGTCGTGTGGCAGTTCTCCGGCAATCTCACCTTCACGCATCACCACGATACGGTCAGCCAGGCCCATCACTTCGGGCAGATCGCTGGAAGCAAACAGCACCGCGATCCCTTTATTCGCCAGTTGGTAAATCAGGTTATAGATTTCATGCTTGGCACCGACATCAATACCGCGCGTCGGTTCATCCAGCAGAATCACATTCATCTCTTCGGACAACCAACGACCCAAAATCGCCTTCTGCTGATTGCCTCCCGACAGATTCATGATCAGCTGTTGCGGGCCAGGCGTTTTGATGTTGAGCGATCGGATGTGAAGATCGGCGTTTTTCGCCTCCCAGCCGGGTTTGATCAGA